>CAVZPV010000004.1:0-542524 GCA_963777295.1 uncultured Alphaproteobacteria bacterium
CGGCACGCCCAGGAAGAAGATCGCGAAGAACGCCACGGCCGCGATGCCGACCAACGCCCGGTTCTTGAGCGCCTTCGAGCCGACGCGCACCACGGCCTGGAGCACGACGGCCAGCACCGCCGCCTTGAGGCCGAAGAACAGGGCGACGACGGCGCCGACCTTGCCCCAGCCCGCATAGACGTAGCTGAGCGCCATGATGGAGATCACGCCCGGCAGCACGAACAGCGTGCCCGCGGCGACGCCGCCGCGGGTGCGGTGCATCAGCCAGCCGATGTAGATGGCGAGCTGCTGCGCCTCGGGACCCGGCAGGAGGGTGCAGTAGGAGAGGGCATGGAGGAAGCGCGCCTCGCCGATCCACGCTTCTCCTGCGACGATGCGGTGCATCACGGCGATCTGCCCGGCGGGCCCCCGAACGAGAGCGCGGCCACGCGCAGCCAGACCCGCAGCGCCTCGCCGAAGGAAACGCCGTGCCCGGCGACGGCGTCCGTGCGGCGGCCGCGGCCCGGTGCAAGCGCGTCAACGGGCGCGTCCGCGGCGGGCACGGCTTCGCTCACGGCGCACCTACCGGTGCCGCGGCGGCGGCGCCGCGCTCGCCGCCGGCTTCCAGTTGTGGACCTCGCCCTGCAGGTCGCGGCACCACGTGTAGAGGGCGTCGTAGACCACCATGCCCTGCTCGAGCATGGCGTGGTCGTCGGGGATGTTGGCCGACAGCCCCATCGAGATGGCGTGCAGGCCGGACGCCTCCGGCGCGAGGTCGTGGCGGGCCGTGTCGGCGCCGCGCACGATCAGGGCCAGCCGGTGCAGGGCCGGGTCTCAGGTCGTAGTGCTTGAGGAAGGCGTCGAAGCGAGCAAAGCTCGCCACGTGCGAGAAGGGATCGGCTCCGGGGGTGTCGTAGGGCGTGCCGCCAACCTCGGCGGCGACCTCGAAAACCCTCTCCGCGGGCACGTAGACGAACTCGGCCCCGGGCTCGACGAAGCGCCGGATCAGCCAGGGGCAGGCGATGCGGTCGATCTTGGGGCGTTCGCGGGTGACCCACTTCATGGCGCGTCTCCTCGAATGGGGTGGCGTGAACGGCACGGGTCGGCCCCGGCCCGCGATGACGTCCTCAAGCGTCCGTAAGCAATGTATCTCCCGGACCGCTCTTGAGATACGGACGCTAGTCTTCAGGCTGCTCGAGATACAACTGTATCTTCGCGCCATGTGCGTGATACGGTCCTCGCATGAGCGAGGCCGAAACCCCCGCGCGGTCCAGCCGCCCGTTGGCTGCTGCTGATCCACCAGCTCCCGCCAAGCCCGCCTACCTCCGGGTGAAGGTCTGGCGACGGCTCCAGGCGCTGGGCGCCGTTACGGTGAAGAACACCGTCTACGCGCTGCCCGCCAGCGAGCAGACGCGGGAGGACCTCGAGTGGGTGCTGAAGGAGGTCGTCGAGGGCGGCGGAGAGGGGATGATCTGCGAGGCCCGGCTGGTGGACGGCCTGTCCGACCAGGAAGTCCGGGCGCTGTTCAACGCCGCCCGCGAGGCCGATTACGAGCCCCCGCCGAGGCGCACGCGCCGTGCGCGAGAGGCTGGCGGGAAGCCGATGCGGCGGCCGGGGCGAGGCCCGGGCAGGCTCGCCCGGCTGAGGCGGAGGCTCGCCCAGGCCATCGGCCATCGACTTCTTCGGGGCGGACGGCCGCGAGGCGGTCGAGGGCCTGGTCGCGGCCTCGAGGCCCTGCTGCGGAGGAGACGGTGATGGGAGAGACGAGGCGAAGGACGCGGCCGCAGGAGGACGGAAAGCGGCCGCTTCAGGGAAGCGTCTGGGTCACCCGCCAGGGCGTGCACGTCGACCGCATCGCCTCGGCCTGGCTGATCCGGCGGTTCATCGACCCGGAGGCCCGGTTCAAGTTCGTGCCCGCCAAGGGCTACGTGCCCGAGCCGGGCGAGTTGCGCTTCGACATGTTCGAGGCCGAGTTCACCCACGAGGGCGACCGCTGCACGTTCGAGGTGCTGCTGGCCCGCGCGGGCCTCGCCGACCCGGCGCTCGCCGCCATCGGCGAGATCGTGCACGACATCGACCTCAAGGACGCCAAGTTCGGCCGCGAGGAGACAGCGGCATCGCGCACCTGGTCGCGGGCGTCTGCGGTGGCAACAGAGGGGACCAGGAGCGCATCGAGCGCGGCGGCGCCATGCTCGACGACCTCTATGGCTCCTTCAGGAAGACCAAGGGCTGACCCGGCGAGCTTGGGGCTCGCTCTCTCGCCTTTCGCCGCCGTTGCAGCGCTGGCGAGTGGGCCAGGTCTTGCGCTCGGGATGGCGCCGGGCCCAGCGTTCTTGACGCTGTGGCCTGGGCCTATGCTGTGCCGTGCTGGTTGCCGACGTCCGGGCCGGCGAAGGGAGGCAGGGATGCAGCACATGGCTCTCCTCGCGGCCATGCTCGCGGCTAGCCCGGCTGGGGGCACCTGCGCCGCCGCGCATCGCCTGGGCGCGTGGCAGCGCACGGCGTGGTCGCCGAGGACACGAGCCTGCCCCTGGCCGTGATCCAGGAGGCAGCACGCCAGCCAGCACGGGGGCATGGCGATCCCTGTCTCTACGCGGCGGCGCTGGCGCACTATCGCAGGCATGCTTCCGCCGCTGATGCCACACTCAGCAGCTCCGGATCGTACGCGAGGCGCTGGCCGAAGCGTGGCCAGGGGTCGAGGGCGATTTGGAAGCATCAGGGTACACCCACCCGCTCACGTAGGGCGCGCTCGACGCGGTCGCAGATCGCATGCGCGTCCTCGACTGTCATGCGCCCGGGCACGACCAGGTGGAACTCGATGAACGTGACGCTGCCGGCCGTGCGGGTCCGAATGTCGTGCGCCTCGATGGCACCGCCCGCGTGCTCGGAGATGACCCGATGCAGCTCGGCCAGCGTCTCGGAGGCGTTTACCTCGTCCATGAGGCTGCGGGCCGGCCTGCGTAGCACTCATAGCCAGTCCGGATCATAGCCGGTCCAGAGGCGCCGGCCTCACCGCAGCAGCACCTTCGGCGCCGCCTCGGTGTTCAGGCACGCGAAGGAGACCGCCGCCGTCCAGCACGCGAGCGACATCGCACCCGCGACCCGCGCCGAGAGCGGCATCCGCGCTCGGCGGCGAGCGCGGCCACGTAACCGGTGCGATGGAACAGGGCCGCGTTGGCCAGCCCAAGCGCGATCGCGATCAGCTTCGGCGTGAAATAGGCGTGGGAGCCCACATGCACGGGATCATAGAAGAACAACGCCAGCCGGTCACGGCCGCGACCGCGAACGTGGCGTAGAGCCAGGGCAGCACATGCTCGGCGAAGGGTCGCAGCGGCACCGTGCCCCGCCAGCCCATCAGCCGCAAATCGAGCAGCCCGATGCCGCCGAAGAACGCGGCCATGGACAGGATGTGCGCCATCCGCACCAGGTAATGCTAGGGCTGCAGCGCGAAGTGGTAGGGCCGCCAATCCAGCGCGGCCAGGGTCTGGACCGGGATGCGGATCGGGTCGAAGAGGCTGGGATCCGCCATGGCGCTATCCGATCGGTCAGCGGGCGGCGAGCCCGCGGCAGGCCCACGTTGGGGGCTTGATATTGCGATTGATTCGCATTAACAAGAGGCGCGCCGATGCCTGGAGGCCGCCCCATGACGTGCGTGACCCGTGCCGCTGCATGCTCGCTCGCCACCCTGGGCATCACCCTGGCCGGGGCCGCCGCGCCCGGCGGCGTCGCCGCGGCGGCCGAGCCCGTGAAGCTGACTCTCAAGGATCACCATTTCGCCCCGGCCGAGGTCACCGTGCCGGCGGGCGAGCGGTTCCGCATCGAGGTGACCAACCAGGACCACGACGCCGGCGAGTTCGAGAGCACGACCTGAAGGGTCGAGAAGATCGTGGTGCCCGGCGGCACGATCACCGTCTTCGCCGGGCCGCTGAAGCCGGGCACCTACAAGTTCTTCGACGACTACCACCCGGACACCGCCAACGGGCACCATCACCGCCGTCGAGCGGCCAGAAGGAATAGCCGATGCTGGCAAGCCTGATCATCGTCTTCCGCGAGGTGCTCGAGGCCGGGCTGATCGTCGGCATCGTGCTGGCGGCGACCGAGGGATCGCCGCGGCGCGGGCGCCTGGATCGCCGGCGGCATCGCCGCCGGCGTGCTCGGCGCGGCGCTGCTGGCCGCTCTTCGCCGGCGCGCTCGTCCGACGCGTTCGCCGGCAACGGGCAGGAGCTGTTCAACGCCTGCGATCCTGATCGTCGCCGTCGTGATGCTGGGCTGGCACCAGCTCTGGATGGCCAGCCACGGCCGCGAGATGGCGCGCGAGATGAAGGCGATGGGCCGCGACGTGGCGCTCGGCGAGCAGGTCGCTGTTCGCCATGGCGCGTCGTGGTCGCCGTCGCCGTGCTGCGCGAGGGCGCGGAGGTGGTGCTGTTCCTCTACGGCATCGCCGCCTCGGCCACGGAGGGCGCGGCCGCGCTGCTGCTCGGCGGCGCGCTCGGCGTGCTCGGCCGGCGCGCTGGTCTCCTGGCTGCTGTATCGCGGCCTGGTCGCGATCCCGGTGCACCGGCTGTTCGCGGTCACCGGCTGGCTGATCGCCCTGCTCGCCGCCGGCATGGCCGGGCAGGCCGCGGCGATCCTGGCCGGGGCGGACCTGATCCCGAGCCTGGGGCTACCAGCTCTGGGACACGTCCTGGCTGCTGCCCGAAGGCAGCATCCCCGGCCGCGCGCTGCACGCGCTGGTCGGCTATTCCGACCGGCCGATGGGCGTGCAGCTCGCCGCCTGGCTCGCCATCCTCGCCGTGCTCGTCGTCGGCGCCCGCCTGATCGGCCGGCAGCCGCGCCCGCCGCGCGCCGCCGTGCCCGCCTGACCGCACTCCCGGAGAGAACCACCATGACCGCTCGACTCTCCTGATGGCGCAGCGGCGCGCTCGCCCTGCGCCGGCCGCGGCCGGCGCGCGAATATTTCGTCGGCGGCCCGGTGCACGCAGCACGACATGGAGATCGTCGCCAACTATCTGGTCGGCGTCGAGATGGCGCCGATGCCGCCCGGCATGGCGATGGGTCCGGACGTCGATCCACCTGGAGGCCGACGTCCACGCCACCGCCGACAACGTCTATGGTTTCCCGGACGGCGCCTGGATCCCCTATCTCACCATCGACTACACGCTGGAGAAGCAGGGCACGGACTGGAACGCGCACGGCACGCATGCTGCGCGATGACCGCCAAGGACGGCCCGCACTACGCCAACAACGTGAAGATGGACGGGCCCGGCAAGTACAAGGTGACCTACCGTTCACCTCGCCCGAGGCCAACGGCTTCCTGCGCCACATCGACAAGGAGACCGGCGTCCCCGACTGGTGGCAGCCGTTCAGCGAGACGTTCACCTTCAGCTACCCGCAGAGATAGGAAAGCCGCACAGGCCTGCCTGGCCACGGGAGGTCCCTCTTTGAGCGACTTGGGACGACACGGCGCCGCGCGGAGCGCAAGACCTCAGGCCCCCGTGAGAAGCGCGGCAGTGCCCCGCTGCACCCGGCGAGCACCGCTACCCGGGACCGATGCCTTCCGCGCCGGATTGGCAGCACTTCAGCGTAACGAAGCAGGTGAGTGGGACGTCGAGCGCCTGTGCGCCGAGCACGGCCTGAGGATCACGGGGCAGCGTCGCGTCGTCGCGCGCGTGCTGTCCGAGGCCAGCGACCACCCGGACGTCGAGGAGGTCCATCGCCGCGCCGCCTTGCTGGACGAGCGATCTCGATCGCCACGGTCTATCGGACGGTGCGCCTGTTCGAGGAGAAGGGCATCGTGCACCGCCGCGACTTCGGCAGCGGCCGGGCGCGCTACGAGCCGACGGACCACGGCCACCATCACCATCTCATCGACGTCGAGACCGGCAAGGTCGTCGAGTTCAGGGATGCGGAGCACGAGCAGCGGATCCGGGCCATTGCGGAGCGGCTTGGGTTCGACCTCCTCTCGTTGCGCCTGGAGCTGTTCGGCAAGCGCCGGGATGCGCAGCCAGTGTTGGCCCGTTCCCAACAGTCGTGACACCAGCCGCCATTTTGTCCGGGGCAGAAGCGTCACCAGGGCACGATCCCGGCTGAACTGCCCATTACGATGGAAAGCCAAGGCTGACGGGTGGTCAATTTCGCCAGCTTCTGCTTAAGCGCCCGGTCGCCGAACCGCCCAGAACAACTATTCTGGGCAGTCCCGAAGACGGCTCCCCAGGTGCAAACGGGCAAAACCAGCCGTCCATCAGCCCCGGTTTTCGACTGTAACGGGCAGTTCAGGCCAGATCCCGCCTCGGCAAGCCGCCTACGCCGACCTCGGCACTCGAAATGGCGGCTCGTGACAGAGGTGTTGGCTCGGGGCCAGGTGGTGGAAAATGCGGGTGGATCTGAGGTGGCCGCAGGTTAGGCGGCCTGGGGTCTTTCTTGGCGGCCCCATAGCTGTAGCGCGGCGATCAGGATGAGGAGTTGCATTGCCGCGCGACACATAGCTCGCCAGCTTGTCCGTGACCATGACACGAGGCGGCCTGCACTGCTGCTTCAGCAGCTTCCTGAGCAGGCGCTTGGCGGCCCGCTTGTCGCGCCGGCTCTGCACGAGGATGTCGAGCACCGTGCCGTCCTGATCCACCGCGCGCCAGAGCCAGTGCTGGACACCGGCGATCTTCACCGCGACCTCGTCCAAGTGCCACTTGTCGCCGGCCCGCGGTAGGCGCCGCCGGATCTGATTGGCGAACGCCTGCCCGAACTTGAGGCCCCACTGCCGCACGGTCTCATGGCTCACGCTGACGCCGCGCGTGGCCAGCAGCTCGTCCACATGGCGCAGGCTGAGCGGGAACCGGAAATAGAGCCAGACGGCATAGCTGATGATCTCGGCCGGGAAGCGGTGGCCGGCATAGTAGTGTTCGGCCGAGACGAACAATTCCGTCCTGGCCTGATTATGCGATCCGGTCACGATGAGGACCGGAGTGGAGATACAGCTCTCGCCTGAGGATCGGGTGCGGTTGGAACGGCTGGCGGCGGACCGCAACACGCCGCAGGAGCGTGCATGGCGGGCGCAGATCGTGCTGCTGAGCGGGGATGGCGTCGGCACGATGGAGGTCATGCGCCGCACCGGGCAGTACAAGCGGACCGTCTGGCGCTGGCGGGCACGGTGCGCGGCCGAGGGTGTGGCTGGCCTGCTGCGTGACAAACGAGGCAGCGTGGTAGCGAGCCTCTGGCCGCGTCGGTGGTCCAGCAGGTAGTGACTAAGACCACGACGGAAACGCCGCCTGCGGCAACTCACTGGACGGCGCGGGCTATGGCCAAGGCGGTCGGAATCGCTGTCAGCTCGGTGCAGAAGATCTGGAGGGGCACGGGCGGAAGCCGCACTCGTGAGCGGCTTAAAGCTGTCAACGATCCGGCGTTCGCAGAGAAGCTGGTGGACATCGTCGGGCTTTACATGAACCCGCCGGACCGGGCGCTGGTGCTGGCCGTGGACGAGAAAAGCGAGATCCAAGCACTCGATCGCACCGAGCCGGGGCTGCCGCTCGAGAAGGCTTGGGCAGGCAGCATGACGCACGACTACAAGCGTCACGGCACCGCCACCCTGTTCGCGGCACTCAACGTGCTGGATGGCACGGTCATCGGCCGCTGTGCCAAGCGGCACCGCCATCAGGAGTTCATTCGCTTTCTCGGCGTCATCGAGGAGGACGCGGCCGCCGACCTCGACCTGCACCTGGTGGTGGACAAGTACGCAGCGCACAAGCAGGCCGCGGTGAAGGACTGGTTGGCGCGCCACCCGCGGTTACGCCTGCATGCAGGCCGACCTCGGCTTCCTGGCTGAACCTGGTAGAGCGCTTCTTAGCCAAGATAAAAGGCCGGCGCATCCGCCGCGGCGTCTTCAGGAGCGTCGCTGACCTGGAGATCGCCATCCATAACTATCTTAACGAGCACAACGACATCCTAAGCGTTTGTTGGATGCTCGGTGGAATTGAAAGATCAGGGGAAGAAGCGTTGAGAGAAACTAGGGCAGGCAGGCGCGGTCGTCATCCGGCCCGGCTACGCAGCCCGGCCCGCCCCGGCAACCCATCAACCTGACGATGCCTTCGCACACCCTCTCACGCTGTTTGCAGCTGCTGCGCCGCAGGGAAGCGCTGGTGCGACGTCACTGACGTCCCGAGGATCAACTCGGCGCAACGGCTCCCGAGCATCATCGCCGGCGCTGTCGTGTTCCCGGCATTGATGTTCGGCATCGCGGAGAGATCGCAGACGCGCAGTCTCTCGACGCCTCGGACGCGAAGCCTCGGATCGAGCACGGCCATGGCGTCGCCCGCGGCGCCCATCCGGCAGGTGCCGCTCGGGTGGTAGTTCGTCTTCACGAAGCGCCGGCAATGCTTCAGGATCGCCTCGTCGCTGAGATCGGTCGGATCAGGTATGGCGATGCGCCTGACGCGGTCTGCCAGGGGCTTCGTCTGGAAGGCGCGCAGGAAGAAGCGCTGCCCGGCGACCATCGCCTGGGCGTCCGCAGGGTCTTTCAGCAACTGGGGCGAGACTAGGGGCATGTCATCCGGATTGGCCTTGTCGTAACCTGCGAGCCAAAAGTGCCGATCTGGAAAGCGTTGTTTTTCAATGCTCTGCGTTACCCGCCGCGCGGTAACATGGTGATATCATTGGGAAGTCAGCTTTTCATTCCGATGCGCGGTCATTGCTGATGATGGGTGCGTGCTGAAGCAGGCTCGATCCGTACTGTGCAAGGTCGAACTTGAGGATGCCGCGCATGTTGATGTGCTTGTGCCCGATCGGCGCCATGTAGCTCAGCACCTCGTCCGTGTGGTCGCTCGGCGCCACGTCGATCACGGCCTGCAGGCGATGGGTGTTCCAGGCCATGATGATGTTGGCGAGCAGCGTCAGGGCGCCCGAAATGGCGGCGAGTTGCTCCGTGGTACGGCCGTATTTCGCAGTAATTCCGCCATTGTGGATCGCCCGTTGGAGGCTGTGAACTGCTTCGCCTTGATTGAGCAGATCGAGCATGTCGGTGCGGAACGCGGGATTGCTCAGGTAGTCGCAGAGATAGAGGGTGCGCAGCAGCTTGCCCAAGGCGTCGCCCGCTTCGTAGACGGGATCGCCGGCGGCGGCCGAGCCGAAGCGGTCAAGCGCTTCCGTGGCCGGATACCAGCCGTGCTTGACCGACGCGCCGAGCCGCAGCAACCCGTCCCAACCCCGGCTGATCGCGCGGCGGGAGACGGTTTCGGCCACGATCGGCTGCAAGATGGGCTGCACGTCGAGCCCTCTCGGCAGGTAAAGCCGCCGCTTCTTCAGCCTGGCCAGCCGGGGACACAGATCGAACCCGACGAGCTTGGCGAAGAGTCATGGCGAAATGCGTGAAGCCATGCGTGTCGACCGCGACGCGCTCCAATTGGCCGACCTGGCGCTGGCGCAAGGCGCCCTCGATGGCGGCCCCAGCTTGCCGGCGGTTCAGGACGATCGGCTGGTCGTAGAGGATGCCCCACTGGTCGAGCACGTGGGCATAGGTTCCAATCGCATAGGTTCGCCGCCGGGGATCAAGCCGCGCCGACCAGAGATAGCGCGTCGCCTCCAAGCTCATCATGTCGGCCGAGGCAAACAGGCCGCGTCCCCACAGGCTCGCGACGCGGTGCTCGCGCATGAACCCCAGCACCGTGTCGTTGGCGGCGCGGAGCCGTCCGTCCGCCTCGATCTTCAGCACCATCTGCCCGAGGCTGTCGGCCGCAATCGACGGCACCATGCGCGCGAGTTCGGCAACCGACAGATCGGACCCCAGGCCAAGCAGGCCGGCATAGAGCGTCACCAATTCCTGCTCCGACCGGGCCGGGCGGCCGAGCAGGATCCAGGAGAACCGGGTCAGGCCGTCGACCTCGATCAGGACGTTCGGGAACTGGGTGTCGCCGATGGCACGTGCGAGCGCCTGGCGTGCCGGTTCGACGCGCGGGTCCTTTGAACCCGGCTCACGCCGGGGCAACCGGAGTTCGTCGCCGTCGATCGCGACCGTGCCGGCTTCGACGGCCTCTGCCAGGGCGGCAAGCCCGGCGCTCAGGCCTGCTTCGAGCGGCTGAAGATAGGCTTCCGCATGGGCCGGCAGATTGAGGTCACGGATGAAACGCTTGCGGTCGCGCTGCCAGAGTTTCAGGGGGATGAGCCTGTCCTCTGGCGCTTGGTGGGACAAGCTATGAGCGACGGAAACCGACCGGTTCCGAAGCGCGCGCTTGAGGGCCATCAAAGTTGCGGCGCGAAAGCAGCCCAGCGCCGCAGCCCGGTCCGGTTGATCGATCAGGCTCTGCCACGACGCGCCGAACGGCTGGGCTTGTCCCTCCGGCAGGGTGGACGCAGACGCCGCCGCGAGCGCATCGAGGGTCGCGAAGGCGGCGGTCAGCCGGTGGTCGGCGGGGACCGCCAACGCTGCCGCGCGTGCCGTCTTGAGCAGCCGGGCCAAGTCCGGCGATTTGCGTCCAAGTTCTTGGCGGATGGCGGCGACCTGGGTCGCGTCGCGCTCGGGTTCGAAGCGGGCGATCAACGCCTGCAGCCGCGACCGCAGTTCGGCGGCGTCGAGCGCTTCGTCACCCGCCAATCCGGCGAGGTCGCCGAGCAGCTCCCGGAAGCGCCGCAGCCGGCTCTCCCTCGCGTCCTCGGCCCGCTCCCGGGCACTACGCCACAGTACCGCGATCCGGTGATCGAGCAACGTCAGGCTCGCATCCGTGAGCCGCAGCATCGTCAGGCGCAGGAAGCACGCGATCTCAATTGTCCGGTGCGGGTCCTTGATCCGCGCCAGCGCCGCGGGCTTGCGCAATGCCATCCGCCGGGAGAAGTGCTGCAATCCCACCAATGATAGGTCCGGCAGGACCAACCGCGCGGCACCGAGTTCCTTGAGGAAGCTGACCTTCTCGCTCTGCTCTTCAAGTCCTTTGGTTGCCTTGCTTGACGGCACGGTGCCCAGCCACTCCAGATGACTGATCTCGTCGCCCTCGATCGACGCCAGGAGACGCGGCACCCATGTGTTCATCAGGTCTGGCACGGCCGCGACGACGAGCTTGAACAGAGCCTGCTCCTGATGCCGGCGCGCCGCGTTCACGTGGCGGCGGACGTCGCGCTCACGGAGCAGGAGGTAGTGATGCTCGATCAGCCACGACCGTGCACTGGCCATGAGGTCCGGTTGGTCGAACACGGCCGCCGCCTCGCGGCGCAAGTAGGCGACGAGCCCACGTTCCGCGTGCGGGGTGAGTTCGTTGCGTCCGAGCAGCCGGAGTGCTGCCGCGTGGTGCTCGAACAAGGTCCGGCGGCGGCGATAGAACGCCCGGATCGAGGCGATCCGCGGCGGCGCGCAATCGAGTTGCCGGCCGAGGTGGGCCAGGATGTCCGCCGGAATGCGCTCGACCGAGTTGAGCGTGGTGCCGGCCATCTTGAGAAAGCCGACCTGCAAAGCGAGCGCCATCCGGTTCACGGGGCTGCGGCGTTCCCGAACCTGGACAAGCTCCTGCTCGTCGAGGGTGAAGAAGTGCTCGATCTCGAGAGCTGACAGCATCTCGGGAAACCGCTCTTCCCCGAGATAGCGGTGTTCCCATCGGCGCAGCGGCTTCCGCTTCACTGAGCTGGCCATCTAGTGTTCTGACCGAGACAGAGGATTCCCTATCGGGGCGGAATGTGCGACTTGGTCCTGATGAGGACCGGGGTAGAGGTCCAGCTTTCGCCCGCGGATCGGGCGCAGCTGGAGCGGCTGGTGGCGGACCGCAACACGCCGCAGAAGCACGTGTGGCGGGCGCAGATCGCGCTGCTGGGCGGGGATGGCGTCGGCACGATGGAGATCATGCGCCGCACTGGCCAGTCGAAGCCGACCGTCTGGCGCTGGCAGGCGCGGTTCGCGGCCGAGGGGGTGTCTGGTCTGCTGCGCGACAAGACGCGTCCGCCGGGGCGAAAGCCGCTGGCGGCGGCAGTCGTCCAGCAAGTGGTGACCAAGACCACGACGGAGACGCCGCCTGCGGCGACCCACTGGACGGCGCGGGCGATGGCCAAGGCGGTCGGCATCGCTGTCAGTTCGGTGCAGAAGGTCTGGGCTGCGCACGGGCTGAAGCCGCATCGCGTGCGCCGCTTCAAGCTGTCCAACGACCCGGCCTTTGCCGAGAAGCTGGTCGACATCGTCGGGCTCTATGTGAACCCGCCGGATCGGGCGCTGGTGCTGGCTGTGGACGAGAAGAGCCAGATCCAGGCGCTTGATCGCACCCAGCCAGGACTGCCGCTCAAGCGCGGCCGGGCAGGCACCCTGACGCACGACTACAAGCGGCATGGCACCACGACCCTGTTTGCCGCTCTGAACGTGCTCGATGGCACCGTCATCGGCCGCTGTGCCAGGCGGCACCGGCATCAGGAGTTCATCCGCTTCCTCGGCGTCATCGACGAGAACACGCCTGCTGACCTCGACCTACACTTGGTGGTGGACAACTACGCCACCCACAAGCACCCTGCGGTGAAGGACTGGCTGACGCAGCACCCGCGGTTTCACCTGCACTTCACGCCGACCTCCTCGTCCTGGCTCAACCTGGTCGAGCGCTTCTTCGCCGAGATCACCCGCAAGCGCATCCGCCGCGGCGTCTTCAAGAGCGTCCTCGACCTCGAACTCGCCATCCACAGCTACCTTGCCGAGCACAACGACCACCCCAAGCCGTTCGTCTGGACCGCCAAGGCCAGCGACATCCTTGAGAAGGTCCGCCGTGGGAAACAAGCGTTGAAGTCGGAATACTAGGGTGACGCGCTCCGGTCTCGGCGAGCACCGCAAGCGCAGCGGCGGACACCCCGCCGACCGCCGTGCCGCTTACGTGTTGACCGAGCGCCACACGACCGACCGCGAAACACCGAACAGCGCCGCGATCTGTGCATAGGTTTTGTCTTCCTTCTCGCGCATCCGCTTGGCTTCCTGCTGCTGATGCGGGGTGAGGCTGTGCCGGCGGCCGAGACGCCTGCCACGCTTCTTCGCAGCCGCCAAGCCGGCATTCGTCCGCTCAATGAGGGTCGCCCGCTCAAACTCCGCGAGTTGGGCCAGCACGCCGAACACCATGCGCCCGGCCGGCGTGGAGCTGTCCACTCCGAGCGTGGTGATGACGATCCGGACGCCCCGCGCGTCCAGGTCGCGTGCGACGGTCAGCGCGGCCAACGCGTCACGCCCCAAGCGATCCACCTTCCAGGCGACCAGGCTGTCGCCCGTTTTCAGCTTTCTCAGCAGAGCCTCGAAGGCGGGCCGCTGCCGCGTTCCGGAATCTTTCTCCTGCACGATGTGAGCGGCCGGTACGCCGGCGGCCTCCAGTGCGTCGAGCTGGAGCGCGAGTGCCTGATCCTCTCGGCTGACCCTCGCATAGCCCCAAACAGCCGGCATGAAACGCCCTATTTTGCGGAACACCTTTACGGAACGTGTAACCCTTTGAAGAAGCTCGGTCCAGCTTCTTGTTCCAGAATCGAGCGATTGCGGATCAAGAGCTGTTGAAACGAAAAGCTGATTATCTAGCTATATCAGTCGGTTGTAGTGCCGCATGAAGCTGCATCGTATTGAAATAGCACGCTTTTCAGATCGGCACTTTTGGCGCGGCGGTTACGACAAGGCCTGCGCGGATCCGTTTTTGGTGGATTCGGAACGAGTATGCGCCACCATGCCCCGGAACTGCAGGTTCGGAGCGTGTGGACTCTGGTGAGGATGGCCACGGTGACCGCCGCGACCAAAGGCAGCAGGACATGTCGAAAGCTGGCGACCACTTGATTGCAGGGATCGGCCGTTCTCGCGCAGCCGATCAGCCTACCGGAGCCAGGCGTGCCGCAAGGCGACCTGCCTCGGAGCAACAGGGGGCCGTGATGGCTTCAAAATGACGCCTTCGTCCGTCACCTCGATCCTCGCGTCAGGGTAGACCGCGGTGGCCAATGCCAGTACGCCCGGAAACTTGGATTTGAAGTGGTAGAGTTCCTTGAAGCCGACGCCGAACTGCGCCTTCAGGGCTATCCAGGAAACCTTCTTGTCGGCCGGCAACGAATGTAGCCGGTATGCGAGCCAGAGATACGCGTCCAACGCTGCGGGATTGTTGTTCAGGGCCTGGATCGCGGCTTCCTCGAGTGGGACTGGGTGCCGCCGGAGCTGCTCGAAGAAGCCTTCAGAGAGCTTCGCCGTTTCGAGATCAAGGCGACCTTGTCGCGAGTTGCCCTCGTCGATGAACAGGGCGCGATCCACAATCGATTGGTTAATCAAGCCCGTCGTCCTGCCCCCCAAGAGGTGGAACGTAAGCCGGCAGCGGCTGATCCGCTCGGCCTGTTCGCGGACTAAGTAACCGGTTCTGCCGCCAACCGAAACGCCTATCCGGCCAAGCCACTCTCTCAGGGAGCGGCCTAGTTCTACTTCGCGTCGCCCTGTGCGCAGGGCTTCGGTTTGCAAGAAGAGGAGGATCAATCGGGCGTGGCTGCCGAACGGCACACCGGCGAACTCCAGAGGACCGTCATTTGCGCCCGGACGGCGGCCGGGTTCGACGACGAGGCGTACGCGTTCGGCCGTGATCTCCCAGGCCCGATCGTCCGTGAGGCGCCGGTGGGGCAACGCGCATTGCGCCCATCCCGAGTAGGCGAAGGACAGCGCTGTGTCCTCATCCCCAAGATAGGTCGCGGCTGCTTCGATCACCTCCCGATCCAAACCAGCTTCTAGAGCGGCCTGCTTGCCGCGGGACGTCAGCAGCTCGGCCGCACTTTGTCGTCTTCTTGGGGGCCGTGGGCGCGTATTGACTTGGCCCGCGAGCCAGCCCAACGTCGCATCGGCCTCGGGGGAGGTCCATGTCGGAAGCCGACGCCAGGCGCGCCTGGGTCCAGCGTGTCCTCGGCATCACCTTGCCCGACCGTTCAAGCTTACAACGCACCAGCGCCAAGAAGCCATCAAGCACCGCGACAGTGGCGATCTCCTTTGTGACATCGCCCGTGATTTCAACGTCAGCCACAGCACGATTTCACGCCTGGAGAACTCCATGCTGCAACTCACCCACGTTGACCCTCCCCGGTCCGGCCCGAAGGTTGTAAGGAGAAGTGTAATGAGGAGCATCATAGCAGGATACACCCGGCAGAAGTTCCCAGGGTTGCATTTGCGGTTCCGCGAGGGCATGCACCGCGCGCATTTGATGCTGTTCCGCAAATATATTGTTGAGCGCAACTATGGCGGGCATCGGCTCAAAGTGCACATCCGAGATCCAATGGCCCTCGGTTGGTATGATCATGACTGGGATCGTTCCTCCGAGTTCGACTTGTTGGGTCAGAATGGTTTGCGCGACGGTGCGCTAGTGTTCGATCTTGGTGCTCACCAAAATCTTGTCGCCATGCTGCTGGCCAAGGAGGTTGCGCCGTCCGGCAAGGTGATCGCGGTCGAAGGAACGAAGCACAACGCCAACATCGGAGTAGCGAATGTGAAGCTAAATGGGATTGGCAATCTCAGCACAATTCACGCCGTGGTCGGCGGCAACGAGGACAGGATCGCGTTTTCCCAGACGGGCAACGGGGAGGTCGTGACCGGTACCCATGCGGGAAGCGCCGTGCGGTCAGTCACAATTGACGGCCTAGCACAAAAATTTGGCCATCCTACCGTCATATTCATGGACATTGAGGGCTACGAGTTGATGGCACTCGGCGGCGCCGTCGAAACATTGCGACGCGGCGCAACCTGGCTGATCGAGGTGCATGGGGAACTCGATACTCACAAAATACTCGGCGCATAATCGAGATGTCGTCAGCTGTTTCCGTGACAGCCATCAACTCTACTTCCGCATTAAAGAGGAGGATTCATTCCGCGTGCTCCGGGACGCGGACGCAGTGCCCGAAACACGCTTTTGGCTGGTCGCAGTGCCGGATGCTGACCAGTCGGGTTCTGTCAGGTCTCGCGCCATGGCCTAGCCGCTGCAAGATGAGATCGGTATAGAGCCCCCCTCAAAGCTGGGGCGGACAGGATGCGGTGTGTCGAGTGCGGGTCAGACGCGGTCAGCGAGCGGCCCGAGCGCACCGCCCAGGGCTACCGCAGGTTCCGCTGCCGTGCCTGCGGCAAGCAGTTCAACGAGCGCACCGGCACCGTGCTGAACTGGGCGCAGTATCCCTCCGACGTCATCGCGCTCGTGGTGCTCTGGCGCTTGCGCTACAAGCTCAGCTTGCGCGACCTGCCGGAGATGTTTGCCGTGCGCGGCATGGTGTTCAGCTACGAGGCCGTGCGCGACTGGGAAGCCAAGCTTACGCCGGCGCTCGCCGAGGAACTGCGTCGCAAGCGCCACGGCAGGGCAGGGCAGGGCAGGCCGGAGCTGGTATGTCGACGAGACCTACGTCAAGGTCGACGGGCGCTGGTGCTACGTGTATCGCGCCATCGACAGCTCCGGCGCGCTCGTGGACGTGCTGTTCAGCGAGCATCGTGACATGAAGGCGGCGCGTGCCTTCTTTCGGTCAGCCAAGACAGTGACCGGCGTCACGCCGGACCGGGTCACGACGGACGGCCACGACAGCTACCCCCGCGCTATCCGCACCGAGCTGGGCAAGGAGGTGCGGCACCGGACCAACCGCTACTTGAATAACAGATTGGAACAAGATCACCGCGGCTTGAAAGGCCGCTACTGGCCGACGCTGGGCTTCAAGTGCCCCCGATCAGCGGCGCGGTTCTGTCGAGGCTACGATGAGCTGCGCAACTACTTTCGTCCTCGCACCCGCCGCAACCAGCGCGTCCCCGCCTTCCGCCGCGGACTGCTCTTCTTTCAGCGGACCGTGACGGTGCTGGGCATCTTGGAAGCGGCCTGATCGACCCCGGCCGCAGGTCCGAGAGCACCGGCTATACTTGCTGGCGCGAGTTCTGACAGAACCACTGTCTTGGCTGACCGAAAGAAGGCACGCGCCGCCTTCATGTCACGATGCTCGCTGAACAGCACGTCCACGAGCGCGCCGGAGCTGTCGATGGCGCGATACACGTAGCACCAGCGCCCGTCGACCTTGACGTAGGTCTCGTCGACATACCAGCTCCGGCCTGCCCTGCCCTGCCCTGCCGTGGCGCTTGCGACGCAGTTCCTCGGCGAGCGCCGGCGTAAGCTTGGCTTCCCAGTCGCGCACGGCCTCGTAGCTGAACACCATGCCGCGCACGGCAAACATCCCGGCAGGTCGCGCAAGCTGAGCTTGTAGCGCAAGCGCCAGAGCACCACGAGCGCGATGACGTCGGAGGGATACTGCGCCCAGTTCAGCACGGTGCCGGTGCGCTCGTTGAACTGCTTGCCGCAGGCACGGCAGCGGAACCTGCGGTAGCCCTGGGCGGTGCGCTCGGGCCGCTCGCTGACCGCGTCTGACCCGCACTCGACACACCGCATCCTGTCCGCCCCAGCTTTGAGGGGGGCTCTATACCGATCTCATCTTGCAGCGGCTAGGCCATGGCGCGAGACCTGACAGAACCTCCACATACAGGCCGGGACGAGGTCCGGGCTCATCAACCAGAACATCCTCGATACCGCCATGTTCGTAGACGGGGGAGGGGACCAGGGCGACCTGTTCGTGGAGACGGCGCGGCTGTCGGAGAGAGCTTCTACGAGCAGTTGTGGAAGCACCCGGTCCCGATTGAGGAGAGCGCGATCTCCGCCATCAAGAACAACAGCATGGCGCTCGACATCTATTGCTGGCTTGCCTACCGTTTACACGCTCTGAGCAAGCCGAGGCGCGTGACGTGGACCTCGCTGCGGATGCAGTTCAGCCCGACCGTCAAGCAGTTGTTCCACTTCCGGGCGTCGTTCCGCGATAACCTTGCGCTGGCGCTGGCCGTGTATCCCGCCGCGAGGGTGGATGAGGCCGAGACAGGCCTGACGTTGCATCCGGCCCCCCGCCAGTGACGCCCAAGGCTGGTAGGCTACTCGGGTAGGCATCGGTAAAGTCCAATGCTTGAACGCAAGCCGGAACCGAAGGAACGGGCCGCATAGACCGTCAAAGTCTGAGCTGGTCCCTGGATTTCGGCTCTCCCTCACTTTGATATTGGTGGCGAATTCGGCGCGGCTCCTGCGATGAGAGGACGGCCCGCGCGCCGCATCTCGGCGACGACGCGGCCGCAAGTCAGCCGGGGGTGGGTGATGTCGCTCGACGCGAAGCGCACGTACGTGGTGCCAGACCAGACCGCGCAGGTCGCGCGGGCGATCTTCCCAAAGGGCAATCCGGTCATGCGTCTCTACGACGACCTGCACATGGTCGTCGCGGATCGCGACTTCGCTGACCTGTTCCCGGCCCGGGGGCGGCCCGCCGAGGCGCCGGTCCGGCTCGCGCTCGCGACGCTCCTGCAGTTCATGGAGGGGCTGACCGACCGGCAAGCCGCCGAGGCGGTCCGCACGCGGATCGACTGGAAGTATCTGCTGTGCCTGGAGCTGACCGACGTCGGCTTCGACCACACTGTCCTGAGCGAGTTCCGCACGCGCCTTCTCGCGCACGGGGCGGAGGGCCGGCTCTTCGACGCGATCCTCGAACTGGCGCGAGGGCGCGGGCTGCTGAAGGGCGGCGGACGGCAGCGCAGCGACTCCACGCACGCCTCGGAGCCATGTGAGCTCGGGGGACGGCCGAGGGCCTAGCGCACCATGAGCCGGCTCGAAGTCGTCGGGGAAACATTGCGCCACGCGCTGAACGCGCTGGCGACGACGGCGCCCGACTGGCTGCGCGCGCACACGACCCCGGCGTGGGTCGACCGGTATGGACTTCGGGCGAGCGAGTTCCGGCTGCCGAAGAGCGAGGCTGGGCGTCGGGCGTGGGCCGTGCAGACCGGCGTCGACGGGTTCACGCTGCTGGCTCTCGCCACGGCGGACGGCGCGCCGCCCGCCCTGCGGGACGTGGCTGCCCTCGAGACCCTGCGACAGGTCTGGATACAGAACTTCCTCGTCGAGCACGGGCCGGAGGGTCCCCGCGTCGGCTGGCGGGCGAACGATCAGGTGCCGCCGTCGGGCCGGTATATCGGCTCGCCATACGACGCGGAGGCGCGCTACGCGACCAAGGGCGCGACCGTGTGGAGCGGCTACAAGGTGCACCTGACCGAGACGTGCGACGACAGCACCCCGAACCTGATCACCAACGTCGAGACAACGACCGCCGCGGTCTCGGACGACGCGGTGACCTCGACCATCCATGCGGCGCTCGACGCGCGGGGCCTGCTCCCGACGACCCACGTCGCCGACACCGGCTTCGTGAACTCAGCGCTGTTCGTCGACGCCCGGGAGCGCTACGGGGTCGATCTGATCGGCCCGACCCGCGGCGACCGGCAGTGGCAGGCCCAGGCCGGCGCTGGGTTCGCCGCGCGGGACTTCGCCATCGACTTCGCCCAGCAGCGGGCGACGTGTCCGGCCGGAAAGGCGAGCCAAAGCTGGACGCCGGCGCTCGCCCGCGGCACGACGCCGGTGATCAAGATCAAGTTCGCGGTCGCCGACTGCCGGGCGTGCTCGCTCCGGCCGCAGTGCACGCGCTCGACCTCGGCACGCCGGGCGATCACGATCCGCCCCGAAGCCCAACACGAGGCGCTGCGCATCGGGCGGGCGCGGGAGCAGACCGCGGACTTCGCGGCCGAGTACGCGCGGCGGGCCGGGGTCGAGGGCACGATTGCGCAGGGCGTGCGCTCGTCTCGGCTCCGGCGGACGCCGTATTTCGGGCACGCGAAGACGCACCTCGCCCACCTGATGACGGCGGCAGCGATGAACCTCGTCCGATTACTGAGATGGCTGGCGGACGAACCGAAGGCGCAAACGCGGCACTCCGCCTTCGCGCAGCTGCACCCGCTCGCGGCCTAACTGAGCCGCGCCGAATTCGCCACCAATATCAAAGTGCGGGAGAACCACGAAAACGGGGCAACTTCAATCTGCCCTCGGTTACGCGTCACTTTCAGCACCCCAATGACGAGAACCCCAGATTGTTGCAAGAAGGGCAAAACGATGCCTATCGTCCACAATGAGTCGACAAAATCGGCGGTCATCTAAGGAATGTCGGATCATCACGCGAGAGCGACCACTTCCTCTCGAAGTGATGAGCCGCGCTCTCCGGTGGCAGCTCCGATCATCCCGGGCAATTCTGCACGCTCTTTTCAGGTCCGTGCAGAATAACTCAAAGGCGAGAAAATGACCTTCATCTGCCGTGGATCAAAGAAGATAAGAGCTGTGCTGAGCTTGGGATACAGACATTGCAAAAATGGCCAGAAAGGCCGAAGATTTCACGTCACTAATTCGCTATTCCACTGATATACTCCTCGTTCGGTTAAAAAGGGACGATAAAGAGCACGAAATCCGGCTGCGGCCCGGCGTCCGGCTCCGCTATCGGCTCAATCGCGGAGACATTCAGTCCGTTCGAGAGGTATGGCTTGACGAGGTATACAAGCTGCCGGTACAGGCGAGAACGAAAATCCTAGTGGATCTCGGCGCTAATATAGGCCTAACGAGCCTGTGGTTTGCCAAGAGATACGGATTTACAAAGATAATTGCTGTTGAACCCTCGCCAGCGAATGCGCGTTTGGCTAGGGAGAATTTGGACAACAACGGCGTCAGTGCGCAAGTCATCGAAGCTGCGGTTGGACCACTGGATGGCACGGCCTTCTTCGAAGACTCTGCGTCTTCGAATTTGGGCCGTGTAACCACAACTGGCCGCCCCGTGACATTGCTTAGCATGGCCACTATCCTGTCTAAACTCGGCGACACGGCGATAGTTGATCTAGTGAAATTGGACATAGAGGGGGGTGAAGAGCCGCTGCTCAGCGGCGATCTGGCATGGCTAGAACGCGTGCAATCGATTATTGCTGAGTTCCATCCGGACATCATTGACTACCCTAAAGTAGTCCAGAGCATTTGCAATATGGGATTTCGCTACTTTCGGGCGGGCAGCGCTCATAAAGACTCCATGGATTTCTTCAGTAGAAACTGACGCCGGCGTGATGGGGTGGACGCCCCCTGACGGCATCAGTGTGCCAAGGTGGTGGTGTCGACCGACCACATGAGGAGGCGTCCGTGGGGCAGGCTAGCACGATTGGTTTGGATCTCGCGAAGCACATCTTCCAAGCGCACGGCGCAGATGCGACCGGCCGGGTGGTGTTTCGCAAGCGGCTGACGCGGGCCAAGGTGGTGCAGTTCTTCGCTGCCCAGGAGCCGTGCGTGGTGGCGCTGGAGGCGTGCGCCGGGGCGCATCACTGGGCGCGTGAGCTCGGCAAGCTGGGCCACACGGTGCGGCTGATCCCGCCGGCCTACGTCAAGCCATATGTGAAGCGGCAGAAGAACGACATGGCGGATGCCGAGGCGATCTGCGAGGCAGCAACGCGGCCGAGCATGCGCTTCGTGCCGGTGAAGAGCGAAGAACAGCAGGCAAACGGGGTCGTGTTCCGGGCCCGCGACCTGCTGGTGCGCCAGCGCACGCAGTGCATCAACGCCCTGCGCGGGCACTTGTCCGAGTACGGCTACGTGGTCGCGCAAGGCATCACGCACGCCGATGCCGTGATCGCCCACGTCGAGGACCCGAGCACCGCGCTGCCCGAGAGCGCACGATCGATCTTGGCGGTGCTGGTCGGCACGTTCCGGGCACTGGAAGCGCAGATCAAGGCGTTGGATGCCGAGATCACCCGACGCGCCAAGGCCGACCCGGTCGCACGCCGGTTGCTGACGATCCCCGGTGTCGGCCCGATCGCCGCGACCGCGATCACCGCACTCGTGCCGGCACCGGAAGGGTTCCGTGCCGGACGGGATTTCGCGGCTTGGCTCGGGCTGACGCCGTTGCAGAAGTCGAGCGGCGGCAAGCAGAAGCTCGGTGCGGTGTCGAAGCAAGGTGAGCGGACCATCCGGCGCCTGCTCATCCTCGGCGCGAGCGCGGTGGTGCGCTGGGCGAACCAGCGCGGCGCACCGGAGGGCTCGTGGCTGGCGCGGATGCTGGCGCGCAAGCCGAGGATGCTGGTCACCGTGGCCCTGGCCAACAAGATGGCCCGCACTGTTTGGGCCCTGCTGGTCAAAGGCGGCGTGTATCGGGCTCCGGCCGTGGCGGCGTAAGCGCGCCGCGGTCGCGAGGGCGTAGGGCGAGCGGAAGGAGGGCATGGCGCAACGGTCGGCGAGACGGGATCGGGATAACCAGGCTGCAACACCGTACCTGAGTAACCCCAACTACGGATACGCCTCGATACGCTGGCCTGTGAGCGAGATCGAGGGCTTGCCCGGCCTGAAGGCGTAGGCGACGAGGCAGGACAGGACATGGACCATGGCGTTCGTCACCGACCTGTGCCGCGAATGTTCCAGACCCATCTCGGACTTGAGGGTATCGAGCACGGTCTCGATGACAAAGCGTTTGCGCAGCATGACCTTGTCGGCCAGCGGCATCAGGTAATTCCGCATGTTGCGCCGGATGCTGGTGATAAGGTGCAGGCCGCGCTGCCAGAGTGCCTTGAACAGCGTGCGGCCGATATAGCCTTTGTCGGCGTAGAGCTTGCCCGTAAGCTGACGGGTTATCTCATCCAGCACGGAGCTATCGGCGGTGTTGCCGGGGGTGATCTTGAGCGCCATGACCTGGCCTTTGTGGTTGATCACGAAGTGCAGCTTGAGCCCGTAGAACCAACCCATGCTGGTCTTGCCGCGGGCGGCGAGGCCGTCGAAGACCTTGTGACGGTGGATGCGGCGGTTGTGGCAGACGGCGAGCTTGGTGGAGTCGGCGAAGTAGACGCCTGTCTGCTCGCCGCTGAGGCTGTGCAGCAGCACCATCAGCGGTGTGAACAGCCGTGGCATGAGGCTGACGAAACGGTCGTAATGCGGCAGATCGCCGAAACAGGCGCGGTGCTGCTGGCCGATCCCGTAGGTGTAGAACGCCTTGAAGTGCTTGAAGGCTGAGAGGTGAAACAGCACCACGATGAACAGCATCTCGGCACGCGACAGCTTGCCGGGGCGTTGTCGTGTCTGCGCCGAGGGGATCAGCCGATGCGTCTCCCACTCTTCGAACGCTTTGCAGAAGTCATCGAGACAGCAATACAGGGCTGTGATATCGACGCTCACTGAGGGGGCACTCCGGAACCGGGTTTGACGCTCAGTCTTCGCAAACCGATGCTGCCAAGGCCTTGGTTCCTTGGGAATCCCCTCACCCGTTATCCGTAGTTCGGGTTGAGTACGCCCTGCGTGATTTGGACCCGATCCGCGAACTCCCATGCAGGCCCGAGGCGGCTCGCTGCCGCACTGCAGGCCGGACAGATGGCAGCATCCGACTACGCGTCACTGCAGTCCTGAAGTTTTCCCTTGCCCGGAGGGGGGCGTCCACAGATGGTGCATGGGTCGGGGTAGCGGGCGCATCACCCCTACCCCGTTCCGGGGTCAGGCAGTGCGGACGTAGTTCGGGCGTCCCAAATCCAACATGCGGTTGAGCGCATACACAACGACCTCCACCTCGGTCGCCCGGCACTCGTCCGTATGCGAGCGCAGCCCGTCCCCGATCACCTGCTTCCAGCGCCCGATCCCTGCCTCGGCGCGAGCTCGTTTCGGGCGTGGTTCAAAGCCGGGTCACACGTGAAGCTGGGTTGGCGCTGCCAAGGCAGGTGATGGCACCCTCAGGCTTTCAGCTGTGGTGCGAGTATGGACCGAGGTGTTGGCGCAGCAGCGAGGCTGCGCGAGAGTGACCGCAAGGACCTGACCATCCAGGCGTTGGCGCGATCGGAGACGCTCAGCGACCTGGCTGCCCGGCACGGGGTGAGCCGCAAGTTCGTCTACCAGCAAATGCACAAGGGCCGCGCGACGCTGGATGACGCCTTCTCATCTGCCACGCCGGACAATGAGGTGCTGTTCGAGCTGGCGGTGACCAAGGCCTGGCTGCGCCAGGTGATCGTCGCGCTGCCGCTGATCTGCCGCAGCGCGTATCGCGGCGTCGTGGAGTTCCTGCGTGACTTGCTGGGCGTGCCCGTCAGCCTGGGCAGCGTTCACAGCGTGCTTCAGTCGGCCACACGGCAGGCCAGCGCGATCAACCACGGCCAGGACTTGTCGGGCATTCGTGTGGGCTTGCACGACGAGATCTTCCAGGGTGCAACACCCGTGTTGGCCGGTGTCGATGCGGCGTCGACGTATTGTTCTGATGTTCGTTGTCAACGTTGTTGGGCGTGAGGCGACGTGCCTGCAGGAAGGTGCAGGCTGAAGCAGCCTCTAGTTGTTGCGCAAGGCAGGAGGCAGGACGGTAGTGTCTCAGTTCGAAATTACCGAAACGAAAACTCAGCCAAATTCAGCGGCTTGGGCAGGGTCGAATCCTTGCCCGATTTCAAACTGAGACACTACCGGCAGGACAGCTGAGACGACGGTCAACAGGCTCTGATGCGCGGATTGGCTACCGCATTTCCGTTTGTTCGTCCGGGGCTGCCTTGGTCTACCTGCGGGCATCGACCGATGTCGGCCACATAACAATATCGAGGGTTCCCCACCGTGGCCCTGCCCCCAGCTTTGCGCAACAAAGATGTCAGGCTTGGTCTGCCCTCCTCTGGCGTGAAATGTCGATTGCAACCCGCCAGCTCAGGTCAGCGGGAGCGGCGTGACTTCTCCGATAGCCCACAAGAAGGCCGCCATCTCGCGCGCGATCGCGGTCGCGACCACGGTCTGGCGCTTGCCGCGGCCCATGAGCTTGCGGTAGCGGCCACACAAGCGGACCTGCGCCTTCCAGGCAATCTCGCGCACGGCTTTCGGCAGATCTTGCAGCCGCTCCTGCAAGCGCTGACCGACCCGCGCCGGAAAGCGATAGGTCCAGGCGCCCTCGATCAGCACGCGCCGGACCCGGCCGTTGCCGGCCTTGGTGATGCCGCCACGCCGGACGCGCTCGCCGGTCGAGTGCTCCGCCGGCACCAGGCCCAGGTAGGCCATGAGCTGTCGCGGGTTGTCGAAGCGACGCACGTCGCCGATCTCGACCGCGAAGGTGACGGCGCTCAGGAAAGCGACCCCGCGCAGCGCCTGATAGGCCGCGATCACCGGAGCCATGGACCACGATGCGACCGCCTCAGTGACTTGCTGGGTCAGGCGCTCCAGCCGTGTCTGGGCATCCTCGATGGCCTGGCGATACTCCGTCAGCACGAGGTGCTGTGCGGGATGCTCGAAGGCCTGCTCGCACAGCCAGCGCGTGTGCGCCTTGGTCCACGCAGCACGACCGGTGAAGACGCGCCCGTGGCGCAGCAGGAAGGATTGCAGGTGCTGACGACAGCGGCGCAGGTCCTCCATGGCGACCTCGCGGGCGCGCACGAGCTCGCGCACCGCTTCGTGGTTGGGGTCGGGGACCCAGACCGCGGTGAGCTCCCCGGCGCGGTGCAGCTTGGCCAGGGTGATCGCGTCCCGCCGGTTGGTCTTGACCCGTTCGCCCGGGCGCTTCGGGATCAGCGAGGGGGCGACCACGGCGCAGTCGTGGCCGAGGGCTGTGATCTGCCGGTGCAGCCCATACCCCGTCGGCCCGGCCTCGTAGCAGAAGCTGAGCCGTGCGTGCCGCTTGGCGAGCTTCGCGACCAAGCGCCCGACCGCCTCGGGCGTGCTGTCGATGTCGCCGAGGAAACGCACTTCGCCATCGCGTCCGGCCTCGGCCAGTGCGACTGAGATCTTCAGCTTCGATGTGTCCAGGCCCACGTAGACTTCGCGATCCTGCTGCACGGCTCGTCCCCGCTATGCGTGAGGCTCTGCTCTGGCCCATCCAGCGCAACCCTCGCTCGTCGCATACCGCGGGACGAGCCACCGCTTGGACGACGAACATACAGTCTATCTCCTCGTCGCGGCGGACCGCCGCGACGCGGACACCTGGGGCGTGCACCTGCTCGACGCCGCCGCGCAGGGGCTGCGGCCCGACTACACCATCGCCGATGCCGGGCAGGGCTTGCGTGCCGGGCAGAGGGCGGCCTGGGGCGACGCGCCCTGCCATGGCGACGTGTTCCACATCCAGCGCCAGGCGAAGGTCTGGCCAACACGCTGCAGCGCCTCGCCCAGGGTGCCACGTCGCGGCGCAAGACGCTGCAGGCCAAGATCGGCCGCGCCGGCCGGCGCGAGTCCAGACCACGAGCTTGCCGTCCAGCTGGAGCTTGCCCGACAGGCCGAAGCCCAAGCGCACTGGCTCGCGCGCGACGTCCGGACGCTCGTGCACTGGCTGCGCCACGACGTTCTGGCCCTCGCCGGCCCGGACCTGGCGACCCGGCGCGAGCTGTTCGACTTCATCGTCGCCGAGCTCGCCGCCCGCGAGCCCGAAGACGCACGGCGCATCCGCCCGGTGCGCGTCGCCCTGCAGAACCAGCGCGACGACTTGCTCGCCTTTGCCGGCGTGCTCGATGCCAAGCTGGCCGAGGTCGCGCGCGCCCACGCCATCGCCGAGCCCCTGGTGCGTGAGGCGTGCGTGTTGCACCGCGTGCCCACCACCTCGCCCGCTTATTGGCAGGGGTGGAACCGGCTACGCGCGAAGATGGAGGCAAGCTCCACGCCCTGTTCGACTGCCGTCAGCCGGGCCATGATAGACACGCCGCGCAACAGTTCGCTGGTGGAGAACCTCAATTCGCGGCTGCGCAGCTACTTCACTCTGCGCCGCCATCTCGGCGGCTCATATCTGGACTTGCTGCGGTTCTTCCTGAACCACCGCCGCTTCCTGCGCAGCCGGCATGCCGAGCGCCAGGGTAAGAGCCCGCGCGAGTTGATGACCGGCCAAGGCCATACGCACTGGCTGACCCTGCTGGGCTTGGGACCGCTTCAGCCCCAGCGCGCTTGACCCGGGGAGGCTGGCCGCCTCCCGCACAGGACACCCTTCCAGTCGAAATCCGGCCCTCACAGGCCGGCAGCTTCCGCGCGCCTGTGTAACCCGAAACGAGCAGGATACCGTTGGCGAAGTCGGCGGTTAGGCTGCGAGCGCGGCGAAACGTGAGATGCGCGTGGGGGCCAGCGGGCGTTTCGTGAGCCAGGCCCCGAGCCGGTCGAGGTTGAGCGCCGCAGCCGTGGCCACGCTCTGCAGGCCGGTCTTGGCCAGGCCGCGGTAGCGCGCCCGGCGCAGGCCAAAGGCGCGCACGCCTTGTGAGAACGTGCCCTCGATGCCCTGGCGCTGGGCATAGAGCTGCCGGCCTTCCTCGCTCTGCTCGCGTGCCCGCGCGCGCCGTGAGTGCTTCGTGCTCGGGCGCGGATGCAGGTCAGCCTGCGGCCATGTCCTTGCGTCCGCGTGCATCGCGCCTGGGACGGGCAGGCCGCGCAGTCGCGCCGGGCGAAAGCCGACCTTGACGTAGGGGCCGCGTCCCTTGGCCCTGCTCGCCCCAGTGCGTGCTCTCGTTTGCCTTCCGGGCAGCGCACGCGCCGATGCTCCCAGTCCACGACGAAGTCGCTGACGCCGAACGCGTCCTCGCTCCGCCGCTGCCAAGTGACATCGCGCCGCGGTGGGCCGACCAGGTCGATGCCGTAGCGCTCGCGGGCGCCCAGCAGGTGCCCGGCGCTGACGTAGGCGGCATCGACGAGGTGCTCGGCCGGCGCCAGGCCCTTGGCGGCGAGTGCGGCGTGGATCGGCTCAGTTCGCGTCGCCTCGTGCATGTTGGCCGGCGTGGTGTCGGTGTGCACCACCAGGCGCGGCGCGCCCTCGTCGCAGGTTTCGGTGAAGTGGGCCATGTAGCCGATCCAGGTCATGCTCGCTCTTGGTCCGGAACCGCGCGTCGATGTCGTAGGGCGAACTCGATGCGGTCGCCCGGACCGCGGGCCTGCAGCGCCGGAGCTGGGCGTCGACGCGCGCTGACCGCATCCGGACCGTCCTGCGCCCGCTCGAAGTGACGCGCCCACACCCGGCGCAGCACGGCGACCGCGGGCAGCGCGGCCGCGTCCCGGCGGCGCGCTCGGCCCCGTCCAGCGCGTCGAGCAACAGGAAGCCGTGCGCTCCGACCTGGACGAGAGTAGGCGTCCCGCTTGGGCCCGGTCTCGGGCAGGCGCATGTCCTCGACCCGACGGTCGTAGCGCTCGTGCCAGTCGGGCAGGCGCGAGCCGCGCAGCCAGTCGGGCGCCGACGGCGGCGATCGCGTTCAGCGCCGCCCGCAGCGTCTCGCCCATCAGCTCGAGACGGTTCAGCGTGCGGATGGCTGCGAGCACGTGCGTGCTGTCCGTGCGTTGCCGGCCTCGTGCCTTCAGCAGCCCGCCCTCGCGGGCGGCGCCCAGCACGCGCTCGAGCAGGCGCTCGGTGGCCTCGTGCTGGAGCAGGCGGGCGCGGAACTCGCAGAGCACGCTGTGAAGTCGAAACCGGCGTCGGTCAGGTCGAGGGCGAGTAGGTACTTCCAGTCAATCCGGCCGCGGACCGCCTCGGCCGCCTGGCGGTCGCTCAGCCCTTCGCGGAACTGCATGAGCGTGACTAGCGCGAGGCGCCACGGCGCGTAAGCCGGCTGGCCGAGCGCGGGGTAGAGGTCGGCGAAGCCCGCGTCGTCGAACACGGCGCCGAGCTGGTCGCGCAGGAGCACATACGGGTTGCCGCGCCGGAACGCGGCCCGGGCGATGCGGGCCGTGTCGTCGGGCACGGGCGGGAGTCGGCTGCTGCGGGCGGAGCGACATGGCAATGGCCTCCGGGCGGGAACCCCATCCTACACCGCCGCGTGGGTCCAGCTCGCCGACTTCGCCAACGGTATCGGGCAGATTCTGAACCACGCCGGTCATTCAAACAGGCTCTCAGTCTCGACTAGTGCTCTGTCAGTCCTACATTGACGGGTAGAGTTTCTGCAGCTTGATGCGGGCGTCGGCAGTGGTGAAGCGCCAGTCTGCTTTGGTAGTGGTGGCGTTACGTCGGTGCTGCCACGCGGCGGCATGGCGCTCCAGCGTTGTCCTGTCGGCCACGCGCTCCGGCAGGTCGCGGCGGAAGACGCTCAACTCGATCTCGGCCATGTTCAGCCAGGAGCCGTGCTTGGGGGTGTGGTGGACCTCCAGCTTGTCCGCGAGGCGCTTGGCCTCGGCGGCGGGAACGCCTCGTAGAGGAGGCCGGGGAGTGGGTGTTGAGCTGGTCCATGACCAGCACGACCTTCTCCGCGTCCTTGTAGCGCCCGTCGACCAGGTCCCGACGAAGCGCGCCCAGTCGCCGCGCTGGCGCCGGTCGGTGACCTCCACCTCGCGCCAGCCGCCCAGCGGCTCGAAGGCCAGGAACAGGTTGGCGGTGCCGTTGCGACGTACTCGCAGTCATAGCGCGCGACCTGGCCGGGTCGGGCGGCAGGGGCGTGCGGACCTCGCCGATCAGTTGCTTGCTCGACTCGTCCAGGCAGACCACGGGGCGCTGCGGGTCGGCGGGCGGCAGTAAACCTCCAGCACGTCCTCCATGTGGCAGACGAACTCGGCCGAGTGCTTCGGCGGGATGCACCACATCCGCCGCAGGTGCGGCTTGAGCGCGTTTTTTTCCTAGCGCCTGGCGCACCGTCTCGTGGCTCAGGTCGGACACGACCTCCAGCGCCACCATCCGCTCGGCCAGCAGCCGCAGCGTCCAGCGCTTCTTGCCCTCCGGCGGTCGGAGCAGGCCAGGGCGATCAGCCGCGCCTCCTGCGCCCCGTCCAGCTTGCGCGCGTAGACCCGCAGGCTCGGCTTGGGCAGCAGCGCCGCCTCCAGCCCCTCCTCGACGAAGCGCTGGCGCACCCGCTCGATGGTGCGCAGGCTGACCCGCAGCGCCTCGGCGATCGCCGCATCCGCCCAGCCCGGCCCCGCCTCGGCCGCGTCCGCCTGCAGCAGCACCCGCGCGTGCGCCAGCTTGCGCGCGTCCGCCTTGCCGCGCGAGATCATGCCGGTCAAGCTCGTCCCGCTCCTCCGCCGTCAGCGTCACCCGATACCGCTTCGCCATCCCCGCCTCCCGCTGCCACCCCTCGGCAGCAGGTCGGCCCTAAAAGCGTCAGATCAAGGCTGACGGAGCACTAGTGGGTCATTTGCCACGCGATCTGCCATACTGGATTCCTCAAGAAGGGGCGAGGTGGCTGATGTCGCGGCGGCAAAAGGATCCATTGCGCTCGTTGAGCGAAGAGGAGCGGGCGACGCTGTTGCGGCTGAAGTTCGGTCGCGCAGTGCGCCTTCGGCGCAGGTCGCGCGTGCGACGGCGTTGCTGGGGGTGGCGGATGGGCAGAGCTACACGGCGGCGGCGCAACGGGTTGGCCGCAGCAATGGCGACACGCTCGCCCGCTGGGTGGCGCGCTTCAACGCCGAAGGGCTGGGCGCGATGATGCCGCGCCACGGCGGTGGGCCGCCGATCTGCTACCGCGAGCCGCAGCAGCAGCGTATCCTGGCCGAAGCCGAGCGCACGCCGGATCGGGTCATTGACGGCACGGCGAACTGGTCCTTGAGCAGCTCGCCGCGCCTTGCGCGAAGCGCCGGATGGCCTGCCGGAAGTCAGCACCTATACGATCTGGCGCGCCTTGCACGCGGCTGGCCGGAGTTGGCAGAAGAGCCGCACCTGGTGCGACACCGGCCTTGAGGCCGCTCTGCGGCCTCTCCCTTGTAAGTCTTGAGTCGGCAGGTGCGATTGGCCGATTGCAGCTGCCGCGGCGGTGATCCTGTCTGTCCCTCGGGCTTGTCTGCCCGTCCCGGAGATAGGGACCCGCCGCAGCGCTTGCCTCCTGGCTGAACGGTATGCGGGGCGCCAGCTTGGCTGGAGAGCTTGATTACAAGGGTGGCCGATGGGAGGCGGGCCGGACAGCCGAACACGGAGACACCATGGACATCGTCGGCATCGACATCAGCAAAGCCAAGTTCGACGTCGCCCTCTTGATTGGCGGGCGTCTCAGGCACGCGACCTTCTCCAACACCGAGGCCGGCTTCGAGCAGCTGCTGGCCTGGCTCGCCAAGCACCGCCCTGACCTGGCAGCCCCCTTGCACGTCTGCATGGAGGCGACCGGCAACTGGGGCCTGGACCTGGCGGCCTTCCTGCATGGCAAGCAGGTGCAGGTCAGCGTCGTCAACCCGGCGCGCATCAAGGCTTTCGGTGAGAGCGAGCTGGCGCGCAATAAGACCGATCGGCTCGACGCGGCGCTGATCGCCCGCTTCTGCCGCGCTCACATGCCCTCGGCCTGGACGCCGCCGGCCGCCCACCTGCGCGAGCTGCGTGAGCTGGTCCGGCGCTGCGACGCGCTCAAGGCTGCTCGCGTGCAGGAACTCAACCGCCGGCAGGCCGGCTTTGCCTCGCCCGCGGTCGCAGCCTCCATCACCGCCCACCTCGAATGGTTGGACCAGCAGATCGCGACCGTCATGGCGGAGGTGCGCCAGCTCGTCGCCGCCGATCCCATGCTGACCCGCAACCTCGGGCTCGTGCGCAGCATCACCGGCTTCGGCGAAGTCTCGGCCACCATCCTGCTGGCGGAACTCCCCAACATCGCCGAGTTCACGCCCAAAGCCCTCGCCGCCTTCGCAGGCCTCTCGCCGCAGGAACACAGCTCCGGCACCTCAGTGCGTAAGCCAGGCAAGATGAGCCGTATCGGCAGCGAGCGCCTGCGCAGCACCCTCTACATGTGTGCACTGAGTGCCAAGCGAACCAACAAGGCGCTCGCCGCTTTCGTGAGCCGCATGACCGCCGCCGGCAAGCCGCCCAAGGTCATCCTGATTGCCGTCGCGCGTAAGCTCCTGGTCTACGCCCACGCGGTTATCCGCACCCAGAAGCCGTTCACCCCTTTCCCGGATGCCCCTTTGCCCACTTGACGCGCACCACGGTATCTCCGGGGGATCGCTGCGCGATGGTCACGCGCCAGCGCAAGGGTGGCCCGGTGACGGTCAGCGATCATGACGCGGCCGCAAAAAGGGGCTGATTGAGCAGGCCTACACGCTCGGCCCATCGATGGGTTTGGCGGTGTGGTGCGAGGACGAGGCGGGTCCATTTCAGACCGTGCCGCATCCGGGCAGCAGTTGGCAGCCGCATGGCGAACCGGCGCAGCAACCGCACGAGTACGTTCGGGCGGGCACGAGCAAGATCCTGACGTTGTTCCAGCCGGCGACCGGCACGGTGCACGTCCAGCCGGTGACCAGCAGCACCAACCTGATCCTGCATGGCTGGCTCCAGGAGACCTTGCGCGAGATCATCGCAGCACTCCCAGCCGGAACCGAGCCGATCGACCCCGTAGCGAACCGCTTGGCCTGGAAATCCTGGCAGCAAGGGCTGTCGGAACGCTTCAATTTGCCCGAGCAACTGCCCTCGCTGCGAGTCCTGCTGGTGTGGGACAACCTGGCCGGTCACAAGACGCCCGAGATGGTGGTCTGGCTGTGCCAGCACGGCATCATGCCGCTCTACACGCCGCTCGGCGGCAGTTGGCTGAACATGGCCGAAGCCATCCAGCGCATCCTCAAGTGCCGCACACTCGACAGACAGCATCCGCGCAGCCCCGCAGAGATTGGCACGTGGTTCGAGCAGACAGCGCATGCCTGGAACCAGAAGCCCACCCCGTTCGTGTGGAACGGTCGGCGCCGACAACGCCGGCGGCGTTCCAACGATACACATCGCACCGGCGGCTCTGCCGCTCATACGCAGCAAGCGCTCCCTCGCCGAAACAGGAACGTCGAGAATGGCAGACCGCGTGGCAAATGACCCACTAGCGTGCGCCGGCACCGATATGCGCCCCTCAATGGGATCCGACGCTCGTGATCGCGAAGGCTCGCGTGTCCCAGCGAGTCACGGTCAGCGGCACCGCACCTCCTCCAGAGACGGCGGTGAATTGCGTCATGGTATTCCCGAAAAGATCCAGTATGTTGTATGTCCCGCTGGGAATGCCGTGGAGCATCGCGAATCCTGTCACGTTGGAGTCCGTCGGGTTGGTCACAGTCAGGATAAGGCGCGCGTTCTGGTCGTAGAACGCGGTGCCGGTAAGGCCGTTGGTGAACGCGAGCGGCGCCGCAGCGAAGGACTGAACCTGCGCGACCGAGGTGAGGACCGGCGCGACGCTCTTCAGCGCTTGCATCTCGGTGGCCGGGACCAACTCCGGATGCTCGAGTATGATCCACGCGGATGGTTCGGCGGCGGGCAGGAGTTTAACGAGCGCGGCGTCGCTCACGAAGTACCCGAACGGGTACCCCGGCGTTCTTGAGGGCGAGGAGTTCAGCAGGATTGTAGTAGGCTTGGCTGTAAGGGTCGGTGAGCGCCACTTGCTGCTCGACCGCTCGCTCGGCGGCGGTCGAGTAGTACACGGCAAAGCCGAACGGCGCTGCCGGGTAGATCAAGGTGATCAGGCTTTGCAGGGTTGGATCCAGTGTGCCGCTGTCCCAGTAGTCGCGCGACATGAGGGCGAGGGCTCGCCTCACCTGACCCTGGCGCGTCGCGACGTGCGCCCAGCTCGCTTCCAGCCAAGACCGCTTTAGGAGCTTCAACCCCTTCTCGTGCTGGTCGGCTGCGTCCAAAGTCGGGTTGAAGCTGGCGATCGCCTGCCAAAAGGCGGTATCATCCGCCTCCAAATTCGCGCCGTTGCGCATGTTCGGCTCGCGCGCCGCGGCGATCGCGTACGCGCCCACGCCGAAAGCAGGGTCCTGTCCACCGCGGCCGACCTGCATTGACTGGTTGTCCCACACGCATATGTAGTTTTTTGGTGAGATGTACTTCGTAAATAAGCGCTCATCTGTCCCATAGAAACGGCGCAAACTCGGCCACAAGCCACATTGGTCTATCACGAGGCTATTCTGTCCGGTGGCTTTATACAAGCGGCTCGAAAGAGCCTGGTAGAATCTCCCGTAGCCGCTCGATAGATAATCGTTCCATTTTGACATGGCGTGGGCCGCGATCCACGCCGCTCGCTGCAGCGTGGTACCGGGCGGGACGGTCACGTGCTCGGTCGCTTCGAAGCCGGCGACGATCTCGGGGTTGAACCCTTGCGCGGTTGACAGCTGGCTTGGCTGGCTGTCCGAGAAGTCGGACAGTGAGATGCCGTAGGCGCCGCTCAAGGCAGCGGTTTCGCCCCAGCGGCTGGCATACCAGTCGCCGTAGTCGCAGGTAGCCATCCCCTGCGGGCAATCGCTCGCCGCGAGCGGCATGAGGGGACTGATGTGGCCCCAGCTTCCGCCCCATGACCGAAAGTAGGTCGGCATCGAGCCGCCGTCGCTCGCCATGATCGGCAGGTTGGGTCGCGCCTCGGTCCACTGGACCCAGGCCTGGAACTCAGGACCCGCCGCGACGCCGGCGCTCCTGTCCCCGGCGAACGAGGCCGGCTCTCCCGGGAATAGCGAGATCGGCTGCGCGACCTCGTAGGTATCCTCCCAGCGTTGGGAGCCGCTGACCGGCACGAGCTTCTGCGCGGTCAAGATCTGCGCGGCTTGCGTCGCGGCGGCCATCGTGGCCTCGCTCGTGAAGTGCGAACCGACCTGCCAGAACAGGTTCGCGGGAGCCAGGCCCGCGGTGGATCCCCAGGAGCCTTGGTAGACCGCGCTCGCGAAAGGCAGCGTGACGTAGCTCGTCATGCCGACCTGACCTTGAGCGTTGATGGGCGATGCTGTCTGGGCGTTCGCTGGGAGCAGCATGATCAGCCAAGGAGCAGCGAGAAGGGCGAGTCTTCTCCAGTTTAGGATGGCCTTCATCCAATTTTGGAACAAACCAAATTTCCCGTCACGATACGCTCTCGTTAGAGCAAACAGATCAGCGTATCGTAGAAATTTTCTATTGAACAAAATACTGCATCCTCATAGTGAGAAATACATATCGGAATTCTTATTTTAGTAATTTATCTATTTGCTTTAATATAAGTAAAGTTTGTTAACTTATCTAAAATATTACTGCTACTTCTACAGTAAACATCCATTGACGTGGAATCAAGGTTTATGTGCATTCAAAAATAAAGATTATAACTTCTGTTGTTTATAGGAATCTCACAGGTAATTACCCACGCCCTTGCACAGAGCGGATTTCGCTGATTTCCATTGCGACATGAGCCGGAGCGAGCTTGAGCGCCTGAGCCGTGAGGAGTTGATCGAACTGGTGCTGCGGCTGCAGCGTCCGGAGAAGACCTCGCGCACGTCCTCCAAGCCGCCCTCGACGGATCGCAAGGCGCAGCGCGAGCGCTCCAAGCCGGGTGGTGCCAAGCTGGGCCACGACGGTCATAGCCGGGTCATGAGCGATCGGCCCGGTGAGATCGTCGAGCACCGTCCCCGACCAGTGCTCCTGCTGCGCAGCCGCGCTGATCGCGGATTTGCCAGCCGAGACGGTCAGCGTGCACGAGCGGATCGAGCTGCCGGAGGTGCAGCCCATTGTCGTGCATCACCGGCGGCTGGCGGTGCACTGTCCGGCCTGTGGAGCACGGGTTGTGGCGGCACCGCCGACAGCGGCGCGCGGCACCCCGTTCGGCCCACGCCTGCACGCGGTGGCGACCTACCTGAAAATCTTCCAGGCGCTGTCCTATACGCGCGGCTGCAGGACGCGTTGTCCGACCTGTTCGGATTGCGTCTCAGCCAGGGCGGCCTGATGAACCTGTTGCGGCGCGCGCAGGGACGCTTCGAGAGCGGGCAGACAAACGCCGTATCGGCCTTGCGTCGGGCCGAGGTGATCGCCTCGGACGAGACCGGCGTCCGGATCGAGGGCTCGAACGCCTACCACTGGGTGTTCCGCTGCCCCGAGGCGGTGGTGCATCACGCCGCCCCGACCCGCGCGGCCTCGGTGGTCCGGACCATGATGGACGGACACCGCCCCGCCGTTTGGCTGTCGGATCGCTACTCGGCGCAGCAGGGCCATGCGCCCGCCCAGCAGACGTGCCTGGCGCATCTGGCCCGCGACGTCGCCTATGCGGCTGAGGTCAGCGACGACCCGGTGCCCTGGCGCCTGCAGCTTTGTATGCTCTCAGTCGGTCGGGGCGCACTTCGGGGTGACCCCGAAACGGTATCAGTCTGGCGAGACGGACGTGACGGGGCGGATCTCGAAGGTCAGCTCAACCCAGGGTGGTTGTGAAAGCTGCCTTTTCGGAGGTGCCAAAAAATCCTATTGCGGCGGCCCAATCTCGCTGCTAATGAATTTGTTATAAAAATGACGTGAATAGATCAGGTTTTTAAACTCGTCGGTGCTCCGATCGGGACGGCTCTTCGGCCATGCCGTCTGTTCTACGCTCCACCCTGAGCCGAGGATTGGAGGTCGCCAGAATGGCGGAGCAGATGAGACGTGGTCCTGGCGATAGCCACTCTGCGGCGATCTTCGGTTTCCAGACAGGAAGGGTTTCAGGGCAGCTATTCGGCGCGGAGCGTGCGAGTGTCGGCGCTGGTGAGGGCTTCTGGGGGCGGTCGCGGACGAAGCGGCTCTCGCCGCTCGAAATCGGGATTGGCCTGTGCCTAGCGGATTTCGTCACGTCGCTGGTGGCTGGATCACTGGGCTTCCTCGTTCTCACGGACGCGACGTCCGGCCTCGATGCATTCAGCTGCGCCTTGTTCGTGGCGACGCCCATCTTCACGGTTTGTACCTTCTACGAGCGCGGCTTCTACAGTCGCAAGGCAGTCCTGCGACCGCTCGAGGGGCTGGGGCAGGTCGCGTTGGGATGGCTCTGTGTCTGCGGGCTGTTGCTGCTCGCCGCCGTCGCGTGGTCGGCGATCGCGATGCAGGGAAGCCAAGCGGGTGCGAGCAGCATCCGCGCAGGCCTCAATGGGCCTTGGCCTCTCGCCGTCGTGGCCGCCGGGCTCTCCGGGTGCGTCGCGACACGGGTGCTGTGGTCGGCTGTGCGCAAGCACCTTGTGGGCCGGGTCCTAGTCCACGGGCGGGCCGTCGTGGTGGGGACTGGACCCGAAGCGGAGCAGGTCATCAACCGGTTGCGCGACGACCGAGCGTCTGGCCTCGAGGTGGTCGGGGTCTTGGACGGTTGCGTCCACCAGGGGCGCGCGTCGCTGTGCGGCGTGGCCGTCCTCGGCGGGGTGGAAGACATGGCGGGGGCGGTGAGGCGCAGCGAGGCGGACACCGTCATCGTGGCGCTCCCGTGGGTGGCGGGCACGCGCATCGCTGCGGCGCTCGCCGCGGCTGGGCGCTTGCCGGTCACGACGCGCCTCGCCCCCGATGCCATGGTGCAGGCCTACCTGCGCCATCCAGTCAGCTCGGTCGCGGAACAGCCGCTGCTCGACGTGCACGACCTGCCGATTGCCGGGTCCAAGGCGGTCGTGAAGCGCGCCGAGGACCTGGTGCTCGCCGCCGCCTTGCTCTTGGCCGCTGCACCTATGCTGCTCGTAATCGCGGTCGCGATCAAGCTGGACTCGCGCGGCCCGTTGATCTTCAAGCAGCCGCGGCGCGGCTTATACAACCGCGTCTTCAATCTCTACAAGTTCCGGTCCATGCACACCCACGCGGCCGACACGGCCTGCGTTCGGCAGACCAGCCGCGACGATCCCCGGCTGACGCGCGTGGGCGCGTTCCTCCGCCGGCACAGCCTCGACGAGTTGCCGCAGTTGCTGAACGTGTTGCGCGGCGAGATGTCCATTGTTGGTCCACGGCCGCATGCCTTGTCCACGCGAGCCGAGGGCCTCCTACTCGAGGACGTCTTGGACTCCTATGTCGACCGCTACCGCGTAAAGCCCGGCATCACCGGGTGGGCACAGGTCAACGGCTGGCGCGGCGAGCTCGACACCCGCGAGAAGCTGGAGCGGCGCGTCGAGTTCGATCTTGATTACGCCGAGCGCTGGTCCGTGCCGATGGACCTGCGCATCCTCTGCCTCACGCTGCGCTGCGTGCTTCGCGACGGCCATGCGTATTAGCGGTCCAGCGGTCCCCACCTGGCCAGTCGAGGTGGAGGAGCGGGCGGCCGCAGCGGCGAGTTACGGGATGGCCGGGCGCATGCCGCGGGTGGCCGTCGTGCACGACTGGCTATACACGCTCGGCGGCGCGGAGAAGGTGCTGCGGAGCATCCTGCGCTGCTTCCCGCAGGCCGAGCTGCACTGCTTGTTCGACGTGCTGGGCGAGGAGGGGCGGCGGAGCATCGGCTACGACCGCGCCAGGACCTCCTTCCTGCAGCACATGCCGCGCATCGCGCGCAACCATCGAGTTTACCTGCCGCTCATGCCGCTGGCGATCGAGCAGATGGACCTGCGCCGCTACGACCTGGTGATCTCGAGCAGCTCCGCGGTCGCCAAGGGCGTGATCACCGGACCCGACCAGCTGCACGTCAGCTACGTGCACTCGCCGATGCGCTACGCCTGGGACCTGCAGCACCAATACCTACAAGAGGCCCGGCTGGAGAGCGGGGCGAAGAGCTGGGCGGCCCGGCTGCTGCTGCACCGCATGCGGATCTGGGACGCGCGCACCGCGAGCGGCGTGGACCGGTATGTCGCGAACTCGAACTTCGTCGCGCGCCGCCTACGCAAGCTCTACGGCTGCCGCGCCGCGGTTATCCACCCGCCGGTGCGCGTCCCGGAGCGCCTCGCAACCCTGCCGCGCGGCGACTTCTTCCTTACCGCGTCCCGCCTCGTGCCTTACAAGAACGCCCGCGTAGTCGTAGAGGCGTTCGCGAGGCTGCCCGGGCGGCGCCTGGTCGTGGCGGGGGACGGTCCGGAATACGCGCGGCTGAAGACGTTGGCCGGCCCGAACGTGGCGATGCTCGGCTTCGTCGAGGACGAGGAGCTGCGCCGGCTGATGGCGACGGCGCGCGCCTTCGTGTTCGCGGCCGAGGAGGATTTCGGCATCACCCTCGTCGAGGCGCAGGCGTCGGGCACGCCGGTGATTGCGCTGGGCCGGGGCGGCGCGCTTGAGACCGTGGTGACCGAGGGCGAGGGCGCGACCGGCATCCTGTTCGCCGAACCGGAGCCGGCACAGGTTGCGGCCGCGGTCGAGCGGTTCATCGCCGAGGAGGCGTGTTTCTCCCCCGAGGCTTGCTTCCGCAACGCGGGCCGCTTCTCGGAAGAGCGCTTCGAGCTCGAGTTCCGCCGCTACGTGGACGCCGCCTACGCCGATTTCGCGGCGGAATGCCTGGCCACCTACGCCAAGGAACCGCCCGCGGAGCCGTGCGCCGCGTCGGTGCAGGGGACCGGCCCCGGGCGTGTCCCCGGGGCTGCGGGCGTGCAGCCAGCCCGCGTCGCGGCCTCGATCGTCTGCCCATGAAAGAGAACCATGGAATCGCTGCCCGTCACTAACGACCAACTGTCGCGGGATGCCCCCGGCTCGCCGCACGGCGAGAACGAGATCACCCCGGTCCAAGTGGCCCTGCAGAACAAGTGGGCGATCCTCGGGTTCGCCATGGCCGTGGCCGCCTCGATCTACCTCCTGCTGCGCACGGTGCAGCCGCTCTACATGGCCGGGGCCTCGATCATGATAGACCCGCGGCAGGTGCAGCTGCTCGGGCAGCAGCAGACGCTGCTGGCCAACCAGAACCTCGACGAGAGCTGGACCCGCACCCAGATGGAGGTCCTGAACTCACCGAGGCTCGCGGCGAGCGTGGTCCAAGCTCTCGATCTCGCGCCCGACCGACTGTTCCAGGACTGCCCTGGCGCGCATGGGCTGCTTGCCAATGTGCGCGCGCTGCTCCCCGACGGGCTGCTCGCCAAGATGCGCGCGCTGCTCGGGGCCGACGCCGCGTCGCCCCCGTGCCGGGTCTCCGAGGGTGCAGCTGTCAAAGTCCTGCTCGGCGAGGTGATGAGCTTCAGCAACGACCGGCAATCCTACATTATCAAGGTGGCGGCGATCACGCCCGACCCGGATCTCTCGGCGCGGGTCGCGAATGCCTATGCCAAGGCCTACGTGGACTGGCAGCGCGACGTGCCCCGGACCGTGGCGGAGAAGGCCAATGCGTTGCTGACGCCCTACCTGGCGCAGATGCGCGCGCGGCTGCAAGCGGCGAACGCGGCGGTCGAGCAGTATCGCCAAGCGCACGGCCTCGTCTCGATCCGCAAGGACGACGGAGGCTCACACCTCGGTCAGACCGTTCGCTCACAGAGTCTGGCCGAGGCGAACACCGAGCTGTCGGTTGTGACCGACCAGCTCGCCGACAAGCAATCCTTGCTGCAGCAGGTCCAGGCTCTGCTGCGCGGCGGCCGGCGGGTCGAGGCGATCGCGCCGGCGCTCGCCTCGCCGGTGATCCAGGTGCTGCTGGAACGCAACGCTGAGCTCGCCGGCGCGCTCGACGAGTTGCTGACCCGCTACACGCCAATGATGCAGCCTGTGATCTCGGCGAAGGTGGAGCTGGCGCGCAACGAGGCCCAGATCCGCGCGGAGGTCGATAAGACGGTCGGGAGCCTGTCCACCGAGGTCGCGGCGCTGACGGCGCGCAAGGCAGCGCTGGCGGCACGGGTAGCGGACCTGCAGGGGCAAGTCGCCGACGAGAGCCGCGACGACGTCGCGCTGCAGGATCTGCAGCGCGAAGCGCAGGCAGAGACTTCGGCCTACGAGGCCATGCTGGTCCGGCTGGAGCAGATCGGCGCCGAGCGCCTGGTGCAGCGTGGAGAGGCGCAGATCGTGGTCGAGGCGACCCCACCCGATACCCCGTCCTACCCGAGAAAGAAGATGATGGTTGCAGGGGCGTTCATGGCGTCGCTCTGCATCGGCACCGGACTCGCCTTCGCGCGCGGCTTCCTGTCTCACCGTTTCCGCAACGCCGAGCAGGTCGAGGACGAGACGGGCCTCCTGGTGCTCGGCTTCTTGCCCAAGAGCCGCGGGCGGCCGCTGCAGGACTTGGTGGTGGACGCGCCGCTTTCCTTCGAGGCTGACAGCGTCCGCTCCGTGCTGGCCCAGGTATGTGGACCGCCGGTGCCTGGGGGCGAGCCGCGCGGCCAGGTGGTCCTGGTGACGTCGGCGCTGCCGGGCGAAGGCAAGACCAGCTTCTCGGTGGCGCTCGGCCGGTGCGCGATGCTGTCCGGCCTTTCGACGTTCCTGCTCGACTGCGACCTGCGGCGGCCGACGCTCGAGCGGGCGATTCTCGGCCGCCGCGTCGTAGCGGCGGCCGAGGCGGACACACGGTCGCGCAGCCCCGCTAGCCTGATCGCGCGCGCCTGCCGTGACGAGCGCTCCGGCCTGCGCTTCCTGCCGCTGTCGCGATACGTGTCCAGCTCGCATGGCATGCTGGCCTGGCCTGGCCTGTCGGAGATGCTGGTGCTGCTGCGCACGCAGTATGACCTGATCGTGCTGGACACGCCCCCAGTGCTCGCGGTCTCGGACGTCCTGCAGCTCGGGCCGTTGGCCGAGCGCGTCTTACTGATGATCGACTGGCGAAAAGCGCACCGGCCGGCGGTCATTGCGTCCGTGCGGGCCTTGCAGCGCGCGGGCCTGCCAGCGAGCGGGGCGGTGATGACCAAGGTGGACCTGCGGCGCTACGCGAAGGCGAGTTCCGGCAACGTGCCGTATCTGCGGAACGACCGTCGGTACCGCAGAGCGCTCACAGGTGCTTGAGAAGGGCACTCCCGTGCGCTTGCTGCGCGCGCTCAACGATGCTCTGCGCGCGCACAGCCGGGCTGCGTCCATGGCCCGCGTGGTGGTGCTGCGCTCGCTCGCCCTGGGCGTGAGCGTCTGCACCGGCGTGCTGACCGCCGCCGTCCTGGGACCGGCCGGGCGGGGCGAGCAATCCGCGATCACGGTCGCACCGTATTTCCTGGCGGGCCTCGCCACACTCGGGCTGCACGCGTCGCTCATCTACAACATGAAAGCGGACTCTCAGAACGAGCGCGAGTATGTCGGCGCCAACCTGATCATGACCGGGATCAGCGGCGTGCTGATCGCGGTCGTGGGCTGGGTGGCCGCTCCGCATTGGCTGACGCAATACAGCGCGCACGACATCGCGCTCGCGCGCGCGTTCCTGTGCACGACGCCGTTCACGGTGATGACCTGGGGGCTGCTCGGGGCGGCCGAGGCGCATGGCCGGTTCGGGTTCGCGAACCGGGTGCTCTACGTGCAGAGCCTGTGCATCCTGGCGATGCTGCTGGTGCTGGCGTGGCTGCACCTGCTGACGCCGGGCACGGCGGGAGCAGCCTACATGGTCCCGACCGTTCCCGTGTTCCTCTACTTCGCCTGGAGGACCACCCAATGGGTGCGGCCCGTGCTGACGCTGCGCGCACCGTTTCCGGGACGCCTGCTCCGGTATGGGCTGCGCTTCTACGGGGTTGACCTGCTGGGGACGTTGTCGGGCTACCTCGATCAGATCATCATCATCACGATGCTGGCGCCAGGACTGGTCGGGCTCTACGCGGTGGCGCAGAGCCTGTCGCGGATCCCCGCCGTTGTGCAGGGCGCCGTCTCGTCGGTGCTGTTCCCGAGCGTCGCGGCACGCGGCACTGCGGTGATCGTCGAGACGGTGGCGACGACCATTCGGGTGACGAGCATCGTCATCGGTGCGATGGCCCTCGCGCTCAGCCTCGCCGGGCCGCACCTGCTCTCGCTGCTGTATGGAGCGGCCTTCGCGAAGGCGACTGGACCGATGCGGATACTCCTGCTCGACGCGGTGGTGTCCTCCTCGGCGCGCATTCTCTACCAGGCCTACAGCGGCAGCGGGCGGCCGGGGTGGGTGACGGGGTTCGAGGCTGCAGGGGTCGCGGTCGCGGCCGTCGGCATGCTGACGTTGGTGCCGCATCTCGGCCTGACGGGCGCGGCCCTCGCGGTGCTGCTGGCCTCCTCGGTCCGGCTGGCGCTCGGCGTCGCGGGGCTGCCGCTGGTGCTGAAGTCGGAGATGCCGAGGCTGCTGCTGAGCCGGTCGGACGTGCGGGCCTGGCTCCGTTCGCCGCGCATCCCGACGGCAGTCGAGGACGCGGCGCCGTGAGCGGTTGGGCTCAGCGGCGGGCGGCGTGCCCTCCCACGACGCGCGGAGTGCTCATCTGCTCCTACAAGCGACCCGAGAGCCTGCTGTCTTGCCTTGCGGCGCTGGCCGACCAGCGGCGGCGGCCGGACGACGTGATCGTGGTGGCGCGCGAGAGCGACCCGGCGACGCTGGCGGCGCTGCGGACGCGGGCGGCGGACGGCCTGCCGCTGCGGGTGGTGGTGGTGACGGTGCCCGGCAAGATCTGCGCCCTGAATGCAGGCCTCGACGCATGCCGGACCGACATCCTGACCATCGCCGACGACGATACCGTCGCGCGGCCTGACTGGCTGGAACGGGTATCTGACCACTTCGCGGCGGACCCGACGCTCGGCGGCCTCGGCGGTCGCGACCGCTGCCACGACGGCGAGGGCTTCGACGACCGGCAGCGTACGGTGGTCGGCCGGCTGCAATGGTTCGGCCGCACGATCGGCAACCACCACCTCGGCTACGGCGGCCCGCGGGAGGTGCATTTCCTGAAGGGCGCCAACATGAGCTACCGCGCCGAGGCCTTCGCGACGCTTCGCTTCGACCTGCGCCTGCGCGGCCAGGGCGCCCAGCCATCCGAGGATCTCGCCTTCTCGCTCGCCGTGCGCCGGGCTGGGTGGAGGCTGGTCTATGATCCGGCGGTCCTGATCGACCACTACGCGGCACCGCGGAACGAGCCACGCCACTACGTAGTGGGCTCGCCGCTGATGGCGGATCCCGCCGGCTACTTCGACATTGCCTACAACAACGTGATCGCGCTGTGGGACGCGCTGCCGCCGGCCCGGCGCGCGGTTTACGCCGCCTGGGCGCTGCTGGTCGGCACGCGGGTGCTGCCCGGACTGGTGCAGGCCGTGCGCACGACGCCCGGACAGGGGCGGATGGCGTGGCGCAGATTCCTGCTCTGCCAGCAGGCGCATCTCGCGGCCTACGCCCTTCTCCTGCATCACCCGATGCGAGGCTTGGGCACGAGCCGCGGCGGGACGGTACCGTGAGGATCGGCATCGTCACCCGCCACGTTGGCTTCAACGACGGGCAGGGACGCGTCAACTACGAGATCGCGGCCGAGGCGCTGCGCCAGGGGCACGAGGTGAGCCTCTTCTGCGAGCACGTCGAGCCGACGCTGGCGAGGCTAGAAGGCGTGCGGGCGGAACTGATGCCGGCGCCATCCTGGCTGCCGACGCGGCTGCCGAAAGACCAGGTGTATGCGTGGCGGACGCGCCGGCGGCTCCACGCCGAAGCCGGCCGCTGCGACGCGGTGCTGGCGAACGGCTTCGTGACGTGGGCCAGGGCCGACGTCAACGCCGTCCACTTCGTCCACGGCGCCTGGCTGCGCTCGCCCCATCACCCCTGGCGGCAGCGGCGCGACGCGCGGTCGCTCTACAGGCACATCTACAGCCGGGTGAACTCGTCCCTTGAGCGGGGCGCGTTCCGCCGCTCGCGCAAGATCGTCGCGGTGTCCGCGATGGTGCGGCGGGAGCTGATCGCCGCGGGCGTGCAGGACCGTAGCATCGCCGTCATCGCGAACGGCGTGGACGCCGAGGAGTTCCGGCCGGGCGTGGCCCGCCGGGCCGGCTTCGGCCTGCCGGAAGGCGTGACGATCGGCTTATTCGCCGGCGACCTGTCGGACTCCCGGAAAAACCTCGACACGGTGCTGCGCGCCATGCCGCAGACGCCGGCGCTGCACCTCGCGGTCGCCGGCCGGCACGAGGGCACGCGCTGGCCGGCCTTTGCGGCCCAGCTCGGCGTCGGCGACCGGGTCCACTTTCTCGGCTTCCAGCGCGACATGCCCGGACTGATGCGGTCGGTGGACCTGTTCGTGTTTCCCTCGCGCTACGAGACGTCGTCGCTTGTGCTGCTGGAGGCGCTGGCAAGCGGACTGCCGGTGATCACGGCCCGCAACGTCGGCGCGGCGGAGGTCGTCACGCCGGAGGCCGGCATGGTGCTGGACGACAGCGAGGATACGCCCGCACTGGCGGCGGCGCTGCGGCCGCTCGCTGCGTCGCCGGATCAGCGGCGAGGCATGGGAGCGGCGGGCCGCGCCCTGGCGCTTCGCCATTCCTGGCCGGTAATGGCCGCGCGCTACCTCGCCCTGCTCCAAGCATCTGCCCAGGAGCGTTGCCATGGCGCTTGATGCGACCGAAGTGGGGGCCAGCGCGTCCGCCGCTCCGTGTCCTGCAGATCGGCATGAATTGGTTCCAAAGCGGCTCGGGCGGGCTCGAGAGAGGTTACCGAGACCTGCTCCGCGCCCTGCCGCACGTCGGCGTAGAGCCGACCGGGCTCGTTCTGGGGCCGCCCGATGCCGAGACATTGACGGATGGGCAGGTCGTCGCATTCGGCCGTGACGGCGCAACCATGCCGGAACGCCTCTGGCGTGCGCGCCAGCGCACCGGGGTGCTCCTGCGCTCCGGTCGGTTCGGCGCGGTCGCCGCGCACTTCGCCATGTTCGCGGCGCCGGCGCTCGACCGGATGCGCGGGACGCCGCTGGTCGTGCACTTCCATGGGCCGTGGGCAGGCGAATCCGCGGCAGAGGGCGCGGGACGGCTGCCAGTGCTCGCCAAGCGCGCGGTCGAGCGGGCTGTCTATCGGCGAGCGGACCGAGTAATCGTGCTCTCGCGCGCCTTCGGCAACATCGTCCGCGACACCTACGGCGTGCCCGAAGCAAAGCTGCGGCTGGTGCCGGGCACGCTGGACATGGCGCGCTACATCGAGGTCGGCGAGACCGTGGGCCGGGTGGAGGCGCGCGAGCGGCTCGGCTGGCCGCAGGACCGCCGCATCCTGCTGAGCGTGCGCCGCCTCACCGGCCGGATGGGTCTAGACCGTCTGATCGCGGCGATGGCGGACGTGGCCCGCGCCGAGCCGGACGCGCTGCTGATGATCGGTGGCGGCGGCCACATGGGCGAGGTACTGCGCGCCCAGGTTCAGTCGCTCGGGCTGGAGCGCCACGTGCGCTTTCTCGGCTTCGTGCCGGATGACGACCTGCCGCTCGCGTATCGCGCCGCGGAGATGAACGTAGTCCCGAGCGTGGTGCTGGAAGGCTTCGGCTTGACCACGGTGGAGGCGCTGGCCGCCGGCACGCCTTCGCTGGTGACGCCAGTCGGCGGGTTGCCAGAGGTGGTCTCAGCCTTGTCGCCAGACTTGGTGTTCGAATCGCCAGCGCCCGGCGATATTGCAGAGCGACTCGTCGCTGCGCTGCGCGGCACGGTGCGGCTACCGGGCGAGGTGGCATGCCGTGACTATGCATCCAGCCGATACGATCCGCTCCTCTCCGCCTCGTGCATCGCCGCGGTCTATCGGGAGGTCGCCCAGCAATGAAGCGCCTGCTGCTGGTCGGTCACACGGGCGAGCTGGGCGGCGCCGAGCTCGTGATGCTGGACATCGCCCGGCACTACGGGCCGCGCTGCCACGCGGTGCTGTTCGCCAATGGGCCCCTGGTCCCGCGGCTGCGGGAGGTAGGCGCCGACGTGACGCTGCTGCCCGCGGGCGGAGCGCTGATGGGGGTGCGGCGGGAGGCGGGAAGGATGCGGGCACTGCTCTCGGCGCCGTCGGTAGCGCGCGCGGCCTGGCGTCTCGCGCGAGTCGCGCGGGGCTTCGACGTGGTCTATCCGAACTCCCAGAAGGCCGCCGTGGTTGCGATGCTGGCCGCGCCGCTGATGCGCCGGCCGGTGGTGTGGCACTTGCACGATATCCTCTCGCCCGAGCACTTCGCCCCCTTGCAGAGAAAGCTGGCGGTGCGGCTCGCGAACGTGTCGGCGAGCCGGGTGATCGCGAATTCCGAAGCGAGCAGGAGAGCGTTCGTCGCGAGCGGCGGCGACCCGAACCTCGTGACCGTGGTGCTGAACGGCATCGACGCGGCGCCGTTCGAGGGCATCGAGCGATTCGACGCGGCGCCAATGCGCCGCTCGCTGGGCCTTAGCGGCGTGAAGCTGGTCGGCTTGTTCGGGCGGCTGACGCCCTGGAAAGGCCAGCACGTGCTCATAGACGCGCTTGCCGCCCTGCCGGACGTGCACGCGCTGCTGGTCGGCGACGCGCTGTTCGGCGAGGCCGAGTACCGCGAGCAGCTGCGCGCCCAGGCGTCGCGGCTCGGCGTAGCGGACCGGGTGCACTGGCTCGGGTTCCGGACCGACGTGCCGCAACTGATGCGGACGGTGGACGCGGTGGTGCACGCCTCGACGTCCGAGGAGCCGTTCGGCCGAGTGATCGTCGAAGGCATGCTGGCGAAGCGCCCGGTGCTGGCGGCGGACCACGGCGCGTCGCGCGAACTGCTCGGCGATCGCGACGCCGGGCTGGTGCCGCCCGGCGACCCGGGGCGGCTCGCGGCGGCGATCTCCCGGGTGCTGGCGTTGCCGCCGGAGGAGGCGCTGGCGATGACCGAGCGCAACCACGACCGGGCGCGGCGGCTGTTCGCGCTGCCGCACATGCTGCTGGGCATCAAGGGCGCCGTGGAGCAGGCGGCATGACGAGGTCGATGATCGCGCGGCCGGGGTGTGCGGGGACATTCAAGTCGCCGGCGCGGCAGCAGGTGGAACTCGCACTCGCTTACCTGGCGCTGCTCGTGGTGGTCTGCACGATGGTCCTGGCCGGGCTGGGGGCCCTTGCGCGGCCGTTCTACATGCTCGCGGCGGCGGGATTCGCGTGGTTCACCCTGCGCCGCTCGCCTTGGCTGTATATATCGGCGACGCTGTGGTTCTGGCTGATGACGGCCTTCATCCGCCGGTTCATCGAGTGGCGCACCGGCTTCAACCCTACGGACATCATCCTCGCTACGCCGAACCTGATGATGCTGTTCATGCTGCGGCCCATCCTGACCTCGCCTGGTCTGCTGCGCAGGCGCGAGCTGGGGCCTGGGCTGGCGGTGGCGGCTGCCGTGATCTATGGGATCTGCGTCAGCTTCTTCCGCGGCGAGGTAGTGTCGGGCGCCGTGGCGGCGGCGGATTGGCTGGCTCCGACGTTCTACTTCTTCTTCGTCGTCGCTCATACTAACGACGCCGGGTCGCTGGAGCCGCACTTTCGAACGTTCCTGCCGCTGATCCTGGGCGTGACGGTGCCGTATGGACTTTACCAATACTTCTACCTGCCGGCATGGGACGCGCAGTGGATGATCGAATCCCAGATGGGTTCCATTGGCAAGGCTTTGCCCATGGAGTTACGCGTGTTCGGCACGACGAACAACCCAGCGATTCCTGGCGCTCTGGATCGGGGCCTGTTTGCTGCTGGCGCCGTTTCTCCGCAGCAAGGCCATGATCGCGCTGGTGCCGGCTGCGGCTTTTCTGCTGATTATCTCGCTAGTGCGCGAAGCCTATGGCTCGGTGACCTTGGGACTCCTCGCTATGATGGTGCTGGGGCGAGGGCAGGTATTCAAGCCGCTGCTGTTAGCAGCGGCAGCTCTGGTCACGCTGTTCACCGGCCTCGCCGTCGTGAACCCGATTGTCTCCGATCACGTCACTGCACGCTTGGAGAGCATGCAGGAGCTTGATCAGGACGACAGTGCACAGGTACGCAAGATGATTTATCGCGAGACACCGGAGATTATCAACGATCATCCGCTCGGCCTCGGCATCGGCGCAATGGGGCGCGGCGCGGTGGCATCCGGCACCGGTAATTGGGTGCACGTCGATTCCGGGCCGCTCGCCGCCTACCTGACGCTCGGCTGGGTCGGTGGAACGATCTACATCGTCGGGATGTTGCTGGCCGCTCGGGCAAGGGCTGGCCGCCGCGCGAAGGCATCGGTCCCCGTTGCTCCTGGGCTTCGCCTGCGCGGCGATATGCCCATTCACTACCTTCATCTTCATCAATGTGAACGGCTTCAGTGGCGTATTGCTGTGGCTGTGCCTCGGGTGCGCGGCTGCCCTGAGCAGCCGTTCCCAGGCTGTCGCTGTCACGGCCCGGCGGGCCGCTAATTCCGCCCGTCATGGGGCTGTTATTCGTCCTAGCCTGCCAGATGAGCCGCTGTTCCAGCCCCGCCAGGCCATAATGCTGACCCGAAGAGGACGCTAGGGTGCGAGGCATTGACTCACTCGACGACCTTCGCGGGCTGGCGGCATTGGTTGTTCTCCTGAGCCATTGCTTATTGACGCTGCCCCAGCCTGATACCCTCGGATCGCCTCTGCACCTTGCCCCTTGGGAATTGTTGCGCACATGGGAGATCTACTCGCCGCTCCGGCTGCTGACAGCCGGCAACGGCACCGTGATGATCTTCTTTGTGTTGAGCGGCTTCGTGCTCTCGTTGCCCTTTATCGCACAGGGTCGCGCGGAATACCCACCATACGTCGCAACGCGCTTCTGCCGGATTTATCCGAAGCATACCGCGATATGGTGGGGAGGAGGCTAGCGTGCGACCGTCCAACTCGGCCGCGATGAGCGTTGCGCTCAAGCCCGCAATCCTGGCGTCCGTCCTCTCGTGTTGCCTAGCGGCGCCGAGCAGGGCCGGGGACGGGGCGGCGAACCGCCTGTGGCTGATGGACTACATGCACCTCCCGTTCGCGAGCGACCTGTTCACGGTCTCTTGGGGGTCGTCCAGTGGGCAGTCTCCGGCCGAGATGTTCTGGTTCAAGGGAGACCACTATTCCGACCCGGTCGTGATGAGCGAGGCCCAGCGCGCTGCCGGAAACATCAGGCGGAGCGGCCGCGTGCCGATGGCGGGCCTCCAGCGCTGGGAGGACACCTTCGTCCGCTCCCTGCCAAGCTCCCGGTTCCCGGGAGCGCCGCCCTGGGTTGATGGGAGCTACGCGCATATTCCGGAGTTCGCGACGTGGGCGCGCTGGACGGAGAGGCATCCCCAGTATCTCGATACCGACCGCGACGGCGGCAGTGTCCCGCCTGAGTATCGCGCGTGGCATGGCATGCACGGCAATATCAACCCGCTGATGCCGCTCGATCGGGCCGACATTCCCGCAGGCATGAGGGGCCGCACCTACGGCGACCTGATCGCGTTCCGCTGGGCGGAGTTGGCGGTGGAGAGGGCGGGCGCGAGCGGCATCGGGCTGTCCGACTTCACCGATTCCCTGCCGCACACCCCGACCAGCGAGCACGACTTCAACCCGCGCCTCATCGACGCGTTCGAGAAGGCGACCGGCCTTTCCGTGCCGGACGGCACCGTCCCCGAGCGGGCAGAGTTCATCGTGACTCATCACTACAACGCGTGGACCGACTTCTGGTGCCAGGGCTGGGCGTCCTTCTTCGCGGCGCTCCTGCGGGAGATCGGGGCGCGGACGACCGAAAAGCCGCTGGTCATCGAGCAGGCCGCCTTCAGCCCGTCCACATCCCGGACTCGCGCGCTCGACCCGCGGATCGTGCGCCAGCGGATCGGGGCGGACTCCATCATCTACGACATAGACGCGATGACCATGAGCCCCGAGCGCCGCGGCACCGCGATGGTCGAGGCCACCAGAGTCAACGGCACCTACGCGGCTTACGAGCCGGACGCCCGGTTCGGCGCCAACCTGTCCTCGGACGACGACCTGTTCTGGCGCGGCGCGGACCTGCACTGGGCGGACCTGGCGCCGGCCGAGCGGCATGCCCGCGGGCTGGGCGAGCTGAAGCGGCTGTGGCTCGAGAACGGCTGGCTACAGGTGGCAGACCGCGCCGGCCATGTCCGGCGGGGCCTGGCGTTCGTGCAGAGGAGCTACTGGGACGGGGGCAAGGTCGCGGACGACGTCCTCCAGGCGCTGCGCAGCATCGTACCGGCGCGGCCGTTCGGGCCGGCGCTCTACTACTCGGCCGAGATCGGGCGGCTGCGGGAGAACGATCTCGGGCGGCTGCACCTGCCGGAAGGCGACAACTACTTCAGCAGCGACGACCAGGCCTATGCCGCGCTGCGCGACGGGGCCGGGATCGCGTCAGGCTACTTCGTGAGCGACGCCGCGCTGCCCGCGCTCACGCCAGCAGCGCGCCCGGCCGCCTGGATCGTGCTGGAGCGGTTCGACCCCCGGACCGGAGCCGACCTACTGCCGCCCGCCGAGTTGGCCGCCCTGCAGCGCACGGCGCCGGTGCTGTCCAGCATGGACGAGATCAGCCGTTTTCCCATGCCGCTGTCCTACAGCCCCGGCGTGACAGGCATCGGGTTCTACGCGCGGGATGGCGCCCTGATCGTGACCGCGTCGAACACGCGAGGGACGCCGCAGGATGCGGAGGTCGTGCTGCGGACGTTGCCGGGCGGAAAAGCTGAGGTTCGCGCGCTGTTCACGCCCCAGCGGTTCCCCTTGGCGATAGCATCGGGAAACGCGCGCTTCCGCGTCCACCTCGCGCCGTGGAATACCGAGGTCTTCAGGATCTCGTTCGCGCGACAATGAGCCAACCCACGGGAGCCGCTATGCAGCCGGGCCTGACCATCCTCTTCCTCCTGAAGCGCGTGGACTGCAACGATGGCATCGCCTCGTATGTTGACACGGTGATCAGCGGGTTGAGTGCGCAAGGCCACCGCGTGGTGATGGTGTCGGGGCCGGTGTCCATGCTGGGTTCGCGCCAGCGCTACGACGCGATCAGGTCGGGGGCGCTCGACTGGATCGAACTCGGCAATGCCAGGCTCACACCGCCGAGCCTCGCGCTGCTGCGGCGACTGATCAAGATCGTGCGGGAGCATCGGGTCGATGTGATCAGCCCCCAGGGGCTCTCGATGCTGCCGCTCGCCGCGGTGCTTGGCAGGCTCGCGCGACTTCCCGTGGTTGCGAACTACCACCCTTCCGTGCACGGCCGCGACGTGTCAGCGATGGCAGCCGAGCGGACACTCGCGGAGACGTGGATGCACCGGGTCACGCTAAGATTGTTCGCCGCCGACCGCTTCATCGCGCTCTCGACCGATATCGCCGAGTTCTACCGTCGCGTGTGCGCGGTGAGCCCGAAGCGCATCGCATACCTGCCGTGCGCGATCAACACCGACGGCTTCTGGCCACCCAGCGAGGCACAGCGGGCGCAGGCACGCGAGGCGCTCGGGCTTGCACCGGATACGCTCACCTGCGTGCTGACCGGCCGCCTGAACCTCAACAAGGGGCACGATGTCGCCGTCGCCGCGCTGCGGCTGCTTCGGACCGAGCGTCCCGAACTGAAGGTCGTCTGCCTGTTCCCTGGCACCGGCAATCAGGGGGCGGAAATCAAGGCACAGGCGCTGCGCGACGAGGCGGATGCGCACAGCTTCCGCTTCCTTGGATTCGTGCCTGACCTGCGCTCCGTCTATTGGGCCTCCGACATCTCGCTGCTGCCGAGCCGGCGCGAGGGATTCGGCACCGCCGTCGCCGAGGCGATGTGCTCCGGCTGCGTGCCGATCCGCACGCCGAGCGGCGGCGCGCGCGACCAGATCATCGAGGGTGAGACCGGGTACATCGTCCCCTTCGACGACCCCGCCGCGCTCGCCCAGCGCATCGCCGACTTGGCCGACCCGCAACGACGCGCCCGGATGCGGGAGGCTTCTGCCTGGCACGCTTCCACCAGCTTCGACAAGCGCGTCGCCACGGAGCGGACTGCCGCGCTGTATCGCGAGGTGTGCTCTGCTCTCGGGCGAGGGCCGCTCGCCTCCTATCAGACGCTGGATTAGGGGTGAGCGGCTCGGCCTGCATCATGGGCCTGCTGCTCGCCGCCGGGCAGGCCTTGGCCGCCGCTCGGCGGCACCGAATCCCCGCCCTTCTCTCGCGTGCCTCAACCGTCCTGCCTCGGCTCAAGTCGTTGCTGCAGGTTCTCCTGCTTACATCACCCCGCACTGTCATTGCCGCAACCGTCGGTAGATCCGGTAAATTAATCAGCATCGGCGATCGGCTCGGAATGCGAACGTCATGAGAGGAGTGCTGTTCGTCACGGCCTGTTTTCCTGCTGCCCCTGAGAGGGACGTCCATGGAGTTCTTCAAAGGATGTATATGTTCATGGAAGCTCTAGGCCGCTTGGTGGAGCAGATGGACGTGCTGCTGTTTCCTCCGCGCGGCGTGTCCCCGAGTTCGGAGCAGGCAGACCGACTTCGATGTCATCTGGAGCGAGTATCAGGCGTGAGAGTTAATCTGTTCCTTTGCCCACGAGCCCCAGTGTGCATCGAACGTACGAGTGCACGGATCCAGCAATATCTTCGATCCCTCGTTTCTCCTTTCCTCTCCGAGGAGACGGCGCAAATGCACGTGCTGCGATCCTGCTTGGCTAGGAAACCAGATCTTATTTTCGTCCACCGCTTGCAGGCCATGTCGCCCGTTATCAGAGCGGAGGCCGAGCGGGTGCCAATTTTCTTCGATTTGGACGATATTGAGCATTGGAAAGCAGCCCGCTTCATGTCGTCGTTGCCGAGATGGCGTTCAAAGATATTCCATGCTGTATCAATCCTTCCTCTCATGATGGCCGAACGCATGGCAGTAAATGTAGCTGTACGAACGTATGTCTGTTCCGAACAGGACCGCAAGTATCTTGCAAGGGTATTCCTGCGCTCAAACATAGATGCGGTCGCAAACTGTGCAGCACCTCGGGTTTCGGAAATCCCAGATACAAAGTCGATGTTGTTCATCGGTCCGCTAGGTTACCGGCCGAATAAGATGGCTGCAGATTACCTTATCGGAGATATTTGGCCGCATATCCTGAAGCGAATTCCTGACGCTACCCTGACAATCGTCGGCTCGGGCCCGGAAAACTTGCAGAGCTATTGGGATGCCCCGGCAGGAGTGAAGTTTGCAGGCTTCGTCGAAGATCTCGCCCAGGTGTATCGTGATGCACGCATTATATGCGCGCCCATAACGGCAGGCGGCGGTACCCGTATCAAGATCGTGGAAGGCGCGGCTCATGGCAGGCCTATCGTATCCACGAGTTTAGGAGCGGAGGGTCTCGACCTGCGTGACGGCACCGAAATCCTGATACGCAATGAAGCGGGCGCTTTCGCGCAAGCATGCATCGATCTTCTTACGGACAAGGATTTCTGTATCAGGGTCGGATCGGCTGCGCAGCGCAAGGTCATCAAGAACCACGATCGTGAGAAGATGATCGACACCATCTGCGAAGGCATCAAGCGCGAGATAGTCCGGCTGTCAGGACCGATGTGCCTCCTCGCGCTAGTAGCCTCACAGCTTCGAGGATGACGTGCAATGGCGCGCGTTGATGCATCGGAACTACAGCCGGGCGACCCAGACCTTGCTTGCTCGTGCCCTTTCGCAGGCGCGAGTTGTCATACCGATGCGTCGATCTCGACCGCGAACGTCCCGGAGCCAGCGTCCCCTCCTTGGGGAACTAATCTCCCCCGCTCATCGCCGTGCCGCATGCGCACGTATCAGGCGCAGCGACGACCACGGTTGCCCGAGGACTTCTCGACCGCTCGCGGCTCTTTGCATCCAGGGATACGGGCGTGAAACCAGGCTGTTCTCCAGGTCCGGTGCGGGCGCTAGGTGCTCACCTCGCGGCCGGACCATCCCCGATCGCCGAGCCGATCTCCTCCTTCCTTCCGGCCAGGGTCGGGCCGGGCAAGGCGTGCTCAAGGCCGGACGGCGCGGCGCACGACCCTGGCAGGTCCGTACCGATTCTGATGTATCACGAGGTGAGCGACAAGTTCGTCCCCGGCTTCGGGAAATACATCGTGCGGCCGCGCCTGTTCGAGGCACAGATCTCCTGGCTCGCGCGGGCCGGGTACACGTCGGTCTCGCTCGATTCACTGCTGGCGGCCCGTGCCGGCGGCACGACGCTGCCACCGAAGCCCGTGATCATCACGTTCGACGATGCCTACGAGGACAGCGTGAGATTCGCCGTTCCGGTGCTGCGCGCACACGACTTCACGGCGATCTACTACCTGATCACGGGATGGATGGGCTCCGTCACCCGCTTCAAGGGTGTCGAGGTCAGGCTTCCGCTCATCGACTGGCCTCAAGCGCGCCGTCTCATCGACGCCGGTTTCCACTGTGGCTCGCACACGGTGACGCACCCGCATCTCGCCGAGACGTCACCCGACTGGTGCCGGGACGAGTTGGTGAAGTCGCGGCAGCGGATGCGGGATCGCTTGGGTATCGATGTACATCACCTGGCATATCCCCACGGTTCCTACGACGAAGCCGTCATGCAGGCCTCGGCGGCCGCCGGCTACCGCTCAGCTGTTTCGGTACGGATTGGGCTCTCGCCGCACGACGATGACCCGCTCCGGCTCCACAGGGTGCCGATAGAAGGACAGGAATCGCTGTTGGACTTCAAGTTCCGGGTCCTCACGGCCCATTCGCCCGGAGAGCTTCTGCGCAAGCGCGCGGCGAGGCGATTGCTGCGCGGCGTCGGAGTGATAGCGAGGACCGTACGGCGATGACGGACGCTGTCGCGATCAGCGTTGTCATTCCAACCTATCGCCGCTGCGCCCTGGTGCAGCAGGCGCTCGAGGCGCTGTCGCGGCAGAGCCTGCCTGCCGACCGATACGAGGTGATCGTCTCTATTGACGGCTCCGAAGACGGGACGCGGGAGCTGGTAGAGCAGTTCCAGGCCCCATACCGTCTGACTTGCCTGTGGCATCCCAACCGGGGCCGCGCCGCCGCTTGCAACGCCGGTATCCGGGCGGCCGGGGGCGACCTGATTGTTCTGCTAGACGACGACATGGAGGCGACGCCCGAGCTGCTCAGCGCTCATCTGCAGGCGCAGGCAGCGGCAAGGTTCAGCCTCGCGGCTATAGGGGCCGCACCGATCGCGTGTGGCGGAGGCGCGTCGCCCACCAAGGACTATGTCGCCGCTAAGTTCAACGACCACCTGGCGGAGCTCGCCCGTCCCGGCCGGCGATTTGGGCTGAGGGACATCTACACCGGTAACTTCTCGGTCTCCCGCCACACTTTCCTGAAGTGCGGCGGCTTCGACGAGGCATTCAGAATTCTACGGCAATGAGGACGTCGAACTATCAGTCCGCCTGAGGCGTGCCGGGCTGCAGATGGCCTTCCTTTCGAACGCCGTGGCGTATCAGCACTACACCAAAGGCTTCGTCGAGTTGGCGCGGGACAGCATCGCCAAGGGGCGCACCTTCGTCCTCCTGGCCAGCCTACACCCGGGAACGCTGATGGAACTGAAGCTTGGCGCTTTCCGGAATGTCTCGCTGAAGCGGCGGTTCCTGCGTTCGGGATTGCTGGGCCTGAGCGTGCTTTGGAAGCCCACTCCGGAGCTATTGGTCCGCCTCGCTGAGCGGGTAGAGCGTCGCTGGCCGGATCGGTTCGCTGCCATTCTTGGTGTCGTATTGGATTATCTATACTGGCATGGTGTCTGGGGCGCGCTCCGGGACAACCGGCGCGCCGGGCGTGGCATGACAAGGCTCGATTAGGGACACGCCCGCATGCAGACAGTCGTGCACTACGTCGACAGCACAGCATACGGCGGCACCGAGAAGATCGCGCTCGATCTGTTGGCCAACCTGGACCGGAGCCGCTGGCGGTCGGTGCTGCTCTACCACCCAGAGCCCGGGCTCCGCCCGTTGCTGGACGGCGTCAAGCAGGCAGGCCTCGAAGCGCGCACGGTTCCGCGCATCGAGGGCCGGTTCAGGGCGGTGCGCTCGGCGCAGTTCGCGGCGGCGCTGCATTCCATGCGGACCGCCGTGTTCCACGCGCACCAGACCTGGCAGGATTCCTGCAGGTTCGCACTCCTCACGGCGTCTCTCGCGCGGGTTCCAGCCGTGGTGGCGACCCTGCAAGTCTTCGCCCAAGGTGCCCCGCAGCGCCGGCCGCTATCGCGGCGGCTGATCGCGCGCAGCGTGGACCGCTACATCGCCGTCTCGGGATCGCTCCAGCGCCGGTTGCAGGACGATCTGCTTGTCCCGCCGGAAAAGATCCGCGTCGTCCACAACGCGGTCCCGCTGGGGGTCTTCGACTGTCGGGACAACTCCGGGCTGAGGAGAGCGCTTCTGCCCGACGAATGCCGGCACCTCGTGCTGACCCCCGCGCGCCTACACGAGCAGAAGGGGCTGCAATATCTGGTCGAGGCCGCGGCGCAGGTGCCCGAAACAGTGTTCGCAGTCGCAGGCGACGGCCCGGAGCGGGCCGCGCTGGAGAGGCAAGCCAAGGCGGCCGGCGTGGCGGACCGAGTCCTGTTCCTCGGACACCGCGAGGACATTCCAAGCTTGCTGGCCGCGTGCGACCTCTTCGTCCTCCCCTCGCTGTTCGAGGGCTTTCCCGTGTCCGTCTTGGAAGCGGCGGCCGCGGGAAAGCCGGTGGTCGCCACCGCGGTCGAGGGCACGGTCGAGGCGGTGTGGGACGGCGAGACCGGCGTGCTCGTTCCCCCCGCCGACGCCGCCGGCCTGGCCGGCGCGATCAGGGCGCTCCTCGCCGATCCCTCGGGCGCCGCGCGCCTCGCGACCGCGGCTCGGGCACGCGTGCGCCAAGGGTTCGGCCTGGAGGCGATGGTGCACAGAGTGGCCGAAATCTACGACGAAGTGCTCTCGCCCCATGGAAGGTGATGGCGGCGAAGCGGCGGGTCGGCTCGGCGAGGCGAGGTTGAACGCAATGCTGCGGCGTCTCGACTGGCGCATGCTCCTCCCCGATCCCGCGCCCTCCAGGGTTTCCTGTTCCACGGGCGGGCCACTCGCTGAAGGCCTCGCGCTCGTCTTGCCGCGGTCCCTAGCGCCGGCTCTTCCGTCGGCGGCCTGCGACCTGGCCGTCGCCGCGGATCCCAGCGCCCCGGCGCTGCGGGCGGCGCGGCAGGCGTTGCGCCCCGGAGGCTCACTGTACACCGAATGGAGATCCCTTTTCGCCGGCGGCCACCGGGCGATCCGTCGCAGGTTGGCGGCAGCCGGCTTCGCCGGCATCGATTGCTACACGCCCTGGCCTTCGCCCTCCTGTATCTGGTACTGGTTGCCGCTCGGCAACGCCTCCGGGGCCTTGCAGTATTTCTGGGCGATGCGGCGCCCGGGCGCGCGCGTCGGGCGCCGGCTCCGCCATTGCGTTCGCCGTGCCGCCTGGACCGGCGGCATGCACGCTGGACTGATTCGGCCCATCTGCGCCATCGCCCAGAAGCCGAACACCGACGAGCCAAGCCCGCCAGTGCCGGAGGACCCGGTCCGTCCAGACCGGCTGCTGGTCGCCTTCGTCCGACAGGGCTGGGCCGGGTGGGGCCTGGGGGAGACGCCTCAGCGCCTGTCCTGCCTGATGCTGACGGGCGGTGAGCGGAGCATCAGCAAGTGCGTCGCCGTGTTCTTCGCCGAGCCGGATCCGCGGCCCCGCCTGGTCGTGAAATTCCCGCGCGTCCTAGAGGCAGCCGAGGGCCTCGCGAACGAGGCGGCCGTGTTGGAAGCCCTTCGCGCGCGGGCGTCGGTGAGCCTCGCCGGAGTCCCGAGGCTCCTGTTCCAGGAGCGGCGCGGCGGCAGCCTCGTCATCGGGGAGACCGCGCTGCAGGGGCGGCTGCTGCAGGATCAGCTCCGCGAGGAGGACGCGGGGCGGTTGGCGCTGCGCGTTACGGACTGGCTGGTGGATCTCGCCGACCGCGCGCCGGCCGCCCCCGCAACCGACTGGCGGTGGCGCATCGCGGCGCCGGCATTCGCCCGCTTCGCCGCGGATTACGCCGGCGTCCTGGACGGCGCGTCGCTGCGCCGGGTCGGCGCGCGTCTCGACGGGCTCGGGTCGCTGCCGAGCGTCCCCGAACAGCGCGACTGCTCGCCCTGGAACGTGCTCATCGCCCCCGACGGCGCGGTCGCCGTGGTTGATTGGGAGTTGGCCGAACCCGACGGTGTGCCGGCCCTGGACCTGATCTACTTCCTAGCCTACCTCGCGTTCTCGGTTGATGGTGTCCCTTTCGAAGCCGCTTCCGACGAGGTGCGGGCCTCCTACCGCCGGGCGCTCGACCCATCCACGCGCACGGGCGCGATCCGGGCAGCATGCCTGGACCGCTACGCCGCCGGCCTGAACCTCAGTCCCCTGGTGCTCAACGCCCTTGCGCCCCTCGCCTGGGCCATCCATGCTCGGTCCGAGCATCGGCGCCTCGTCGCCGATTCCGGCGGTCGGCCTGGGGCCGATGATCTGTGCCGGGGCGTTTTCCTCGCGCTTTGGGACGAGGAGGTTCGTCGTGCCGCATGAACAGCCCGTCGGCCCAGCCCAGCCCAGCCCGGCCTTGCGCCGGGGTGCGACGCTGCACGCACTCGTGCGGAGCGCTGGGCGGGCGCTCGTGCCCCCGTCGTGGCACCTGCAGCTGCGCCAGCGCGCCCGGCAGCTGACACGTCCGGCTTGGCTTGGGACCTTGCGCAGGACCAGCCCCTTGAGTGACCACTGGGGCTTCGACCGGGGCACGCCGGTTGACCGCCATTACATCGAGCAATTCCTGACGGAGTATCGAGGCGATATCCGGGGCCACGTTCTTGAAGTGCAGGATTGCCGGTATACGGATCGGTTCGGATCCGCTGTCGAGACGCGGGACATCCTGGACGTTGATGCGTCCAACAAGCGGGCGACGATCATCGCCGATCTGAGCGCTGCGGACGGAATGCGCAGCCGACCGGTTCGACTGCTTCATCCTGAACTCAGACACTCCAGTTCATCTACAACATGCACGCGGCTCTCGTCCAGGCCCGGCGGCTGCTTCGCCCGGGAGGCGCTTTGCTCGCGACCATACCCTGTGTCAGCAGAATCGATCGTGCGCTTGACGACGTCGACTTCTGGAGGTTTACACCCGCGTCAAGCACGCGATTATTTGGCGAGGTATTCGGTCCGGAGCAGGTCGCAATGCACGCCTACGGGAATGTCCTTGCCGGGATCGCCTTCCTGGCCGGGATGGCAGCTGAGGAGCTGTCGGCTGCAGAGCTTGCGACATATGATCGGTTCTTCCGGGTGATTATTGGCGTCCGGGCGATCAAGGCTTGACTGGAGTTTGTAGCACTACCTCGAGACTTCAGGGCCGAGAGATGGCGCGAACTGATGTCTGCAATGCGGACATCGGACCGGCGCGGCGAGGGGGTGTGCGAATAGCGAACCGACGATCGCGCGGCGCACGGCGGGCAAGCTCGGCGAGAGTGGTAGGTCTTGGTAGAGGACTCGATTGGCCTACTCGGTCGCGACGGTGACGAGTGCGAGGGCAGCGAGGTAGTTCCGGGCCAGCCGGTCGTAGTGGGTGGCGATGCGCCGCCAGTTCTTGAGGCGGCAGAAGAGGCGCTCGATGAGGTTGCGGCAGCGGTAGGCCGCGCGGTCGAGCGGGTGAGGGCACGGTCCGGATTGAGTTTAGACCCTAACTGTCTGGTTGTGAGACCTCCTTGGCAGTATCTGCGATCAGGCGTGCCTTGGTGGTATCGCAGGGGCCTGCGCGTCCATGCGGCGCCGGGTTTGCAAGTTCAGGCTTGGCTTTGAGGTGCTCGGCGACGACTTGGTCTGGCGTCCTACCGTCCAACACGCGCTGGCGGCGGGCGTTGTAGGCCGTGTTGAAGCCGCGCAGCAGCTGCTCCAGGGCACGGTGCGAGTAGATGTTGATACTGAGCACCTCGCTGCTGATGCGGCCGTTGAAGCGCTGACCGTGCCGTTGGTCTGGGGCGTGCGGGGCCGGGTGTGCCGGTATTGCGTGCCCCGGTCGGCGCAGGCCTTGGCGAAGGCGGGGGTGAAGCAGCTGCCGTTGTCGGTCAGCACATGGGTGAGCTGGAAGGGGAAGGCGGCCGCGGCCTCGCGCAGGAAGGCGATCGCGCTCTTCTCGGTCTCGTCGTCCTTCGCGAGGTGGACGGAGCGAGGGTTCTGTCAGGTCTCGCGCCATGGCCTAGCCGCTGCAAGATGAGATCGGTATAGAGCCCCCCTCAAAGCTGGGGCGGACAGGATGCGGTGTGTCGAGTGCGGGTCAGACGCGGTCAGCGAGCGGCCCGAGCGCACCGCCCAGGGCTACCGCAGGTTCCGCTGCCGTGCCTGCGGCAAGCAGTTCAACGAGCGCACCGGCACCGTGCTGAACTGGGCGCAGTATCCCTCCGACGTCATCGCGCTCGTGGTGCTCTGGCGCTTGCGCTACAAGCTCAGCTTGCGCGACCTGCCGGAGATGTTTGCCGTGCGCGGCATGGTGTTCAGCTACGAGGCCGTGCGCGACTGGGAAGCCAAGCTTACGCCGGCGCTCGCCGAGGAACTGCGTCGCAAGCGCCACGGCAGGGCAGGGCAGGGCAGGCCGGAGCTGGTATGTCGACGAGACCTACGTCAAGGTCGACGGGCGCTGGTGCTACGTGTATCGCGCCATCGACAGCTCCGGCGCGCTCGTGGACGTGCTGTTCAGCGAGCATCGTGACATGAAGGCGGCGCGTGCCTTCTTTCGGTCAGCCAAGACAGTGACCGGCGTCACGCCGGACCGGGTCACGACGGACGGCCACGACAGCTACCCCCGCGCTATCCGCACCGAGCTGGGCAAGGAGGTGCGGCACCGGACCAACCGCTACTTGAATAACAGATTGGAACAAGATCACCGCGGCTTGAAAGGCCGCTACTGGCCGACGCTGGGCTTCAAGTGCCCCCGATCAGCGGCGCGGTTCTGTCGAGCTTACGATGAGCTGCGCAACTACTTTCGTCCTCGCACCCGCCGCAACCAGCGCGTCCCCGCCTTCCGCCGCGGACTGCTCTTCTTTCAGCGGACCGTGACGGTGCTGGGCATCTTGGAAGCGGCCTGATCGACCCCGGCCGCAGGTTCGAGAGCACCGGCTATACTTGCTGGCGCGAGTTCTGACAGAACCCTTCAGGTCGCGGCGTAGCTGGTTGGCGTCGTAGTCCCGGTCGGCGATGAGCCGCTTCAGGTGGCCCGGCGCGACGGCGAGCACGTCGGGGGCGACCTTCACGTCGCTGGCGTTGCTGGGCGTGAGGTGGATGACGTCAGGCCGCCGGAGCACATTGGTGAGGACGTGGACCTTGGTGGTCTGGCCGCCGTGCGAGGGGCCGATAGCCTGTGCCACCGCGGCCCCTTTTGCCCCCGTGCGCCGAGCGGCGCGCGCGGACGTAGGTGGAGTCGAGCGCCGCCGTCTCGGCCTATAGGAGCGACCTTGCTTCCGGAGCACTCTGCATGCAAATGTGAGGTCTCGATTAGGCGACACTGTCGCACTTATGCGCTACAGGGACAAGCATGGGAGATAGGATCCCCCTCGTCTCAATCATCATCCCCGCGTACAATGCTGCAGAGACCATCGTGAGCACCCTCTGCAGCGTAACCGCGCAGACATACCCACATATTGAGATCATCGTCGTTGATGATGGTTCTCGCGACGACACTGCCTCGATAGTGCGCCAACTTGGTTCTGCTGATCCCCGGATCCGGCTCATCACCCAGCCCAACGCCGGCGTGGCAGCGGCTCGAAACGCCGGCATCGAGCAGGCTTCAGGCGAGTTCGTCGCGCCCATCGATGCCGACGATCTGTGGCACCCGACCAAGATCGAGAAGCAGATGCAGGTGATGCTCGGGGGTGGCGACGATCTAGGGTTTGTCTATTGCTTCTGCCGCCTGATCGACGCTCAGGATAAGGTTATCTGCTCCCAGTATCCCGTCACGTGCCGCGGCCGCGCACTACATCGGCACCTGTTCACCAACTTCGTCGGCAACGGTAGCGCGCTGCTGACCCGCAAATCCGTCGTGCTCCGCGCCGGCGGCTACGACACGAACCTTAGGCAGCGCGGCGCGGAGGGCTGCGAGGACCTCTTGCTCCAGCTCAAGGTCGCCCGCGAATATTCCGTTGACCTCGTCCCGGAGTATCTTGTGGGATACCGGGTGACGCCCAGCTCGATGTCACAGAACGACCAAAGGATGCTGCGCTCCTGGATGCAAGTGATGCAGATCATGCGGCACGAGTGCCGCCAAGTGCCGCGGTTCGTATTCGATTGGGGTGCGGCGGGGGAATACTACCGGTATTATCGGCTCGCCCGCACCGGGGTTGCACGTGGGCAGGCGAGAGATGCAACGCAAGCGTTGATCAGGGCCTTCCGCCTCGATCCCGGCGGCACGGGCGTTGATCTGCTGCGCCGCTCACCGCCGATCGGAGCGCTCCGGTGCAGGCTTGGACGGCTCCGGCGCAAGCTGCGTCGAATGCCGCCCGTCCAGTCGCCCAACCCGAAGGCTTTCCACGACTCCGATCCCGCTGACGTCGCGGTGGGTCGGCGGTCGAGCGTGGATAAGCGCCGCCTCAAGCTACTCGCGCGCCTCGACGGCCAGCTTACGCAGGCCTGATGCGGGTTGGGACGGAAGATCAATTCATGGCGCCTCGCCCGCCCACCGTTGCCGTCGTTCTCACGACCTTCAACGACGTGCGATTCCTGCCCGAGGCGCTTGAGAGCGTCATGCGGCAAACGCGTCCACCCGATGAGGTGATCGTGGTTGACGATGGATCGGCGGAGGACCCGTCCGACGTCGTTCGGCTCTTCCCCCAGGTCCGGTTGCTACGGCAGGCGAACCAAGGCCTATCCGCGGCGCGGAACTCCGGATTGCAGGCGTGCCGCACGGAGTACGTCACGTTCCTCGATGCAGACGACGTGTTGCTGCCGTGCGCTCTGGACGCTGGGCTCTCGTGCTTCCACGATAACCCCGACTCGGCATTCGTTTACGGAGCATTCCGCACGATGGACGAGGAGGGGCGCGCGGTCGGTCGGTTCACCCACGACCCGAGCGGCCCGGACGCCTATCTCCGCTTTCTCCGAGGTAACCTGATCGGGATGCATGCAACGGTGCTGTATCGACGAGACGTGTTGGTCACCGTAGGGGGCTTCGACGTGGCACGTCGCAGGTGCGAGGACTACGATGTTTTCCTCCGAATCACTCGGAGCTTCCCCGTCGCGGCGCATCCCACGCTGGTCGCCCACTATCGGCATCACGGCGGTAATATGTCGCATGACCTGCACCAGATGCTGGCGGAGGCGTTGCATGTGCTCCGTCGTCAGGCATATTTCGCGGCCCTCCATCCCGGCGGCGTCGAGGCGCTCCGAGCCGGGATCCGTCTGTGGCGATCTCATTACGCGTCGGCACTCCTGGCGAGTACGGAACATAGGAGCATGAGAATAAGCGGGCGGTTTCGGAATGTATGCCTTGCAGCCCGGATGTCCCCCTCTTTCGCGCTGCGTCGAATTTCGCAGCATGCTAGCAAGCTCGTGCGGATCGTTCCCCTGGGATCCCGCCGCCCACATGCCCGGCATGACCAGCGGGGATAAGGGAAATAGTCGTGCCCGCTGCCCGTTGCTGCTCTTTCGCGGTGGTTGCGTGCTTGATGCCGACCCCTGTCGGAGGTGACCGCCATGGGTGAGTTCGTCTCCCGCATGAGAGCGCTGCGTGACGGTCCCGTGCCGAGGGGCGAAGCGGGCCGGGGCTTGCATGCGAAACCCAGAGATGCTTGGCGGACAAGCGCCACTTGCAATCCGCCTAGGACGCGATGAGGCTTCGCAGCACCATGACCGGTACATCGCCGCTCGCGTTCGTAATCCGCCGCTACGCTTGGGCGATTCCCATCGTCGTGATGCTTGGCCTCGTGAGCACCGCCCTGGAGGGCGTCGGGATCGGGCTGATCATACCCTTGCTGCAAATACTGGGCAGCCATACCGGCGCCCTCGCCAGCAACCGCGTCACTGACGCCTTGGCACATTTCGGTGCGGAACTCAGCGAGGGATCACGCATGCTGTTCGTCGCCGGCAGCATATTCTCGCTGGTCCTGATCAAGAACGTGCTGACATACTATAACCAAGTGTTCGCGGAGTTGGTAGGTGGCAAGGCAAGCCATGATATTCGAAGCGCCCTTGCGCGCCGGCTACTGACCGCCGCGCATCCATTCTTCCTCGGCACCGATCCAGGGCGGATGATCAACACCTTGGCGACTGAGGCCTGGAATGTGCCCGAGGCGCTGCAGGCATCCTATGTCCTGATCACGGGCGTTTCCGCCACCGTGATCTTCTTCGTGTTCCTCTGCATCCTGTCCTGGAAGGTGACACTGGCTGTCATGGTCGGGTTTCTCGTGATCCAGTGCATGCAACTGATCATGGCGGGCCAACTGCGGGCGTTGAGCGCGAATGTGGCGTCAGTGAACCAGGAACTCGCAGCGCGCATGCTCGATGCCGTTTACGCGACCCGCCTTGTGCAAATCTTCGGACGGGAAGAGCGCGAGCTCATTCGGTTCGACCGCGCATCCGAAGCCGTTCGTAGGGCGATCTTGACTTTGCATCGGCGTCAATGGCGCCTGCACCCGATATCAGAAGTGCTGACCACCGCCGTCTTCTTCCTGGTTCTCGCCGCGGCACACTGGGCAGGCGTAGCCCTGTCCCTGCTCATTGCCTTCATCGTTCTACTCTATCGGGCCCAGCCGCACATCCGATCGATCCAAACCTCGCTGACGCGGCTTCGGGCTTTGAGCGGCTCGATCAGGGAAGTGGAGTGGCTGCTCGGTGCGGCGGATGCGCCTCAGGCACCGTGCGGTGACGCCCCGTTCACCGGGCTCTCGGACGGGATCACATTCGAGGCCGTCGGTTTTCTCCTATGAGGCCAAGGCGCATGCCCGACCTGCTCTCGATCAGGCCAGCTTCGTCATCCGCAGAGGCCGCTCGACGGCGATCATCGGCCGATCCGGATCCGGGAAAACAACGATCGTGAACCTCCTCTGCCGGCTGCTGGAACCGACCAAGGGCGCCATCCTCGTTGATGGCACGCCGCTCACCGCGATCGATGTGCAGTGCTGGCGCCGGCGTCTCGGGGTGGCGGGCCAGGATCTCGGCCTTATCCACGGCACGGTTCTCGAGAATATCCTCTACGGCGCCGACAACGCCTCCCGACGCGAGGCGGAGCATGCAGCGCGGCTCGCTGATGCCCACGACTTCATCGCCCACCTTCCCGCGGGCTACGATACAGTGGTGGGAAGTTCGGGCGTGCAGCTCTCGACCGGCCAGACGCAACGGATCGGCCTCGCCCGGGCCCTCGCCCGCAATCCCGACATCCTCATCCTGGATGAAGCGACGAACGCTGTCGATGGCCTGTCCGAGGCATCAATCGTCGAGACGCTGCGGCATCGGCGAGGCGAGCTTACGACGATCGTCATCAGCCATCGCCGCAGCACGATCGCCTTCTGCGAGGACGCCATCTTGGTGCAAGCGGGCCAGGTTTCCCGCTTCGGACCCTTAGACAAGCTCGGTGTTCTTCACGACAGTGACTTGTTCGCGCAATGAGCGAGCCGCCGCGCGTGCCGCAGGCCTGAAACGTCCGGGAGAGAGCTGCATGGTCCCTGACCTCAACCGGATCGCGCTCCGACGCTGGGCACGTCGGCTGCGTGACCTCGCCGGCCCCCGGCGCCGTCCGCTGGTCGGCAAGGTGCGCTTCGGCGACCTCGCACGCCCGCATCCCATCAGCAGCGAGTTCGGCTACGACCGCGGCACGCCCGTTGATCGGTGCTACATCGAGGAGTTCCTCGCACGCTGTACCGAGGACATTCGGGGACGAGTTCCTGGAAATCGGCGATGACGATTACACGCGCCGCTTCGGCGGTGCCCGGGTTGCGCGGAGCGACGTGCTTCACGTCACCGGTGCGCCCAAGGCGACCATCGTTGGTGACCTGACCTCTCTCAACCACGTGGCGGACGAGCAATTCGATTGCGTTATCCTCACGCAGACGCTGCATCTCGTTTATGATCTGCAGGCCGCGGTCCGAACGGTCCACCGCCTTCTCAAGCCGGGCGGCGTGGTGCTCGCGACCGTGCCCGGCATCACCCCAATCGACCGGGGCGAATGGGGCACCTCCTGGTATTGGGCGCTCACCGAGCTCGCGGCGCGCCAACTCTTCAGCGAGGCATTTGCGCCGGACGATATTCGGACCGAAACGTGGGGCAATGTGTTCACTGCTCTGTCCTTCTTGCATGGCATCGCGCGCGAGGAATTGCCGGGGAGCGCCTTCAGCGTCGTTGATCCCTGCATGCCAGTGATCGTCACAGTGCGCGCCGAGAGGCAAGGCAATGCGATGAAGCCGCTGCCATGAGGCAACTTGCCGCCCCGTTGATAGGCAGCTTACCTGCGCATCTGGCGAGCCGTCCGCAGCGCGGCGTCGCTCGACCAGTTGCGGCGGCCCGCACCAGTCCGTTATGAAAAACCGCTCAGCCGACGGCCAATCACCAAACAGAGCGATTGCAAGCCCAATGACGCAAACTGACCCGCTTGTCTCCGTCGTCATCCCGTTCCTCAACGCCGAGCGATTTCTGCGACAGGCCGTCGAGAGTGTTTTAGCCCAGACCTACTCCAGTTGGGAGATCTTCCTTGTCGACGATGGTTCAACGGACAGCAGTGTGCGCCTAGCGCGCAACTATGCAGATAGACTTGCTGGCAGGATACACTATCTCGACCATCCAGGGCACAAGAATTTAGGTACCGGTGCCTCCCGCAATTTAGGAATCGGGCGATCGAGAGGTGCCTACGTCGCATTCCTTAACTCCGACGACGTATGGGTGCCAACAAAGCTTGCGGAACAGATCGCGATCATAGCTGCACGTTCGGAAATTGCCATGGTGTATGGCCCCAGTTGCTGGTGGTATAGCTGGGCCGAGAGTGCCGAAATCCCACGTATGGATGGCGCGGGACTTGGGGCTAGCGTGAGCCGTCCTCCTGACGAGATCGAGGACATGAAGCTCAACTACGAAACGGTATACGATCCGCCGGAGATGTTCGTCCGTGTGCTCAGAAAGGACGCTCATGCCCCGTGCCCATCCAACACCCTGGTGCGGACGAAGGCGCTCAGGGCAGTTGGCGGTTTCGAAAATTCCTTTCCGAACCTGGCGGAAGACCAAGTACTTTGGGCAAAGCTGTTCCTGAGATACCCGGTATTTGTCTCGGACAAGTGCTGGACGCTCTATAGGCAGCATGCGGACTCGGTAATGGCACTGGCGAGGGAACAGCGCAAAACGCGATCTTTATGGCTGTTCTTCTTGCAATGGCTTCAAACATATCTCGCCACGCAAGGCGTTACAGACCCCCGGATTTGGCACTCGCTCCAGAGGGAGTTGCGGCGGCATAAGTATCCCGGATTGACACGCGTCTCGGGTTGCGCTCACTTCGTTCTGCAGAGCGTCAGACGGCTGGTGCGCCGCCGTATACGTATGCACTGAGCTGGACTTTGGGTTCTGTCAGGTCTCGCGCCATGGCCTAGCCGCTGCAAGATGAGATCGGTATAGAGCCCCCCTCAAAGCTGGGGCGGACAGGATGCGGTGTGTCGAGTGCGGGTCAGACGCGGTCAGCGAGCGGCCCGAGCGCACCGCCCAGGGCTACCGCAGGTTCCGCTGCCGTGCCTGCGGCAAGCAGTTCAACGAGCGCACCGGCACCGTGCTGAACTGGGCGCAGTATCCCTCCGACGTCATCGCGCTCGTGGTGCTCTGGCGCTTGCGCTACAAGCTCAGCTTGCGCGACCTGCCGGAGATGTTTGCCGTGCGCCGGCGTGATGGGGTGGACGCCCCCTGACGGCATCAGTGTGCCAAGGTGGTGGTGTCGACCGACCACATGAGGAGGCGTCCGTGGGGCAGGCTAGCACGATTGGTTTGGATCTCGCGAAGCACATCTTCCAAGCGCACGGCGCAGATGCGACCGGCCGGGTGGTGTTTCGCAAGCGGCTGACGCGGGCCAAGGTGGTGCAGTTCTTCGCTGCCCAGGAGCCGTGCGTGGTGGCGCTGGAGGCGTGCGCCGGGGCGCATCACTGGGCGCGTGAGCTCGGCAAGCTGGGCCACACGGTGCGGCTGATCCCGCCGGCCTACGTCAAGCCATATGTGAAGCGGCAGAAGAACGACATGGCGGATGCCGAGGCGATCTGCGAGGCAGCAACGCGGCCGAGCATGCGCTTCGTGCCGGTGAAGAGCGAAGAACAGCAGGCAAACGGGGTCGTGTTCCGGGCCCGCGACCTGCTGGTGCGCCAGCGCACGCAGTGCATCAACGCCCTGCGCGGGCACTTGTCCGAGTACGGCTACGTGGTCGCGCAAGGCATCACGCACGCCGATGCCGTGATCGCCCACGTCGAGGACCCGAGCACCGCGCTGCTCGAGAGCGCACGATCGATCTTGGCGGTGCTGGTCGGCACGTTCCGGGCACTGGAAGCGCAGATCAAGGCGTTGGATGCCGAGATCACCCGACGCGCCAAGGCCGACCCGGTCGCACGCCGGTTGCTGACGATCCCCGGTGTCGGCCCGATCGCCGCGACCGCGATCACCGCACTCGTGCCGGCACCGGAAGGGTTCCGTGCCGGACGGGATTTCGCGGCTTGGCTCGGGCTGACGCCGTTGCAGAAGTCGAGCGGCGGCAAGCAGAAGCTCGGTGCGGTGTCGAAGCAGGGCGAGCGGACCATCCGACGCCTACTCATCCTCGGCGCGAGCGCGGTGGTGCGCTGGGCGAACCAGCGCGGCGCACCGGAGGGCTCGTGGCTGGCGCGGATGCTGGCGCGCAAGCCGAGGATGCTGGTCACCGTGGCCCTGGCCAACAAGATGGCCCGCACTGTTTGGGCCCTGCTGGTCAAAGGCGGCGTGTATCGGGCTCCGGCCGTGGCGGCGTAAGCGCGCCGCGGTCGCGAGGGCGTAGGGCGAGCGGAAGGAGGGCATGGCGCAACGGTCGGCGAGACGGGATCGGGATAACCAGGCTGCAACACCGTACCTTGAGTACGCCCGGCGTGATTTGGACCCGATCCGCGAACTTCCATGCAGGCCCGAGGCGGCTCGCTGCCGCACTGCAGGCCGGACAGATGGCAGCATCCGACTACGCGTCACTGCAGTCCTGAAGTTTTCCCTTGCCCGGAGGGGGGCGTCCACAGATGGTGCATGGGTCGGGGTAGCGGGCGCAGTCACCCCTACCCCGTTCGGGGTCAGGCAGTGCGGACGTAGTTCGGGCGTCCGAACTCCAACATACGGTTGAGCGCGTGGACGCCGACGTTGACCTCGGCCGCGCGACGCCGGGCGGTGCGCGAGCGCAGCCCATCGCCGATCACGCGCTTGTAGCGCGAGATGGACGCCTCGACCGGGCACGAGCGTTGTACCCCGACGCTTTTTGCCATCCCATCCTGCCCTTCTCGGCGATGAGGCGCAGGTGGCGGTCGCGCCGCGTCGGCGCGGTCTCGGCCGTGGCGCTGGGCACCGCCGTCGAGCGCGGGGGCACGACGACCTCCGCCTCGGGTGGCGCTCGGCCACGTCGGCGTAAACGTTTTCTTGGTCGTAGTCGCCGTCCGCCGTGATGGAAGCGACCGGTCGAAGCCTCGTGACAAAGGCCGCCTTGGGCGGTCTGAGCAATCCGACGGGCCGTAACGTGAGTGAAGCCTGAGCAGGCCTCGAAAGTAGAGATGCGGATGCCGACCCGCCTGTATAACGGGGAAGGCCGCGTGAGCGGGGAAGCAATCGACAAGCGCACCCGTCTCGATCCGCCGGGGTAGTGGGCACGGCACGCCGGAACGGTGATGCGGGTAACGGGGGAGACCCATCATGGGCGAGGGTAGCGGTCTCAACGGCGCTGACAGGCGGCGGCACAGGTGGGAGTCGGACAGGGGCATAGTATCTGCCGAGGCCGGGTAACGCCGGGGGAGGGAAGGACCCTGACTTCTGGTGCGCTTCCTCACCACCTATCAGGTGCTGCGGCACTCCAGAGTTGGATCGTGCCCCGAGGCGGACCATGGCGACGATTCCGACCAGATTCTCACACATCGCTCGCCAGGAAAGGCGCCGGGCAGAGAACAACCGCGCTTTGAATGTCTGAACGGGTTTTCTGGCGGTCCAAACCCCTCGTGGTGCCCGGTTTACCGATCGCCAGATTACCCTCCGTTATCCGCGTGCTCTGGCCTCAGCCGATCAGGTCGGCGCCGGAATCAAGGCGAAATCAGGCCGTCACGGCCCTCTATGAGGATTTGGCCCGGATCGTCGCCATGGTCCGCGATGAGCTGGTCGGCGACCTCGACGAGGGACAGGCGCGCGAGGTCCACCTTGCGGGCACGCGCGAGCTCGAGCAGCCAGTCGAGCCGGCCCTCGAAGGCGCCCAGGCGTAGGAGCGGGGCTGCTCCCGCCGCCTCCAGATTGGGGCGCGGCGAGTCCTCCTCGAACCCCGCGATGCCCGGCCCGGCGCCGAGTGGGGCATTGGCGGTCACGTCCATCACGTGCCCTCGCGGTCGTAGAGCGGGCAGACCTGGAACCGCAGTGCGGGCCACAGCTCGGCCAGGCGCGAGAGTGCGCGCCACGGCGTCCAGTCGGCCGACCAGAAGCCGAGGTGCAGCGCTCCCTGTCCCAGCCCGGACGGCACGCCCTCGGGCAGGCGCACCCGCGAGCGGGGTGCTGCGATCACCTCGACCCGGCGTAGGCCGCGCGTGGTGCCCCAGTGCGCCCACAGCCAGGCGAGCGCATCCAGGTGATCGGGGCCGAGGGCGAGCATGTCGTCCGGCACCGGCAGGAGCGCGTGGAGGTCGAACGGGCAAGCGCGGCCGCCTCGGACCAACTCGGCGAGTGCCAGGGCGCGCTGGCGCTGCATGGCGTCGCGCAGCTCGGCCGCCACGATCCTGGCCCCCACGGCGCTGAGCACGCGCTTGTGCGGCGCGGGCGGTGCCACGAGTCGGTGGAAGAGGTCCTCCTCGGCGCCGTCCAGGTCCACGTGCCAGGGGATTACGCCGGGACCGGCCGCCGCGGTGCGGAAGCGGACGACCTCTTCACCGGGCCCGACGACGGCAAGGTGGTGCTCCAGCCAGTCCGGGCTCGCCAGCCTGAGCACCTCCTCGGCTGCCCAGTTGCTCTCGTATGTGCCGGGTGTGTCAGCGGCATCGGCACGGGTGCGGGGGCGACCGGGAAGAAGGCCAGCGTCATCGGCTGGGTCCACTCCCTCCCCTGCCCCGTCCACTTCAGCGCCGCCCGCGACCAGGCCGCCTACCGTCGTCTCCGGTCGCGGCCGCGCCAACGAATTTCCGCTTTATGCCTTTCTTATCTGCTACGCCTTCTTCATCTACCTCATCTCCGCCCTGCTGTTCCCGAGCGAGTTCGGCGAGCATGAGGGCTTCAAGGATTATTTCCTCGCCAGGCGCCGCTGGATCTTCGGCGTGCTCATGGCCTGGCTTGCGGTGGACGTGCTCGACACGCTGGTGAAGGGAGACCTATTTCGCGGGCTGGCCTCAAATATCCACTGGCGCAGGCGGGGCTGGCTTTGCTGTGCATTATCGGCATGCTGAGCCCGCGCGAACGGGTGCAGGGTGCGGTGGTGGTGCTGGTTTCGGCTAACAGATCTCGCGCGTTCTGCGATTTTACGACCTGGCGCGGTAGGGGGCCATGCGGGATCTGCATCGACTGTGTGTGGTGGCCGTCCTGGGGCGCTGCCGCTCGGATCGTGTGGGCTGCCCAATGCGCGATGATGCTGGCCGACGGCTGTTACTATGTGCGGGGCAGGCCCACCTTCCGGATCACAGGGGACAAGGGGGAGGTTCTCGTTCCCGGTGAGGTGAAGGCGTTCCGCGTCAAGGCGAGCGGATGGACGACGCTCCTCGCGAGCAGCCCCCGTCACCGATACGCCTACAATGCGCGCGCCACTTTTCCCGGATTCGTGATGGACGGAAATGGCACCGCCGAGGATTTGCGGATCAGCGCTTATGCAGATCGCGAACCTTGGACCTTCAGGATGAGGCCGGAGACTTCCAATCCGACCGTGCTGATGTTCTGGAGCACATTCGGAGACCAGGAAGCGACTTTGGGAAAGGCCTGCTAGACACTTTGGCGCCAAGGAGGAGCTTCCGAATGCATTGTTGCAGATGGTCGCGCTGCCGATGATAGTTTCGGCAAGCGATTGGGGGACGAGAATGAAGGGAGCGCTCTGGATCGCCGCCGCCGCCGCGCTGCTTTGCGGCTGCACCGGGCGCAAGCCTCACGACTGCAACGGGGACCGGATTCTCAAATGCATCCAGCGCTTGGCCGCAAAGAGCGACCGCGAATTGATCCTTGCCTGCATGCCCCTTTCCGAGCAGCAGAAGATTAGCGGCACGTGGGTCTTCGGGTTCGAGCTCAACGAATTTTACGAAGGTACGCCGCCTTCGCGCGATGCGCTTGCCCACCATGCCGGCGACACCTCGCTCGAGCCGGACCCGAATGTGCCGAACGACGGCCGCTACCGAACCTTTCGCGTGGTATTCGTCGGCCGGCGCGAGCTGTGCGACGGGGGAGTTCCCCGACACACGATCCTGATCGATCGCATGCTGTCGAGCAAGCTCGTCGCCGCGGCGGATTGACCGCAGCCGCGCGTGTCGCTGGTCAGCCGCTGCGTTTACCGAAGGCGGGGGCGGGCGGGGTGAGGATGAAGCCGCCTTCGGAGCGGCGGCGCTCGCGGCCGTTGCGCTCGATCTCGGCGGCCTGGCGGTCGAGCTCCGTCGCCTTGTCGAGCAGCGGCTGGCCGACGCTCGGATGATAGTCCTTTGCGATCTCACGGCACCGGTCGGCCCGTTCGCGAAGCATTGCGGCATTGGACATGGTGAAGATCCCGCTAACCTTTTCGAACGGGAAAGACGCAAAGCGGGGGCTGCGTCCAGCGTCCTTTTCCGCTGGCCCGATCCGGGACGGACGGCGGGGAAAGGGTAAGCGGGATTGCGCCGGGCTTACAGGGACGTTCAACCTCGATATGCTTCGTCGACACAAGGGGATTGGCGATGATGGTATTTTCGATCTGGCATATTCTGGTCCTGCTGGTGCCTGTCGCGATCATTGTCGGGATCATTGTCCTTAGCCAGCGACGCCGCTGATTTCGAACTTCAGCCTTTGTTTGTGGCGCGTGAGGCCGGCTCGTGACCATTCATAAGCGCGAGGAGCTTGACAGGATCGGCCGGCTCGCCCGGCGCGAATTTTCACAGGCGCTGATGTCGGACACGAAATGGCGGAAGCTTTTCGAGGCGGTTGGCGAAGCGGGTCTGAGCTCGGAGCAGATCCTGGTGAAGTTCATCGAGTCCGATGAGCCGAAGCGGATGTGCTTTCCCGATCTCGCCGCGCTGCACCCTCCGCGGCCCTATGTCGACACGATCGAGTTCGGCCCGATCGAGCTGCGCGCGATCGAATGGCTGCCCATCCCCTCCTTCGCCACATCAAACGCGGTGCTGCCAAGGTCCCGCCGCGCGTGGTCGAGCAAGATATCGACGGGATCGAGAGGCTGATCTCATCGCTCGGCCTCTATCCGCTCGAACGTTCGGATGAAGGGCTGCGGGTGATCGGCTACCGGCGCAAGCGATCAATCCTCCGCCAGCCGCCATTCTACCGGCACATTGCCCCCGCCCGCGCGGCGGCCGCTCAGGTCGGCTTCCAGCGCCTTGCCGCTGGCCAAAGCGGCGTGGAGGAGGGACCAGTCGATGTCCTTGAGACGGGCTTTGATGCGGTTGACGTAGCCGCCGCCGTCCAGCCGCTGCCACGAGAGATAGACGAAGCGCTCCTCGCGCGATCCGCTGGCGAACGGGCCGGTGAAGACGGGGCGTCCGTCGGGCCCTGGCTTGACGCTCAATTCGAAATCGAAGCGGTACTTGCCGTCGGCGCCGCGCGCGGCTTCGACGATCCGGCCCTTATTATCCTGCAGCCCGAACCGGGAGGCGTTGCCGTCGCCGGAGGGTGGCGCCGGATCGTCGCGGAGCAGGCGCATTCGGACGGACCGAGCCTCTGCCATTTCGCTCGTCAGCCCTCGCGCCGCATGCGTTCGCGGCGGGCCATCTCGGCCGGGCTCGGCTCGGAATGCTGGAAGGAGCCGATCGGGATCGGGCCGGCCGGCTCGTAGGTCGCCATGATCACGCCCGTGGTCGAGACCTGGTGGTCGACCAGCCTGAAAGCCGCCGGCGGCGTGCCCGCGCCGAACAGGCGCTTGCCGCTGCCGATGACGACCGGGAACGTCATCACGAACAGTCGGTCGATCAGTCTCTCGGCGAGGAGGGCAGGGTAGAGGGTGGTGCTGCCTTGGATGAGCAGGTCCGGCCCGTCTCCAGCCTTCAGCGCGGCGACGGCGCCCACATCCGCAAGCCTGTGGCTGTTTGCCCAGTCCAAAGGCTCGGTCGAATGCGTGACCACGTATTTGGCGATGCGGTTGAAGACCGACGCGATCGGATCCTCCTCCGGCGCGTAGGGCCAGTGACCGGCGAAAATCTCGTAAGTCTTGCGGCCGAGCAGCAGCTCGAAAGGCTGGCCGAACAGACCGCCCATTGCCTGGCCCATCGCCTCGTCCCAGAAGCTGGTCGACCACCCCCCGAGCGCGAAGCCGCCGGTCGGATCCTCCTCCGGCCCGCCCGGCGCCTGCATCACTCCGTCGAGCGACTGGAATATCCCGCCGATGATCCTGCGCATAAATACCTCACAGTCGCGTTGCGAAAGGATCGTTGACGTGCGCGGCGGCCTTGGTGCCGCAGGCGACGGCAATGAAAGTGTAGATCCTGTCGCTAGGTGCAGCGACGGATCTCGGCAGCGGCCCAAGATCGCGCAGGAACCGCCTATGCCCATAGGTTTTCTGGTTCAGGGTCACGAAGCTATGGTCGGCGCAATCGGCGGTTACCCGCGTCAGCGCGCTGTCCATTCCAGCCGCCATCGGCTTCGCGAAGAGGATGAGCGTCGAGAAGGTGACTTTGTTGCCGGCCCTGGTCCGCGTCGCGAAGTCCACGAACGCGCGCCCGGCATCATCCTTGCTCGCCAGCCGCCAGTCGGCGGCAACAGTCGGGCTTGCACCCGCCAGCGCTGCGACCAGGCCTGCAACACCGATCATTCTCATTACCGTCCCCCCTGTCAGTATTTGCCCTTGGTCCGATTCAGCGCCACCGCGGCCCGGACCACGTTCTTCAGCGCGTCTGCATCCACCTTATTGCCCTCATGGAAGTCGATCGCGCGGCGCACATTGCCCTCCAGGCTGGAATTGAACAGGCCGGACGGGTCGGGTAGGCTCGCGCCCTTGGGGAAGGTCATTTTGACGACCGCCTTGTAGGTCTCGCCGGTGGCGATGATGCCATGATCCTCCCAGACCGGCACGCCACGCCATTTCCACGTCTCGACCACGTCAGGATCGGCTTCATGGACCAGCGCGCGCAGTCGCGCGAGCATCGCGCCGCGCCAGTCGTCCAGCGCCTCGATCCGCTCGTCGATCAACTGCGAGGGGGATTTGCCGCCTTCTGACACTCGTTTCTCCATTGCGATTCTTGCGGGCTCAATGAACGCGAATAGCCGCCGCGACGCAATCCCGTGCGAACGGCGCTGAAACAGCTGATTAAGCCTACAAATAAGCTGGAAATCCGCCCGCGCCCGTTACTCGGCATTTGCTGAAGTCGTACAGTAGACACGGAAGCCTTCCCCCTCTATCCGGCGAGCGCGCGGGACCGAAGAAGGGAATGGAAGATGGCTGACGAAGAAACGCTCGTGACGCTGACCGCCGATATCGTCTCGGCCCATGTCGCGAACAACCGGGTGTCGGTGAACGACATGGCGCAGCTCATCCAGAGCGTTCATACGGCGCTCGCCGGGCTTGGCGCGCAGCCGGAGCCGGCCGAGCAAAAGCGAGAGCCGGTGGTGTCGGTACGCTCCTCGGTGAAGCCCGATTATATCGTCTGCCTGATCGACGGCTCGCGGCACAAGATGATGCGGCGGCATCTCCAGCGCGAGCACAATATGACTCCGGCCGACTATCGCTCCGAGTTCGGGCTTCGCGACGATTATCCGATGACCGCGCCCAATTACACGGAGACGCGACGGCAGCTTGCCCACAAGATCGGTCTCGGCCGCAAGGGCCGCGGCGCGCGCGGCAGCGGTGGCGGCGGCGAGGCGCAGCCGGCCAAGGGCGGAGAGGCCGCGGCTACCCCGCGCCGGCGCGGCCGTCCGCCGAAGAAGTAAGGCGTAACTGAATCGCGCCTTCATTCGCGCTACGCCTCAAGCGTTCGTCACCGCCTGCGGATGATGCGGCACCAGGATGAGCGTGTTGTTCTCGACCCGCCATGAGGCGAGCTTGGAGAGGAAGTTCATCCCCAGCACGTCGAGATCGCCGAAGGACGGAGAGACGACCACTTTGAGGTCGCGCGCGATGATGCTGCCGAGGCGGAGCTCCGGCACCGTCGCGGCCTGCGCCTCCACCGCCCCGTTCGCCGTCTGCAGCACGACCGGGATCGGCATCGGATCGGGCTCGAGGCCGGCCGCGTCGGCGGTGTCGGCGGAGAGCGCGGTGACGGTCGCGCCGGTGTCGATCATCATCCGGCGCTTGTAGCCGTTGATGCTAACTGTCGCGACGAAATGGCCCGAGGGCGACATCGGAATTCGCACCTCCTTGCCCACAACCTGCTGACCGTCGCCGAGCGAGAAGCTGTTGCCGAAATTGCCGAGGAAGGGGACTTATTACCGCCCGTTCGGCAACGACCGCGATCAGGACGAAGAGCAGGCAGAGCGAGAAAGCGAAGCGGACGATCGGGCCGACATACGGAATGCGCACCAGCAACATCACGAGCGCGAAGCCGACCAGGGCGGCGGCAAGGACGGCCATGGACAACAGATGGAACATCGCACCCATGAATGTAGGAATGCCGTTTCGCGGACGGAAGGGCAGGAGAGGCGAATGGCATTCGCGATCAAGGCCGATATTGACGATCGCGCGGCGGAGACCTTCGTCTTCAAGGCCCGGAAGACAATGTATGGCGGCAAGAATATCGCGGCGGGCGACAGAATCTTCCTGTTCGCGAGCGAGAATGAAGGCGGTCAGGGGCTGGTCGCGCGCGGCATTGTCCTGTCGGTGGAAGCGGTCGCGAAGCGGCCGGATCTTGCCTGGCAGACGCCGTCCGTGTAGCAGTATCTGTTCTATTTCACGCCTTAGCTCGGACTAATGAAGCCAGGTTTCAATACCTGCTCACCGTCGACGCTCTGCGCACGGCGGCAAAGGTCTCGATGGATATTTGAAGAGCCTGGCGCGCAGCTTGGGCCGAGGCGGAATGGAGGTGGGCCGGTCACAGGGGGTGGACCGGCCCACCAGACGAACGACGGCAGGAGGGGGTTGGGTTTCCTGCCAGCAAGACTCCTCTGGCCCTGAAACGTCCCATGCAAATGCCAAAGGCGTGGCAGAGCCTGTCCACATTGACACGAATTGCCACAAAGAGCGGGGGGGGCGCCGAATTAGTGAAGAAGGGCCGAGACGGTCGCGAAAGGGCGGGCGAGAGTGCCGAAGGCGAAGCCGGCAATGACGAGCGCGATAGCCACAACGCCGATGCCAACGAGGGCGAAGTCGATCGCACGGCCGAGCATTCGGGAACGATCCGCCTGCTGCACAACCGGAACGGCGGTCGCTGGCGTCGCGTTCGAGCTCGGCGTGTCGCGCACCAGCTTGCCAGCGCCCTTGAAGACGAGCCTCACGACCGGAACGCGGTCGCATGTCTGGATGCCGACGCAATTTTCGCCGCTCCAGCGGACTCTGCCGACTGCGCTGACCTCGCCGGTGGTGATCTCGACATAGGTGCCGATCCTGAGCGGCAAGGACGTTTTGACCATCATGCCACGCGGGGAGACGTTTCGGATCTGCACATCCACGATCGGCCCGCCGGCATCCAGGCGGGCGGGAACTAGGATTCCGTGCCGCTCGTCCCTGAACTTCACGCTCCGCCCCTCCAACGCGCGATCAATCGTCCAATTAATGAGGCGCGATTAAGAGATGCTAAGCGGCGGCGGCTGGGAGGAGCCGGTGAGCCGGGCGCGATGTCAGGCGCCCGTCGCAATTCAGCAATCAGGTGAACGGCGGCTGACGATTGCGTTCAGAACGGTTTCAACACAGAGGGTACAAGAGGTGCGCGTCAGCGCGTCCGGCGTGGCCGCGCCTCATTGGTAGCAGAAGGAGAGAGTGAATGAAGAAACTGATCCTTGCCCTTGCCGCGATCGCGGCCGTCGGCGTCGCGGTTCCGGCTGCGGCGCAGAACGTCGACCAGCGCGAGCACCGCCAGGCGGCGCGCATCCATCAGGGCGTCGCCAGCGGCGCGCTGACGCACCGCGAGGCGCGGCGCCTCCACCATCGCGAGCGGCGCCTCCATCGCGTCGAGTCGCGGATGCGGGCGCGCAACGGCGGCCACCTGAACTGGCATCAGCGCCACCGGCTGCATCGCATGGAAAATCGCGACAGCCGTGCGATCCACCGGCTGAAGCACAACCACCGGCACGATTGAGCCGAGCGGGCGGAGGCGTCTCCATCGGGCGCCTCCGCCACAGCCGGCGGCTTCTTCCATCGCCAATTTCCGGTTAACCTTCTTTCAAGGCCGTGCGTCTACGGTCCGGCCCATGGCATTTACCGTCATCTGGATGCGCGGCGCCCAGGCGATGGGCTCGAAGCATTTCGACGATTTGTCGGTTGCGACCGGCTATGCGCTCGACAATCTGTGCGACGTGCAGACCCAATTCGGCGCGACAGCCGTCAAGATCATCGACGAAAAAGGCGCCCCGCAATTCCTGAAGGCGCTCAGCCGCCACGGCTGACGCCGTGGTTCCATCGCCCCCCTCGTTGCCCCCTGACGCCGCGCTTGCTAATCGCGCCGCTCCCGCTCCACGACGAGACACGCGCGCGATGAGACCGCTTTCGCTTCTGCTCCTTTCCGCGCTCGCGGCGGCAACGCCCGCGGCTGCGGCACCGCCCCCGGGCTATCATTTGGTCTGGTCGGACGAGTTCGATTCCGGCGCGGCACCCGATCCGCACAAGTGGAGCTACGATACCCAGGCGAATGCCCAACGCTGGTGGCATGACGAAGCGGAATATTATTCCGCCAATCGCCCCGAAAACGCCCGGATCGAGAATGGGCATCTCGTCATCGAAGTGCGCCGTGAGGATCTCAAGCGAATGAAGGATTATGCGGGTCAGCACTACAGCTCCGCGCGCTTAATCACCCGTGGCAAGGCGGAATGGACCTACGGCTTCTTCGAGATTCGCGCCAAGCTCCCCTGCAATCGGGGCGGCTGGCCGGCCATCTGGCTGGTCGGGTCCGAACTGGCCGCGTGGCGGCGAGATCGACATCATGGAGCAGCTCGCCTTTGATCCCACCACCATCTACGGCACGCTCCATTCGCCGCACAGCGAGACGGATCATGTCCATACCGGCGACAAGACGATTGTCCCCGACGCCTGCGCCGCCTTCCACGATTACCAGGCGGAATGGACGCCCACCGGCATCACCCTGCTGGTCGATGGCAAGCCTTATTATCATGCCGACAAGCCGGCGGCGGCGACGGCCGAGAACTGGCCGTTCGAGACGCCCGAATTCCTGATCCTCAACGTCGCCATGGGGGGCGGCTGGGCCGGACAGAAAGGGATAGACGACAGCGCGCTGCCGGCACGGATGGAGGTTGATTACGTGCGGGTCTATCAGAAGCCATGACCGATGCCGCCGTCACCCAGTTCGACCTCACCCCGCCGACCGAGGTGCAGACGGAGGCGCTGGTTGCGGCGCTAAGCCCGCAGGAACGGCACGTGCTGCTCGAGCACGGCACCGAGACGCCATTCTGCGGCATCTTCCTCGACGAGAAACGCCGCGGCATCTTCACCTGCCGGCTCTGCGGCCTGCCACTGTTCAACGGCGGCACCAAGTTCGAGAGCGGGACCGGCTGGCCAAGCTTCACGCAGCCCTTCGCAGATGGGCATCTGAACACCATCCGTGACACCAGCTATGGAATGGTCCGTGTCGAGATCGTCTGTGCCCGCTGCGGATCGCACCAAGGCCACGTGTTCGACGACGGGCCGCCGCCGAGCGGGCAGCGTTACTGTATCAACTCGGTCTCGCTCGACTTCACGCCGGACGGCGAACCGCTCCCCGACAAGCTCGGCCGCGGCGCGCCCGAAGGGGAGGCGTGGCGGAGCTGAGGCGGCCCCTCAATCGGGGACCAGGCTGCCAATCGGTTCGGCCTCGGCCATCAGGTCCGGGCTGAGCGGCGCGGGGCGACGGAAGACGTAGAAGAGAATTCCGGTCGCGAGCCAGGCAAGGCCGGCGAGCTTCGCATGATAGCTCGTGTTGAACAGCACGCCGAGCGTCACGGCCAGGCCGAGGAGCGGGGAGAGGAAGCCGATCCAGCCGGCGGCGCCACGTTCGCGCCAGACGTGGACGATCACCGAGGCATTCACCATCGCGAAGCCAAGCAGGGCTCCAAAGCACACGATCGAAGTCAGTAGCTCCAATCCGCGCACGCCGAGGCCGATGGCGAGGGTGATCGCGCCGACGAGCAGGATCGCCCGGTCCGGCACTCGCCGTTCTGCATTAAGGTGGGCGAGGCCGCGCGGCAGCCGTCCGTCGCGCGCCATTCCGAAGATCAGCCGCGCCGTCGCGGTCTGGCCGGTCAGCGACCCGGCCAGCGCGCCGAGCAGTACGCCGGGGAAGGCGACAAGGAATTTGAGCCAGGGGCCGCCCGTCTGGCCGGCGATCGCGTAGAATGCGCCTTCCGCCGCGTCGGCGGGGAAGGCGGTGCGGCCGGGCACGAACAAAGAGGCGAGCCAGGTCTGCAGCATGAACAGGCCGGCGGCGACGAGAAGGGTCAGCATCGTCGCCCGCGCGATGCTCGGCGCGCCGTCCTTTGCTTCCTCTGACAGCGTGGAGATGGCGTCGAAGCCGAGGAAGCTCAGCACGCCGAGGGAGGCCGCGCCGAGAATGGCGGTCGGCGCGAAGGTTGGCCGATTGAAGAAGGGAGCGAGGCTGAGGTGGACATCGCCGCGCGCCAGCGCAAGCGCCGCCGCCCCGGTGAAAGCGACGAGCACGATCGCCTGCAGGACGAGCAGTCCGATGCTCGCCCGGGCCGTCGTCTCGATTCCGAGCAGGTTCACGACGGTGGTGAAAGCGAGCAGGCCGAGGATGAGCAGCCACCATGGCAGGCCCGGCAGCATCGCCTGGATGGCGATGACGCAGACGATATTGCTGAGCGCCGGCAACAGCAGATAGTCGAGCAGCATCGCCCAACCGGTGAGGAAGCCGACGACGCTTCCCAAGGTGCGGCTGGCATAGGCATAGGCCGAGCCGGCCACCGGATAGAGACGGGCCATCCGCATATAGCTGCGCGCGGTGAAGATCATGGCCACCAGCCCGACCAGATAGACGAGCGGCACCATTCCGTGACTGGCGTTGAAGACGATCCCGAAAACCGGCATCGGCGCGGTCGGTCCGATAAAGACGAGGCCGTAGATGAGCAGATCCGCCAGGCTCAGCGACCGTTTGAGCGTCCGCGCCCCCTCAACCTGCACCGGCCCCCTCCCATTCCTGAAGGGCCGTTTGCCCAGTCGCCACGCAGACTAAGCGAGCCGGCGCGGATTACCAGTGGCCTTGGCACACCCAGCGCGGAGCGCCCGGTAGATACTGGAGATGGCGGTGTGATCTGCGCAGCGCTCGCGCCCTCTTGCCTCCGTCGCGATCAACCTGCGATGGAGGGCGATGGCGGCGATCGAGATTGAGCGGATATCGAAACGCTATGGAGGGGGCGAGCGCGCCGTGCACGCGCTCTCCGGCCTCTCCCTGGACATTCCTCGCGGCGGCATTTTCGGGCTGCTCGGCCCGAACGGAGCAGGCAAGAGCACGCTGATGCGCATCGTCTCGGGCCTCGTCTTCGCCGACGAAGGGGAGGTGCGGCTGTTCGGCGAGCGCGCCTCGACGGCCGCGCGGAGGCGGCTCGGGGCGATGATCGAGAGCGCGACTGTCTATCCCTTCCTCACCGCCGCCGAGACGCTGGAGATACTTGCGCGCACCTCCGGTCACAGGATCGTCGCCCGGCCGCTGCTTGTCAGGGTAGGCCTCGAAGCTGCCGCGCACCGGCAGGTCAGTACCTTTTCGCTCGGCATGAAGCAGCGCCTGGGCATCGCCGCGGCTTTGATCGGCGGGCCGGACCTACTGCTGCTCGACGAGCCGGCCAACGGGCTCGATCCGCCGGGTACACTCGAGCTTCGCAAGCTGCTGCGCGAGCTGGCGGACGGGGAGGGGATCACCATCGTCATGTCGAGCCATCTTCTCGACGAAGTGGAGCGGCTCTGCGACCGCGTCGCGATCCTCGACCGGGGAACCTTGAAGGCAGAAGGCGATCTTGCGACCCTGGTCGGCTGCGGTGAGCAGCTGTGGCTGGATGCGAGCCCGCTCGATCGCGTGCTGGCGACCGTCGGCGCGCGCGGGAGGCCGCATGCGGCCGGCGTCCTTGTCTCGATTGCCCGGGCGGAGACGCCGGCCTTGCTCAAAGGCCTGGGTGAGGCGGGCGTCGACGTCTTCGAAGCGCGCTGGCTGCGGCCCGGGCTCGAACGCTATTTCCGCGGCGAGAACGACCGATGAGCCTGCCGCTCGCGGCGGAGCTGCTGAAGCAGCGGCGGCAGGGCGCGCCGATGCTATGGGGATTCCTCACCGCTCCGGTCTTCGCGACCTTGTTTGCCTTCGGGCTGGAGCTCGCCATGCCCGCAGGGAGAGGCGCGCACATCGCGGCGAGCGTGCATCCGCTCCGCTCTGCGATCCGCGCGCTCTCGATCCCCGGCAATCCGTTTGCCCAGCTCTTCTACGCGCTCGGCGCGTCCGCCTTCTTCGCGGTCGATTATCGCTACGCGACTTGGCGGCTGGTGGTGCCGCGCACCGGCCGCGTTTCGCTTCTGCTCGCCAAGGCGATCGGCTTCGCCCTCTGCGCCACGGTCAGTGTCGCCTTGCTGACCGCGGGAGATCTGGCGGCCAGCCTCTTCCTGCCGCTCACGCACGGTTTCTCGCTGAGCGACGTGCCGCCGGCAACGCCTCTCAACCTGGCACTCGCCTTCGGCGTCTCGGTCCTCGAGTTGCTCGCTCTCGGTGGGACAGTGGCTTTGCTGGCCGTCGTGACCCGTTCGACCCTAGGGGCGCTCCTGCCCGCCTTCCTTTTCTCCTTCCTACTCTCCGCAGCCGAAGCCCTGCTCAATGTTTCCGGCGACGCGCTTGCCACGCTGCCGTTGCCGACGTTCGCAGCTGATGCCGTTCGAAGCTGGATTGCCGGCGGAGAGGGCGCCGCGTCCGCGGATGCAGCTGTGATCGGCACCGCCGCGCTCATCGCCTGGTGCTTGCTCATCTACGGCGCCGCTGCCTTCCTATTCGCTCGGCAGGACCTCACGACGGAGTAGGTGCGTCTTTGCGTAATCCAGTCAGCTTCTATCTTGATCTGCTCGACGGCGCCGCCTCCGACATAGCGGAGAAAGGCGAGGCGGTCGGGCCATACGACATGCCGCTGATGCCATTACTGGCGCCGTGGGTCGTCGGCGTGCCGGTGCTGGCGTTCACGCCGAGGGCCAGCGATTTGTGGATCGTCATTTGCGCGATCACGACGGTAATTTCGATATTGTGTTGCACGGCCGCCCTGAGGTTCTTCTACAGACGCGTCTATTTTTACCGCGGGCAATTTGGAACAGAGCGGCTACCGACCGATCGAAGGATTATCTGGATCATTCTGCTCGGGGTGGCGTTCGCCATCGGGCTGGATCTATGGAGGCAACTATAGCGTCATTTGAGGATCTCGCGATCGCCAAGCCTTCAGCTGGCGTTCAACCGAAGCCCGTCAGGGACGTTGCAGCCTGTCGAGGCGGGAGCTAGGCCGCTCGTCGCGTCCGGCTGTCGGCTGAATCTGGTGGAGAGACAGGAATGAACCTCATTCTCGCTTTTCTGGCCGCGTCCGCGCCGGCCACGGTCCAGCCGGCTACGGCGCCGACCGCTCCGACGGCGATCCCCAATTCCGCCGCCACGCTGGTGCCCGTGACACTCCCGGAGCTGCGCCACTTCGCCGATGCGCTCGCGCAAATGGCCACGCAGGCCGGAATCACCGCGCAGCAGGCGATGGTTCCGGGCAAGGTCAACTCCGCGACCCGGGACAGCATCGCCCGCGCCCACGGCTTGTCGCCGGCCCGCTTCGCCTATATTGCCGACCAAGTCCGCTACAACGAGCACATGCAGGCCGTCGTGCGCGAAGAGTTGGTCGTCGCGAGCAACGCGGCGCCCTGAGCCTGCCCCATTAGCGGGAAGCGGCGGGGCTACCGGCCGGGCGGCCTTCGCCGATCCGATGCCACAGATTGGAATCGCAGCCGAGGCCGGCGAACAGGCAGGCGGTGATCTCGATCGTGTTCGCATCTAGGATGCGGATCCTGGAGCTGAGGCGGCCGTGGAGCTGCGGCGCATAGACGTGTCCGCGCCAGAGGCCGTCGCGGCTCGGCGCGAAATCCTCGAGCACCCGGGTGCCGACCAGCTTTTGCCTTCCGCCCGCCTGCGCGGCGGCTTCGCCGCGCGCCTCGACCACCGTCCCGCAAACATGCGTTCCGCAGGGGGCGACGAGCACATCGAGCGTGCCCTTGCAATTCTGCCACAGGCCTTCGAGCGTCGCCGCCGTGGCGGGCGCACCCATCACGACCAGCACCAGCGGCAGGATGATCAATTTGCCACGGCTTGCGAGTTTCAATCCCCCCTCCTTTGTGGTCTTTGTAGCGCCAGCGGCGGGGGTGGCAAGAAAGGGCCCAGGATCTCTCAATAGAGACCGCGGAACCACAACAGGATTACGACCAGAACGAGCAGGATGAGCCCGCCGATAAACATGGCGCGCCGGCCACGGCTGCGCAGAATGATCTCGCCGCCGCGCGCTTTTTCGGCGCTGATGTGCGGCACGGGTTCGCTCGTTTCCGGATTGGTTTCCTCGGCCATGAGATCAAAACGCGCGAGGGCGTATGCCGTTGCTCGCGTGCTTTCAACAGGCCAAGGAGCTCAGGCCGCCACTGCCTTCGGACAAGGGCAATTGCGGGCGCGGTCGACGAGGGCGAAAAGGCTCTCGGCGGCGAGCGGCTGCTCGAAGCGGAGGCCGGCGCGGTTGCCCTCGCGCCAGGCGATCCGTCCGGCAGCTTCGAGCGCGCCTTTCTTGAGAATGAGCAGCCGACCGAGCGGGGCCATAGGGCCACCTTCGATCTGGGCGCCGCTGAGCGAGAGATCGTGGATAATGACGGGGCCGGAGCCTGTCGCGCTGATCGCCTGCCCGGTGAGCAGCACGCTGTAGCGCGGCTCGGTCCGCCGGTTGCCGACCAAGATCTCCATCCGTCAATTCAGTGACCCGCGTTCGGCCATCATCACTCCCCCACTAAAGGGAGTTCATACACCGGTAACCCTAATGGGTGGTTAAACCACTTCGTTGCGGCGAATGACTTCCTTGTACCAGGCGGCGCTGAGCTTGGGGATGCGGCGCTGGGTCTTGAAGTCTGTATAATGGATGCCGAAGCGCTTGGTGTAGCCGTCGGCCCATTCGAAATTGTCCATCAGGCTCCACAGGAAATAGCCCTGCAGGGGATAGCCCTCCGCGACCGCGCGATGGAACTGGCCGATATAGTTGCGCAGATACATGACGCGGTCGGCGTCGTCGATGCGGCCGTTGACCACGGGATCGTCGGCCGAGGCGCCATTCTCCGAGATGTAGAGCGTCTTCGGACCCCAAAGTTCGCTGACCTGGCGGACCGCCCAATAGGCGACCTCCGGCCCGACATAGAGCCAGGGCGAGGCCATGCGCGGGGAATGCGGCGAGGTGGGGGATTTCGGCATAGCCGCTGCGGGCTATCATCGGCGCGCACCCACTAAGGCTGGTAGACGTTGAGCGCGACGAAATCGAGCGGGCTGCCGATCGCCTCCATGTCGCCGGGCTGCACCTTGGGCGCGTTGGCGCCTTCCTGATGGAGGTATTCGTCGATGTAGCGGCCTTCCATGATCGCGGTCAGGAACATGGCGTTATCTCGCGCGTCGCCTTCTTCGCGGCGGCGATATGCTCCGGGCGTCTCCATCACCGGCACGCAGAAGTCGGTGTTGTCGGCGATGCCGACCTGGGTGCCCGCCGTGGCATTGGCGCGGATCGCCTGGACGCCGAGGCCATGGGCGAGCACGCCATGATGGCGCACCTGGTTCACCTCGGCCGCGTCGGCAGCTTGAGGCCCGGCGCGTGGACGCCGCTCTGATGCCCGAGATCGGTGAAGCAGCGCAGCTCGTTCACGGTCATGAAATTGTGCACGCGGTCGGACAGCTTGCCGGCCATGAAGCCGGCATAATCGGCATAAGGCGAGCGCCGTGTCGCGGTTCTGCCACCGCCCGGCAAGCGCCGCCGGCAGGTCCCAGTGGAACAGGGTGACGTAGGGCGTCGATCCCGGCGGCCGAGCAGGCCGTCGACCACGCGGTTGTAATAGTCGATGCCCCTCTGGTTCGGCGTGCCGCGGCCTTCGGGGAAGATGCGCGACCAGGCGATCGACATCCGATAGGTCGCAGACGCCGAGATCCTTCAGCAGCGCGTATGTCTTCCGGATAGCGGTGATAGCTGTCGCAGGCGACGTCGCCGGTGTCGCCGTTCCGCGACCTTGCCGGGCGTGTGGCGAGAAGACGTCCCAATTGGTCGGCCCGCGGCCGTCCTCCTTCACCGCGCCCTCGATCTGGTAGGAGGCGGTCGCGCAGCCCCATTTGAATCCTTCAGGGAAACGCAGATGAATGGGCGCCAGCGCCGCCGTCGGCGCCGCGGCCGCCTTGCCCGCGGCAAGCGCCGCAGCGCCCATCCCCAACCCCTTCGCCAGCTCGCGTCGCGAAAAACCTGTCATGCCCGCCTCCAAACAACTCCTGGGGTGTAGACCTCGCACAGGATCGCGCGTGAGAAAATAGTGAGCGCTAACATATCGCCCGGAAGCCGCTTTCCAATTCGGGAAATCGCGCGCGATGCTGTCAGCCTTGCGCCTCGAACTTGCGGACGAGGCGCTCGCCGCACCAGAGCTCGGCGGGTCGGCCCTCGCGCAAATCGTCGGCCCACATGATCGCCGTTTCATCGTCCGGGCAGCCGATCAGCCGCGGCGGGCCGAGATGATCGCCCGCCATCAGATACAGCCGGTAATCGGTCATATCCCGCCCTCCCGCGTCGCGCCGTAAGCAACTTCGCGCGCCGGTGCAATAAACGCCATCAGGAATCCTGAAATCGAGAAAGTAGATGCCTATGTCGGCAAGTCGACATAAGCAGAGGCGAAATAACCTTGCGATAAGCTGTCTGGCTTGATCACGCCGCCTGCGATGAGGCCGCGGTCGAGGAAGCTCTTTCAGGTATATCCCGGCGGCCCTAAGGCCCGATGATGGCGGAACGGACGGCACCGGGCCCAACGCGGGACTATATCATCGTCTTCGGCGCGGGGGTCGGCCGCGACGGGCGGCCGAGCCGAACGCTCGCTCACCGGATCGAGGGCGCCGCCTCCTGGGCGCAGGCCTTTCGCGAAGCGATGCTGATCGCGACCGGCGGAGTCGGCAGGTACGGACCGGCCGAGGCGGAGGTGATTGCCGCGCGGCTGCGCGAGAAAGGCGTTGCCGGAGATCGAATCCTGATCGAGTCGCACGGACGCGACACGCTCGAGTCGGTGCGTCTGTGCGACCGCATGCTGCGCGCGCGAGGCGATGTCGGACGCATCCTCGTCTGCACCAGCGCCTTCCATCAACGTCGGTGCGCCTTGCTATTCCGCCTGCTCGGCTATGACGTACTGCGGCCGGACATGCGCGATTCGCGGGTTGGGCTCGCCTCGGGTCGCTACGCGCGGCTGGTCCTGAAGGAGGTGATCGCGACTCCCTATGACGCGCTGCTGCTCCTCGGCCGGCGTGCAATCGGGCGGCGCTGAGGCAGCGCCGCCCGTGCGGGCGGGAAGCGAGGCTCCCGCGCCATGTTCGCCTTACCCGATACGCTTACTCCGACGGGGCCGTGGTAACCGTGGTCGTCGTCTTGTGCACCACCGTCCGCGCTGCTGTCCGGGTATGCGCGGCTCGGCGGCGGTGGACCGCGGCGGTGCGTACGACGCGATGCGCCGGCGCCGCATGGCGGGTGTGCACGGCAGCCGCGGTGTGGGTCGCCGTTTCGGTGGTCACCGTCGTCGTCTGAGCCGGGGGCGGGGTGGGCGCCGGCATGGCGACCACCACCGGCGCCGGACGCGGCGCCGAGCGCGCGGCGTCCGCGGCGGCGGCGGCATCCGCGGCGGACTGCTGGGCGGCCTCCGCCCTGGCATTCGCGGCAGCGGCGGCCTGGCGCGCCGCCATGGCTTCACTCTCGGCCTGCGCCCGCTGGGCCTGCTCGGCCGCGGCACGTTCCTGCCGTGCCACGCCGATCGCATGGTCGGCGATCTCGGAGGCGTGATTGGCCTCGGCGATCGCCTGTTCCTTGCGGCCCCGCGCCAGATCCTCGCGGGCCGCGCGCAGGGTGGCGGCCGCTTCGGCCGACAGGCGCGGCGCTTCGCCGGTGGTGCCAGCCTCGTGGGCGGCATCGACCTTGCCCGACGCCTCGGCGATCGCCTGGCGCGCGCGATTGGTCTTCGGGCCGGCATGGGCGCTGGTGGCCATCAGCATGGCCGTGACGGCAGCCGTCGATGCGATACTCAACACGCGTTTCATTCTACCGCTCCTCTGATTGAAGATATTGCGACTTAACGGGAAGCGGCATTGCAGAGTTCCGACCGAGGCGCGCCGGTTACGGCCCTTGCCGCCTCCTTTATCGCCCGAGGTGGCAGCAGGGCTGCATCGTTACGGGGGCGAATTTTCCCGTTGACGGCTGGCGCCAATTGCGTCATTAGGGGAGAAATTCTTCCATATTCGCAGATTTGTGCATGCCGCTGAATTCTCGTCAGACGGCGAGGTGCCGGTCGCATTCTTCAACCCCAGCCTGGACCTCGAGGCACGCATAGAGATGGCGCGCCTCCTGCCACGCCGGTGCCGCCTCGTCCGACAAATCCAGGCCCTCGAGCGCAAGCGCGGTGAGGCGTAATGCATTCGCCAGATCCAACGGCCGCGGGTTGGCCGCTGCGCGATAGACGGCGACGGCCTCCTCGGCCAGGTTCAGGGCGAGCGGAAAATCGCCGCGTTCGCAGGCCAGGTCGGACACGTGGCGGAGCGCGTGGGCACGCAGGATATCGTCGTCCTCGGTTCGGGCGAGCTCGGCGCCACGCCAGTAGAGTTGCTCGGCGCCGGTCGCATCTCCCGCGGTGCGGATGCGCCGGGCCTCCGCGATCGCCTCGCGAGCTTCTGACATTGCCATTCTCCAGCCGGATTGGAGGAGACTAAGCGCGCCTTCGGTTAAAGGAAAGCGCACGCTCTCTTGCGTAACCAACGCCTCTGAGGCGCGTTGGCGCTTTGGCGTCGATGCGCCGTTTGAATTTTCTTGTTGACACCGGCGCGAATTGCGTTATTCAGACATCAATTCTTCTATATTCGCAGATCAATGCGCCCGCGGGCTTCCGAGTCGGCGGGCGTTTTCGCGTGGGTGCCCTCTTTCACCCACGCGGGCCGCCGGAGCGGATGCGCGTTCTCCCGGGCATCCGGGGGATGCCGCTCCGGCGGCTTTTCTTCATTGCTACATTGGTTTCGGCTTCGGCCGAACCCGCCACCGCGTCAGACCCTCGCTTTCGCTGACCCTGTTGGGCGATGGGCGCGCACGTGGCGGGACCTTTTCCATTGCAGCGCAGCTTCTTTGCGGTCGCCGTTCGGCGGCTGCGCCGCCTTAGTGCTACAAAGGCGAATGAAGCGGATCCGCACGCGCTGTTCGATCCCGTATCGCCGCAGCGGGTCTGGGCGGTGCTCGCCGGCTTCGACCGCTATGCGGAATGGCATCCACTCAACATCCGGGCGGAGGGCGAAGCCGAGGCTCGGCGCACGCGTCAAGATGCGCTTCGTGGATGCGGGGGGGGGCGGCAAGGGCAAGGTCACTGCCCAAACGGTCGTCGTGGTCGAATGCGTGCCGGCCGAGCGTCTCGCCTGGATCGGTCACATTCCGCTGCTGTTTTGGGCCGCCACTTCTTTGAGCCGGTCAGTGAGGGGACGGCGCTGATCCACGGCGAAGATCTGTCGGGACTCATTCGGCTGACCTTCTCGGCCGCGCGCGTCGACCGGCAGCGATCCGGCTTACGAAGCGTTCAACCGGGCCCTCACCGAGCGGATGGCGATCCACCTATTTTGATTTTCGGAGTAGATGATGCGTCACCATAACCGGGCCGGCGGCGGCCATAGCGCCACCGCGGCACGATGAGGCGCAGCCATGCCGGTTCTTCGCAACGCGCGGCACGAGACGTTCGCGCCAGGTGATGAAGGGGAGGGCGACCCGGCAGATACGGCGCTTCTCGGTATCAAGACGACGGACGAGCGGCAAGCCAGGCGAAAATCTCGAATTACGCCAAGGAAAGCGCTGCCGCCAATGCGTCAGCCGCCGCGCAAACGACCGCCGCGACGACGCTTGCAACGACCAAGCAGTCTCTTCTGACGGCCGACCTTGCCGCCAACAAAGTGGCTGCGCTCGCGATGGTCGGTTCCTATGCCGCGGAAGCCGGGGCCGCCGGGACGGCCTCTTATGCCGCCGCGCCATGGCCGATTGACGTGGGCGCGCCTGCATTCGGTGCCGCGATGGCAACCACGGCTATGGGCTTTACGAGCTACATAGCCGCGGAGGGCGGCGCCTGGACTGTCCCCGGCGGCCCGCCTTGTTGCACAAGGACGAGATGGTGCTGCCCGCCTGGGCGGCAAATCCGCTCCGTTCGATGATCACCGCCGGCGGCGCGGCGAACAACAACGCGCCCTTCTCGGCGAACGGCGGCAATGTCGCATATCATTACCACAACCACAGCAAGGACGCTCATCCCGCCCATGTCGCGATGAGCGAACGCGCCTTCGTTCAGATGGCGCGAAACGTCCATCGCAACAACAGCCTCAACGGCAGCTGGACCGACCGGCGGTGGTAAGGCGCCAGGGCTCCCTCAGTTTGAAGCGCATTCGTGGATAATCCGCGCGAAGGATCAGGCCGGCTTTGTCTTCATAGCCGCCTTGATCTTCTTATCGGTCTTGTACTGGCTCAAAGCGTACACCGCCCAGATTGTCGCCACGATCCAACCGAAGACAGTGATCTGGAGCAGTAGACAAACGACGCCAGCGATCGGTCGGCCGATCGTGAAAAAGACCGCCCACGGCAGCAAAAGTGCAAGCAAGAAACGCATCGCGAGCCTCCCCTGTGATTCGGTTCAGAAATTATTTCGCTAATCGACGGTTGTCGAGAGGGCTTCGCGCAATTTCGAGGACATAAGACGTGGCCAATCCTTATCCGACACGGGGTGTCGTCAGCGCCGCGTCGCTCCCCGCGCTTTACGCTGATGGCGAGGTGCTCCCGAGCTTTCCCGGGACTTCATCTTCAATGGTTCGCTCTCCAGGACACAGATTGGACATTGCCAACTGGCGTGGTCGGCGGAAGCACCGAGCTTTTTCCGGCTATCTGCACTTCACGCAAAGCGGGATTGCGTACAACGTTGTCGGCGCATCGCGAGTGATAGCTCTTCCGCTTTTAGCTTGTTTGTCGCACGTGGACGACGGGCGATTGGTGACGGTGCCTTTTCTGCTGTTGCTCCTGCTCGCAGACTGCGCGAGCACGCTACGGCCGGTTGAAAAGTAACCCGCGCGGTGTCCGTGCGCTATCCTAAGCCGTGTCCCGCGGAGAATGACATTCTGACGCGGTCAAAGACAGTTCATGAAGAGAGTCCGGTGATGCCGGAGGCTGAAAAACCAAGATAGCGATCGACCAAGTACTCGGGCGCGACCGCCGAGCGCGAACCCATCCTAGCCGGTATGATCCTCGAATTCCAGACATATGCCGAGCGCGCGGACGCAATCATGCATGCGTGTACGGTTCGACCGCCGCACTGATCCGACGACAATTCGCCCTCCATTACGGCCCCGCCGAGCTTGGGAGCGGAGTGCCTCTCCTGGCAGGTCCTCGCGTTGCTGACGACCTGGCGATGGTTCGGAACCGTCTTCGACGTCGGCGGCGGCAGGCTGGAGAATGTCGACGACGCTCTTTCCGGCGGCGTGACCGCGGCGGCGACGACGGTCCGTCAGTCGAGGTCAACCGAATCATGCCGCCCGACACCTGTGGCCGCCAGATGGTGCTTTCCGTCGCGATCGGGACCAACCAGAGCAACACCTATCTCGGCAGCACCCAACTCCAGACCGACCTCCGCGCCTATTGCAACGCCGTCGCTGCGGCGGGCTGGATGGGCATCACCTATTATAACAGCGACAATAAGTAGCCGCTCCGATCACCAAAGATCGGTAGTGTCTCAGTTTGAATTTCTCAGCCTGGTCTAATAATTGGACCGTCTGTGGCCTGACCCACTCGGTGGGAGCGGCTAGCTCGCGCTAACCGTTCGCAGGGTTCGAATCCCTGTCATGGGTCTCCCGATCAGGCCCGCTTCTTATAAGGCCCCCGCGGCTCGGCGCCGGTGCCATCGCGTCCATCTTGGCGATCACGTCCTCCAGCGACCACAGCCGATCCGTGATGCCAGGGGCCATCGCCGGTGACATGCGAAGCGTCTTATGGATGCGGCAGAAGTTGTAGAACGCGAAGTAGAGCGCCAGCGCGTGAATGTGGTTGTCGAGCTTCTTTGAGAAGGCGTTCGTCAACCCGGTGAAGCGCCGGTTCTGCATCCGGACCGAAAGGTTCATCCGCTCAACGTGCGACGTGGAGACGTGCGCCTCGTCCGGATTGCCTTCGACACGGCGCTTGCGAATGCGGGGGCTGTAGCGGAACTCCGGCCGCTCTTGCCGCCCTCAGTGCCATAGAGCTTCATGAGCTGCGCATAGTCCACATCGCAGCCAAACGCGCCCTCGACGGCTTCCAGACAGGCGCGGTGGCCGTCCGTGGTAAGTTGGACGCGATTGGCGAGGCGGCCGCAAGACTTTGCTTAGAGCTGGTCAGTGACTGTTCAATAAATTCGCTGCTGCTCTTATTATCGAATTGCTGGTCGGCGCCGGAGAGAATTCGATCTGCCACATCCGGAAGCACGACCTTTCGGACATGGCTGAGGCGTCCGGTCTCCCGCTCTACCTGACGAAGCAGAATTGCCGGGCCTTCGACTGTGGCGCCAAATCCAATTGGTCCGAAGCCGTCTGGAAGCAGGTTGCGGCCGACATTAAGACCTTCGACGTCACGAAGATCATCGTCATCGGGCGCTGGGAGCGCTTCGTCACCGCCGACCAATGTCGGGAAGGCATAGAACGCATGCTAGGCATCGGCGCGACCGTCTATGTGCAGAAGGTCGTGCCGAACGCGCCACACATCGACCCGTTGGCGCGGGCCGCGGGCGAGTGGTTGGCTCCCTTCAGTGCGGCCGATTACGCCCGCGACTATGCGGTGGAGATCGCAACCTTCGCGGAATTGGCTCGCCATCATCCGGGCCCTTGTTATCGTCGATCCGGTCCGGATCCCTTGCCCCCGACAAGGTCCGTGCCCCAGAGACGAGCGCGCCAAACCGCTCTACATCGACAAGGATCATCTGACCACGTCGGGCCGGACCCCTGATCGCGCCTCTCTACGCGCAAGTCTTCCGCTTCTGACGCGACACAAGGGCAAATAGCCAGAAGAAGCGAAGTGTGGGACATCGCGGTCCCGCTACGGCGCACTGTCGCCGCGACACCGGGTCTCCAACGCCCGGCCGCAGCCGGAGCTCGTCCGGCGACCTCAACATCGAAGCGGATGGGAAAATGAATGAGCGTGGATCAACTAGCGCCGGCGGGGTCCGGCCATGCTGAGGCTTGCCCGCGATGACGGGCGAGCTTGCGATAAGCCTCGTGTCAGGGCTGGGCGGCACCGTTGCCGGAGCCTTGGTCAAGTTCGCCTACGACTGGCTGAACTCGGCATCGAGACAATCCACCAACCTGCTGATCGAGCGCGACCAGGAGATTGATCGGCTTCGGGAAGAGCTGAGCCGGACGCAGGTCGACCTCAGCGCGGCCTGGCGGTTACTGGAAATTCTGTGCCTCTCCTATCGGCTCCCGCTGCCGGAACAAGTCAAGATGATCGGCGGGGCGCGAGAATATCTAGCCAAGGTGCGCGATGGCTCACCCGGCGCGCGTCGAGGTGACAGATGATCGGTGGACGCTTCCGTGGCCGGACCGGCTTCATCCGCAGCGGCGCCGGAAAGCAGGAGGGCATCGGGCGGGCGCTTCGTGACGCATATTCCGTCGATGAATTGCCGATGGAAGCCGAGAACGCCGCGGCGATCGAGCGCTGCATCGAGGCGCTGGAGGACGTGGAATCGACGCTCGTCGCCAGGATGGACGGGCAGAAGCCGAGGCGGCGGCGAGATTGAGGGCGAAGTGATCCGCCGCCCGCGCCTCTAGCTGCAAAGCTTCTTCGCATATCCTGTCAACAACGGGCGGGGGCCTGTCATGTGCCACAGCGATCAATATGGGAAGAAGAACATATCGCCGGCTCGAAGCCATAAACGCGCTGCGGGAACGTCGCAAAGGTTGCAATCGAGATTGGCCTGAAGCGCGGGACGCTGAGCAGTTGGTGGTCGGAACAGGAGGCGATGGGCGAAGGGCGCCTCGTCCCGCCGGGGCGCTCCGGCCGCACCGGCTTGCCGTCCGACGACATCCCCACGGCTGACCTTATCTCACAGATGGCGCGACGGTTCTCGATCCGGCACTCCAAGGCACAGCGCTGGCGGCGCTTCACCGTGCCATTCTCCGGCCCTACATGCGCCGGTTTTTCGGCGACCGGCACGTCGATGACAATGGCTGCAAATGGGCCTTGTTCCTCGACCACACCGAACTCGCCCCCGCAAGACGCCGGGCATGGCAAGGAACCTCTGGCCAATGCGTCGCAGCACTCGCCGGCAGAACGGGCCGATCTCGCAGAACGCGAAGGTGCGACAGCCGCCCGTGCGCTCAGCCCAAGGTGGAAGCCGCCGATCCCGGCGAAAAGGGATGCGGTATATTCACCCCACCATCCCAGGGGCAGGGCTCAGAAGGGCGGGGGAGGGGAGTTCGCCATGACCAGCGCCAAGTCCTTGAAGGCAAAACACAGCAGTTTTGCCACAACAGAGCGCGAAAAGTAACGGAAATTCCTCGCTTCGGGGTCAACGGCTCCTTAACCAAAGGCCCGCATAGAGGACCTGTCGAGCGACGGCGGGGCCATGGACGACCTTCTCACCGAATTCATCGCAGAAACGCGCGAGATGCTGGAAGCTCTGTCTGGCGGGCTTGTCGCCTGGGAGGCGGTGCCGGACGACCGCGCCCGCCTCGACGAGATTTTCCGCTTCGTCCACACGGTCAAAGGCAATAGCGGCTTCTTCGATCTGCCGCGGATCAAGGCGCTGAGCCACGCCGCCGAGGATGCACTGGCGGCGGTGCGCGACGGCAAGCGCCGCGCCGATGCCGCACTGGTTAGCGCCGTCCTCGCCATCATCGACCGAATCTCAGAACTCGCCGAGCAGCTCGAGACGGGCGAGAGCGCCGGTAGTGAGGACGATACCTCGCTGATCGAGGCCCTCGCCGAGGAGGCGGCCGAGCCCGAGATCCGCGCCGTCGCAGGTGCACCCGTTTCCGCACGGGGCGCCTCGCGCGACGATCCGCCTTCCAGTCGAATTGCTCGACCGCATGATGAGCGGCGTTTCCGATCTCGTCCTCGCCCGCAACGAGTTGGCCCGCCAACTGCGCGAGACCGCCGCCGGCGGCGACGTCTCCGCCTGCTTCGAGCGCGTCTCCGGCTCGATCGCCGATCTCCGCGACGCCGTCACCCGTACGCGCATGCAGCGGATCGACAACCTTTTCGCGCCGCTGCCGCGCATGGTGCGTGACCTTTCCGCCGAGACCCACAAGCAGGTGTCGCTAGTCATCGACGGCGGCGACGTCGATCTCGATCGCGAGATGATCGAGATGCTGCGCGATCCGCTGACGCACATCATCCGCAATGCGATCGATCACGGCATCGAGCTGCCCGAGGACCGTCAGGCTGCTGGCAAGAAGCCCGCCGGTACACTCTCCGTCTGCGCTCGCCAGGCCGGCAACCAGATCCTGATCGAGATACGCGACGACGGGCGCGGCATCGATGCCGAGGCTCTGGTCGCCAAGGCCGTCTCTACTGGCGTGATGCGCGCTGACCGCGCCGCCCGGTTGCGGCCGGAGGAGCGCGCCACCCTGATCTTCGAGCCTGGTCTTTCCACCGCTGCCCAAGTGACTTCGCTGTCCGGCCGCGGCGTTGGCATGGACGTGGTGCGGTCGAACATCGAGCGGGTCGGCGGCCTGATCGACGTTGCCAGCGCAAAAGGCGAGGGGACTGCCCTCACTCTGCGCGTGCCGCTCACCCTGACCATCATTCCGGCCTTGACCGTAGGCACGTCGGGCCAGGCGTTCGCCATCCCGCGGTCGGCGATCGAGGAGATCGTCCGCGCCCGCAGCGAAGCGGTGCGGATGGAGACGGTTGGCGGCGCGGCCATCGCTACGATCCGCGGCCGCCGCACGCCCGTCCTGTTCCTGCGCCAGCAGATCGGCGGCGAGGTGCCTGACGATTGTGCGGATCAGACCTTGATCGTGCTGAAGCTCGCCGGCGGACGCATCTACGCGCTCGCCGTCGACGAGGTGCACGATCATGAGGAACTGGTGGTGAAACCGGCATCTCCGGCGATCATGACCGCCGGCCTCTATGCGGGAACGACGCTCGCCGACAATGGCCGGCCCTTGCTGCTGCTCGATCCATCCGCGCTTGCCGCCCGCGCCATCCTTTCCTTCGACGAGGAGGAGAAGGGGAGCGAAGCCGCAGATACGCGCGCCGTCTCCGCACGCGGTCTCGAAACCCTGCTCTTTCGCACGCTGGGGGGTGGCCGTCGCATGGTGGCGCTGGGCGCCGTGGAGCGGATCGAAGAAGCGGAATCGCGGCATATCGCGTGCACCGCCGGCCGGTTGCGCGTGACGCTCGAAGACAGGATCTTGCCACTCGAAGGCTGCGAAACTGTTCCCGAAGCGCCGAAGATCAAATTACTCCGCCTCACCGACGGCATGAGCGAGATCGCCTATGCGCTGGACGAGGTACTCGACATCGTCACGCTCTCCGCGCCCGTTCGTCCCGCTGCCAAGGCCGGACCAGTGGCGGGCGTAGCGCTTGTCCAGGGCCGGCAAGTCGAGTTGCTGGACGTCCACTGGCTCTTCGCCCATCGCCATGATGTCACAGCCGGCGACGCATCCGAGGCACCGATCTGTCTGCTCGTCGGCGCCGACCCCTTCCTCGACACGATCCTCCGGCCTGTCATCGAAGCCGCCGGCTATCGCGTGCTGCGCGAGGGCGACCCGGGCGCGGAAGGCGCCGCGACCCTCATCGGCCTTGCCGAAGAGAGTGTTACGGAGCCCCTCCTGCCGGCGTCCGCGCGTTTCGTGCGTTTGCGGGCGCAGCCGGAGCCGCTGGGCGCCGAGGACGATTCCATTCACCGCTACGACCGCGACGCGATCCTGAAGGCGCTCGCCGGGCCGGCGCGCAGGCGGCGGAGGGCCTAATGGCCGAGCTTCTTCTCATCGTGCGGCTCGCTGGGGAGCGGGTCGCCCTGCCGGCGGCGGACGTCGAGTCCGTCGTCGAAATCGACCTAGTCGTGCCCGCGCCCGGAACGCCGCCGCATGTCGCCGGGCTCGCCGCCTTGCGCAGTCGCGTGCTGACCGTGATCGATTGCCCCGCCGCGCTTGGCTTCGCGCCGGGGACGGCGCCGCATCGCGATGCCGTGGTCGCTGTGATCGACAGCCATCCCTATGCCCTGCTGGTCGAGGATGTCGAGGACGTGGTTGAGGCGGATTCAGATCCAGTGCCGCTTCCGGTTCGTACCGCGGTCTTGTGGCGGCGCGTCGCCAAAGGAATGACCGCGGTAGACGGCGAGCTCCTCCTCTTGATCGACGTGCCGGCGCTCGTCGCAGGCCCAGAAAGTGAGGCCGCGTGAGCTTTAAGCGCCTGATTACCATTTGCCGCTAGCGTGACACGCACCACGGATGGGACGATTATGAAGAGCTGCCTCGTCGTCGATGATTCCAAGGTGATCCGTAAGGTCGCCCGCCATATCCTCGAAACGCTCAACTTCGCGGTCGAGGAGGCGGAGGACGGCCGCGAAGCGCTGTCGCGTTGCGAGGCGAACATGCCGGACGTCGTACTGCTCGACTGGAATATGCCGGTCATGGGCGGGATGGAGTTCCTGCGCCACCTCCGCCAGAAGCCGTTCCCGGCCCAGCCAAAGGTTGTCTTCTGCACGACCGAGAATGATGCAGCCCATATTCGCGCGGCGATCGACGCCGGCGCCGACGAATATGTGATGAAGCCGTTCGACCGGGACACGCTCGAGACCAAGCTGCAAATCGTCGGGGTCGCGTGAGCGCCGCCGCTGCCGCGGCTTCCTTCCTTCGCCCTGGCCGCGACGGGATGCCGCCCGCCAGATTGATGATCGTGGACGATTCCGCCGTCGCCCGCTCCGTCCTGGCGCGGATGCTGGCGCCCTTCGCCGATTTCCAGGTTGTTGCGGCCGTGGCCAGCGCCGGAGAAGCGGTCGGGCTGCTCGGCCGTGAAAAGGTGGATATCATCCTGCTTGACCTGGACATGCCGGGATCGAGCGGGCTCGACGCTCTGCCGGCTATTCTCGAAACGGGTGCCGGCGCGCGCGTCCTCGTCGTCTCCTCCTCGACCGAGAGCGGCAGCGAGGCTGCGGTGCGCGCGCTTTCACTCGGCGCAGCCGACACCCTCGCCAAACCGGGCACGCAGCAATCGGCGACCGGCTTCGCGGCGACGCTGGCGGAGCGGCTGCGGCGGCTCGTGCCTTCCCAGGCGACGGGGATCGAGCCGGTCTCACCGCCGCCGCCGCTCGCGTCGTGCGAGGGGCCGGAGAGGGTCGGCTGCCTTGCCGTCGGCGCGTCGACTGGCGGCCTCCACGCCATCACCAAATTCCTCCAGGCGCTGCCGCCGCGGGTCGGCGCCCCGATCCTCCTCACCCAGCATCTGCCGAGCGCTTTCCTGCCCTTGTTCGCGCGCCAGATCGAAGCCGCCTGCAGCCGTCATGTTCGGATCGCGCAGGATGGCGCGGCGTTGCGTGCCGAGGAGATCATGATCGCGCCTGGCCACGCACATCTCGGGCTCGAGCGGCACGGAGCGCGCGTCAAGGTGTTGCTCTCATCCGAGCCGGCGGAGAGCGGTTGCACGCCGTCGGTCGACGTAATGCTCGACAGCATCGCCCAGACTTACGGCAAGAGTGGCGTCGGCGTTGTGCTCAGTGGCATGGGGCGCGACGGGTTCGTCGGGGGCCGTCGGCTCGCCGAAGCGGGCGGGCACATCCTCGCCCAGGACCAGGCGAGCTCCGCCGTCTGGGGCATGCCCGGCGCCCTCGCGGGCGCCGGTTTCGCCTGCCGCGTCGACAATCCGGCGGCTCTGGCCCGACAAGTCGGCGCCTGGACGAAGCCGCGCCGATGACCATGAGCGACACCTGCGGAACGGTGCTTGCCGCCTTGCTTGAGGCCCGCACCGGCCAGCATCTGACGATGAGCCGACGCTGGCGGATCGAGACGGCACTGCAGCCGCTGCTGCGGGAGCGCGGCTTTCCGACCATGGACGCATTGGTCGCCGCGCTCGTCTGCAAGAATCATGGCGCGCTCGCCGACGACGTGGTCGAGGCTTTGCTCAACAACGAGACCTTCTTCTATCGCGACCGGCCGAGCTTCGACACTTTGCTCGGTCCCGGCCTGGAGCGGTTGCGGCGGGAAAGGGAGGCAGAGCGGCGCCTCGCCATCTGGTGCGCCGGCTGCTCGAGCGGGCAGGAAGTCTATTCACTCGCCATCGTCTTCGCCGAGCAGAGGATGCGGTGGGAAGGTTGGACGATCGACCTGCTCGGCACCGACGTCTCGCGCGGCGCGATCGAGCGCGCGAAAAGCGGCTTCTATTCTCAGTTCGAGATCCAGCGGGGCCTGCCGGTCGTGCAAATGATGCGCTGGTTCGACGAATATCCGGCCCAGACCTGGCGCGCCTCGGCCGCCTTGCGCGGAGCGGTGCGCTTCCACGTCCATTCGGTGCTCGATAAGCCGCCGTGCCCTGGCGGTTTCGACCTCATCCTCTGCCGCAACGTCTTCCTCTATTTTGCTGCGCAGACTCGCCGCGCCGCTTTCGATCGGCTGGCCGAGGCGAGTTGCGAAGGCGGCTTCCTGATGCTCGGCGCCGGGGAGACCGTGTCGGGCCAGTCCGCCGCCTTCCAGCCGGACCCGGACTACCGCGGCCTTTACGTTCGCACAGCCCACCGCGCCCATGCGGGCGAGAGAAGGGCCCGCGCCGCCTCTTGACGCCGAAGGCGTTTTCGGTGCCCGTGCGGCCGATGAGCGAGATCATCGACGCGCCCTCGCCCAATTTCGACGCGCGCAAGCTGCCGGTCAGCATGCTCGTCCTCCATTATACCGGAATGCCCGATGCGGCCGGCGCGATCGCGCGGCTGCGCGATCCGGACGCGAAGGTCTCGGCGCATTATCTCGTCGCCGAGGATGGGCAGATCCTCCGACTCGTCTCCGAGGACAAACGGGCATGGCATGCCGGCCGTTCCTCCTGGCGCGGCATCGAGGACGTCAATTCGGCCAGCATCGGCATCGAGATCGTCAATCCCGGCCACGAATTTGGCTACCGCCCTTTCCCGCTCGAGCAGATGGACGCGCTGGTGCCGCTCGTCGCCGACGTCGTCCGGCGGCACGCCATTCGTCCCGCCAATGTCGTCGGTCATTCCGATATCGCGCCGGCGCGCAAGGAGGATCCGGGCGAATTGTTCGACTGGATGATGCTGGCGCGACTCGGGCTCGCCGTTGGCCGGCCGATGAAGAGTCTCGTCGATCCCTTTTGGAGCGACAGCGGGTTCCTGCTCGCTTTGGAGCGCTACGGCTATGACGTCAGCGATTCCAGGGCAGCCGTCACCGCCTTCCAGCGCCGCTTCCGTCCCGAACATCTCGATGGCGAGATCGACGGCGAATGCCGCGCAATCCTGCTCGGCCTGCTCTTGGATCGCCGCGCCGCACCCGCTACATGAGGAAAGCCAGAGGATCGGGCGGCTACGGCCGGTGCGCAAGCATCGGGCGAGGAAAGTCCGGGCTCCGCGCAGCGACGGTGCCGGGTAATACCCGGCGGGGGCAACCCCAGGGACAGTGCCACAGAAAGCAGGTCTCGCTTTCTTCGGAAGCGTGACAGTGAAAGGGTGCGGTAAGAGCGCACCGCGGCTCCGGCAACGGCGGCCGGCACGGCAAACCCCACCGGGAGCAAGACCGAATAGGGACGGCGGCCTGCTGCGGCCGATGCCGTCCGGGTTGGTTGCTGGAGGGACGGAGCGATCCGTCTCCTAGAGGAATGGCCGCCCATCCGCTTTACGGCGGTGGACAGAACCCGGCTTACAGATCCTCTGGCATTTTCGCTTTCCCGGCGGCTGGCGGGGCGGGTAGTTGGAGATTATGGCGAAGCCGACGCGGTCGAACGATTGGGGATTTCCACGCTGGCGGGGCTATGGCAGCACCCGCCAGGCGGCCGAGGTGCGCCTTTGCGACCGTCATGGCTGCGACAAGCCGGGCGATTGTCCCGCGCCCAAATCGCCCAATGGCGGCGAACGCTGGTATTTCTGCGAGCAGCACGCAGCCGAGTACAACCGCCGCTGGAATTATTTCGAAGGCCTCTCGGCCGAAGATCGGGCGAAGCGCGAGGCCGAGGAGCGGCGCGGCGCTAACGGTTACAAGCAGGCCGGCCATTATGGCTGGGGCGGCCCCGGCGACGGCAGCCGCTCGCGCGAGGAAATGCGCGCGCTCGAATTGCTGGAGGTCGAGACCGACGCCGGCTTCGAGGATATCAAGTCTGCCTACCGCCGTCTCGCCAAGGCGAACCATCCGGACGCGGCCCCGGATGACGCGGAGGCTGCGAGCCGCTTCCAGGCCGTGCAGGCCGCCTATGACGTGCTGAAGAAGGCGGAGGAAAGGCGGGCGTCGGCAACGGGGAGATAGGCGCTCTATTCCGTTCCCATGAAAGTGCCGGTGACGTGGGCGACCGGGTCGGATGCGTCTCCGTCATGGGCAGCGCCGCGGACGAAGGCGACGCTGCGGGTGATCGCATAACATTCACCGCGGCCCACGATTCGTCGCCCCGGCACGGCCGGGCGCAGATAGTCGACGCGCAGGTCGAGCGTCACTTGCGGGCGGAAGCGGCCGAGCCGGACCCAGATCGCCATGCTCGTCGCCATGTCCATCAGGCTGACGATCGGGCCGGAGGCGAGCACGCCCGTCTCCGCCACGCCGACCAGTTTCTCGTTATAATCGAGGCAGAGCTCCACCCAGTCCGGTCCGTGGTCCACATACAGGATGCCCAGTGCGCCGCCATGGCCGACCCGGCTCGTATAATCGGTGAAGCGCTTCGGATCGAAGGCGCCGTCGACGGGCCGCTCGCTCATATGGCGAGCCGCGCGGCGGTGTCGCGGACGAGCGCGATCATGTTGGGGATGCCCTGCGTACGATTGGAGCTGAGCTGGTTCCGGAGATCGAATGGGGCCAACGCGGCTTCGACGTCGGTGGCGAGGATCTCCTGCGGCGTGCGGTCCTGGACCGCGAGCAGGACGAGCGCGACGATGCCCTTGGTGATCGCGGCGTTGCTGTCGGCGAGGAAATGGAGCGTGCCATCCTGGCTGGGTACTGGGTAGACCCAGACGGAGGCGGAGCAACCCCGCACCAGGGTCGCGTCGGTCTTCAGCGCATCCGGCATCGGCTCCAGCATGCGACCCAGATCGATCAGCAGCCGATATCGGTCATCCGCATCGAGCAACTCGTAATCGGCATGAACGTCGGCGAGAGCGGGGATGGACATTATTTCCCGCTACCAGAGAGCCGGGAGTGGGGGGAGGGGGTAAGCCGAAGAGAGGATCAGAGTTCGACGCCGTTCGCCAGCGCTTCGAGGCGACGGATGCGGCGGCGAAGCTCGCCGAGTTCGGTGCGGGGAGTGCCGCCGGCAATTTCCAGACGCTTCACCTCCAGCCATTGCCGCCAGGCGCGCAAGCCGGCGGCGCTGACCAAAGCGATTGCCAGCGTCAGCAGCAAGGCGAGGGGAAGCAGCGCCTCGTTCACCTCAGCGGTCCCGCAGCTGGTCGATCTCGCGCTCGAGCGAGGAGGATTTGTCGGTCGCGATCCGCTCCAGCACGTGGATTCTCCTCCTTCAACGTGCGGATTTCATCGTGCAGCCTCTGTGCTTCACGGGGATCGCCCTGCTGGCGGACCGAATATTTGTAGCGTGTCTTGAAGATGCTGGCGATCATGATCACGGCCACGACGGCGACGATGAATTCATACTGGTTCACCTTTTTCCTCCGTCGCCTGCTCAGTTGACCCGATCATCGCGCAGTCGCTCGATTTCGTCGGACAAATCGACCCCCTTGTCGGTCGCGATCCGCTCCAGCACGCGCACACGCTGCTCGAGCCGCTCTGTATGGGCCGCATATTGCGCCGTCCGCTCGGCGGTGTCGCGGGTCTGCGCGTCGAGCTGCTTCTCCTTCACCCGCAGCCAGCGTCGCCACATGCCCGCGCCGATCGCGGCGAGCGGGATCAGCACCCAGACAGTGGCGGGATCGAACAAGGTCATTTCCGACACTCCTTATCAATTTACCGGCGTATCACGCAGCCGCTCGATCTCATCGGAGAGGTCGATCCCCTTATCGGTTACGATTCGCTCGAGGACGCGCATACGCTGCTCGAGCCGCTCCGTATGCGCCGCATATTGTGCGGCCTTTTCCGCCGTCATCTGCGCTTCCAGCTCCAGCTTACGTTCCTGCAGCTTCATCCAGGGCCGGATGACGGTGGCGGAGACGATCGCGATGATCGGGATCGAGAGGGCCAGAATCGGGATAAGAAAAACGATATCCACGTTCGCGCCTTTCAGTTCTTCGGCATGCGCAGGGCTTCGATCTCCTGCGTCAGGCGATGGCTGTCGTCGGTGACGATCCGTTCGATCGTCGCCAGCCGGTCCTTTATCGAGCCGATCTCGGCGCGGAGCTGCGCATTCTCGCCGGAGAGCAACTTGATCCGCTCCACCGCGTCATCATTGGTCTTGGGATAGATGGCTTGGCCCCAGGGGCCGTCAAGCGGATAACCATGCTTGATCCTGAGCCAGGTGGTGAGCACCCAACCCAGGACGCCTGCCAATCCGACGGCCGCGACGACGGGTGCGAAAACATTGAATGGAAAGTTCATTTCCGTCTCCTTCAGCGCCGATCAGCGCAGGCTTTCGATCTCGCGGGCGGTGCGCTCGGCCGGATCAGTCGCGATTCGCTCCAGTACCGCCAGCCTTTCCTCGAGCCGGCTCACCTGGCCCTTGAGGTCGCGATTTTCAGCGCAGATAGCGTTCATCTGCTTCTTGCTGCCACCGTCACCATGATCGGATTCATCCTCGATCGGGTAGCCATGGCGCGCCCGGATCCAGTTGTTGAGCACCCATCCCATTGTGGAGACCAGGCTGGTCAGGACCAAAAAACCCCAGATGTTCATTCCAACCCCCTTGGCTGAACTTAGCGCAACTGCTCGATCTCGCGGGCAAGCCGGCTGTTTGAGCTGGTCACATAGGCTTCGACATCGGCGAGCCGCCGGTCGATGTCGCGGAAGCGCGAGCGCACCTCCCGCACCGTCTGCCGCGGCGACACACGCACCTTCTGCCAGAATTTCGCGTCTTCCGGGCTCTGCACGCTGAGCTCGCGCGGCTTGCTCGGCGCGAGCCAGGCGATGACGAAATAGGCCGGGATCGAAACGCCCGCGGCGCCCAGCACCGTGAGGATGACAAAGCCGATCCGCACCACGGTGACGTCTAGTCCGGTATAGTCCGCGATTCCGGCGCAGACGCCGAGCCATTTGGCATTGCGCTTGTCGAGATAGAATTTGGTGTGGCGCGGCGACCGTTCTGAACCAGAAGGCGGCACGAAAATGGGGGGAGGCGTGTTCATCGGCCGAGGCTCCTCGACGGCTGGTTGCTGACGGTCCGGCCTGGCGTGGATGTCGGCGCATCTGCGGTGAGGCCGAGAGCGGCAGGATCGCAGGCGATCGAACGCCAGTTCGGATTTTCCGCGGTCATGATCCGCTCAATCGAGCACATGCGCTCGTCGAGCCGACGGGCGAGATCGTGCAGCTCGTCCATAAGATTTTCGTCCTCGCGGGTGAGGGCCCCGTTCTTCTTCCACTGAGTGACATAGTGGAAGACCAGCCACGGCAGTGCGATGAACAATATGCCACAGATGAGAACGGGAATGAGCGCGCCGTCCATGGCTCAGCCCTCCTTGCCATTGCTGAGCCTGGCCTTGAGCGCCTCCAGCTCGGCCGTGACCTTCTCCTCGTTGCGGAGCTCGGCAATCTCTTCCTCGAGCGTCTTGGGCGGCGCGCCGAGCGCCAGCGCGTCGGCGCGGCCCTCGGCGAGATCGGCATGGCGCTCGAGCACGTCGAAGCGCGAAAAGGCCTCGTCCACCTTCGGGCTGGCATAGGCTTCCCGCAGCCGCACCCGCTGGTTGGCGCTGTCGAGCCGCGACTGGATCGCGTTCTGCCGAGTCCGCGCCTCGCGCAGCTTGCCCTGCAGCTTGGCGATGTCAGCCTCGGAGGCGCGCAGCGCATCGTCCAGCACCTCGATCTCGGCCTTGAGGCTGTCCGCCATGTCGACCGCCTTCTGCTTTTCGACGAGCGCGGCCTTGGCGAGGTCCTCGCGGCCTTTGCTCAGCGCGAGCTCGGCCTTCTCGACCCAGCTTTCCTGAAGCTTGTCCAATCGCGTGATCTGGCGACGCATCTCCTTCTGGTCCGCGATCGTCCGGGCCGCCGAGGCGCGAACCTCGACCAGGGTCTCCTCCATTTCGAGGATGATCATCCGGATCATCTTCGCCGGATCCTCGGCCTTGTCCAAAAGGTCGGCGAAATTCGACGCCACGATGTCGCGGGTCCGCGAAAAAATGCTCATTCAATCACTCCTTTACATCAGGGCGGCTGCGGCCGGAACGCTGCCAAGGGGGCGAGGCGCGTCCCGGCCGGCCGCGTCAGGCACCAGCCTGACTCGAAAGCTGCGCCGCGACAAGAGTGGTCGGGCCCGCCACGGCCGGACCTTGCGCAGGTCCAATCGGACCGACGGCAGCGCCGACGGCGGTGGCGGCGAGCATGACCGCGGCAATCCCCGCCACGACGCTCTGTCCGATCCTGCCCATCACGATCATTTCTTCCTCCCTCGACTTCGCCGCCTCGCAGCGGAATGTCCTCTTTAATACAAGGGCCGTGCCAAGTCCGATGAATGGCGGAAATCCGCGTTTTCTGACGCGCGGCCGCGTCATCCAGCCGGATTTTCCTTGCCAAGCCATGGGAAAATGTCCCAACTCTTGGGAATGGATCGCAACACCCAATTGGTCGGCCAATCCTCCTCCTTTCTCGACGCGGTCGAGCGGGCGAGCCGCGCCGCGCCGCTCGACCGGCCGGTGCTGGTCATCGGCGAGCGCGGCACCGGCAAGGAGTTGATCGCCGAGCGTCTCCACCATCTTTCTTCGCGCTGGGATGGGCCTCTGGTCGCGATGAACTGCGCCGCCTTGCCCGAAACCCTGATCGAGGCAGAGCTGTTCGGCCACGAGGCGGGCGCCTTCACCGGGGCCACCAAATCCCGGGCCGGCCGTTTCGAGGAAGCGGATGGCGGCACCCTGTTCCTCGACGAGCTTGCGACCTTGTCGCAGGCGGCGCAGGAGCGGCTGCTGCGCGTCGTCGAATATGGCGAGGTAACCCGGATCGGCGCCTCCCGGCCGGTTCAGGTCGACGTGCGCATTGTTGCGGCGACGAACGAGGATCTGCCGCTTCTGGCCGGAAAGAACCAATTCCGCGCCGATCTGCTCGATCGTCTTTCGTTCGAGGTGGTGACGCTTCCGCCGCTGCGCCATCGCAGCTCGGATATTCCGATTCTCGCCGATCATTTCGCGCGCCGCATGGGGCTGGAGCTGGAATGGGAAAGCTGGCCCGGTTTCAGCGCCGCAGCGCTCAATCGATTGCTCGAATATAGCTGGCCGGGCAACGTCCGCGAACTGCGCAACGTCGTCGAGCGGGCGGTCTACCGATGGCTCGACCCCAAGCGTCCGATCGACCAGATCCAGTTCGATCCGTTCGAATCGCCCTGGCGCCCGCGCGTCGCCGCGCCAGCGACCATCGACGAGGCGCCGGCACCCGTGGCTGTAGCGGAAGAGGCGGCAAACGCCAAATCGCCGCCGCTCGCCATGGGTTACGATCCGGCGAGTTGTGCCGATTTCCGTCTTGCCGTTGCCGAATATGAAAAGGCGATCCTGGCCACCGCGCTCGAAAAGTGCCGCTGGAACCAGCGGGCCGCCGCCACCGCCCTCAGCCTCACCTACGATCAGCTGCGCCACGCGATGAAGCGCCACCGTCTGATGGCCTGATTCCCGCAATTCTGCTATGCTCGCAACTCCAAGGAGGACTTGGACCATGAGCATTGGCAGAAATCTGATCGCGGCGGCGCTTGCAGCGACCGCCGTTCCCGCCGGCGCGGCCGTTATCGTGCTCGGCAGCACCTCCGCCCATATGTGCTTCGAAGCCGCGGACGCCGCGCTTCTTCCCACGGGGGATAGCATCGATCGGTGCAACGAGGCCTTGGCCGAAGAGAATCTCACGCAATATGACACGGTCGCGACCTACGTAAATCGCGGCATATTGAAGCTGCGCATGGGCCATAACGAGGCGGCCATCGCCGATTTCGACATTGCGCTCGCCCGCGATCCGAATCAGGCGGAAGCCTATCTTAACAAGGGCATCGCTCTGCTGCGCGAGCCGGAGGGATGGGCGAAGGCGGTACCGTTGTTCGACCAGGCCATCGCCAAGAAGACCCGGCGGCCGGCGCTAGCCTATTATGGTCGCGGCGTCGCCAACGAGCTCGGCGGCAATGTCAGCCAGGCCTATTACGACTATCGGCAGGCGAGCAGGCTTGAGCCTCGCTGGCGCGATCCTCGGGAGGAACTGACCCGCTTCACGGTCCGCACCCGCTAAGCCTCGTTTCGGGCCGCGCAAAAAAAGGCTTGCAAACCTTCTCCCATTTCGTGCGTTCGGTTCACGATCAGAGGAGGAGGTATCGATGCCGTTTTCACTGCCCGACCTGCCGTTCGACCAGCAGGCGCTCGACCCGCACATGTCGGCTGAGACGCTCGAATATCATCACGGCAAGCACCACAAGGCATATGTCGACAAGACCAACGCGATGGTCGGCGACAAAGGCCTCGCCGGAGCGTCGCTCAGCCAGGTGATCAAGGCGGCGACCGAGCGTGGCGACAAAGGCCTGTTCAACAATTCGGGCCAGTTCTGGAACCACAATTTCTTCTGGCAATGCCTCGCACCGGCGGACGGGCAGCGCCCGACCGGCAAGCTCGCCGAGATGATCGATGCCGCCTTCGGCTCGACCGACCAGATGCTCACCAAGTTCAAGGATGAGGCGGTCGGCCATTTCGCCAGCGGTTGGGCCTGGCTCATCCTGGACGGCGGCGCACTCAAGATAACCTCGCTGCACGACGGCGACACGCCGGTCGCCCATGATGGCATGCAGCCTTTGCTCACCGTCGATGTGTGGGAGCACGCTTATTATATCGACTACCGCAACGCGCGGCCGGCTTTCGTCGACGCGGTGCTGAAGAACCTCATCAACTGGGAATTCGTCGCCCAGAATCTCGACGGTGGCGGCGTCCGCCGCGCCGATCAGGAGGGCTGAGCCTCACCGTCCTCCCTGCAGCCCCGAAGCTGTAGGGAGGACCGGCCTCTCACGTCTTCAGCCGATATCCCGTGCGGAAGATCCAGGCGACGATGGCGAGGCAGATGAAGCAGAAGCCGAGGGTGATGGCGAGGCTCAGGGTCACGTCCACGTCCGCCTTGCCGTAGAAGCTCCAGCGAAAGCCGCTGATCAGATAGACGACCGGGTTGAACAGGGTGACCGTCCGCCAGGGCTGCGGCAGCATGTCGACCGAATAGAAGGCGCCCCCGAGAAAGGTGAGGGGAGTCACGATCAGCATCGGGATGAACTGGATCTGCTCGAAATTCTTGCCCCAGATGCCGATGATGAAGCCGAACAGGCTGAAGGTCGTCGCGATCAGCAGCAGGAAGGCCGCTGCCCACAAAGGATGGAGGACGTGGAGCGGCACGAACAGGGCCGCCGTCGCAAGGATGATGAGGCCGAGCACGACCGACTTGGTCGCCGCCGCGCCGACATAGCCGATGACGATCTCGAAGGGCGAGACCGGCGCGGAGAGGATCTCGTAGATCGTGCCGACGAATTTCGGGAAGAAGATGCCGAAGCTGGCATTGAAGATGCTCTGTGTGAACAGCGAGAGCATCACCAGCCCCGGGACGATAAAGGCGCCATAAGGCACGCCACCGACCTCGGTCATTCGTGAGCCGATCGCCGAGCCGAAGACGATGAAATACAGCGCAGTGGTGATGACCGGAGTCACCAGGCTCTGCCACAGGGTGCGCAGCGCCCGCGCCATCTCGAAGCGGTAGATTGCCCAGACACCGAAACGGTTGAAGGCGGGGGGAGCGCTCATGCCGCCTTCCGGTCGCTGACCAGGCCGACGAAGATGTCCTCCAGCGAACTTTCTCGGGTGTGCAGATCCTTGAAGGTAACGCCGAGGTCTGTCAGCCGCCGCAGGAGCGACGGGATACCCGTACGCTCGTCATTGGCATCGAATACATAGTCGAGTTGTTTGCCGTCGGCCTTCAGCGTCAGATGCCAGTCCGCCAATTCCGGCGGTACCTCCCGCATCGGCTCGGCGAGGGTCAAAGTGAGTTGGCGCTTACCGAGCTTGCGCATCAGATTGTCCTTCTCCTCGACCAGGATCAGCCGGCCCTTGTTGATGACGCCCACACGGTCCGCCATCTCCTGCGCTTCCTCGATATAATGGGTGGTGAGGATGATGGTGACGCCGCTGTCGCGCAGCCGGCGGACCAGCTTCCACATATCGCGCCTGAGTTCGACGTCGACTCCGGCGGTGGGCTCATCGAGGAAGAGGATATCGGGCTGGTGGGAGAGCGCCTTGGCGATCATCACCCGGCGCTTCATGCCGCCGGACAGCTCCATCATCTTCGCCTTACGCTTGTCCCAGAGGCTGAGGTCCTTGAGGAGCCGTTCGAGATAATCATTATCCGGCGCGCGACCGAACAGGCCGCGGCTGAAGCGGACTGTCGCCCATACCGTTTCGAAGGCGTCGGTGTGCAGCTCCTGGGGAACGAGACCGATCTTTGTGCGTGCGGCGCGGTAGTCGCGGCCGATGTCGTGCCCGTCCGCGGTGATCGTGCCGCTGGTTGGCGTGACGATGCCGCAGACGATGGAGATGAGCGTCGTTTTGCCCGCGCCGTTCGGGCCCAGCAGAGCGAAAATCTCGCCCTTGTCGATCTCCAGATCGACGTCGCGGAGCGCTTCCTGCCCGCCGGCATAGATTTTGGACAGGCCGTGGATCGAAATGACAGGATTCATGTGCCCCCCATAGACCGGATTATTGCGAAGGCGGAATGGGGGGCTTTTCCTCAGCCGCTTCCAGGGTCAGGCCGTGGCGCAGCAGCATCGGTACGTTGGCCAGTGCGAAGAGGAAGGTCGCCGGGACGAAGCCCCAGATTTTCGAGCCGAGCCAGAAGCTGGTGCTCGTCGTCCGCCAGATGATCTCGTTGGCGATCGCCATCGCGACGAAGAAGAAGATCCAGTTGCGGGTAAGCAGCCGCCAGCCCCTGTCCGAAAGGCCCGGATAGATGGTGCCGAGCGCGACCTTCAGCAGGTTGCGGTCGGTCACCAGCCCGAACAGGAGTAGGCCCGCGACGAACAAATAATAGAGGGTCGGCTTCATCTTGATCAGCCATTCGGCGTGCAGCCAGATGGTGAGGCCGCCGAGAATGAGCACCATGAAGGCGGAGAACCAGAGGAGCGCCGAGACCTTCCGGTAAAGGATTAGGGAGACGATCACGGCGAGCAGTGATCGCGGCCATGAAGGCGCCTGTCGCGCTGAAGATGCCGCGCCAATAATTGACGCCGAAGAAGACGATGAGCGGCGCCAGATCGATGATCAGCCGCGCCAGCGCGCTCGGCTCCTTCCGTTGCTGTGCCACGCTCACTCTACGCTCTCCCGATACCGGCAATGGCCCGCGCCGCCTCGCGCGCGTCGAACGGGCGGAGGTCGTCGATGCCCTCGCCAACGCCGATGGCGTGGATCGGGAGCCCGAACTGCTCCGCCGCCGCGACCAGCACGCCGCCGCGCGCGGTGCCGTCGAGCTTGGTCATGACGAGGCCGGTGACGCCCGCCACCTCGCGGAACACCTCAATCTGGCTCAAGCGCATTCTGGCCAGTGGTGGCGTCGAGGACGAGCACGACGTCGTGCGGCGCCTGCGGATTGAGCCGGCCGAGCACGCGGCGGATCTTGGCGAGCTCGTCCATCAGCACCTTTTTGTTCTGGAGGCGGCCGGCCGTATCGACGATCAGCGTGTCGATGCCCTCGGCCGTCGCTTTCTTGACCCCGTCGAACACGATCGCCGAGCTATCGCCGCCTTCCGGGCCGGAAATGACCGGGACACCGACCCGATCCGCCCAGATCTTGAGCTGCTCGATCGCGGCCGCGCGGAAAGTGTCGCCGGCGGCGAGGAGCACGCCATAATCTTGCTCAAGCAAGAGATGGGCGAGCTTGGCGATGGTCGTCGTCTTGCCCGAGCCGTTGACGCCGACCACCAGGATCACTTGCGGCCGCGGAAAGGCGCTGATCTCGAGCGGCGTCGCGACGGGGACGAGGATCTTTTCCACTTCCTGTGCGACGATCTCGCGTACCGCCTCCTCGGACAGCCCCCGCTCGAACCGCTCGCGGGAAAGGCGGTCGCGAATCTTGGCGGCGGTGGACGGGCCGAGGTCGGAGGCGATCAGCGCCTCCTCGATCCCGTCCAGTGTCTCGTCGTCGAGCGTCGCTTTCGTGAGCAGCCCGGTGAGATTGTCCCCGAGCCGCTCCGACGTCTTGCGAAATCCAGCCTGTAGCCGGTCGAACCACGACCCCTCGGTCACGCAGGCACTCCGACGAGGGTGTCGCCTTCGAGGCTCGTAACATGGATCTCAACGACATCGTTCGTCCCGAGCGAAGTCGAGGGGCGCCGCATGGACTTATCACGAGCGCCCCTCGACTGCGCTCGGGACGAATGAGGAGGAACGAGCTGCACAGGTGCGAAATTCTCGCAGTGGCCCATTCCATCTTTCTCAACCAGTACGCGCTGCCGCGTTCCCACCAGTTGCTCCAGCCATGCCCGCTTCCGCCGCGCGCAAGCCTCCCGCAGCCGCCGCGCGCGCTCCTTTGCCACCGGCGGCGGCACCTGCGGCATGCGGGCGGCGGGTGTGCCCTTCTTGGGGGAGAAGGGGAAGATGTGCCCCATGACGATGTCGCATTCATCGATCAGGCGGAGGCTGTTCCCGTGCATTTCATCCGTCTCGGTCGGGAAGCCGGCGATGAGGTCGGCGCCGATCGCCAGCTCGGGACGCTTGGCCTTGAGCCGTGCCACCGTCTCCACCGCCTGAGCGCGGCTGTGGCGGCGCTTCATCCGCTTCAGGACCATGTCGTCGCCGGCTTGGAAGCTCATATGGAGGTGCGGCATGAAGCGTGGTTCGTGCGCGACGATCTCCTCCAGCCGCTCGTCGATCTCTATGCAGTCGAGCGAGGAGAGGCGCAGGCGCGGCAGGTCCGGCACGTGGCGCAGAATCCGCCCGATCAAGAGGCCGAGGCTCGGCGCGCCCGGGAGGTCCGGGCCGTAGCTGGTGACGTCGACGCCGGTCAGCACCACCTCCCTGAAGCCTTCGCCGACCAGCGCCTTGATCCGCTCGACCACCAGGCCGGCCGGCACCGAGCGGCTGTTCCCGCGGCCATAGGGGATGATGCAGAAGGTGCAGCGATGGTCGCAGCCATTCTGCACCTCGACGAATGCCCGGCTGCGCTCGGCGAAGCCGGTGACGAGGTGCGGGGCGGTTTCGCGCACCGCCATGATGTCCGAGACGCGAACTTCGGCGTGCTGCGTAAAAAACTCGAACGAGGCGGGATCCAGCTTGTGCTCGTTCCCCACCACCCGCGCCACTTCGGGCATGGCCGCGAAGGTCTCGGGCTCAACCTGCGCTGCGCAACCAGTTACCATCACCCGCGCGTCCGGCCGCGCCCGCTTTGCCTTACGGATTGCCTGGCGGGTCTGGCGGACGGCCTCATTGGTGACGGCGCAGCTGTTGACGATGATGAGATCCTTCTCATCCGCCGCGAGGCGGCGCATCGCCTCGCTCTCGGCGGCGTTGAGGCGGCAGCCGAGAGTGATGACTTCCACGCTCACAGCTCGATCTCGCCGGAGAAAGCGTGGGTGGCGGGGCCGCTCATGCGGATCGTCTCGCCAGGCGCCCATTCGATGGAGAGCATCCCGCCAGGCAGCCGGACCTCGACCGGGCTCGTTGCCAACTTCCGCCGGATCGCGGCCACCGCTGTCGCGCAGGCGCCGGTGCCGCAGGCTCGCGTCAGGCCAACGCCGCGCTCCCAGACGCGCAGCCGAATGGCGCCGTCCTCGAGGCTGGCGACGTTCACGTTCACTCGCTCGGGGAAGAGTGGGTCCTTTTCGATTTGCGGGCCGAGCCGGTCGAGCGGCACGGCGTCCGTATCGGGCACGAAGAAGACCACATGCGGATTGCCGACATTGACCGCGGCCGGATCGCTCAGTTCCTCCCAGCCCACCGGCATGTCGGCTGTGTCCATCGGGTAGGCGAGCGGGATTTGGTCCCAGCCGAAGCGCGGTTCACCCATGTCAACCGTCGTCGTGTCGCCGGTCGCCGAGGCGGGGAGCAATCCGCCCGCCGTCTCGATCGTGCAGTCGCCGCCGATCAGGGTCGCAACGCAGCGGGTCGCATTGCCGCAGGATTCGACCTCGCCGCCATCCGCATTCCAGATGCGCATGCGAACATCCGCCGCATCCGAAGGCTCCAGCACGATCAGCTGGTCGCAGCCGATCCCGGTACGCCGGTCGGCGAGCGCACGCGCACGGTGCTCGTCTATCCCGACCGGCGTCTCGCGCGCGTCGAAGATGACGAAATCGTTGCCCAGACCGTGCATTTTCAGGAAGCGGCGCTTCATTGCCGCGCATCTAGGGTTCGCATCCGGCCAAGTCCACCTTGGCAGGGTTGCGGCGACGGCCCGTCTCGCTACTGAAGCTCCGATGGACCTTGCCGATCCGCAGAGCCTCGGCTTCGACGCCGACCGACTCGCCCGTCTCGATCGTTTCATTGCCGAGCGATATCTGCAGCCGGCTCTGTTGCCCCACGCCCAGTTGCTGGTCGCGCGGGATGGCATTCCGGTCCATTTCTCCACGCAAGGGACGGCCAGAGCGGACTGCGACGTGCCGCTGCGCGAAGATGCGATCTTCCGCATCGCCTCGATGACCAAGCCGATTACTTCGGTCGCCTTCATGATGCTGGTGGAGGAGGGCAGGGCCGCCCTCGACACGCCAGTGGCGGACGTCATTCCTGAATTCGCGGAGATCAGCGTCTATGAGGGCGGAGGCGGGGACAGTCCGTTTCGCACGCGAACGCCGGAGCGGCCGATGCTGATGCTCGATCTGCTCCGTCACACGTCGGGTTTGACCTACGATTTCCAGCAGCGAACACCGGTCGACGCCGCCTATCGCGCGCTGAAGCTCGACCTGCTCCGCCCCACCTTCACCCTCGACCAGCTCGCTGCCAAGCTTGGCGCGCTGCCGCTTGAATTCTCGCCGGGCGAGGCGTGGAATTACTCCGTCTCCACCGACATGGTCGGCCTCGCGGTCGAGCGCGTCTCCGGCATATCCTTCGCCCACTTCCTCGAAAGCCGCATCTTCGCGCCGCTCGGTATGGCCGACACTGGTTTCCACGTGCCGGCGGAGAAACTGGACCGTTTCACCGACGCCTGGACCCTCGATCCGAAGAAGGGCCGCGTTCTCTTCGACCGGGCGGAGGACAGCCTCTGGGGTAAGCCGCCGATTCTTGCAGGCGGCGGCGGTGGGCTGGTCTCCACCCTTGCCGATTATCATCGTTTCTGCCGAATGCTGCTCGGCTCCGGCGCGCTGGAGGGGACGCGTATTCTTGGCCGCAAGACGCTCGACCTGATGACCCGCAACCATCTTCCCGGCGGCACGGACCTCCAGACGCTCAGCCGCTCGTTGTTCAGCGAGGCCATCTATGCCGGCCAGGGCTTCGGCCTCGGCTTTGCGGTCAATCTCGATCCGGCCAAATCGATGGTGACGGGCAGCGCCGGCGAATTTTATTGGGGCGGGATCTTCTCAACCTATTTCTTCATCGATCCGGTCGAGCGCGTGTCGATGATCTTCATGACCCAGCTCATGCCTTCATCCAGCTATCCGATCCGCCGGCAACTCAAGGCGATGGTCTATGGTGCGCTCGCCTGATTGAACCGCGCCGTCGGTATGGGCTACCTACGCGGGCAATTCAAAAGAAGGGCGGCTCATGGACCATCTCACCCGTCCCGAAGGCTGTGAGCCGGAGGATTTCCATCTCACCCGGCGCACGGCGGTCAGCATGTTCTTCGCCGGCTATGCGCTTGCCGCGGTGTCGGCCGAGGCGGCACCGATCGTCACGCCCGCCGACGGGCTGATCATCGAGGAGGTGCTGATCCCCAACGGCGCGCCCAAGCCGCTGCCGGCGTATGTGGCGCGGCCAAAGGCGCCGGGGCGCCATGCGGCGATCGTCGTCGTCAACGAGATTTTCGGCATACACGATTATATCAAGGATATCTGCCGGCGGCTGGCCCGGCTCGGCTATGTCGCCATTGCCCCGGATTTCTTCTACCGGGCCGGCGTCAACCTCCCGGCCCTCACCAGCTTCGACCAGATCCGGCCCGTGGTGGCGCAGGCGACGCCGGAGCAGGTCGACGGCGACGTCCGCGCCGCCTCCGGTTGGCTGAAGACGCGGCCTTTCGTAAAGGCGGACCGGATCGGCATTACCGGCTTCTGCTGGGGCGGCGGCGTAGTGTGGCGGGCGGCGATGGTCGATCCCGACATTCGCGCCGGCGTCGCCTGGTACGGCGCGCTGAAGCCGGTCATCGCTCGTGCCGCCGAGCTGAAGGCGCCGGTCCTCGGCCTCTACGGCGCGCTCGACCAAGGCAATCCGCTGACCGATATCGAGGCGATGCGCGCAGCGCTCAAGGCCGCCGGCAAGAGGGGCTCCGACATCCACGTCTATCCTGATGCCCAGCATGGCTTCCACGCCGATTATCGCTCCAGTTACAACGAAGCGGATGCGAAGGACGGCTGGGCACGGATGCTGGCCTTCTTCAGGGCGAACGGAGTGGCCTAGCCAACCTTGCCGTCGCTCTCCGCACCGCTAAAAGGACGGGCGGGGAGGACGGGACATGAGCAAGGCTCTCAGCACCATCCATACGCATGCGAGCGAGTTCTGGATGGCGCGCGGCGCCGTCGGCGCGATCGTCGTGCTTCAATTGCTGCTCAGCGGTCGGGTGACACCCGGGCCGTGGTGGCTGGCTCCCGCAATCGAAGCGGCCCTGTTCCTCCCGCTCTCGGCCGCCACCGCCTGGGCGCAGGACGAGGTTGTCCGCGCCACGCATGAGCATCATTGGCACATGATCGCCAAGCGCCGGCGCCTGATCCGTTGGCTCGCGGTGATTCTGACCGCGATGATCACTTTGCTCAATCTCGCCTCGCTGATGATGGTGGTGACGGCCCTCCTCGGCGGGCAGGCGGGCAATAACGGCCGGGCCCTTCTGCTCGACGCGGTGATCATATGGGCGATTAACATCATCGCCTTCGCGCTCTGGTATTGGGATATCGACCGGGGCGGACCGGCGGCACGCGGCATCACCCGCAAATGCGTCATCGACTTCCTCTTCCCGCAGATGACGATCGAGCATCATCCGGAGGATCAGGAATGGTCGCCCGGCTTCATCGACTATCTCTACGTCGCCTTCACCAACGCCACGGCCTTCTCGCCGACCGACACCATGCCGCTGACTCGGCGTGCGAAGATGCTGATGATGATCCAGTCGGGCATTTCGCTGATGACGATCGCGCTGGTGGCGGCGCGGGCGGTCAATATTCTTTCGTAAAGATCAGCCGAGGCTCTTCGCGAGAAAATCGGGGACGGGACCGTTCCAGCTTTCGTCGTCCGTCTCGGAGGGCGCCTCCTCGGCCGCGCGGCTGGGCCGTTCGGGGCGCGGGCGGGCTTCTGCCTTGGGACGCGGTGCTTCCGGCTCCTTGCGGCGCTTGCCGCGGGCCGGTCCGCGCTCGCGGCGTGGCTCCTTCTCGGGCTTCTCCGATGGTTTCACGCTCTCGGCAGCGGCGGCGATGCCCTCGACCGGACGGATCTGCGCTCCGGTCAGCTTCTCGATCGCCGTCGATCGCCTCCGCATCCGCCGGGCGTGGCGAGGGTGATGGCGATGCCGGTGCGCCCGGCGCGGCCGGTGCGGCCGATGCGGTGGACATAATCGTCGGGATGCCAGGGCACGTCGAAATTGAAGACGTGGCTGACGCCCTTGATGTCGAGCCCGCGCGCGGCGACGTCGGAGGCGACGAGGATGTTGATCTCGCCGTCCTTGAACCGGTCGAGCTCGCGCGATCCGCTCGCGGCTGCTCCATGTCGCCATGGATCTCGCCCGGCTGCAAAGCCGTGCGCTTGCAGGCTCTGGTCGAGCTCGCGCACCGTCGTCTTGCGGTTGCAGAAGATGATCGCGGTGCGTGACGTCGTCGGCCGCGCAGCAGATCGTCGCAGCACCTCGCGCTTGCTCGCGCGCGTCGACCCGGACCAGGCGCTGCGTCGATGTTGGCGTTGGCGGTGGCCGGGCGCGCGACCTCGATCGTCTTGGGATTGGACAGGAACTTGTCGGCGAGCTTCTTGATCGGCGCGCGGCATCGTCGCCGAGAACAGCAGGGTCTGGCGCGTTCGCCGGCAGCTTGGTGCAGATTTCCTCGATATCGGGGATGAAGCCCATGTCGAGCATCCGGTCGGCCTCGTCGATGACCAGCAGGTTGCAGCCGGTCAGCAGGATCTTGCCGCGCTCGAACAGGTCCATCAGCCGGCCGGGCGTCGCGATCAGCACGTCGACGCCCTTTTCCAGCGCCTTGACTCTGATCGCCCATCTGACACGCCGCCGATCAGCAGCGCCATCGAGAGCTTGTGGTACTTGCCGTATTTCTCGAAATTCTCGGCGACCTGCGCGGCGAGTTCGCGCGTCGGCTCGAGGATCAGCGAGCGCGGCATCAGCGCGCGGCTGCGGCCATGGGCGAGGATGTCGATCATCGGCAGCACGAAGCTGGCGGTCTTGCCGGTGCCGGTCTGGGCGATGCCGATCAGGTCGCGCATCATCAGCACCGACGGGATCGCCTGCGCCTGGATCGGCGTCGGCTCGGTATAGCCCGCTTCGGTCGACGGCGCGTGAGCAATTCGTCGGAAAGGCCGAGATCGGCAAAGCTCATCTATTTGTCCGGAAAATTGGCTCTTGTCGCGCCGCTTCTATGGGCTGGCGCTTCACCCAAGCGCGGGGGCAAAGTCAAGCAAGCTTGGGCTATCTTGCCTTCTTCGCCTTCAGGGTACGGAACTTGTCGATGCCGCATTCGCCGCCCATGCGCGAGCGGATGACGTCGCGATCGGCGCAGATCATCCCGTCCGGGTTGGGCGTTACGTAGAAGCCGCGGTAATAATCGAGCGCGGGGCAGGAGCTGTCGAGCCGGGCGCGGATGCGGCGATTGTCGCGAAGGAAGAAGTCGACGCTGGCCGGGGCGATGATGGCATAGCCGGCGACCAGCCGCGTCGGGATGCATCTCGGCCCTTTACCTTCCTTCCAGCGGGCCAGGGCCGGGTTGCTCATTGTCGTCCCGCGGCTGACCCGAATGACAATCTGCTCCTGGACGGTCACCTGGTCGTAACGCGTCGACGGTGGCGCCGCGGCGCCGAGCAGCAGCAAGGGGGCGAGCGCAGCCGCGCCGTCGAAAAACCGTCTCAACCTCATCGCAGCGGCTTTTCCGGCCGGCGCTTGAACATCGGCTGAACCCCCCGCAACCGAAAACGAGCCCTTCGCGGCGCCTGAGCCAATGCGGTTGCACTCCAACCGACAATGGCGGCGCGGGCGCGAGCGCGCTTGCAGAACGCGCATTTCGCCCATAGACGTTGGCCCGCACCGGCGGCCCGCGGGCGGCCGCTTCCAGACGATCAGACGGAGACGAAACACTCATGGCGAGCCAGCCGCCGGCCAATTCCCTGCCGATTTTCTACGGGAACCTCGAGCCGCTCTCGAGCACAGCGCACAGCAATTATAAGAGCCGGTCGACCGACAAGGCGCCGTTCCTGGTCGGCGCGCACGCCATCCCAATCACGGTCGACGAGTTCATCTCGGTTCAGCGTTTCTGCCCGATCATCTTCTCGGTGGGCGAGAGCCCGCTGCCGCTCGCGCTGATGGGCCTCAACGAGGGCGTCAACGTCTTTGTCGACGAAGAGGGCAAGCTGCTTAACAACGAATTCTACGTGCCGGCTTATATCCGCCGCTATCCGTTCCTGCTCGCCCGGCTGGCGCCGAATGCGCAGGAGCTCTCGCTCTGCTTCGACCCGGGCAGCGAGCTGGTCGGGGATTTTGAAGAGGGAACACCCCTCTTCGACGGCGACAAGCCGAGCGAGGCGACCAACAATATCCTCAAATTCTGCGAGGAGTTCGAGCTTTCCGCACAGCGCACTGTCCAGTTCATGCAAGATCTGCAGCAAGCGGAGCTGCTCATGGACGGCGAGGTCTCGATCCAGGCGCCGGGGGCCGCAGAGCCGGCTATCTATCGCGGCTTCATGATGGTCAACGAAGAGAAATTGCGGGATCTGCGCGGCGACGAGCTGCGCAAGATGAATCAGAACGGAATGCTCCCGCTCATCTTCACCCATCTCTTCTCGATGCAGCTGATGCGCGACGTCTTCGCGCGGCAGATCGCACAGGGCAAAGGTCCAGTAATTCCCGGCTTTTCATCTGGGGCGGCGGCCGGGAACGCCTGATGGCGAACTTGGCGGGGATAGAGGGCGCGGCGATCGGGAGCCTCGATCCGACGCGTTATTCGCGCGTCGCGATCCTGCTCCATTGGACCATCGCGGTCCTGATCCTCGTCAACCTGTACCTCGGTATCTTTCATGAGGACATGTCGAAGCCGGTGCGTGCTTCGATGATCTTCTATCACAAGGCGATCGGGCTGACGGTCCTCGCCCTGACATTGCTGCGGCTGGCATGGCGGCTGGGCCACCGACCGCCGCCCTATGACGCGGCGATGAAGCGCTGGGAGGTGGTGGTTGCCCGCATCACCCACTGGTTGTTCTACGCCATGTTGTTCGCGCTGCCGCTGAGCGGCTGGCTGCTTGTTTCGAGCGATGGCCACTCGACCAGCTGGTTCGGTTTGTTCAACGTCCCGGCGCTCCCCATCCCGCATAACGACGATGTCCACGACCTCTGGGACACGGTGCATGTCTTCCTCGGCTGGACGATGCTGGTGCTCGTCTGCCTGCATATCCTTGGCGCGCTGAAGCATCACCTCCAGGGTCACCGCCAGATTTTCGGACGTATGGTGCCCTGGGCTTATCGGGTGCGCTGACCCTGACCTTCGTCAGGATGACCGCTGCGCGAGCAGCTCGTACCAAACCCTTGAAACCCGTTAACAACTTCCTAGGTTGAAATCGACGCGTCGAGCACCCCCCTTTGCCCGGCGCGTTAACGCCCATCGGGCGTTTCCTCCCTGAACCTGGCCACCCCGCATCCGTGCGGGGTGGTCTTTTTGCTTTTTGAACTACTCCGCGGCGATCGCTTGCGGTGGCTCCAGCGCCTGGCGGGCCAGCGCCTCGGCGACGGCAGCGATCAGTCGCGAGACGGCGTCGAAGCCCGGGCCGGGCGAGCGCAGGTCCGGCCCGAGATAGAGAGCGCGGTCGATCTCGATCTGGAGCGCGTGGAGATGCTCCGCGGGCCGGCCGTGCCGCTCGGTGACATGCCCGCCCGCATAAGGCGCGTTTCGGGCGAAGACGAAGCTCGCCGCATCCACAGCGCGCTCCGCCGCGTCGGTCAGCTCCGGCGCGCAACTCGCGCCATGGCGGTCGCCGAGGACCACCGCGGCTGCCCCGCCGCCGCGCGGCGGCATCGAATGGCAATCGAGCAGCACCGCGATTCCGAATTTTTGCCGGGCCGCGGCCAGCGATTGTTCGATCGCGTCATGATAGGGACGGTGGATTGTTTCCACGCGCCGTGTCAGCTCGCGCGCCGAGAGACGATGCCGCCAGATCGGGCCCGCACCTGCGATCCGGTCCGGCACCAGGCCGAGGCCGCCGCGGGTGCGCGCGGATTCGAACAACTCGGACTGCTCTGGGCGCGGCACGACCAGCGATGGATCGAGCTCGCGTTCGTCGCGATTGAGGTCGATTTCCGCGCGCGGTGCGTCGGCGACGATCGCTGTCGCCCCCCCGGCGACGGCGCGCCAGATCAGCCGGTCGACCAACCGGTCCTCCAGTGTTTCCAGCCGGCGGCGGGGCAGTCGGGAGGCAGCGAGCAGGTCTTCGGAATAGGCGCGCCCGGCATGGGGCACGGAAAGCACGACCGGCGAATCCGGCCGGTGGGGGCCGAGGCGACGGAACGGCGGCTGGCGAGTCGAGTCGGCCATTTGCACTTTCAGGGTAAGTAGTCCGCTTTTGGCACGCAATCCGCCTCACAGGGCATTGGGCGGGTCCCGGGCGGTTCCGACGCTGGAAATAGGCTCCCGGTTCCGGCATACACGCGGATGAGGGCCGCCGGAGCGGCCATATCTTAAGGGCCGCGATGATCAGGATCCTGCTGGCGGAGGACGACGAGTCGATGCGGACCTATCTGGTCCGCGCGCTCGAGCGGTCCGGCTATGAGGTATCCGCCGTCGATCGCGGCACGGCGGCTTTGCCCTTGCTCGAAAACGAGCTGTTCGATCTCCTCCTCACCGATATCGTCATGCCCGAGATGGACGGGATCGAGCTCGCCCAGAAAGCGGCCGTGATCGCGCCGGACATGCGGGTGATGTTCATCACCGGCTTCGCCGCCGTAGCGCTCAAGGCCGGCAAAGCCGCGCCGTCCGCCAAGATCCTCTCCAAGCCTTTCCATCTGCGCGACCTCGTCGCCGAGGTGGACCGCCTGTTCCAGACCGAAGACCAGCACGGGCGCCTCTGAAGACCCGCTGCCAAGCTTCTGATTTTTTGGAAAATGGTGGGCGTGGCAAGGATTGAACTTGCGACCCCTGCGATGTCAACACAGTGCTCTACCACTGAGCTACACGCCCACTGCGGCCGCATGTAGCGAGCGCCCGGACGGGGTGCAACCCGCTCCCGACATTTGATCCGTGGAAGCCGTGCAAAACGAAACGGCCGCCGATTGCCCGGCGGCCGCTCCCATTTTCGGCCCTGACCGCTTACCAGATGCGGACGCGCTGGTCCGGCGGGATGTAGAGCTTGTCGCCGGGCTGGATGTTCCAAGCCTTGTACCAGGCATCGACGTTGCGCAGCGGCGCGACGGCGCGGATCTGGCCGGGCGAATGGGGATCGCTGACCAGCTGCTGGCGAAGGGCATCGCGGACGCTGCATCGTCCGCCACACCTGCCCCCAGCCGAGGAAGACGCGCTGGTCGCCGGTAAAGCCATCGATCACCGGCGCCGGCTGGCCGTGGAGAGAGGCGTGATAGGCGTCGAGGGCGATCGAGATCCCGCCAAGGTCGCCGATATTCTCGCCCATCGTCGCCTTGCCGTTGATGTGCATGTTCGGCAGGTCGGCGAACTCATAGGCTTCGTATTGGGCGCCCAACCGGTCGGCCTGGGCCTGGAACTTGGCCGCGTCGTCGGCAGTCCACCAATCGCGAAGCACGCCGTTGCCGTCGGACTTGCGGCCCTGGTCGTCGAAGCCGTGGCTGATCTCGTGGCCGATCACGCCGCCGATGGCGCCGTAATTGACCGCCATATCGGCCTTCGGATCGAAGAAGGGCGGCTGCAGGATCGCGGCCGGGAAGACGATCTCGTTGCGGGTGGAATTGTAATAGGCGTTCACCGTCTGCGGGGTCATGCCCCACTCAGTCTTGTCGACCGGGCCGCCGAGCCGGACCCGGCGATAGTTCCACGCGTAGCGGCGGGCGCGTTCGGCATTGCCGACGAGATCGCCCGGCACCGGCCGCAGCGCGCTATAGTCGCGCCACTTACTCGGATAGCCGACCTTGACGGTGAAATGGGCAAGCTTGTCGAGCGCCTGCTTCTTCGTGTCGGGGCCCATCCAGGTGAGATTCCGGATGCGGCCGGCAAGCGCGGTGCGCAAATTGCCGACCAGCTCTTCCATCTTCGTCTTCGAGTCAGGTGGGAAATAGAGGGCGACATAATCGCGGCCGACGGCCTCGCCGATTGCGGAATCTGTGAAGGCGACCGCCCGCTTCCAGCGCGCGCGCTGCTCTTCCTGGCCATTGAGGAAATGGCTGCGGAATTCGAAATTGGCATCGACGAAGCGCTTCGAGAGCAGTGGCGCCATCTCGTCGGTCGTGCGGAACGCCTCCCAGGCCTTCAGCGTGGCGAGATCGGTGTCGGCGAACACCTGCGCGATCTTCGGAAGGGCGGTGTTCTGGACGACGATCACCCTTTTGCCGCTGCCGAGATTGGCGGCCCGCCAGAAGGCGGCCCATGGGAATCCCGGCGCCTGGGCCTCCAGCTCGGCGAGCGACATCGGATTGTAGGTCTTGTCGCGGTCGCGATTCTGGGCGCGGGTCCAGTGCGCCGCGGCGAGCTTCGTCTCGAAGGCGACCACCGCGGCCGCGGCGGCCTCTGGATTGGGCCAGCCGGCAAGGCCGAGCATCCTGGCGACGTAGGCCTGATAATGCTCGACCTGCGGCTTGAACCTGGAATCGAGATACTGATCGCGGTCGCCGAGACCGAGTCCGCCCTGGCGTAGCGAGAGAGCATAGATGTTCGGATTCTTGGCATCGTCATTGATGCCCGGGCTGACGATGCTGGCGCCGAAGCCGGCGACCGAGCGGCCCATGATGCGGGCGAGCTGCGTCTTCGTCCTCGCCGCGCGGACCGGCGCGAGCCGGGCACGGAGCGGCGCCGCGCCCAGCCGTTCGATCCTCGGCGCGTTCATGTAATCCCGGTACAGGATCGCCGCCTTCATCCGGTCGGGGTGGGTGCGGTCGGCGACGCGATAGCCTTCGAGCATTTTGTGCACGCGCGCTTCGGAGAGATCGACGAGGTTGACGAATGCGCCCGCGGAGGTGCGGTCGGGCCGGATCGTGGTATGCTTCGCCCAGGTGCCGTTGACGAAATCGAACCAGTCGTCGCCCGGTTTCACCGAACGGTCCATGCCCGAGGTATCGAAGCCCCATATGCCGTAATGGAGCGGCGCGCTGGTCGTGTCGGCGGAGCCGCCGTCGGCGGCCGCCTGCGTAAACAGGGTCTGGATCGAACACGGATCGTCGATGCACGAAGCTTGCTGCTGCGCGAGGACTGGCGCGGCGGCGGTGAGCGCGAAAACGGATATCGCGAAGGCGAAGCTCTTTCTCACAGGCATTCCTCCATTCAAGTCTTTGAAAACGCCCTCTTTTGCCCCGGTGGTCGTGGTTGAGCGCTTAGGCCGTTCGATTGCGAATTGCAATCGATCCACCGAAAATAGAGGTGAGCTTCGCGTCTCTCGATTAATCGGACTTCGTGAGGATGCGCACCGCCGCGGCAGCGCGCGTCGCGAGCGCCCTTGCCGCCTCCACGCGCTCGCCCGAAGCCAGCGCAACGCCCATGCGGCGATGACGGCGGGCGATGGGCTTGCCGAAGATGCGGACGTCCACCTCCACGCCGGGACCACCCAGACCGAGGGCATCCGCCAGACCTTCGTAGTGGAAATCTTTCGCTTCCTCCTCGGCGAGGATCACGGCCGACGCGGCGGCGGGATAGCGCAGCGCGATGTGGGGGATCGGCAGGCCGAGCACCGCACGGGCGTGCAGGTCGAATTCGGAGAGGTTCTGCGAGAGAAGGGTCACCAGGCCCGTGTCGTGCGGCCGGGGCGACAATTCCGAGAAGATCACCTCGTCGCCGCAAACGAAGAATTCCACGCCGAAAAGGCCTCTGCCGCCGAGATTGTCGACGACCTTGCGCGCCATCTCCTGCGCGTCGGCGAAAGCGCGGACGGACATGGCGGTTGGCTGCCAGCTCTCCATATAATCGCCGCGCTCCTGGCGGTGGCCGACGGGTGGGCAGAAGAGCACGCCGTCGCGGGTGCGGATTGTGAGCAGGGTGATTTCGTAATCGAAGCGGACGAATTCCTCGACGATCACCCGCGCCCGGTCGCCGCGCATATTGGCCACGGCATAATCCCAGGCGACCGCAAGGTCCTCGGGACGATCGACGTTCATCTGCCCCTTGCCGGAGGAGGACATGACCGGCTTCACGACACAGGGCAGACCGGTATGGCGCGCCGCCGCCTCGACCTCCGCCAGGCTCTCGGCGAAGCGATAGCGCGAAGTGCGCAGGCCGAGCTCTTCGGCGGCCAGGGCGCGGATGCTGTCGCGGTTCATCGTCATCATCGTCGCGCGCGCCGAGGGGATGACTGTCGTGCCCGCCGCCTCGATCTCCGCCAGCACCTTCGTGCGGATCGCCTCGACCTCCGGGACGACGAAATCGGGCTCATGCTTCGCGATCACCGCGCGCAACCGGTCGCCGTCGAGCATCGGAAACACCTCAGCTTCGTCCGCCACCTGCATCGCCGGCGCGCTCGCATAGGAATCGCAGGCGATCACATAAGCGCCGAGCCGCTTGAGCGAGATGGTGAGCTCCTTCCCGAGCTCGCCCGAACCGAGCAGAAGGATGCGCGCGATGAAGTTCATGACCCTCGTTTAGCGCCTCGGGCGGAGAGGGCGATGGGAAATAAGTCTTCAGACGATCGAGGATGGCGCGAGGGCGTCTTCAGGACAAAGTGCCATGAGCCGAGAAAGCGGCCGGAGCGGGTTCCCTTAGCCGCCCATCCGCGTCGCGAGCGCATTCTTCTCCGCTTCGCTCATGTGCAGGCCAAGTTTGCTCCGGCGCCACAGGATGTCATCGGCGGTTTGGGCATATTCGCGTTCGATCAGCCATTGGACTTCGCGTTCGTAGAGGCCGGCGCCATAATGACGGCCGAGATCCTGCAGCCCGCTCGCGTCGCCGATCAGAGCCTTGAGGCGGGTGCCGTAGGCGCGCGACATACGCAGCACCGTTGGCGCGGGCAGCCATTCGGAAAGCGTCTCGAGCCATTTGAGGAAGTCCGGATAGAGATCGCCGCCCGGCAGCATCTTCCAGCCGGTCGAGCGACGGCCTTCGATGCCGAGCATGTCGACCGCGTTCTCGGCCAGAGCACGGGCGGTGGTGATCTTGCCGCCGAACACGGAGAGCAGTTTCGGCCCCGGATGCGGCTCGAGCTCCAGATGATAGTCGCGCGTGACCGCCTTGGCGTCCTCGTGGCCGTCGTCGAACAAGGCGCGGATGCCGGAATAGCACCAGACCAGGTCCGACGGCACGAGCTGGCGCTTGAAATAGCGGTCCGCCGCCTCGCAGAGATAGCGTATCTCGTCATCCGAGATCCGGGCATCCTCGGGTCGGCGCACGGACACGTCGGTCGTGCCGATCAGGGTGAATTCACTCTCGAAGGGCAGGGCGAAGACGACCCGTTTGTCCGGCTGCTGCAGGATGTAGGCATGGTCGCCGTCCCACAGCTTCGGGACGACGATATGACTGCCTTTCACCAGCCGTGTGCGGTCCTGGCTGGTCTGGCCGAGGCGCGCGAGCACGTCCGACACCCAGGGTCCGCCGGCATTGGCGATGGCGCGCGCGGCGACGGTGCGGCCGTCCGATAGCTCGCCATACCAGACGTCGCCCGCGCGCTTCGCCTCGCGGAGGGCGGTGCGGGTGGCGATCTCGGCGCCATTCTCGGCGGCGTCGACGGCATTGAGCACGGTCAGCCGACTGTCCTCGGCCCAGGCGTCCCAATAGGTGAGCAGGAGCCGGCAATCCTTGAGCGGCGCCTCCAGCGCGGGCTGTCTCCGCCACACCCGGCGCGAGCGCGGCAGGCTGCCGCGGGCCGAGAGCAGATCGTAGGCGAGCAGGCCGGCGCGGATCATCCAGGAGGGTCGCATGTGCCGCGCATTGGGCATGACGAAGCGCAGCGGCCGGACGAGATGCGGCGCGGTCCGCAGCAGGATCTCGCGCTCGTGCAGCGCTTCGCGGACGAGGCGGATCTGGCCATATTCGAGATAGCGCAGCCCGCCGTGGATCAGCTTGGAGGAGGCTGAGCTGGTATGGCCGGCAAGATCGTCCTTCTCGACCAGCAGCACCGAGGCGCCGCGGATCGACGCATCCCGCGCGATCGCGCACCCATTGATGCCGCCGCCGACGATGAGGAGATCGTAGGTATCCATCGCTGGCTTGCAGCCTAGCCAGCGCGCGCGCCATAGTCGATGCGGAGAGGAAGCGGGCATGGGCGACAGGCTATTGGTGATCGACGAAGGCACGACCAGCGCGCGCGCGATGCTGTTCGGTGCGGACGGCGCCTGCCTCGCCATGGAACAGAAAGAGCTTCACCAGCATGTGCCGCAACCGGGCTGGCTGGAGCATGATGCGGAGGAGATCTGGGCCGCAAGCCTCGCCTGCGCGCGGGCCGCAGCGGAGCGGGGTGGCGGCCGAATTGCCAGCATCGGTATCACCAACCAGCGCGAGACGATCACCTTCTGGAGCCGGCGGACGGGGAGGGCGCTCGCTCCTGCCATCGTCTGGCAGGACCGCCGCACCGCCGATGCCTGCCAAAAGCTCCGCGAGGCCGGTCACGAGGCGATGATGCAGGCAAAGACGGGGCTGCTGCTCGATCCCTATTTCAGCGCCTCGAAAATCGCCTGGGCGCTCGACCATTGGCCCCAGCTGCGCGAGGCAAGCGACGATCTGTGTGTCGGCACGATCGAATCCTGGCTCGTCTTCCGCCTGACCGGCGGCCTTCACATTTCCGACGCGACCAATGCCTCGCGCACCGCCCTCATGGATATCGGCAAGGGGGTTTGGGACGACGATCTGCTCGCCCTTTGGGGCGTGCCGCGCCGGACTTTGCCCGACATTGTAGACTGTGCCGGCATATTCGGCCGGACGCTGAAGGAGCATTTCGGCCGCTCCATTCCGATCGCGGGCCTCGCCGGGGATCAGCAGGCGGCCTCGATCGGCCAGGCCTGCCTCTCGGCCGGGGACACCAAGGCGACCTACGGCACCGGCGCTTTCATCCTCACGAATACCGGCAGCGAATTGCGGCCAAGCCGCAATCGCTTGCTCTCGACCGTCGCCTGGCAGCTCGGAAATATTCGCAACTATGCACTGGAAGGGTCTGTTTTCGTTGCTGGAAGCCTGATTAAGTGGCTTCGCGACGAGCTTGGCCTGATCGAAACTGCATCGGACAGCGAGACGCTTGCCCGCTCGGTGCCGGATAGCGGCGGCGTCCGGATCGTGCCCGCCCATAGCGGCCTCGGCGCGCCGCATTGGCAGCCGCATGCCCGGGGCGCGATCTCCGGCCTCAGCTTCGCGATCGGCCGCGCCCATCTCGTCCGCGCCGCGCTGGAGGCGATGGCGCACCAGACCCACGATTTGATGCAGGCCTTCGCCGCCGACGGCGCGCCGTGGCGCCTGCTTCGGATCGATGGTGGCATGGCGTCAAACGACTGGCTGGCCCAGGATCTGGCCGACATGCTCGACCTCGATGTCGAGCGTCCGGCTTTCGTCGAGACGACCGCGCTCGGCGCGGCGATGCTCGCGGCGGTGGGTTGCGGCCTCTATCGCGGTCTCGACGAGGCGACGGCGATGCGCGGCGCCGTCCACCGTTTCGAGCCCGATATGGCTGCCGAGATCCGTCGCAGCCGTCTCGATGGCTGGCAGCGGGCCGTCGAATCCGTTCTCGCCGCCTGCTAGGCGGTCACACTCTCTGTTAAACCTTGCGGGCTATGGCAGCGGCCATGGTCCAGCGCATCCATCTGGTCGCCGCGGTGCGGCCCAATTTCATGAAGGTCGCGCCGCTCTGGCACGCGCTCGCGGCGGACCCCGGCTTTGCGCCGGTGCTGGTCCATACCGGCCAGCATTATGACGCGAATATGTCCGGTTCCTTCTTCGCGGACCTGAAGCTGCCGGAGCCCGATTTCCATCTCGGCATCGGCTCGGGCAGCCATGCCGAACAGACCGGCGGCGTGATGATCGCCTATGAAAAAGTGGCCCTGGCCGACCGGCCAGACTGGCTGGTGGTCGTTGGCGACGTCAATTCCACCGCCGCTTGCGCGCTGACCGGCGCCAAGCTCGCCATTCCCGTCGTCCATCTTGAAGCCGGCCTGCGCAGCCGCGACCGGACCATGCCCGAGGAATTGAACAGGCTCGTCACGGATGCGTTGGCGGGCGTGCTCTGGACGCCTTCGCCCGATGGTGACGAAAATCTGCTCGCCGAAGGCGTGGCCAAATCGCGCATCAGCCGGGTCGGCAACATCATGATCGACAGTTTCGAGCTGGTCCGGCCCGCGATCGAAGCCGCGGACGCGCCCGGCGAGATGAAGCTGAAGCGCGGCGGCTACGGCGTGGTGACCTTGCACCGGCCGTCCAATGTCGATGATCCCGCCCAGCTCGTCCGGCTGGTCGACGCTCTGATCGAGGCACAGCGCCACCTGCCGCTGGTCTTCCCGGTCCATCCGCGCACCGCCAAGAAATTGCGCGGCACCCTGTTCGACAGCCGCCTGATCCGCGCCGGCGTCAAGCTGGTCGACCCCATGCCCTATGTCCGCTTCATGAGCCTCGTCACCGGCGCCGCAGCCGTCATCACCGACAGCGGCGGGGTGCAGGAGGAGACGACCTATCTCGGCATTCCGTGTCTGACCTTGCGCGAGAATACCGAGCGGCCGGTGACGATCAGCGAAGGCACAACCGGCTGGTCAAGGCCGAGACGTTGGCGCTGGAGCTGGATGCGGCCCTCAAGTCGCCGCGCCCGGTCCGCTGCCCCGATCTGTGGGACGGCAAGACCGCCCAGCGCTGCGTTGCCGATCTCCGCCGCCGCAGCGGCCCGGCAAAGCTGCCGTCAGCGCAGCGCGGCGCCTTCGGCTTCGCCGCCGACATGGCCGCGCGCGAGGGGCCGGTCGAGGAGCGCCGCCGCGCTAGCGGGCGGTCCAGCTATCGTCGATCATCTTGATGATCGCCGAGAAATCCTTGCCGGCGCCGCCGAGGCTTTCGGCGAAGCGGGTGTAAAGTTCCTCGGCTTCGCCGCCCATCGGCGTATAGGCGTCGACGCTCTGCGCCGCCTCCATGGCGAGCCGCAGATCCTTCAGCATCAGGCCTGCCGCGAAGCCGCCTTCATAATCGCGGTCGGCCGGCGTTTGCGGCCCGACGCCGGGGACGGGGCAGTAAGCTGGTCATCGACCAGCTCTGGCCCGAAGCCTTCGACGCGATGTCGAAAAAGGTCTGCGGGTCGAGGCCGAGCTTCTGCGCCAGCACGAACGCCTCGCAGGTGGCGATCATCGTCGCGCCGAGCAGCATGTTGTTGCAGATCTTGGCCGCCTGCCCGGCGCCGCGGCCGCCGGCATGGATCACCGCCTTGCCCATTGTCTCGAGGATCGGCCGCGCGCGCTCGAATGCCTCGTCGCTGCCGCCGACCATGAAGGTGAGCGTGCCCGCATCCGCCGCCGCGATCCCGCCCGAGACGGGCGCGTCGACCATGTCGATAGCCGGCGGCGTCTGCCTTCTGCGATCTCCGCGCGCGCGGTGGCGACGTCGATGGTCGAGCAGTCGATCAGGATGCGCAGCTGGTCGGCGCCTGGCCGAGGACGCTGCTCGTCATAGACCTCGCGGACATGCTTGCCGGCGGGGAGCATGGTCACGACCGCCTCGGCATCTTCGCACCGCCTCGGCGGCCGATTCGGCAAGCGCTGCAGCCATTCTGCTTCGGCCTTGGCGAGCGCGGCTTCGGAAAGATCGAAGGCGCGTGACGTCATGCCCCGCCTTGGCCAGGTTCGCGGCCATGCCGCCGCCCATATTGCCCAAGCCCGATGAATGCGATCGCGTGCCATTGTTCAGCGTCCCTTCCAGATCGCCGCTTGGCTTCGCTTTGTCGACGAAGGCGGCCATGCCTTCCTTCTGGTCCTCGGTGCCGAACAGGCCGTGGAACAGGCGGCGCTCGAAGGCGATGCCCTGCGCGAGCGTGGTCTCGAAGGCGGCGTTGACCATCTCCTTGGTCGCGATCGCCGCGAGCGGCGCCATGGCGGCGATCGCCTCGCGCGGTCTTCAGCGCCTCGTCGAGCAGCTCGGCGGCCGGCACGACGCGGGCGACGAGGCCGGAGCGCTCGGCTTCCGCGGCGTCCATCATCCGGCCGGTGAGGCACATCTCCATCGCCTTGGCCTTGCCGACGGCGCGGGTCAGGCGCTGCGAGCCGCCCATGCCCGGCGTGACGCCGAGCTTGATCTCCGGCTGGCCGAACTTGGCGTTGTCGGCGGCGATGATGAAGTCGGCCATCATCGCCAGCTCGCAGCCGCCGCCGAGCGCATAGCCGGCGACCGCGGCGATCCACGGCTTGCGCGTCGCGCGTCACCCTCTCCCAGCCGGCGAAGAAGTTGGCGCCGTACATGTCGGCGAAGCCTTGGCTCGCCATCTCCTTGATGTCGGCGCCGGCGGCGAAGGCGCGCTCCGAGCCGGTGAGCACCAGCGCAGCGCTGGCCGGCGTCGGCGTCGTAGGCGGCGAAGGCGGCGATCAGCTCGCCGAGCACCTGGCTGTTCAGCGCGTTCAGCGCCTGCGGCCGGTTGAGCGTGATCAGGGTGACCGCGCCGCGCTGCTCGACGAGGATGGTTTCGTAGTCGCTCATCGTCACTCCTCCGTCGGAGAGGGCAGCGGCGTCCATTCCTCGCCGGCGGGCAGGGCGGCGAAGACGCGTCGAGCATCGGCGTCGGTCGACGTCCTCCGCGGCGTCGCCGGGTCCCAGCGCGGCGCGTTGTCCTTGTCGACGATCACCGCGCGCACGCCCTCGAGGAAGTCGTGGCGCTGCACCATCCGGCGCGGCGATGCGCATATTCCTGCGCCATCTCGTCGGCGAAATGCTGGCACGGCGCGCGCCGTCAGCGAGCTCGCGCAGCGAGACCTTCAGGCCAGCGGCGATCTTGGTGCGCAGCGTCGCCAGCTCGCTTCTGCGCCCAGTCGCCGCCGTCGGCCTCCAGCGCGGCGAGGATCTCCTCGAGCATCGTCGGCGGCGAACAGGCGGTCGATCTCGTCGCGATGCTGCCGCGATCGGCGCGCGGGCGGCGGCGCCGTGCGAACTCGTCGAGCGATCGCCTCGATCCGCTGCGGCGTCGGCGACGATCCGCGCCTTGAGCGTCGTCGAGCGCGCGCGGACGGGACGATAGTCGGTGGCGAGGCCGAGCGCGCAGGCATTCGGCGCCGTCCAGCCGCGCGCCGGTCAGCGCCAGGAAGATGCCCGACGCGCCGGGCAGGCGCGACAGGTACCAGCCGCCGCCGACGTCGGGGAACAGGCCGATGCCGGTCTCGGGCATGGCGAAGCGCGTGCGCTCGGTGGCGATGCGGTAGCGGCCGGCAGCGAGATGCCGACGCCGCCGCCCATGGTGATCCCGTCCATGACCGCGACGACCGGCTTGGGATAGGTGAAGAGCAGGTGGTTGAGCCGGTATTCGGCTGAAGAAGAAGCGCGCGCGCCGCGGCGCCGTCGCCGGCGCCGCTCTCGGCGAGCATGCGGATGTCGCCGCCGGCGCAGAAGCCGCGCTCCTCGGCATGGTCGATCAGCACCGCCTCGACCGCCGGATCGTCGCGCCAGGCGAGCAAGCGCGGCGATCATCGCGCTCGCACATGTCGAGCGTCAGCGCGTGCAGCGCCTTGGGCCGGTTGAGCGTGAGCCGGCCGACCGCGCCTTCGACGCGACGAGGACTCCGGCTCGTCGCTCATTGCCGCAGCAGCTCCCGGGCGATGATCACGCGCATGATCTCGTTGGTGCCCTCGAGGATCTGGTGGACGCGCAGGTCGCGCACGATGCGCTCCAGCGGATAGTCCTTCAGGTAGCCATAGCCGCCGTGCAGCTGCAGCGCCTGGTTGGCGACGTCGAAGCCGGCGTCGGTGGCGAAGCGCTTGGCCATGGCGCGAAGCGCGGTCTTGTCCGGCGATCGCTCGGCGTCGAGCTCGGCCGCCGCGCGGCGAGACCATCAGCCGCGCCGCCTCCAGCTCGGTCGCCATGTCGGCGAGGCGGAACTGCAGCGCCTGGAACTCGGCGAGCGGCCGGCCGAACTGCTGGCGCTCCTTGGTGTAGTCGATGCGCCGTCGTCGAGGCAGCGCTGGGCGCCGCCGAGCGAGCAGGCGGCGATGTTGAGCCGGCCGCCGTCGAGCCCCGCCATGGCGATGCGGAAGCCCTGGCCCTCCTCGCCGACGCGGTTCGCCGGCACGCGCACGTCGTCGAAATTGACCTGCGCGGTCGGCTGGCTGTGCCAGCCGAGCTTCCTCTCCTGCGCGCCGAAGGAGACGCCCGGGCATGTCCTTCTCGACCACGAGGCAGGAGATGCCCTTGCGGCCCGTCCCCGCCGGTGCGGGCCATGACGACGTAGATGTCGATCTCGCCGCCGCCGGAGATGAAGGCCTTGGCGCCGTTGAGCACATAGTCGTCGCCGTCGCGCACCGCGCTGGTCTTGCAGCGCGGCCGCGTCGGAGCCGGCGCCCGGCTCGGTCAGGCAGTAGGAGGCGATCAGCTCCATGGTCGTCAGCGCGGGCAGGTAGCTGCTGCCGCAGCGTCGTCCGAGCCGAAGCGGTCGATCATCCAGCGCGGCCATGTTGTGGATCGAGAGGAAGGCGGCGGTGGAGACGTCGCCATAGGCCAGCGCCTCGAAGACGAGCGCCGCGTCGAGCCGGCCGAGCGCCGAGCCGCCGACGTCCTCGCGACACATAGATCGCCGCCGAAGCCGAGCGCGGCGGCCGCCTTGCAGGACGTCGACGCGGGAAGATGCTTCTCCTCGTCCCAGCGCGCCGCGTGCGGCGCGATCGCGTCGGCCGCGAAGGCGCGCGCCGTCTCCTCGATCGCGCGCTGGTCGTCGGTGAGGTCGAAGTGCGTCATGCGCGGCCCTGCTCGCTCCTCCCCGAACGGGGAGGGGCTCGCCAGCAGCGTGGAGAGGGTCGCATCTGGCACGAGCCCCTCCCCGACTTCGCGCGCTCCCCGTCGCACGAGCGGGTCGATGGACCGCTCACCCCATGGTCGGGATGACGAAGGCGCTGTCTCGCCTGCATGCCGCCGTCCGGCCAGCGCGGCGGTGACGGTCTTGACCTTGGTGTAGAACGCACCCCCTCCATGCCGTGCTGGTTGGTGTCGCCGAAGGCCGAGCGCTTCCAGCCGCCGAAGGTGTGGTAGGCGACCGGCACCGGGATCGGCACGTTGATGCCCGACCATGCCGACGTTGACCCGCGCGGCGAACTCGCGCGCGGCGCGGCCGTTGCGGGTGAAGATGGCGACGCCGTTGCCGTACTGGTGCTCGGAGGGCAGGGCGCACCGCCTCCTCGAAGCTGTCGGCGCGGACGATCTGCAGCACCGGGCCGAAGATCTCCTCCTGGTAGGTGCGCATGTCCGGCTTGCACGTGGTCGAACAGGCGTCGGGCCGATGAAGAAGCCCTTCTCGTAGCCCTGCAGGGTGAAGCCGCGGCCGTCGACCACCAGCTCGGCGCCCTCGTCGACGCCCAGCTGGATGTAGTCCTCGATCCGCTGCTTGTGCGCGGCGGTGACCACCGGGCCGTACTGCGCCGTCGGATCGGTGGAGACGCCGACCTTCAGCGTCTCGATCTCGGCGAGCAGCTTCTCGCGCAGCGCGTCGGCGGTCTTCTCGCCGACCGGCACGACCACCGGCAGCGCCATGCAGCGCTCGCCGGCCGAGCCGAAGGCGGCGCCGACGAGGTCCTTCACCGCCTGGTCGAGGTCGGCGTCGGGCAGGACGATGCCGTGGTTCTTGGCCCCGCCCATGGCCTGGACGCGCTTCCCGTGCGCCGCGCCGCGTCGCATAGACGTAGTGGGCGATGTCGGAGGAGCCGACGAAGCTCACCGCCTGGATCAGCGGGTGGGTCGAGGATGGCGTCGACCGCGACCTTGTCGCCGTGGACGACGTTGAGCACGCCCGTCGGGCGCGCCGGCCTCCATGATCAGCTCGGCCAGGCGCACCGGCACCGACGGGTCCTTCTCCGACGGCTTGAGGATGAAGGCGTTGCCGCAGGCGATGGCGACGCCGAACATCCACATCGGGATCATCGCCGGGAAGTTGAACGGGGTGATGCCGGCGACCACGCCCAGCGGCTGGCGCATCGAATAGACGTCGATGCCCGGGCCCGCGCCCTCGGTGTATTCGCCCTTCAGCGCATGCGGGATGCCGCAGGCGAACTCGATCACCTCCAGCCCGCGCTGCACGTCGCCCCGGGAGTCGGCGATCACCTTGCCGTGCTCGGAGGAGAGCAGCTGCGGCCAGCTCGTCCATGTTGCGCCTCGACCAGCCGCTTGAACTCGAACATCACCCGCGCGCGGCGCTGCGGGTTGATCGCCGCCCAGGCCGGCTGCGCGGCTTCGCGCGCCGCCGCGACCGCCGCGTCGAGGTCGCCGGCGGTGCCGAAGCGCGACCCGCGCCTGCACCTCGCCGGTGTTCGGGTCGAAGACGTCGCCTTGCCGCTCGCCGGACGCGAGCGCCGCGCCGCCGATGAAATGATCGATGTTCCGCATGATATTCTCCAGGTTCGCGCCGCCGCCGGGGGATGGACCCGCCGTTCCGCCGCCTGCCATGGGCATTTTGCCCATATCCCTGTGCAAAAGAGGGCAGACGGACTCGCGCCGGCCGTTACGGGCGGCTCTAGCCAAGCAGGGGCGGAAATGCCAGTGCATCGCCCCTGAGGATTGGAGGCAGGATGAAGCTGGGTTCGCTGAAGGGCGGCCGCGACGGGCGGCTGGTGGTGGTGAGCCATGACCTCGCCTGGTGCGCGGATGCGACTGCATATCGCGCCGACCCTGCAGGCGGCGCTCGACGATTGGGCACGGTGCGGAGCCGCAGCTCGCGCCTGCTCGCCACCGACGTGGAGCATGGGGTGGTTCCGCGCGACCGGTTCCACGAGCGCGAGGCGCAGGCGCCGCTGCCGCGCGCCTATCAATGGGCGGACGGCTCGGCCTATGTGAACCACGTCCAGCTCGTCCGGAAGGCGCGCGGGGCGGAGATGCCCGAAAGCTTCTGGACCGATCCGCTCATGTATCAGGGCGGATCGGACGAAATGCTGTCGCCGCGCGATCCGATCCCGCTGCCCGACGATGCCTGGGGCTGCGATTTCGAGGCCGAGGTGGTGGTGGTGACCGGCGATGTGCCGCGGGGCGTTACGCGCGAGCAGGCGCTGGACCACATCCGGCTCATCGGCCTCGTCAACGACGTCTCGCTGCGTAACCTCATTCCCGCCGAGCTCGCCAAGGGCTTCGGCTTCTTCCAGTCCAAGCCCGCCTCGGCTTTGTCGCCGGTCTTCGTGACGCCCGACGAGCTGGGCGAGCGCTGGCGCGACGGCAAGCTGCATGGGCCGCTCAAGGTGGACCTCAACGGCCAGCCCTTCGGCCGCGCCGATGCCGGCGTCGACATGACCTTCGATTTCGGCACCCTGATCGCCCATCTCGCCAAGACGCGGAACCTCGGCGCGGGCTCGATCATCGGCTCGGGCACGGTCTCGAACCGCGATTCCGACGGCGGCCCGGCAAGCCGATCGACCAGGGCGGCCTCGGCTATAGCTGCATCGCCGAGGTGCGGACGGTGGAGACGATCCTCGAGGGCAAGGCCTCGACGCCGTTCCTCCGTCACGGCGATACGGTCCGCATCTGGATGGACGACGAGCATGGCCACCCAATCTTCGGAGTAATCGAGCAGACGGTGGCGGCGGCGTAGCTCGTCATCCCGGCGAAAGCCGGGATCTCGGCAAGGATTCCTCCGCCTTTTCCGGGCTGAGATCCCGGCCTTCGCCCGGCTGACGGAAACGGCTTCATCCCACCGGCGCGACATTGTCCGAGGAATTGCGGTCGATGTAGAAATTGTACGGATCGATGCCGGCATAGGTCGGCTTCACCGCGGTCACGAAGTGGAAGCTCTGCTTGCCGCTGTGGACCGGCATCCGCACGATCTGGATGACGTTCTTGCGGTCGAACTTGCCGCGGCCGGGCATGGCGGTGAACAGGCCGATTTCGATCTGGTCGTTGAGCGCGGCCTCCTTCTCGTCGCCCTTGCCGCCGGCATAGTATTTGCGGGCCTCGACCGGCACCGTCACATCCCATTTGCCGTCCGCGCGGCGCACCGCCTTGGGCTCGATCGTCTTCAGGTCATAGATGGTGATCCGCTCGAACAGGTCGGTGATGAGCTGCTGCTGCTCCGGCGTTTTCGCTTCCTTGCGGAAGGCGTCGACCAGCTCGATCGAGCGCGGATAGGGCGCGCCCTTGAACTTGTATTTGTCGAGGATCGAGCGGAGCGCGCGGTTCACCGCATCCTCGCCCAGCCTCTGCTGGAGCAGGTACATGACCAGCGACCCCTTGTTGTAGTGGATGTATTGCTGGTTCTCGACGCGCTCGAGCGGCTGCTCTTCTACCCCCTCGGTGGCGCGGGCGCGCAGATAGGTGTCGAGCTCCTCCTTGAGGAAGCGCCGCATCTGGTCCTCGCCATAGAGGTGCTTCATCACCATCAGGGCCGAATATTGGGCGAGCGTCTCCGAGAGCATCGTGCTGCCCTGCATGTCCGCGCCGACGATCTGATGCGCCCACCATTGGTGGCCGAGCTCGTGCGCGGTCACATAGGTGACGGCGTCGATCTTGTCGGGATCGCGGGTGTCGGCGATGAAGCCGATCGCCTCCGAATAAGGGATGGTGTTGGCGAAGGATTGGGCGAAGGCCGCATAATCCGGAAATTCGAGGATGCGGACCTGATCGAACTGGTAGGGCCCGAAATTCGTCTGATAATAATCGAGCCCGTCTTGGAGCGCGTTCAGCATCCGCTGGACGTTGAAGTCATGCGGCGGGTGATAGAAGATGGTGAGATCGATCCCCTTGTAGCGCCGGTGGGCAGCGGCATAGCGGGCCGACTGGATCGAGAAGAAGTCGAGGATCGGCACGTTCGAGACGAAGCGTGCGGTGCGCCGGCCATTGGCCACGCTCTCCGCCACTTCCCGGCCGGGCGCGATCGGGATCTGGTCCGCGTCGGTCGAGACGGTGATGTCGGAGGTCGTCCAGCTGGCGTGGATGTAGTTTTGCGCGGTCGCTGAGAGATCCTCGAGCTTCGCCGGCCGCAGTTCGGGCGGCAGGCCGTAGCGGCGGCGCCGCGCGCGGTCCTGGAGCAGATCGTTGCGGTCCATGCCGATGATCGGCGCGATCTCCTCATTGTTGAGGAAGGTCCCGTTCGGCACCAGCCTTTTGTCGTTGTCGCTGTTGCGGAACCCGATTTGCCGCCGCTCGGTGGTGAAGCTCATCGGGCGCGTCTCGCCCGGCTGCATCGGCTGGTCGAGCGCGATAGATGCGGTATCCCATTGGCTTGTCGTCATATTTGAGACGCGCGCCGGGGAAGCCGATCTGCGACGAGGCAAGATCCGGGTCGGTGCGGACATGCACCTCGGAGATGGCGGCCTTGGTGAGGTTGGTCAGGGCATAGCTGCCGTGAATTACGGCATCGATACGCTGCGGATAGAGGGCGACGTTGAGGACAACCTTGCTGACCACCGGCTGCGGCAGCGACTCATATCTGAGATATTTCTTCTCGTAATTCGCCTGAAACTCCTCGCGGTCCCAGAACGTCCGGTAATGGTTGAGGATGTTGGTGTTGTAGAAATTCCAGACGCCCGGTCGCGACGAAGACGATGAGCGCGAGGCCGGCGATCACGCCCGGGGCTCCCCTTCAGCCGGTGCGGGAGCGGCGCAGGCGCGGCATCAGCCGCGTCTCCGTCCCCCGCCGCCAGAGCAGGTGGGAGACGACGAGCAGGATGAGGCAGAAGGCGATCCAGTAGAGCCGGAACCACCAGGCGCCGATCCAGTAGATGCCGGCGCCGTTCATGTCGGAGAGCGGCTCCTCCGGCGTCTGCAGGGGAATGATAGAGATTGTGGGCGAAGCCGAGCAGGGGAAGGACGATGGTCGCCACGATGAACAGGGCCATCACGCCCCAGCCGACATATTTGTTCGGGCTCAGCGACTGGACGAACACCGCCAGGATCGCATACATGACCATGTCGACGCCCATCGGCAGCAGATACCAGAGGAGGTATTTGCCGAGCTCGAAATGGACCCAATCCTTGCCGAGATTGATCCCGAAGGCGACCACCATCGAGAAGATGAGGGTCGAGATCAGGACGAGCGCGATCGCGGCCGTCTTCGGCACGACATAGGCCCAGTCCGGCAACGGCGTCGCGTCGACGATCTCGTGCAGGCGCCGGTCGCGCTCGCGCCAGACCAGCTCGCCCGCATAATAGATCGTGATGATGATCGGGAAGAGGAAGAAGGATCCCTTCAGCACCGGAATGACGACATGGGCGAGAGGCAGGGTCGGCGTTCCGAACAGGTCGCGGCCGAACCAGAGGCCGAACCCCGAATTGAGCGCGCCGAGCGCGAGCAGGACGAGGAAGGCGGGGCTCCGGAAGACCTGCTTCATCTCGACGGCGGTGCGCGCGCGGAATTGCGCCCAGGCGGCGGAGCCGGGATGCGCGTCGGGCAGCGGCGCCGATGCTTCCTCCTGGCACGGACGGCTCGTCCTGCCGCTCCGCCGTGCCGGGCTTCGCGCCGGCCTCGGCGAAGCGGTAGCGGTTGACCGCAAAGGCAAGGCAGGCGGCGCCGATCGCCGAGCCAGAGCAGGCGGTTGATCAGCAGCACGCCTTTCAGCGGCGGCAACAGACTGTTGAAGTCCGCCGGGGTCCAGTAGCGTATCGTTCGCCCGAGCGCGGTCGCGCCGAAGGGTTCGAAGATACCGAACCAGTCGCCATATTCCGGCTTCTGGGACCCGATTTGCACGAAGACGAACCAGGCGATGAAGACGGCAACGACGCAGACATAGGTCCACATCATCGATCGCGTCAGCGTCGCGGCCACGAAGAAGATGGCCGCGGTGATCAGGATGTCCGGCAGCCCGAAAACGACGAAGCCATAGGCGTAGCCGCCGATTCCATTGGGCCCGAGCGTGTCCGGGTCCAGCCACGGCATCAGATTGGCGAACCACATGCCGAGCGGGATGACGAGCCAGGCAACCGCCGCGGCCAAGGATGCGCCGGCGAAGCGGCCGATCAGATATTGGAAGCGCGTGATCGGCGTCGACCGCACCATCGCGCCGAAGCCGGTCTCGTCGTCGCGCACGACCACGTTGGCGACGAAGGCGGTGGTGATGAACATGTAGAAGAGGTTGAACGAGACTTGCAGCCGCATCACCGAGGCGGGGGCGTTGCGGTGGATGTTGCCGCCGCCGAGCGGAAAGACGGGCGTCGCCGCGATCGCCGAAGGCGAGCAGGAAGAAGACGATGATGGCAACCCAGAAGACCGGGTTCTTCATCTGGTAGCGGAGCTCGAAGCCCGCGATCCTGGCGAACATGGCGGCGCTCCCGCTCAGGCCGCGCGGCGCGATTGCGCGAGCGTCGAGAAATAGACGTCAGCGAGGCCGCCTTCGACCGCTGTGAAGCCGTCGCCCGGATCGCTGTCGGAAAGGACGTGGATCACCGTGCGGCCGGCGAACAACCGGCTCGAGATCACCTCATATTTCTCCTTGGCCGCTTCCAGCTCGGAGCGGTCGATCAGCTTCATCCAGATGCGGCCGCGCGTCTTGTCGATCAGCTCGAGCGGCGCGCCTTCGAGCTGGATCCGTCCCGCCGCTAGCACCGCCATGCGCGGGCAGAGGTCGGAGACGTCCTCGACGATGTGGGTCGACAGGATGACGACGACATTCTCGCCGATCTCGGCGAGCAGGTTGAGGAAGCGGTTGCGCTCCTCCGGATCGAGGCCGGCGGTCGGCTCGTCGACGATGATCAGTCGGGATTGCCGATCAGCGCCTGGGCGATGCCGAAGCGCTGGCGCATGCCGCCGGAGAAGCCGGCCAGCGCGCGCTTGCGCACGCTCCACAAATTGGTCTGGACGAGCAGCCGCTCGACCGTCCGGCGGCGCTCGCCGGCCGAGGCGATGCCCTTCAGCACCGCCATATGATCGAGCATGTCGTAGGCGGAGACGCGCGGATAGACGCCGAAATCCTGCGGAAGATAGCCGAGCGTCCGGCGCAGCCGCTCGGGATCGGCGATGACGTCGATGTCGCCGAAGCGGATCGTGCCCTCGGTCGGCGTCTGCAGAGTGGCGACCGTGCGCATCAGCGTCGACTTGCCGGCGCCGTTCGGGCCGAGCAGGCCGAACATGCCGCGCGGGATCGACAAGGTGACATGGTCGAGCGCCCGCGTCCCGTTCGGATAGACGTGGCTGACGTCGTTGAGCTCAAGCATTTCGATCCCTCCGCAGTGCCGCAGACTTGCCAGACCCGGCAGGCTTGGGGAAGGACCGTTCGTCGATGCCGGCGGGCGATTTGCAGACGGCTTGCAACTCGCGCGCGCGCCGGTTCAGAGGCGGCGCCATGAAACTCCATCTTCTCCCGCTCGGCTTGTCCGCGGTCGCCATCGCCTCCGCCGCCGGCGCGGTGACGCCTCGCCAGGCCGCCGACCAGGTGAGCGAGGCGCGCCTCCATGCCATCGTCGAGAAACTGGTGAGCTTCGGCACGCGGCACACCCTGTCGTCGATGACCGATCCCAATCGCGGCATCGGCGCCGCCGAACATTGGGTCGTCGAAGGAATTCGGCCGCTATTCCGCAGGCCTGCGGCGGCTGCCTCACCATCGTCACGCCCGAGGAGGATTTCACCGGCCCGCGCAGCCCGAACGGCGTCCGCGTCCGCGACATCGTCGCCATCCAGCGCGGCACGACCGATCCGAACCGCGTCATCGTCATCACCGGCCATATCGACAGCCGCGTCACCGACGTGATGAACGCCACCGCCGATGCGCCCGGCGCCAATGACGACGGCTCCGGCACCGCCGCCGTGATCGAGGCGGCGCGGGTGCTCTCGAAGTACAAATTCCCGGCCACCATCGTCTATGCGGCCTTGATGGGCGAGGAGCAGGGCCTCTACGGCGGCAAGACGCTCGCCGATTATGCCAAGGCGCAGGGCTGGGAGGTCGAGGCGGATTTCAACAACGACATCATCGGCAGCAGCTGCGGCTCCGACGGCGTCTGCGACAACAAGCATGTGCGCATCTTCTCGGAAGGCCCGCGCTGGCAGGGGCACGAGGAGCTTGCCCGGCTCCAACGCAGCCTCGGCGGCGAGAATGACGCGCCCTCGCGCAACGTCTCGCGCTGGCTCGACACGCTCGACGAGCGGCTGCAGATCGGCCTCGACGTCAAGCAGGTCTGGCGTACCGACCGATTCGGCCGCGGGCGGCGACCATATCGAGTTCCTGAACCTCGGCTATCCGGCGGTGCGCTTCACGGTCGCGGTCGAGAATTACAATTGGCAGCACCAGGATCTGCGCACCGAGAATGGCGTCCAGTATGGCGATACGATCGACAAGATGGACTTTCCCTATCTGCGCAAGGTGACGCAGCTCAACGTCGCCGGCCTCGCCGGCCTCGCCAGCGCGCCGATGCCGCCCGAGGTGAAGGTGCAGGGCGCCGTGTCGAGCGACACGACCTTGGCGTGGAACTCGGTGCCGGGCGCGGCGGCTTATGTCATCCGCTGGCGCGAGACGGACGGCGCCAACTGGACCCACAGCCTGCGCGTGCCCGGTAACGTGACGAAGCAGGTGCTGCCGCACGTCCGGGTCGACGATTGGGTGTTCGGAGTCTCCTCGGTCGCCGCCGACGGCTCCGAATCTCCCGTTGCATCCGCCGTGCCGGGCGGTGCGTTCCGGCCTTACGTACCTTCGCCGCCGGTGACGCGAAACAAGTAGGAATGACCAGACAGAGACGCAGCAGCGGACTTCCGACCCGGCAGCAGATCCTCGATTTCATCGCGACGAGCGACCAGCCGGCCGGGAAGCGCGAGATCGCCCGCGCCTTCGGCCTCTCCGGCGCCGACAAGAGCGCGCTCAAGACCCTGCTCGAGGACATGGCGGACGAGGGGCTGATCGATGCCTCGCCCGGCCGCGCCTTCCACCAGGCCGGCGGCGTGCCGAAGGTGACGGTGCTGCGAGTCACCGACGTCGACGACAGCGGCCAGGTCTGGGCCGTGCCGGAGCGCTGGGAGTCCGACGCGCCGCGAGCCGCGGCTGCGGGTGCTGGAGCGCAAGGGCAGGGGCTCGGCGCTTGGCCGTCGGCGACCGCATCCTCGCCCGCACCGAGCAGCGCGGCAACGGCTATGCCGCGCATCCGATGAAGAAGCTGCTCAAGGGCAGCGAACTGGTGCTCGGTGTGGTGCACCGCGAAGGTGAGAGCGGCTTCTGGCTGAAGCCGGTCGAGAAGAAGGAACGGCGCGAGCTTCCCATCTCGGAACTCGGCCGCGCCGAGCCGGGCGACCTCGTCCTCGCCGAGAAGGCCGGCCGCCCGCCGCGCCTCACCGCCCGCGTCTCCGAAGTGCTCGGCGATCCCTTCGCGCCGCGCAGCTTCAGCCTCATCGCCATCCACAAGCACGGCATCCCCCACGAATTTACCGAAGCGCGTGCTCGACGAAGCGGACCGGGTGGCGCGGCAGCCGCTCGGCGAACGCGAGGACCTGACCCGCATCCCGATCGTCGCCATCGATCCGGCCGATGCGCGCGATCATGACGATGCGGTCTGGGCCGCGCCGGACGAGGATCCCGCCAATCCGGGCGGCTGGAAGGCGATCGTCGCCATCGCCGACGTCAGCTTCTACGTCCGCCCCGGCTCGGCGCTCGACAAGGAGGCGCGCAAGCGCGGCAACAGCGTCTATTTCCCCGACCGGGTGGTGCCGATGCTGCCCGAGACGCTGTCCGCCGACGTCTGCTCGCTGAAGGAGGGCGGAGGACCGCGCCGCCTGGTCTGCCACCTGCAGGTGACGAAGGACGGCCAGCTCAAATCCTGGCGCTTCACCCGCGCCCGCGTCCGCATCGCCGCCAACATCGCCTATGAGGATGCGCAGGCGGCGATCGATGCCAGAGCCGCGGGCAGGAACGGATCGAAGTGTCCTCGCCGGTCTGCTGGATGCCGGAAATCGACGCCGAGCCGTCGCCCGTGCCGGAGGCAGCTGGTCGATTCGACGCTGAAGCCGCTCTGGGCCTGCTGGCGCGCGCTCGTACAAGGCGCGCGAGAAGCAGCGAGCCGCTGGAGCTGGACCTGCCGGAGCGGCGGGTGATGCTCGACGAGAAGGGCCGCATCATCTCGGTCGCGCCGCGCGAGCGGCTCGATGCGCACCGGCTGATCGAGGATTATATGATCGCCGCCAACGTCGCCGCGGCCAAGGCGCTGGAGGCGAAGAAGGCGCCGGTCATGTATCGCGACCATGAGCCGCCGAGCCGCGAGAAACTGGTCGCGCTGAAGGATTATCTCGCCACCTTCGGCATCGAGTTCGCGCTCGGCCAGGTGGTCCGGCCGGCGACGTTCAACCGCATCATCGAGCGGATCGGCGAGGCCGATTCCAGGCCGCAGATCATGGAGCAGATCCTGCGCACCCAGACGCAGGCCTATTATGCGCCGCGAAATACCGGCCATTTCGGCCTCGCGCTGCGGCTCCTACGCCCATTTCACCAGCCCGATCCGGCGCTATGCGGACCTGCATCGTCCACCGCTCGCTGGTGCGCGCCTATGGCCTCGGCGAGGGCGGCCTCACGCGACCAGGAAGCGGAATCGATGGAGGTGACCGGCGAGCTCATCTCGCAGCTCGAGCGGCGGGCGATGGAGGCGGAGCGCGAGACGCTCGACCGCTATGTCGCCGCCTATCTTTCGGAGCGCGTCGGCGATCTCGTCGATTGCCGGATCACCGGCGTTCAGCCCTTCGGCTTCTTCGCTACGGTGGAGGGCCTTGGCGGCGACGGCCTGGTCCCTGTCTCGACCTCGGGCACCGAATATTTCCGCTATGAGGAGGCGAGCCAGAGCCTGGTCGGCGAGGAGCAGCGACGAGCGCTTCACGCCTCGGCCAGCGGCTGAAGCTGCGGCTGGTCGAGGCGAACCCCGTCTCAGGCGGCCTGCGCTTCGCCCTTCCCGATGCCGCCGCCCCACGCCGACGAGAGGAAAGAAGCAGCGGCGGAAAAGCGACGGACGCAGGGCCGACCCGGCCGGCCCGGCAACATCCGCCACCAGGGCCGCCGTTAGGCCGAAGCCAGCTGGTAGACGGAGAGTACCGAGTCGAGGATGTCTATCCAGTTATAAGCGCGCGCCGCCGCACGGCGGCCTGGCCGAGCCGCTTGCGGCGGGCGGGGGCGCCAATCAGCATCCTCGACAGCGTCGGCATAGGCGGCCGGGTCCTTGGCTGGCACGAGCAGGCCCTGTTTGTCATGCTCGATCAGCACCCGAGACGCGCCGACGTCGGCGGTGACGATGGCGATGCCCGAGGCCATCGCTTCGAGATTGACGTTGCCGAATGCCTCGGTGACGCTCGGATTGATCAGGATGTCCGCGCTGGCGACGGCTCGGCCGAGCGCCGCGCCCTCGATATGGCCGGTGAAGAGTGCGTTCGGCAGCCTTTCCTCGATCCACGGCCGCGCCGGCCCGTCGCCGAGAACCACGGGCCGGAACCGGCGTCCGCGCCGTTCCAGCTCCGCCATCGTCGCGGCGAAGACGTCGAGGCCCTTTTCCTGGACCAGCCGGCCGAAGAAGAGGAGCATCGGCTCGTCCTCGCCATAACCCTGCTCCAGCCGCCATGCCGCGTCGCGCCGGTCGGGCGAGAAGACGGCGCGATCGACGCCGCGGCTCCAGATGTGGATGCGGTCGGCCGGAACGCCGTAGCCCTGCAGGATGTCGCCCATGAGCGGACTCGGCGCGAGGACATGGTCGCAACGCGTATAGAATTTCTTCATCCGGCGCTCGATCGGAGGTGCCAGGAAATCGAGCCCGTAATAAGCCGGATAGGTCTCGAAGCGGGTGTGCATGCTGACGATGGCCGGAACCCCGAGGCTCTTCGCCAGCGCAACCGCGCGCATGCCGAGGAAATCGGGACAGGAGACGTGGAAATGCGTCGGTGCGAAATCGACGATGTCGCGGCGAATGGCACGCGGCAGGCCAAGCGCGACCCGATATTCGGAGCGGCCGGGAATGCCGACCGAGGGCACCGAAACAAGCTCGCCCGCCGGCGGGAACGCCGGTTCCGCGATCGTCGGCGAATAGACGCGTACCCGTCGCGCCGCGCGAGATCAGGTGCGCGACGAGCCGGTTGAGCGCACGGTTGGCACCGTCGCGCACGCAATTGTAATTGCCCGAGAAGAGTGCCACCCGCATGCCTTCGGCCGACGGCGCGGGGGCGCTCTCGGGCAGATCGCGGACAAGCGGGCGGGCAAGGCGCCGGCCATCATCGGTCGGATTCTCTGCTCATGTCGATTGAATGCCGGATGAATCCGGACCCCCGTTCGCCGTCCGGACGATTGTGCGTCCCGAGGCGAAAAGCGCGGGTCTCAGCCGATCCTCCAGACCACCTTTCCATCATAGGTGGAACGGGTGCCCCGCCCTTTTTCGTCGGGACGCGGCGTGAATTGGGCACGGTCCATCAGCATCTCGCAGGTCGCGTCGTCCAGGCGATGGTAGCCGCTCGACCCGGTGATCTCGCACTCGGTCGGATGGCCGCGCGCGTCGATCCGTACATGGTAGAAAACGGTGCCCTGCTCGCCATGGTCCAACGACTCCTTCGGGTAGACGTTGAACGCGGCATTGGCCTCCGCCTGACGCGCGGCATCCGACGAAGCGGGCGGTGCGGCTAAAGCAGCGGAAAGCAACGCGAATATCGCAAATTCCATGGCTGGCTCCCTCCACAGCGCAAGTCGCACGTCCATAGCCGAATCCATGTGCGAAAGCGAGTCTCCGGATTTGGCGGACTTCACGTCCGACCGGAAGCGCCGGCTGATGGCACCGGCTCTCGTTTGCCGCGTTAGGAGCGCGTAAGGAGGGCCACATGCCGGAACCCTATCGGATCGCCACGCTCGTCGGCAGCCTGCGCGAGGCGTCGCTGACCCGCAAGACGGCGCGCGCCATCGAGAAGCTGGCGCCGCCAAGCCTCCGCTTCGAGGAGGTCGAGATCGGCGATCTTCCGCTCTACAATGAGGATCTCGAGCGCGATCCGCCGCAACCATGGGTGGCGTTCCGGGATCAGGTGCGGCCGGTCGACGGAATCCTCTTCGCGACACCCGAATATAATCGGTCGGTGCCGGGCCTGCTCAAGAATGCGATCGATGTCGGTTCGCGGCCTTATGGCAAGAGCGTCTGGAGCGGCAAGCCGACTGCCGTGGTCAGCGTCTCGCCAGGCGGCATCGGGGCGTTCGGCGCCAACCATCATTTGCGGCAATCGCTCGTCTTCCTCGATATGCCGGTGCTGCAGCAGCCCGAAGCCTACGTCGGTCACGCCAATGAGCTGTTCGGCGGCGACGGCTCGGTGAAGAATGAAGGGACGGAGAAATTCCTGCGCAGCTTCGCCGAAGCCTTCGCCGCCTGGGTGAAGCGGTTTCGGGACTAGGCTTGCCGCGGCCTTAGCGCCGCTGCCGCACGCGCGCGGCGGATGATTTCCAGGTTATCCACCGTCGCGCCGGTGGGCACGAGCCAACTTCCGCCGACACAGGCGACCGAGGGCAAGGCAAGCCAGTCCGGCGCGCTTTCGGGGGTGATCCCGCCCGTCGGGCAGAAGGTGATGCCGCCAAAAACGGCGCCGAGGCTCTTCAGCGCCGGAATTCCGCCCGCGGCGGCGGCCGGGAAGAATTTGAGCCGCGTAAAGCCGAAATCGCGCGCGCGCATGACGTCGCTCGCCGTGGCGGTGCCGGGCAGCAGCGGAACGGGCGCCCCGGCCGCCGCCTTGCCCAGCGCCTCGGTGAGGCCGGGACTGACCGCGAATTCGGCGCCGGCCTCGATCGCGGCGTCGAGCTGGGCCGGGTTCAGCACTGTGCCTGCGCCGACGATGGCGCCGTCCACATCCTTCATCGCGCGGATCGCGTCGAGGGCCGCCGGCGTGCGCAGGGTCACTTCCAGCACCGGCAACCCGCCTTCGACCAAGGCGCGGGCGAGCGGCAAGGCATCCTCGACCCGCTCGATCACCAGCACCGGGATGACCGGCGCCGCCCGCATGATCGTGTCGAGGTCACGCATCGGTCAGCTCCAGATTCAGCAGCGCGCGCGGGCCGCCCGTGCGCATTCGTTCGACGGTGCGCTTGATCGTGTCAGTGACGACAGGGTCGGCGATGAATCGCTCGGGGAACATCCGGCGCAGGACCAGTAACCGGCTCACCACGTCGTCGCCGCATCCGATCTCCGCGAGCTTATCTCCGAGCGGATCGACGATCTCGACGCCGGCGCGAGCCTGCCGCTCGACGAACAACATCCAGGCGGCGATCGGAACGACCATCCGCTCGATCGGACGGCCCGCAGCGCGCGCTTCCAGGATCGGATCGAACAGGCGGTAGGGGAGCTTCTGCGAGCCGTCCCAGGCGATCTGCGCGAGCCGGTGGCCGATTGCTGGATTGTGGAAGCGTGCGACGATCTGGCGCGCATAGGTGTCGAGATCGAGCGGAGACGGTTCAAGGCTCGGGATGATGTCGCGCCGGATCAGCCGCTCGACGAAACCGGCGAGCATCGCGTCCTCGATCGCATCATAGGTCGTCTCGTACCCAATCAGCAGGCCGAGATAGGCGAGCGTCGAATGCGCGCCGTTGAGGATGCGCAGCTTCGCTTTCTCCCAGGCGCCGACGTCGCGGGTCAGCACCGCGCCGGAGCTGGCGAGATCGGGTCCGCCCGCCGGCAGTACGTCCTCGATCACCCAGGCTGCATAGGCCTCGCGGCTGACCGGGATCTCGTCTTCGAAGCCCCGTTCGCGAACGCGAGCGCGCAGCGCGTCGTTGGTCGCCGGGGTGATCGAATCCACCATCGTGTCGGGAAAGACCGCCTCGCGCTCGATCCAGTCGGCGAGCGCCGGGTCGCTCCGCCGCGCGAAGGCGGCCACCGCCGCCCCGAGCTTGCGGCCGTTGGCGACCATATTGTCGCAACAGATCGCGGTGAAGGGCGGGAGCCCGGTCTCGCGTCTGTCGCCGAGTCCCAGCGCCAGCCGACCGATGAGGCTTACCGGATGGGTCGGATCCGCGAGATCGCGGACGATGTCGGGGTGGCCGAAATCGAGCTTGCCGTCCGCATCGAGGCAATAGCCTTTCTCGGTGATCGTGCTGGTGACGATGCTGACCGCGGGATCGCGCAGCAAAGCGCGCACGCCTTCACCCTCGCCGGGACCGAAGAATCGCGTGTGCGCCGCAAGCGTGCGGAAGCGCGTCTCCGCATCGAGGATGGCGAGCGTATAGCGCCCGTTCTGCCGCTTCAGCGCCTCGATCGTGCCGGGGGAACGAAGCGAGACGGCGGCGATGCCCCAGCGCGGATCGCGCTCCAGCAGTCGGTCGATATAATCGGCCTGATGCGCGCGGTGGAAGGCGCCCGGCCCGAAATGGACGATGCCGGTGCCACGTCTAAGCGAAGGAACGGGGTCCCGCGTTGCCACGCAAAGCGCGCTAGCGGCCATAAGCGGGAGCGGCAAGGGCGGGCGGCCCTTTCGCAAGGGCGGCTGCTGGTCTATCGGTGTCCCATCGCCGCGGCCGGCGAGGCCGCACCGGCATTGACTCCTTCCCGTTCAGGGGGCTTGGCAGGGAGGAAGCGAGGGAAAAGCGGAAGACGGGATGCCGAAAGCCTTGAAGCTCGATCCGGATCGGCTGCTGCCGCCCGATCCGACGATGCGCGCCATCGCCCGCGACCTCTACCGCAGCGTCGCGGACCTGCCGATCGTCAGCCCGCACGGCCATACCGATCCGGCCTGGTTCGCGACCGACGCGCCGTGGACCAATGCCACCGAATTGCTGCTTGCGCCCGACCATTATCTGTTCCGAATGCTCTACAGCCAGGGCGTGAAGCTGGACGCGCTCGGCGTGCCGAGCCGCGCCGGCCCGTCCCGCGCCGAGCCGCGCGAGGCTTGGCGGCTGTTCGCCTCCCATTATTATCTCTTCCGCGGCACGCCCTCGCGCCTGTGGCTCGACCATGTCTTCGCCGAGGTGTTCGGCCTCGACGTCGCGCTCGAGGCGGCCACGGCCGATCTCTATTACGACCGCATCGCCGCGGCGCTTGCGACGCCGGCCTTTCGCCCGCGCGCCTTGTTCGACCGGTTCAACATCGAGCTGCTCGCCACGACCGAAGGGCCGCAGGAGGAGCTGGTCCACCACGCCGCGATCCGCGCCTCAGGCTGGAAAGGGCGGGTGGTCACCACCTATCGGCCCGACCCGGTCGTGGATCCCGAGCATGAGGATTTCCGCGTCGCCTTCGCCCGCTTCGGCGATCTCAGCGGCGAGGATGTCGAGAGTTGGAAGGGCTATCTCGCCGCGCACCGCAAGCGCCGCGCCGATTTTCGCGCCGCCGGCGCCACCGCGACCGATCACGGCCATCCGACCGCGCAGACCGCCGACCTCTCGCTGGCCGAGGCGGAAGCGCTGTTCCGCCGCATCGTCCGCGGCGAGTGGAGCAGCCACGATGCCGAGCTGTTCCGCGCCCAGATGCTGACCGAGATGGCGGCGATGAGCGTCGAGGACGGGATGGTGATGCAGATCCACCCCGGCGCCTATCCGCAACCACAATCGCGGGCTGTTTTCGACGCCACGGCCGCGACAAGGGCGCCGACATCCCGACCCGCACCGACTACGTCCACGCGCTGAAGCCGTTGCTCGACCGGTTCGGCAACGAGCCCAGCCTCTCGATCATCCTCTTCACGCTCGACGAGAGCGCCTATGCCCGCGAGCTGGCGCCGCTCGCCGGCCATTATCCCTGCCTGAAGCTGGGCCCGGCCTGGTGGTTCCACGACAGCCCGGAAGGCATGCGCCGCTTCCGCGAGAAGACGACCGAGACGGCCGGCTTCTACAATACGGTCGGCTTCAACGACGACACGCGCGCCTTCCTCTCGATCCCGGCGCGGCACGACGTCGCCCGCCGCGTCGATTGCGCCTTCCTCGCCCGCCTCGTCGCCGAAGCGCCGGCTGCAGGATTGGGAGGCGGCCGATCTCGCCCACGATCTCACCTACGGCCTCGTCCGCCGCGCCTACCGGCTCGACGAGGCTCAGGCCGAAGCCGCCTGATCTAGGCGCCTGGAGAGACGATGCCCGCCGTAGCCTGCTTCGGAGAGATCCTGCTGCGTATGACCGCGCCGGGGCGCGAGCTCATGCTCCAGAAGCCGCATCTGGACGTCTATGTGGCGGGCGCGGAGGCCAATGTCGGCGTCGCTCTCGCCAATCTCGGCCATGAGGTGAGGATGGTCAGCCGGCTGCCCCCCAATGCGCTCGGCCAGGCTGCCTATGACGCGCTTCGCCGCCATGGCGTCGATGTCTCGGGCATCGCGCGGACGCCGGGGCGGATGGGCCTCTATTTCCTGACCCAGGGCGCAGGGCTGCGCGCGTCCGAAATCTTCTACGACCGGCAGGCCAGCAGCTTCGCGCTCGCCGGGCCAGTCGATTTCGATTGGAATGCCCTGCTCGAGGGCGTCGATCTCCTCCATCTCTCCGGCATCACCCCCGCGCTCGGCCCGCGCTCGGCCGAGGCTGCGGTGGCGGCGGCCGAAGCGGCCACGCGGCGCGGCATCCGCCTCTCGTTCGACGGCAATTACCGCTCGCAGCTCTGGGAGAGCTGGGACAGCAAGCCGCGCGACATCCTGACGCGCCTCGTTTCGAAATCCGAGATCCTGTTCGGCAACCACCGGGACATCTCGCTCCTGCTCGGCGAGACGTTCAGCGGGGAAGGCGAGGAGCGACGCCGCGAGGCGGCGGAGGCGGCCTTCGAGCATTTTCCGAACCTGAAAATGATCGCTTCGACCGCGCGCCATCTCGAAGATGCCGATCGCCACCTTATCTCGGCCCGCCTCGATACGCCCGAACGCGGTATTCAGACGGAGGACGTGCTCGTCGCCGGGATCGTCGACCGGATCGGCGCTGGCGACTCCTTCGCCGCCGGAATCCTCCACGGCGTCCGCACCGCCCGCGATCTGGACTGGATCGTTCGCTCCGGCCTCGCGCTAACCTGCCTCAAACATTCGCTGCCGGGCGATTTCAGCCTGTTCGGCCCGAAGGACATCGACGCCTTCATGGCCGGCGGCTTCGACGTTCGGCGGTAAAGGCCAATTCCAACCCGCTCATCCTTAGCGGGGAGTACTGAACCAAGAAACAGCTCAGCGCGCGCGGCGGTATGGGATAAAGGAGCCGAGGCCGCAGATCGGGCCTGGCACTACGCTGCCGCCATAGGGCATCGTTCGGAAATGATCGCCGCGGCAATAGCGGCGGCCCTCGCTGGTCTGGATGATCAACGTGTCCATCTGATGCATGCCGGGGCATTCGCCGATCAGGTGGTTGACGTATATCGTGCCGCCGCTCTCCAGCGTCACCGTGCGCTCGTCGACAGGGCGCAGGTTCGAGGCGGGTGTCGCGTCCACGCAATCCTGCGGCGGGCCGGCGACTCGATCGGCCAGTTCGGCCGCTAGGTCGCGGCGAGCATCGCCGTGCATGGTGGCTGCGGTGCAGCCGGCGAGGGCCAGAATGATCGTGAGGAAACGGCGCATGTTTGATCCTCCGTTGCCATTCAAACGCTTGGCACGCGCGGTCGATGCACGCAAATCATCAGCTCAATTCATCGTAAAAAAATAACGGTTCGCCGCTAGACGACAAGAACGGCTTCAGGCATATCGTCGCCACCAAAAGGGAGTGGCGAGATGCGTGGCTGGCCGAGTCGAGTCGCGGTTTTCCTCCTGGTTCTGGGCTCGATTACCGCTTCGGCGAGCACACCGCCTACGGTCGTCTCCGTGACGCCCGGTACTGACGGCAACGCCATCGCGCGCTTCACACTGCGTTTCTCTGAGCCGATGCAATCGGTCGGTGCCAAGGGGGGGCCGCCGATGACGATGACCTGCCCGGTGGGCGGCGCCGGACGCTGGGTCGACCCGACCACCTACGTCTGGGAATATGACCATGCGCTGCCCGGCGGCCTCTCCTGCAAGGCGGAGCTGAAGGACGATCTGAAGACGCTCGCCGGCCGCGAAGTGACCGGCACGCGCAGCTTCCCGATCGACACCGGCGGCCCCTTCGTCCGCGCCATCCTGCCGACCTCCGGCAGCGAAAGCGAGATCGAGGAGGACCAGGCCTTCTTTGTCGCGACCAATGGGCCGGTCGATCGCGCCTCGATCGCCGCCGACGCTTATTGCACGGTGGACGGGATCGGCGAGCGCATTGCCGTCGACCTGTTGCCGCCGGAAACGGCCGAGAATGTTCTCACCAAGATCAACCGCTGGGAGCGGCACAATTTCCTCGAAAATGCGGGCCAGCCCGGCGACCTGCCGGACGATGCCAAGGCGCGCGCCGAGACGCTGTCGGCGATCGTCGCGCTGAAATGCCGCCGCCCGCTGCCGCCGGGTCGGGACATGGCCCTCGTCTGGGCGGGTGCGATCCATTCGCCCTCGGGCAAGCTTGCGGGTGAGGACAAGCGCTTCGACTTCACCGTGCGACCGGAGTTCAACGCCAAGCTCACCTGCTCGCGCGTCAATCCGGAATCGGGCTGCGATCCGGTCGAGGCGATCAAGGTCGAATATCAGCGCGCCGGTACCGCGCGCGCAGGCATTGGCGGCGCGCCTCGACATTGGCGGGCGTCAGCTCTCGCCGATCGATCCGGGTGGGCATGATGCGACGCTCTCCGAGATCAAGTTCAAGCCGCCGGTGCCGCCGGCCATCACCGCCCGGCTGATCCTGCCGCCGGATCTCAAGGACGAGAGCGGCCGTCCGCTTGCCAATGCCCGCCGTTTCCCGCTCGACGTCGCCGATTGCCGACGCGCCGCCTCTGGTGAAGTTCGCCGCGCCCTTCGGAATCCTCGAGGCGAAGCAGGGCGGCGTGCTGCCGGTGACGGTGCGCGGCGTCGAACCGGCGCTCCGGCAGGTCGTGACCGGCGTGGTCGGCGGAACGTCGCGGATCGAGGCGGACGACGGCGCCATCGCGGGCTGGGTCCGCCGCGTTGCCAAGGCCCAAGAGAACGATATCCGCGACGAGGGGCCGGAAAAGCACAAGGTCACCGTCAATCATACCGGCGAGACTCCGTTGCTCGCGGGGACTGCCGGCGTGCAGCCGACACGGCTCGTTCTGCCGGGCGGCGGTCGCCAGTTCGAGGTGGTCGGAATCCCGCTTGCAGCGGGCCCGGTTTCTATGTGGTCGAGCTGGCGAGCCCCGTGCTCGGCCGCGCTCTGCTCGGTCGCCCCGCGACCCGCTATGTCGATGCCGCCGCTTTGGTCACCAATATGTCGGTGCATTTCAAATGGGGCCGCGCCGCCTCCCTCGTCTGGGTGACCTCGCTCGACGACGGCGCGCCGGTCGGCGGCGCCAACGTCCGCATCACCGACAGCTGCACCGGCAAGAGCTTTGCCGCCGGCACGACCGACCGCTCCGGGCGGCTGATCGTCAATGGCGGCCTCCCCGATCCGAACACGGCTTCGCGTTGCGAGGGACAGGAGGACAATGCGCATCCCCTGATGGTCTCCGCGCGCAAGAGCGGCGATTTCTCCTTCGTCCTCTCCGACTGGGGCGAGGGCATCAGGCCGTTCGATTTCGACCTGCCTTATGGCTGGGACGCGGCGAAGCCGCTGCTTCGGCACGATCTTCGACCGCACCTTGCTGCGCGCCGGCGAGACCATCCACATGAAGCATGTCTACCGGCTGCCGACGCCGACCGGCTTCCGCTCGGGCGGCGCGGCGACTGGCAAGCTCATCATCCAGCATCGCGGCTCGGATACCAAGTTCGAGCTTCCGCTGACCCTCGACGCCGACGGCATCGGCGAGAATGAACTGGACGCCGCCCAAGGGCGCGCCGATGGGCGATTACGATGTCAGCGCGACGATCGGCGACGACACGATCGAGACCGGCCAGATCTTCCGCGTCGACGAATATCGGCTGCCGACGATGCGCGCGAGCGTTAGCGGGCCCAAGCAGCCGCCAGGTGCGGCCGAAGCAGATGCCGATCGACCTCTATGTCGGCTATCTCTCGGGCGGCGGCTCGTCGCGCGCGCCGGTCAAGCTGCGCACCGCCTATGACACCTTTCAGCGACAATCCCGACGGCTGGGACGGCTGGACCTTCGGCGGCGACGCCGTGCGCGAAGGCACCGTCGCGCTCGACGACGAGAACGAGGATGCCGACCGTCCGCCGCTCCCGGAGGCGGCGACCATTCCGCTCGACGCTCGACGCGCACGGCGCATTGCGCACGAACGTGGATGTGCCGGCGCTGCAGGATTCGACGCGAATGGTCGTCGAGATGGATTATCAGGATGCGAACGGCGAGACGCTGACCGCCTCGACGCGGTATCACGATCTACGCCTCGGCGGTTCGGCTCGGCATCAAGCCGGACGGCTGGATGCAGCGCCAGGGCGACCTGCGCCTGAAGGTCGCCGCGCTCGATCTCGACGGCAAGGCGATCGCCGGCCAGAGCGTCCACGTCGCGCTCTACACCCGTGAGATATCTGTCGGCGCGGCGGCGGCTGATCGGCGGCTTCTACGCCTTCGACAACAGCGCCAAGACCACGAAGATCGACGCCGATTGCTCGGTGACGACCGATGCCCACGGCATGGCCGATTGCCGCCTCGATCCCGGCGTCTCGGGCGAGGTGATCGCCGTCGCCACGACGACGGATGCCGAAGGGCATGAAGCGCGCGCGGTGAGCTCCGTCTATCTCGCCGGCGACGACGATTGGTGGTTCGGCGGCGACAATGGCGACCGGATGGACATCGTTCCCGACGCCAAATCCTATCATGCCGGCGACATCGCCGCATGTGCAGGTGCGCATGCCCTTCCGCAGCGCCACCGCTTTGGTGACGGTCGAGCGCGAAGGCGTGCTCTCCTCCTTCGTCACCAACGATCTCGGGCAAGGACCCGGTGATCGCGGTGCCGCTGCAACGGCAGCTATGCGCCGGACGTCTTCATCTCGGTGATGGCGGTGCGCGGACGCATTTCGGGTTGGCGGGTCTGGCTCGCCGATTTCGCGCGAAAATGGCATTTGCCGTTCCTCCAGGAGGCGGCTTACCCGACCGCCACGGTCGATCTCGCCAAGCCGAGCTACCGGATCGGCATCGCCAAGATCCGGGTCGGGTGGGAGGCGCACCAACTCCACGTCGCCGTCCATGCCGAGCGCGAGACCTATCATGTCCGCGACGAGGCGCAGGTCGGCGTGCGGGTGGTCGGGCCCGACGGCAAGGCGCCGCAATCGGCCGAAATCGCCTTCGCCGCGGTCGACGAGGCTTTGCTCCAGCTCTCGCCCAACGACAGCTGGGACTTGCTCGACGCGATGATGGGCGAACGGCCGCTCTCGGTCCTGACCTCCACCGCGCAGACGCAGGTGGTCGGCAAGCGCCATTACGGACGCAAGGCGGTGGCGACGGGCGGCGGCGGCGGCGGCGACATGTCGGCGCTGACCCGCGCCGATTTCCGGCCGGTACTGCTGTGGAAGGGCCGGGTGCCGCTCGACGCCCAGGGCCGCGCCACGCGTGACCGTGCCGCTCGCCGACTCGCTCTCCTCTTACAAGCTGGTCGCGATCGCGACGGCGGGCGACGAGCTGTTCGGCACCGGCAGCACGACGATCCGCACCGCGCAGGATCTCAGCCTCTATTCGGGCGTGCCGCCGCTCGTCCGCACCGGCGACTATTTTGGCGCGACCTGTTCACGCTGCGGAACGGCTCCGATCAAGCCGATGACGGTCACCGCGAACGTCGATCTTCAGCCGGCGGTCGCGACGGGACCGCCGCTCACCGTCACCATCCCGGCCGGCGGCGCCGTGCCGGTCGCCTGGCGCCTGACCGCGCCTCCGGGCATCGACGAGCTGCACTGGATCGTCTCCGCCCGCTCCGCCGACGGCCGCGCGACCGACAAGATCGCGGTGGACGAGCAGGTCGTGCCGGCCGTGCCCGAGGAAGTGTGGGGCGCGACCTACCTGCGCATCGGCAACGGGGCCCAGGTGCCGGTCGCCCCGCCCGCCGGCGCGTTGCCGGGCCGCGGCGGGGTCGAGGTGGCACTCTCTGCCTCGCCGGCGCCGCCGCTGGCGGGCGTGCGGGCCTACATGCTGGCTTATCCCTATGGCTGCTTCGAGCAGCGCCTGTCCAAGGCAGTGGCGCTCGACGACCGCAAGGCGTGGGACCAACAGGTCGGCGACCTGCCGACCTATATGGCCGACGAACGGGCTGCTCCGCTACTGGCCGAGCGACAACGCGCCCGGCTCGATCGCGCTCACCGCTTACGCGCTGTCGATCACGGCCGAGGCCGGCCTGCCCTGGCCGGATGCGGCCAAGACGAAGATGATCGACGCGATGAAGGCGGTGGTCGACGGGCGGCTGCAACGAGGAAGGGCAGGGGCCGAACGACGCCCGCTTCCTGCGCCTCGCCGCTTTGGCCGCGCTCGCCCGCAACGGCGCCTCGACGCCCGGCGATGCTCGGCCAGGCGGCGATCCCGGTCGGCGACATGCCGACGGCGATGCTCGCCGACTGGCTGGTCGACGCTCGACCGTACGCCCGGCGCCAATCCGCAGCGCTCCGCGCCGCCGCCGAAGCAGGCGCTGCGCGGCGCGGATCGTCTATCGAAGGCACGCCGGCTCGATCTCGTCGACCGCCGCGTCGCGCCCTGGTGGATGATGGTCAGCGACGACGAGATGGCGATCAAGGCGCTTGCTCGCCGTCACCGGCCGCCCCGGCTGGGAGCAGGATGCGCCGAAGATGATGATCGGCGCTCGCGCTCCGCCAGCGCGCAGGGCCATTGGGACACGACACCGTCCAACGCCTGGGGCACGATCGCCGTCGCGCCGCTTCGCCGCCGCTTATCCGGCACGCGAGCACCGGCCTCACGACGGCTCGGCTCGGCGGCCTCGTCGCTGACCTCGCCAATGCCGCAGGCGACGCCGATCCGCTTCCCGCTGCCCGCCGACGCCGCGCACGCTGTTGCTCACGCACAGCAGCGCGCCGGGGCCGTGGGCGACGGTGTCGGTGCATGCGGCGGTGCCGCTCACCGCGCCGAATTTCGCCGGGCTATCGGGTGACGCGCGAGGTCAGCTTCCTCGAGCGGCGGCAGCCGAACCGGGTGAGCCGCGGCGACGTGCTCAAGGTCCGCATCACCGTCGACGCGCCGGTCGACCGCACCTGGGTGGTGGTCGAGGATCCGATCCCCGCCGGCGCCTCGATCGTCAGCGGCGGCGGCAACCAGTCGGCCCTGCTCTCCGCCAAGGCGCAGGGCGGCAATGGCGGCTGGCCCGATTATATCGAGCGCGGCTTCGACTGCCTGGCGCGGCTATTTCGGCTGGCTGCCGCAGGGGCGGACGACGGTCGAATATGCGGTGCGGATCAACGGCGCCGGCAGGTTCCAGCTGCCGCCGACCCGGGTGATGGCCATGTATTCGCCCGAGATCCACGCCTCGCTGCCCAACCCGCCGCTGTCGGTCGCGGAATGATCCGGCGCGGCCTATGAGTGGCTGAGGCGGCGGCCGTTTCTGACGCTCGCCGTGCTGCTGCTCATCCCGGCATCGCTTGGGCTGTGGACCCGGCCGCCGGCCATGCCCTCCTACGAGACGGCGCGCGCCGCCTGGCGCCCGAGCGAGGCCTGGCTGCGCGACCGCAACGGGCGGCTGCTGGAGACGGTGCGGGTCGACTTCGCGGTGCGGCGGCTCGACTGGGTGCCGCTCGCCCGCATCGCGCCGTCGCTACGCGAGGCGGTGATCGCCTCGGAGGACCGGCGCTTTCGCGATCACGATGGTGTCGACTGGCGCGGCCTTGCCGGCTCCGCTTGGGCGGGGCTGCGCGGCCGCCACCCGCGCGGCGCCAGCACGATCACGATGCAGCTCGCCGGCTTCCTCGCGCCCGAGCTTGGCGGGCCCGGCGCGCGCGGAATGCGCGACAAGCTCCGCCAGATCCGCGCCGCGCGCGCGATCGAGGCGCATTGGAGCAAGGACCAGATCCTCGAAGCCTATCTCAACCTCGCCAGCTTCCGCGGCGAGACGCAGGGGATCGGCGCCGCCTCGCCGCGCTTGTTCGGCAAGGCGCCGGACGCGCTCGGCCGCGACGATGCGCTGCTTGCTCGCCGCCTTGCTCCCGTCGCCGCAGGCCGATGCCAACCAGGTCGCGCGCCGCGCCTGCCGGATCGGCCATGTCGCCGATTGCGCGGTGATGGTGGCCGAAGCGGAGGCGATGACCGGTCCCAATCGCCGCCTCGCCGACGATCCCGGTCTCGCGCCGCACCTCGCCTACAAATTGCTGAAGACGCCGGGAGAGACGATCCGGACGACGCTCGACACGGGCGTCCAGCAGATGGCGCTCGGCGCGCTTCGGCGCCAGCTGATGGGCCTCGGCGACCGCGCGCGCGACGGCGCGGTGGTGGTGGTCGACAATCGCGACCGGCGACGTGCTCGCCTATGTCGGCGGCGCCGGCGGCGGCTCGACCGCGCCCGATGTCGACAATGCCAATTCCTATCGCCAGGCCGGATCGACGCTGAAGCCATTCCTCTACGGCCAGGCAGATCGAGCGCGGGTTCCTGACGCCGGCCTCGATCCTCGAGGACAGCCCGGTCCAGCTCGACACCGCCTCGGGTCTCTACGTGCCCAAGGATTACGACCATGATCTTCAAGGGGCCGGTGAGCGTTCGCACCGCGCTCGCGGGATCGCTCAACGTGCCGGCGGTGCGGGCCCTGCTGCTCGACGGCGTCGACGATTTCCGCGACCGGCTTTGGGACATGGGCTATCGCGGCCTGACCGAGGACGGCGATTATTACGGCTACAGCCTCGCCCTCGGCTCGGCGGAAGTGACGTTGCTCCAGCAGGCCGCCGCCTATCGCGCGCTCGAGGATGGCGGCCGCTTCATGAAGCTGCGCTTACGCGCCGACGATCCCGCCGGCCAACCGCGCGCGGTCATGGATCCCGCCGCAGCCTGGATCGTCGCCGATATGATGGCCGATGCCGACGCGCGCGCCGTCACCTTCGGGCTCGATTCCGCGCTTGCGCCTGCCATTCTGGGCGGCGGCGAAGACGGGCACGTCCAAGGCGATGCGCGACAATTGGTGCATCGGCTTCTCCGACCGGTTCACCGTCGCCGTCTGGGTCGGCAACGCGGAGGGCGACAGCATGACGCGCGTCTCCGGTACGAGCGGCGCGGCGCCGGTCTGGCGCGAGGTGATGCTGGCGCTCCACCGCGGCCTGCCGAGCCGCCAGCCGGTGCGCCCGGCCGGCGTCGAGGCGCGGGGCGTCGCCTTCGCGGACAATATCGAGCCGCCGCGTTCCGATTATTTCCTGCGCGGCACCGCCCAAGCGCAGATCGGCAACGCCCCCGCCGCCGCCCGCCGCCCGCGGATCGTCAGCCCCGTCGCGGGAACCGTCTACGCGCTCGATCCGGACATTCCGGTGCAGAGCCAGCGCATTCGCATCGCCACCGTCGGCGCGGTCTCGGGCGAGCACATCCAGCTCGACAGCCACGACCTCGGCCCCGCCGAGGCTGGCCCGGCGGTGCTGCCCGGCCCCGGCGCGCATCGGCTCGCTCTGGTGGATACGTCGGGCCATGTGCTCGACCGGAGCCTCTTTACCGTCCGCTGAGCCTCCGGCAGGAGAAGGGCATGGGTGAGGCCGATCTCGACCGGATGATGCGCTTCGCCGAGCGGCTCGCCGATGCCGCCCGCGCCGAAACGCTGTCGCGCTGGCGCACGGGCTGCGCCGCCACGGACAAGAACGAGGGCGGCGTGTGGGACCCGGTCACCGAGGCCGACCGCGCGGCGGAGCTGGCGATGCGCCGGCTCATCGAGGGGGAATTTCCTGATCACGGCATCCAGGGCGAGGAATATGGCGAGAAAACGGGGCAGGGCCGCTGGTGCTGGAGCCTCGACCCGATCGACGGCACCCGCTCCTTCGTCTGCGGCCTGCCGAGCTGGACGACGTTGATCGCATTGCTGGAGCAGGGGCGGCCCGTGCTCGGCATCATCGACGCGCCGGCTTTGGACGAACGCTATGCCGCGCCGAGCTCGGGCCATATGACCAGCGGCTGCGCCACACTGACCGAAGCTCGGCTCTCGACCACCGATCCCTATCTCTTCTCCGGCCCGGAAGCCAAGGCGTGGGATCGCGTACGACAGCGCGTGCGTACGACGCGCTACGGCCTCGACGCCTACGGCTATGCCCGCATCGCATCGGGATCGCTCGATCTCGTCATCGAATCCGGCCTCAAGCCATACGACTACAACGCGCTCATTCCCGTCATCCGCGCCGCCGGCGGTGTGATCGGAAATTGGGAAGGCGGCGACGATTTTTCGGGAGGCCGCGTCATGGCCGCCGCGACCGGAGAATTATACCGTGCAGCCGTCGAGGCCATGCACGCCTGACTTTCCTTAGATGTCCTGCACAATGCGCCCGTAAAGGTCGGGGCGCCGGTCGCGGAAGAAGCCGAAGGCGGCGCGGTGGCGCTTCGCCTGCTCGAGATCGAGCGTGGCGATGAGAACTCCCGTCTCCTCCGCCCCGAACTCGGTCAGGATGTCGCCGCGCTCGTCGCAGATGAAGGAGTGGCCGTAGAAACGCTGGCCGCCTTCGACGCCGATGCGGTTCGCGGCGACGATAGGGACGACGTTGGAGACGGCATGACCGATCATCGCCCGCCGCCACATCCTGCTGGTGTCGAGATCGGGATCGTGCGGCTCGGTGCCGATGGCGGTGGGGAACAGCAAGATTTCGGCGCCCATCAGCATCAGGCTGCGCGCTGTCTCCGGGTACCATTGGTCCCAGCAGACGCCCGCGCCGATCGTGCCGTAGGGCGATGGCCAAACCTTGAAGCCGCTGTTGTCCGGGCCGGAAGTAGAATTTCTCCGCGTAACCCGGCCCGTCGGGGATGTGGCTCTTGCGATAGACGCCGAGCAGGTCGCCTTTGGGACCGATCATCGCGAGGCTGTTATAATGGTGCGGTCCCTCGGCCTCGAAGAAGCTGGTCGGGATGTAGATGCCCAGCTTGGCGGCGAGCGTCTGCATCGCCAGCACCGACTGGATGTTCGGCGGCCGGAAGCGCGCGGGCGAAATGGCTCTCGTCCTGGGTTCGGCAGAAATAGGGGCCCTCGAACAGCTCGGGCGGCAGGACCAGCTTGGCGCCCTTGCCCGCCGCCTCGCGCACCAGCTCCGAAATGGCTGCGACATTCTCCTCGACGACATCCGAGAAGGCGAGCTGCAGGGCGGCGACGGTCAGCTTGGTCATTTGGGCACCTGCTGGCTGATGCAATGGAAGCTGCCGCCGCCGGTCAGCACGTGGTCGGCGCGGATGCCGATGGCGCGGCGGCCGGGAAAGAGGGCGCCGATCGCCTGCGACGGCGGCCGCATCGTTCGGTGCGCCATATTGCGGCACCACCACCGCGGCATTGCCGATGTAGAAGTTCATGTAGGACGCCGGGACGATCTCGTCGTCGCGCACGACCAGCCCGGGCGAGGGAAGGGGCGACGATGTCGAGGCCGAAGGCCCGCGCCCGCGCCCCGCGTCGACGATAGACGGCAGCGTTGGGATCGTCATCGCCCGCGGCGTGGGCAGAGCGAGCCGGCCCGGCGCCGACGAAGCGAGCGAGATTGTCGACATGGCCGTCGGTATGGTCGTTGAGCAGGCCTTCGCCCAGCCAGAACACGCGGTCGAGGCCGAGATCGTCGCGCAGCAGCGCCTCGACATCCGCGCGGATCAGGCCCGGATTGCGGTTCGGGTTGAGCAGGCATTGCTCGGTGGTGACGCCGAGGCCGCGTGCCGTCGACATCGATCGCGCCGCCTTCGAACACCCAGTCGTGGCGTACCGCGTCGCAGATCGGCGCGGCTCGGCGAGGCGAAGCGCCGATCGTGTCGTCGCCTTCGCAGCTCATATTTGCCGCCCCAGCCGTTGAAGCGGAATCGCGCGCCGGCCGTCGCGCGCACCGTGGCCGAGGACGATCGGCGCCGGTGTCGCGAAGCCAGATGTCGCCAAACGGCTCGACAACGACCTCGATATGGGGCCCAGTCGAGCGCCCGCGCGGCTTCGAGCGGAAGCGGGATCTGCCGCGACCAGCCGCACCGGCTCGCCCTTGCCCTCCGCCCACACGGCGCGGGCGAAGGCCGCGACCTCCTCGCGCGCGGGTCCGAGATCGTCCTGCCAGAGATCGGCGTGGCTCGGAAAGCCAATCCACACCCAGTCGTGCGCGGCCCATTCTGGCGCCTGCCGAAAGGTTGGTGCCGCGACATCGCGCCTCGGTGCGAGATTTCTCTTCGATCACGGCGCCTCCATTTCAGGCGCGCGCTCATGCCAGCCGGGATTGCACCGTGCAAGCTTGCGCGGGCCGCTTCTTCTTGGCATCGTGCTGCCGGAAGCCCGGAAAAAGGGGCCGGGTGTAAGGGGATAAGCATGATCAGGAATATGTTGCTCGCCGCGACGGCGCTCGTTTTGCTGCCTGTCGTCGGGGTCTTGCCAGCCATGGCGCAGCAACGGGCCAAGCCCACCGATCTGGCCATGATGTTCGGTGAACGGGAAGACGTCCAGCAAATCAGCTTGTCGCCGAGCGGCACGAAGGTAGCCTTCATCGCGCCAGGGCCGGGACCATCCTCGATCCTCTACGTCTCCGATAGCGCCGGAGGCAGCGCGCCAACCGTCGCCTTGAGCGCCGACGGCAAGCCGAAACGGCTCAGGTCGTGCTTCTGGGTGTCGGACAGCCGCCTCGTCTGCAATATCGATATGATTTTCCATTCGGAGAACGGGGTCCTCGTCGACGCGACGCGCACCGCAGCCGTCGATATCGACGGCAAGAATCTCAAGGCGCTGAGCAACGATACCCGCCCCGACGATGCTTATGTTTCGCTCGACGGCGGCCGCGTGATCGACGAGTTGCCGGATGAGAGCGGCGCCGTGCTGATGGAGCGCGCCTATGTGCCCGAGGAGCGGCAGGCAACGCACCTGAACGACACGCGTGAAGGTTTGGGAGTGGATCGGCTGGACACGAATTCGCTCGCCTACCGCCAAGTCGAGCCGCCGCGGCGAGACGCGGTCGAATATATCAGCGATGGACGCGGCAAGATCCGTATCATGGGGACGCAGGCGACGTCGGATTCGACCGGCTACGACAAATCCACCATCACTTATTATTATCGGCCGGCGGATTCGAAAGGCTGGAAGCAGCTTAGCGTCTATAACCTCTCCACAAGAGAAGGTTTCAATCCCTATGCGGTCGATCCGACGCTAAACGTCGTCTACGGGTTCGAGAGGAAGGACGGGCGCCGCGCCCTTTACAGCATCGCGCTCGACGGCTCGAAAAAGGAGGAGCTGGTTTTCGCGCGGCCCGACGTCGATGTCGATGGGCTGGTGCGCATCGGTCGTCGACGCCGCGTCGTCGGTGTGACTTACTCGACCGACAAGTCGCATGTTGTCTATTTCGACAAGCCCCTCGCTGCGCTCGCGGCCTCGCTGTCGAAGGCCCTGCCGGGGCTTCCGCTGGTCGGATTCGTGCGGTTCGAGCGTCGATGAAAGCAAGATTCTGCTTCGGGCGGGCAGCGATACGGACCCAGGTCGCTATTACCTGTTCGACAAAGGGACGCGGCATCTTAACGAACTGATGCTGTCGCGCGCCGACCTCGAAGGGATGAAGCTCGCCGAGCAGAAGCCAGTCACGTTCAAGGCCGCGGACGGAACCGTCATTCCCGCTTATCTCACGTTGCCGCCGGGGAGCAGCGGCCGCAACCTTCCCGCGATCGTCATGCCGCATGGCGGGCCCGCCTCACGCGACGAATGGGGCTTCGACTGGCTCGTCCAGTTCTTCGCGGCGCGCGGCTATGCCGTGCTCCAGCCGGAATTCGCGGCTCGATCCGGCTATGGCGATGATTGGTTCCATGAAGAACGGCTTTCAGTCGTGGCGGACCTCGATCGGCGACGTGGACGATGCCGGCCGCTGGCTGGTCGAGCCAGGGTATCGCCGATCCGAAGCAAGCTCGCCATCTTCGGCTGGTCCTATGGCGGCTATGCCGCGCTCCAGGCCAATGTTCTCGATCCCGAAGCTGTTCAAGGCCGTGGTCGCGGTTGCGCCGGTGACCGACCTTGCAAGCCTTCTCGATGAGTCGCGACGACTATACCAATATGCCCGATCGTGCGGGACAGATCGGCGACGGTCCGCAGGTGCGCGAGGGATCTCCGGCGCGCCATGCCGACGAGATTCTGGCCCCGGTGCTGCTGTTCCACGGCGATCATGGACCTGAACGTCGGCGTCGCAGCGAATCGAAGCTGATGGACGCCGACGCTGACGGGCGCCGGCAAACAGGTCGAGCTCGTGCGTCTATCCGGGCCTCGACCACCAGCTCGACGACAGCGCGTCCGCGCGGACCTGCTGTCGCAAGAGCGACGAACTTCCTGCAGATCGACAATGAAGATGCTGACAAAAAAAGGGCGGGTCGGCCGCGGCCGAGCCGCCCCTATTTCGTTCGGCGTACGAGCGCGGATCAGCGCGAGTAGAATTCGACGACCAGGTTCGGCTCCATCTTCACCGGATAGGGCACCTCGTCGAGCGTCGGCACGCGGGTGAAGGTGACCTTGGCGGTGCCGTCCGGCGCGACATAATCGGGGATCTCGCGCTCGGCCAGGCCCTGCGCCTCCATCACCAGCGCCATTTCCTGCGCCTTCGCGCCCAGCGTGATCTCGTCGCCGACATTCACCCGGCGCGAGGCGATGTTGCACTTCACGCCGTTGACGCGGACGTGGCCGTGGCTGACGAGCTGGCGCGCGGCCAAGATCGTCGGCGCGAACTTGGCGCGATAGACGATCATGTCGAGCCGGCGCTCGAGCAGGCCGATCAGGTTCTGGCCGGTGTCGCCCTTCATGCGGGCGGCCTCGGTATAGGTCTTCTTGAACTGCTTCTCGGTGACGTCGCCGTAATAGCCCTTGAGCTTCTGCTTGGCGCGCAGCTGGATGCCGAAGTCCGACATCTTGCCCTTGCGGCGCTGGCCGTGCTGGCCGGGGCCGTATTCGCGCTTGTTGACCGGGACTTTTGGGGCGTCCCCAGATGTTCTCGCCCATGCGGCGATCGAGCTTGTACTTGGCGCTGGTGCGCTTCACATGGTCGGTCCTTCAATCTGCGTTGGGTCTACGAGGTCCCGGAGCCGCACCGCCCAGCCTGTCTCAAGACCGGACAGGGCCACCGCTTCACCGGGGTGCGGGGCCAATTGCGAAGCGCCGCACATGGCGGCGCAAGCGCATCAAGTCAAGGATTTGAGGGCGGCGCTGGGCCGCCGGAAAAGGAGCGTCAGTGGCCCTGCGGCGGAATCTGGTTGTTCTGGCCCCGCTCGATCTCTTCGCGCATCATGCGGCGAGACTGCTCCCACTCGATCCCGCGTCATGCAGACGCGCTTCGAACTCCAGACGCGAGCCGGTCACCTCCTGGTCGCGGCAGATGACGTCGCTGCCCTTCTTTTCCTGCTTGCCGGTAGACGTTCCTGTCGCGAGGGCCATGCTCGGGATCAGGGCCACGCAAAGCCACAAAGCCTTGGTCATGCGATAACCTTTCAAAAGAATGGGGGCAGGATCGCAGGCCGGGCGATAAAGTCGAGCTCTCGACATGGTTCAATCCTGCGCTAAGGGTCGGACATGACGATGAAAAGAACCGATCCCGGGGCCTGCACGACGATGGCCGAGGTCCGTCACGGCGTCGACGCGCTCGATCGGGAAATCGTAAGCCTGCTCGCTGAACGCTTCCGCTACATGGACGCGGCAGCGCGTATCAAACCGGCGCGGGGGGCGGTGCGGGACGAGCCGCGCAAGGCCGAAGTGCTGCGCAACGTCTCCGCTCATGCCCGCGAAGAAGACGCGCCCGAGGCGGCGATCACCGAGCTTTACGACCGACTGGTCGAAGCCTCGATCGCCTATGAATTCGACCGATTCGACGACCTGAGGACGGACGCCTAGCTCTCGTCCGGTCCATGCGTTTGCGTGTCGGTTCGGACAAGGCGCGTACGATGCCGCGCATCGCCTGCACCTCCCGGTTCGACCAGCCCGGCTTGGTAAGCATGGTGCGGATGGTGTTGCGCGTCGCCGGCGTGCGGTCGGGCGGATGGAAATAGCCCTTGGCGACCAGGGCCACGTCGAGCTGGCCGATCAGGCCCTCCAGCTGCGCCTGGGTGGCGCGGGGCTCGGGTGGCTCCCCTTCGGTCGGGCACTGCCAGGTCGGCATGTTTAGACCATTCATAGGCAACGAGGATCACCGCCTGGGCGAGGTTCAGCGAACCGAATTCGGGATTGATCGGCACGGTGACGATCTTGCGCGGCGATCGCCACTTCGTCCGTCTCCAGCCCCGACCGCTCGGCGCCGAACAGGATCGCGCTCGGTTCGGCAAGCGTGCGGATCTCCCGCGCCGCCTCTTCCGGTGTGATTACCGGCATAATGACGCCGCGCTTGCGCACCGTGGTCGCATAGACATGGGCGCAATCGGCCACCGCCTCCTGCACCGTCCCGAACACCCGCGCCTGCTCCAGCACGATATCCGCGCCGGAGGCTGCCGGCCCGGCGCTGGGATTGGGCCAGCCGTCGCGGGGTGTCACCAGCCGCAGATCGGTCAGCCCGAAATTGAGCATCGCCCGCGCCGCCTTGCCGATATTCTCGCCGAGCTGCGGGCGGACGAGGACGATCGCCGGAGGGGGAGGGGTCACTCGCTGCCGGCCTCGCTGACCGCGCCCGCGAATTCCTCGAAGTCCCGGGCTTCGCGGAAATCCTTATAGACGCTGAAGCGAAGCGGATATAGGCGACCGGGTCGAGCGCCTTGAGCCCGTCCATCACCATGCTCGCCGATCCGGCTCGATTCGATCTCGTTCTCGCCGCTCGTCTCCACCTGGCGCTGGATCGAGGAGGCGAGCTTCTCGATCCGCTCGGACGGCACCGGGCGCTTGCGGCAGGCGATGGCGATCGAACGTTCGAGCTTGGCGCGGTCGAACGGCTCGCGGCGATTGCCGGATTTCACCACGTCAGGTCGCGCAGCTGGACCCGCTCGAAGGTGGTGAAGCGGGCGCCGCAACCCTCGCATTGGCGGCGGCGGCGGATCGAGGCGCCGTCCTCGCTCGGGCGGCTGTCCTTCACCTGGCTGTCCTCATGGGCGCAGAAGGGGCAGCGCAATTAGAGATCCTGATAGATCGGAAAGCGCGCGCACAGCGCCTCGACGCGTCGCTGACCGAGGCCTCGATCTGACCGTCGCCGGCCTCGCCATTCTTTCGCAGCCCCTCCACCACCTCGGCGATCATGCCGCCGATCTCGCGGAATTCGTCCGGGCCGAAGCCGCGGGTCGTGCCGGCGGGCGTGCCGAGCCGGATGCCCGAGGTCACGAACGGCTTTTCGGGATCGAACGGGATGCCGTTCTTGTTGCAGGTGATCGAGGCGCGATCGAGCGCCTTCTCGGCATGCTTGCCCTTCGCCTGCTTCGGCCGGAGGTCGACGAGCATGAGGTGATTGTCGGTGCCGCCCGAGACGATGTCGAGGCCCTCCTCCTTCAGCGCCTCGGCCAGCGCGCGGGCATTGTCGACGATGTTGCGAGCATAATCCTTGAAGTCGGGCTGCAGCGCCTCGTCGAAGGCGACCGCCTTGGCGGCGATGACGTGCATCAACGGACCGCCCTGAAGCCCCGGGAAGACAGCGCTGTTCACCTTCTTCGCGATCTCCTCGTCATTGGTGAGGATAAGGCCGCCGCGCGGCCCGCGCAGCGACTTGTGGGTCGTCGTCGTCACGACATGGGCGTGGGGCACCGGACTGGGATGGACTCCGCCCGCGACCAGTCCTGCGAAATGGGCCATGTCGACCATCAGATAAGCGCCGACCTCGTCGGCGATCCGGCGGAAGCCCGCGAAATCCCAGATGCGCGAATAAGCGGTGCCGCCGGCGATGATCAGCTTGGGCTTATGCTCGCGCGCGATGGCGGCGATCTCGTCCATGTCGAGCAGTTGGTCGTCGCGGCGCACGCCGTAGGGGACCGGGTGGAACCATTTGCCCGACATATTGACCGGGGAGCCGTGGGTGAGGTGGCCGCCGGCATTGAGGTCCAGCCCCATGAAGGTGTCGCCCGGCTGGAGTAAAGCCAGGAACACGGCCTGGTTCATCTGGCTTCCGGAATTGGGCTGCACGTTGGCGAAGGTGGCGCCGAACAATTGCTTGGCGCGGTCGATCGCCAGTGTTTCGACGATGTCGACATATTCGCAGCCGCCATAATAGCGGCGGCCGGGATAGCCCTCGGCATATTTGTTGGTGAGGACGGAGCCCTGCGCTTCGAGCACCGCACGCGAGACGATATTCTCGGATGCGATGAGTTCGATCTTCTCCTGTTGGCGGCGCAGCTCCAGGCCGATCGCCTCGGCAATGGCCGGATCCGCTTGGGCGAGCCGGTCGGTGAAGAAACCGGGCGAGCGGACGGCGAAATCGAAAGCGGGGCGGCTGCTCATGCGGGCTCCTTGGCGAAGACGGGGTGGGTAAGCTTGTCGACGCGGCGCTGGTGGCGACCGCCGGCGAACGGCGTGGCGAGGAACTGGGCGAGGCAGTCTTTGGCCGTCTCGATGCCGATCAGCCGCCCTCCCATGGCGACCACGTTGGCGTCATTATGCTCGCGGGCGAGGCGGGCGGAGAGGCCGTCCGAGACCAGCGCGCAGCGGCAGGCGGGATGGCGGTTTACCGAGATGGAGATGCCGATGCCGGAGCCGCACAGAGCGACGCCCTTCTCGACGCGGCCGTAGGCGATCGCCTCGGCCAGTCGGTAGCCGTAATCGGGATAATCGACCCGCTCAGCCGAATTGGTGCCAAGATCGAGCACATCATAGCCTTGCTCGCGCAGATGATCGGCGAGCTGGGCCTTCATCTCGTAAGCGGCGTGATCGGAAACGATGGCGATCCTCTCGGCCACGTCGGGACTCCGGAAGCTGTGTTGAAGCCCATTTTCTAGGGGAGCGGCGGCCTGATTGCCACAAGGAATTGGAACGGCATGGCGGCAGCGCTGTTCCTCCGTGCGGAGACGAAATGGCAACAGCAATCGCCCAAGGGAAGCAAAAGGACGAATTGAAGCCGCGAGGCCGCTGGCAGCGCTGGGCGCTCGCGCTCATCCTGATCGCGGCGATCGCCGGCGCGGCCTTCCATTTCGGGCAGCTGAAGCAATTCGGTCAATTGCTTCGTCAGGCGCGGCCGATCTGGCTGCTCGCCGCCTTCGGCCTGCAGGTGTTGACCTATCTACTCGTCGCTTCGGGTTGGTATTTCGTGCTGAAGGCCGGCGAGTCGAAGCTGTCGCTCGCGCGGCTGTTCGAGCTCGCGCTCGCCAAATTGTTCACCGACCAGGCGGTACCGGCGGCGGGGATCGGCGGCAATGTGCTGATGGTCGACCGGCTGATCGCCTGCGGCGTCCCGCGCGGCAATGCCGCGGCGGCGATGATCCTCTCCATGATCGGTTATTATGCCGGCTTCGGACTGATGGGGATCGTCGCCCTCGTCCTGCTCTGGCTCGATGACAAGGCGAGCCTGCTGATTGCCGGGATCGTTACCCTGTTCCTTGTCGTCGCCTTCGCGATTCCGGCATTGGCTCTCTGGCTGCGACATCGGGGACAAAAGCCGCTGCCGCGCTGGATGGCGCGGATCGGACCGCTGCGACGGACTCTTGAGACGGTCGGCGAGGCGCCGGCCGAGCTGCTTCGCGACAAACCTCTGCTCGCCAAGGTTGCGGTGCTGAACGGCGCCGTGCTGCTCGCCGATTCCGCCACCCTGGCCTGCTGCCTGATGGCGCTCGGCAATCCGGAGCCGTTCGCCACCGCGTATGTGTCGCTGATCTTTGCTCAGATGGTGGTGACCCTGGGGCCGGTACCGCTCGGCCTCGGCGCTTTCGAAGGCGCTTCGACCGCCATGCTGCGCCTGCTAGGCACGCCCTTCGAGGCGGCCTTGACCGCGACCTTGTTGCTCAGGGGTTTCACCCTGTGGCTCCCGATGCTGCCCGGTCTGCTGCTGACGCGGCAGCTGGCGAAATGGGGCCGCGGCGCCGGTTGCTGCGACTAACGGACGACGAAATAGGCTGCGAGCAGCACGCCGACGGCGATCACGATCAGCCGGAGGGTAAGGGGTTTGACGACCCTCGCCAGCCGTCCTCCCGCGCCGCCGCCGAGCAACGCGCCGATCGCCATCACTGCCGCAGATGGCCAGACGACCTTCGCGGTGAGCGCGAACAAGAGGGCGGCCGCCACGTTGGTCACCAACGACATGGTCTGCTTAAGGCCGTTGAGGCGGGTCAGATTGTCATCGATGGCGAGACCGATCATCGCCAGGAAGACGACGCTGAGCCCGGCGCCGAAATAGCCGCCGTAAATGGCGGCGAGGAAGACCGGTCCGACTGCCCAGGCGAGTGAGATGCGCGAGGAGCGGCGCTGGAGCAGCGCCCGCACCCGGTCTTGGATCGCGAGCAGCCCGCAGGCGAGGAGGACGAGCGCGGGCACGATCGATTCGAAGGCCTTCTCGCTCGTCCGGGTGAGCAGCCAGGCTCCGGCAAGGCCGCCCGCCGTGGCGACCGGTAGCAGCAGCGCCATGCGCCGGCCTTGGCCTTCGAGGTCCCGCCGTTGCGCGAGCACGCCACCGACATAGCCCGGGCAGAGCGCGACCGTATTGGTGACGTTTGCGACCAGCGGCGGCACTCCGGCGGCGATCAATGCGGGGAAGGTGAAGATCGACCCGCCGCCTGCGAGTGCATTGAAGCCGCCGGCCGCGACCGCCGCCAGGAAGAGCAGGAAGAGGTGGAGGGGGGTCACGGGGCCGCGCTAGCAGCCCGCGGCCTCAGGCGGCCAGCTTCATCTCCAGCCGGTCCCAGATCTCGGCGAGCGCCGCCGCCAGCTCGCGCATCATCGCTTCGTCATGCGCGGGGCCGGGCGTGAAGCGCAGCCGCTCGGTGCCGCGCGGCACGGTCGGGATAATTGATCGGCTGCACATAGACGCCATATTCGGCGAGCAGGATGTCGCTGATCCTCTTGGCCTTGACCGGATCGCCGACCATCAGCGGCACGATGTGCGTGGTCGACGGCATCACCGGCAGCCCGGCCTCGGCGAACATCGCCTTCAGCGTCGCCGCGCGCCGCCTGCTGTGCCTCGCGCTCGCGCCGAGCGCTCTTGAGGTGGCGCACGCTCGCCAGCGCGCCGGCGACCAGCACCGGCGACAGCGAGGTGGTGAAGATGAAGCCCGGCGCGTAGCTGCGGATCACGTCGATGATCGTTCGGTCGGCGGCGATATAGCCGCCCATCACGCCGAACGCCTTGCCGAGCGTGCCTTCGATGATCGTCAGTCGGTGCGGCGACGTCGTCGCGCTCGGAGATGCCGCCGCCGCGCGGGCCGTACATGCCGACCGCATGGACCTCGTCGAGATAGGTGAGCGCGTTGTATTTGTCGGCGAGGTCGCAGATGGCGGCGATCGGCGCGATGTCGCCGTCCATCGAATAGACGCTTTCGAAGGCGATCAGCTTGGGCGCGTCGGGATCGTCTGCGGCCAGCAGTTCCTCGAGATGCGCGAGATCGTTGTGGCGGAAGACGCGCTTCTCGCAGCCCGAATTGCGGATGCCCGCGATCATCGAGGCGTGGTTCAGCTCGTCGGAGAAGATGATGCAGCCGGGCAGGACCTTGGCCGAGCGTCGACAGCGTCGCCTCGTTCGAGACATAGCCCGAGGTGAACAGCAGGGCGCCTTCCTTGCCGTGCAGGTCGGCGAGCTCGGCCTCCAGCTCGATATGATAATGGGTGTTGCCGCCGATATTGCGCGTGCCGCCCGAGCCGGCGCCGACGTCGTGGAGCGCTTCCTCCATCGCCGCGATCACCTTCGGGTGCTGGCCCATGGACGAGATAGTCGTTCGAGCACCAGACGGTGATCGGCTTCGGCCCGTTATGGCCGGCGAAGCAGCGCGCATTGGGGAAGATGCCCTTGTTGCGCAGGATGTCGATGAACACGCGATAGCGGCCTTCGGCGTGGAGCCGGTCGATGGCCTGGGCGAAAATGCGGCTGATAGTCCACGAAGCAATCCCCGGGGTGCTTGCCGCGCCAATTAGCGCAAATGAGAGGCGATTCTGGCCAGGGCAAGGGCGGAAATCCAACTTTTCGCTCAAAGCGATTCGATGCGCGATCAAGTCCGAAGCGCGGCGAGCGCCGGCCGGCAGGCGTCCGACGTCGTGTCGCGGCCGGTGAACACGGCGACGCTGGCGCGGCGGCTCGTCAGGCCATGTCCGGTCGCGCGTCAGCTAGGCGACGCGGCGCGCAATCCCTTGGCGCCGTCGACGAAGCGGACGGGCCGGGCGAGGCGGCCGCAAGCTCGTCTGCCACCAGCGGGAAATGCGTGCAGGCGAGCACGATCGTGTCGATCCGTCTCGCCCTCCGGCAAGCGAACACATGCCGTCCAAGCATGCGGCGGTATGCCGCTGGATCGGCGTGGTTCTCCGCGCAGCTTCGCTTCGGCGAGGTCGACCAGCTCCGCCGAGCCATGGCGGACGATCGTGCAATCAGCTGGCGAACTCCGCCGCGAGCCGATCGACATAAGGCTGGCGGACGGTCGCCTCGGTGCCGAGCACGCCGATCACGCGGGATCTTGCGACAATGCGGCGGCGGGCTTGATCGCCGGCACGGTGCCGACGATCGGCAGATCCAGCGCCGCCGCGCACCGCGTCGAGCGCGATGGTCGAGGCGGTGTTGCACGCGATGACGATCAGCTCGCGGATCGAAGCGCTCGGCGAGCCGTCCGAGCAGCGCCGGCACCCGCGCCGCGATCTCCGCCTCGGTCTTGGTGCCGTAGGGAAAGCCCGCGCTGTCTGCGACATAGACGAGCGGCGCCTGCGGCAGCAGCGTTCGGATCGCGGCGAGCACCGATAGGCCGCCGACGCCGGAATCGAAGATCAGGAGAGGACGGGCGCTCGACCATTGAGGCTGATCTAGCGCCGAACCTCGCGACCGCAAGCGATGTGGTTTGCGCGCGGCCTTCGCTTTGTTACAGGAATGGACTGTGAGCATCGACATCGTTTCCGGGCCGCTTCTCGCGCCGCTCCTGGCCCTGCTTCTCGGCTATCTGCTCGGCTCGATTCCTTTCGGGGTGATCCTCACCCGCCTCGCCGGCGCGGGCGATCTGCGGGCGATCGGATCGGGCAATATCGGCGCGACCAACGTGCTGCGCACCGGCCGCAAGGGGCTCGCCGCGGCCACAATGCTGCTCGATATGGCGAAGGGCACCGTCGCGGTCGTGCTGGCGCACATCTGGTTCGACCAGGCGCCGCTCGCCGCCTCGGGCGCGTTCTTCGGCCATCTCTATCCGGTCTGGCTGCGATTCGCGGGGCGGCAAGGGCGTGGCGACCGTCTTCGGTCTGCTTCTCGGCTTCACCCTGATCGGCGGCCTCTCCTGGCTGTGCGCCGCTCGTTTACGCGATCGTCTGGCTCGGGATGCTCGGGCTCACCCGTTATTCCTCGGTCGGCGGCCTGTCCGCCGTCGTGGCGGCGCCGATCGCGGCGAGCGTGCTCGGGCGGCTCGATCTTGCGCTGCTGTTCCTCGGCTTCGCCCTGCTCGTCTTCTGGAAGCATCGCGAAAATATTCGCCGCCTGTTCGCTGGCACCGAGCTCGAAGGTTGGCGACCGCGCCGTGGCGTGACGCGGCGCTCGACGAGGAGCGGATCGACAGGCTGCGGCTGATCCGGTCGGAGTCGATCGGTCCGATCACCTATGCGCCAGCTGATCGCCCGCTTCGGCTCGGCCGGCGCGGCGCTCGCCGCGATCCCCGACCTCGCCGCCCGCGGCGGCGGCCGGGCGCCGCGCCTCGCCCGCCGCGACGCGGTCGCTGCGCGAGAACGAGCGGGTGGCGAGGCTCGGCGCCCGCTATCTCTTCCTCGGCGAGCGCGACTATCCGCCGCTCCTCGCCGAAGTCGAATCCGCGCCGCCGGTGCTGATCGTGAAGGGCGATCCGAGCGTGCTCGACCGGCCGAGCGTAGCCATCGTCGGCGCGCGCAACGCCTCGGCGGCGGGCTGCCGCTTCGCCCGCGGCCTTGCGCCAGAAACTCGGCGAAGCCGGCGCCATCGTCGTCTCCGGCCTCGCCCGCGGCATCGACACCGCCGCCCATGACGGATCGCTGGAGACCGGGACCATCGCGGTCGTCGCCGGCGGCATCGACATCTTCTACCCGCCCGAAAATGAGGGGCTGCAGCGTGCGCATCGCCGAACGCGGCCTGCTGGTCGCCGAGCAGCCGCCCGGCAGTCGAGCCGCACGCCCGCCATTTCCCGTCGCGCAACCGGATCATCGCCGGCCTCTCGCAGGGAACGGTGGTGGTCGAGGCGGCGCCGCGCTCCGGCTCGCTGATCACCGCCCGCCTCGCCGGCGACTATGGCCGCGAGGTGATGGCGGTGCCCGGCTTCCCGCTCGATCCGCGCGCGCAGGGCTGCAACCTGCTGATCCGCGAGGGCGCGACGCTGATCCAGAGCGCCGACGACGTGCTGGAGGCGATCCGCCCGCTCCGCGCCCGCCCGGTCCGCGAACCAAGCGAGGATTTCGGGCGGGCATCGCCGGCGGATGTGGCGGAGCGGGAGCGTGAGGCGCTGGCCTCCTTGCTCAGCCGCACGCCGGTGCCGGTCGACGAACTCATTCGCCAGACCGGCCTGCCGCCGGCCGCGGTGCAGACGGTCCTGCTCGAGCTGGAGCTGGCGGGCCGCCTCGAACGCCATGCCGGCGGCCGGGTGAGTCTCGCCGACTGAAATCGGCTCAGCCTTCGTTCCGGCGCTGGCGGATCCAGCGGCTGGCGAGATATTTGGTGCCGCGCGTCACCGGCAGGCCGGCATGTTCGGACATCGGATCGGCCCGACCGTCCGGCAAGGCATTCTGGAAGACGATGCCATTGCCCTTGCGCGCCTTCACCATCAGCCCCGCCCTGACGAATGCCGTCTGGCCGCCCTCGAAGTCCGCGTTGAGATAGACGAGCGCGGTCCGGACCCGCTGGTTGTCGGCGCCCGGAATATAGTCGAGGTGATTGCGATATTGCTGGCCCGGCGAATAGCGGAGGATCTGCAGCGGCTCGCCTTGCTCCCAGGCGCTGGCGCTGGCTGCAGCGAGCCGGCGGTTGAGCGCGTGGATGGCCGGATCCTCGATCAGCCAGTGCATGGCTGAGCCGTCGGAGGTCCGGACCGGGTCGGGCCGGGTCGACCCCGCCGCGTCGATGATCATCGCCGCCTCGAAGCTCGGCTGTGGCGACCTCGATCAGATAATCGCATTCGGCCGACGAAAAGAGGTTCGGAAACAGGGCGATGAAGGGCGAATCGCTTATCTTCTGTCCCTCCGGAATCTTGCGCGGATCGCCGTCCGGATCGAGGTCCATCTTCCGGATCAAAGCAAGCATCTGCGCGCGGCGGCCGTCCTCCCGCGCCTCCTCGACCAGGCGGGCGAGGGCACCCTGCCAGTCGCGCGGGCCGGCGACGCCGCTGGCGAGCAAATTAGTATAGGCACGCGTCGCGATCGGATGCCCGGCGTCCGCCGCCCGCCGCATGAGCTCCCGCCCGCGCTTCATGTCGCCCGGGACCAGCTGTCCGCGCCAGTGCACGTCGCCAAGCACCCAGAGCGCTTCGGGTTCACCCTCCGCGGCGAGCTGATTAATGATCAGCAGGGCTTCGGCGTTGCGCCCCTGCCGGGAGAGCTCGAAGGCTTCGGCGAGTCTCGGATGAAGAGTGGACATGGCCTCGCTATGCCATCGCCGCTCCGGCTTTGTCAGCATCGCGCTTGACGCGGCGCCGTCCGCCTCACCACCTTCGCGCGTATGCGTGAGGAATTGCTTTGAAGCTCGTCGTCGTCGAATCGCCCGCCAAGGCGAAGACCATCGAAAAATATCTCGGGCAGCGGTTATCGCGTCCTCGCCTCCTACGGCCATGTCCGCGATCTGCCGGCCAAGGACGGCTCGGTCGATCCGGACGCCGGCTTCGCGATGGAATGGGAGACCTATGCCGGACAAGGCGCGGCAGCTCAAGGCGATCACCGACGAGGCGAAGAAGGCCGACGCGCTGATCCTCGCCACCGACCCCGATCGCGAGGGCGAGGCGATCAGCTGGCACGTCCAGGAGGTGCTGCGGAAGCGCAAGGCGCTGCCCGCGGATGTCGAGCGGGTGACGTTCAACGCGATCACCAAGAGCGCGGTGACCGAGGCGATGAAGCGACCGCGCGGGCTCGACGAGGATCTGATCGACGCCTACCGGGCCCGCCGCGCGCTCGATTATCTGGTCGGCTTCACGCTCTCGCCGGTGCTGTGGCGCAAGCTGCCGGGCGCCAAGTCGGCGGGCCGGGTCCAGTCGGTGGCGCTGCGGCTGATCGTCGACCGCGAGCGCGAGATCGAGGTCGTTCCGGGCGCAGGAATATTGGATCGGTCGAGGCGCCGCATGGAGCAGGACGGGCAGCGACTTCCTCGCGCGCCTGGCGCCGCTGCGAGGGGCAGAAGATCGATCGCCTGTCGATCGGCAACGAAGGCGACGGCGCACGCCGCCAAGGCCGATGGTCGAGGCGGGCCGCTTCGCCGTCGCCTCGGTCGAGACCAAGCCGCTGCACCGCAACCCGCCGCCGCCCTTCACCACCTCGACGCTGCAGCAGGAGGCGGCGCGCAAGCTCGGCTTCTCGGCCAGCCACACGATGCGGCGTCGCCCAGGCGCTCTACGAGGATGGCGCGATCACCTATATGCGGACCGACGGCGTGCAGATGGCGCCGGAGCGCGATCTCGGCCGCGCGCAAGGCCGATCGCCGACCGCTATGACGCCGGCTACGTGCCCGACAGGCCGCGCCATTACGCAGACCAAGGCCAAGAATGCGCAGGAGGCGCATGAGGCGATCCGGCCGACCGATTTCGGCCGCGACCGGGCCGGCTCGGGCGACCATGCGCGCCTCTACGACCTGGTCTGGAAGCGCGCGCTCGCGAGCCAGATGGCTTCGGCGCGGCTGGAGCGGACCACCGTCGAGCTGGTCGACGGCACCGGCCAGCACGGCGCTGCGCGCGACCGGGCAGGTCGTGCTCTTCCCCGGCTATCCTCGCGCTCTACGAAGAGGGCCGGGACGACAGCGAGCGACGAGGAAAGCCGCCGCCTGCCGCGCCTGCGCGAGGGCGATGCGCCGGCGAAGAAGGCGGTCATCGCCGAGCAGCATTTCACCCAGCCGCCGCCGCGCTATTCCGAGGCGAGCCTGGTCAAGAAGATGGAGGAGCTCGGCATCGGCCGGCCCTCCACCTACGCCTCGATCCTGCAGACGCTGAAGGACCGCGACTATGTCCGGCTGGAGAAGAACCGCTTCCTCGCCGGAGGAGAGCGGGCGGCTGCTGACCGCGTTCCTCGAACGCTTCTTCGAGCGCTATGTCAGCTACGATTTCACCGCCGAGCTCGAGGAGGAGCTCGACGACATTTCCGGCGGCCGCGCTCGAGTGGCAGAAGGTGCTCGAAGCCTTCTGGCGCGACTTCAAGCCGAAGACCGCCGAGGTGATGGAGCAGCAAGCCGTCCGAGATCACCGCCGCGCTCGACGAATTCCTCGCGCCCTGGCTGTTCCCCGACAAAGGCGACGGCACCGACCCGCGCCTCTGCCCGGCTTGCGGCGAGGGCCGGCTGGCGCTGCGCGGCGGGCGAGTTCGGCGCGTTCGTCGCCTGCTCCAATTATCCCGGAATGCCGCTACACCCGCCGCTTCGGCCAGGGCGGCGGCGAGGGCGGCGCCGAGCGGGCCGGAGAGCTCGGCACGCGATCCCGAGACCGGCGAGGAAGTCCTCCGCAAGAGCCGGGCCGCTTCGGCGCCTATGTCGAGCTCGGCGAGGGCAAGGAGGCGAAGCGCGCGTCGATCCCCAAGGATGCGCGGCGAGCTCGATCTGGAGCTGGCGTGCGGCTGCTGTCGCTGCCGCGCACGGTCGGCGACGCATCCGGAAACGGGCAAGCCGATCACCGCCTCGATCGGCCGCTACGGCCCGTATCTCGCCCATGACGGCAAATATGCGCAGCTCGGCTCGACCGCCGAGGTGTTCGAGACCGGCATGAACGCGGCGGTCGTCCAAGCTCGCCGAGGCGGGCGGCGGCGGCGGCCGGCGCGCGCGCGCGGCTCGCGCGAGCCGCTCGAAGGTGCTGGGCGCGCATCCGCGCACCGGAGGCCGAGATCAAGGCTGATGGAGGGCCGCTTCGGCCCCTATGTCACCGACGGCACGACCAACGCGACCTTGCCCAAGATCGCGTGGCGCCCGAGGCGCTGACGCTGGAGGAGGCGGCGCAGCTGATCGACGAGCGGGCGGCCAAGGGGCCGGCCGGCGAAGAAGGGCCGTCGCGGCGCGTCGCGCAAGGCGCCGGCCAGGAAGGCGCCGGCGAAGAAGAAGAGCTGATGCGCCGTTGGACGCTCGGCCGCGCGGTAGGGGTCGGCGCGATGGCCGGGCTACTCGCGCTCGTCCTGTGGCCGTTCGCGGGTCCGGACAGTTTCGTTTATTGGCCGTTCGTCGCCATCGCGTGCTTCGCTGGCCTGTGCGGCGCATGGATCGTAGTTGTGACGATGATGGATATCACCTTCCATCGTCCCCGCGGCGAGCGGCTGCGGCCGGTTCGCGCCTTCGATCTGGTGCTCGGCAGCGGGCTGTTCCTCCTCGCCTATCTAGAGCTACGCGATGCCCTGGGCTGGCTCCCCGCCTGAGCCTGTCCGCAGGCGGAGCAGCCGGGATCCTTGACGATCCGGATCGTGCGCATCGAGGGGGCGAGGCCGTCGAAGACGTGGAGCTTGCCGCCCGGCTCCTCGCCGAAGCCGGCGATGGCGCGGATCGCCTCCAGCGCCGCGAAGCTGCCCGCGATCCCCGTCATTGCCCCGAGCACGCCGAGCTCGGCGCAATTGTCGCAATCCTCCGCATCGAAAGCGTCGCCGACGAAGCAGCGATAGCAGGGCCGGTCTTCCTTCCAGCCGCGGAAGGTGCCGATCTGCGCCTGGAAGCGGCCGACCGCCGCCGAAACGAGCGGGATATGAGTGGCGGTGCAGTAATCCGATACGGCGAGCCGCGTCGCGAAATTGTCGCTGCCGTCGACCACCAGATCGATCCCCTCGAGCAAGTTGCCAACATTCTCGCCCGAAAGCCGCGCCTCGACACCCTCGAATGCGACATCCTCGTTCAGTGCCGCCACCCGCTGGTGTGTCGCCTCGACCTTGGAACGTCCGACATCGCCGGTGGAGAACAGAGTCTGCCGCTGAAGGTTGTCGAGGCTCACCCGATCGCAGTCGATCACCCGCAGCCGACCCACACCAGCCGCCGCGAGATATTGGATAACCGGCGCACCGATGCCGCCCGCGCCGATCACCGCCACCGATGCGGCGAGCAGCCGCTTCTGCCCTTCGCCGCCAATCTCGTGGAGCACGATATGTCGCGCGTAACGGTCGAGCTGTCGGTCGCTGAGGCTCATCCGAGCTAGCGTCCGGTCGAGCCGAAGCCGCCGCCGCCGCGCTGCGTATCGTCGAGCCTCTCCACCTCGACGAAGGCGGCGCGCTGCACCGGCGCCGGCACGAGCTGCGCGATGCGCTCGCCGCGGACGATCTCGAACGGCGCGTCGCCGAGATTGGCGAGGATCACCTTCACCTCGCCGCGATAATCACTGTCGATCGTGCCCGGCGTGTTGAGACAGGTGATGCCGTGCTTGAGCGCGAGGCCCGAGCGCGGCCGCACCTGCACCTCGTATCCGTGCGGAATGGCGATGGCGAAGCCGGTGGCGACGGCATGGCGGGCACCTGGCGCGAGCGTCAGGCTCTCGGCCGCGACCACGTCGAGGCCGGCGGCATGTTCGGTGGCGTAGGAGGGAAGGGGCAGGCCCTCGCCGTGCGGCAGGCGCATCAGGCCGATGTCAATCGAGGGCATCGGCGATGCTCTCGGCGAGCCGGCGCGCGACCTCGGCCTTGGAGGCGCGGCTCCAGCTCTCGACGCCCGTCGGCGGTGACGAGATGCACTTCGTTCGCCTCGCCGCCCATCACGTCGCCGGAGACGTCGTTGGCGACGATCCAGTCGCAGCCCTTGCGCGCGCGCTTGGCCTTGGCGTGCTCGATCGACCTTCTCGGTCTCGGCCGCGAAGCCGATGACGAGGGACGGGCGTTGCGGCGAAGCGGACAAGCGGGCGAGGATGTCCGGGTTCTCGAACCAGCGCAGCTCCGGTGGCCCATCGCCTTTCTTGAGCTTGGTCGGCGAGGACTCCACCCGCCAGTCCGCCACCGCCGCGACGAGGACAGCGGCGTCAGCCGGAAGCGCGGCCTCCACCGCGTCGGCCATCTGCTGCGCCGTCTCGACATCGACGCGCCGGACGCCGGCCGGCGTCGGCAGCGAGACGGGCCCGGCGACGAGCGTCACATCCGCGCCGAGACCAGCCAGGGCTTCGGCGATGGCGAAACCCTGCTTGCCGGAGGAGCGGTTGGCGATGACGCGCACGGGATCGATTGGTTCCTGGGTGGGCCCTGCTGTGACGATGATATGCCGGCCCTTCAAATCCTCCCCGGAACGGGGAGGGGGACCGGCCGAAGGCTGGTGGAGGGGGCCTCGTGCCAGGTGCTGAGTCCCTTGCACCGCCGTTCCGGGGAGGAGCTTCCCGATCTCCTCAGCGATTCTTTCCGGCTCCGGCAGCCGTCCCGGGCCGTATTCGCCGCACGCCATCTCGCCCTCGTCGGGCTCGATCACCGACCACCCCATCGTCCCGCAGCCGCGCCACATTGCGCCGAGTCGCCGCATGCTGCCACATGCGCACATTCATCGCCGGGGCGACCAGCACCGGTTTGTCGGTGGCGAGCAGCAGCGTGGTGGCGAGATCGTCGGCGATCCCCGTCGCCATCTTCGCCAGCAGGTCGGCGGTGGCCGGGCACACCACGACCAGATCGGCCTCGCGGCTGAGCTGGATATGGCCCATCTCCGCCTCGTCCTTGAGGTCCCAGAGGATGCGTATGACCGGCTCCTCGGACAAAGCGCCGCGAGCGTCATCGGTGTGACGAACTGCGCGCCGCCAGCAGTGAGCACGCAGCGCACGCTCGCCCCCCGCTTCTTCAGCAGCCGGATCAGTCTCGCAACGCCTTGTAGGCGGCGATGCCGCCGCCGACGATCAGCAGGATGCGCGTTCCCCCGCATGGTCTCAATAGTAAGAGCCACATCGCGGCCGCGCCAGCGGCGGCGGCGAGCAGGGCGGTGACGAGATAAGGGCCATAACGGCGCGGCTGCACGACCATCACATCCGGGAGCGGAGGCGGCGGGCGGCGCGGCGCCAGGTGGCGGATAATAACGATCGATGCGGCGGATCAGTTCGGGGAGCCTCGCGAGCGTACGGACGTCGCGGACCAGCCGGTCGGCGATCGCGGCTTCGGGGCCGAGCTCGCTGCGCATCCATTCGCTCAGGAAGGGCTCGGCCGTCTCCCACATGTTGATGTCGGGATCGAGCGTGCGTGGCGACGCCTTCGACCATCACCATCGTCTTCTGGAGGAGCAGCAGATGCGGCTGCGTCGGCATGTCGAAATCGCGGGTGATCGCGAACAGGCTGTCGAGCATCTGCCCGATCGAGATATCCTTGACCGGAAGCCCGCGGATCGGCTCGCCGGCCGCGCGGAGCGCGGTCGCGAACTCGGCGACATTGTGATGCGCGCGGGACATATTGCGCCTCGAAATGGATTTCGGCGACGCGGCGGTAATTGCCGGTGATCAGGCCGTAGAGGATCTCGGCAAGCCATAGCCGCGCCTGGCGGTCGATCCGGCCCATGATCCCGAAATCGATCGCGGCAATCCGCCCGTCCGGCAGCGCGAAGAGATTTCCTTGGTGGAGATCGGCGTGGAAGAAGCCGTCGACGATCGCCTGGCGCAGGAAGGCGCGGACCAGGGTCGCCGCCAGCGCCTTGCAGATCGTGGCCGGCCGCGACCAGCGCCTCGCGATCGGTGAGCTTGATGCCGTCGATCCATTCGAGCGTCATCACCCGCCGGGCGGTGCGGCGTCCAGTCGATGGCGGGGACGAGGAAGCCGGGCTCGGCGACCATGTTCTCGCGCAGCTCGGACGCGGAAGCGGCCTCGCGCCGCAGATCGAGCTCGCGCGCGGTCCATTGCTTGAAATGGGCGATGACCATGCGCGGGCTGTAGCCGCGCGGCTTCGCCGCCCATCGCCTCGACCTGCGCCGCCGCCCATTCGTAGGTCTCGATCGCCTTGGCGAAATCCTCCTCGAATGCCGGGCGCAGCACCTTGACCGCGACCTGCTGGCCGTCGGTGGTGACGGCGCGATGGACCTGCGCGATCGAGGCGGCGCCGACCGGCTCCGGATCGAATTCGGAGAAGAGCTGCTCGAGCGGCCTCTCCAGCCCCTGCTCGATCGCGGCGCGCGACCGCGGTGAGAGGTGCCGGCGGCAGCGCGTCCTGGAGGCGTGTCAGATCGTCGCGCCGCCTCGGCGCCGACGAGATCGGGCCGCGTCGCCAGCGCCTGGCCGAGCTTGATCGCGGCGGGGCCGATCTCCTGGAAGGCGTCGGCATAGGTCGGCGCCCTGGGGACACGCGCGCCGAAGCGGGCGATGCGGGCGAGGCGGCGCACCGGCGCTGGCGTGTTGCGGGTCGCGCTCGATGCCGCGCAGCGCGCCGTGCCGCGCGAGCATGCGGCCCCATTTGCAGGAGCCGCCAGAGGTGGACGATCGGGCTGGTCAAATCGATTTCCAGCCGCTATGGATGCGCGACGAGGCCGCCGAGGATCGGCTCCGCCTTCACCTGCGCGAAACCGGCATCGCGCGATCATTGCCGCTGAACCGTCTCCATCGTCGGGAAGCGGCGGATCGATTCGACCAGATAGCGGTAGCTGTCCTCGTCGTGCGCGACCGCACTTGCCGATCTTCGGCACGACGTTGTGCGAATAGCGATCGTAGACTGTCGGCGAAGCCCGGCCAGATGGTGGTCGAGAATTCGAGGCAGAAGAAGCGCCCGCCGCGCTTCAGCACCCGATGCGCTTCGGCGAGCGCTTGGCCGATATGGGTGACGTTCCGGATGCCGAACGCGATCGTGTAGGCGTCGAAGCTGTTGTCGGCGAAGCTCAGCATCTCCGCATTCTGCTCGGTCCAGGCCAGATCCTCGATGCCGCGCTTTTCGGCCCGCTCGCTGCCCGACCGCGAGCATCTCGGGATTGATGTCGGCGACGGTCACCTGCGCGCCGCTCTTGGCGAGGCGGAAGGCGATATCGCCGGTGCCGCCGGCCATGTCGAGGATCGCCTCGCCCGTGCGCGGCTGCACCCGCCGCACGAAACGGTCCTTCCACAGCCGGTGCATGCCGCCCGACATCAGGTCGTTCATCAGGTCGTAGCGGCGGGCGACGCCGGCGAAGACGTGGCCGACCCGCGCGGTCTTCTCGTCGGGCGAAACTTCCTCGATAGCCGAAAGATACCTGTGTCTCATCGCGCGGCGCCTCTAGCAGGGCTTGGCGTGGATGACACTTTCGATATTGGCGCAAATTCGATGATCGTTCCCCATGCCTGAGCTTCCCGAAGTCGAGACGACCGTGCGAGGGCCTCGCACCGGTGCTGGAAGGGCGCCGGCTCCCGCGTCGAGCCGCGCCGCGCCGATCTGCGCCGCGCCTTCCCGCCGGATCTGCGGCCAGCGGCTGACCGGCGCGACAGGTCACCGGCGCTCGGCCGGCGCGCGAAATATGGGCTGATCGACACCGATCGCGGCGACACGATGATCTTCCATCTCGGCATGTCGGGCCGCTGGCGGATCGACCCGCGGCGAACTCGGCCCGCACGACCATCTGCTGCTCGAGACGGATGCAGGGCACGACGCTCGCGCTGCAACGATCCGCGCCGCTTCGGCTCGGTCGATCTGGTGCCGACCGACGCGCTCGCTGACCTGGCCGCCGTTCGCGGCGCTGGGCCCGGAGCCGCTCGGGCCAGGACTTCACCGCCGACGTATCTGCTGGCCGCCGCTCGAAGGCCGCAGCGCGCCGATCAAGGCGATGCTGCTCGACCAGCGAATCGTCGCCGGGCTCGGCAACATCTATGTCTGCGAGGCGCTCCACCTCGCGCAGCATCGCGCCCGGCCGCGACGGCGGGCGCATTTCACCGGCGACCGGCTCGAACGGTTGGTGCAGGCGATCACGCGGTCCTGCTCGCGGCGATCGAGGCGGGCGGATCGTCGCTGCGCGATTATGCCCGACCCGATGGCGAGCTCGGCTATTTCTCCAAGCAATTGCGCGGTGTATGGGCGGGAAGGGGAGCCGTGCCCGTCTGCGGCACGCCCAATTCGCCGGCGGGTCGACTCGGGGCGGTCGCACTTTCTTCTGCCCGCGTTGCCAGCGTTCCTGACGGTTGACCTTGGCGCATCGCTTGCGTAGAGGCCCGGCGCGAGCGGGCGCGGCGACAGGGCCGCGCCGCTTTTCATTTGAGAATCGAAGAGGCAATTCATGGCGAACACGCCGCAGGCCAAGAAGCGCATCCGCCGCAACCAGCGCCGCGCGGAGATCAATGGCGCCCGCGTCAGCCGCATCCGCACCTTCGTCAAGCAGGTCGAGACGGCGATCGACGGCCGGCGACAAGGACAAGCGCGATCGCGGCTTTGCAGAAGGTCGCAGCCCGAGCTCGGCGCGCGGCGTCTCGAAGGGCGTCCTTCACAAGAATACAGCAGCGCGGAAATTTTCGCGCCTGACCACGCCGTATCGCCGCCCTCGGCTAAGTCGCTTCGAGGTGCGCTATGAAACAGGCCTGCCGGCTCACCGTCGGCGGGCCTTTTTCGTTTCGCGAAAAGAACGGATCGGGAAAGTCCAGGATTTCCGGCGATTCGCGCATGACGCTGCCGAAAAATATGGCGGATTTCCGTCCTTTCTTGCGGATATCCCGGAAATCCTTTGTCAACGATTTTATTTCCGAAAAATGTAACATTCAGCCCTTGATCGTGCTGCCGCACCGTTTCTAAAAGGCAGTTCCGGCGGGGCGAATCTCCGTGCCGGACGCACACAGCAAGAGCGATTTTTCGAATCGGCGCCGCCGGGGAGCGCTGCCGTGCGCGGGAGAGATTTGTCTCGCAAACAAGGGCCTTGGGAAAGGGCCCGGGAGAGGAGGGGCATCTTCGTGTCATTGCAGTCCGCGGTCAACGACGGTTCGACGCTCGACGACGACGGGGCCGATCGGCTCCAGCCGATCTGGGAGACGATTCGCGCTGGCCTCCGACGCGATTGCGGCGCCCGCACCTTCGACGGTTGGCTGCCGCCCGATCGCGCTCGGCAATTTCGACTCGGAGACTGCGACCTTGCGCCTGGAGCTGCCCTCCCAGTTCATGGCGGACTGGGTGCAGACCCATTTCGCCGAGCGGCTGGCCCTGGTCTGGCGCGCGGCCTGTCCGGCGGTCCGCCATATCCAGATCGGAGTCGGCCCGGCCGCGCCCGAAACCGCGGCGGTCGTCGAAATTCCCGCACCGGCCCCGGCCGAGCAGCCGGTGGAGGGGAAAGACGGCCTCTATGCCGTTGCCCTGGAGCCGCGCTACCGCTTCGAGAATTTCGTCGTCGGCAAGGCGAACGAGGTCGCCTACAATGCCGCGCCGCACGCTCGCGACCGCGGACAAGGTCGCCTTCAACCCGCTCTTCCTCCATGGCGGCACCGGTCTCGGCAAGACCCATCTGCTCCACGCCATCGGCCACGAATATCACCGCCTGCACCCGCGCGCGAAGATCATCTACATGTCGGCCGAGAACGCTTCATGGTCGAGTTCGTCGCCGCGTTGCGCGCCAAGGAGACGATCCGCTTCAAGCAGCAGCTGCGCTCGGCCGACCTGCTGATGATCGACGACGTCCAGTTCATCGCCGGCAAGGAATTCGACCCAGGAAGAATTCTTCCACACGATGAACGAGATCATCTCGGCCGGCCGGCGACTTGTGATCAGCTCGGATCGCGCGCCGCAGGATCTGGACGGGCTCGAGCCGCGGATCCTGTCGCGCCTCTCCTGGGGACTGGTCGCCGACATCAACGCGCCGGACTTCGAACTTCGTCTCAATATCATCATCAAGAAGCTTGAAACTCTTCCGGATGTGAAGGTGCCGGATGACGTCATCCAGTTCCTCGCCAAGCGGATCAGCTCGAACGTGCGCGAGCTGGAAGGGGCGCTGAACCGGATCGCCGCTTATGCCGCGATGCAGAACCGGACGATCGACCTCGATTTCGTCGGCGAGGTGCTGGCTTCGACCCTGCGCGCCAATCAGCGCCGGATCTCGATCGACGAGATCCAGAGCCGGGTCTCCGATCATTACCGCATCCGCAAGGCGGAGATGACCTCGGCCCGCCGCGCCCGCGAGGTCGCGCGGCCGCGCCAGGTGGCGATGTATCTCTCCAAGCAGCTGACGCCGCGCTCGCTGCCCGAGATCGGCCGGCGCTTCGGCGGCCGCGACCATACGACCGTCATCCACGCGGTCCGGCAGATCGAGAAGTTGCGGGCGCAGGATGCCGAGCTCGACGCCGACATCCGCCTGCTGACCCGCCAGCTCGAAAGCTGAGCAAGAAAGGCGGGGGCATGGGCGCTTTGCTCCTGCCCGTCCTGATCGGCGCCTTCATCGGCGGCATGTTGCTCGCCGTTCAGGCGCCGACCAACGCTTTGCTCGCACGCGGCCTCGGGTCGCCTGTCAATGCGGCGCTCGTCTCCTTCCTCGTCGGCAGTCTTGCGCTCGCGGCGGTCGCGCTGGCGCTCGGGGTGCGTCCGGGCGCCGGAGCAGTGCGGGCCTTACCCTGGTATGCCTGGGTCGGCGGTTTCTACGGCGCCGTCTTCGTGGCGATCGCCGCCTATGCCGCGCCGCGCCTCGGCGTCACCTATTTCCTGATTTTCGCGATCGCCGGCCAGCTCGTCATGGCTTTGTTCCTCGACCGGTTCGGTGCTTTCGGCGTGCCACGCGTCGACATCAGCGCGACCCGGGTGGCGGGTGTATTGCTCGTCCTGGCCGGCGCCTTCCTCGTCCGCCGCTAGAGGGCGCGGTCGCCGCGGCGCAGGAGTAGCTTGACGTCGTCGAGCGCGAAAGCACCGGTGAGCAAGCAGGCGGCGGCATAGACGGCGCCCCCGCAGCCCACGAGAATGCCGAGCGCAACGATCCTCACGAGCAGCGAGCGGGTCAGATAAGGATCGAAATGGGGGGCTGCGAAATAGAGCAGGCCGCCCATGATCAGCGCCGCGAGCCCCATGCGCGGCGCGCGTCGGCGCAGCTGGCGGTCCGTCTCGAAATGGCCGCGGCGCCGTAATGTCCGCCACAGCATCCCGATATTGACCGTCGAAGAGAGGGCGGTGGCGAGCGGCGGGCCGATAATTCCTATCGTGGGAATCAGGATCACATTGCCGACGATGTTCACCGCGACTGAGATGATCGCGTAGCGCACCGGTGTCTTCGTATCCCCCCGCGCGTAATAGCCCGGCGTCAGCACCTTCACGAGCACATAAGAGGGGAGGCCGATGGAAAAGGCGCTGAGCGCCGCTGCTACCCGCACCGTGTCGGAGGCCTTGAAGATGCCGTGCTGGAAGACTCCGCGCACGATCGGCTCGGCGCCGAACACGAAAGCGGCGGTTGCCGGGAGGGTGAGGAACAGCGCCAGCTCAAGCCCGCGATTCTGCGTCTCCATCGCTTCGGCGTCGCGTCCGGTGCTGAGCAGGCGCGAGACGGTTGGAAGCAACACGGTGCCGAGGCCGATGCCGATCAGCCCCAGCGGCAGCTGGTTGAGGCGGTCGGCATAGTTGAGCGAGGTAATCGACCCTGCCGTCAGGAAAAGCCCGGCGAGCGAGCTGGAGACCAGGAGGTTGATCTGGGATGCGCCGGCGCCCGTCGCCGCCGGCAGGATCAGCTTCATCAGCCGTCTGATATCCGCGTCCAAACGGGGGAGGCGGAGGCGGAGCGACACTCCGGCCTGGTGGCAGGCCAGCATCAGCCAGCCAAGCTGGAGCGCACCGCCGACGGGGACGGAAATGGCCTGGACGCGCGCCGTCTCGTAGGGGGCCAGGGCCCCGTGGCCGTGGAAGAACCAGAGCGCGCTGACCATCGCGATGTTCAGCAGGATCGGCGCCGCGGCGTTGACCCAGAATTTGTTGAGCGAATTAAGGATGCCGCCGAGCAGGGAGGCCAGGGAGATCAGCATCAGATAGGGGATCGTGATCCGCGACAGCGCCACCGCGAAGGCGAATTGCGCGGCCGTCGGATGCTGCTTGCTGAAGCCGCCCGCGAGCAGCCAGGTAACAGGCCAGGCGGCAAGGATCATCGCGATCGTGAACAGCGCCAGCACGGGGAGGAGCACCGCCAACGCACGCTCCGCGAAATCGAGACCGGTCTTGAGCTCGCCGGACTCGCCCACCTTGCGGTTGAACATCGGGATGAACGCGGCGGAAAAGGCGCCCTCGGCGAAGAAGGTTCGGAACATGTTCGGCAGCCGGAAGGCGACGACGAAGGCGTCGGACGCGAAGGTCGCGCCGATAAAGGTCGCCTGAAGGGTCTCGCGGACGAGGGCGAGGACCCGGCTCGCCAGGGTCATGCTGCCGACCGAGCCCAGCGCGCGGGTCAGATTCATGTCGCCTTGTCCGCGACCCGGCCGGGAACCGTCAAGTCAGAGTCCGAAGGGCTCCGCTCAAGCGAAGCCGGTCGTGTCGCCGGGCTGCTCGCCTTGGCCGATCTCGCCGGTGGCGGCGCGCTGGAGGTAGAGGCCGTGGAAATCGATCGGCTCGAGCATCAGCGGGGGGAAGCCGCCTTCCTGCACCGTCTGCGCGACGATCTGGCGCGCGAATGGGAAGAGGATGCGCGGCGTCTCGGCCAGGAGGAAGGGTTGGACCTGATCCGCCGGTACGTTCCGCATCGCGACCAGGCCCGCGTAGAGGAGATCGACCGCGAAAGTGGTCTGGCCATCGGCGGTGGCGCGCACCTCGACCCGCAAAGCGACTTCGTGGACATCCTCGGCGAGCTGGCCGACGCCGATATTGAAATCGACCTCGATCTTGGGCTGCGTCTGCCACTGGAAGACGGCCGGCGCGTTCGGATTCTCGAACGATAGATCCTTCACATATTGGGAGATGATTCCCGCCTGCGGCTGCTGGTCCGCGCCGTTCGTCTGCTGCTCGCCGCCCAAGCCTTCTTCTTCGGCCATTGTTCGTCCTTCGATTGTATCGGGATGGGGCCGCACGCGCGGCCATATGGGCCGGGCGGGTAGCAGGAGCCGTTGGACCGTGCAACAGCGGCCGGCGTGGAACCTCCAGCCATTTGAATCCTTTCCATCCTGAGCTTATGTTAACCGCATTCGCGTATCGGAGATTGTGGTGACAGTAGAGATCGTCCTGCTTGCCCTGGTGGCCCTTTTCGTGGGGCTGAGGCTCTACGCCGTGCTCGGCCGCAGGACGGGACATGAGCAGCAGCCGATCCTGCGTCCCGCCGAATCGCCCGCCGCCGCCGAGACCGCCGCCCCGGCGCCCGACGTGACGCATGAGCGGCCCGAGGCGTCCGGTCTCGTCTACGAGGAACCGGCGGCGCCTGGATTGCGCGCGATCGTCGGTGCGGATGCGATGTTCGACGTCGGCCGCTTTCTCGAAGGCGCGCAGGCCGCTTACCGCCTGATCCTCGATGCCTTCTGGAAGGGCGATCGCGAGGATCTGCGCCATCTCGTTGGCGGCCATGTCCTCGAAGCCTTCGAGCAGGCGATCACGGAGCGCGAGTCGGAAGGCCATAAGCTCGAAAACCGGCTGGTGGCGATCGAGCGCACGGTGATCGAGGATGCGCGCCTCTCGGGCCGCACCGCCGAAATCGACGTCCGCTTCGATGCCGACATCGCCGCCGTCACCCGCGACAAGGACGGCAACGTCATCGCCGGCACGCTCAGCGATGCGATCCCAACCCACGACGTGTGGACCTTCCGCCGCGATCTCAAGAGCCAGGATCCGAACTGGCTGCTTGTCGAGACCGACCAGGCCGCCTGACGCGGCGCTACAAAGCATTTTCCAGCTGCCGCTCCGCCACGCTATCCCGCTGTCATGGCGGGCGGCAAATCGAGGCGGCATGGCGCGTGGTGGCGCGAAGCGGCGCTCTGCGCGTTCCTGATCTTTCTCGGAAGCTGCGCGCCTCATCTCATCCCGTCGCCCCCGCAGCCTCCGCCTGCGCCCGCGAATGCGGTCGCAGCGGGGGTTGCCGCGGGGCCTGCACTCCCCGCGCTGATGCCGGATCAGGCCATGGGGGCGTGGACAGCCTTCCACGCCAGCTGCCCGGCGCTCCTCCGCCGGCCAGACGCCAGCGGACTCACGCGGCCCGAGGACTGGCGGCCGCTCTGCGAAGCGCAGACGCCGTCGCGATGCCGCCCACTGGTTCGCCGATAATTTCGAGTTGGTCCGGGTCGGCAGCGGCGCCGCTTTCGCCACCGGCTATTACGAGCCGGAAATCCTCGCCTCGCGCACCCACATTCCCGGTTACGACGTGCCGATCTACGCGTTGCCGCCGGACCTGATCCAGCAGGACCCGGCAACCGCCGCCGCGACCAACACGCCGCGCCGTGGCCGGCTCGAAAACGGAATCATCCTTCCCTATTACGAGCGGGGCGAGATCGAGGACGGAGCGCTGGCCGGGAAGGGGCTGGAAATCGCCTGGGCGAAGGATCCGGTCGCCTTGTTCTTCCTCCAGATCCAGGGGTCGGGACGGCTGCTCCTCCCGGACGGCAGCATCATGCGAATCGGTTATGCGGGTCAGAACGGCCGCGACTATGTCGCCATCGGCAAATTGATGCGCGATCGCGGCCTGCTTCAGCCGGGCCACACAAGCATGCAGGACATCGTCGCCTGGCTGCACGCCAATCCCGAACAAGCGGATGCGCTGATGCGCGAGGACAAGTCCTATGTCTTTTTCCGGGAGCTGAACGGGCCGCCGATCGGTGCACTCGGCGTGCCGGTGACGCCGCGCGTCACCGTCGCCGCCGATCCCAAATTCGTGCCGCTGGGCGCGCCGGTCCTGCTCCAGCTCGACCGGCCAGAGGCGAGCGGCCTCTGGGTGGCGCAGGATACGGGCGGAGCGATCAAGGGACCGAACCGGTTCGACACCTTCTGGGGAGCAGGGGACGAGGCGGCGACCATCGCCGGCGGCATGGCCGGCCGGGGCAATGCCTGGATCCTGATGCCGAAGGGAACGCTCGCGAGGCTCGGTGCGCCGGCTCAGCCCTGAGGAAGAGGCGCTATGGACGCGGGTGGTCGAAAGCGTGCGGCCCTTGGCACCGCGCGTTGCGTCGGAGGCCCCGAAACCGGCGCCCGCCGCGCGCGCGCCGAGAGCAGCCGTGACGGCAAAGGCTGTTTCGCCAGCGCGGCAAGCGCCTGGCCCGGGCACCACGCTCGATTCAAGCTGGGACCGGCGCCTCTCCCGCGGCCTCCTCCAGCCGGACGGGGCGCTCGACCTTCACGGCCACAATCTCGCCATCGCCTACGACCTGCTCGACCGCCGGCTCGACCGCGCGATCCGCGAAGGCGCGCGGCTGCTGCTGCTGATCACCGGCAAGCCGCCGGGGCCGGAGCGGCCGGTCAAGCGCGGCGCCATCCGGGCCGCGGTCGGCGACTGGCTCGCGGCGTCCCGCCACGCCGGGCAAATCGCCGCCGTCCGCAACGCCCATCCGCGCCATGGCGGCCTCGGCGCGCTCTACATCGTCCTGCGCCGTCCGCGCAGCTGAATACCAATTCGTAACCCACCTGGGCTTATTGGGAGACAGAGGCGCGGCGGGGGGACCGCTCGCGAAGTGGGGAAAAGACCGGCGAAGATGCGCACCAGCGTCGGCATGATCAGCAACCGGCTTCTGTCGGTTTGCGCCGGGGCCGCGGCCTGCGGCCTCACGTTGCTCGGCTTCCTTCTGCTCGCCACGATCGACCAGCAGGTCGTCGCCTCGCTCTTCATCGGCCTTTTCGCCCTCGCCGTCGTGCGGCTCGCGGCCGAGCGGCCGAACAGCGCCCAGGCCCAGGCGATGGCCGCGCTCAAGGAGCGGCTGCTCGCGGTCGGCCATGGCGATCTCACCTCGCCGGCGCCCGAATCGCTGCGCCGCGAAGTGCCGGTTTTGGCCGCCGCGGTCGACGCTTTGTTCGAGCAGGTCCGCTCGACCCTCGACGACGCCCACGCCCTCGCCATGTACGATCCGGTGACGGCGCTTCCCAACCGTATCCACTTCCGTCGCGAGGCGGAGCGCGTTCTCAAGGCTTGCAAGCCGGGCGAAGGCGCCGCCTTGCTGTTCATCGATCTGGATGGCTTCAAGGAAGTGAACGATCATTTCGGCCACGCCCATGGCGATCAGGTGCTGATCATGGTCGCCAACCGCCTGCGCGTCGTCGTCAAGGCGGAGACGGAGGCGGACAGCCTCGCGCCGCCCTTGCTGGCGCGGCTGGCCGGCGACGAATTCACCATGCTGCTCCCGGGTGTACAGAGCTGCGTCGAAGCCGAGCGTGTCGCCGACCGCGCGCTCGCGGCGCTCGCCGAGCCTTTCCGTCAGGGCAGCCATGTGTCGCGGCTCAGCGGCTCGATCGGCATTTCGCTCAGCCCCCAGCATGGCGCTGAGCTTACCGATCTGATGAAGTCTGCCGACATCGCCATGTACCAGGCAAAGGCCACCGGCCGCTCGCGCGCCTGCCTGTTCGGCGCTTCGACGGACGTCCCGCGCACCCCCCGCCTGGCGCGCGCGTCCTAGCTCAGAGCGTTTCGCAAGATCCGCGCATAGATGCGTTGGAGAGCACGAATATCCTCCACCGCCGCAGCTTCGTCCAGCTTGTGCATGGTCGCATTGGGGAGGCCGAAATCCACCACCGGACAGAGCGCGATCAGGAATCGGCCGTCGGAGGTGCCGCCGCCGGTCGATAGTTCGGGCTCGATCCCGGTTTCCTCGCGGATCGCGTCGGTGACGAGTTGATAGAGCCGGCCCGGCGGTGTCAGGAATGCCTCGCCGGAAATCTTCGCTTCCACGGTTGCGCCGGGCGCCTCGCGTGCCGCGATCTCGCGAACGCGCGCGACCAGATCCTCGCCGCGCTGGAGATTGTTGAAGCGGATGTTGAGCTGCGCCGTCGCGCTGCCCGGAATGACATTGGTTGCCTGAGTGGGCGTCGCCACGGCGGTGAATTCGAGGTTGGAGGGCTGGAAGGCGTCGCTGCCGTCGTCGAGATGGAGCGACTCGAGCGCGGCGATGATTCGCGCCAGCTTCGGCACCGGATTGTCGGCGCGGTGCGGGTAAGCGACATGGCCCTGCAGCCCGGCCACGACGATCCGCATGTTGACGCTGCCGCGCCGCCCGATCTTCACGACATCTCCAAGCCGCGCCTCTGAGGTCGGCTCGCCGATCAGGATCATGTCGGGCTTGATGCCGCGCTCGGCCATCCAGGCCATCAGCGCGCGCGTGCCGTAAACGGACGGGCCTTCCTCGTCTCCGGTGACGATCAGGCTGATGCGGCCTGGATGCTCGCTTAGCTCGGCGCAGGCGGCCACGAAGGCGGCGACGCCGCCTTTCATGTCGACGACGCCGCGGCCGTGGAGCAGCCCGCTGCGTATCTCCGGCTTGAACGGATCGGTGCCCCAACCGTCACCCGGCGGCACGACGTCGAGATGGCCGGCAAAGCCGAAATGGGTGCCGCCATCCTCACCGCGGGTGGCGAAGAGGTTCTCAACCGGGCCGTCCGGCGCTTCGCCGGCCATGAAGCGATGGACCTCGAACCCGAGCGGCGTCAGTGCCGCCTCGAGCACGTCAAACGCGCCGGCGCTCTGCGGCGTCACGCTTGGACAGGCGACGAGGCGGCAGGTGAGGTCGACGGGATCGATTGATTGGGTCACGCGGCTCGCCTAGCAAGCGGCGCGAGGCTTGCACAGGGAGGCGCAGATGCCGAAGATCGATCTCGAACTCGATCCAACAGACCAACCGCACCGGCTATCCATCGCCCTATGACGAACCCGTGCAGGGCCGCTGGTACCGCCGCCTCGCCCCGGCGGGCGGGCTCACCGCCTTCGGCGTCAGCCAGGTCGTGCTGAAGCCCGGCGCCTGGTCCTCGCAGCGCCACTGGCATAAGGGCGAGGACGAGTTCCTGGTGATGGTCTCCGGCGAAGGGGTGCTGGTCGACGATGCCGGCGAGCATATCCTCCGCCGGGGCGATTGCGTGGCCTTTCCGATGGATGACGGCAACGGCCATCATGTCCAGAATCGGAGCGACGAGGATTGCGTTTTCGTAGTCGTCAGCGCGGGAAATAGCGAGGGTGGCGATTATCCTGACATCGACATGTCATTCACCGGCGAGGGCACCTACGTCCACAAGGACGGCACGCCTTACGAGACGCGGCGGGCCTGAGTCCGCCCTTGAGTGATCCCGGCCGGAGAGCAAGCAAAGTGCCTTACGCCGCCGGTTGCTCATATTGCTCGATCACCCAGGGCTCTTCTTGCGCCGCCTCGATCCACTCCTTCATCCAGGGATGGTCGAGCATCGCCTGCACGTAAGCGGCGGCGAAGCGAGGGAGAGGAACCGAGTAGGTGACGAACCGGGTCACCACCGGCGCGAACATGATGTCGACCGCGCCGAACGTGCCGAAGAGATAGGGACCGCCGCTCCCGTGCCGCGCCCTTGCCTGGGCCCAGAGCTCGAGGATCCGCTCGATCTCCTGCCGCAAGGCGTCGGACATCGGCTTCGGCGGAAATTGCCGCCGCACGTTCATCCCATATTCGCGCCGCAGTGTGGCGTAGCTCGAGTGCATCTCGGCAGCCATCGAACGGGCCATGCCGCGGGCTGCATCGTCCTTCGGCCAGTAGCGGGCGCGGTCGGTCTTGTCGGCGAGCCATTCGACAATGGCGAGCGAATCCCAGATCACCGTCTTGTCGTCCCACAGGATCGGCACCTTGCCGCCCGACGGCGCGAACTCGTCACCCTGCTGCCGCCTGTTCCAGTCCTCGTCGAACATCGGGACGGTGATTTCCTCGAACGGGAGGCCCGACTGCTTCACCGCCAGCCAGCCCCGCAGCGACCAGGAGGAATAGGCCTTGTTGCCGATGATCAGCTTCAGCACGCCACACGGCTCCTCACGGCATATCGCCCCAGCGATGGAGCAGATTGCGCTGGACGAGCTGGAGCCGGGCGAAATTGGCCGGATCCATGTTCAGCCCTTCGAGCGCTGCGATCTCGTTCAACTCATAGAGCAGGTCGCGGCGCACCTGGTCGCCGACGCGGCTCTGGATGAAGGTGATGCCGGCGAGCCGTTCGCCCTGAGTCACCGGCTCGACCTCGTGGAGCATCGAGGAGGGATAGACGATCGCAGCGCCGGCCTTGAGACGGAAGCGCTCCTCGCGGCTGCCGAGCTGGATGCGGAGAGCCCCGCCCTCATAGCTGTCCGGATCGGAGAGGAAGATGGTGCAGGAAAGGTCGCAGCGCAGCGGCTTGTCGCCGATCGGAAGGTAGGCGGCGTCGGCATGGTTGCCGTAATGCATGCCCGGCACGTAGCGGCTCAGCATGGGCGGCGCGATCACCACCGGGAAGGCGAAGGCGACGAACTCCTCGCAGGCATAGAGCGCCCGCGCCATGCCGTCGGCGGCATCCTTGTCGTAAAGCTGGAGGTTGTTCTTGACCGTCGAGTTGGGATTGCTCGTGCGCCCGTCCTGGAATTGCGACCGCGCGCAGAGCTGGCGCAGCGCCTCGACCTGGCGGGCGTTGAGCAGGTCGGGAAGCTCCTTGAACATGGGCGCGACGATTAGGGCGTCCGCGCCTTTGCCGCAACGCACGTGATCGCCTCGGCCGAAGCCCGCCGGCAAATCTCGGGATCTGCGTTCAGCTGGTTGCGCTTTGGATCGAGGTCCGGCGCGTGCGTGTAGACAGAGGGGTCGCCGCCGCAAGTCAGATTCAACTCCCACGTCACATTCTGCCCGGTCGGAGCGCCGCCGCTCGCGGCGATCAGCACTGCGCTGTTATGCGCCAGAACGCCGGGGCCCGTTTCCGCCCAGCCGATATTGCCAAGCCAGCGATTGTCGTCGGAATCCACGTTGCTGAGCTCGCCCCGCCAGGTGCCGCTGTTGTTCCCGTCGACATGGTTGCCGATCGCAACATTGCCGGCGACGGTGACATGCTCGCTCAGGAACAGGTGCACGCCGCCGCCGCCATTGCCGGTGACGACATTCCCCGCGACCAGGATGCGGCCGGCATAAGGCACGCCGTTCGGCCGATCGACGTTCTTGGTCTTGTCGACGATGATGCCGTTGCCGTCCGTGTGGCAACCCGGTGCGTCGCCGCAGGGATAGGTCTCGACATTGTCGTGGCTGCGATTGCCGACGATGACGATGTGGAAGGGAATATCGTCGGCCGGGGAGGGGACGACGCCCCGCGCGGCCTGCGCCTGATAGGTGGAGATGCCGGATTCCTGGAATTTGTTCGTCGAGGCGTTCCGGTAAAGATCGTTGCCGACCACCCAGAAATATTCGCTGTCGTTGAGCTGCACGCCGCCTCCGCCCATGTCGTGGATCCGATTGTTCTCGACGACGATATGGTGCTGCATGGCGTTGCCGGCCGCGACGACGCCCTCGCCAGCAGCGGTCGCCTTGTTGCCGTCGAGCTCCAGGCCGTCGAGAATGACATAGGCCGTCTTGACGTCGATCATCGCGTAGATCGGCGCCGACCGCGACGAAATGGGCGGCGCTGCGGTACTTGCGAGCGATAGACGACATAGCCGTCCGCCGCATTGCGGGCGCCCCCGTGGGTGAGCCTCAGGCCTCGGTGCAGTTCGTAGCGGCCCGGCGCCAGATCGACGCAATCGCCGGCGCGGAGGACCGGCTTGCCGTCGTCCAGAGCGGCGTCCGCATCCTCGACCGATTTCCAGGGCTCGGCCCGGCTGCCGCCGCCATCGGAATAGGCGGCCCAGCTCTTGCCGGCGGCGGGATCGACATAGAGTTGCCTCGCGCAAATGTAGCGTGGCGCGGGCGCGGAGGCGATCAGGGCCGAAATCTCTGCCCGCACCGGATCGTCGGCCGCGCCGGCCCGGCTCCCGCACAGGATCACCAGAGCCGGAACGAGGATATTTGCCAGATTCGCGAACCGCATTTCTCAGCCTCGGATGAACAGGTTGCGCAGCCAGAGGGAGCCGCTGCGGGCGGCGCTGCGCCAGTCCGCCTCGTCCTCGGCCTCGTTCGTCGGCTTGTAGCCGGACGGGTCGAAGAGTCGCACGCGCGCGCCCTTGAAGGCCGCCTTGTTGCGGGTGACGAGGGTCAGGCCATGCTCCAGCGCCGTGGCGGCGAACAGGGCGTCGCGCGTCTCGGCCATGGCGAGCTGCCCCCGTCGCCGCGCCACGGCCGCATCGAGGGGAAGGATATGGCCTTCGAAGGCGGGCACGACCTGATTGTCGATCCAGCCCCGCAAAGCCGCGCCGGCCGTCTTGTCGCTCCGCGCCGACCTTGCCGCCACGCCCTCCAGCTCAACGAGGCTGATCGCCGACAGGAACAACCGCTCGCGCGCCACGCCCGCAGCCCAGGCGGCGAGCCCGGCATCTGTCTGGCCGGCGCGCGCCTTGCGCAGATCCAGGATGACGGGCGTGTCGAGCAGGTACATTAAGAGCGATCCGGGCCGTCCCAGCGGTGCGTTGGGACGGCATCGGCGACGTCCGGCCCGGGCAGGGCGAGCAGGTCGACGATGCTTTCCTTCTCGCCGCTGAGCCGCCGATAATCCTCGATGCTCATCAGCACATGGGTCGGCCGCCCGCGGTCGGTGACGAAGAGCGGCTCGACCCGCGCGAGTCGCTTGGCGGCGCTCACATCCTGATTGAATTCGCGGCTGCCGATGGTGCGCATATTCGTGCCTACGTACCTACTTCGCGGTCACTGATCCATGCTGGAGCGTCTTCTCGGGAGGCCTTACGTCCCAAGCGTCGCACCCTCATTGATCTGCTCGATCAGCTCCCGGTGGCTCGGCAGATCCTCGGCGGCGCGTTCGCCGAAGCTGCGGATGCGGGCGAACAGCTTCTCCGCCGCCTCTTCACTGGGGAAATCGCCGCGGCCGGAGGAGAGGTCGGTGCGGAAGCCCATGCCGTAGAGGATATACTGGTAGTTGAAGAAGGCGAAGCTCTCGACGTCGAGGATGAAGTCGAAGCGGCTCGGCGGCCGGTGGCGCCATTGGCCGAGCAGCTCGCGCAGCGCCTCGGGGATCGAGCCCGGCTCGCGATTGTCGCGCCAGAAGGGCTCGTCGCGCCGGCTGAGGCAATAATGGAGCTTCAGGAAGTTGACGATGGCGTCGAAGCGCGCCGCCATCAGCGCGTTGAAGCGCTTCGCCGGCGGCGTCGGCCGGTCCGTCATGCGGGAAGAATTCGGCGATCATCGCGATCGCGGCCTCGATCAGCACGATGCCGGTCGCTTCGAGCGGCTCCAGGAAGCCGCCCGCGAGGCCGACGGCGACGCAGATTCTTCATCCATTGCGTCTCGCGCCAGCCGGGCTCGAAGGCGATCAACCGCGCGCGAGTAGTCGTCATGGCCGCTATAGGCGCGCAATATCTCGGCTGCGCGGTCGTCGCTCAGATGCGCTGAGGAATAGACGGTGCCGATCCCGCGCGAGCCCGGCAGGCCGATGTCCCAGGTCCAGCCCGCCTCGTGCGCGGTGGCGATGGTGAAGCTCTCGATCGGCGCGTCGGGCGCCTCATAGGGGATCTTGCAGGCGAGCGCGCGGTCGGTGAACAGCACGTCGCGCACCGATTTGAGCGGCACGCCCATCGCCTCGCCGATCAGCTCCGCGCGGAAGCCCGAGCAATCGACGTAAAGGTCCGCCTCCAGCGCGCCATGCTCCTGGGTGTGGAGACGGGCGATGCCGCCGTCCTCGGCCCGCTCGACGCCGGTCAGCATCCCCTGCAGATGGCGCACGCCAAGCTCGATGGCGCGGTCGCGGATCACTTCGGCGAGCCGGCCGGCGTCGAAATGATAGGCGTAATCGAGCGGCCCGGCATAATCGCCTTCGCCCGGCCGCTTGGGCGCGCGCCGCGCCTCGGCGACGCGGTTCTGGATCGTCATCGCCTCGGCGAAGGGCGGCCGGCGTCGCCTCGTCCTGGAGCAGCCAGTATGGGACCAGGCTCGCGCCCTCATTGGTGAAGGGCGCCTCGAACGGGTGGAGGAAATGGTGGCGCGCGCCGTCCGGGCCGGGGGCGTGCAGCCAGTCGTTGAAGCTGATGCCCTGCTTGAACGTCGCCGAGGCGGCGCGGACGAAGCGCGTCTCGTCGATGCCGAGGAAGCGAAGGGTCGAGCGGATGGTGGGAAAGGCGCCTTCGCCGACGCTGATGATGCCGATGCCCGGCGATTCGAGCAGGGTGATCGCGATCCGCCCCTCGAAGAAGCGCGCGAGATAAGCCGCCGCCAGCCACCCGGCCGCGCCCCCGCCGACGATGATGATCTGGCGCCTGTGAGGCATGGGCGAGGGTGGTAGCCCAGGTGGGGCGGGACGGGAATGGGGCAGGGGACACGGTCGGGCCGCTCCTTCATCTATCGCGTCGGCGCCGCCGGATGCGTGGCCTTCCACTCCATGGCGGTGCGGACGCGGCTCTCGACCGAGGGGTGATCGTAGAAGATGATCTCCTCCAGCTTGCCGGGCCGCGGATAGCGATATTCGGCGGTCTTCACGAGCGCGGTCGACAGAGCGTCGGGGCGGTTCTCGGTGCGCAGCGAGTACATGTCGGCCTGCGCCTCGAGCGTTCGGCTGAAGCTGTTGGAGATCGGGAGCGTGAGCAGCCCGAAGAGCGACACCATGAACATCAGCACGGGAAGTCCGCGCGGGTCCGGCAAGGCGGCGGAGCTTCCGAAGCGCCGCGCGAACCAGTTGAAGGTCCGGTCGGCGATCCAGAACAGGATAAGGGCTCCGACCGTATAAAAGAGGATGCCCCACCAGCTGTGCTTCAGCACATAATGGCCGATCTCGTGACCCGTGACCGCCTTGACCTCGTCGAGCGAGGCCTTGTTGAGCGCGACGTCGGAGATGGCGACGCGCGCGGTGCCGCCGACTCCGCCGGCATTGGCGGTGAAATTGTTCGACTGGCGCGAGCCGTTGTACATGTAGACCTTGTCCGGCGGGATTCCCGCGCGCTGCGCCATCTCGACGACGGCGTCGCGAACCGGCCCCGGCGGGACCGGCGTATAATGGTTGAACAGGGGTTCGATCAGCACCGGCGCCAGCAGCATGAAGATCGCGAGCAGCAGAGCGGTGACGCCGCCGGCCCAGAGCCACCAGGCTCTCCCCGCGCGCCGCATCAGCCAATAGACGCAGAGGAAGAAGACGCCGCCGACGAACGCGGCAATGACCGTCTGGATTCCCAGCTGCAGCAGCCAGTCCGCGAAAGGCTGGCTGCTCAGGCCGTAGCTTTTCTGCCGCCACCAGTCCGAATAGATCGACCAGGGCAGGGTCAGGATCGCCGAGACGATGAAATAGACGAACGCGACCACGAAGGCGCGAAGGTTGCGCCAAGGCTCGCCGAGCTTCGCGTCGAGCCGGTCGAGGATTCCCGATCGAACGATCAGCCAGGTGACGACGCCCGCGACGACCAGCGCCCAGAGCAGCATCCATTCCCTGCCGACCGTATAATCATGCGCCTTCTGCAGCGCCGCCGGGCCCAAACTGTCGATGTAGCGCGCGGTCGCGGCATTCGGATCGAAGGTCATCTGATCCCTCCCGGTGAGTTGCCGACTGATAACAGCAGGGCGAAGCGGCGCAATGAGGGAGCCGCGGTCCTCAGAGAAAGAGATCGAGTGTCGGAACGTGGCTGGTAGCCCGTTCGAGCCACCTCATCCCGTCTGCGATCGCCTTCGCATGCTCCCGCCGCGCCTCCGCCAGCGCTGCCGCGCGCTGCTCCGGTCCGTATTCGTAATCGGCAGCCTTGGAGTAGCGGCCCATCAGCGGGTGCCGCGCCAGCCGCTCGGTTTCCTCCGAATTCAGGTCGAAGAAGGCGGCCAGCACCTGCAGCTGCTCCGCAGGCGCTTCAAGAAATGCATCGAAATCGATCCACATCGTCGCCCCCTTGGGCAGCTTTTCCTCCGCTTGCGCGAGGCTGGTGATCTCGGCGGCCCACGACATGGCGAGCCTTTCGCCCTCGTTCATCTCCCACAGAATTCCAGCGATGCTCGCCGGTACGGCGGTGGAGGCGGCGGAGGTGGGTCTGGGCGGCGGCGCGGAGGGTCCGCGGGGAATTCTCGCCGGCGAGTATGGTCTCCATCCAGCGCTGCGGCGAGGCGCAGAGCAGAAGCGCTCTTGAGCCGGGCGGCACCAGCTCGGCGGCGCTTTCGCTGGTGAAGCTGGTCGCCTTGACCAAAGCCCGTTGCCCGGGGCGGAAGGTGCGGGAGAGGAGGACCGCAAGCGTGTCGAGCCGCGCGGGGAGGCTGGCCGGGTCCCACACAGCCTCGGGCCGGCCGCGTTCGGCCAGCATTTCGTCGAAGGTGCGGACGATGAGCGGCTCACGCAGTGCGAAGATTTGCGGCAGCTCGCCGAGCAGGCGCGAGATCAGTGTCGAACCGACATGGCCGATGTGGAAGATGTACTGGACGTCGCGCCGCGCGCCCGGCGGGACGGCGGAGGCTAGGGCGGACCAGTCGACGATCTGCTGCGGCGCGTTCGGGCGGAGCGCGCGTTCGTCGAGGAAGGCGGCGTCGCGATACTCCTGCTCGGTCTTGGCGACGAGCAGGACGCGATCGTTGATCGGGTCGAGCAGGTGCGGAAACCAGGCCGGCGTCGCGGCGGCGGTCATGAAGTGATCCACTGAGGCAGTGGCGGCACAATTTTCCTTCTCCCCTTGTGGGAGAAGGTGCCCTGCAAGGGCGGATGAGGGGTGCGCAGCTTCGCTGCGCGCCGGCCGTTGGCCGGCACCCCCACCCCAGCCCCGCCCCACAAGGGGGAGGGGTTTAGACGCGCAGCTTTGACCCCGCTCACAAATAACCCTCTCCCCGGCGGGGAGAGGGCAGGGCGAGGGGGTACGGCGCCTGAGATTAGAACTCGGCCGCAGAGTCCCCTCACCCCAACCCTCTCCCCGCCGGGGAGAGGGGGCTTGGGTTTATGCCTCAGCAGCCTCGCCTTCGGCCGGAGCGGCCGCTTCGGTCGGGATCTCGCCGGGCTCGGCATTGGGGTCGCGGTCCTCGGTGAAGCCTGCGACGTCCTTCTCGAACATCTCGGCCATCACGTCCACGCCCTGGGCCTGAAGATCGGCTTCCTCGGGCGAGCGGGCGACATTGACGTGGATCGTCACCGCGACCTCCGGGTGGAGGGCGATCTTCACGTCCTGGACGCCGATCGCCTTGATCGGCTTGTCGAGCACGATCTGGTTCTTGGCGACCTTATGGCCCTGCGCCTCCAGCGCCTCGGCGAGGTCGCGGGCGGAAACGGAGCCGTAGAGCTGGCCGGTGTTCGACGCCTGGCGGATCAGCTGGACAGTGACTCCGTCGATCGTCTTCGAATCTTTCTCCGCATGGCCGCGGCGCTCCGCATTCTGCGCCTCGATGCGCTCGCGATTGGCCTCGAACACCTTGCGGTTGGCATCGTTCGCGCGCAGCGCCTTGCCGTTGGGAAGGAGGAAGTTGCGGGCATAGCCGTTCTTCACCTTCACCACGTCGCCAATGGCGCCGAGCTTCTCGATCCTTTCGAGCAGGATGACTTCCATGGCCCGGGCTCCTTATTTCACGACGTAGGGGAGGAGGCCGAGATGGCGCGCGCGCTTGATCGCCTGGGCGAGCTCGCGCTGCTTCTTGGCCGACACCGCGGTGATGCGGCTGGGGACGATCTTGCCGCGCTCGGACACGAAGCCCTGGAGCAGACGAACGTCCTTGTAATCGATGACAGGCGCGTCCTTGCCCGAGAAGGGGCAGGACTTGCGGCGGCGGAAAAACGGACGTGCCATAAGACCTTATCCTTCTCTCTTAAGCTTCGAATTCGTCGCGGCCGCGGCCGCCACGGTCAGGCCGGTCGCCACGATCGCCGCGCGGGCCACGATCGCCCCGGTCACGATCGCCGCGGTCGCCACGATCCCCGCGGTCGCGGTCGCTGCGCTCGTTGCGGCGCATCATCGCCGACGGGCCAGCCTCGTGCGCGTCGACGCGCAGGGTCATGTAGCGGATGACGTCCTCGTTGATCTGGGTCTGGCGCTCGAGCTCGGCGACGGCTGGGGCGGGAGCCTCGAAGTCGAGCATCACATAATGGGCCTTGCGGTTCTTCGCGATCCGGTAGGCGAGGGAACGGAGGCCCCAGGTCTCGGTCTTGGCGACCTTGCCGCCATTGTCTTCGATGATCTTGGTGGCGGTCTCCGCCAGCGCATCGACCTGGGCCTGGGCCAGGTCCTGGCGCGCGAGAAACACATGCTCGTAAAGCGGCATGGTGCGCATTGTCCTTCTTTTGGCCGATCGCTGACGCCGCCCGTTGCGGACGCCCCTCCGGCTGTCGTTTCAAAGCAAAACGGGGCCGGAGAGATGGACTCTCCGCCCCGGCGGCCCGGCACATAGCGAATGCGCCGGAAAAGGCAAGCGTGAGCGACTTAGGGCTGCTATTCCCCTCTCCCATCAAGGGAGAGGGGATTTCAGATCCTTAGTGCGCCAGGCCTTGGGCCATGCGCAGATGCTCGTGCAGGGTCGGCAGCGTGTCGCGGGCGAGGGCGGCGGTGCCGCGGTCGCCGGTGCGGGCCTGCGCCTGGAACTCGGCGATCGCCTTTTCGTGGCCGGCGACCATCGCACGGGCGAAGGCGCGGTCGAAGGCCGGGCCACGCAACTGCGACAGGCGGCGCGCGGTGGCCGCGTCGCTTGGCGCGACGCCGCCCGGCAGGTGTACGTGCATGCGGTCGGCCAAAGCCTGCACCTTCTGTAGATGCGCGCTGTGGTCGCTGGCAAGGCGGCGGCCATAATCACGGGCGGCGGGCGACGCGCCGCGCTGGGCGGCCATGTTGCCGACGCTGATCTCGGCATTGTCGGTCTGCGCCGCGGTTTTCAGAAAGGCGGCCGGCGGCATGGCATAAGCGGCGGTGGCGAGGAGGGGGGCGGTAACGAGGGCAAGCAGGGTCAGGCGTTTCATGTCCATTCTCCGACCTGGGTGAAGCGATTCCCTTACAACCGGGCGGGTACGCACAAGTTCCGGCGGGTTGACCGTGGACAAGCGGCTCCTCTAGTCCGCCCGCCAACAGGAGGATATGATGCGTGCTTTCATCTTCCCCGGGCAGGGGAGCCAGTCGGTCGGCATGGGCAAGGCGCTCGCCGAAGCCAGCCCGGTGGCACGGCATCTGTTCGAGGAGGTAGACGAAGCGCTCGGCCAATCGCTCTCGCGCCTGATGGCGGAAGGGCCGATCGAGGAACTGACCCTCACCGAAAATGCACAGCCGGCGATCATGGCCAATGCGCTAGCAACGTTGCGCATTGTCGGCATCGACATTCGACAAGGCGGATTTCGTCGCCGGCCACAGCCTCGGCGAATATACCGCCCTTGCCGCGGCCAAGTCGTTCGACGTGGCGACCGCCGCCAAGCTGCTGAGGCTGCGCGGATGCGCGATGCAGGAGGCGGTGCCGGTGGGGCAGGGGGCGATGGCGGCTTTGCTCGGCGCGAGCCTCGACATCGCCCGGCAAGTCGCCGAGGCGGCGGCCCAGGGCGAAATCTGCGCGGTCGCCAATGACAATGATCCAGGGCAGGTGGTGATCTCCGGCCATCGCGGCGCGATCGAGCGCGCGCTGGAGATCGCAAAAGAGAAGGGGGCCAAGCGGGCGGTGCTGCTGCCGGTCTCCGCGCCCTTCCATTCGCCTTTGATGGAACCGGCGGCGCGGGCGATGGAACCGGCGCTCGGCGAGACCGTCATCGCCTCGCCGGCCGTGCCGCTCTATGCCAACGTGACCGCCGCACCTGTCTCCGATCCCGACGAGATCCGTCGCCTGCTGGTCGAGCAGGTGACCGGCATGGTGCGCTGGCGCGAGAGCGTCGTCGGCGATGGCCGCGGCGGGCGTCATCCATTTCGTCGAGTTCGGCGGCAAGGTGCTCTCGCCGATGGTCAAACGCATCACCCCCGACGTCCAGACCACGAGCGTCGTCACGATGGACGATATCGAAGCGCTGGCGAAGGAGATTTGGAGCATGTTCGACCTTAGCGGAATGACCGCCCTCGTCACCGGCGCCTCCGGCGGCATCGGGTCGGCGATCGCGTCGACGCTGGCGGGGCAGGGGGCGCGGGTCGCGCTTTCGGGGACCCGCGAGGAGGCGCTGAAAGGCGTGGCGGACAAGCTAGGCGGCGACCATGTGATCCTTCCGGCCAATCTCTCCGACGCCACCGCCGTCGATGCTTTAGTGCCGCAGGCGGTCGAGGCGCTTGGAGGCAAGCTCGACATCCTCGTCAACAATGCCGGGGTCACCCGCGACAATCTCGCCATGCGGATGAAGGATGAGGAGTGGAGCGACGTCATCCGCGTCAACCTGGAAGCCGCCTTCCGCCTCTGCCGGGCGGCGCTGAAGCCGATGATGCGGGCGCGCTTCGGCCGGATCGTCTCGATCACCTCGGTGGTCGGCGCCACCGGCAATCCGGGCCAGGCCAATTATGCCGCCTCCAAGGCCGGCCTGATCGGCATGTCGAAATCGCTCGCGCAGGAAATTGCGAGCCGCGGCATCACCGTCAATTGCGTCGCGCCGGGCATGATCCGCTCGGCCATGACCGACGCGCTGAACGAAGAGCAACGAAAGGCTATTCTGTCGCGGATTCCCGCCGGCGACCTCGGCGAGGGCAGCGACGTCGGCGGCGGCGGTCGTCTATCTGGCGAGCAAGGAAGCGGGCTATGTCACCGGCCAGACAATCCATGTTAATGGCGGCATGGCGATGATCTGATCCGCGCCTAACGCGGGGGCGCGCGCAGCGGCCACTTGTCAGCCCCGGCTTGGAGCGGCTAGGGCATCGTCAAACGATACCTCTAGGGAAGGGTAGACTATGAGCGAGACCGCCGATCGGGTGAAGAAAATCGTCGTCGAGCATCTCGGCGTCGAGGAGAGCAAGGTCACCGAGGAAGCGAGCTTCATCGACGATCTCGGCGCCGACAGCCTCGACATCGTCGAGCTGGTCATGGCGTTCGAGGAGGAGTTCGGGGTCGAGATCCCGGACGACGCCGCCGAGAAGATCACGACCGTCCGCGACGCGATCGAATATATCGACGCGAACAAGGCCTGATCCGGAGGTCTCCGCCGCGAGCGCGGTCTTCGGAGCCGCTTGACAGGAACGGCTCCCCGTCCAAGGCGGGGGGCCGTTCGTCTCGAGTCTGAGGGAGTTGGAGATGCGATGCGACGCGTGGTCGTGACGGGTCTCGGCATGGTCTCGCCGCTCGGCGGCGACGTCGAGACGACGTGGAAGAACATCCTCGCCTCAAGAGCGGCGCGGGCCGGATCACCCATTTCGATCCCGACCGATTATGCCTGCAAGATCGCCTGCGAGGTGAAGCCGGCCGATCACGAATATGGCTTCGATCCGAACAAGCGCGTCGACCACAAGGTCCAGCGCCAGGTCGATCCGTTCATCATCTTCGGCATCGACGCCGCCGGCCAGGCGATCGAGGATGCCGGCCTCACCGACATGAGCGAGGAGCAACGCTACCGCGTCGGCGTCTCGATCGGCTCGGGCATCGGCGGCCTGCCGGGCATCGAGAGCGAATCGCTGGTGCTGCGAGCATAAGGGGCCGCGGCGGGTATCGCCGCACTTCGTCCACGGCCGCCTGATCAATCTCATCTCGGGCCAGGTCTCGATCAAATACGGGCTGATGGGGCCGAACCACGCGGTCGTCACCGCCTGCTCGACCGGCGCGCATTCGATCGGCGACGCGGCGCGGATGATCGTCGATGGACGATGCCGACGTCATGCTCGCGGGCGGCGCCGAGGCGGCGATCTGCCCGATCGGCATCGCCGGCTTCGCCCAGGCGCGGGCGCTCTCGACCAACTTCAACGACCAGCCCGAACAGGCCAGCCGCCCCTACGACAAGGACCGCGACGGCTTCGTCATGGGCGAGGGCGCCGGCGTCGTCGTGCTCGAGGAATATGAGCACGCCAAGAAGCGCGGCGCCAAAATCTATGCCGAGGTGATCGGCTACGGCCTGTCGGGCGACGCCTATCACGTCACCGCGCCGCATCCGGAGGGCGCCGGCGGCTACCGCGCGATGGCAGATGGCGATGAAGCAGCTCCGGCCTCGCAGCTCTCCGACATCGACTATATCAACGCCCACGGCACCTCGACGCCGCTCGGCGACGAGCTGGAGCTGGGCGCGGTCCGCCGGCTGTTCGGCGATGATATCGGTCATCGTCTCGATGAGCTCGACCAAGTCGGCGATCGGCCATCTGCTCGGCGGCGCCGGCGCGGTCGAGAGCGATCTTCTGCATCCTCGCGCTGCGCGACCAGATCGTGCCGCCGACGCTCAACCTCGACAATCCGAGCGAGGGCACGCGCGGGCGTCGACCTGGTGCCGCAAGGTCGCCAAGCAGCGCGCAGGTGAAGGCGGTGCTCAACAACAGCTTCGGCTTCGGCGGAACCAACGCCAGCCTGGTGATGAAGGCGGTCTGAGCCGCCGCATGACGCAAGCTGCTCGCTCTCGGCGTCGCGGCAGCCCTGCTGGTCGTCGTCATCGGCGGCTTCTGGCTGATCCAGGGCTGGAAGGGCTCCGGCCCGGCTCACGCAGCCGACATCGTCTGGTGGTGCCGCACGGCGCGAACCTTCCCGAAGGTTGCGTCGCTATCTGAAGAAGGCGGGCGCGATCTCGTCGGCCGACCGCTTCCTCTTTCAGGCGAGGCTGTTCGGCGCGTCGCGCGCGGCATCAAGGCCGGCGAATATGAATTCCCGCGCCCATGCCAGCGCCTCGCGCATCCTGTGGATGCTGCAGAACGGCAAGATCGCTGCAGCGCTTCGTCATCGTCCCCGAAGGGCATGCCGTCGATCCTGGTCTGGGAGCGGCTGATGAACGCGCCCGATGCTGACCGGCAGCGTGCCGGTGCCGGCGGAAGGCTCGGTCCTGCCCGACAGCCTACGGCTACCAGCGCGGCGAGACGCGCGCGGCGGTGCTGAAGCGCATGCAGGCGGCGATGACGCAAGACGCTCGACCGGCTCTGGGCGGGCCGCGCGCCCGACACCGCGGTCAAGGACAAGAAGCGAAGCGCTGACCCTCGCCTCGATCGTCGAGAAGGAAACCGGCGAAGCCGTCGGAGCGGCCGATGGTCGCCGGAGTCTATTCGAACCGGCTGCGGCAGGGCATGCAAGCTCGATGCCGATCCGACGATCATCTACCCGATCACCCAGGGCAAGCCGCTCGGCCGCCGCATCCTCAAATCCGAGCTGCACGCGGTGAACGGCTACAACACCTATACGCATGGCCGGGCTGCCGGCAGGGCCGATCACCAATCCCGGCAAGGAGTCGATCTACGCCGCGCTCCATCCGGCGCAGACCCAGGCGCTCTATTTCGTCGCGGACGGCACGGGCGGCCACGTCTTCGCCAACACGCTCGCCGAGCAGAATGCGAACAAGGCGAAATGGTACGCGATCCGCCGGGCGCGCGGGATTTAGCGGCTAGAGCGCCACCCGACGCCGATCGAGTGCGGCACCGATGCAGTGGAGCGGCTCGACAGTCACCCGGCCCAGTTTTTCGCTGACGTGGATGACCATCTGGTCGTCGAGCATGATTCCCGGAATGTCGCCGCAGAAGACGATGTCGCCTCGGTGCAGCGGCGCATCCTGCGGCAGCGCATCGCCGACCGCCCGTAGCAGGTCGAGGTCGCGCGGCGCGGCGACGCCGCAAAGCTGCAGGGCGAGCTGGACGAGGCCGCAGCCGTCGATGCCGTGGCAGGTGCGGCCACCCGGCAGCCACGGCGCATTGAGGAGGCGCTGGGCGACCGCGGCGGGGTCGTGGTCATGCTCGTCCACGCGCCGCAAATAGCTGGCCGGCACAAAGCCGACTTCGATCGCGAGCAGGGCGCCGCGGCGCCTGCCGTGGAGCCGGGACCCCATCGGCAGGAAGGAGAGGGGCGGCGGCGAGCGGGTCGGGCTCGGGCTGGATCGGCGGCATTCGCCTCCACAACCACATGGGTCGGCACGAGCGGCTCGGTCAGCTCGATCACCTCGACATAGCCGACGCGATGATCGGCGACACAATAGCCCCAGGCCCAGCCGGCGCTGATGTCGAGCACCGCGAAAGGCTCGCCGGGAAGCAGCTCCGAAACCTGCCCCGCACCGTCGTCCGACCCGGCGCGGAGCGGCGTCGCGAGCATGCCGCAGGCGCGAATCAGCGGCGCGGCATAATGGGGGGCGAACAGACGGCCGGCGAGCGCGATATCGGCAATATCGTTGCGCCATGCGTTGATTCGAGGATCGACCGGCACCGACGGGCCGTCGAGGGAAATTCGCCTATCCGTGCTGGAGGAGGATTCCGCGTTCCTTGCCGGCGCTACGGCGGCTGGCGCTTTCCTGCTGCTCGATATTGCGTTCGAAGCGCTCAAGGAATTCCTGCCCTATCCCTGTCTTGGCCACGAACACGTTGCGGCGGTCCGCTTCGTCGCGGACGCGGCGCAGATAGCCGAGCGTCCCCAGCGTATTCAAGGCGCGCGTGATCACGGGCTTCGATACGCCGAGGATATGGGCGAGGCCGCTGACCGTGTGGGGGCCCGGCGTCAGATAGACGAGCATGAGGAGCGCCATCTGCCGGTTGGTGAGATCGGGCTGACCCGACCGCACATAGCTGATCAGCGTCTGCATCCAGCTCCTGAGAGCGCGGTCTGACACTGGCTTCTCCAATTCACGAGCCGCTTATTACGGCTGTTAAACCAGTCAGGGCGCGTTTCGTTTCTTAGCTGTTGAGATTTCGGCGCAAAAATTCTGCAACCCGTCAGCCACGATAGCGTGCGGAGAGGACCGACCAGGCCGCGCGAAGGCCGAGCGCGTCGCCGCCCTTGGGCCGGCCGGGCTTGGCGGCGGGGCGCCAGGCGAAGGTGTCGAAATGCGCCCAGGGCGTCTCTTGCGGCACGAATTGCGCAGGAACAGGGCGGCGGTGACCGCGCCGGCCATCGGCAGCGTCCGAGGCATTGTTGATGTCGGCGACGTCCGAGGCGAGCATCTCGTCGTAGGCGCTCCAGAGCGGCATCCGCCACACCGGATCGGCGATTTCGCTCGCCGGCGGCGAGCAGATCGGCCGCAAGCGCGTCGTCGTTGGCGAACAGGGCCGGGAGATCGGGGCCGAGCGCGACTCGCGCCGCGCCGGTCAGCGTGGCGAAATCGAGGATCAGCTCCGGCTCCGCTTCCGCCGCGCGGGCGAGCGCATCGCCAAGGATCAGCCGTCCTTCCGCGTCGGTATTGCCGATCTCGACGGTCAGGCCCTTGCGGCTATCGAGGATATCGCCGGGCCGGAAGGCGGCGCCCGAGACGGCATTCTCGACCGCCGGGATCAGCAGGTGAAGGCGGACCGGCAGACGCGCTCTTCATTACCAGCCGCGCGAGCGCCAGCGCGTGCGCCGCGCCGCCCATATCCTTCTTCATCAGCCGCATGCCGGAAGAGGGCTTGATGTCGAGCCCGCCCGAATCGAAGCAGACGCCCTTGCCGACGAGTGGCGAGCGCGAGGATGGCGCTGGTCGCCCCATTCCAGCTCGATCAGCCGCGGCGCGCGCGGCGGGAATGGCGGCGCGGCCGACGGCAGCGATCATCGGATAGTCGCGCTCCAGCGCCTCGCCGGACGTGACGTGAGACGGCGGCGCCGCAATCGTCCGCCACCTCGCGCACCGCCGCCTCGAGCTCGGCAGGGCCAAGGTCGCCGGCCGGTATGTTGACGAGATCGCGGACGAGAGTGGTCGATTCGGCGACGAGGACGATCTCCTCGATCCGCGCCGGCTCGTCCGTGAGCAAGATGCGCGGGCCTTTTCGGTCCTTGGGCTTCTTATATTTGTCGAACGCATATTGGCCGAGCAGCCAGCCAAGCGCGGCCGGGCCCGGCGAGCGCCCTTCGACCCGGTAGCTGCCTTCGGGCAAGACTTCGGCGGCCCTGGCGAGGCACCAGGGGCTCAATTTCTCGACATTGGCGACGCCGAGCAGGGCCGACCAGCTGTCCGCCCGTTCGCCGGGAAGGATGGCGAGCTGAAAACCTTCGCCGCGAAAGCCTTGCGCCGTTACCGTTTGCCGCACGCGTTCATTCTGCCCCTTCAGCCAGGCGTCGAAGCCTTTCGAATCGACGAGCAGGAGCGGTGTGGCGGGCTGGCCCTTGTCGGGCCGCAGCAGGGCGGAGAGATCGGTCATCGCGGCCTCAATGGCGCGGCCTTTCACGCGAGTCGAGGCTTGCCATCATCTCAGGCTCGCCGCCACTGGTTGAGAACCTCATAGGCCATGACCGCGGTCGCAACGGCGGCGTTGAGGCTGTCGGCCTTGCCGAGCATCGGCATCTTCACGAGCAGGTCGCATTGCTCCTCATAGGCGCGCGGCAGGCCCTGGGCTTCGTTGCCGACAAGGATGAAGGCGGGCTTCTCGTAACGCGGGCGCCTGATAGTCGAGCTCGGCGTGCAGGCTGGTGCCGATCAGCTGGCCAGGGCCGGCGCGCAGCCAGCCGACGAAATCGTCCCACGGCGCTGCGGCGATGCGCTGGGTGAAGAGCGCCCCCATCGAGGCACGCACCGCCTCGACCGAGAAGGGATCGACGCAATCGTCGACCAGGATCAGGCCGCCGGCGCCGACCGCGTCGCCGGTGCGCAGGATCGTGCCGAGATTGCCCGGATCGCGCAGCGCCTGAGCGACGATCCAGAGCGGCGGCGGCGGCGCGGTCGAGCCGCTTCGAGGCGTGTATCGGAGATGCGGTAGACGCCGAGCAACCGTCTGCGGATTGTCCTTGCCGCTGAAGCTTTTGGAGGATATCGGCATTGGTCTCGACCACATCGCCTCCAGCCGCCTCGGTCTCGGCGATCAAGGCATCGAGCAAGCGGATGGCGCGTGCCTTCGCCATAGAAGAGGATTTGCGGCAGGCGTTCCGTCTCCCGCGCCTCGGTCAGGATGCTCAGGCCTTCGGCGATGAACAGGCCCTCGCGCGCGCCGGTGCTTCTTGTCGCGAAGCGCGCGGACCTGCTTGACCAGCGGATTCGAAAAAGCGGTGATCGAACGCGGCAAGGCTCACTCCTCGCCGAAGCGATCCTCGACCAGCTGCGCCAGCGCCTCGACCGCTTCCTCGGCGCCGTCGCCTTCGGCGCGGATGGTGATCGTATCGCCCATCGCCGCGCCAAGCATCATCAGGCCCATGATCGAGGTGCCGCAGACCTTCGCTCCGTCCTTCTCCACCTCCACGTCGGCCTGCTGCTGGGCGGCGACGGTGACGAAGCGGGCGCTGGCGCGGGCGTGGAGGCCCCGCCTGTTGAGCAATGCGACCGTCCGCTCGGCCATCGTCAGACCGTCTCGCCCAAGATTTCGGAAGCGACGGAGATATATTTGCGCCCGGCCTCGCGCGCGGCGGCGACGGCACCCTTCACGTCCATCAGCTTGCGGGCGCCTTCGAGGCGGATCAGCATCGGCAGGTTGACGCCGGCGATCACCTCGATCTTCTCCGATTTCATCAGCGAAATCGCCAGGTTGGAGGGGGTTCCGCCGAACAGGTCGGTGAGGATGATGACGCCGCTTCCCTCGTCGACGCGCGCGATCGCCTTGGCGATGTCGTTGCGGCGCTCTTCCATGTCGTCGTCGGGGCCGATGCAGATCGCCTCGATCCGCTCCTGCGGCCCAACGACATGCTCCATGGCCGTCACGAATTCCGCCGCCAGGCGGCCATGGGTCACCAAAACCAGACCGATCATTCTTACTTCCTATTCCGCGGCCCGCCCCGCGGCCGCCGTCCACCCCTTCGCGGGCGCGCGAAGCAGAGGTCGCGATGTTCGAGAGTGGGCGAAAATCCCGCCTCGCGCAACCGCGCGGCGACGCGTTCGGCGACGTGCACCGAGCGGTGTCGCCCGCCCGTACAGCCGAACGCGACGGTGACATAGGATTTTCCTTCCTCCGGTAGCGGGGAAGGAGCGTGAGCAGCAGATCCTCGATCTGGGACACGCGCGCTCATAGGCTTCGTCCGCGGCGATATAGTCGGCGACCGCCGGGTCGAGGCCGGTGCAGGTCGCGCAGACCGTCTTCCCAATGCGGATTCCGCAGGAAGCGCATGTCGAAGACGAGTGTCGGCGTTGCGCGGCATGCCGCGCGCGAAGCCGAACGACATAATCGTGAGCGTCGGCGCGCCCGCCGGGCGTGCCGAAGCGGTCGCGGATCTGCTGCTGCGAGCGCGTTGGTGGTCGTGTCGGTCGTGTCGATGACATGGTCCGCCCAGCGGCGGAGCGGCGCGATCAGCTCGCGCTCGGCGGCGATGCCGTCGGCGGCGGGCCGGTCGGGCGCGAGCGGGTGGCGCCGCCGCGTTCGCCGAATAGCGGCGCAGCAGCTCGCTGCCGGCGCAGTCGAAGAACAGGGTCTCGACCGGGAATTCGTGATCCTCGCGCGAGCGTCTTGATCTGCCGCGACGATGCCGCTGCGGCGTCGAAGTCGCGGGTGCGGCTGTCGATGCCGATGGCGAGCGGCCGCCGTCGCCGCGTGCCGCCCTTGCCGCGGCGGCGTCGACAGCAGGTCTTCGAGCAAGGAGAGCGGGAGATTGTCGACCACCTCCCAGCCGATATCCTCGAGCGTCCGAAGCGCGGTCGATTTGCCCGCGCCGGACAGGCCGGTGACGAGGAGGAGGCGTTGGGGGTCGGGCCGGATTTCACGGGAGCGGGAGTCCGAAACGGAGGAGCGCCCGCTCTAGCTTGAGCGGGGCCGATGCCTCAAGCGCGGCGAGAGCGCATTGCGGGCACGACGGTGCCGAGCGACTCGGCGCTTGTCGGCGCCGGTCGGGCAGTCGCTCGGGCGACTCGGTCGAGATCCGCGACGAGCACAGACGGGCACGTCCGTATCGGCATGGTCATCTCGACGATGCCGACGCCGCGCACCTCGAGCTTGCCGGCGATCGTCTCCGGCGCGCGGGCGAGCGAGGCGCCCGCCGTCCTCGGAGAGCATCGTATAATCGTCGCTGACGAGGCGCGCGCCGCGATCGATCAGGCGCAGCGCGAGATCGGACTTGCCGCTGCCCGACGGCCCCCGATCAGCACGCCGCGGCCCGCCGATCGCGACGCAGGTGGCGTGGAGCGCGTCTCGCTCATCGGCTTCTGATCGGCGAAAGGCAGAGGACGAAGCGCGCGCCCGGGCCGCCGTCGCCGCGTCCCTCGACCATGATCGTGCCGTCATGGCCTTCGACGATCGCCTTGGCGATGGCGAGGCCGAGCCCGGAATGGCGTCCGAACTCCTCGCTCTCGGGTCGCACGCTGTGGAAGCGCCGGAAGATCTTCGCGCGTGCCAATTCCGGCACGCCCGGGCCCTTCATCCTCGACCGAGACGAGCACCTCGGCATCGACATGCGCGCGCGGCGATCTCGACCAGGCCGCCCGGCGGGCGAGAAGGAGATGGCGTTGTCGACGAGATTGTCGATCACCCGCGCGAGCCGCGCCTTCGTCGCCCAAGCATGACGGCCGTGTCCGCGCGCGGCCGCGCGAAAGCGAGGCGGACGCCGCGCTCCGCCGCCGCGCTTCTCCCAGTGATCGAGCAGCGACTCGATCAGCAGCGCCGAGATCGACCGGTTCGAAGCGGGCGCGGCGACAGCTCGGCGTCGAGGCGCGAGACCTCGGCGATGTCGGTGATCAGCCGGTCGAGCCGGTGCGACATCGTCGCGCACGACATCGAGCAGCTGCGCGGCTGCAGCTCCGGATCCTCGATCCGGTCGAGGCTGTCGACCGCCGAACGCAGCGAGGCGAGCGGGTTCTTCAGCTCGTGGGTGACGTCGGCGGCGAAGGCCTCGGTCGCATCGATCCGGTGCGCGCAGCGCCTGGCTCATGTCGCTGAGCGCGCGAGCGAGCAGGCCGATCTCGTCGCGACGGGCGGGGCAGGCGCGGCACCACGCACCTCGCGCGCGCGGCCCAGCCGGACACGATGCGCGGCGCGGGCAAGCCGGCGCAGCGGCAGGGCGATGGTGCGCGCGAGGAACAGCGAGAGCAAAACCGACACGACGATCGTGACCAGCAGGACGATGCCGAGCCGTGCACCGCTCCGCGCGCACGACCCGGCGGATGTCGCGCGCATTGACGGTGAGGAGCAGCACCTGATGCTGGCCGCGCGACCGGCATGGCGGCGGAGAGGAATCGGCGTACGCTCCGGTGCGCTCGCCGCATCATCGCCGTGATCCGGTCGCCGGCGAGTGCCTGCTGCGCCTCCGGCCAGGCAGCGAGGCGGCCGCCTTCGGGGCTCGGCGAAGCAGCGGCGGGCGCCGCGACCCGACGACCGTGTCGAACATATGGTCGAGCAAGCGCGCGAAATGCTTGCCGCCAGCGTTCCTGGGCGGGATCGGTAAGATCGTAAGTCGGGTTGCGCTGGCGGTCCAGCTGTCGAGGAGCAGGCGCCCGTCCGGTCCGAACAGGCGAAGCCGCGTCTGGCTGTGGCGCCGAGGCGCGTGAGCAGCGCCTGGCGCTGGTTCGGCTGCGGCAGGCGGCGAGCGCATCGCGCGGCCATCCGCACCTCGATCTGGGCGTCTGGTCGAGCCGCTTGCTCGGTCAGCCGGCGCCGGAAACTGTCGAGATAGAAGAGGCTGCCGGCGAGCATGAGCGAGCGCGAAGATGTTGACGGCGAGGATGCGCGTGGTGAGCGACCATCGCCCCGACCAGCGCAGTCGCGAGGTCCTTCTCGTCATTCCTCTCCAAAGCGATATCCGACGCCGTAGAGCGTCTCGATCGCCTCGAAGTCGGGATCGACCGCGCGGAACTTGCGCCGCAGCCGCTTGATGTGGCTGTCGATCGTGCGGTCGTCGACATAGATGTCGTCCTGATAGGCGCGTCCATCAGCTGGTTGCGCGACTTGACGACGCCCGGCCGCTGCGCCAGCGCCTCGAGGATCAGGAATTCGGTGACGGTCAGCGTCACCTCCTTCGCCGTCCCAGGTCACCCGATGCCGCGCCGGGTCCATGGCAGCCGGCCGCGCGATCGGCTCGGCTGTCTCGTCCGCCGGCCGCCTCGTCCGCTGGCGCGGCGCGAAGCTCGGTGCGCCGCAGGATGGCGCGGATGCGGGCGATCAGCAGCCGCTGGCGAGAACGGCTTGGCGATATAATCGTCGGCGCCCATCGCGAGGCCGAGCGCCTCGTCCAGCTCGTCGTCCTTGCAGGTCAGGAAGATGACCGGCAGATCGGCTTTTCTCGCGCAGCCGGCGCAGCAGCTCCATCCCGTCCATTCGCGGCATCTTGATGTCGAGCACGGCGAGGTCGGGCGGGTTGTCGACCAGCGCCTTCAGCGCCGCCTCGCCGTCCGAATAGACGCGGGTCAGCGAAGCCCTCCGCCTGCAGCGCGATCGAGACCGAGGTCAGGATGTTGCGGTCGTCGTCGACCAGCGCGATCGTTGCCGATCATCGGACCGGCTCTTACTGGAGCCGAGATGACGGCGCTAGGGCAACCAAAGCCCGGCGGCGGCTTTGACGGCGCGCGGGCGCTCCACTATGCGGGCGCCAACCCGACGGGGCGGCCTCCCCGGCCGCCCTTTCATCGTGGAAACGGAAGTTTGGAGAAGATTCGTGAGCAATCGCGTGCCGTCCTTCGGCCTGGCCGTCAGGGCATCGATCACCCCCGCCGAAATCCACTGGAATCTCGGCACCCCGCAGCTGGTCGAGGAGGCCGTGCGCCGTGGCGAAGGGCTGCTCGCCAACGACGGCCCGCTGGTCGTCGCGACCGGCAAGCACACCGGCCGCTCGGCCAGGGACAAATTCATCGTCCGCGATGCCGAAACCGAGAGCACGATCTGGTGGGACAATAAGCCAGTCGATGAGCTCCGGACGCAGTTCGCGGTGCTGAAGGCCGATTTCATGGCCGCGCTCGGCGAGAAGGAGACGCTGTTCGTCGCCGGATCTCTATGGCGGCTCGCAGCCCGAGCATCGCGTGCGCGTGCGCGTCATCAACGAGCTCGCCTGGCACAATCTGTTCATCCGCACGTTGCTGGTGCGGCCCGAGGCGGCGGACCTCGCGGGCTTCGAGCCCGAATTCACGATCATCGACCTGCCGAGCTTCCGCGCCGATCCCGGAACGTCACGGCTGCCGCAGTCCGAGACGGTGGTCGCGGTCAACCTCACCGAGAAGCTGATCCTGATCGGCGGCACCGCGCTATGCCGGCGAGATGAAGAAGTCGGTGTTCGGCGTCCTCAACTACCTCCTGCCGGTCGAAGGGCGTGATGCCGATGCACTGCTCGGCCAATATCGGCCCGAAGGGCGACACCGCCATCTTCTTCGGCCTCTCGGGCACCGGCAAGACGACGCTCTCGGCCGATGCCAGCCGCACCCTGATCGGCGACGACGAGCATGGCTGGTCCGACACCGCCGTCTTCAATTTCGAGGGCGGCTGCTACGCCAAGATGATCCGCCTGTCGGCCGAGGCCGAGCCGGAGATTTTCGCGACCACCAAGCGCTTCGGCACCGTGCTCGAAAATGTCGTGATCGATCCCGACACGCGCGAGCTCGATCTCGACGATTCGACGCCATCGCCGAGAATAGCCGCGGCGCCTATCCGATCGAGTTCATCCCGAACTGCTCGCGCGACAATATGGGGCCGGTGCCGAAGAACATCATCTTCCTGACCGCCGACGCCTATCGGCGTGCTGCCGCCGATCGCGCGGCTGACGCCCGGACCAGGCGATGTACCATTTCCTCTCGGGCTACACCGCCAAGGTCGCCGGCACCGAGATCGGCGTCACCGAGCCCGAGGCGACCTTCTCGACCTGCTTCGGCGCGCCGTTCATGCCGCGCCATCCTTCGGTCTACGGCAATCTGCTCAAGGAGCGGATCGCGAAGGGCGGCGTCGACTGCTGGCTGGTCAATACCGGCTGGACGGGCGGCAAATATGGCGTCGGCAAGCGCATGCCGATCAAGGCGACCCGCGCGTTGCTCAATGCCGCGCTCGACGGCAGCCTCAACCATGCCGAGTTCCGCACCGATCCGAATTTCGGCTTCGAGGTGCCGGTCGGCGGTGCCTGGCGTCGACAGCGCGATCCTCGACCCGCGCGACACCTGGGCGGACAAGGCCGATTATGACGCGACGGCGGCGAAGCTGGTCGAAGCTGTTCATCGACAATTTCGCCAAGTTCGAAGAGCATGTCGACGAAGGCGTGAGGGAAGCTGCACCGACGGCCGCCTGACGCTCAGCCAGAAAAGCTCATGAGGAGCGCGTCGGCGAGGGCCGGCGCGCTCCTTTCTTTTGGGGGAAACGGAATGACCGAACACTATCAGCCGCGCCTCTTCGCCAGCGACGAAGCGGTACGTCACATCGGGGAGGGGCTGCTCGCCTGCTCCCTGGATCGGCCGGAATGGACGCACGAGGCGCATCTCGCCGCCTGCCTGTGGCTGATCGTAGAACGGCCGGACGTCCTGCCCGAGCGCGACCTGCCCGTCATCATCCGCCGCTTCAACGAAAGCGTCGGCGGCGTGAATGACGAGACGCAGGGCTATCACGAGACGATCACCCAGTGCTTCGTCCGCGCTGGGCGCCTGTTCCTCGCCAGCACCCTGGCGGCGGTGTCGCTCGTGGAGAAAGTGAATGATCTGCTCCGCGCGCCGCAAGGGCAGCGCGACTGGCCGCTGCGCTTCTACAGTCACGAACGGCTCTTCTCTGTCGAGGCGCGGCTTGGCTGGTGCGAGCCCGATCTCGCGCCGCTGCCGGATTTGCCTTCACAGAAGAGGCCTGAGCCGCCAAGGTGAGGTCGATGCCAACCAGGTCCCTATTGCTGGCCGCCCTCGGCCTGCTCCTCACCGCCGCCGCACCGTTCGAACCCGCCCACCAAGGCACGAAGGTCGTCTACCGCCACGCCGCCCTGATCGACGGGACCGGCGCAACGCTCCGCGCCGACATGGCGGTGGTGACCGACGGCGAGCGGATCGCCGCCGTGCTGCCCGACCGCGCGCTGACGCCGGTCCAGCTTGCCGGTGCGGAGCAGGTGGACCTCACCGGCCGCTATCTCCTGCCGGGGTTGATCGACAGCCACCAGCATCTGGCGACGCCGCCCGACACGCCGGCGGCCGAGGCCAGGCTCAAGCGCGATGTCTACAGCGGCGTCACCGCCATCCGCGACATGGCCGACGATCTGCGCAATGTCGCCGAGCTCACCCGTGCCGCGCGCGTCGGCGAGATAGCCTCGCCGGACATTTATTATGCCGCTTTAATGGCCGGGCCGAGCTTCTTCGACGATCCCCGTACCCATGCCGCCGCCGAAGGCGCCGATGCCGGCCACGTCCCCTGGATGCAGGCGATCGACGACCATACCGACCTCGTCACCGCCGTCACTTTGGCGCGCGGCACCTCAGCGACGGCGGTCAAGATCTACGCCAACCTTCCCGGCTCGCTGGTCGCTGCGATCACCCGCGAGGCGCATCGCCAGGGCATGAAGGTCTGGGCGCACGGCATGGTCTTCCCGGCGACGCCCGAGGAGGTGGTCCGCGCCGGCGTCGATACCGTCTCCCACACTTGCTATCTCGCCTACCAAGCGATGGCGAAGCGGCCGGACGCGTACCAGCATCGCTTCCCGGTCGATTATGCCCTTTTCGAGCACGACAATCCGGCGATGGCCGCGCTCTTCGCGGAGATGCACCGCCGCGGCATCATCCTCGACGCCACCAACCGCGTCTATATCGAGGGCGAGGAAGCGGCCCGGAAGGCGGGGAAGACGCCGCAATGCACCGTCGCGCTGGCGACAAAGCTCACCAACCAGGCGTGGCGCGCGGGCGTGCTCATCTCCTCCGGCACGGATGGGGAGACGCCGCCGGAGGCGCCCTGGCCGGCCGTGTTCGACGAGTTCGAATTGCTCGGCGGTCCGGCGGGCCTGCCGCCCGAGGCGGTGATCCGCGCCGCGACCCTCACCGGTGCCATGGCGATGGGCCAGGAGAAGGACATGGGCACCATCGAGCCCGGCAAGCTGGCCAATCTCGCCATCCTGTCGAAGAATCCGCTACTCGACGTCCACAATTTGCGTAGCGTCGTCCTCACGGTCAAACGCGGCCGCCGCTTCCAGCGCGCCGATTACCATCCGGAGCCGAACCATGGAGGCTGACCGCCGGACCGTATTGGCCGGGAGTGCCGCGGCGCTCTTGACCGCCGCCGCCCCGGTGCGGCAGCTCCGGAACGACATGCTGATCATCAACGCGCTCGGCGGGCTCGAAAACCCCAATCACTGGGAAGAGGACACGTCCGGCGCGGGTGTCGGCGGCATCACGCGGGGACCGCTCGAACCGCGCATCGTCGCCGATGCCCATGCCTCCGGCCTGAACGCGGTCAACATCACGCTGGGCTATGTCGCCGGGCCCATGGAGCCGTTCGAATACACCGTGGCGACATCGGCGCCTGGGATGCGCGGGTGCGGCTCCAGTCGCGCGACCTGATGAAGGTGCTGACCGCGGCCGACATCCTGCAGGCCAAGAGCGAAGGGCGGATCGGCATCATCTACGGCTTCCAGAACGCGGCGATGATGGGAGACAAGGTGGATCGGGTCGACATCTTCGCCGATCTCGGCGTGCGCGTGATCCAGCTCACCTACAATCCGGCCAACCAGCTCGGCGACGGCTCGATGGCGCCGGAGAACCGCGGCCTGACGCCGTTCGGCCGCGAGGTGGTGGAGCGGCTCAACGCGAAACGGCTGATGGTCGATCTCTCTCACAGCGGCGAGCGCACCTGCCTCGACGCGGCGCGGGTTTCAAAGCAGCCGATCTCGATCAATCACACGGGCTGCCGGGCCCTGGTCGATCTGCCGCGCAACAAGACGGACGAGGAATTGCGCCTCGTGGCTTCGCGCGGCGGCTTTGTCGGCATCTATTTCATGCCCTTCCTCAACCGGACCAGCGTCGCCCATGCCGAGGACGTCGTCGCCCATATCGATCACGCGGTGAACGTCTGCGGCGAGGATCATGTCGGCATCGGCACCGACGGCGGCATCACCGGCATCGACGACATGGCCGCCTATCGCGCGCACATTCGCCAACAGGTCGCGGACCGGAAGAAGGCGGGGATCGGAGCGGCAGGCGAGAGTGCCGACACCTGCCCTTCGTCGAGGACCTGCAGGGGCCGGGGCAGTTCCGCCGCCTTGCCCACCTGCTCCGGCAGAAAGGCTATTCGGAGCGGCGGATCGAGAAGATCCTCGGCCTCAACTTCCTCGCCTTCGCCCGGGAGGTGTGGGGCGCGTGAGCCGTGACGGCCTGCTCGTTATCTCCCGCGAGGAGGTGGCCGCGCACCTCGCCTACGAAACCTGCATCCCGCTGATGCGCGAGGCGATGATCGCGCTTTCGAGGGGAAGGACGCGCCAACTCCTTCGCCAAATCCTCGATCTCGACGGCGGGCGTGCCTTCGGCGTGATGCCGGGGGCGATGGAGCAGACGTTCGGGGCGAAGCTGCTGAGCGTCTTCCCGCCACGTCCCGGCGTGCCGTCGCATCAGGGCTTCGTCGCCTTGTTCGATCCGGATACCGGCGCGCTTGCCGCAATGCTCGATGCGTCGGAGATCACCGGCATCCGCACCGCCGCAGCGTCGGCCGCCGCGACCGAAGCCCTCGCCCGCCCCGATGCACGCCGCCTCGCCATCCTCGGCACCGGTGAACAGGCGCTCCGCCACGCAGAGGCGATCGCCGCCGCGCGGCCGCTGGAGCGGATCGCGATCTGGGGCCGGTCGCCGGAGAAAGCGCGCTCGCTGGCAGAGCGCGTTGGCGGCATCGCCATGGATTCTGTCGAGGAAGCCGTTGGCGATGCGGACATTGTCTGCACCGTGAGCGCCGCGTCCGAGCCGATCCTTCGAAGCGAATGGGTGAAGGACGGCACCCATCTCAACGTCGTCGGCTCAAGCCGCGCCGGCCCGGTCGAGATCGACACCGCGCTCGTCCGCCGCGCCCGCTTCTTCGCCGACCACAAGGAAGGCGTGCTCCGCCAGGGCGCAGAGCTGCTCGTGGCCATGGCCGAAGGGGCGGTGGGCGAGGATCATGTGCTCGGCGAGATCGGCGAAGTGTTCGCCGGCACGCTGCCGGGCCGCACCGCGCCGGATGACGTGACTGTCTACAAATCGCTCGGCAGCATCGTCCAGGACCTCGCCGCCGGCTGGTATCTGGTGGAGCGCGCGAGGGCGAAAGGGTTCGGCACGCGCGTTCCTTTCTGAGCGCTCCATATGCATCCATTCCGGCTGGGATTTGTTCTTCGAGGGAGCTTCAAACCAAGGAGACGAACATGGCGGACCTCAGCCGCATCCGGGAGCATATGGAAATTATCGGCGCCGACGGCGTCCATGTCGGCACGGTCGACAAGGTCGAAGGCGAGCGCATCAAGCTGATCAAGGCCGACAGCGGCTCCCATTCGGACCATCATCATTATGTTTCGGTCGGCCTCGTCGCCGACATCGAGGGCAATCAGGTCCGCCTCTCCGCCAACGGCGAAAATGCCGTGTTCATGGAAGAGGAGAAGGACGGCAGCGCGCTCGGCGAAAGCAGCCTCTTCACCTGGAAGAATATCGGCATCGGCGCGGCGGCGGTGGCCGGCGTGGCCGCTGCGGCGGGCGCCGCGGCAATGGTGCGTGGCCGAAGCACAGGCGGCTCGAAATCGAAGAGCCGGAGCGCCAGCAGCTCCAGCAGGAGCCGCAGCAAGACGAAAGCCTGAGCGCTTAGTCCGGCGTTGGGCAGCAGGGGCTTCGCCTCGGCGTCGAGCGACAGCGGTTCGACGACGAGGCAAGTCCCTTGGGCACCGGTGATCCGCACCCGCGTACCCGCCGCGCAATCCGGGCCGCGGCAATTCCACACACTGTCTCCGACCTTAACCCGTCCTTCGCCATGCTCGATCGGCGCGGCGACGACGACGGTGCGCCCGATCAGCCGCGCGGCACGGTCGTTGAGTAAGGGGTCCTCGGTCTCGACCGGATGGGCGGCATACCAGCGCCGCCCGAGATAGATTGAGAGCGATCGCCAGCAAGGCGAACAGGGCGAATTGGAAGGGGAGGCCGACGCCGGTCACGAGGGTCAACAGACCGGTGCCCGCCGCCGCCGCCGCAATCCAGATCAGGAAGATGCCGGGAAAGAGCAGCTCGGCAATGCCGAGCGCCGCAGCCGCGATCAGCCAGAGCCAGTACGGCTCCATCCCGTTCACGACTGGCCGCCGCCCTCGAACGGCCCCTTGCGCTTCGCCGGCGGAGAAGCGGGCGGCGAGGCATTGGCGCCGCCCGGCGTTGCCGTGCCGCGCCCGAGCGCCTCGCGCGCCAGCTCGCCGATGCCGCCCAGCGTGCCGATCAGCTGCGTCGCCTCGACCGGGAACAGGATGGTCTTCGCATTGGGCGAGCGCGCGAACATGCCGACCGCCTCGACATATTTCTGCGCGATGAAATAGTTGATCGCCTGCGCCGAGCCCTTCTCGATCGCCTCCGAGACGAGTTGGGTCGCCTTGGCTTCCGCCTCGGCGGCGCGCTCGCGCGCCTCGGCGCTGCGGAACGCCGCTTCGCGCGTGCCTTCGGCCGAGAGGATCGCCGACTGCTTCTCGCCCTCCGCCTTGAGGATGGCCGAGGCGCGCATGCCCTCGGCTTCGAGGATATTCGCGCGCTTCTCGCGCTCCGCCTTCATCTGGCGGCCCATCGCATTGACGATGTCGGCCGGCGGCCGGATGTCGCGCACCTCGACGCGGGTGATCTTGACGCCCCAGGCTTCGGTCGCCTGATCGACGACGTTGAGCAGCCGCGCGTTGATCTCGTCGCGCTTGGAGAGGGTCTCGTCGAGATCCATCGAGCCCATCACCGTGCGCAGGTTGGTGGTCGAGAGCTGCATGATGGCGGTGTAGAGGTCCGACACCTCATAGGCGGCCTTGGCGGCGTCGAGCACCTGGAAGAAGACGACGCCGTCCACCGCGACCATCGCATTGTCCTTGGTGATGATCTCCTGGCCCGGGATGTCGAGCACCTGCTCCATCATGTTCACCTTGCGGCCGACCCGGTAGAAGAAGGGCATGTAGAAATTGAAGCCGGGCTTGGCGACGTCGGTGAAGCGGCCGAAATGTTCGATCGTATAATGATAGCCTTGGCGGACGATCTTGATGCTGGACATGAGGAACATCAGCACCAGGACGACGACGACGAGAATCGGGATCAATACCATCGAAAGAGCCCCTCCTCGGGCAATCAGGCGCATATCATGTAGACAAAGCGGGCGGCTTCCAAGCAAATTCGCAGCCATGTCCGACGCCCCCGAACTGCGCCTCTGCCGCTCTTTGCTCTTCCTCCCCGCCTCCAATCCGCGCGCGATCGAGAAGGCGCGGGGGCTGGCCGCGGACATGGTCGTGCTCGACCTCGAAGATGCGGTGAAGCCGCAGGACAAGGACAGTGCGCGCGCTGCTGCCGTGGAGGCGGTGCGCCAGCCCTTTCCGGGACTGGCGGCTATCCGGATCAATTCGAAGGCGCCGTGGCACGAAGCGGATCTCGCCGCCGCCGCCGGCTGCGCGGCCGATGTCCTCATCTACCCGATGACGTCGGACGCGAGTGAGATTGCGGCGGTCGCCGGAGCGACCGGCAAGCCCGTGCTGGCGATGATCGAGACGGCCAAAGGCGTGCTTGCCGCACCGGCCATCGCGCGGGAGGCGGCGGCGCTCGTCGCGGGCACCAACGATCTCTCCGCCGATCTCGGCCTGCGCCCCGGCCATGCCCGGCCGGCGCTCCGCACCGCCCTGCAGACGATCCTGCTCGCCGCCCGCGCCGCCGGCATCGCCGCCTTCGACGGCGTCTATAACCGGCTGGAGGATCCGGAGGGCTTCGCCGCCGAATGCGAGGAGGGAAGGCGCTTCGGCTTCGACGGCAAGTCGCTCATCCACCCCAACCAGATCGAGACCGCCAATCGCGTCTTCGGGCCCTCGCCGGAAGAAGTCGACGAAGCCCGCCGCCTGATCGCCGCCGCGACCGGCGGTGCCGAGCGCTGGGAAGGCGAGATGATCGAGCGCATGCACGTCGACCAGGCGCGCTTCACGCTGGCGCGCGCGCGACAGACGAGCTGACCGCGGGGGTTTCTTTTCCGATCAGTCGCCGTCGTCCGGTTCGTCGTCGTCAGGCTCGCGCTCGCCGTTTTGGAGGATGTGCCAGTACTGCCGTTCGGTTTGCCAGGATCGAACCGGTCGGCCGCTGCGATCCGCGGCCGGTTTATAGCGGTAGCGCTGCTCGATCACGCGGCACGTTGCCTCGTCGAGCTCGGCATGACCGCTCGAGCGGGTGACGGCGCAGTTGGTCGCATGCCCATTCGTCTCGACCGCAAAGCGCACCCAGACGGTGCCTCCAATGCCGGCCTGGGCCAGGTCGCGCGGATAATCCTTGTCCTTGATGTTGCCCTTGAGCCAGCGCGGCCGGCCTGCCGCCGTCGCCGCCGCCGCCACCGGGACCGTTGCCGCCATTGCCGCTGCCCGTGCCGTTGCCGACGCCGCCGCTGCCGGTGCCCGGTCCGGGAATCGGCGCGGCGCCGGCACGGGACGCGGCGCCCGTTCCGGCGATCGGTGCCGTCGCGACGGGCGGAGGTGGAGGCAGGCGGACCGGCGGTGGGGGCGGGCGCACGATCTCGGTCGGCGTCGCTTTCAGATTCGGCGGCGCGGCGGCGCCTTCCTTCAACGGGCGCGCCTTGGGCTTTTCGACCTGCTTCTTCCTCGGCGGGGGCGGTGTCGGCGGCCGATCGGGGAGCAGGCCGACGGTCAAGGTCGGCGCCTGATTGCGATAGACCGTGCTGACGCCGAGGCCGACAATCAAGGCATAAGCGAGCACGCCCTCAAACACAGCGGCGCCGAGCACGGCCTTGATCCGGTCATTCCGTCTCGTATCGATTGCGTTCGCGAACACGTTCGAAAAACCTCAAGCCAGGCAAGAGCTTGTTCTCGCACGTCTGGGTTGAACGCAGGGTGAGCCGATCCGGTTCAGTTGTGCATTCAGCTTCGCGGCGGCTTGCGCCCATGGCCGGGACCGCGATTCGGCCCGCGCCCCGGTCCCGGAGGACGTCCGCCACCCGGCCGTGGACCGCGCCCCGGCGGGCCGCCGCGCCTTTGCCCTTCGCCGCCCGAATCGCGTCGCGGCGGTGGGTTGCGCGGTGCGCCGCTCTGGCCCGGCGCCACCGAATAGCCCTCCTTGAGCAGACGCGTGAACGCCGCGCGGACGCTTGCATTGATGCTCGCCTGCACCTCGGCCGGGAGATCGGCGAAAGTCGTGTTGGCGTGGAGCGCGCCGATGTCCCGCACCAGGTTGTTGGGCAGGCCTTTCGACGCCGTCTTCAGCGCCGCGATCGAATCGAGCACGGCGGAAAAGAGAATCTCCTGCATCACGTCGGTCGCCGATTTGGTCATGATTTCCTCCTTGGCGGCCCGGCGCGGATTTCACAATGGCGCAGGTGCGTCGTCGTCATCGCGGCTTTTGACCGCTTGCCAGCGCGACGGCCCTTGCACTAAGCGACGGGATGGCCCTCCGCTTTCGCGCAGCCCCCTCCCCATCGCCTGATACCGCTCCCGGTACGTCCGTTCGCGCGGCCGCTTTGGCGGTGCGCGGACGGCTCGCATTCGCCCGTTCCGCAGCCAAGAGACAGACTCCATGGAAATCCCGCTCGGCCTGACCTTCGACGACGTGCTGCTGACCCCGGCCGAATCGGCGGTGCTGCCGAGCCAGGCGGACGTGCGCACGCGCGTCACCAGAGAGATCGGCCTCAACATCCCGATCGTCTCCTCGGCGATGGATACGGTGACCGAGGCCGAGATGGCGATCGCGATGGCGCAGCTCGGCGGCATCGGCGTCCTCCACCGCAATCTCGACGTCGAGGAGCAGGCGGCGGCGGTGCGGACGGTCAAGCGCTTCGAGAGCGGCATGGTCGTCAACCCGATCACGGTGGCCCCCGACCAGACGCTCGCCGACGTGCTCGAGCTGATGGCGAAGCACCGCATTTCCGGCATTCCGGTGACCGAGAAGAACGGCCGGCTCGTCGGCATCATCACCAATCGCGACGTTCGATTCGCCGAAAACCCGAAGCAGCCCGTCTCGGAGCTGATGACCAGCGAGAATCTCGCCACGGTCGGTCCCGACGTGACGCCGGAGGAAGCGCGGCGGCAGCTCCATCAGCGCCGGATCGAGAAATTGATCGTGGTCGACGAGGATCGGCGCTGCATCGGCCTGATCACGGTCAAGGATATCGAGAAGGCCGGCGCCTATCCCGAACGCGACCAAGGATGCATCGGGCCGGCTGCGGGTCGCGGCCGCAACCACCGTCGGCGACAAGGGCTTCGAGCGCAGCCGCGCATTGATCGAAGCCGAATGCGACCTCATCGTCATCGATACCGCGCATGGCCACAATCGTCGATGTCGCCAGCGGCGGTCGAGCGGGTGCGCAACCTTTCGAACAGCGTCCAGATCGTCGCCGGCAACGTCGCGACCGCCGAGGCGACTCGCGCGCTCATCTCCGCCGGCGCCGACGCGGTGAAGGTCGGAATCGGGCCAGGTTCGATCTGCACGACGCGGGTGATCGCAGGCGTCGGCGTGCCGCAGCTGACCGCCGTCATGGACTCCGCCGCCGAGGCGGCGAAGAGCGGCACGCCGATCATCGCCGACGGCGGCCTGCGCACCTCGGGCGATATCGCCAAGGCGCTGGCGGCCGGGCGCCTCGACCGTCATGGTCGGCTCGCTGCTCGCGGGCACCGAGGAAGCGCCGGGCGAGACGTTCCTCTACGAGGGCCGTTCCTACAAATCCTATCGCGGCATGGGCTCGGTCGGGGCGATGGCGCGCGGATCGGCCGACCGCTATTTCCAGCAGGACATCAAGGATCAGCTGAAGCTCGTCCCCGAGGGGATCGAGGGGCAGGTTCCATACAAGGGCCATGTCCGCGACGTGATCCACCAGCTGGTCGGCGGCGTGAAGGCCGCGATGGGCTATACCGGGTCGGGCACAATCGCCGAGCTGCAGAAGCGCGCGCGTTTCGTGCGCATCACCAATGCCGGCCTGCGCGAGAGCCACGTCCACGACGTGTCGATCACGCGCGAGGCGCCTAATTATCGCCGCTGAGCCATGATTCCCGCCGCCCGCGCCCAGGCGACGATCGAAATCCTGGACCAGGTGATCGCCGCTGCCCGCGAAGGCGGTGCCGCCGCCGACACCCTCGTCAGCCGCTATTTCGCGGCGCGCCGCTATGCCGGGTCGAAGGACCGGCGGGCCGTACGCGAGCTCGTCTATCGCGCCATCCGCGCTTCGGCGGAGCGGCCGCAATCCGGTCGCGCCGCCCTCCTTGCAATTGCATCGGAGGATCCGGACCTCCTCGCGACATTCGACGGTTCGCATCACGGGCCGGCGCCGGTCGAACCCGACGAGCTTGGCCAGCACGCGAACGGGGCCGCCGTTCCTGAATGGCTCATCCCCCGGCTCGATCCCCGCGTCACTTCGGAAGAATGGTCGGCTCTGCTCGACCGCGCGCCGCTCGACCTTCGCGTCAACAGATTGAAGGGCGCGCGCGAGCAGGTGATGGAGCAATTGCGGGAACCGGTCCCCACGCCGCTATCCCCGATCGGTCTTCGGCTTCCGGAAGGATCGCGGGTTGAGGAGACGGAGGCATGGTCTTTCGGCCTCGTGGAAATCCAGGACGAGGGCAGCCAGTTGCTCGCGCTCGCCTGCGCCGCCGAGCCGGGCATGGCCGTGCTCGACCTCTGCGCCGGCGCAGGCGGCAAGACGCTCGCTCTCGCCGCCGAGATGGGCAATGACGGCCGCCTGATCGCTTCCGACACCGACCGGGGCCGCCTTGCGCGCATGACGCCGCGGCTTGCGCGTGCGGGCGTCACCATCGTCGAGCCGCGCCTGCTCGACCCGGGGCGTGAGATGGACGTGCTCGGCGATCTCGTCGGGGCGCTGGACCTCGTGCTCGTCGATGCACCCTGCTCGGGCACCGGCACATGGCGCCGCAATCCGGAGCTGCGCTGGCGGCTCACTCCGGAGCGCTTAGATCGCTTCGTCGAGGCGCAGGCTCGGCTGCTCGATCTCGCTGCCGCGCTCGTTCGGCCCGGCGGCGCTGTCGTCTATGCAATCTGCTCGGTCCTGACCGGGGAGGGGCGAGGGCAGGCGGAATGCTTCGCCGCCCGTTCATCCATGGTTCCGGAAGAGATTGGCATGCATTTCGGGCGGTCAGCCGGGCCGGGGCGGCTGCTGACCCCGGGGCATGACGGCACCGACGGCTTTTTCGTCGCGCGCTGGCGGGCGCCATGCTAAGTCCTTGCGCGATTGGAACATGGAGAATTTGATGCGCCTCACCCCGATCGCCCTTTCCGCCGCGATCATGGTCGCCACTTTGGCCAGCGCCGGCTTCTCGCAAAAGCCCGACAACCAGATCGATCCGCGCTCGGTCGCCCTGACGCAGCAGGCGGAGGCGCAGAATGCCGAGGGCCATTATTCGCAAGCGAGGGATCTGCTCGAAAGCGCGCTCGCCGTCGATCCGCGCAACCGCGGCGCCTATATCGGCCTCGCCCATTCCGCGCAGGGCGAGAAGATGTTTGGCGAGGCGATCAAATTCTATTTCGATGCGCTGAAGCTCGAGCCGAACGACGTCAACGCGCTCGCCGGCCAGGGCGACGCTTTGGTCCAGCGCGGCGCGGTCGATCGGGCGAAGCAGAATCTCGATCGCATCCGCACCATCTGCCACAATAGTTGCCCGCAGGTGGCCCAGCTCGCCGCCGTCATCGCCAAGGGCCCGCCGCCGGAGGTGGTCACCGCCGAACGGCCCGAGCCCGCTTCGCCGAAGCAGAATTAGGCGTCGAGCGTCCGCGCGACGGCGACGAATTCGTCCACGCTCAAAGTCTCCGGGCGCCGGTCTGCAGCGATGCCGGCCGCGGCGAGGGCGTCGAGGCCGCCGGGTAACGATTTGAGGCTCTGGCGCAGCATCTTTCGGCGTTGGCCGAAGGCGGCGGCGGTGAGCCGTTCGAGCGTCGCGGCACGGACGCCTGCCGGCATCTCCTTCGGAACTATATGGACGACCGCCGACATCACCTTGGGCGGCGGCACGAAGGCGGAGCGGTGAACGCGCATCGCGATCCGCGCTTCGCTCCGCCACTGGGCAAGGATGGCGAGGCGCCCGTAAGCGGACGTGTTCGGCCGTGCCACGATCCGTTCGGCGACTTCGAGCTGAAACATCAAGGTCAATGATGTCCACCAAGGTGGCCATTGCTCGCCGCCGAGCCACCGCACCAGCAGAGCGGTGCCGACATTGTAGGGCAGGTTGGCAACGACATGCGCGCCCGCGCCGGCTTCCGCGTCCTCGTCGACCGCCAGCGCATCGCCCTGGATCAGCCGCAATCGGCCTGGCGCGGCCTCGGCCAGCTCGGCGAGCGCGGGGAGGCAGCGTTTGTCCCGCTCGACCGCCACGACGTGGGCGCCGGCGCGCAGCAGGGCGCGCGTCAGGCCGCCGGGACCTGGCCCAACCTCATAGGCGCGTGCGCCCTCCAGATCGCCGGGAACGCGCGCGATCCGGTCAAGCAATTGCTCGTCGAGCAGGAAATTCTGGCCGAGGGCCCTGGACGCATTGAGCCCATGGCGGGCAATCACCTCGCGCAGGGGCGGCAAATCGGCGAGAGATAGCGGTGGCTGGTCCGGTCCCGCGCTCACGAAGCGGCGAGACGTTCTGCGCATTCGGCCGCCATCCGGAGCGCGGCGATCGTCGCGCCCGGCTCGGCGATGTTACGGCCCGCAATGTTGAAAGCCGTGCCATGGTCCGGCGCGGTGCGGACGATCGGCAAGCCGAGCGTCATGTTGACTCCGTCGTCGAAATGGAGGGTCTTCAGCGGCACCAGAGCCTGGTCGTGGTAGAGGCAGAGCGCCGCGTCATAGGTGCGGCGCATCCGTTCGTGGAACATCGTGTCCGCCGAATGGGGTCCGGTCACCTCGGCCTCCTCCTCGCGCAGCCGCTCGATCGCGGGCTGGACGATCTCGATCTCCTCGCGGCCGAGCGCGCCGTCCTCGCCGGCATGGGGATTGAGGCCCGCGACCGCGAGCCGCGGCCGCTCGATGCCGAACAGACGCCTCAAAGCGCGGATCGTCGTCCGTCCCCGCGCGACGATCAGCTCGGTGGTCAGCAGCTCCGGCACCGCGCGCAGCGGGACATGCGTCGTTACGGGGATCGTTCGCAGGCTCGGGCCGGCCAGCATCATCGCGACCATGTCCCCGGCGACGCCGCAGCGTTCGGCGATGAATTCGGTCTGGCCGGGATGGACGAAGCCGACCGCGTAGAGCTGCGCCTTGGAGACCGGGCCGGTCACCACCGCCGCGGAAGCGCCGGAGCGGGTCAGGCCGACGGCGAGCTCGAGCGCATGGAGTGCGTTGTGGGCGCCCTCCAGAGTCGGGCGGCCCGGCACCGTCTCTTCGCCGCCGTCGACGCGGATGATCGGGAGTGCCTCGTCGAAGCAGGCCAATGCCTCGGCCGGCGTGGAGACGGGCTGGACCGGTCCGTCCCAGACCGCGGCGAGCGCCTCGGGTGAGCCCACTCCGAAAAAGGGCGAGAGCTCTTCCTCGCGCCGCCGCATCCAGGCCTTGGCGGCGATCTCGGGCCCGATCCCGGCCGGATCTCCAAGCGCCAGCGCGAGCGGAAGGGGCATGTCCGCCGGCTTAGCGATAGTCGATGACGGCGTCGCGGCGCAGATCGCGAAGATAACGCTGCGCGCGCATGTTGATCCGCTCCTGCGCCACCTGATCGTAAATCTGGTCGTAGGAAACCTTGGCGACCGGGGCCGGATCGTCGCGTCCGCAAAGGACGAGGACGCTGATCCGGTCGTTGACCGCGCCGAAGGGCGGCGTCGTCTGGCCGACCGCCAGATTGAGCAAGGTGCTCTGGAGCGCCGGCGGCAGGTCGCGCACCTTGACCTGATCGTTGGAGACCACTTCTGCCCCGATCTTGGCCGCCGCGCCTTCGGCGCCGCCGCAGCCGCCCATGTTCTGGCTGGCCTGGATCAACTGCTGGATCTTGCCTTCCGCGTCGGCGCGCTGGGTGTTCGGCGGGAAGGTGAGGCTGATCTGCTTGAGGCTGAGGACGGCGTCACGCGGATCGGCAGTGAGGACCTGCTTGGTGTCCTCGACCGCGAGGATCGAGAAGCCGCCGGGAATGGCGATCGGATCGCTGACCGTGCCGACCGGCTGCGTCCGGACGACGTCGGCGAGCTGCTGCGGCAACTCCGCGGGCTGGATCCAGCCGAGATCGCCGCCGATCGCCGCGGTCGAGGCTTCCGAATATTGGCGCGCATAGGCGATGAACGAGGCGCCGCCGCGCAGCTGCTGGACGATCCGGTCGGCATTGGCGCGGACCTGCGCCGCATTCTCCGGCGTCGCCGACAGGAAGATTTCCATCACATGATATTGCTGCGTGCCCTTTTCGGCGTTGAGGCGGTCGATGATCGACTTCACCTCCTCCTCGCTGACGTTCACGAACGGCTCGATCTTGTGCTCCTGGAGCCGCTGCCAGGCAATTTCGCCCTTGATCTGGCGCTTGATCGAGGCCGCCGAAGAACCGGACGCGCGCAGGAAATCGTTCAGTTCCTGGACGGTCTTGTGCTGGCTCTGGGCGAAACGGGCATAGGCGGTATCCACCTCCTTCGGCTCGACCTTGATGTCGGCCGCTTCCGCCGCCTGAATTTCGAGCGTCTCGTCGACGAGGTTGCGCAGCACCTGAGCGCGCAATTGCTGCATCTGGTCCGCAGGGACGTGGCCGCTATTGGCAAGCACGATCAGCGCCAGCCGCTGATCGACGTCGGTGGCGGTAATCACGGCGCCGTTCACGATCGCCGTCGCCTTGCGGACGACATCGGTGTCGCCCAGGAAGACCGGATTGGTCGGAATTTGCAGATTGGCCGCCGAAGCGCCTGAAGCTGCGTCCGATTCGGACGTCGGTTCGGGGGGCACGGTTTCGGCGGGGGCGGGGGCTGGAGCAGGGGTCGAAGCGGCGCCGCCGCGATGGCCATGGCGCTGCGCCGAAGCCGGTACCAGAGCGGCAGCTGCGGCAAAAACGCCGGCCAGCAGCAGCGCGGCCCCATGGAAAGTCCCGAGCTTCATTAATCCTCCAATAAAAGCAGATGCCTAGCCTGCGGCAGCGATGCTGAACCGCAGCTTGATGCCCCCTTCGACCTCTTAGGGCCTGTCCGCGGTTCCTGCAACGGGCGACCGTCTTCCGCCTGGCGGCTTGCGGCAGTGGCTCGGAAACGCGGACCCTAGCGTCCCAGATTCTTGAGCGCTATCCTGAACATGAAGGTGCTGCCGCGTTTCAGCGCGGTGGTCTCCTCATAGTCCCGGCGCCAGGTCAGGCTGAGGTCGAGACAATCGTCGTCATAGCCGAAGCCGAGCCGGTGGCGGATCGGCTGCCAGCCGTTTGACGTCGCGAACGGATCGAATTCCTTGTTCGCGCGGTCGATCGTCGCCGAGCCGAACACGTACCAATAGCGGGCGAAACGGAGCCGTCCGCCGGCGCGAAATTCCTCGCTGTCCGGCAGGTCCTCGATCGTGTTGATGTTCCGGTTCAGCTTCGAATAGCCCACTGTGAAATAGGTTTCGTGCCCGCCGAACACCGCGTCGATCTCGTTGCGCCGGAGCGTGAGATTGCTCTTGTCGATGCGGAAGCGCTCGACGAGTTCGATCTTGCTACCGATCTGGACCGACGCGCGGCCGACGAAGTCGGAGAGCTGACCCGAAAGGCCCGTTCCCGGCGGGAAGATATTCGCCTCGCTGCTGAAGCGGTAGCTCTGACCGATATTGCCGCGCAGCGCGATCCCGGGCAGGTCGAGCGCCCAGTCGGCGCCGTAGGTGATCCGCGCGCCGGTCTCCCAACGGTCGTAGCCCGGGAAGCGGTTGAGATCGAACAGATTCGAATCGTCGAGGTCGACCGAGCGCGAATCCTCGTCGGGGATTGAGAGGTTCTTGGTCGGCGGCGAATAGACGAGCTGGACGCGCGGGGTCAGCGTCTGCATGCCGCCGAACAACGGGCCGACCAGCGGCCAGTCGACCTCGCCGGCAATCGCGGCGATGCCGCGCTCCTGCCAGCCCGGATCCCCGCGATAGCTGGGGGTGCTCGTCGCCGTCACGTCGCTGGTATGATAGAGGTCCCCGCGCAGCAGCCCGGTGAGGATCAGCACCTGACCCCAGTCGGTGATGCTCCGCCGCTCCCATTCCGCGGAGACGAAGGCGCGCTGCGTGTCCTGGCCCTCGGTACGGAACAGAGCGAGGCTGTTCGCCTGCAGCTCGACGGTGCCGCCGAGGACCTTGTCGGGAAGCCGCCACCGCGCGTCGACTGCCGGAAGCACGAACGGCTGTTGACCGGCAAGGTCGGTGAGCCGCAGGCCCTGGAAGGCCCAGCCGGCGATCGAGAGATAGCTATTGTCGTCGATCCGCTCGGCATCGATCACCGAGCGCAGCCGCACGTCGGTCGAAATGTCGTAGAGCGGCAGGAAGGTGCGGTCGGTCACATAGCGGCCGGCGACGGAGATCGACCAGAAGGGGTCGAGCTGGAAGCGGCCATTGCCCTCGATATAGGCGCGGATGCCGCTGCGCTCGGTCTGGATCGCGGTGTCGGTGGGATCGACCTGGATCCACTTGCCGTCCGTAACGAAGCCGTCGAACTGGAAGGCGCCGAGGCTGGTCATCTGCCGATACTGGCCCTCCAGCATCGGCAGCGACGCGCTGTAGAGGTGGGGCGTGAAGGTCGCGTCCTGGCTCGGCGAGATGCGCCAGTAATAAGGAACGTCGAGCTCCAGCCCGTGCCGGGAGCTGAGCCGGTATTCGGGCACCAGCAATCCGCTGCCGCTCTGCCCCTGGCCGTCGGGATGGGAGAGAAAGGGGAGGCCGATGATGCGGGCGCCGAACAGATCAAGCGAGGCGCCTTCATAATGGATGCGGTGCTTGTAGGGATCGTGGACCACCTTGACCGCGTTGATCTGCCAGGTCGGGTTCTTGGGACAGCCCCTGGGGTTGAGCACCGCGCAGGGCGAGTAGGAAGCGCGATAGAGGGTGGTATAGCCGTCCTTGCGCACCGCCTTGTCCGCGGCGAGGCGGCCGCCATCCTCCAGCACCAGCAGGAGGTTCTGGACGACTCCGTTCTTCATGTCGCCGGTCAGTACGGCGGTATCGCCATAGGCGGTGTTGCCTTCGGGGGTGACGAGGCGGATGTTGCCGGACGCGCGGACCTCGTCGGTCTTGCGGTTCCAGGCGACGGTGTCGGCGCGAAGATTGTTGCCTTCGCTGTTCATTCGCACGTCGCCGGTCGCCGTGACGATGTCGGCCTTGTCGTCATAGATGACCTGGGTGGCGCTGAACACGACCTCGCGTTCGCCCTGGTCGGCCGAGCCCCCGGGCGTGGCGGCAGGTGCCTGCGGCGGCGGAGTCTGCGCCGCCTGCCGGTCGTCGTCGCCGCCCGGCCGCGCTTCCGTCTGGGCCGCAACGGCCGCCGGCATGCACAGCAGCAGGGGGAGGGCGGTGAGGCAGATGAGGTTGGGCTTCTTCACATTACCTGCCGCATGAGAGCGGCGCCTATCGCACCGGACGAATGAAGCTGCAATGGCGGAGGGCGTGCTGGCCAGATCGGCTTTGCAAGCCGGAAGCGATTGCCTAGAGGCGAAATCAACAAGGAGGCTCTCCCACGCCATGAACGTCAGCTTCGCGCCCCAACGTCCCACCGGTTCATACGCCCTCGCTCTTCCGGTCTGGAGCGAGGATTTGCTTTCCGACCGCCTCTCGGGCCTCGCCGAACCGGCGCGTACCGTCGCGGCCCGCGCGGCGGAGGGCCAGAGGTTCGAGCGCGAGCTTGGCGGCGTCGCCGAGACCTTCATCCAGGACGGCGAGAACGTCCGTCGCCTGCTCCTCGTCGGCCTCGGCGCCAGTCGGGACGAGCAAGGGCTGTACGAGCGCGTCGGCGGCACGCTTGCCGGGCGCTTGCTCCTCTCCGGCGAGACCCGGCTGGTGATCGACCTCACCGATCTCGATCTCACTGCGGACTCGGCGGCCCGGATCGGCTTCGGCGCGGCGGCGCGCAGTTGGCGCTACGACACGTACCGCACCAAGCTCGGCCGCAAACAGAAGCCGACGCTGGAGGAGGTCGTGATCGTCGGCGCCGACAAGGGCGCGGGAGCGGCCTGGAAGGATAAGGCGGCGCTGCTCGACGGCCTCTCCCTTACCCGCGAGCTGGTCACCGAACCCGCCAATATCATCTACCCCGAGAGCTTCGTCGAACGCGCCCGCAAGAGGCTGGAGCCGCTCGGCGTCGAGATCGAGGTGCTGGACGAGAAGAAGATGGCGGAGCTTGGCTTCGGCGCGCTGCTTGGCGTCGGCCAGGGTTCGGTGAAGCCGCCGCGGCTCCTCGTCCTGCGCTGGAACGGCGGCGGCTCGGCCAAGCCGGTCGTGTTCGTCGGCAAGGGCATCACCTTCGACACCGGCGGCATCTCGATCAAGCCTGCCGCCGGTATGGAGGCGATGAAGTGGGACATGGGCGGCGCGGGCGCCGTCGCCGGTGCGATGACCGTGCTTGCCGGCCGCAAGGCGAAGGCGAATGTCGTGGGCATCTGTGCGCTCGCGGAGAATATGCCGGATGGCAACGCCCAGCGCCCTGGCGACGTCGTCACCAGCTTCTCTGGTCAGACCGTCGAGGTCATCAACACCGATGCGGAGGGGCGCCTCGTCCTCTCCGACGCCATGGCCTGGGCGCAGCGCCAGTATCAGCCGGAGGTAATGGTCGACCTCGCGACGCTGACCGGAGCGATCATTATCTCGCTCGGCCACGAATATGCCGGCCTGTTCTCGAACGACGACGGTCTCGCCGCCAAGCTCGAGGCGGCGGGACGCGAGGTTGGTGACAAATTGTGGCGGATGCCGCTTGGCGAGGCCTACGACAAATTGATCGAATCGCAGATCGCCGACATGAAGAATGTCGGCCCGCGCGAGGGCGGCTCGATCACGGCGGCCGTGTTCCTGCAGCGCTTCGTCGAGAGCGGCGTCAAATGGGCGCATCTCGACATCGCCGGCATGGTCTGGTCGGACAAGCCGGGGCATCTTTACGACAAGGGTGCAACCGGCTTCGGCGTGGCTTTGCTCGACCGCTTCGTCGCCGACAATTTCGAGACGTGATCGTCGACTTCTACCACCTTAGCACATCGCCTCTCGAACGCGTCCTTCCGGCGGTTTGCGAACGGGTGCTGGCCTCGGGCGAGCGGCTGCTGGTGGTAGCGGAGGAGGGGCTGCTTCCGTCGCTCGACGAGCAACTCTGGGCCTATGCGAAGGAGTCCTTCCTGCCGCACGGCCGGGATCGGGCAGAGCAGCAGCCGATCCTGCTCGCGTCCGATCCGGTGGCGGCGAACGGCGCCACCAATATCGCGCTCGCCGACGGCCATTGGCGGGACGAGGGGCTCCGATTCGAACGCAGCTTCTATTTCTTCGACGGCGATCGGCTGGACGAGGCTCGCGCCACCTGGCGCGCGCTCAAGAGCAACCCGGAAGCCGAAGCGCGCTTCTGGAAGCAGAACGAGCGCGGCAAATGGGTGCAGGGCCCCTGAGCCTTGCACTTACGCGGCCCGCCACCTAGAGAGCCGCGCAAATTTACCGGACAATTGGAGCTTCAGACCGGCCATGGCGACCGAACGTACCTTCTCGATCATCAAGCCCGACGCGACCCGCCGCAACCTCACCGGGGCGATCACCCAGATGCTGGAGGATGCCGGCCTGCGGGTCGTCGCCTCGCGCCGCATCCGCATGACCCGCGGCCAGGCCGAGGGCTTTTACGCGGTTCACAGAGAGCGGCCCTTCTTCAATGATCTCGTCGCCTTCATGACGTCAGGTCCGGTCGTGGTGCAGGTGCTGGAAGGCGAGAATGCCGTCGCCCGCAACCGCGAGGTGATGGGCGCCACCAATCCGGCTCAGGCCGCCGAAGGCACAATCCGCAAGACCCACGCCGAATCGATCGAGGCGAACAGCGTTCACGGATCGGACAGTCCGGAGAATGCGAAGATCGAGATCGATTTCTTCTTCAAACCGGACGAAATCGTCGGCTGAAACCTCTTCCGCCGGGAGAGGAGTTTATCGCCCGCGTGAATTCCAGATCGCGTCGAGGCGCGCCTGCGCCTTGACGGCGCTGACGCGCCCGATCAGCGACAGGCCGCGCAACGTCACATTGGTGCCGCCGAACAGGCCGCCGCCGCTTTCCTTGTAGCCGACGTCGTACAGGGCGGTGTCGGTGAAGGTGCCGCCGCCGCCGCTGTCGAAAAGGGTTGTGATCGCCACGGGCATACGGGCATCGCCCGGCCCCTTCGCCTCCTTGCGGCCGAGATCGTGGGCCTTCTTCACCGCCTGCTTCACCCAATCGGCGTCGATGCGCGGCTCGACGAGGGCATCGACCTTGGTTTCGAGCGGCGAGGGGAAAAGGATCGTCTCGCTACGGATAGTCTGCTCGGGATCGCGCGGCTCCAGCATCAAGCTCCTGCCGCCACCCGAAGCCTTCAGCGCGAGCGTGCGCGAAACGACGCCCTTTTGCGCTTGCTCGGCCTTGCGTTCGGCTTCGTTCCCGCGCCGTTCGGCATAAGAGTTCCAGAGCGCTAGCCCGGAAATCAGCACGCCGATCACCGCCAGCACCTCGCCGAGCGTGATCCAGCGGCGGCGGATCTTCCTTTCCTCGGCCGTTTCGATTCGATCGCTCATGCCGCCTTCCCAGCCCGAATCGAAGCCGCGAACCGGTCGAGCGCTTCCGGATACAGTTCGTGCTCTGCCTTGAGGACCCGCTCGGCCAAAGTCTCGGCCGTGTCGCGCGGGCGGATTCGGACCTCGGCCTGCGCCAACACGGGCCCGTCGTCCAATTCTTCGGTGACGATATGGACCGAGCAGCCGGCATGGGTCTCGCCCGCCTCAAGCGCCCGCCGGTGCGTGTCGAGACCCTTGTAGGCAGGGAGAAGGCTTGGATGAATGTTGAGGATCCGGCCCTCCCAGGCGTGGATGAAGTCGGGCGAGAGCAGGCGCATGTAACCGGCAAGCGCCACCACCTCCACGCCGTGGCGCCGCAGCTCGGCGTCGACCAGCCGATCGAACTCTGCCCGTTCCATGTCCTTGTGGCTCTGCGCCCAGGTCGGGATGCCGAGCCGTTTCGCCGCGACCAGGCCGCGCGCCTCCGGCACGTTGGATACGACCAGGGCGAGGTCGTAGGCGCGCTCTTCCCGCCTCTTATATTCGGAGAGGGCGATCATGTTGGTGCCGCGCCCCGAAATGAGGACGCCGACCCGGACCCGTTCAGCCATGATGGGTGGAGGACCAGTCGTTGCGCGCGCACCAGGTGCCGCGGGAGCCGGCGACGGTGCAGCCTTTGGCGCCGGTCTCGATCGTACCGATGTTGAGGACAGTTTCTCCAGCTTGTTCAAGTCCTTCAGAAACATCCTTCACATCGTCTGGAGAAACGATCGCGACCATGCCGATGCCGCAATTGAAGGTGCGCGCCATCTCCTCGGGCTCGATATTGCCCTGCGCCTGGAGAAAGGCCATCAGCCGCGGCTGCGGCCAGGCATCGGCGTCGATGCGGGCGTGAAGCCCCTCCGGCAGCACCCGCGGGATATTCTCGAGCAGTCCGCCGCCGGTAATGTGGGCGAGGGCATGGATGCGGCCGCTGCGCACCAGAGGCAGCAAGCTCTTCACATAGATACGGGTCGGCGCCGAGCAGTGCTTCGATCAGCAGCACGTCCTGATCGAACAAAGCTGGGCGATCGAGCTTCCAGCCCTTGTCCGCCGCCAGCCGCCGCACCAGCGAGAAGCCGTTCGAATGCACCCCTGAGGAAGCGAGGCCGAGGATGACGTCACCCTCCGCAACACGTGAGCCGGTCAGCGCCTCGCCACGCTCGACCGCGCCGACGGAGAAGCCGGCGAGATCGTAATCGCCCTCGGCGTACATGCCCGGCATCTCTGCCGTCTCGCCGCCAATCAGTGCGCAGCCCGCCTCGCGGCAGCCTTCGGCGATCGAGGCGATCACGCGTTCGGCCACGCCCGATTCAAGCCGCCCGGTCGCGAAATAATCGAGGAAGAAGAGCGGCTCCGCGCCTTGGACGATGAGATCGTTGACGCACATCGCGACGAGATCGATGCCGACGCCGTCGTGCCGGCCGCTGTCGATGGCGAGCTTCAGCTTGGTGCCGACGCCGTCATTGGCGGCGACCAGCAGAGGGTCGCGATAGCCCGCCGCCTTGAGGTCGAAGAAGCCGCCAAAGCCGCCGAGCGACGCGTCGGCGCCGGGCCGCGCGGTCGCCTTGGCGAGCGGTGCGATCGCCTTCACCAGCGCGTTTCCGGCGGCGATCGAGACGCCCGCTTTGGCGTAAGTGTAGCTTTCGCCCTCGTTCATGCGCCGCGACTAACCACATCCCGCTTGGATTTCCACGCTCAACTCGCCAAAAGGCGGGCGTGAAGTCTCCCATCCGCGTTTCCCTCCTTGCCGTTGCCCTCTGCCTGTTCGCGATCGGCGGTTCGGGCGGACGCACAGCTCGAAGGCTCCGACCGCGGCATCGCGCCGATCGACAGCGCCAGCAGCTTCGAGGTGACCGGGATCGACGTCGACGTCCTCGGGCCGGATGGCCAGAGAGCGCGCGAGGAAGGCTATCGCCTGGCGCAGGAAAAGGGCTGGCGCGCGCTCTGGGCCAAGACCAACGGCAAGCCGCTCGACCAGGCGCCGTCGCTGAGCGATTCCCAGCTCGACAATATGGTCTCGGGAATCGTCGTCGAGCAGGAGCAGGTCGGGCCGCACCGCTATATCGCGACGCTCGGCGTGCTGTTCGACCGCGCGCGCACCAGCGACGTGCTCGGCGTCGGCGGCATCGTCCATCGTTCCGCGCCGATGCTGGTCATCCCGGTGATGCTGACCGGCTCGACCTTCACCAGCTTCGAATATCGCAATCCGCTGGCAGGCGGCCTGGGCGCGCTTCCGCACCGGCAACAGCCCGGTCGACTATGTCCGCCCGGTCGGCAACGGCATCGATCCTCTGCTGCTCAACGAGGCGCAGACGCACCGGCCCGGCCGCGCCTGGTGGCGGACGATCCTCGATCAATATGGCGCTTCGGACGTCGTCATTCCCGAGGTGCATCTCGAGCGGCTCTGGCCCGGCGGCCCGGTCATCGGCATCTTCATCGCCCGCAAGGGGCCGGACAATCAGGTGCTCGGCAGCGTCACGTTGCGCGTCGAAAACAGCGCGGCCCTTCCCAAGATTGCTCGACGAGGGCGTGCGCCGGCTCGACGCCATCTACGCCGCCGCGCTCGATACCGGCCAGCTGAAGCCCGACGCGACCCTGGCGCCGCCGCCGCCTCCGCCTGTTGTCGCCACGCCGGAGGAGCAGCCGACGGAGGCCCCGGCGCTGGAGACCACGCCGACTCCAACCGCCCAGACGACCACGACGTTCAGCGTCCAGGTCGACACGCCCGACGCCGCCGCGGTCAGCCGCGCCGAGCTCGCCGCGAGCCGCGTCCCGGGCGTGCACCTCGGCGATCACCACCAGCCTCGCGCTCGGCGGGACGTCGGTGATGCGGGTCACCTTCCAGGGCGATTCCGGCGGCTTTCCAGGCGGCGCTCAAGGCGCAGGGCTGGCAGGTGCGCGGCTCCGGCGACGACCCTGCGCATCACGAAAAGCGGAGGCGACTAATTGGGCCAGATCGCGCTGCCGCTCGCCTGGCCGGTGGCCGATGCCGAAGAGGATTTCCTCATCTCCGACGCTAACCGCCCCGCCTTCGATCATCTGAAGCGCTGGTCGGTCTGGCCGGTCATGGCGACCCTGCTGACCGGGCCGCGCAAGTCGGGGCGAAGCCTGCTCGGCCGGATCTTCGTCCGCAAGACCGGCGGGCGGCTGTTCGACAATGCCGAGACCCATGACGAGGAGGTCCTGTTCCACGCCTGGAACCAGGCTCAGGAGACTCGCAAGCCCTTGCTGCTGATCGCCGACGCGCCGCCGCCTGTCTGGCGGGTGGCGCTTGCCGGACCTTCGCTCGCGCCTCGCCGCGACGCCGCACGTGGCGATCGGGCCACCGGACGACCAATTGATCGGCGATCTCATCGTCAAACTGCTCGGAGACCGCGGCATCGCCTTGCCGCCTGAGCTTCCCGCCTTCCTCGTGCCGCGGATCGAAAGGAGCTATGTCGCGGTTCAGCAGGTGGTCGAGGCGCTCGATCGCGCGGCATTGTCACATCATCGTCGCATGACTGTTGCTATGGCGAAACGCGCGCTGGCCGACAGCGGGATGATGAGAAGGGCGAGAGTGCAGGAGTGATGGACGGCACGGCCGCACCGAAAGCCCCGACGGAGAGCGGCGGCGAGCAGACGTTCGCGCCGAGGGAACGCTATTTCAACCGCGAGCTGAGCTGGCTCGCCTTCAACCGCCGCGTGCTGGAGGAAGCGTGCAACCCGGCCCATCCGCTGCTGGAGCGGCTGCGCTTCCTCTCGATCTCCGGCAACAATCTCGACGAATTCTTCATGGTCCGGGTCGCCGGGCCTGACGGCGCAGCAGCTGCAGGGGGTCGAGGAGATTTCCGACGACGGCCTGACGCCGGCCCAGCAGCTCGCCGCGATCAGCCGAGGAATCCGACCGGCTGACGCAGCAGCCAGCAGCAGGTCTGGGGCGAGCTGCGCGGCGCTCTGGCCGAGGCGGGAATCCTCGTCGCTCGGCGAGGAGCCGCTCGACGATGCCGCCGAGGAATGGCTCGCGCAGGCATTTCCGCGAGCAGATCTTCCCGGTGCTGACGCCGCAGGCGATCGATCCCGCGCATCCTTTCCCGTTCATCCCCAACACGCGGCTTCTCGCTGATCTTCGATCTGAAGCGCATCCGACGGCGAGCCGATCCGCGAACTGCTGATGATCCCGCCGACGCTGCCGCGCTTCGATCCGCATTCCGGGCGAGGCGGCGCGCTACATCGCGATCGAGACGCTGATCCGGCGCAATCATCCACGCTGCTCTTCCCGGATGCGGAGCAGCTCGGCGGCGGCGCCTTCCGCGTCATCCGCGACAGCGACATCGAGATCGAGGAGGAGGCGGAGGATCTCGTCCGCTATTTCCGCAGCGCGATCAAGCGGCGCCGCCGCGGCCGCGTCATCCGCGTCGAGTTCGAGCATGGCATGCCGGACGACCTCGTCGTCCTGCTCAAGGAAGGCCTTGCCGCGGCCGAGGCGATCGTCACCGAATTCGACCGGCTTTCTCGGCATCGTCGATCTCGACGCGCTCGTCGAGGAGGACCGGCCGGACCTGAAGTTCGCGCCCTTCACCGCCGCGCTTTCCGGAGCGGATCCGCGAGCATGGCGGCGATTGCTTCGCGGCGATCCAGCGCCAAGGACATCGTCGTCCACCACCCCTATGAGAGCTTCGAGGTGGTGGTCGAATTCCTGAAGCAGGCGGCCGCCGATCCGGACGTCGTCGCGATCAAGCAGACGCTCTACCGCGCCGGCAAGCAGTCGGCCGTCATCCGCGCGCTGATCGACGCCGCCGAGGCGGGCAAGTCGGTGACCGCGGTGATCGAGCTCAAGGCCCGCTTCGACGAGGAGCAGAATCTGCTCTGGGCGTCGGCGCTGGAGCGCGCCGGCGTGCAGGTGGTCTACGGCTTCATCGAGTGGAAGACCCACGCCAAGATGTCGATGGTGGTGCGGCGCGAGGCGGAGGGCTACCGCACCTACTGCCATTTCGGCACCGGCAATTATCATCCGGTGACCGCGCGCATCTATACCGACCTCAGCTTCTTCACCGCCGATCCGCGCGTCGGCCGCGATGCCGCCCAGGTGTTCAACTACATCACCGGCTATGTCGAGCCGCGCGGCCTGGAGCTGCTCACCATCTCGCCGCACGGCCTGCGCGACGAGCTGCTGCCGCCTGATCGACGCGCGAGATCGCCTTCGCGCGCGAGGGCAAGCCGGCGGTGATCTGGGCGAAGCTCAACTCGCTGGTCGACCCCGCGATCATCGAGAAGCTCTACGAGGCGAGCCGCGGCCGGCGTTCAGATCGAGCTGATCGTGCGCGGCATCTGCTGCCTGCGGCCGGGCGTGCCGGGCCTGTCCGAGAATATCCGCGTCAAATCGATCGTCGGCCGCTTCCTCGAGCATGCCCGCATCTGGTGCTTCGGCAATGGCGACGAGCTGCCCAACCCCGAGGCGCGGGTCTATATCAGCTCGGCCGACTGGATGCCGCGCAACTTCGACCGCCGCGTCGAATATATGCTGCCGATCGAGAATCCGACCGTCCACGCGCAGGTGCTCGACCAGGTGATGGTCGCGAACCTGATCGACAACGAGCAGAGCTGGCAGCTAGAGCCGGACGGCCGCTACGAGCGGATCGAGGCCGAGGAGGGCGAGGCGTTCAACCTGCACCATTATTTCATGACCAATCCGTCACTGTCGGGCCGCGGCGCGCGCCCTGCGCGAGCAGCGGTGCCGTGCCCAAGCTGCGTTTCCGGCGCGATCATTAGAGCGCACCTCAATGCTGAATCGCGAGCCGACGCGCCGATCGTCGACATCGGCTCGAACTCGATCCGTCTCGTCGTCTTCTCGGGCGCGCCGCGAATCCCGTCGATCGTGTTCAACGAGAAGGTGCTGGCGGGGCTGGGGCAGGGGCTTGGCGAGACCGGGCGGCTCGTCCGACGAGGCGCAGGAGCGGGCGCTGGCGGCGCTGCGCCGCTTCCGGCTGCTGCTCGACGCAGATGGAGGTGCGCGAGCTCGCGCATCCTCGCCACCGCCGCCGTGCGCGATGCGTCGAACGGCGCCGACTTCCTGAAGGCGGTGCGGGCGATCGGCTTCAAGCCGCAGGTGATCAGCGGCGAGGAGGAGGCGATGCTCGCGGCCGAAGGCGTGCTCTCCGGCATTCCCGATGCCGACGGGATCATCGGCGATCTCGGCGGCGGCAGCCTGGAGCTGGCCGATGTCTACGGCGGCAAGGTGCGCGACGGCGTCTCGCTGCCGCTCGGCGTGCTGCGCATCGGTCCGGCCGACGCCGAGACCGAGAAATGGCTGCGCAAGGAGCTGCAGCGCGCGCGCTGGCGGCAGCCGGCCTTGCGAAGCGAGGGGCAGGGGCGGCCCTTCTACATGGTCGGCGGCTCGTGGCGCGCGCTGGCGCGGCTCGACATCATCTCGACGCGACTATCCGCTGCCCATCACCCATCATTACCGCATGCCGCCATCGCGGCCCGAGGAGTTGCGCAAGCTGATCCGCGCGATCGACAAGGCGGACCCGCAGGCGATGCGGATGCTCACCGCGTCGCGCATCCCGACCCTGCCGGCGGCGAAGATGGTCCTCTCCGCGCTCGTCGACGTGCTGGAGCCGACCGAGCTGATCGTCTCCAGCTTCGGCATGCGCGAAGGGCTGCTCTACGACGAACTCGAGCCGCGACGTGCGCCGGCTCGATCCGCTGATCGAGGCCGCGCGCGAGGCGGGCAGGGGCCTCAGCCGCTTCGGCGAGCATGGCGACCTGCTCGACTCCTGGATCGCGCCGATCTTCGACGACGAGCCGGCGGAGGCGCGCATCCGCCTCGCCGCCTGCCTGCTCGCCGACGTCGCCTGGCAGGCCCATCCCGATTTCCGCGCGGAGCGCGGGCGTCGAGATGGCGCTGCACGGCAATTGGGTGGGTGTCGATGCGCGCGGCCAGCGCGGTCGCCATGGCGCAGGCGCTCTTCTCCAATTTCGGCGGCGGCCGCACCTTTCCCGAGCCGAGGGTGGCGGCGCTCTGTCCGACCGGCGATGCTCGAGCGCGCCTATCGCTGGGGCCTCGCGATGCGGCTCGGCCAGCGCCTCAGCGGCGGCCTCGCCTCGGCCGCTCGAACGCAGCCGCCTGTCGCGCCACGAGGACGTCGTCCGCCTTACGCCTCGCAGAGGGCGAGGAGGCGCTCTACGGTGAGACGGTGGCGCGGCGGCTGGAACGGCTCGCCGGCGCCCTGGGCTGCACGCCCGGAGCTGAAAGTGCGCTGACGGCCGAGCGTTAGTCCGCCGCCGCTTCGGTCCGCGTCATCTTCAGCTTGCCGCCGCTGCACCGCGAAGGCGAGCCGGCCCTCGACCAGGTCGAGCGCGTCGCGGCCGAATTGCTCGAAGCGCCAGCCTTCGAGGATCGACAGCCCCTCGCGCCGGCCCGCGGCGAGCAGCTCCAGCTCCTCGGAGCGCGCGATCAGCCGCGCCGCGACGTCGGTCTCGCGGCGAGCGGATCTTGAGCAGCAGCTTGAGCAGGTCGGCGACCAGCGCGCCTTCCTTGCCGAGCCCGGGCTTGCGGTCCTCGCGCGGCGGCATCTCGTCCGCCGGTCAGCGGCTTGGCCGCCGCCAGCGCGCTCATCAGCCGCCCGCCGATATCGTTCGACGCCCAGGCCGGCGAAAGGCCGCGCACCTCGCGCCAGATCGTCCTGGCTCGCGGGCGGATGGGCGGCGACGTCGGCGAGCGTCTCGTCCTTCATGATCCGCCCGCGCGGCAAATTCTTGCGCGCGCGCCTCCAGCTCGCGCCAGGCGGCGAGCGCCTTCAGCCGGCCGAGCACCTCGGGCTTGCGGCCGGAGATCCGCACCCGCTGCCACGCCTCGTTCGGATCGTTCGCGTAATTGGCGGGATCGGCGAGCCGCTCCATCTCCTCGTCGAGCCATGCGCCGCGGCCGGTCTTGCCGCAGCCGCTCCAGCATCTTCGGGAAGATCGTGGCGAGATGGGTGACGTCGCCGATCGCATAGTCGATCTGGCGCTTGTCGAGCGGGCGGCGCGCCCAGTCGGTGAAGCGCGCGCCCTTGTCGAGCTTCATGCCGAGCCAGGCTCTCGACCAGGTTCGAATAGCCGACCTGCTCGCCGATGCCCGAGCGCCATCGCCGCGATCTGCGTGTCGAACAGCGGATGCGGCGTCTTGCCGGTGAGATTGTAGATGATCTCGAGATCCTGCCCGCCGGCGTGGAAGACCTTCAGCACATCCTCATTGTCGACCAGCAGGTCGAGCAGCGGCTGCATGTCGATGCCTCGGCGCCATCGGATCGATCGCCGCGGCTTCCTCGCTGATCGCCGATCTGGATCAGGCACAGCTCGGGCCAGATAGGTGTTCTCGCGCATGAACTCGGTGTCGACCGCGACGAAATCGGATCTTGGCGAGCCGGTCGCACGAGGATTTGAGCGAGATCGGACTGTCGGTAATCAGCGGGTGGATATGCATCGTGCGCGGCCTATAGCGGCGCCCTCCCGGCTTGACAAAGCAGGGCTGCGCCGCGAAGCGCCGCGCCACTTCCCAGAGCCACCAGATTTCGACGAGCTCAAGGACGACGATCGATGCACGCCTATCGCACCCACACCTGCGCGCGCTCTCCGCGCCGCCAATGTCGGCGAGACGGTCCGCCTGTCGGGCTGGGTCCACCGCAAGCGCGACCATGGCGGCGTGCTGTTCGTCGACCTGCGCGACCATTACGGGCTGACCCAGATCGTCGCCGACGGCGAACAGCGCCGGCGCTGCGCGATCGCTGGAGCATCTGCGCGTCGGAATCGGTGGTGACGGTCGACCGGCAGGTCGTAGCGCGCGGGCCGAGGCGACGCAACCCGAACCTGCCGACCGGCGAGATCGAGGTCTCGCGCCGAGACGTGATCGTCCAGTCGGCCGCCGCAGGAGCTGCCGCTGCCGGTCGCCGGCGAGGCCGAATATCCCGAGGACATCCGCCTCACGCTACCGCTTCCTCGATCTGCGCCGCGAGCGGCTGCACGCCAACATCGTGCTGCGCAGCCAGGTGATCGCCTCGATCCGCCGCCGCATGATCGAGGCAGGGCTTCACCGAGTTCCAGACGCCGATCCTGACCGCCTCCAGCCCCGAGGGCGCGCGCGACTATCTGGTGCCGAGCCGCGTCCATCCCGGCAAATTCTACGCGCTCCCGCAGGCGCCGCAGATGTTCAAGCAGCTGCTGATGGTCGCGGGCTTCGACCGCTATTTCCAGATCGCGCCCTGCTTCCGCGACGAGGATGCGCGCGCCGACCGCTCGCCCGGGCGAATTCTACCAGCTCGATTTCGAGATGAGCTTCGTCACCCAGGACGACGTGTTCGCCGCGATCGAGCCGGTGCTCGCCGGCGTGTTCGAGGAATTCGCCGACTGGCAGGGCAAGGGTCGCACCGTCGCCGGCTGCCGTTCCCGCGCATCCCGTACCGCGAGGCGATGCTGCAAATACGGCACCGACAAGCCCGACCTGCGCAACCCGATCCTGATCAGCGACGTGTCGGAGCATTTCCAGCGGCTCGGGCTTCGGCCTGCTTCGCCTCGATCGTCGAGAGCGGCGGCGTGGTCCGCGCGATCCCGGCGCCCGGCACCGCCGAGCAAGAGCCGCAAATTCTTCGACGACATGAACGACTGGGCGCAGCGCGAAGGCTTTGCCGGCCTCGGCTACGTCGACGCAGCAAGGGCGGCGAGTTGGGCGGCCCGATCGCCAAGAACCATGGCGAGGAGGGGATGCGCAAGCTGGTCGCCGACGCGCTCGGCCTCGGGCCCGGACGACGGCCTCTTCTTCGCCGCCGGCAAGGAAGCGCAGGCGGCCAAGCTCGCCGGCGCTCGCCCGCACCCGGGTCGCCGAGCAGCTCGGCCTGATCGACGAGAAGCGCTTCGAATTCTGCTGGATCGTCGATTTCCCGATGTACGAATATGACGAGGACGACGAAGAAGGTCGATTTCAGCCACAACCCCTTCTCGATGCCGCAGGGCGAGCTGGAGGCGCTGGAGACCAAGGACCCGCTCGATATCCTCGCCTATCAGTACGACATCGTCTGCAACGGCGTGGAGCTGTCGTCGGGCGCGATCCGGAACCACCGGCCGGACATCATGTACAAGGCGTTCGAGATCGCCGGCTACAGCCGCGAGGATGTCGACGCGAATTTCGCCGGCATGATCAACGCCTTCAAATATCGGCGCGCCGCCGCACGGCGGCTCGGCGCCGGGCATCGACCGCATCGTCATGCTGCTCGCCGACGAGCCCAACATCCGCGAGGTCGATCGCTCTTCCCGATGAACCAGAAGGCCGAGGATCTGATGATGGGCGCGCCGTCCGAGGTGACGAGCAAGCAGCTGCGCGAGCTCAACATCCGCGTCGTGGAGCCGCCAGGAACCAAGGCGAAGAATCCGGACGATCTCGTCGCCCCGAATAGCGAAGACTCCGTTCGTCCCGAGCCCTTCGACCCCGCCTGCGGCGGCGCTCAGGATAAACTTCGGCCATTCGGCCGAAGCCGAGGGGCGCTGGCACAGAAGTCATCACGGACGCCCCTCGACTTCGCTCGGGACGAACGGGTAGGTTGTGAGATGGCCATACGCCTTTCGGATTACGAGACCGGCGCGTCTTATGACGGCGATTACGATGCCGATCTGGCGAAGCTCCAGAAGCGCCTCGATCACATTCTCGTCGCCATGATCGTCCACAAGAAGCGCGCGATCGTCGTTGCCGAGGGTTGGGACGCGGCCGGGAAGGGCGGGGCGATCCAGCGGCTGACCTCGGGCTGGGATCCGCGCGCGTTCGAGGTCTGGCCGATCAAGGCGCCGACGAAGGACGAGAAGGCGCATCATTTCCTCTGGCGCTTCTGGACGAAGCTGCCCGGCACCGGCGAGATCGCGATCTTCGATCGCAGCTGGTACGGCCGCGTCCTTGTCGAGCGGGTGGAGGGCTTCACGACCGAGGCCGAATGGCGCCGCGCCTATGACGAGATCAACGAATTCGAAGCCCAGCAATGCTTCGACGGCACCGCGATCGTGAAGCTCTTCTTCCATGTCACGCAGGAGGTGCAGGACGAACGGCTGAAGGCGCGGCTCGACCATCCCTGGAAGCGGTGGAAGGTGACGAAGGAGGATTTCCGCAACCGCCTCCGCCGCGACGATTATCTCACTGCCGCGGGGGAGATGTTCGTCCGCACCGACACCCGCTGGGCGCCTTGGACGGTGATCGACGGCGGCGACAAGAAGGCGGCGCGCATCGCCGCCCTGAGGGCCGTCGCCGACGCGTTGGAGGCAGCCGTGTCGATGGAACCGCCCGAGGTCGATCCCGAAGTCGAGGCGCTAGCGCGCAAGACATTTGGAAAAGACGGCTAAGTCGACGGGTATTCGATCGACACGATCTCCAGCTCGCGTTCTCCAACTGGAAGCGACACACGACGCACGTCTCCCACCGCTGCTCCGCGAATGGCGCGGCCGATGGGCGAGTTCCAGCTGATCCGCCCGGCGCCGCGGGATCGGTTTCGTCCTCGCCGATCAGCGTGACGGTGCGCTCATTGTCCTCTTCGTCGGCCAGGGTGACGATCGCGCCGAACCAGACCCGGCCTCGCTCCGGCTGGGCGACGGGATCGACGACCTTGGCGTCCTTCATCCGCCGCGACAGAAAGCCGAGCCGCCGGTCGATCTCGCGCAGCTTGCGGCGGCCATAGATGTAGTCGCCATTCTCGGACCGATCGCCATTCGCGGCGGCCCAGGCGATCGTTTCGACCAGCCTCGGCCGCTCGGTGCCGAACAAAGTTTCATATTCCTCGCGCAGGCGGCGATAGCCGTCCGGCGTGATGTAATTGGGTCGTTCGGTCATTCGGGCGTTCAGCCCGCCGAGCTCTTGCCGAGATAGAAAGAGAGGCGGTTCGCCTGCTGGCCGCCGCCGGGCGCCAGGGTGTCGTAGACAACCGCATTTTCGAGCACGCGCTGCACGTAGTTGCGCGTCTCCGAATAAGGGATGTCCTCGATCCAGCGAACCACATCAGTTCCAGGCATACGCGGGTCGCCATTCTGCGCCACCCAGCGCCGGACATTCCCGACACCGGCATTGTAGCTCGCCACGGCCAAAGCGGCATTGCCGCCCCATTGGTCGAGCAGGGTCGAGAAATAGCCGGTGCCGAGCATCATGTTGTAGGACGGATCGGAGGTCAGCCGTCCGAAATCATAGGGAAGACTGAGCGCGCTTGCCTGCTGCCGCGCCGTGCCGGGCATCAGCTGCATCATGCCGCGCGCGCCGGCATTGCTGACCGCCATCCGATCGAACGAGCTTTCCTGCCGCGTGATCGCCTCGGCCAGCGCCCAATAGCGTGCAAAGCCGGGGGCGATCGGCACGTCCGGGAAGCTGGCGCGCGAATAGAAATTCTCGCCCTTGCTGCGCGCCTCGCGCGCGACCCAGACGCCGAGATCGAGGCGGCCGATCTGCCGGCCGAAATCGGCGGCGAGCTGGCGTTCGTCGTCTGTCTTCGCCTGCTGCGCGATGGCGCGAATGAACAAAGTCTGGTCCTGCCAGCGGCCCATCAGCCCAAGCGCCTTTGCCGCTCGCACGAGATCGCTACGCAGGAAGGCGGTGCGCTCCGCCTCCGTCGGAACGATCGCCGAGACGGGTGGCGGCGGCACGTGGCGGCCGAGCTTCTCGATCGCGAGCTGACCGTAAAACTGGTCCGGCGCCGTCGCCGCCTGCTCGAAATAGGATTGGCTTTGCTCGGTCTGCCCGGCCGCCGCCGCGGCTCGCGCCGCCCAGTAGAAGCCCTTGGAGCGGGTCTGCGGCGACCGTGCGCCGTGTGCGTACAGGTCGAACAGGCGGATGGCGTCGGCGGTGCGGCCGAGCTTCATCGCCGCCATGCCGCCGACCCAGGCGAGCGTTGTATAAGCGTCGCGCTCGCCATAGGGCCTGTCGCTGACATCCGTGCCGGACGGATAGGCGTCGTCCATCTTCGAGGCGATGCCGTAGGCAATGCTCCACTGGCCGTCATGGGCGGCGTCGCGGGCGAGGGCTGCCAGGATTTCGAACCAGGGCTGCGGGTCGGCAGGACGCACGGTGAGCGCGGCCCGATTGGCGAGGAGCTGCCGTGCCGCCACCGCCTGGCTGCCATTGCGGAGCCAATTGGCCTTGTCGCGCAGATAGCCGGCGTCGGTTTCGGCGCTCGGCGGGAGCGCGTTCATCTTTGCCGAGACGTCCGGCGCACTGGTCTGCATCGCGATCTCTGCCTCGAAGACCGGCCGCCGCGCGGGGGAGGCGAGCGGGAGGTTACGCAGCGCGTCCTGCGGTCCGGTTCGCCGCGAGCAGGGCGGCGATGCGCGCATCATGGTCCTCCGGCGTCAGGGCGGCGGAGAAAGTGGTGAGGATGCGGCTCTCGTCCGCCGTCGGCAGCGCGCCGCCGGTCCAGGCCAGCTTCGCCGCCGCGCGCGCTTCGTCGGGCGCTGCCGGTCGCGAACAGGGCGAAAGCGAGCTTGGCCTGGCCGACATTGGTGAGCGGCGGGAAGATGCGGAAGAAGCGAAACGACCTGGGCCGCCGGCGTGGTGTCGGGATTGATCGCTCTCTCCGCCGCCTTGCGCATCGCAACCTCGCCCGGCCAGCCGGGATGGCTGATCAGGAAGGCCGCATAGGAGGAGAAGGGATAGGAATCCGATTGGCGCAGGCTGTTCCACTCGGCGATCACCGGCGCGATCGTCGGGTCGATCGAATAAGCCGGCGCTGGCGCCGGCGCGTAGGTCTGTTGGGCGGGGGTGAAGGCGCTCTGGACGGCAGCCGGGAGCACGGCTGCGACATGGATCGGCGCGACGGTCGCGCACGGTCGCTGCCATGGCCCCCGCGGACACGCCCAAAAGGCTCAACCACAACGCCTTTTTCTGCATGCTGGACAGAATGACGCCCCCCTCCTTATCAGGCGCTGAACGGCCTCCCGCGCGCATCATGTCCCGTTCGGCGCTCCGGGTGAAGGAGAGAAATGATGTTTCGCGGGTCTTTACCGGCTCTGGTGACCCTGTTTCGCGCCGAAGCGTTGGACGAGGACGCGTTTCGGGCCTTCGTATACTGGCAGATTGCCGAAGGAAGTCATGGCCTTGTCCCGGCGGGCACGACCGGCGAATCGGCGACCCTCAACGATTCGGAGCACCGCCGCGTGATCGAGATCGCCGTCGAGGCATCGTCCGGCCGGATTCCGGTGATCGCCGGCTGCGGATCCAACGATACCGCCCATGCCATCGCTCTCACCCGCGCGGCGAAGGAAGCGGGGGCGGACGCCGCGCTCCACGTGCCGCCTTATTACAACCGCCCGAACCAGGACGGGATTTATGCCCATTTCGCCGCGATCGCCGAGGCGGTCGATATTCCGATCATCCTCTACAACGTGCCGTCGCGGACGATCACCGACATCCCCGTCGAGACGATGGCGCGGCTTGCGGAGTTGCCGAACGTGGTGGCGGTGAAGGACGCGACCGGCAACCTTGCCCGCATCTCCGCCCAGCGCCTCGCCTGCGGCGAGGAGTTCTGCCAGCTCTCCGGCAATGACGACATGGCGCTCGGCGTCATCGCCATGGGCGGCAAGGGCTGCATCTCGGTCACCGCCAATGTCGCGCCGCGGCTCTGCGCCGATTTCCAGAATGCCTGCCTGTCAGGCCGCTGGGAGGAGGCGTTGACGCTGCAGGACAGGCTCTACCCGCTCCACGCCGCCTTGTTCAGCGATGCCTCGCCCGGCCCCGTCAAATATGCGCTCAACAAGCTCCGCCCCGAATTCTCCGCCACTCTGCGCCTGCCGATGACTGCCGCCATCGCGAAGCGAGCCGCGGCGCCGTCGACGCGGCGCTGGAGCATGCGGGGCTGATTTAGCCATCGAGGGGAGCGCCGCTTCCCCTCACGCTATAGCGTCCCTATGTCGCCTCCATGGCCCGCCCCCGCCCCGCCACGTTCGACAAGAAGAAGATCGCCGCCGAGAACCGGCGGGCGCGGTACGATTATGCGATCGAGGACAAATATGAGGCGGGGATCGCGCTGACCGGCACCGAGGTGAAGTCGCTCCGCTTCGGCGAGGGCTCGATCGCCGAGAGCTATGCCGAGGTGAAGGACGGCGAGGTCTGGCTGATCAACGCCAACATCCCCGAATTCAGCCACGGCAACCGCTTCAACCACGAGCCGAAGCGGCCGCGCAAATTGCTGCTCCACGCCCGCGAGGTGAACAAGATGTACGGCGCGGTGATGCGGCAGGGGATGACGCTCGTCCCGCTCTCCATCTATTTCAACTCGCGCGGGCGGGCGAAGGTCGAGCTCGCCATCGCCCGCGGCCGCAAGGCGCACGACAAGCGCGAGCACGAAAAGGAGAAGGACTGGAAGAAGGAGCAGGGCCGCCTGCTGCGCCAGCATGGCTGAGCCCGAACGGTCGGGCGGACTGATCGGCTGGGTCCGCCGCCATATCCCCACCCGCGAGACGATCGATTCCTACCGGCTGCTGCGGCCCTTCGCCAAGCAGCTGCGCCAGCCCAATCTCTGGCACCTCAACCATCGCTCGGTGCCGCGCGGGGTCGCGGTGGGGCTCGGCGTCGGGGTCATCATCCCGTTCATGCACACCTTCGTCGCGGCGCTCGTCGCCATTCCGACCCGTGCCAACGTGGCGCTCGCGGCGGCCTGCACGCTCGTCATCAACCCGCTCACCATTCCGCCCATGTACTGGGCCGCCTGGCGGATCGGGCGTTGGGAGCTGCACCACGACGGTCTCGTCGATCCCCAGGCGGCGCGGGCCGCGTCGGGAGCGCTCGGGAGGCTTCTCTTCTGGGTCCACCACGCCTCGGGAGCGATCGCGCTGGGCATCCTCACCATCTCCGCTTGCGGCGGCGCTGCTCGGCTATGTCGTCAGCGCGCTCGGATGGCGGTTGTGGCTGCGCAGCAAATGGCGCCGCCGGCGCGAGGAACGCCGGCTGACACGGATTTGAAACGGGCTGGCACCCTGCTATCAGCGCGCCAGCCTTCCGAACCACTGGGATACACGCCGATGCGCAAGCTTGCCCTCAGCCTTGCCGCCACCACCGTCCTCGCGGCTGCCGCCGCTTATGCCGCGGCGCCCGTCCATCATGCCGCGATCCATGCCCACGCGACGGCGACGCATCCGGCCTATGGCACGTTCGGCTTCGACGAGACGGGAATGGACCGGGCGGTCGCGCCGGGCGACGATTTCTACGATTATGCCAACGGCACCTGGGCGAAGAACACGCCGATCCCGCCGGACAAGCCGGCTTACGGCATGTTCAGCGTGCTGGACGACCTGTCGCGCAGCCGCACTCGCAAGATCCTCGACCAGGCGAAGAACGATCCGCGGCAGCAAGATCGGCAATGCCTATGCGAGCTTTCTCGACACGGCGACGATCGAGGCGAAGGGCCTGGCGCCGATCCAGCCCTGGCTGAACCGGATCAACGGGCTTCAGTCCAAGGCCGGCTATGCCGCGCTCGCCGCGGAAGCCGCGCGCAACGGCATCGGCGGCCCGATCGGCGCCTTCGTCAACCAGGACGACAAGGATCCGAACGTCTATGCGCTGAGCCTCGTCCAGGCCGGCCTCGGCATGCCGGATCGCGATTATTATCTGAGCAACGATCCCAAGCTCGCCGAGACCCGCGCGGCCTATCAGGCGCACCTCGCAAAGATGCTGACGCTGGCCGGGCGAGCACGATGCCGCCGCGCGCGCCGCGGCGATCGTCGCCTATCGAGACCGAGATCGCCAAGGCGCACTGGACCCGCGTCGAGAGCCGCGATGCGACCAAGACCTATAACAAGATGAGCGTCGCCGAGCTCGTCGCCAGACGCGCCCGGCTTCGACTTCGCCACCTATTTCCACGACATCGGCACGCCGGTGCAGACAGCGTGATCGTCGCCCAGCCGAGCGCGGTCACAGGCATTGCCGCGGCCGTCGCCGCGGCGCCGCTCGCAGGTGCTGAAGGACCAGCTGATCGTCCGCTCGCTCGACCGTTATGCCGTCGGTCCTGCCGCAAGGCCTTCGACGAGGAGAATTTCGCTTTCTACGGCACCGTCCTGTCGGGCACGCCGCAGCAGGAGCCGCGCTGGAAGCGGGCGGTGAGCTTCACCAGCCGCGCGCTGTCCGACGACGTCAGCAAGATCTATGTCGCCCGATATTTCCCGCCCGCGACCAAGGCGGCGGCCGACCAGCTCGTCCACAACATCATCGCCGCGATGAACCGCGCGGATCGACACGCTGACCTGGATGAGCCCGGAGACCAAGGTCAAGGCGCATGCCAAGCTCGCCGCCTTCACGCCGAAGATCGGCTATCCGAGCCGCTGGCGCGATTTCTCGGGTCTCGCGATCCGCCGCGGCGACGCGTTCGGCAATGCGCTGCGCGCTCGGCCCGCTTCGAGCATGACTATAACGTCACGCAAGCTCGGCAAGCCGATCTATCGCTGGGAGTGGGGCATGACCCCGATGACGATCAACGCCTACGCCAATTTCGGCATGGTCGAGATCGTGTTCCCGGCGGCGATCCTGCAGCCGCCCTTCTTCGATCCGAAGGCCGATCCGGCGATCAATTATGGCGGCATCGGCGCCGTCATCGGCCACGAGATGAGCCATCATTTCGACGACCAGGGCGCCAAATATAATCGCGAGGGCCGGCTGATCGACTGGTGGACACCGCGAGGACGTGAAGGCGTTCAATTCGCGGCTCGACAAGCTCGAGGCGCAGTATAACGCCTACGAGCCGCTGCCCGGCCTGCACGTCAAGGGCCGCCTGACCATGGGCGAGAATGTCGCCGACCTGGCCGGCCTGACCGTCGCCTACGATGCCTATCATGCGTCGCTGCGCGGCCGGCCGGCGCCGGTGATCGACGGCTTTACCGGCGACCAGCGTTTCTATCTCGGCTGGGCGCAGGTGTGGCGGACCAAATATCGCGAGGCGGCGCTGCGGCAGCAGCTGCTGACCGACCCGCATTCGCCCGGCGAGCAGCGCGTGGACACCGTCCGCAACCTCGATCCCTGGTACGAGGCCTATCAACGTGCAGCCGGGTCAGAAGCTGTACCTGACGCCGGAACAGCGCGTCCGCATCTGGTAGGATGGCAAGCGCGGCTTCCGTCTCTCCGGCGCGGCCGTCGCCCGGCCTTGCCATGGCCGCCGTGGGACTTGCCGCCGCGGCGTTCGGCCGGGCTGCTCTTCTGGGCGCTGCCGGACCTGCGCGTCGCCGCTGCCTTCTTCGCCGGCGTTCTCGCGCTCGCCGTGCCGCTTGCCTTCACCGGCCGCCGCGCTGCTCGGGCAGCGGCCGTCGAGCCTGGCGAACCTGCGCTCGATCGCAGCTTGATCCGCGCTGCGCTCGACGGAACTGCCGATGCGGCCGCAATCACCGATGCCGACGGCGCCTTGGTCGTCGCCAACCAGGCTTATGAGCAATGGTTCGGCGCGGCCGTTCCGCTGTCGCTGCGGCGGTGGGTCGGCCATGGCATTGCGCACGGCGGCGCGGGACGGAACGGGCTTTCTGGAAGTGGACGGCGGCGAAGCGGAGATCCGCGCGGTCGGCGGCCATTATCTGTGGCGCTTCGCCCGCCGCGCCGACGACGCACTCGACGGAGAGGTCCGCAAGCTCGTCTCCGGCACGGCGGGCGCGCGGCTCGGCCAGGCGGGGATCATGGCGACCCTCGTCGATGGTGAGGGTCGGCTGATCGACGCCAATCGGCGCGTTCCTGGTCCGCGCGCTGGGTGGGACCGGCGACGGCGCCGGCACGGCGCTCGAGGAGCTGATTGGGATCGCCGAGGACGGCCGCTTCCATTTCCTGCGCGAGGGCAAGGACGGCGGCGCTCTTCGAATCCTCCAGGTCCCGGTCAGCGACGCCGAGACACCGATCCTGTTCCTGTTGCTCGACGAGTTGGGCGGCGGCGCTGGCGGCACCAGCCTCAATGGCCTGCTCGACATCATGCCGCTCGGCCTCGCGCTCGCCGACCGCGACGGCCGCTTCCTCTATCTGAACACGCCTTTCGGCGCGCCGCCGGCCTGTCCGCCAAGGCCGCGCCGTCATGGCCGAGCGACCTCGTCGTCGACGAGGACAAGGCTCCCGTCGCCGACGCCGTCCGCCGCTTCGCCCGCGGCCCGTCCATGTCGGGCGACATCGCGGTGCGGCTGAAGGCCCGGCCCGACGAGCCGGTCGCGCTCACCGTCGCCGGTGCCCGCGGCCTCGGCGACGCCGCCGTCCTGCTCTCGCTCAAGGACAATAGCGAGGAGGATCGCCTCAAGCGCCAGATCGCCCAAGCCACGAAGATGCAGGCCGTCGGCCAGCTCGCCGGCGGCGTCGCCCACGACTTCAACAACATCCTGACCGCGATCATCGGCTATTGCGACCTCATGCTGATGCGCCACACGCCCGGCGACAGCGACTATGACGACATCCAGCAGATCCGCTCCAACTCGAACCGCGCCGCCAGCCTGACCCGCCAGTTGCTCGCTTTCTCGCGCCAGCAGACGCTGCGGCCGCAGGTGCTTCAGCTGCCGGACGTCATCGCCGAGGTCTCGACCCTGCTGAAGCGGCTGCTCGGCGAGACGGTCAAGCTGCAGGTGAAGCATGGTCGCAGCCTCGGCGCCGTCCGCGCCGATCCGGGCCAGCTCGAGCAGGTGATCGTCAACCTCGCCGTCAACGCCCGCGACGCAATGCTCGCCAAAGACCCGGTTGGCGGTGGCACGCTCATCCTCCAGACCTATGCCGTTTCGGCGGACGAGGTCCGTCGCATGGGCAGCGAGATTCTGCCGATCGGCGATTATACCGCGCTCCGGGTCACCGACACCGGCACCGGCATCCCGCAACATCTGCTCGCCAAGATCTTCGAGCCCTTCTTCACCACCAAGGAAGTGGGAAAAGGGACAGGTCTCGGCCTCTCCACCGTCTACGGCATCGTCAAGCAATCGGGCGGTTTCATCTTTGCCGAATTCGAAGGAAGGGCAAGGGACGAGCTTCGTCATCTATCTTCCCGTCCATCGTGCCGAGGCGGCGGCGCCGCGCAAGGCGAAGGAGAAGGCCGGCGAGCTGTGGGGTTCGGGCACCATCCTGGTGGTCGAGGACGAAAGCATGGTCCGCGCCGTCGCCGAGCGCGCCCTGACCCGCCACGGCTATACGGTGCTGATGGCCGAAAATGGCGAGGCCGCGCTGGAGATCCTCGCCCGCGAGCCGGGGATCGACCTGATGATCTCCGACGTGGTGATGCCGACCATGGACGGCCCGACCACCGCGCGCGAGGCCCGCAAGACACATCCGGACCTGCCGATCCTGTTCATTTCGGGCTATGCCGAGGAACAGCTCCGCCAGTCGATCGACCTCGACCGCGTCCAGTTCCTCGCCAAGCCATTCTCGGTGCAGAAGCTGGCCGAAGCGGCCCGCGACGCGCTGCTCGCGGTCAGTCGACCGCCTGGCGGCTGAGGATCGTGGGGTCGGCGGCGAGGCTGTGCAGATAGGCATGGCGCTGGTCGCTGCCGGGTTTCAGCTTCGAGAGCCGGTGCCTCTGCTCCGCGGTCAGCCTGAACTTGTGATAGCCGAGCTCCCGCAGGCACTGATCGAGGGTCGCCTGCATCAGGTCTCCCGCTTTCTGGAGGTTGCGCTCGGGAGAGGCAATCTGCAGCGCTGCGACCCAGGTATCGTAATCCGGGCCGTTTTCGAGGATGCGCGACGCCGCCTTGAATGATTTGGCGGGGCCGGAGCCCGCAAGATTGATGCCGGCCGCCTTGCGGCCGCAGGTGACGGCGTCGGCACGATAATCGGCCAACGAAACGCCGGCCTTGCCCCAGCTCATGTCGTAACCCGGGCTGATGTAGCGCGCCTGGGCAGGCAGCGCCGCCATGAACGCGACAAGAGCGATCGCCACGGCCGGTCTGTGCATCTTCTCTCTCCCCTCAATCGGTGGCCTGCCGCGCCAGCACCCCCGGGTCGGCTGCAAGGCTGTGGAGATAGGCATGGCGGGCGTCGCTGCCGATCGGCAGCTTCGACAATTTGCGCCGTTGCTCGGAGGTGAGCTTGAACTTGCGATAGCCTTTCTGGCGCAGGCACCGCTCGATCGCGGCCTCGAGAATGTCGCCGGCCTTGGCGATCTGGCGGTCGGGGCCGATCATCTGCACCACGTTCGGGGTCGACCCCGCATTGCCGAGCGCATCCGGGCCCGCGGTCGGGCCGGCCATCGGATCTACGACCGGCGCGGCCACCGCGTTCGGGTCGTTGCCGATCATGCGCGTGCCGATGACCAGTGCCTTCGCGGGATCTGTGCCGGCAAGATCGGTCCGGGCGGCATTCTGGCCGCACTGGATGGCGTCGGCACGATATTGCGTGAGCGAGATGCCGGCCTTGCCCCAGCTGACGCCGTAGCCCGGGCTGACGAGCCGCGCGGCAAGGGGGGTGGTGATGACCATTGCGGTCGCGGCGGCGCAGGCGAAGACGATGGGAAAGCGCATTTTTCTTCCTTTCCGCCGGGTCCGATACCACAGAGGCGGCGACTGCCAAACTCCCGTCTCATCCGAAATGAAATAAGTGTTTTCGATTTTTCGCGTCTCGCACTAAGCGGACGGCCGTGACCGCGTGCCGCTCTGTTCTCATCGTCGAAGACGAACCGCTCATCTCCATGATGCTCGAGGATTTTCTGGATTCGCTCGGCCATCAGGTCGCCGGCATCTGCGACACTGTCGCGGACGCGCTGGAACGGGTGGAGCAGGGCGGATTCGATGTCGCGATCATCGACGTCAATCTGAACGGCCAGCAGGTTTGGCCGGTGGCCGACAGGCTCGCCGCCAAGGGCATTCCCTATGTCCTCGCCACCGGCGGCCATATCGAGCCGCCGCCGGCCGCCCATGCGGCGGTGCCGGTCCTTGCCAAGCCCTATACGCTCGACGCCGTGGAGCCGGTTCTTGCCGAGGCATGCGGCGCCTGAGCGCCCGCTGGAAACATTTCCCTTTCTATTCTAGTTTCCCGGTACGTCGGCTTTTCGCCGATCGTGGGGGCATAGGGGGAATGCCATGGCAGCGATACCGTGCGTGCAATGCGGCCGGGAGGTGGATTCGGCCGACCGCTTCTGTCCGTCCTGCGGGACTGCCGTCGGGGAGACTCCGATCGCGACCACGGATTCGATGCCGGACACAGGCGCTTCCTTCGAGGGCAGATCGCTGGGCCGCTTCGCGCAGATCGCAAGGATGGTCGCCTTGCTCGCCTTCCTGCTGCCGTGGGTGACGGTCTCATGCGCCGGCCAGCAAGTCGCCTCGGTCAGCGGCTTTCGTCTCGCGACGGGCATGGTAACGGTGCGCAACCCGATGACCGGCGCGCTCGAAACCCATTCCGGCACGCCCAATATGGCGGTGCTGATCGCTGCGGTGGCGATCATGCTGGCTTTGCTCGTCGGTTTCGTCCGCATGGGAAGAAGCGGCGTGCTGGCCCGCGCCGGCCTGAGCGGTGCGGCGGCCCTGCTCTCCATTTATGCGGTGCTAGTCGACATTCCGCGGCAGCTCGATGCCGGTATGCAGCAAAGGCAGATTCCGGGCGGCGAGAATGATTTCGGCTCCTCTCTGGCCGATTCGATGGCGCACGTGATCCGGGTCGACGCGGCGATCGGCTTGTGGATCGCTCTGCTCGCCCTGATCGCGGCCTGCGCGCTGGATGGGTTGGCGGGACGGCGGACTGCGGGCGCGCCTTGAGCGATGGGCGAGGGGACGAACAGTCGTGCGCGGCACCGCTGAGGATCATCCGCCACTCTGGCGGCGAGGGCGTTTCTGGATGACTTTGCTTCTGGGGATCGGCTTTGTCTATCTGGCCGTCGTCGCGCTTGCCTTCGCCTTCCAGGCGCGGATGATCTTTCCCGGCACCGGCCCCGACCCCATCCTGCCGCATGAGGCGCAGCAGCTCAGCATCGACGCGCCGGGCGGAGCGGTGCTGAAAGGGGTGCTGATCCCGGCAAGCCATAAGGCGCCCGGCGCGCCGGTGATTCTCAGCTTCGCAGGAAACGCCACCAATGCGGTCTCCGCAGCGCTCTATGTCCACGATCTCTATCCGCAAGCAGACGTGATCGGCTTCCACTATCGCGGCTATAAGCCGAGCACCGGCCGCACCGGCGCCGCGGCGGTCTGCGCCGATGCTTTGCTGATCCACGATTTTGCGGCCAATCGCTTTCCCGGGCGGCCAATGGTGGCGATCGGCTTCAGTATCGGCAGCGGCGTCGCCTCCTGGCTGGTGAGCCACAGGCCGCTCGCCGGCCTGATCCTGGTGACGCCGTTCGATTCCCTCGAAAAGGTCGCCGCCCATCATATGCGGTGGCTGCCGGTTCGCTGGCTGTTCCGCAATCCGATGGAGTCGGCCCAATGGCTGCGGCACACCGATCTGCCAGTGGCGGTGATCGCCGGCGGATCGGACCGGCTCGTCGTCCCCGCCCGCACCGATGCCCTCCGCAAGGCCACTCCCCATCTCGTCTACGACCGCACCATCGCCGGCGCCAACCATAACGATATCTATGGCAAGGCGGCCTTTCAGGAGGCGATGCGGGAGGCGCTGGCCACGATCGAGAGATCGTCGCATAGCTGAGATGTTTCCCTCTTGTTCCTTAAGAACAGATAAGGTACATGGCCATTCACGCGTTGAATGGGCGGCGCGGAGCTTATAGGCAGGGAGCGAGGCCATGGTGGCATCTCTGAAAGTCGTCACGGACGGGAATTCCGACAATATGGACAAGCAGAAGGCTCTCGAGGCCGCCCTCGCGCAGATCGACCGCGCCTTCGGAAAAGGCTCGGCGATGAAGCTTGGATCGCGCGAGACGGTCGAGATCGAGACCATCTCCACGGGGTCGCTCGGCCTCGACATCGCGCTCGGCATCGGCGGCCTGCCGCGCGGCCGCGTCGTCGAAGTCTACGGGCCGGAAAGCTCGGGCAAGACCACGCTCGCGCTCCACGTCATCGCCGAGGCGCAGCGCAACGGCGGTAGCGCCGCCTTCGTCGACGCCGAGCACGCGCTCGATCCCGTCTATGCGAAGAAGCTCGGCGTCGATATCGACGAGCTGATCGTGTCGCAGCCCGACACCGGCGAGCAGGCGCTCGAGATCACCGATACTCTGGTGCGCTCGAATGCGATCGACGTTCTCGTCGTCGATTCCGTCGCCGCGCTCGTTCCGCGCGCCGAGATCGAGGGCGAGATGGGCGATTCCCATGTCGGCCTGCAGGCCCGGCTGATGAGCCAGTCGCTGAGGAAGCTTACCGGCTCGATCTCCAAGTCGAAATGCCTCGTCATCTTCATCAACCAGCTGCGGATGAAGATCGGCGTCATGTACGGCAATCCGGAGACGACGACCGGCGGCAACGCGCTTAAATTCTATGCCTCGGTGCGCCTCGACATCCGCCGCACCGGCCAGATCAAGGACCGCGACGACATCGTCGGCAATTCGACGCGGGTGAAGGTGGTGAAGAACAAGGTCGCGCCGCCGTTCAAGCAGGTCGAATTCGACATCATGTATGGCGAGGGCATCTCCAAGGTCGGCGAGATCCTCGATCTCGGCGTCAAGGCCGGCATCGTCGAGAAATCCGGCGCCTGGTTCAGCTACGATTCGGTGCGGATCGGCCAGGGCCGCGAGAATGCGAAGCTCTACCTCAAGGAGAATCCGGACGTCGCCCAGCGCATCGAACGCGCGATCCGCGGCAAGACCGACGAGGTGGCCGAAGCACTGATGACCGGGCCAAGCGCCGAGGACGATCTGTAAGTCGTCATTGCGAGGAGCGAAGCGACGCGGCAATCCAGCAACGGCGGGCGTTGCATAAGCTCTGACTGGATTGCTTCGCTCGCTCGCAATGACGAATAGTGTCAGCCCTTGCCGAAAAGCCGCCCGCGCTCGGACCAGAGCAGGATGAGCAGAGCGCCGCAGCCGAACACCAGATTGCCGGTCACCAGCGGCAGCACGCTACCCTGAAAGCTCTGGCCGATGGCGAGGCCGAGCAAAGCGGAGCCGATCGTTCCGATCGTGCCCTGGACCGAGGAGGCGGTGCCGGCGATGTGGCCCATCGGCTGCATCGCCAGCGCGCCCATCGTTGCGGATGTCAGCCCGAAGCAGGCCATGGTCGCGCCCTGAAGCAGGACGAAGCGGCCGAGGCCCTCGCCGTCGCTCGCGCTTACCAGATGGACGAGCGAGATCGTGACGAAGAGGGTCAGCCCGCCATGGGCCATTCGCCGCATCCCGATCCGCTCGACCAGGCGTGAGTTGAGATAGGAGGTCACCGCCATCGGCGCCGCGATGCCGGCGAAAGCGATCGCGATCAGATTCGGCCGGTGGAAGACGTCGAAGACGATCTGCTGGATCGACAGGATGTAGCCCATCAACGTGCCGGTCATCAAAGTGAAGGCGCAGGTATAGTCAGCGCCTGGCGGTTGGTCAGCGTCTCGATGACTCCCGCGGTGATCGTGCCCGGCGACAGTGGCCGGCGATATTCCGGGTGCAGCGTTTCGGGCAGGCGCAGCACTGTCCAGGCGAGCATGATCGCGGCGAAAGTGGCGAGGCCGAAGAAGATCGCCCGCCATGAGGCGACGAGCAGGACGAGCTGCCCGAAGCTCGGCGCCAGCACCGGCATCAACAGGAAGACCATGAAGGCGAGGCTCATCAGCCGCGCCATCCGCGCGCCCTCGAACCGGTCGCGGACGATCGAGACGGTGAGCACCCGGCTCGACGCCGCCGCCGCACCCTGCAGCGTCCGCGCCGTCAGCAGCAAGGCGAAGCTCCCCGACGCCGCGCAGAGCAAAGCGAAGACCACGTAGAGGATCAGGCTGCCGATCAGCACCGGCTTGCGCCCGAAGCGATCCGACAGCGGCCCGTAGACGAGCTGCGTCGCGCCGAAGCCGAACATGTAGAAGGAGACCACAAGCTGCCGCTCATTCGCGGTGAGGACATGCAGCGAGTGGCCGATCGCCGGCAGCGCTGGCACCATCGCGTCGATCGCCAATGAATTGATCGCCATCAGGCCGGCGATCAGGGCGACGAATTCGTGAAAGCCCGGCCGCAATCGTGCGGCATCCCGAAGGGCAGGCGAGGGCTCGGGTTTATTCACGCGATTTCGCTTCGATAGGGTGAGTCCGCCGGGGGCAGTCGCGGTTCCCTAGAGCGGGGCTCGGCCTTATGGAAGCGCCGAAGCGCATCAATGCGCTATCGAAAGGGAGGGACCATGGATCTTCGCCGCCGCGATTTCGCTCTGGGAGCCTTGGCCGCGGGAGGCGCTTTGGCCTTCGGTCCGAAGCTCCGCGCCGCGCCCACGGATTCGACGCTCAGGCCGATGACCGGCGACGCCGTGCCGATCAGCCGCGAGGAACGGCTCGCCCGCATCGCCAAGGCGCAACGGCTGATGCAGGAGCACCGTCTCGGCGCCATTCTGATCGAGCCGGGAGCATCGCTCGTCTATTTCACCGGCGTCCATTGGCATCGCAGCGAACGGCTGACCGCCGCGATTATCCCCGTGGAAGGCGAGCCGGTCATCGTTACGCCATTCTTCGAAGAACCCTCAGTCCGGGAAACGCTGGCCATCCCCGCCGACGTCCGCACGTGGCAGGAAGATGAAGATCCGCTCGCTCTAGTGGCTGGAGCGCTACGCGATCGTAAGCTGAACGGCCGAGCGGTCGGAGTTGAGGACACGGTCCGCTATCTTGCCTTCGGTGGCATCGGCTCGGTCGACCAGTCAATCTCGATCGATAGCGCCGCCCCGGTGATCCGTGGTTGCCGCATGATCAAATCGTCGGCCGAGCTCGCTTTGATGCAGAAGGCGACCGACATCACCATCGCCGCCTATCGCTACACCTACCCGCGCATCCAACGCGGGATGCGGCCCTCGGACATCGAGGCAATCATGAACGGCGCGACCATCGCGCTCGGCGGCGATCCCGAATTTGCGCTCATCCTGCTCGGCGAGGCGGCAGCCTATCCGCACGGAAGCCACAAGCCGCAGGCGGTGAGCGACGGCGAAGTCGTGCTGATGGACTGCGGCTGCAACGTCCAGGGCTATCAATCGGACGTCTCGCGCACCTTCGTCTTCGGCGAACCAAACGCCGAGCAGCGCAAGGTGTGGGATCAGGTCCATCGCGGCCAGCAGATCGCCATCGAGACGGCCCGGATTGGCGCGCCGGCGGGCAGCGTCGACGACGCGGTGCGCCGCCAGTACGAAGCCTGGGGTTATGGCCCGGGATACAAGCTTCCGGGCCTTTCCCACCGGACCGGTCACGGTATCGGCCTCGACGGCCACGAGCCGGCCTATCTCGTCCATGGCGACATGACGCCGCTCGCCCCCGGCATGTGCTTCTCCGACGAGCCGGGAATCTACATTCCGGGCAAGTTCGGCATCCGGCTCGAGGATTGCTTTCACATGACCGAGGCCGGCCCGCGTTTCTTCTCGAACCCGCCGCCGTCGATCGACAAGCCATTCGGCTAACTGTTGCTCTCCGGCGAAAGCCGGAGTCCAGTCAGACTCAGCTCTGGAACCCAGCTTTCGCCGCGGAGGGTGCAGGATCGTGAAGCTCACCCTCCCACCGCGCAACCACCGCGCTCGCCACTGCATTCCCAACGACGTTCGTCGCCGACCGGCCCATATCGAGGAAATGGTCGACGGCGAGGATCAGTAGCACGCCCGCCTCGGGGATATGGAATTGTGAAAGCGTGGCGGTGATCACGACCAGGCTGGCGCGCGGCACGCCGGCAATGCCCTTGGACGTGATCATCAGGGTTAGCAGCATCGCGATCTGGGTGCCGAGCGCGAGGTGGATGCCATAGGCCTGAGCGATGAACAGGCTCGCGAAGGTCATGTACATCATCGAGCCATCGAGATTGAACGAATAGCCGAGCGGCAGGACGAAGCCGGCGATCCGGCCGGGTACGCCCCATTTCTCCAGCGCTTCCAGCGTGCGCGGGAATGCGGCCTCGGATGAGGCGGTCGAGAAAGCCAGAACGGCGGGATCGCGGATCATCCGAACGAGCGTGCCGGCGCCGCGGCCGACGATCAGGAAGCAGGCGAGGATCAACAGGGCCCAGAGCAGGACCAGCCCGACATAGAAGCTGACGATGAAGAAGCCGTAGGTGGCGAGGATCGCCGGCCCACGCTCGGCCAAAGCCGCAGCCACCGCCGCGAAGACGGCGACGGGCGCGAAGCGCATCACATAATCGGTGATCTTCAGCATCACCGCCACGAGCGCCTCGACCGCGCGGACGAGCGGCTGCGCTTTCTCGCCGACGGCGGTGATCGCCACGCCGACGAAGACCGAGAAGATGACGATCTGCAGGATCTCGCTGTTCGCCATCGCGGCGACCATCGATTCCGGGAAGATGTGGGCAACGAACCTGGCGAGATCGAACGAAGAGCGGTCGACTCCGCTGCCGGCCGCCGCGGGCGGCAGCGCGAGGCCGAGGCCGCTGCCGGGGTGAAGCAGGGTGACGAGGATCAGGCCGAGCGTCAGGGAAACGAGACTGGCGCCGATGAACCAGGCGAGCGTTCGGCCGCCGATCCGCCCTAATGCCTTGGTGTCGCCCATATGGGCGATGCCGGCGACGAGGGTGGAGAAGACGAGCGGCGCGATGATCATCTTGATCAGGTGGAGGAACACCGTGGTGAGGATCTTGAGATAATCCGCGATCTTCGCGAGGCGCGCCGCCGCCGCGGGCGTGCCGTCGTCGATCGCGGCATTGAGCGCCCAGCCGACGACGATGCCGAGGACGAGCCCGGCGAGGATGTAATAGGTCAGGCGTTTGCCCACGCGTCGGCTCCCCCTTTGTGCGGGGGCAGGAGAAGGCGATCAGCGGGCGGCGGTCAAGTGCGGGCGGGAGCAGGTCCAGACCGTCATTGCGGACCTGGGATGACGATCAGGCCGGCTCCAGCACATGCTGGACCACGTCTTCGGCGAGCTTGCCGTTGAGCTCGGCCAGATGGTCGAACTCCGCCTCGTAGGTGGCGAGGCCTTGGCTGACCGAGCGCAGCTCGGCGTCGAGCCCCTGCAGCTCCGCCTCGGGTACCAAAGCCTCGACCACCTCCCAGCGCGACCAGCCGGGGCGGCTGTCCATGCCGAGCATCTGGCCGCGGCGGCTCGCGATCGCCGAGGTGACGCGCGAAGTCGCATAGCCGGGTGTCACCACCCGCACCTTGAACACCGGCTCCAGCAGATGCGGCTGCGCGAGGGCTAGCGCTTCGCTCATGCCGATCCGCCCGGCGGTGCGGAAGGCGAGCTCGGAACTGTCCACCGTGTGATAGCTGCCGTCGATCAGGGTCACGGCGACGTCCACCACGGGGAAGCCGAGCGGGCCTTTCTCCATCGCGTCCTTCACGCCGGCTTCGATCGCCGGAATATATTGCTTGGGGACCGAGCCGCCGTGGATCTTCTCGTCGAATTTGAACCCCTGGCCCCGGTCCAGGGGCCGCACCTCGATGACCGCATCGCCGAACTGACCGTGGCCGCCGGATTGCTTCTTGTGGCGGCCGCGCTGGGTCACCGGCTTGCGGATCGATTCCTTGAAGCCGATGGTCGGCGCCTTGGCATTCACCGCGACGCCGTAGCGCCGTTTCAGCTTGGCGAGCGCCGTCTTCAAATGCTCGTCGCTGATGCCGCGCAGCCGGGTCTCGTGCAACGCCTCGTCCTGCTCCCAGCTGAGCGACGGATCCTCCTCGCACAGCTTCTGGAGCGCGGTGGAGAGGCGGACATCGTCCTTGCGGTCCTGGGTGGTGATGGCGAGCGCGTAATTTGAGGCGGGGAGGGCGAGATCCGGTGCCTCGCCGCCGCCGCCAAGCCACTGGCCCGCTACGATGCCTTCGGCCTTGGCAATGGCGACGACGTCGCCGGGCTCCGCTTTGGCGGCCTTGGCCGTCTTCTCGCCCTGCACCGCGAACAGCGTGCCGACGCGGACGGCGCCGTCGGGTCCCTTGAGCTCGGCGCCTTCGCTGAGCGTGCCGCCGAACACGCGGGCCAGCGCCAGCCGGCCCATCGTGCCGCCGTGGGAGATCTTGAAGACGAAAGCGCAGCCGCCCTTCGCCCCAAGCCGCTCGGCGGTGGCCGCCGGAGCGGGCGCATCGTGGCGCAGCGCCTTCATCAGCCGGCGGACGCCGAAGCCGTTCAGCGCCGATCCGAACAACACCGGCACGACCAGATTCTCGCGGGTCTCGCGGGAAATGTCGGCGAAGATGGCGGCGCGGTCGGGCTGCTCGTCCATCAGCAATTGCTCGAGCAACGTATCGTCATGGTCGGCGAGCTGCTCCAGCATGTGGAAGCGGTCCTGAGTCTCGCGCTCGGCGAGGGTGGCGGGGATATCGATCTGCTCGGACGGCTTGCCCGGCCGGTAATGGAAGGCACGCTCGAGGGCGAGGTCGACGAAGCCGGTGATCTTCTCGCCTTCGCGGATTGGGATCTGACGGGCGATGAGCGGCGAGCTGCTCATCGGCTGCAATGCTTCGAGCAGGCCGCGAATGCTGCCGCGCGCCTGGTCGATCTTGTTGACGAAGATGAGGTGGGGTACGCCGAGCGCCTCCAGCTGGCGGAGCGCCGGCTCGGCGAGGATGGCGCGGTCCGTCTCCGGATCGACGACGACGATGGCGAGGTCCGCGGCGGCCACGGCGAGGGCGCCGTCGGCCGAGAAGCCGACCGATCCGGGCAAGTCGGCGACCACGAAACGGTCGCCCATGAAATCGAAATGAAGGAGGTTGAGCTCGGTCGAGGCACCGCGCACCCGGGACTCCGGGCTCGAATCGCCGATGCTGGTCCCGGCATCGACGCTGCCTTGCCGGTCGATGGCGCCGGCGGTGAAGAGCAGGGCCTCGGCCAGGCTGGTCTTGCCCGCGCCGCCCGGTCCGACGAGCGCAATCGTCCTGGTGCCAACCGATCTTTCGGGCATGAATCTCTCCTCTCGTTTCGCATCGCGCGAGCCGCGAGAAGCGCGTTCGCGCCGAGCCCCGAGCCATCCTCCTATTGCCGACGGAGCGCAAGAGGGTGGCGCGGAGCTCTGGAACGAGGCGCGCCAACATGAGTTGGTGCGGCGGCGGATGCGTTGTTCCGCCCTGTCGCGGAGGATGTCGTGCCTCAGCCCACCACGCTTGCGATCCTGGCGGGTTTGTCCATCGTTGGGGCGGCGGTCGGCGTGACCGTAGGCCGGGCGACGACCGACCAGATCAACCCCTCCAATTTCAAGGATTCCGATTCGTCTTTCTATTCCGATCTGGCGCCCGACGCGCCGCGCGCGGACTGGGCACAGGTCCAGGCGCAGGAATATCAGAAGGCCGCCCAGGCGACGGCGCCCCAAGGCTGCACCGACTGCGCCTGGCCGGTCGCGCCGGTGCCGCCGCAGGATCCGACCGTCGCCCGCTACGACCAGCCGACCATCGCCGCCGTGCCGCGGGCGCGGGTCGAGACACCAGTCCGCGTCGCCGCCATCCAGCCGGCACCGCAGCCGGAGCAGAAGCCGGACTGGAACCAGGTCGAGCGCTACACGCAATATCCGGTCGAGCAGCCAGCCCGGCCGGCGGCCGATGCCAACCCGGTCATTACAAGAACTGGTGCCACGCAAGCTGCTGGAGACACGGGCACGCAATAGTTGCCCGCTTTCGGCCCGTCGCCTACATCGCGGGCATGACCTCCACCAACGATATCCGGCGCGCGTTCCTCGACTTTTTCGGCGCCGCCGGGCACCGGATCGTGCCCTCGGCGCCGCTCGTCCCGCAGAACGACCCGACTTTGATGTTCGTCAATGCGGGCATGGTGCCGTTCAAGAACGTCTTCACCGGGCTGGAGACGCGGCCTTATTCGACCGCCACCTCCTCGCAGAAATGCGTCCGCGCCGGCGGCAAGCATAACGATCTCGACAATGTCGGCTACACCGCGCGCCATCTCACCTTTTTCGAGATGCTCGGGAATTTCTCGTTCGGCGACTATTTCAAGGAGCGGGCGATCGAGCTCGCCTGGAAGCTCGTCACCCGCGATTTCGGCCTCTCCCCCGACCGGCTCACCGTCACCGTCTACCACACGGACGACGAGGCCTGGGACCTGTGGAAGCGGATCGCGGGCCTGCCCGACGAGCGCATCATCCGCATCGCCGACCAAGGACAATTTCTGGGCGATGGGCGACAGCGGCCCTTGCGGCCCCTGCTCGGAAATCTTCTTCGATCACGGCCCGTCGGTCGCGGGCGGCCCGCCCGGATCGCCCGACGAGGATGGCGACCGTTTCGTCGAGATCTGGAATCTCGTCTTCATGCAATATGAGCAGGAAGCGAATGAAATCGTCCGGGAATTGCCCAACAAGTCGATCGACACCGGCATGGGACTGGAGCGGATCTCGACGGTGTTGCAGGGCGTCCACGATATATTCGACATCGACACCCTCCGGGCGCTCATCCACGCCTCGGCAGAGCTCACCATCAGGATGCGGGCAGCGCGAGCCACAAGGTGATCGCCGATCATCTGCGCTCGTCGGGGTTCCTGATTTCCGATGGCGTGCTGCCAGCGAACGAGGGCAGGGGCTATGTCCTGCGACGGATCATGCGCCGGGCGATGCGGCACGCGCACCTGCTCGGCGCCCCCGAGCCGCTCATGCACCGCCTCGTGCCGGCGCTCGTTGCCGAGATGGGCGCGGCCTATCCCGAGCTGGTTCGCGCCCAGCCGCTGATCGAGGAGACGCTGAGGCTGGAGGAGACGCGGTTCCGCCAGACGCTCGACAAGGGCCTCAAGCTGCTCGACGAGGCGACGGGCTCGATGAAGCCGGGGGATACGTTGCCGGGCGAGGTCGCCTTCCGCCTCTACGACACGTACGGCTTCCCCTACGACCTCACCGAGGATGCGCTCCGGGCACAGGGTTATGGCGTCGACCGCGCCGGCTTCGACGCCGCCATGGCCGCGCAGAAGACCGCCGCCCGCGCCGCCTGGAAGGGGTCGGGCGAAAAGGCATCGGACGAGATCTGGTTCGACATCGCCGAGGAACTGGGGTCGACCGAGTTCACCGGCTACGCGGGCCATGAAGGCGAGGGGCAGGTCGTCGCGATCGTGAAAGACGGTGCCCGGGTCGATCGTGCGAAGGCCGGCGACAAGATCGTCATCCTGACCAACCAGACGCCCTTCTATGGTGAGAGCGGCGGCCAGATGGGCGATACCGGCACCCTCACCAGCGACAAGGGCTTCGAAGCGGAGGTCGAGGACACGACCAAGCCGCTCGGCAGGCTCCACGCGCATCAGGCCGTCATCCGCGCGGGCGAAGTCGCCGTGGGCGACGCTGTCCACCTCAAGGTCGATGCGGAGCGGCGCAGCCGCATCCGCGCCAATCACAGCGCGACCCACCTGCTCCACGCCGCGCTCCGCCACCGTCTCGGCGGCCATGTGACCCAGAAAGGCAGCCTCGTCGCGCCCGACCGGCTGCGCTTCGACTTCTCGCACCCCAAAGCGCTGACCGCCGAGGATATCGCCGCCGTCGAGGAAGAGGTGAACCGCCACATCCGCGAGAACGAGGACGTCGGGACGCGGCTGATGACCCCCGACGAGGCGATCGCCGAGGGCGCCATGGCCCTGTTCGGCGAGAAATATGGCGACGAGGTGCGCGTTCTCTCGATGGGCCGCAACGACGATGCGACCTATTCGGTCGAGCTGTGCGGCGGCACCCACGTCAGTGCGCTCGGCGACATCCAGCTGTTCAAGATCGTCTCCGAAAGCGCCGTCGCAGCCGGCGTGCGCCGGATCGAGGCGCTGACCGGCGAAGCGGCGCGCCAGTGGCTCACCGAACGCGAGAATAAGCTCAAGGAAACCGCCGCGGCGCTCAAGGCGGCGCCGGACGAGGTTCCGGCGCGCGTCGCAGCGCTTGTCGAAGACCGCCGCCGGCTCGAACGCGAGCTGGCCGAGGCCAAGAAGGCGCTGGCGCTTGGCGGCGGCCGCGCGGCTGAGGGGCAGGGGCCGGAGCAGGTCGGCGGGCACGGCTTCATAGGCCAGGTGATCGAAGGCATGGATCCTAAAGCTCTGCGTGGCCTTGTCGACGACGCCAAGAAGCGCGTCGGCTCCGGCGTGGTGGCGCTGGTGGCGGTCAATGAGGGCCGCGCCAGCGTGGCAGTTGGCGTACCGGATGACCTCGCCGGCAGCCGCAATGCGGTGGATTTGGTGCGCAAGGCGGTCGCAGAGCTGGGCGGGCAGGGCGGCGGCGGCCGTCCCGACATGGCCCAGGGCGGTGGCCCTGACGGATCGAAGGCGACGGATGCGGTAAAGGCCGTGAAAGCAGCGCTCGAAGAGCAACTTGCAGCCGCTTGAGTTCCCTCCATTCCCGCTGAACTCTGGGGCTAAGGGAACGGTAAGGATCGCTAACTAGATTTGGCCCTTCCACCGTGGGGAAGCGCCATGACGATCTTCATCGCCGCTGCTGCCGTCGCCGCTGCGCTAACTGCTTCGCCGGCGCCTCTCTCGCCTCCGGCGCCGCCGCCAATCGTAACCATCGCACCGCCAGCGCCGCCGTCACCAGGCGACTATCGACGGATGATCGGCCGCCTGGCGCAACCGCCAGCAATCCTCGACGTTCGTGTCTCGGGCGAAAGCGGCGTGCTATGGCAGGGGTCGCTTCGTGTCGGCATGGCGCCCGCAACCATTCGCGAGGAGCGCTCGGAAGCGGAACCCGCAAGCTGTCGCCGCGAGGGCGCCAGCTTCAGCCGGCCGGTTCGGACATCCTTCACGCTCACCCTGAGCTCCGGCCGCGCCAACGACCAGGATGACCTGTTCGCGCTGAATGTCGACTGGACCCGGCTTCCGACGGCGGATGCCTGTGCGTCCGACGGAAGCCGCACCGTCCAGCTTCAGACAAGCATCGTCATTCCCGCGCACGGCTCCGCAACGTTGCACGGCGATGGCGGCCTGACGTTGGAGATCCATCGCCATTAGCAATGATCAGGCAGCGTCGACCGCGTAATCCTCGCCGTAGAATTTGCTCGTGCTGCGGGTGTGGAACGCGATCGCCTTGATCGGCTCGTATTTGGGCGGGCCCAATCCGGGCAGCACGTCCAATATCTCATTCTCCCAGACATAGACCGCGATCGGGAATGAGAACTCGGGCACGCGCCGTATGTGACCGGTCCCGCGGCTTGCCGACGCGGTGGGTCGTCGAGGGCAATCGGTCGTTCGTGATACGCTGCATGTAATCGCCGGCGTTGATGATGAGCGAGCCATGCGGGGCGTTGAGCCGCACCCATGCCCGGCTGCGATGGTTCCACACCTGCAGGCCCTCGACCCGGCTCGCCGGCAGGATCGTGAACAGGTCGACATCCTCGTGTCCAAGCAGGCGGCCGGCGCCCGAGCCGTCCTGATCCGCGCTCATCGGCGGATAGTAATTCGCCCTGAGGCCGAAATTCGTGTTGGTGAGTTTGGCGTCATAGACGTGCGGGATCGCAGCCCAGCCCTTGTAACATCGCCTGCGCGATCGGCTTGAACAGGGCTTCGTGGGCGAGCGCGAGACGGCGGAACTGCCGCTCATAGTCGGCGCGCGGCCAAAAATCCTCGGCGCGGAACGGCCCGGCCCGGCCCTGCGGCATGTCGAAGGCGCGCCGGCACCAGACCCAGCCTTCGACCAGGTCGGGATGGATTTCGCTGGTCTCCTCGATCGGGAAATAGCCTTGGGCGACGGAGCCGTGGCGCTGCGCCCGGAAGCGCATCTTGTCGTCGAGCGACGTCGACGTGAACAGGTCGAGGACAGTGTCCTCCATTTCGTCGTAGATCCGGGTATCCACGCCGTGGCCGACGAGCACCGCGAAGCCGATCTCCTCAAGCGCCGCCGCGAAGGACTCGGCAAAACGCGCCTTGTCCAGCGCATTGCCGTGGAGGAACGGCTCCAGATCGAGCGTCGCAATCTCGTAATCCTCGTCGAACGCATCGCTTTCATGCTCGGCAAGGCGATAGGTGTGTGCCTTGCGCACCTGGTCGAAGCGGTTGAAATCCTGGTTGAGCGCCGGCTCGGCGGGAAGGGCAGTCAAGCTCCGGCCTCCGTTTCCGTCGCGAGCGCGAGCGGGGCTTCCGCCGCCTCGATCGTGCCCTCGCGGCGGCCCTTCATCGATGCGCGCGCCATCACCGCGGCGGCATAGAGCACGACGACGAAGACCAGCCAGCGCAACGCGTCGATCGGCATCGTCTTCACGATGAATGCAGCAACGAGCACGCCGGGGATTCCGCCAATGGCGAGGCCGAGCACGATTCTGAGATCCACCTGCCCGATCGAGAGGTGCTTCATGCTGGCGCCCGCGCCCATCAGCGAGGCGCCGCCCGCCATGATCGGAAAGCAGAGCCTCGGGTCCATTCCCATCAGGCTCAGCATCACCAAAGTGGGCGCGTAATTGCCGACGCCGAAATTGGCGAGGATACCGAAACCGAAATTCGCGATGATTGCGACGGTCATCAGCCCGAGCGGAAGGCCGGTCGCCGTCCCGCCGCCGGGAAAGAGGTGCAGGTTGGTCATCGCATAGGCTGCCGCAGCCAGCACCAGGCCTACCGCGACGATCATCTGGACGATCCATACCCGCGCCCGCACCACGAGCCGCACGCCGACCAGACCGCCGATAAGAGTGGCGATCGCGCAACCGAACAGCAGCACCGGATCGACCAGCACACCGAGCAGGATGAGAAAGATGATGCTCTCGGTCATCGCCGGCGGCGTGAGGCCGCAAAGAAGCGTCGGCGGAATCAGCCGGTCGGGGACCATGCGGCGGAAACGGAGCCAGGCGGTGGTCGTCGCGAATGAGCCGATACCGAGCGTATCGAAAAAGTTCACGACCGCGCCGAGGGCGAGCGCTTCCAAACCGGGCGTGGCGCGCTTCGCCACGGCTGCGCGGATGAGCGCGAGCCCGTAGGTAAGAACGGCTATGCCGAGAATGGTGAGGAGGGCGACGAGCATGATATGCGCCATCCTGCGCTTGGCGGGACCCGCGTGCAACTTCCCACCTGGCCGGTGGCCACGGCGCCGGATCGGGCGCTAAGGTAAGCTTATGGCTCGATTGCCCAAAGAGCTGAACCTCGTCTGCGCGGATTTCGGCGCGGCGCTCGATTTGCTGCGCCGTCTCGGGCTGCAACTCGATGTCATCTATCCGGCGGATGATCCTCACAGCGCGATCCTCAGTCACGACGGCACGACCGTGCGCCTGACCTCACGCCCGGATGCGCCTCCGGTCTCTTCCGCCTTGCCGGAATTCCGACCCGAGTTCGTGGTGACCCATGCCTGCGGCAAGTCCGGAGAGGGCCGCGCGGGAATGCGTTACCGCGACCTCATCCCGGGCCGGCTCGGCGGCCGCTACATCGCCTCGCACATCACGATCGAAGAGGGCGGACCGGTCGCCGACTGGGTCCATTTCCACCGCATCGCCGTCCAGCTCATCTGCGTCCGCAAGGGCTGGGCCCGCGTCGTCTACGAAGACCAAGGCCCGCCCTTTGCCATGCACGCCGGGGACATGGTCCTACAGCCGCCGGGAATCCGCCACCGCGTGCTGGAAAGCTCTGCGGGCCTCGAAGTCGTCGAGATTACCTGCCCGGCCCTGCACGAGACCCTGGCCGAGCATGAGACGGAGCTGCCGAGCGGCGGGCCCGACCCGTCACATCTCTATGGCGGCCAGCATTTCCTGCATCACGTGGCCGCGACGTCGTCCTGGACGAATTGGCACGGCGCCGAAGCCCAGGAAACGACGGTGGGCGAGGCCAGCGGCGGCGTCGCCGAGGCGCGAATCCTCAGGCGCGATGCATCGGGAACGATCGCCGTGCCGCCCCACGATGGCGAGCTTGTGTTCGGCTTCGTCCTCGAAGGCTCGGTTCGGCTCGCCCACGGCGAAGAATATGCGCTCGGCCCGGCCGACTCCTTCGTGATTCCGCCGGGAGAAGCGTGGCGCCTGCGCGATGCGTCGAGCGACTTTCGTCTGCTGCATCTGGCCACCGGACATATTCGCGACTGATCGACCCAATTCCGTCCTTCCCGCGGGAAGAGAGTTAGGCGACGCCCTTTTCCGCCGCCGGGGGTTCCCATCCGAACACGCTTCTGCCCCCATATTCGTTCGAACGCCGCCGCTCCTCAGCCATAAAGGCATCGAAAGAGGGGCCGGGGACGTAGAGTTCCAGCTTTCGTGCCTGTTCGTCGAGCCGGCGGATGGCGCCGAGCTTTTCCTCATTGCCGAGCTTCGCATTCTCGACGGCGGTTTTCAGGATGCCGATGGTCTTGTCGTAGACTTTGGTCGGCACCGGATAGGGATGCCGGTCCTTGCCGCCATGGGCGAGCGAGAAGCGGGCAGGATCGGCGAAGCGGCAGGGCGCGCCGTGGATCACCTCGGCGACCATCGCCAGCGAGCGCACCGTCCGCGCGCCGACGCCGGGGACGAGCAGCAATTCGGCGAAATCCTTCGGCCCTGCTTTGGCGGCGGCGGCGAGGGCGCCGTGGAGGCGGCGGATCATCACATCCTCCGCCTTCACCTCGTGTCGATCCGGAAGAACGAGATGCGGGAGGGTGGGTTCGGCCGTCTCGATGGTCTTGGGCTCGCGGGCGCAGTATGGACGCCGCCTCGCGGGCGAGCTTGTCCGGGTCAAGGCTCGCAAGCAGCTCGAGCTGGGCGTTGCGCGAGGCTGCGGCACGGCGGTCGGCGAGGTTGACGATGTCGCCTTGCGCTGGCCCTTCGATCGCGGCATGGGGCGCGTCGACGAAGCTGGTCAGGCCTTCCGATAGCCAATGATAGCGGCGGGCGGTGCGGCTGAATCGCCGTTCATGCCTTGCTGGACCACCGTCCATTTGCCGTCGTCGGTGACGATGAAGCCGTGAAGATAGAGATCGAATCCGTCCTGCACGGCGGCGCTGTCGACCTTGGCGACGAGGCGGCTGGCTTTGGCGAGATCCGCGCCGTCGAAGCCGGCACGATCGCCGGCGGCGATCAGCTCCGCCGGCGTCTGCCGCGAATGCCTGCCGCGGCCGCCGCAGACATGGATGCCGAGCTCGCCCGCGCGCGGATTGAGGCCGCGCTTCAGCGATCCGATGACGCTGGTGGTGATTCCGGACGAGTGCCAGTCCATCCCCATCACCGCGCCGAAGCGACTGGAACCAGAAGGGGTGGGCGAGGCGGCGCAGCAATTCGTCGCGGCCATAATGGTGGACGATCGCCTCGGCGATCACCGTGCCGAGCTTCGTCATCCGCTCGCCGAGCCAGGCGGGCACGCGGCCGCCATGCAGCGGCAGATCGGCGCTTCCGGCGCGTTTGGCCATGATCGACTCTCCACGGGAACAGAGGAGGAACACTAGCATGGCGCGGCGATACATGCCAACCGGACATGACGTCGCGCCGCACTCCGTGGTAGCCGCGTCCCGATGATCCAGCATTACCTCCCGTCCGATCTCGCCACGCCCTATCTGATCAGCGAGTGGATCATCCGGATCATCATGCTCTTCTTCGTGCCGTCGCGGCGGACGCCGCAGGCGGCGCAGGCCTGGCTATTGCTGATCTTCTTCCTGCCGATCCCGGGCCTCATTCTCTACGCCGCGATCGGGCGGCCGCGCTTTCCGGACTGGCGGACCAAGCGCTTCCATCAGCTGGCGCCCTTCTTCGGCGCGGTGTTGACCGCTTTGCGCGAGGCGGGAGCCGTCGCGAAGGGGGATGATGCCGCCGCTTTGGCCGGACGCCTTGGGGCACTGGCGGCCACGCACGGCAACGGGATCGAGTTCCTGGCCGAGTACGACAAGACGATCGACCGCATCATCGAGGATATCGACGCGGCGCGGGAGAGCGTGCGGATCCTTGTCTACATTTTCGCGGACGACGAGACCGGCGAGAAGGTCATCGACGCGCTCCGCCGCGCGGCAGCGCGCGGAATTGTCTGCCACGTGCTGATCGACGCCTTCGGCTCGCACCACTGGAGCCGACATGTGCTCAAAAAACTCAACGAGGCGGGCGTGGAGGCGCGCAGGGCGCTCCCATTCCATCTCATCCACCGCCGCACGCGCAGCGACATGCGCAACCACCGCAAGCTGATCGTGATCGACGGCCGCGTCGGCTATGCCGGCTCGCAAAATATCGTCGACAAGAGCTTCCGCCCGGGAATCGTCAACCGCGAGCTGGTCGCACGGCTGACCGGACCGATCGTCGCCGAAATGAACGCAGTCATCGTCGGCGACTGGTATCTGGAGACGGAGCAGATGCTGCCGACGGCGCCGGTGCCAGGACCGGCGGGCGAGGCGGTGCTCCAGCTGCTTCCCAGCGGCGCCGATTACCCGCTCGAAGGATTTCGAGACCCTGCTCGTCTGGCAGCTTCACCGCGCCGAGCGCCGGGTGATCGTGACCACGCCCTATTTCGTGCCGGACCAGGACGTGCTCGGCGCGATGCGGACGGCAGTGGCGCGGGGCATTGAGGTCGATCTTGTCGTCTCGAAGATCGCTGACCAGAAGCTGGTGAGCCTCGCCCAGCATTCCTATTTCGGCGATCTGCTCCGCGCCGGCGTAACGATCTGGCGCTTCCCGGATTTCCTGCTCCACGCGAAGAATGTCAGCATCGACGGAAAGCTCGCCATCCTCGGATCAAGCAATGTCGACCTGCGCTCCTTCCAGCTCAACGACGAGGTGAGCCTGCTGTTGTTCGACGGGGAGTCGGTTGGGCAGCTCGAGGCGATCCAGCGCGGCTCTATCGACGAGAGCGAGCGGCTCACGCCCGAGCAATGGCAGGCGCGTTCGAGGAGACAGAAATTGCTCGAAGGGATCGCGCGGCTGGTGAGTCCGCTTCTCTAGGACCTATTATGGCTTCACGTCGCGCAGGCGGCGGCGCTTCAGCGCCGGCTCTTCGGCAAGATCACCAAGCTCCATGATCTCCTTGCGCAGCTCGGCGCGTTTCTCGTGGATGGAGGCGATGACCGGCCCCATCGGCAGGCCGAGATCGACCAGCACCGCCTCCGAAAGCTGGAGCGAGGATTCGAGCGTCTCCGGCACCGCGTCGGTCGCCCCGGCGCGGTAGAGCTCCGCCGCATGGCCGGCATCGCGGGCGCGGGCGACGATGGTGAGGCCGGGGCACCAGCCGCGCACCTTCTTGGTAAGCCGCACCGTCAACACCGGATCGTCCATGGTGAGGACGAGCGCGGCGGCATGGCCAAGCTGGAGCTTGTCGACCAGTTCGTGACGCGACACGTCGCCGAAGATGACGGGAGAGCCCAGCCGGCGGTGGGCGGCGACCGAATCCACGTCCGAATCGACCGCGAGATAGGGGCGGCCATGCGCCGTCAGCATGTCGGCGATCATCCGGCCGACGCGGCCGAAGCCGATGATAACCACGCGTCCCGCTTCCGCCGCGGGCAGTTCCGCGTCGCCCTGCAGGTCGACGCGGCGGCCGGCGTGGCGGCCGATCGCGGGCGAGGAAGGGCGTGATGGTGAGGCCGACCGCCGTCACCACCGTCCAGAATTGCTGGGTCGGCGGGGCGATCAGCCCGGCGGCCGAGGCGGCAGCGAGGACGATGAGGGTGGTCTCGGAGGGCGAGGCCATCAGAAAACCGGTCTCGGCGGCCACCGATTTGCGCGCGCCGCCAAGGCGGAGCAGGCCGCCGGTCACCGCCGCCTTGATCAGCACCACGCCGGCAATGGCGAGGACTATGCCGCTCCAGTTGGCGAGGATCGCGCCGAGATCGAGGCTCATGCCGATTGTGATCAGGAAAACGCCGAGCGCGAGGCCGCGGAACGGAGCGGTGATCACCTCGACCTCGCTCGAATAATCGGTCTCGGCGATGAGGATGCCGGCCACGATCGCGCCGACGATCGGCGACAGGCCGGCGGCGGTTGTCGCGAGCGCGGCAACGATGACGACGAGCAGGCTCGCCGACAGGAACAGCTCCGGACTCTTGGTCCGCGCCGCCTGCGCGAACAGGCGGGGGAGGAGCAGTCGCCCGAACAGCAGCATCGCGCCGACCACAACCACGCCAAGCAGCAGGATCTTTCCCAGCGCTCCAGAGATCGGCGCCGCTGCTCGGGCCCAAGCGCCCCGAGGAAGAAGACGATCGGCACCAGGGCCAGATCCTCGAACAGCAGCATGGCGAAGGCGGAGCGGCCGACCGGGCTGGTCATTCCGACGAGCGGGAAGGACGAGCGCGGTCGAGGAAAGGGTGAGAGCGAGGCCGACGGCGACGGCGCCGCCCGGGCGTGAGGCCCGATCAGGTAGAGCGTACCGCCCAGGAGCGAGCGCCGACAGCAGCAGCTCGGCCGCGCCGAGGCCGAAAACGGCGCGGCGCATCGCCCACAGACGGCGGAAGGACAGCTCCAGCCCGATCGCGAAGAGCAGCAGGATGATCCCGAATTCCGCGAACGGATGAATGGCGGCCGGGTCGGAGATGGTCACGTAGGTGAGCCACGGATGGCTTGCGGCGAGCGCGCCGAGGCCCGCCGGCCCCGCCAGCATCCCGACGAGGATGAAGCCTATGACCGGGCTCACCCGGAATCGCGCGAAAGCGGGGATCACGATCCCCGCCGCGCCCAGGATGACGAGGGCGTCGCTCAGCGCGTGGCTTTGAAGGGGCGTCGCCATGGCACTCTTATGCCGGAACTGGCGGCGATGAACAGGCGAGGGGATTGCCTCCCGATCGTTCCGGAGCCATTCCATTTGGATGGAGGCGGAGAGGGATCTGGTCATCGTAGGCGGCGGGCCGGCCGGGATGGTCGCCGGCCTGCTCTTCGCCCGCGCCGGCTGTCGCGTCTCGGTGCTTGAGAAGCATGAGGATTTCTTCCGCGATTTCCGCGGCGACACCGTCCATCCCTCGACCATCCGCATCTTCGACGAGCTCGGCCTGCGCGAACGGCTGCTGCAATGTCCGCACGACAAGGTGCCCGATATCTCCGCCTGGGTCGGCGGCCGCCACATCGAAGTAGCGGACTTCACCCATTTCGATCCGCGCTGGAACTTCATCGCTTTGATGCCGCAATGGGATTTCCTCGATTTCGTCGCCGAGGAGGCGCGCAAATACCCGAATTTCGAGCTGCGGATGAAGGCGGAGGCGACAGACCTCATCCGCACCGATGGGCGTGTCACAGGCGTCTTCTATCGGCAGGGGGACGAAGAACGCCGCATCTCTGGCCGGCTGGTCATCGCGGCCGACGGTCGCACCTCGGTGCTCCGCGATGCGTCGCGCCTGCCGCTGAGGCAGATCGGCGCGCCGATGGACGTCTTCTGGTTCCGGATCCCGAAGGCGAAGACGCCGGAGAATGAGACGACGGGCATCTTCACCGGCGGGCGGATCATGGTGCTGATCGACCGCGGCGATTATTGGCAATGCGGTTACGTCTTCGCCAAAGGCGAGGCCGACGCGATTCACGCGCGCGGCCTTGACGCCTTCCGCGCCGACGTGGCGGAGACCGCCGAATTCGCCGGTCTCGATGTCGGCGCGGTCGCGAGCTGGGAAGATGTGAAGCTGCTCACCGTCGCGCTCGACCGGCTGGAATGCTGGGACGAGCCGGGCCTGCTGGTGATCGGCGACGCCGCCCACGCCATGTCGCCGATCGGCGGCGTCGGCGTGAACGTCGCGATCCAGGATGCGGCGGCGGCGGCGAATATATTGGCTGGACCGCTGGCCGCGGGAAAGAATGTCGATCCTCTGCTTTCAAGGGTGGAGAAACGCCGCCGCCTCGCCGTCCGTGCCACCCAGGCGGTTCAGAATGCGGTGCAGAAGAGGGTGATCAGCAAATTGCTGCAGGCGAAGGGGCCGTTGGAACCGATCTGGCCGCTGCGGATGTTGGATCGATATCCGCTGCTGCGCCGGATTCCCGCCGCATTCCTGGGCTTCGGCCTTAAGGCCGAGCACGTGAGGTCGCCGAAAGCCTAGCCCCTCTCCCTTTACGGGAGAGGGAGGGACCCAAGCCGCAGGCTTGGGAGGGTGAGGGCACGTAATGCGTAGGGCGTTCGTGCCCTCACCCCGCAGCTTCGCGGCTTTCCCTCTCTCCAAGGGGAGAGGGTTTGGATTAGCCCAGCGCCATTTCCTGCTCGAGATTGGCGCGGATCGCCTCGAAGAATTGCTCGGTCGTCATCCAGCCCTGGTCGGGGCCGATGAGGATGGCGAGGTCCTTGGTCATCTGGCCCTGCTCGACCGTGTCGGATGCAGACCTTCTCCAGCGTCTCGGCGAACCTGGTCACCTCGGGCGTGTCATCGAACTTGCCGCGGAACTTGAGGCCGCCGGTCCAGGCGAAGATCGAGGCGATCGGGTTGGTCGAGGTCGCCTTGCCCTGCTGATGCATGCGGTAATGGCGGGTGACGGTGCCGTGCGCCGCCTCGGCCTCGACCGTCTTGCCGTCCGGGCTCATCAGGATTGACGTCATGAGGCCGAGCGAGCCGAAGCCCTGCGCGACCTGGTCCGACTGGACGTCGCCGTCGTAATTCTTGCAGGCCCAGACGAACTTGCCGCTCCACTTGAGCGCGCTGGCGACCATGTCGTCGATCAGCCGGTGCTGATATTCGATGCCAGCTTCGGAGAACTTGTCCTTGAATTCGCTCTCGTAAATGTCCTGGAAGATGTCCTTGAAGCGGCCGTCATAGGCCTTGAGGATGGTGTTCTTGGTCGAGAGATAGACGGGCCAGCGGCGGTTGAGGCCGTAGTTCAAGGAGGCGCGGGCGAAGTCGCGGATCGACTCGTCGAGATTGTACATGCCCATCGCGACGCCGCTCGCCGGGAAATCGAACACGTCATGCTCGATCACCTGGCCGTCCTCGCCCTGCCATTTGATGGTCAGCTTGCCGGCGCCGGGCACGAGGAAGTCGGTGGCGCGATACTGGTCGCCATAAGCGTGGCGGCCGACGACGATCGGGTCGGTCCAGCCCGGGGATCAGCCGCGGCACGTTGTCGATCACGATCGGCTCGCGGAAGATGGTGCCGCCGAGGATGTTGCGGATCGTGCCGTTGGGCGATTTCCACATCTTCTTGAGGTTGAATTCGTCGACCCGCGCCTCGTCCGGCGTGATCGTGGCGCATTTGACTCCAACGCCATATTTCCGGATCGCCTCGGCCGCCTCGACGGTGATCCGGTCCTCGGTCTCGTCGCGCTTCTCGATGCCGAGGTCGTAATAGAGCAGGTCGACGTCGAGATAGGGGAGGATCAGCCGCTCGCGGATCCACTGCCAGATGATGCGCGTCATCTCGTCCCCATCCAGCTCGACGACGGGGTTCTTCACCTTGATCTTGGCCATGGCGGCTTGGGCTTTCCTGCTTATTCTGTTCGGATGGCGCGGGCTCTAGGCGGGGACGCTTCGTGGATCAATCCTGGGCGAGAGCGGTTCCGGCAATTGTGTCACCTGTGCAATACAGCTAGAGGCCCGAAATGACTTCGCTCGAAAAGCCGGACCTCGTCACCACGAATGTCGGCTACCGCCTGCCGAGCGTCCACCCGGAAGGGCGCAAGTTCGTCGTCGCCGCCGCCGCCGTGGCGTTGCTCTTCATGTTCGTCATCCATTGGGAGTGGCTCGGCTGGATTCTCGTCGGCCTCACGCTCTGGACCGCCGCCTTCTTTCGCGATCCGATCCGTACCACGCCGAAGGGGGCGGGGCTGGTCATCGCCCCCGCCGACGGGTTGGTGACGATGATCGCGGCCGTGCCGCCGCCACGGAGCTGGCGGGGGAAGACGGGCTCGGCGAGGGGCCGCTCACCCGCGTCTCGATCTTCATGTCGGTGTTCGACGTCCACATCAACCGGGCGCCGATCGCCGGAGAGATAAAGCGGGTCGTCTATATCGCCGGCAAGTTCCTCAATGCCGATCTCGACAAGGCCAGTGAAGACAATGAACGGCAACATTTTCTAGTCGAAGGGACGGACGGCGTGCGCCTCGGCTTCACCCAGATCGCCGGGCTGGTGGCGCGGCGGATCGTGCCCTGGGTGAAGGCCGGAGATCATGTCACCGCCGGCCAAAGAGTCGGGCTGATTCGCTTCGGCAGCCGCGTCGACGTCTACCTTCCCGCCGGCACCTCGTCGCGCGTGCTCCTCGGGCAACGCGCCATCGCGGGCGAGACCGTAATCGCAAAGATCGGCGAATCGGAAGCTTTGGAGGGCATCGCCCAGTGAGAGAAGGCGCGTGAGGCCTCCGGGGCGGGAGCGCCGCGGCATTCCGTTGCGCGCCGTGGCGCCCAACGCGGTGACGGCGCTGGCGCTCTGCTCGGGTCTCACGGCGATCCGCTTCGCCATAGCCTCCGAATGGGGTCAGGCGCTCGCCGCGATCATGGTCGCCGCTGTGCTCGACGGCATGGACGGCCGCATCGCGCGGATGTTGAACGGGGCGAGCCGCTTCGGCGCCGAGCTCGATTCGCTGTCGGACGTGGTTGCGTTCGGAGTCTCGCCGGCGATCGTCCTCCATCTTTGGGCCCTGCGTTTCTGGCCGCGCTTCGGCTGGCTGTTCGCGCTCGCTTATGCCGTCTGCACAGCGCTCCGCCTCGCGCGCTTCAACGCGAGCCTCGATACGCTCGAGCAGCCGCGCAAGTCGGCAGGCTTCCTCACCGGCGTTCCGGCGCCGGCGGGGGCGGGGCTGCTGCTCCTGCCGATGTTCTTGTGGCTGGCGAGCGGCGAGCAATGGGGCTGGCTGCGCGACCGGATCGTCGTCGCGCCCTGGGCGGCGCTCTGCGCCTTCCTGATGATCTCGACCGTCGCGACCTTCTCCTGGACGTCCTTCCGCCTCAGGAGCCATGTCCGGCTCTGGGTGCTTGTCCTGATCGCAATTATCGGCGGCGCCTTGCTGGTCGCGCCCTGGGACACGCTGAGCGCGGTCATCCTGCTCTACGCGGTGTCGATCCCCTTCGGCGCCTTGAGCTACGCCCGGGTCAGAAGGCAGCGCGCCTTGGCCGCGCTGCAAAGGCAGGAGAGCGCGGCGCCCGTGACGCCGCCGGCCTGACCGCGCTGGTCCCGTTCCAATCGCCCTTCAGGGCGAGCAGAATTTCGGCCCAATGGGCGCGCACATTCATGTGGACGGTCACCGCCGCCGCGAGGAAGGCGAGGGTGAAAAAGAGCGAGACTGCCAGATGAGTCACAGCTTATCCCCTTGATTATCCACAGCCTTCCGAACGTGCCGGCTGCGGCTTTTGATCCTGCAAAGTGTCGGAATCCCGGATATGTTCTTGTTTTGTTCTATTGTCAAGCGGCGAACGGCATGAAAAGCGGGACGAAACGCGGAGCGAGTTTTTGGAGGATGGTCGGGATGAGGGTGTCATGATGAAACCGGGCCGGATGCTTGCGGCGCTCGCCTTTTGCTTCGTTTCGACTGCGGCGTTCGCGCAGACCGCCGCGCAGAACCCGCCGAGCGATATTCCCGCGAACTGGGAGAAGCCGCGGGTCGGCTTCGATTACGATGTGCGCGACGTCATGGTACCGATGCGCGACGGCGTGCGGCTTCACACCGTCATCGTCGTGCCCAGAAATGCCGGCGGCCTGCCGATGCTCATGGAGCGCACGCCTTACGACGCGAATAGCTTCGTCAATAACGATCAGCCGCATCTGCGCGACGCGGTCCGTCCGGCGAACCGCGAGTTCGCCGACGACGGCTATATCCTTGTCTTCCAGGACATACGGGGGAAGTATGGCTCGGAAGGGCCGTACATCATGACGCGGCCGCCGGTCGGGCCGCTCAATGCCAGCAGTACCGACGATACGACCGACGCCTGGGACACGATCGACTGGCTGGTGAAGAACGTGCCCCAATCGAACGGGCGCGTCGGCATGATCGGCTCCTCCTATGACGGCTGGACGGTGGTGATGGCCCTGCTCGGGCCGCATCCGGCGCTGAAGGTGGCGGCGCCCGAAAGCCCGATGGTTGACGGCTGGATGGGCGACGACTGGTTCCATTACGGCGCCTTCCGCCAGGTCAATCTCGATTATTTCACCGAGCAATCGAGCAAGAGGGGGAGCGGCGAACCGGTGCCGCGGCCCGGCTACGACGATTACCAGAATTTCCTCGATGCCGGATCGGCGGGCGCGTGGGCCGAAGAGCACGGCTTTCGTCAGCTGCCATGGTGGAACACACTCTCCGCCCACCCGGCTTATGATCGCTTCTGGCAGGACCAGGCGCTCGACAAGCTGGTCGTAGCGAAGCCCTCAAGCGTGCCGACCATGTGGCTCCAGGGTCTGTGGGACCAGGAGGACATGTACGGCGCCATCCACAGCTGGGAGGCGCTGAAGGCCAAGGGAATGGCCGCGAACAATCACCTGGTGATGGGGCCCTGGTATCACAGCCAGGTCAACCGCGCCGCCGAGACCCTCGGGCCGCTCAAATGGCGGGGCGATACGGCCGCCGATTTCCGCGGCGACGTGCTGGTGCCCTTCTTCGACCAATATCTGAAGGACCGCGCGCCCGCCGAACCGACGCCGCCGGTATTGATCTACAATCCGTCCGAAAATCATTGGGACCGCTTCGCCGACTGGCCGGGGGTCGCGGCGAATGCGCTCACGCCTTTCTATCTCCAGCCGGCGGGCGGCCTCGCGACCGCGCGACCGTCCGGGGGCGCGGACATCTACGTGTCCGATCCCGCCAAGCCTGTGCCGTTCGAGCCGAAGCCTGGCCCCATGGGCGACCGCGCGACCTGGACGACCTGGCTGGTTCAGGACCAGCGCTTCGTCGGCACGCGGCCGGACGTGCTCAGCTATGAGACGCCGGTACTCGACCGCTCGCTCAGGCTGGAAGGCGCGCCGATCGCCGATTTGTTCGTGCGGACGACCGGCACGGATGCGGATTTCGTGGTCAAGATCATCGACGTCTATCCGGCCTCCTATGCCGAGCAGACCGAGATGGGGGGCTACGAGCTGCCGATCAGCCTCGACATCTTCCGCGGCCGCTACCGCCGCTCGTTCGAGCATCCGGAGCCGATCCCGGCCGGCAAGGTGCAGGAATATAGATTCCGGCTGCCGACGGTGAACTACACGCTGAAGCCCGGCCACCGGCTGATGGTGCAGATCCAGTCGACCTTGTTCCCCCTTTACGACCGCAACCCGCAGACCTGGGTGCCCAACATCTTCTTCGCCAAGCCGGGCGATTATCGGGCGGCGACAATGACGGTCGAGCACGGCCCGGCAGGCGAGAGCGCCGTGCTGCTGCCGGTGGTTGCGGGGAGCACGGCGGTCGGCACGGGCTTGTAAACGAAGGTTGATTTCGGCGGCGCCCATCCCTAGATGCGCGCCATCCCACATGCGGGGCCATCATACCGGTGGCTGGTCGGCTCTTCCTGAGCCCCAGTCTCTCGGCACCGCAGAGGTTTAACCGGAGGAGAAAGACTATGGCGTCGCCCGACGTCACCATGCAGCAATTGCTCGAGGCCGGCGCGCATTTCGGCCACCAGACCCACCGCTGGAATCCGAAGATGAAGCCGTATATTTTCGGCGATCGCAACGGCGTCCACATCATCGACCTGTCGCAGACCGTGCCGCTGTTCGCGCGCGCGCTCGACTTCGTCCGCCAGACCGTCGCCGCCGGCGGCAAGGTGCTGTTCGTCGGCACCAAGCGCCAGGCGCAGGATCCGATCGCCGAAGCCGCGCGCCGCTCCGGCCAGCATTATCGTCAACCACCGCTGGCTCGGCGGCATGCTGACCAACTGGAAGACCATCTCCGGCTCGATCAAGCGCTTCAAGAGCGCTCGAGGAGCAGCTCTCGGGCGACACCGCCGGCCTCACCAAGAAGGAAGTGCTGCAGCTCACCCGCGAGCGCGACAAGTTCGAGCTCTCGCTCGGCGGCATCCGCGACATGGGCGGCATTCCCGACGTGATGTTCGTGATCGACGCCAACAAGGAAGAGCTGGCGATCAAGGAAGCCAACGTGCTCGGCATTCCGGTCGTCGCGATCCTCGATTCGAACGTCAGCCCGCAGGGCATCGCCTTCCCGGTTCCGGCGCAATGACGACGCCAGCCGCGCCATCCGCCTCTATTGCGACGCGGTCGCCGACGCGGCGACTCGCCGGCAAGTCCGGCGGCGCGTCCTCGCGCGGCGAGGATATCGGCGCGATGGCCGAGCCGCCGGCCGAAGCGGCCTTGGCGGAAGCCTGATCGGAGTCTCCCCTCCGCTTGACGGAGGGGATCAAGGGGAGGGGCTGTTCGTAGCCGCATTCCCTCCCCCAGCCCTTCCCGCAAGCGGGAGGGCGAGCAACATTCGTTAAGAGGAACAGAGACATGGCGGAGATCACAGCCGCGACCGTGAAGGAACTGCGCGAGCGCACCGGCGCCGGCATGATGGATTGCAAGAAGGCGCTCGGCGAGACGAGCGGCGACATGGAAGCCGCGATCGACTGGCTGCGCACCAAGGGCCTCGCCGCCGCCGCCAAGAAGTCCGGCCGCACCGCCGCCGAGGGCCTGGTCGGCGTTGCTGTCTCCGGCACCAGGGGCGCGGTCGTCGAGGTCAACTAGTGAGACCGACTTCGTCGCCAAGAACGAACAGTTCCAGGAGTTCGTCCGCACCGTTGCGCGAGCTCGCGCTGGAGACCGGCGAGCGACGTCGAGGCGCTGAAGGCGGCCGCCTGGCCGGGCGGCGGCACGGTCGAGGAGAAGTTGACCAACAACATCGCGACGATCGGCGAGAACCAGTCGCTGCGCCGCGCCAGGCGCTGCTCGAAGTCGGCGAGGGCGTCGTCGTCTCCTACGTCCACAACGCCGCGGCCCCGGGCCTCGGCAAGATCGGCGTGCTGGTCGCGCTCGAATCGACGCGGCGACAAGGCCGCGCTCGAGACGCTCGGCAAGCAGCTCGCGATGCACATCGCCGCGGCCTTCCCGCTGGCGCTGCGCGGCGAGGATCTCGATCCGGGCCTGATCGAGCGCGAGCGCGCGATCGCGCACGGAAAAGGCGGCAGGAATCGGGCAAGCCCGCAGAACATCGTCGAGAAGATGGTCGAGGGCGGCGATCGCCAAGTTCCGCAAGGAAATGCGCCTTCCTCTCCCAGCTCTTCGTCATGGACAACAAGACGAAGATCGAGGACGTCGTCGCCGCCGAGGCGAAGAAGGTCGGCGCGCCGATCGCGCTCGACGGGCTATCGTCCGCTTCCAGCTCGGCGAGGGCATCGAGAAGAAGGAAAGCGACTTCGCCGCCGAAGTCGCCGCCGGCGTTCCGGAGTGCAAGGCCGCGCGTAAGGCGCTTAGCCCCTCCCCTGCGGGGAGGGGCTTTTCTCATAGGTCGCCGCCGCCTACTTAAGGTGCGCCACCTTCCAGCGCAGACGCCGAACGGACCCGACGAGCCTATGCCGCGCCCGCGCTTCAACCGCATCCTGCTGAAGCTTTCGGGCGAAGCGCTGATGGGGCGAGGGGCAGTTCGGCATCGATCCCGAGATCACCGTCGCGCCTGGCCGGCGAGATCGCGAGGCGAAGGAAGCGGGGCACGAGCTCTGCCTCGTCGTCGGCGGCGGCAACATCTTCCGCGGCTTCGCGGCGGCGGCCAAGGGCTTCGACCGCGCCCAGGCCGATTATATGGGCATGCTGGCGACGGTGATGAACGCGCTCGCCATGCAGAATGCGCTGGAGCAGATCGGCGTCGACACGCGCGTCCAGTCCGCGATCCCGATGGCGACCGTGTGCGAGCCCTATCATCCGCCGCCGCGCGCTAGCGCCATCTCGAGAAGGGCCGGGTGGTGATCTTCGCCGCCGGCGTCGGCAATCCCTATTTCACCACCGACACCGGCGCCGCGCTGCGCGCCGCCGAGATGGAGTGCGACGCCCTGTTCAAGGGCACCAGCGTCGACGGCGTCTACGATGCCGATCCGAAGAAGGTGCCAGGGGCGCAAGCGCTACGAGCGGCTGCCGTTCCATCGAGGTCCTCGCCGACGATCTCAAGGTCATGGACGCCAGCGCCGTCGCCTTGTGCCGCGACAACAACATTCCGATCGTCGTCTTCAACATCCGCGAGCAGGGCAATCTCGCCCGGGTGCTGAGCGGGGAAGGCATTGCGACGATCGTCAGCAACGAGGAGTGAGACGATGCCCGCTTATGACAAGGCCGATCTGCGAGCGCCGCATGCACGGCGCCGTCGAAGCGCTGAAGCACGATCTCGCCGGCCTGCGCACCGGGCCGCGCGTCGATCGCCCTGCTCGATCCGGTGACGGTCGAGGTCTATGGCGCGCACATGCCGATCAACCAGGTCGGCGACGGTCTCCGCGCCCGAGCCGCGCATGCTCTCGGTGCAGGTGTGGGACAAGCTCGAACGTCGGCCCGGTCGAGAAGGCGATCCGCTCGGCCGGGCTCGGCCTCAACCCGATCACCGACGGCCAGAATCTGCGCCTGCCGATCCCGGATCTGACCGAGGAACGGCGCAAGGAACTCGCCAAGCTCGCCGCATCAATATGCCGAGAAGGCGCGGATCGCGGTGCGCAACGTCCGTCGCGACGGCATGGAAGCGCTCAAGACCGACGAGAAGAAGGACGAGATCAGCGAGGACGAGCGCAAGCGGCACGAGACCGAGGTCCAGAAGATGACCGACGAGACGATCAGCGGAGATCGACGCCGCGGCGGCGGCCAAGGAAAAGGAAATCCTCCGGCAAGTGATCTTCCGGTCGGCCAGGAGCGCGCCGCAGCCGGAAGCGATGGGCGGCGACGCGGGCGATTCCCGCGTCACGTCGCCATCATCATGGACGGCAACGGGCGCTGGGCGAAGGCACGGGGCCTGCCGCGCGCTCGCCGGGCCATCGCGCAGGGCGTCGGAGGCGGTGCGCAAGGTGCTGCGCGCGGCGCGGCGAGGCGGGCATCGAGGCGCTGACGCTCTATGCTTTCTCATCCGAGAACTGGCGGCGGCCGGAAGAGGAGATCAGCGACCTGATGGGCCTGCTGCGCTTCTATCATCGGCAGGAGCTGAGGAGCTCGCACCGCGAGGGCGTGCGGCATCAAGGTGATCGGCGACTATCAGGCGTTCCAGCCCGACGTCGCCGCGATGGTCGACGAGGCGATCGCGAAGACGGCGAGCAACACCGGACTGACGCTCGCCATCGCGCTCAATTACGGCAGCCGCAGGCGAGATTGCGGGCGCGGCGCGGCGGCTCGCTGCCGCGCGTCGCGGCCAGCGAGATCGCGCCCGAGCAGATCGACGAGGCCGCCTTCGAGGCGGCGCTCGACACCGCCGATCTGCCGCCGCTCGATCTGCTCATCCGCACCTCGGGCGAGCAGCGCCTCTCCAATTTCCTGCTCTGGCAGGCGGCCTATGCGGAGCTGCTGTTCGTCGACACGCTCTGGCCCGATTTCGACGGCGAGGCGCTCGCGCGCCGCCTTCGCCGATTATGCAACGCGCGAACGCCGGTTCGGCGGCCGATGAGCGACGCGGTCACTCCGGAGCCGAAGGGCTCCTCCGATCTCACCACCCGCTTCGTGACCGCGCATCGTGCTGGTCGTCGCTCGCGGTGGCTGCGATCTATATCGGCGGCTGGCTGTTCAGCCTGCTCGCCGCAGCCGTCGCGGGTGTGATGCTCTACGAATGGGCGACGCTCCACAAGGTCGGCCGCATCTGGTGGATCGCCGGCGTTGTCGTCCTCGCCGCGGCCCTGCTCGCCTTGTCATGGAAGTTCTTCCCGCCTGGGACCGTCGATTATGTCGAAGGGATCGGCGAGGCGATCATCCCGGAGTTGCTACAGCCCGTCTGGCTCGGCTTCGGGATCATCGTCGGGCTCGGCCTGTTGCTCGGCGCGGTCAGCCGCCGCCTCGCGATGGCGACCGGCTTCCTCTACATCGGGATTCCAACTTTCGCGCTGATCGTCGTCGAATGGGCGCGTTACGACATCGTCTTCTGGCTGATGCTGGTTACCTGGGCGACCGACATCTGCGCCTATTTCGCCGGCCGGCGGATCGGCGGGCCTAAGCTCGCGCCCCGGGTCAGCCCGAACAAGACCTGGGCGGGGCTGGTCGGCGGCGTGATCGGCGCCGCGATCGTCGGCGGCGTCGTCGCCTGGGCGATCGACCTTCCGCCTGGCCTTCCAATATGCGGGCGCGCCGATGGCGGTGCTCGCGCAGCTCGGCGATCTCTACGAAAGCTGGGTGAAGCGGCGCTGCCGGCGTCAAGGATAGCTCGAACTTCATTCCCGGCCATGGCGGCGTGCTCGACCGGCTCGACGGCCTGCTGCCCGTGATCGTCGCGACCCTGCTCGTGGTGATCGCTACCGTGGGCTTTTCGTGAGCCGCCGAACGGTTGCGATCTTGGGTGCGACCGGATCGGTCGGGCGCTCGACGCTCGACCTGATCGCGCGCAACCCCGATCGGTTCGAGGTGGTCGCTCTGACCGCCAATCGCGACGTCGCCGGACTCGCCGAGGCCGCGCGGCGCGTCGGCGCCCGCCGTGCCGTCATCGCCGACGAAGCCTGCCGGGCCCGCGCTCGAAGTCGCGCTCGACGGCAGCGGCATCGAGACGGCGGCGGGACGGCGAGGCGGTGCTGCGAGGCCGCCGGCAGCGGCGCCGACTGGACGATGGCCGCGATCGTCGGCTCCGCCGGCCTCGCCCCGACCATGGCGGCGCTGGAGCGAGGCGGCACCGTCGCGCTCGCCAACAAGGAGGCGCTGGTTTCGGCCGGGGCATTGATGACCGAGGCGGCGCGGCGCAGCGGCGCGACCCTGCTGCCGGTCGACTCCGAGCACAATGCGATCTTCCAATGCTTCGACTGCGGCACGGGCCGGCGCGTCCGCCGGATCATCCTCACCGCCAGCGGCGGCCCGTTCCGCGACCCGCAGCGTCGAGGAGATGCGCAGCGTGACGCCCGCCGCAGGCGGTCGCGCATCCCAATTGGTCGATGGGCGCCAAGATCTCGGTCGACAGCGCGACGCTGATGAACAAGGGGCTGGAGCTGATCGAGGCTTTCCACCTCTTTCCGCTCGACGCGCGGCCGGTTCGAGGTGGTGATCCACCGCGCAATCGGTCGTCCACTCGCATGGTCGAATATGTCGACGGGTCGGTGCTTGCCCAGCTCGGCGCGCCCGACATGCGCGTGCCGATCGCCCACACGCTCGCCTGGCCGGAGCGGATGGCGACGCCGCTGCGAGCCGCTCGATCTGGTCGCGCTTCGGCACGCTCGATTTCGAGGCGCCCGACCTCGACGCGCTTTCCCGGCGCTCGCGCCTGGCGCGGGAGGCGCTCGACGCGGGCGGCGCGGCGCCCGCCGTGCTCAACGCCGCCAATGAGGTCGCGGTCGCCGCCTTCCTCGGCGGCGAGATCGGCTTTCTCGATATCGCCGCCATCGTCGGCCGAGACGCTGCAATGTTACCGACCCGACGGCGCCCGGCGCGATCGCCGACGTGCTCGCCGTCGACGCCGAGGCGCGGGCGCGCGCCGGCGAGGCGCAAGAGAAGGTATCTGCGTTGACCAGCGCCCATCCCGGCTTCCTCTGTCACGATCCTCAGCTTTCGTGCTGGTGATCGGGCCTTCGATCTTCGTCCACGAGCTCGGCCATTATCTGGTCGGCCGCGCCTGTTCGGGGTGAAGGCGGACGTTTTCTCGATCGGCTTCGGCCAGCGAGCTGTTCGGCTGGACCGACCGCCGCGGCACGCGCTGGAAGGTCAGCCTGCTGCCGCTCGGCGGCTATGTGAAATTCGCCGGCGACATGAACGCCGTCAGCGAGCCGTCGCACGAATGGCTGATGCTGCCGGCGGAGGAGCGGGCGAAGACCTTCCAGGCCAAGCCGGTCTGGCAGCGTTTCCTGATCGTCGCGGCGGGGCCGCTCACCAATTTCCTCCTCGCAATCGTGATCCTGGCGCGGCTTCCTCGTCGCTTTTGGCGAGCCGAGGACGCCGCCCGTCATTGCCGCTATCGTTCAGAACTCGGCGGCCGCCGCGGCGGGAATCCAGCCCGGCGACCGCATCACCTCGCATCGGCGGCGACTCTGTCGAACGCTGGGAGGACCTTGCCGGATATATCGCACTGCATCCGGGCGAGAATGTCACGATCAAGGGAGTCCGTAACGGACGCTCGTTCGCAACCGCCGTGAGACCCCGGCCGAAGATCGTGCGGCGACCGCTTCGGCAACCAGGAAACGATCGGCTTCCTGGGCATCGGCGGCGGGCTGCCCGTCAATGTTTCGGTGCCGGTGATCGAGGCGCCTGTCCTTGCCGTTCAGGATTGCGCGCGGATCGTGGGCATAACGGTCGAGGGCATCGGCCAGATGATCCGCGGCACGCGCTCCGTCTCCGAGCTCGGCGGCCCGCTGAAGATCGCAAAAGTCTCCGGCGAGCAGGCGAGCCTGGGGCCGATCGCCTATCTGTGGCTGGTGGCGGTCATTTCGATCAATCTTGGGTTCATCAATCTCCTCCCAATTCCCATGCTGGATGGCGGTCATCTGCTCTTCTACGCGATCGAAGCGGTGCGCCGGCGGCCGCTCAGGTCCGCAGGCGCAGGAATGGGCGTTCAGGACGGGCCTCGCCGCCCTGCTGGCGCTGATGATTTCGTCACGATCAACGATCTGGCGTCTTTTGGCCTGTGGTCGAAGCTTGCGGGTTGATCGGTTGAATAGGATCGGGCAGGGCATGTACGGACAGGGACACCCTCCGGCCACCGCGCCGGCAAATAGTTAGGGCGGGGACGCGTGACAGCGAACAGTTCATTCACCAACGGCCGGCGGCTGTGCGCGGCCCTTTTGGTCGGGACGATCCTCGGCGGCCTCGCGGTGCCGGCCGACGCCCAGATCAGCCGGCCCCGCAAACCGCGCCTGCTCCGCCGCCCGTCGCGCCGGCGGCCGCCGCTCCCGCCGCCGAAGCCGCGGCTCCAGCGCCTTTGCCCGGCACCGGCACGATCCATTCGATCAACGTCACCGGCAACCAGCGCCTGGAGCCGGAGACGGTGCTCTCCTACACCAAGCTGCGCGTCGGCCAGCCCTACGACCGCGAGAAGCTCGACCAGGCGATCAAGGATCTCTACGCGACCGAATTGTTCGCCGACGTCCAGATCGCCGGCGCCGACACTGGCGACCTCGTCATCCAGGTCCGCGAAAATCCGGTGATCAACCGGATCATCCTCGAGGGCAACAAGCGGATCAAGGAAGACAAGATCATGCCGGAGATCAAGCTCGCGCCGCGGCAGATCTTCACCCGCTCCAAGGCCCGTGCCGACGTCGCCCGCATCATCGAGCTCTATCGCCGCCAGGGCCGCTTCGCCGCGACCGTCGATCCGAAGATGGTCCAGCTCGAGCAGAATCGCGTCGACGTCGTCTTCGAGATCAACGAGGGCGCGCAAGTCGCAAGGTCCGCGCAGATCAACATCATCGGCAACGAACATTTCGGCGCGCGCACGCCTGCGCTCGCAAATGGCGACGAAGCGGACCGGGCCGCTCAGCTTCCTCGGCTCGGGCGACGTCTACGATCCCGACCGGCTTGCCTACGACCAGCAGAAGTTGCGGCAATTCTACCTGACCCAGGGCTATGCCGATTTCCGCGTCGTCTCCGCCGTGGCCGAGCTGACGCCGGACAAGAAGGATTTCATCATCACCTATGTCGTCGAGGAAGGCCCGCGCTACAAGTTCGGCGACGTCAAGGTCGAGAGCGGAATTCGCGACCTCAAGGCCGAGACGCTTACGCGGCTGGTGCCGATGAAGAAGGGCCAATGGTATAACGCCAAGCAGGTCGAGGACACGGTCGACCGCGCTCAACGAGACCGCCGGCCTGTTCGGCTATGCCTTCGCGGACGTCGAGCCGGAATTCCAGCACGACAAAGAACATCGCACGATGGGGGTGACCTTCCGGGTCGCCGAGACGCCGCGCAGTCTATGTCGAGCGGATCAACATCAACGGCAACACGCTGACCCAGGACAAGGTGGTCCGCCGCGAGTTCCGCATCGCCGAGGGCGATGCGTTCAACAGCGTTCTCGGTTAAGCGGTCGCGCGACCGCATCCAGTCGCTCGGCTATTTCCAGGACAATCTCGAGATCGAGCAGACCCAGGGCTCGACGCCGGACCGCGTCGTGCTCGACCACCAATCTCGAGGAGAAGCCGACCGGCCAGCTGGAGGTCTCGGCGGGCTATTCGAGCCTCGAAAGCTGGCTCGTCAACCTCGCCATCACCCAGCGCAACTTCATGGGCAAGGGCCAGGAGGTCCGCGCTTCGCGTCAATATTCGCTATTACAACAAGTCGGTCGATCTCGGCTTCACCGAGCCCAATATGTTCGGCAGCAACATCGCGATGGGCTTCGACCTGTTCCGCCGCGACTACAATAATTTCGATTTTATCGGCACGACCCGCAACACCACCTACGACCAGGTTTCGACCGGCGGCATCGTCCGCTGGGGCCTGCTACTCACCGATTATTGGTCGATGGCGCTGCGCTATCAGCTGAGCATCGACAAGGTCACGCTCGACCCGTCGACCTTCTACACCGATCCGGACGGAGCCGGCCCGCTTCCCGCAGTCTGCGATCCGCTCAAGGCGGGCCGCTATCTTTGCGAGGCGCTCGGCGCGCGGACGACGTCGATGGTCGGCTATTCGCTCGTCTACGACAGCACCGACAATCGCCTGCATCCGACCAGGGGCAACCGCTTCATCATCAGCCAGGATCTCGCCGGTCTCGGCGGCAGCGTCCGCTATCTGAAGACCTACGGAAGCGTCGACAAATATTTCCGTCTTCCGGGCAACTTCATCCTCCAGCTCCACGGCGAAGGCGGCTACATCCACAGCTTCGAGACGGCGCCGGCGCCCGACGAGGATCCGGTCCGGCTCACCGACCGCTTCTTCCTCGGCGAACCGCAGATCCGCGGCTTCGACATTCGCGGCGTCGGGCCGCGCGTGGTCCGTTACTTCTACAAACAGAATGCGGACGGCAGCTTCGCCAAGGACGCCAGCGGCAAATTCATCCTCAACACCAATTATAATAACGTTGTCGACGACGCGATCGGCGGCCGCGCTTATTATCTCGCCCATGCCGAGGTCGAGCTTCCGATGAGCAATCAGCTCAAGGAACTGGGACTGCGGCCGTCCATCTTCGTCGATGTCGGCGCGGATTTCGGAGTGCGGCACCCGACGACACAGACGATCGATCCGAACAATATCCTCGCCGTAAATCATTGCGTGGATACCGGTGGCAAGACCAGCGCCACGCAGACCGACGGCAGCTGCGGCGTCGGCACCAGCCTCGTCTCCGGGATCACGCCGTTCAGCGAGAAATTCTATGGCGACACGCCGCGGCCGCGCGTATCGGTCGGTCTCGGCGTGAACTGGAATTCGCCTTTCGGCCCGTTCAGGATCGATATAGCGAAGGCGCTTATCGTGGCGCCCGGGGATGATAAGAAACTCGTCACATTCAACGTAGGGACCTCATTCTGATGACCAAATATCTTCTTGGCGCGGCCACCGCCGCGCTCCTCATGGCTGTGCCGGGCGTCGCCCAGGCGCAGCGTGCCCCTGCGGCGACGATCGTCGTCGTCGACACCGAGCGGCTCCAGAGCGAATGCACCGCCTGCCGCGCCGCCGCCGCGCAGATCCAGGCGATGATCACGCAGGGCAATACGACGGCACGGACGCTGGCCCAGCCGATCCAGGCTGAGCAGCAATCGATCGAGACGGCGGCCCAGGCATTGGCGAGACAGCCCGTAGGCGCCGCGCGCACCGCGTCGGAAACCGCGCTCCGCCAGCGTGCCGAGGCCCTCCAGGCCCGCCAGAACGCGGCCAATCAGGAGCTCCAGCGGCTCGACCAGAACATCCAGTCGACCCGCGCCAATGTCGGCCGCCAGCTCGGCGAGCGCCTGAATCCGATCTATACGCAGGTGATGAACGCCCACGGCGCCAATCTGATCGTGGAGACGGGCGCAACGCTCGCGCATACGGCCGCGCTCGACGTCACCAGCGAGGTGCTTGCGGCGCTCAACGCCGCCGCGCCGAGCGTCAGCGTCACGCCGCTTCCGGCGCCGCCGCCGGGAACCCAGCCGCAGGGCCGGTGAGCTCCGAAGACGAAGGCGCCGCCATCGGCCCACTGGATATCAGGCGGGTGATGGCGGCGCTGCCGCATCGCTACCCGATGCTGCTCGTCGACCGGGTCGAGGAGCTGATTCCGCGCAAGCGGATCGTCTGCATCAAGGCGGTAACGATCAACGAGCCCTTCTTCCAGGGCCATTTCCCGACCCGGCCGATCATGCCGGGCGTCCTGCTCGTCGAGGCGATGGCGCAGGCGTCCGGCGTGCTCGCCGTCGAGTCGCTCGGCCTCGCCGGGACGGGCAAGCTTGTCTATTTCATGGCGATCGAGGGAGCGAAGTTTCGAAGGCCGGTCGAGCCGGGCGTGCTGCTGCGCATCGAGGTCGAGCTCGTCCAGGATCGCGGCAAGGTCTGCAAGTTCGCGGGCCGCGTGCTGGTCGGCGGCCAGCTCGCGGCGGAAGCCAATTTCACTGCGATGATCGCCGATCCTCCGTCGGACTGAGCAGCTCCCAGGCGCTGCCGCGGCGCTCGATGCCGAAGACGCGGCGGATTTCAGCGCCGTCGATAAGCTCCACTGGCTGCCCATCGGCGACGACACGGCCACCTTCCAGAACGAGCATCCGATCGGCGAAGCGGGCGGCGAGATCGAGGTCGTGCATCGCCGCGATCACCACCCGGTCGCGCGACAGCGCCCGCAGATGAGCAATCAGCCGGAGCTGCCAATAAGGGTCGAGATTGGCGGCAGGCTCGTCGAGTAGAAGCAGCTTCGGCAGCGCCACCAGCGCGCGGGCGATGAGGATTCGGCTGCGCTCACCAGTCGAGAGACGATCGACGCGCCGGTCGGCAAGATCCTCCGCGCCGAGCTCGGCCAGCGCCTCCTCCGCCTCGCTTTCGTCCGCCCCGCTCGGCAGGCCGAGCGCAACGAGGCTGCGGCCCGTCACTGGCCAGGCGATGTCGCGCGAGGCGGGGAGGAAAGCGAGCAGCCGCTTGCGCGCGTCGCGCGACAGGCCGGCGAGCGTGTGGCCGGTGATGCGAACGTCACCCTGGCTCGGTCCGATGCCGGCAAGGGCGTGAAGCAGGCTCGTCTTGCCACTGCCGTTGGGACCGACGAGGCAGAGGAAGCCCGGCGCATCGACCATAAGATTCGTGGGATCGAGCCGTCCGGCAATAGCGAGCCCCTGCGCTTCCAGAAACGCATTCATCGGCTCATCCTCCAGCGCATATGGACGACCAGCCAGAGGAAGAAGGGCGCGCCGAGCATCGCGGTGACGACTCCGATGGGGAGGGTGCGGCCGAGCGGGGCCAGCCGGACGACAAGGTCGGAGGCAAGCAGGAGCGCGCCGCCGATCAGGGCCGCGGGGCCGATGGCCTGGCCGGGATGGCCGCCGGTCAGCCGCCGAGCGAAGATCGGCGCGACAAGTCCGACGAAGCCGATCGCGCCGCAAATGGCGACGCAGGCGCCGACGCCGGCGGCGCTGAGGCAAACGATGGCGAGACGCAGCCTGTTGATGTCATGGCCGAACGACTGCGCAACCTCTTCGCCGAGCGTGAGACTATCCAGTGCCGGCCGCAGCCGCATCAGCAATGCGATGGTCACGATAGCAGGCACGGTGGCGAACAGGGCCTGGCCGAGGCTGCGATCAACCAGCGAGCCCATCAGCCATTCATAGGCATCGTAAAAGGCGAATGGTGACGGCGCGAGGGCAAGGGCGAGGGTGGTGAGCGCCCCGGCCAGCGCGCTGATCGCGAGACCGGCGAGCAGCAGGGTCGCCGTCTCGGCGGCGGCACCGGCGAGCAAGAGCAGCAGTAGGAGCGCCGCCAGGGCACCCCCCATCGCACCTAGAGAGAGAGCGATCGGTGCGGTGAAACCGAAAATATAGGCGGTGAGAACCGCGCCCAAGGCCGCGCCACTGGTCGTGCCGGTGAGATCGGGAGAGGCGAGGGGGTTGGCGAACAGGGCCTGGATGGCGGCACCCGATGCGCCCAGCATCGCACCGTAAACAAGCGCCAGCATGGCGCGCGGCAGCCGCAGCTCGCGCAGCACCGCAAGGGCAAGGCCGCGATCCTGGTGGAAGAGGGCGACGAGGTCGCCCCACGGGATCAGCAAGGACGCCGCGAACAGCAATGCGCAGAGCAGCCAGAGCAAGACAGTCGCTCGGATGCTCATTTCGCGACCTCCCGCCGCAGCCGCGCGATTTCCGGCACAAGCAAAGGTCCCATGCAGGTCCAGAGGCGGCCGTCGGTCGGAATGGTGCGCGAGCGACGGGTGCGGGCGACGAGCGGATGCGAGAGCCAGCGCTGATCACTCGAATATTGGCTCGAGCGATAGTCGCTGCGCAGGATCAACGCCGGCGGCCGGACCAGCAATTCCTCCAGCGAAACCCGATCGCCGTTGAGTTCCCGCTGCCGCAGCCCCGCAAGCGACATCCATTGCGCGGTGAGGCTTCCCGCAGCCGCCGTTCGCCCGCTTCCGCTGAGCCAGATCGTATCGATCCGCGCCGGAGGAGCAGTGCGCTCGAGGTTCGCCAGCGCGTGAAGCCACGGCTTCGCCGCATCGGGACGGCCGAGCGCGGCGGCGATCGTCCGTAATTCTCCCGAAATGTCGGCGAGGCTCCGTGGATAGGGCAGATCGAGCAGCCGGATGCCGAGCCTGCGGGCGATGCCCGCCCGGTCGCGCGCGCCGCCGCCCATTGTGAGGACCAGGTCCGGCCGCAGGGCGGCGACGGACGCGAGGCTGCCGTCATCGCGCGGGAATCGCCGCGCCCGCTGCCACAGCGGCGTCTCCGACGGATTCTGCGCCAGATGCGTCACCGAGGCGATCTGTTTCGTGTCGCCGAGCAGGAGCAGCAGCTCATCCGTGCAGAGGTTGAGCGAGGCGACGCGCCGCGGCGGCGCTACCGCCGTCGGAGCGCCCGCCAGGCTAGCCGCCAAGACGAATGCGAAGCCCCGCATAAACCGTCCTCCCGGGCGTGTGATAGCCGATCACGTCCTGATAATGGGCATCGAACGCATTCTCCGTCCGCACATAGGCTTCAAGGCCCCTGGCGAAGCGCCAGCCGACATTGGCCGAGGCGAGCAGATAGGGGTGCAGCACGACCGTCGGCGCGGGGAAATAGTTGAAGTCCTGGTCGGTCCGGCCACCGACATAAGCGCCGCTCACGCCCCATGTGAACGGCCCGGCCTCGCCGGTGGCGAGCAGATTCGCGGTATGGCGCGGCCGGCGGACCTCTTCCACCTGCGCGGTACCGGCGACCTGCTGCTGAGTCGCATCGAGATAGGTGTAGTTGAAGACGAGCTGGAAAGCTTTCGACGGCCGATATTCGGCGTCAAACTCGACGCCGCGCCGCTTGCTCTTGCCATTGGCATTGGCGGTGCCGGAGAGGAAGGTGACGGGATCGAACGTATCGACGATCTCGTCGCGAAGATCGCTGGAGAAGCCGGTAACGCTAATCTCCGTCTTCGATCCTTCCCAGCGGACGCCGCCCTCCCAGCCTTTCGACTTCTCCGGCTTCAGGCCCGGATTGCCGACGAAGGAGCCGGGGAAGAAGCCGTACAGGTCGAAGAAAGTGGGCTGCGCGATGCCCTCGCCATAAGCGGCGTGGATTTGCCAATGCCGGACCGGCGTGACCATCGCCGCGACGCGGACAGTGGTCGCGTCGGCGAAGGCGCTGAACCAGTCCCGCCGCACCGCGACGTCGGTCGAGAGGAACGACGCCCATTTTCCGCGCCATTCGCCGACAAGGGCGGTGAACTGGCGGGATTGATCCTGGTCGGTCGCGCCGAAATATTGCTGGTCGCGGGCATGAAACCACTCGGTTTCGTGGTCGACGGCGGCGGTCAGCTCCTGGCCGCCGAAGCTGCGCGACAGCTGCGCGCCGGCGGTGAAACGCTCGCCGGACGTCCGGTTGAGCGGCGTATCGGCGAGGAAGTTGCGGTTGGTGCTGCCGAGCCAGCTCGTATCGGCCTTGACCGACCATCCGCCGCTGGCGAAGACGCCCCAGCCGCGCACCGCGCCGATCCGGTTGTGTGTGTTGTCCTGCGTGTCCTCGCGCACGCCGGTGATCGGATCGAGCCCGTCAAACTCGCTATAGCCTTCGACGGCATGGCCGACGATTCCGAGCTCGAGCGAGGGGAGGGGCTTTACCACCGCCTTCACGCTCGCCGTACGGTTATCGAAGCCGTCGCGGTCGCCATGGCAACCGCAGGAATCGATCCCTTCGCTATGAATCCATCCCGCAGAGGCGCTGACGCCCACCGGACCAGCCGAGGCCGCACCCTGGACGGAGGCGCGGGCGCTCTCCAGGCTGCCGACTTCGCCGAGCGCGCTGAGACCGCGCTCCGCGAAGGGATCGGCACTATCCAGAGCGATCACGCCGCCCAAAGCTTCCGATCCCCAAAGGGCGGATTGCGGCCCGCGCACGATCTCGACCCGCGACAGCGCATCGTTGCTCAGCATCTCAAACCGCGCCTCGTTGCCGGCGGCCGGGTCGTTGAAGCGGATTCCATCGACGAAGAGCAGGGTGTTGTTGGCCTCATTGCCGCGTATGCGGACTTGGGTCTGGGTGCCGCGCGGGCCGGACTGGGCGACCGATACGCCGGGCGACAGGCGCAGCACGTCCGCCGTCATCGGCAGGGACAGCGCATCGAGCGTCGTCCGGTCGAAGACCGTCGCCGAGACCGGCGCGTCCGCCTGCTTTTCGGGCTCGCGCGAGGCCGTGACGATGATCGCTTGGTCGGGACTCTCGTCCGGTTGCGCCGCGGCATCGGCCGGGGCGAGGGCGGCGAGCAACAATATCGGGTGCATTTTCTTCCTCCTTGAACGACATTCACATGTCGTCTCGGAGGACGGCGACCGGATGGCAGCCTTCCCCGCACCGCAGGCTGGTCCCGGCCGGATGCGGACGACGGCGGAGGCAGGTCTCCTGACTTTGCGGGTCGCTGCCGTTTCCCTCCCTTAAGGAGGGACGGCTCGCCGCTTACAGTTGCGGGCACAGCGCCGGAATCTCCACCGGCTTCCCATTTTCACCGGCCTCTCGGCCGGCACCTTCGCCGAGGCGCGGGCTAGGCGGCCCACTGCGCCTTGTCAATTCGGCTCCGGCCCGCTAGATCGACGCCCGAGCCGCCACAGGCGCTGCCATTGAGGCTGGTCGGAACCAGCCAAATCCAAGGAAATCAAGACGATGAAGAGCGACGTCCATCCCGATTATCATACCATCAAGGTCCAGATGACCGACGGCACCACCTTCGAGACCCGTTCGACCTACGGCAAGGAAGGCGACACGCTGCAGCTCGACATCGATCCCAAGGTCCACCCGGCCTGGACCGGCGGCAATAGCAAGCTGATCGATAGCGGCGGTCAGGTTGCACGCTTCAACAAGCGCTTCGGCGGCCTCACCCTCGGCAAGAAGTAAGTCCGGCCGCCCGTGGTCCCGATTCTCGAGACCGCAAGGCTCCGGCTTCGCGCCTTTCGCGAGGAGGATCTCGCACCATGGGCCGCGACCATGGCCGATCCCGAAGTCGTGCGCCATCTCGGCGGCCATCCGTTCGGCCGCGAGGATACGTGGCGACGGATCCTGTCCTCGACGGGCGCGTGGGGCATTTTCGGCTACGGCTATTGGGCGGTCGAGCGGAAGCGGGAGGGCGATCTGATCGGCCAAATCGGCTTCGCCGACTTCAAGCGCGATATGAATCCGTCGATCGAGGGCCTCCCCGAAATGGGCTGGATCTTCTCACCCCATGCGCACGGCAAAGGCTATGCGAGCGAAGCCGTTCGAGCCGGTCTCGCCTGGGCCGACGAACATTTGAAAGCGTCCGAAATCCCGGCGATCATCGATCCGGACAACACCCCCTCGATCCGAGTCGCCGAACGTTGCGGCTTCACCGGTCCGGACGAGGCGAGCTACCGTGCCGCGCCGATCCTGCTGTTTAGACGGCGCGCGTGATCGCATAGGCCACCGCGGCGACGAGGGCGGCGGCGGGGAGGGTGATCAGCCAGGAGATCACGATATTGCCGGCGATGCCCCAGCGCACCGCCGAGGCCCGCCGCGCCGCGCCGACGCCCATGATCGAGCCGGTGATCGTGTGCGTGGTGGACACCGGAATACCGAGTCCGGTCGCCGCGAACAGCATGATCGAACCGCCAAGCTCCGCGCAGACCCCCTGCGGCGGACTGAGCCGCGTAATCTTCGAGCCCATCGTGTGGACGATCCGCCAGCCCCCCAGCAGGGTGCCGATGCCCATCGCTGCCTGGCAGGAAAGGATCACCCAGAAAGGAATGTAGAATTTCCCGCCGAGCAGCCCCTGCGAGTAGAGGAGCACCGCGATGATCCCCATCGTCTTCTGTGCGTCGTTGCCGCCATGGCCGAGCGAATAGAGGGCGGCGGTGAAGAATTGGGTGCGGCGGAAGATCCGGTCCGCCTTGTTAGCGTTCACGCGGCGGAACATCCAGGAAATAGCCAGCATCAGGAAGAGCGCGACGAGCAGCCCGAGGATCGGCGCGAGGAAGATGCCGAGCGTGGTCTTGATCGTACCCGACCACACGACGACGCCGAAGCCGGCCTTGGCGATGCCGGCGCCGAGCAGGCCGCCGATCAAGGCATGACTGCTCGAAGAGGGCAAGCCCGAGCCGCCAGGTCAGCAGATTCCAGCAGATGGCACCGATGAGTGCGGCGAAGATGACCGTCGCGTCGACGATGGCGGGATCGACGATGCCCTTGCCGATCGTCTGCGCGACATGGGTGCCGAAGACGAGGAAGGCGATGAAGTTGAAGAAGCCGGCCCAGACCACCGCATATTGCGGCTTCAGCACCCGGGTGGAAACGATGCTGGCGATCGAATTGGCGGCATCGTGAAGGCCGTTGAGCAGATCGAAGAACAAGGCGACGCCGATCAGGGCGACGAGCAATGGGAAGGCGAGGGTGGGGTTCACTTACGTCAGGCGTGATCGATGACGATGCCGGAAATCTCGTTCGCGACATCCTCGAGCCGGTCGAGCACCTTTTCGAGATGGCTGTAGATTTCGCGGCCGACGATATAATTCATTGCATTGCCGTCCTTCGTCGCCTGGAACAGCGCCTTGAGGCCGGAATCGTGGAGGTTGTCGGCATCTTCCTCAAGATGGACGATCTGCTCGGTGATCTTGTCGAGCGCGCCGTGATTGCTGCGGACGGAGCGCAAGAGCGGCATCGCCTCGGCCACCAGCCCCGCCGCCTGCTCGGCGAGCGCCGCCATCTCGCACATTTGCGGCTCGAAGGCCGTGACCCCGAACTGGGTGATCGCCTTGCCGGTCTTCTGCATCTCGTCGATCGCATCGTCCATCGAGGAGATGAGGTCGGTGATCGCGCTTCGGTCGAAGGGGGTGATGAAAGTGCGGCGGACGGCGTGGAGCACATCGCGGGTCACCCCATCGGCCTGGGTTTCGTAGTCCGAAATCTGCCGGCAGGATTCGTCGATCGGCTGCTTTCCGGCGAACATGAGGCTCATGACGCGCGAGCCGCCGACAAGGGTCTCGGCGTGGCGCTCGAACAGGTCGAAGAAGCGGCTCTCCTTCGGCATCAGCGCCTGGAACAGGTTCAGCATCACTTCCCCTCATCTGGCCGCGAGGGCCGGGGCTGCGGTAGCAGCGCGAAAAAGACTCGTCGATGACACTTTTGTTGTGATGGCAGGACGGTCAGCCGCCGCCCTCGGCATCGAGAGCATAGCCGGCGGAGCGGACGGTGCGGATGAGATCGGCGCCGCCGCCTTCGTTCAGCGCCTTGCGCAGGCGGCGGATGTGGACGTCGACCGTGCGCGCGTCGATCTCGGCATCGTGCGACCAGACCGAATCGACCAACCGCTCGCGTGAGAAGACCCGGCCGGGATGCTCCATGAAGTGGCGCAGCAGGCGGAACTCTGTCGGCCCGAGCGGCACCGGGCGGCCGCCGCGCCGGACCTTGTGGGCGGTGACGTCCATTTCGAGGTCGCCATAGCTGAGCGCCTCGCCGGCCAAAGCTGGGCGGACGCGCCGCAGCACCGCGGCGACCCGGGCGATCAGCTCATTGGGGCTGAACGGCTTGGTGACATAATCATCGGCGCCGGTTTCGAGGCCGCGGATCCGGTCCGCCTCCTCGCCGCGAGCGGTCAGCATGATGATCGGCACGTTGGCGGTCATTTCCTTGCGCCGAAGCCGGCGGCAGACTTCGAGACCGGAGATGCCTTCGATCATCCAGTCGAGGATGACGACGTCCGGCGTCTCCTCCTCGGCAAGCAGCAAAGCTTCCTCGCCGTCGGCGGTGCGGCGCACCTCGAATTCCTGGCGCGTGAAATGCCAGATCAGCAATTCCGCGAGCGCGCGGTCGTCCTCGACGAGCAGCAACTTGCCCTTGCTCATGCACTCTTCTCCGCGATCGGCAGCAGGACGTGGACAATCGTTCCCGTGCCAAGCTCGCTCTCGAAACGAAGCCTCCCGCGGTGCCGCTCGACGATATGCTTGACGATCGAGAGGCCGAGCCCGGTGCCGCCGAGCGACCGGCTACGGCTCGGATCGACCCGGTAGAAGCGCTCGGTGATGCGCGGGATATGCTCGGGCGCGATTCCTTCGCCCTCGTCGGCGACGCTGAGGTGGAGCATGTGGAGGTCGCGCCGCAGCGTAACCGTCACCGGCGTGCCCTTGCGGCCATAGCGCAGCGCGTTGCTGATCAGGTTGTCGAGCAGCTGGAGGATCTGACTGAGATCGCCGGTGACGGACGGCAGATAGGGCTCGATCTCCAGCCGGATCTCGGAGCCGCGCTCCTCGGCCTGGCTATGAAGGCCGGCGACGACCTCCTCGACCAGCTCGGCGAGATCGATCGCGTCACGCGGCGCGCTGAACCGTTCCGCCTCGATGCGCGAAAGCGAGATGAGATCCTCGACCAGGCGCTGCATGCGCCGCGCCTCGTCATGGACGATGGCGGTGAAGCGTTCGCGCGTCTCGATATCGAGCTCCGCGCCCTGCTCGCGCAGGGTCTCGGCATAACCGACGAGGGTGGCAAGCGGCGTCCTCAGCTCGTGGCTGGCATTGGCGACGAAATCGACGCGCATCTGCTCCGCGGCGTGGGCCTCGCTGCGGTCGCTGAGGCGGACGAACAGGGCGCCGTCGGGGAGCGGCATCACGCTCATCATCCACCGCCGTTCGACTTCGCCGAGCCCGACCAGCTCCGCGACCTCCGGCCCTTGCGGGTTGGCGGTGAGCAGCCGCTCGACGGCGGCCGGGTGGCGCAAGGCGAGGCGGACGTCCTGCCCCTCGATGTCGCGCCCGAGGATCGTCCGCGCCGGCTCGTTGGCGGTCCGCACGCGGCCGCCGGACACGACGAGCGCCGGCTCGTGCAGGGCCTCCAAAATGTCCTCGATCATGCGCCTGCTGCTAGACGGAAATGCGGGACGATCCAATGTCGCCGTCGCGCCCGAACGCTTCGATCAAAGCCGCGAGATCCGCTTCGTCAACTGCTGCGGCGGCCTCCTCTTGGGAGAACCAGCGCCGTTCGCGCTGGGCCTTCTCCGGCCATTCGTCGAGGATTTCAACGACGCGCATGGCGAACAATTCGACCTCCGCCTCGTCGACATCGCCCGAGGGGCGGCGCTTGTCGTAGCGATAGCGGCCGAGCGGATCGATCTCGACGTCGCCGAAGATTCCCGCTTCCTCGAACGCCTCCTGCGCAGCCGAGAGCGGCGGCGACAGGCCCTCGATCGGATTGCCGCGCGGCACGACCCAGCGCCGCGTCTCGCGCGAGGTGATCAGCAGGATCTCGGTCTTTCCGTCCGCCCCGGCCCGGTGCGGGATCACGCCATATTGCTGGATCAAGCCATTTTCCTCAGCGGGCGCCACTCGCAACCGTCATTCTCCTCAGATGGACTGTCCGCCGCTCCGCCGCAATAATGAGGATCAGTCGAAGCCGCCGCCGGAGCCGAGGCGGGGGCTGCGCGCCTCGGCCACCTGCCTTTTGCCGTCGATGACAATGGGAGAGGCAAGGCCGGGTATCTCGCCGCCCAGTTGGAGCCCACGATGGACGACCTGCGGGTCAGCGAAGACCGCGTCGACCCGGTTGATCGGCCCGGCGGGAATGCCCGCCGCCTCGAGGGCATCGGAAAATTCCTGCCGGCTCCGGCGCGCCATCGCGTTCGCCAGAAGCGGGATCAGCGCATCCCGGTGGACGACGCGCGCCGGGTTGGTGCGGAAGCGCTCGTCCTCCGCCAGCTCCGGCAGCGCGAGAATCTCGCATAGCCGGGCGAATTGGCGGTCGTTCCCCACGGCGACGATCACCTCACCGTCGGCGACCTTGAAGGCCTGATAGGGGACGAGATTGGCATGGCCGTTGCCCATCCGGTGCGGCACCTTGCCCGAGACCATCCAGTTCAAAGCCTGGTTGGCGAGCACCGCCACCTGCGTATCGAGCAGGGCCATGTCGATATGGGCGCCGCGTGCCGCGTCCGGTCCCGCTCCCGCAGAGCCGCGAGGATGGCGACGGTGGAATAGAGGCCGGTGAAGAGGTCGGCATAGGCGATGCCGGCCTTTTGCGGCTCGCCGTCGGGCTCTCCAGTCAGCGACATGGCGCCGCCCATGCCCTGGATGATGAAATCATAGCCCGCGCGTGGCGCATAGGGCCCGTCCTGGCCGAAGCCGGTGATCGAGCAATAGACGAGGCCTGAGTTCAGGCCAGAGATCGACGCGTAATCCAGTCCGTAGCGGGCAAGGCCGCCCACCTTGAAATTTTCGAGCAGCACGTCGGCCTCGGCGGCAAGCGCCCGAACCTGCTCCTGGCCCTCCGGCGCTTCGAGGTCGATGGCGAGCGACTGCTTGCCGCGGTTGCAGGCGTGGAAATAAGCGGCCGCGCCATCGGCGGCGAAGGGTGGACCCCAATGGCGGGTGTCGTCCCCAACGTCCGGCCGCTCGACCTTCACCACCGTCGCGCCGAGATCGGCGAGGAGCTGCCCCGCCCACGGGCCGGCCAGGATCCGCGCCAGCTCGAGCACCTTCAGGCCGCGAAGGGGCTGGTCCATCAGAAGGCGCTGATTCCGGTGATCGCGCGGCCGAGGATGAGGGCGTGAACGTCGTGCGTGCCCTCATAGGTGTTGACCGTCTCCAAATTCGCGGCGTGCCGCATCACCTGGAATTCGGCCGAGATGCCGTTGCCGCCATGCATGTCGCGGGCGATACGGGCGATATCGAGCGCCTTGCCGGTATTGTTGCGCTTGATGAGGCTGATCGTCTCCGGGACCAGCTCGCCTTCGTCCAAACGTCGCCCCACGCGCAGCGCCGCCTGCAGACCGAGCGTGATCTCCGTCGCCATATTCGCGAGCTTCACCTGGACGAGCTGGTTGGCGGCGAGCGGTTTGCCGAACTGCCTGCGGTCGAGCGTGTAGGTGCGCGCCGCCGAGTAGCAGGCCTCGGCCGCGCCCATCGCGCCCCAGGCGATGCCGTAGCGGGCGCGGTTGAGGCAGCCGAACGGGCCCTTCAATCCGCTGATCTCGGGGAAGATATTCTCCTCCGGCACCTCGACACCGTCCATCACGATCTCGCCGGTGATCGAGGCGCGGAGCGAGAGCTTCTCCTTGATCTTCGGGGCCGACAGGCCCGCCATGCTCTTTTCGAGAACGAAGCCGCGGATTGCGCCTCCATGTGCGTCCGATTTCGCCCAGACGACGAAAACGTCGGCGATGGGCGCGTTGGTGATCCACATCTTGGTGCCGGAGAGGCGATAGCCGCCATCCACCTTCTCCGCGCGAGTCCGCATCGAGCCGGGATCGGAGCCCGAATCCGGCTCGGTCAGGCCGAAGCATCCGACCCATTCGCCGGTAGCGAGCTTCGGCAGATATTTCCGCCTCTGCTCCTCACTGCCATAGGCATGGATCGGGTACATGACGAGGCTCGACTGCACCGACATGGCCGAGCGATAGCCGCTGTCGACCCGCTCTACCGCGCGGGCAACCAGGCCATAGCTCACATAATTGAGGCCCGCGCCGCCATATTCGTGGGGAATGGTCGCGCCGAGCAGGCCCAATTCGCCCATCTCGGTCATGATCTCGCGGTCGAACCGTTCGTCGAGATAGGCCGAGGTCACGCGCGGCTGCAATTTCGCCTGCGCATAGGCTTCGGCCGTGTCGCGCACGAGCCGTTCCTCGTCCGAAAGCTGCGCATCGAGCGCGAACGGATCGGCCCAGTCGAACGGAGAGATGCGGGCTTCGGACATTCCTTCCTCATGGGCCGAAAAAGACGGCCGTCCTTTCGCCTTTTGGGCAAGCGCTGTCTAGCCGACGCGCGATCGCCGACATTTCGGCCGTAACCGAAGCATTCCTCCCATGTCGGGTGTAAAGCGGCAAGCATGACCAACGTCGCCAACCTTGCCGCCAATGCCGCCTTGATCGCCGACCCCTCCCGCGCCGCGATGCTGGTCGCATTGATGGACGGACGGGCGCTGACCTCTGGTGAGCTTGCCGGCGCCGCGGGTGTGACGCCGGCGACGGCGAGCGGCCATCTGGCGCGGCTGCTGGAGGCGGGGCTGGTCATCGTCGAGCGGCAGGGGCGGCATCATTATTATCGCCTCTCCTCACCGGCTGTCGGCGCGACGATCGAGACGCTGATGGCGGCGACGGCGGCAATTGCACCGGTGACTTCGAGGCCTGTGAGTACGGGCCCGCGCGACCAGGTCCTTCGCTTCGCCCGCACCTGTTACAATCATCTCGCCGGTACCGTCGCCGTGGCGATGACCGACGTCATGGCCGAGCGCGGGCTGCTCGACCGTTCCGAAGAGGGGGCTGCACTGACGAAATCGGGCATCGCCTTCCTCCACGATCTCGACATCCCGCTGGAGCCGAATGGCGGCCCCGCTTTCTGCCGCCTCTGCCTCGACTGGAGTGAGCGCCGCCACCATCTTGCCGGCAAGGTCGGCACCGCTCTGTGCGGCGCCTTCCTGAACCGCCACTGGGCGCGCCGGATTCCCGGGACACGCGCCCTCGCGATCACGCCGAAAGGGGCGGAGGCACTCCATCGCCATTTCGGGTTGAGCCTGGATGCGAATAGTAGCCATCCGAGACCACTGGCGCGCAACTCGCCGCTGAGCTAATTTACGCCACGAGGGGGTAAATTCCGGCAATGTCAGCCGGCTATGATCCCCGTGGGGGGTTTATGAGCGACCGTCGCCTCATCGCGTACCTGCTTCTGCTGATCATCTTCGTCGGCATGGCTGCGGCCGCCTATTTCGTTCGTCGGGAACAGCGCCGGCGGCGGCGTCGCCGGCGGCGGCAGGCGCCGCAGCAGATCAATCTGTTCGTCAAGCCGGAGGACGAAGCGCCCGGGCCAGCCGCTCAGGCCGGCCTCGCCGCCGGGTCCCAGCCGCCGCCAAGCGCCTTGTAGAGCGAGACGAGGTTCTGGCGGAGCGCGCCGTCGCTCTGTGCCAGCATGTCGCGGGCGCTCAGCACGGACTGCTGGGCCTGGAGAACCGCGGAAAGATCGACCAGCCCGGCGCGGTAACGGGCATCGACCGCGGCCAGCGCCCGATTGGAATCGGCGACGCCGCGGCGCAATTCGTCGTTGCTCTTGCGCTCCGTATCGACCCGCGAGAGCGCGTCCTCCACGTCCTTGAGCGCGCCGAGCACCACCTTCTGATAATCGAGATAGGCCTGCTCGCGCTGTTCCTTGCGGACATTCACCTCGGCGCGCCGGCGGCCGAAATCCAGGACCGGAAACAATCCCTGGCCGGTGACGGTCGACTGGAAGCTGCGCGGGCTGAACAGATTGCCGAGCGCGGTCGAGATCAGCTCGGCGACTCCGGTCAGGCTGAAATGCGGATAGAGGTCGGCGACCGCGACGCCGATGTCGGCGGTCGCCGCGGCGAGGTTGCGCTCGGCCGCACGGACGTCCGGCCGTCGGCGCAGCAGGTCGGACGGGAGGCCCGGCGGCACCGCCGGCGGAAGGGGCGAGGCAGCGGCAGGCGTCTGCAGCTCGGCAATCAGGCTTTCGGGCGGACGGCCGGTCAGCAGGCCGAGCGCGTGCATCTGGATATGCTCCTCGGCGACGACCGGCTCGATCCCGGCCTCGGCCGCGGCGAGGGTCGAGCGCTGGCGGATATAATCGCCCTGCGGGACCAGACCGGCCTGCGCGGTGTGGATCATCAGCTGGAGCGCGCGCTGCTGGCGGGCGACCTCCTCGCGCAGCACCGCCTCGCGCTGCTGCTGCATACGCAACGTGAGATAGGCGTCGGCGACCTCGGCGGCGAGCGTCACCTGCGTGTCGCGGGCCTGCCAGATCGCCGCTTCGGTGCGGGCGCGAGCAGCTTCGACGCCGCGCCGGCCGCCGCCGAACAGGTCGAGCTCCCAGCTCGCGTCGAAGCCGATCGCATAGGTGGTGATGCCGCTTCCTGGCGGAGCGATGCCGCCTTTCTGCGCGCTTCCGCTCGATCCGCTCGCCGCATTGCTGCCGGAGCCGCCGCCGAACAGGCTTTCGAGTGAGGACAGCCCTGCATTTTTCGAGAAATGGACGTTGGTGACGTTCCCCATCGCATCTACTTCGGGCAGCAGCCGCGCGCGCGCCTGGACGATCGCCGCGCGCGTCTGCCGCACCCGCGAGGCGGCCTGCTGGACGTCCAGATTCTGGGCGAGGGCGGCGGTCACCAGCTTGTCGAGCTCGGCATCGCCGAACGCATTCCACCAACGCGCAAGATCGACCGACTGACCTGGGGGTGGCGGCGGCTCGGCGAAGGCCGGCGGGACCTCGGTTTGCGGCGCATGATAGTTCGGCCCGACGGTACAGCCCGATACCAGGAGCAAGGCGATAAGCGAGGCGCGGCGCATCAATGGCCGCCCGCGGCGGGCTTGCCGCCCTTGAGGAAGAGGGCGGACGGCGCCACCAACGCGACGAAAATGGCGAAAGCATGGAAGACGTCGAGGAAGGCCAATGTCGTCGCCTGCCGCTGGACCTGCTGGTAGATCACGCCCATCGCCCCGGTCATCTGGTCGACCCCGCTCGTGATCATATTCTGCGCGCCGTGCAGGGCCTGGCTGAAATTGGGATTGAGCGGATTGAGCCCCTCCACCAGCCGCGCCTGGTGGAACTGCTCGCGCTGGGCGAGCAGGGTCTGCGCCCAGGCGATGCCGAACGTGCCGCCGAGATTGCGCGAGACGTTGAGCAGGGCCGAGGCCTGGTTGGTCTCTTCGGGCTTGAGGCCGACATAGGCGGCGGTGTTGACCGGCACGAACAGGAAGGGCAGGGCGACGGCCTGGTACAGCCGCGCGAAGGCGGCGTCGCGGAACGAGATGTCGGCGTTGAGCGAGGCGAGGTGCCACAAGGCGAGGATCGTCACCACCAAAGCCGGCACGATCAGGAAGCGCGTGTCGACCCGGCCGGCGAGCATTCCGACCACCGGCATGACGATGATCGTCGCGACGCCGCCGGCCGTCAGCGCCAGGCCGGCGTCGGTCGCCGTATAGCCCAGCACCTGCTGCAGCATCTGCGGGATGAACTGGGTCGATGCCGAACACGATCAGGCCCACCGTCGCCATCACGAAGATGGTGATCGCGAAATTGCGGCTGCCGAGCAGCCGCAGGTTGATGATCGGATCCTTGCGCATCAGCTCCCAGATGACGAGCGCGACCAGCGACACGGCCGCGATGAGCGGCGGTGATCATGATCGTCGGGCTCGAGAACCAGTCGTCCCGCTCGCCGCGGTCGAGGGTGAATTCGAGGCAGCCGAGGCCGAGCGCGATCAAGGCGAAGCCGAGCGAGTCGACATGCAACCCGCCCTTCAGCTTCTCCTGCGCTCCTTCTCCAGGGCTTCGGGCTCGCCGACGAAGGTGCCGACCAGGAACAGCGACAGGATGCCGACCGGCACGTTGATCAGGAAGATCCAGTGCCAGCCGACATGGTCGGTGATCCAGCCGCCGAGCGTCGGCCCGAGCACCGGCCCGACCACGACCACGATGCCGTAGGCGGCGAAGGCCATGCCGCGCTTGTCGGGCGGGAAGGTGTCGGCGAGCATCGACTGCTCGGACGGCGCCAGCCCGCCGCCGCCGATCCCCTGCAGGATGCGCGCGAGGATCAGGATCGTGAGGTTCGGCGCGAGGCCGCAGAGCAGGGACGAGCCCGCGAACAGCGCGACCGAGATCATGTAATAGCGCTTGCGGCCGATCACGTCGGCCAGCCAGCCGGAGATCGGAATGATCGATCGCGTTGGCGATCAGATAGGTGGTGAGCACCCAGGTCGCCTCGTCGTAGGTGGCCGACAGGCCGCCGGCGATGTGGCGGAGCGCGACGTTGGCGATCGAGGTGTCGAGCACCTCCATGAAGGTCGCGAGGCTGACGATCGCCGACGATCGAGCCAGGGATTGTGCCTGCCGGCCGCCGAGCGCTCGTCGGTCCATGCTGCCCGCCAGCGCGCCGTCAGCGCACCTTGACCGTCGGCTCGACCGACATGCCCGGGCCGATCGGGCAGAGGTGCGGTCGGGCATCCGGTCGAACAGGATCCTGACCGGCACGCGCTGCACGACCTTCACGTAATTGCCGGTGGCGTTCTGCGGCGGCAGCAGCGCGAAGGCCTGGCCCGCGCCGCGCTGGATCGAATCGACATGGCCGTCGAAATGCACCGTCGGGAAGGCGTCGACGGCGATGTCGACCGGCTGGCCGACCGCATGAGCGGCGAGCTGCGTCTCCTTGAAATTGGCGGTGACCCAGATCGTCGTCGGGCACGATCGCCATCAGCTGCGTGCCGCGGCGAGACATAGCTGCCGACATTGACCTTGCGGTTGACCACCTGGCCGGCGACCGGCGCGACGATGTCGAGATTGCCCATCGTTACCCGCGACGAAGCGACCCTGGCGCGCGCCGCCCGCAGCTCGCGCCTGGGCGGCGGCGATCTGGCGGCGCGCGACATCGACATTGCGGCGGCGGTCTCGACCGCGCGCCGAGCGGCCGCGGCCTGGGCGGCGCTGCTCTGCGGCCTGGGTCCGCGCGGCATCGAGCTGGGTCGCGGCGACGGCGGCTCGATCGAGGCGGAGCAGGGTGCGGTAGCGGGCATAATCGTTCGCCGCCCGCACCGCCTGCGCTTCCGGCGCGACGGCATTGGCCGCCGCCTCCCGCCTTTGCGCCTCGGCGGCGGCGATGCGGCCGAGGTCCTGCTCGATCTCCGCCTGCGCCTGCGCGACTCCAGCCTGGGATTGCTGCAGCTCGGCCTCGGGGCCCGAAGGCTCGATCCGCGCCAGCAGCTGGCCGGCAAGGACGTGGCGGTTGTCGGCGGGCGCCACCCAGACGAGCTGGCCCGAGACCTGCGGCGTCAGCCGGACGATATGGGCGTCGACGAAGGCGTCGTCGGTCGATTTAAAATGGCGGGCGTTCAGCCACCAGGAGATACCGAAGAACGCGGCGATTGCCACGATTGCGATGACGACGATCCAGAAGAGCGGGCGCTTGTAGAGGGGCGGCCCTTTCGCTTTCTTCTCGCCGTCTTTCTCCCGGTCGTCGCCGGCTTCTTCCTTGCGGGCCTGCGCCTCGTCGCCGGCGTCAGGCCCCGCCTTGCCGTTGCGATCACCCTCGCTCATCGCGGCTCCCTGCGCTCGCGGTTTCGGTCCTCAGGAACCGCGCGATCAGGGGAAAGTTCCGCAGCCGAAAAGATGCTGGCGGACAGGGTGGGATTCGAACCCACGGTGGGCGTAAACCCACGGCGGTTTTCAAGACCGCTGCCTTAAACCACTCGGCCACCTGTCCCGGGCGATGGCCCGTCTAGGCGGCAGCGGGCCGCCCGTGCAAGCATCGCGCCGAATTGAGATTCGCATACGCCCCGCGCTGTGGCATTCAGGTGCCGAGTGCGGAGGCCGTTTTGCGTACAGGGTTGATTCGTGGATTGGCGGCGGCGTTCCTCGCCGCGGCGGCAATGGCCGGCGGGGGCGGGGTCCGGGCAGCGCAATCCTATGGTCTCAGCGAGGAAGGGTTCGACGCGTGGCTGCCGCAGCTGCGCGCCCAGGCCTCTGCCGCCGGCATCAGCCAGGGGACGCTGGCGAGCGTTTTCCCTGCGCTCAGCTTCAACCGGCGGGTCGTCGAGCTCGATTCGGCGCAGCCGGGCGGCACCGCGGGCAGCAACGCGAACCCGCCTTTCGCGCCCTATCGCGCCCGGCATGTGACCTCGGCGCTGATCGCCGAGGGGCGGACCCATTATCAGGAAAATTATACGCGCCTGATGGAGATCGGCCGCCGCTATGGCGTCACGCCGTCGGTGCTGGTCGCGATCTGGGGCCACGAAACGAGCTATGGCTCGATCACCGGCAATTTCGACCTGCTCGATTCGCTCGCCACGCTGGCTTACGAAGGCCGGCGCCGTCAGCTGTTCAGCGACGAATTCATCGCGGCGCTGAAGATGATCGATCGCGGCGTGCCGCGCAGCCGGCTCAAGGGAAGCTGGGCCGGTGCCACCGGCTATCCGCAATTCCTGCCCTCGGTCTGGCTCCGCCTCGGCGTCGATGCCGATGGCGACGGCCGCGCCGACATCTGGCGGAGCGCGCCCGACGCGCTCGCCTCGATCGCCAATTATCTCAGCAATGCCGGCTGGCGGCCCGGCATCCCCTGGGGCCTGGCGGTGCGCGTGCCGGCGGATCTCGACCGCAGCGCGATCCACGGCCGGCTGATGGCGCCGCGTTGCCCGCGCGTCTTCGAGCGCCACAGCCGCTGGCTGACCGTCGCCGAGTGGCGCCGCCTGGGCTTGGTCTCCAACGGCAAGGCGTGGCCGCGCGACAGCGAGATGGCCTCCTTGCTGGAGCCGGACGGGCCGGGGCACGACGCCTATCTGCTCACCACCAACTTCCGGGTGATCCTCGATTACAATTGCTCGAATTTCTACGCCCTGTCGGTGGGGTTGCTTGCGGATGCGATTGCGCGCTGAAGCCGGTGGCGCTGCGCCGGGCGAATGGTTAAGACGGTCCGGCGCGGAGCCAATGCCGCGTAACTCCTTGAGATTCCTTCGGGGGAATGATGCGTAAAAGCCTGATCTTCTTCGTTTCGACCGTCGCCCTTGCGATCCCCGTCGCGGCCGCGCCGCCGCCTTACGACACGCAGGCGAAGGTCGCCTACATGATCGACCTCTCGTCGGGCGCGGTCCTCTACGAGAAGAATGCGGACATGCACATGCCGCCGGCATCGCTCGCCAAGATGATGACCGTCCATGTCGCCTTCGGGATGATCAAGCGCGGCGAGCACAAGCTCAGCGAGACGTGCCAGGTGCGCCCTGAGACGTGGCAGAGATGGCACGGCCCCGCCGCGGGCTCGACCATGTTCCTCTCGCCCGGCGAGCAGGTAAGCGTGTCGGACCTGCTGCACGGCATCATCACCCTCTCGGGCAACGATGCGTCGGTGGTGCTCGCCGAATGCTTCGCCGGGACGGAGCCGGCGTGGGTCGCGCTCATGAACCAGGAAGCGAAGCGGCTCGGCCTCACCAACTCGCACTTCGGAACCGCGAACGGCTGGCCGGACAATGGCGTCACCTATGTGAGCGCGCGCGATCTCGCCAAGCTCGCCCAGGCGACGATCGAGGAGACTCCGGACCTCTACAAGCAATATTACAGCCAAAGCTCCTTCACCCACGGCCGCACCGTGGGCGGCAACCAGCCGATCACGCAGGAAAATCGCAATCCGATCCTCGGCGTGGTGCCGGGCGCGGACGGCCTCAAGACCGGCCATACCGATGAGGCCGGCTACGGCTTCACCGGATCGGCGATCCAGAACGGGCGGCGCCTTATCGAGGTGCTTGCGGGCCTGCCGAGCTGGAATGCCCGCGTCCAGGAATCGCGCAATTTCATGAAATGGGGCTTCCATGCCTGGAAGAGCCAGCCTCTGTTCGCGCAGGGCAAGAAGGTCGCGGAAGCGAAGGTGCAGCTGGGAAGTGCCAGCACGCGTCGGCCTGGTCGCGCCGCGCAATATCGCGCTGACGTTGCCGGCGGGCACCTCCCCGTCGAACATCAAGGTAACGGTCGTCTATAACGGCCCGATCAAGGCGCCGATCGCGCAGGGCCAGCATATCGCCGACCTCGTCGTGACCACGCCCGGACACGGGACCGCAGACGATGCCGCTCGTCGCCGAGAAGAGCGTCGGCACGGCGGGCTTCTTCGGCCGGATCTGGACCGGTCTGACGTCGCTTCTCTGAGGTGAAAGGCCGCTTCATCACGCTGGAAGGCGGGGAGGGGGTCGGCAAGTCGACCCAGCTAAAGAGCCTTGCCGAGGCACTGCGCGCCCGCGGGCTCGAGGTCGTCGAGACGCGCGAGCCCGGCGGCAGCCCCGGCGCCGAGGCGATCCGCAAGCTCCTCCTTGAGGGCGACGCGGAACGCTGGACGCCTGAAGCCGAGGCCCTGCTTTTCGCCGCCGCCCGCGCCGATCATGTTGCCCGGACCATCCGGCCGGCGCTGAACAGCGGGGCTTGGGTGCTCTGCGACCGCTTCCTCGACAGTTCGATCGCCTATCAGGGCGGCGCAGGCGGCGTCGGCGAAGCGGCGATCCGTAAGCTCCACGAGATCGGCAGTAACGGCTTCATGCCGGATCGCACCTTGCTGCTGGAGCTGCCGGCTGATGTGGCCGCCGAGCGGCTCGGTCTTCGCGGCGGTGCGGACCGAATGGAAGCGAAAGGCGATTCCTATCACCAGCGCGTGGTCTCCGCCTTCGCCGCGCTCGCCGAGGCGGAGCCGGACCGCTACCGCCGCGTCGCTGCCAGCGGCAGCACGGAAGAAGTCACGAAGCGGCTGCTCGGCGCTTTGGACGATCTGCTGTGATCCCGCTTTTCGGCCACGAGGCGGCGGTTGCCGAATTCCGCAAAAGCCTCGACGGTGGCAAGCTGCACCATGCCTGGCTGATCTCCGGCCCGCAGGGCATCGGCAAGGCGAGCTTCGCGGCCAAGGCGGCCTTGCGGGTGCTGGCGCGGGGGCAGGGAAGGTGGAGTTTCCCGGTCTCGACGTGCCGGACGATCATCCCGCCGCCCACCTCGTCGCCGCCGGCAGTCATCCGGATCTGATGCGGCTCGAACGTTTGCCGCGCGAGAACAGCAGCACAGGCGAGCTCGCGCGCAACATCAACGTCGAGCAGGTGCGCGGGTTGTCGCGGCTCTTCTCGACGACCTCGTCGCTTTCGCCCTGGCGCGTGGTCGTCATCGATTCGATCGACGATCTCGAACGCAATGCCGCCAACGCCTTGCTCAAGAATCTCGAAGAGCCGCCGCCCTTCAGCCTGTTCCTGCTGGTCAGCCATGCGAGCGAACGGCTGCTCCCGACCATCCGCTCACGCACCCGTCCGCTGCGCCTGTCGCCGCTCGACGACGACGCCATGACGTCAGCCCTGCGCGTCGCGCTGCCGGAAGCGAATTCGAAGGAAATCGAGGAGCTTAAAGCGGCAGGGCAGGGCTCGCCCGGCCGCGCGCTCGCCTTTCGTGGCCTCGATATTGCCGGCCTCGATCGTGCCATGGCGGAGCTCGCGGGGAAGGGCGATCCCACCAATGCCCGCCGCAGCGCGCTCGCCCAGAGCCTGGCACTGAAATCCGCCCAACCGCGCTACGAAGCCTTCCTCGCGCGCGTGCCCGGCATGGTCGCGGCGGAGGCGAAGACGCGGCGGGGTGCCGCGCTTGCCGAGGCGTTGCGCTTGTGGGAAAGGGCGCAGACCCTCGCCGCCAGCGCGAAGCATTTGTCGCTCGAACCCGAGAGCGTCGTCTTCGAGCTGGCGGGGATCCTCGCGACCCTTGCCCCGAAGAGAGTGGATGGCTGAGCCTTTCTACATCACGACTGCGATCAGCTATCCGAACGGCCCGCCTCATATCGGCCACGCTTATGAAGCGATCGCCACCGATGCCGTCGCCCGCTTCCAGCGGCTTATGGGCCGCGACGTCTTCTTTCTGACCGGCACCGACGAGCATGGCTTGAAGATGGCGCAGGCGGCGCGGGACCGCGGCATCACGCCGGCTGCGTTGGCGGACGAAATGTCGTCTCTTTTCCGTGCGATGGACGAGCAGCTTCAGATCTCATTCGACCGATTCATCCGCACCACCGAGCCGGCCCATCACCGCTCCAGCCAAGCGATCTGGCAGGCGATGGCGGAGAAGGGCGACATCTATCTCGGCCGCTACGAAGGCTGGTACTCGGTCCGCGACGAAGCTTATTATGACGAGAAGGAACTGGTCGCTCGGCGAGGATGGCGAGAAGCTCTCGCCTCAGGGGACGCCGGTCGAATGGACGGTCGAGGAAAGCTGGTTCTTCCGCCTCTCGGCTTATCAGGACCGCCTGCTCGACCATGTTCGCGCGCATCCGGACTTCATCCGACCCGAGGCGCGGCGCAACGAGGTGCTTCGCTTCGTCGAGGGTGGGCTCGCCGATCTCTCCATCTCCCGCACCAGCTTCGACTGGGGCGTTCGCGTGCCGGACAGCGAGACGCACGTCATGTATGTGTGGCTCGACGCGCTCACCAATTATCTGACGGGCGTCGGATATCCGGACACGGATTCAGAGACTTACAAGACATTCTGGCCGGCCGATGTGCACGTGATCGGCAAGGATGTCGTGCGCTTCCACGCCGTCTATTGGCCAGCCTTCCTGATGTCGGCCGGCATCGCGCTGCCTAAGCAGGTGTTCGGCCACGGCCACGTCCTGCTCCGCGGCGAGAAGATGTCGAAGTCGACCGGCAATGTCGTCGATCCGTCAAGGGCTTGCGAAGGCTTTTGGAGTCGACGCCTTGCGCTATTTCCTGCTGCGTGACGTCACCTTCGGGCAGGACGGCAGCTACAGCCCCGAAGCGATCGTCACGCGGGTGAATGCCGATCTCGCCAACAGCTTCGGCAATCTCGCCCAGCGCACGCTTTCCTTCATCGCCAAGAATTGCGACGGCGTGCTGCCCACGGGGGGAAGGGGCGAGAAAGCCGACGACGAGCTGCTGGCGCTCGTGCGCCGCGCGACGCGGGAGGAGGTGCCGGCGCATTTCAGCCGGCTGGAGCTCAGCCAGGGAATTGAAGCCTGGATGCGCGCGGTCTTCGCCGGCAATCAATATATCGACGCGCAGGCGCCCTGGGCTTTGCGCAAGACCGATCCCGAACGGATGAATGCCGTGCTTGCGACGGTCTACCAGGCGATCACCGATCTCGCCGTCGCGATCCAGCCGATTGTCCCTGGCGGGGCAGGCCGGATGCTCGATCAGCTCGGCGTGCCGGCCGCGGAGCGAAATTTTCCGGCACTGGCGGACGAAGAGCGCTACGCGCGCCTCGCAGGCTCCGGCTTCACGCTCGCCGCACCGACCCCGATCTTTCCGCGGCTGGAGATGCCCGCCGATGCCTAAGCTCCGCATCGTCGGCTCCTATGTCAGCCCCTATGTCCGCAAGGTGCTCGCCTGCATTCTGCTGAAGGGGCTCGATTACGAAATCGACCCGATCACGCCATTCTACGGCGGCGAGGAATTCGAGCGGCTGAGCCCGCTCAGGCGCATCCCGTTGATGATCGATGGCGATCTCCCCCTCTGCAATTCCTCGGTCATCTGCGCCTATCTGGACGAGCGCTATCCCGGTTACGCGCTGCTGCCCGAAGACCCCGCAGACCGGGCGCGGGCGCGCTGGTTCGAGGAATATGCCGACACCCGCCTCGGCGACGTCTTCATCTGGGGCCTCTTCTACCCGAAGATCGTCCATCCGATCGTCTGGGGCGAGCCGGGCGATGCCGACCGGGTCGAGAAGAATCTGGCCAAGGATATTCCCGCGTCGCTCGATTATCTGGAAGGCCAGATTCCGGCAAAAGGCTGGCTGTTCGGCGCCTTCGGTCTCGCCGACATCGCCATCGCCAGCTTCTTCCGCAACGCGGACTATGCCGGCTTCTCTGTCGATGCGGATCGCTGGCCGCGCACCGCCGGCTTCGTCGCCCGCGCGCTCGATCATCCCGTCTTCGCCGAGATCCTGCGCTTCGAGGACATCCAGCGCGGCACCAATCCCGCCGGCCGCCGCCAGGCTCTGCTCGAGGCCGGTGCGCCGCTGACCAGCGAGACGCTCGGCACGCGCGAACCGCGCAAAGGGATTATGAAGCTCTGACCATGCTCACCGATAGCCACTGCCACCTCAATTACAAGGGCCTGGTCGAGGATCAGCAGGCGGTGCTGGCGCGCGCGCGCGAGGCAGGCGTGGGCGCGATGCTCAACATCTCGACGCGCCAGTCGGAATGGGATGACGTCATCGCCGTCGCCGAGCGCGAGAGCGACGTCTGGGCCTCGGTCGGCATCCATCCGCACGAGGCGGACGCCCATCCGGATGTCCAGACCGCGACGCTCGTCGAGCGCGCGCGCCACCCGCGGGTGGTCGGCATCGGCGAGAGCGGGCTCGATTATTATTACGATCATAGCGATCGCGAGCGGCAGCGGGCGAGCTTCCGCGCCCATATCGCCGCGGCGCGCGAGACGGGGCTGCCGATCATCGTCCACACCCGCGATGCCGAGGAGGACACGGCTGCGATTCTCGCCGACGAGATGGGGAAGGGGGCCTATCCGGGCGTCATCCACTGCTTCACCGCCAGCGCCGATTTCGCCCGCAAGGCGCTGGACTTGGGCCTGTTCATCTCCATCTCGGGCATCGTGACGTTCAAGAACGCCAAGGATCTGCAGGAAACGGCCGGCGGACTGCCGGCCGAGCGGCTGCTGATCGAGACCGATTCGCCGTTCCTCGCGCCGGTGCCGCATCGCGGGAAGCCGTGCGAGCCCGCTTATGTCGCGGACACGGCGCGGTTCCTGGCGCAATTGCGCGGCGTGAGCCGTCGAAGCGCTGGCAGAGCGGACGTCGGAGAATTTCCGGACGCTCTTTTCGAAGGCGCGCTGATGCAGGTCCGCATCCTCGGCTCCGGCACCTCCTCGGGCGTGCCGCGCATCGGCAACGATTGGGGCCAGTGCGACCCGGCCAATCCGAAGAACCGCCGCCGCCGCGTCTCGATCCTGGTCGAATGGGAGAGGGCGCGGATCCTCGTCGACACCTCGCCCGGACATGCGCGAGCAGTTGCTCGACGCCGAGGTGAGCGACGTCGAGGCGGTGATCTGGACCCACGATCATGCCGACCATTGCCACGGCATCGACGACCTGCGGCAGCTCTACCATGCCCGCGGCCGGCCGGTGGCCGGCTATGCCCGGCAGGAGACGCTGCGACAGCCTGCAAGCAGCGCTTCGCTTATGCCTTCGACGGGAAGGACGGCTATCCCGCCGTCGTCGCGCTACATCTGCTGCCCAATCATATGAACCTCGGCGGGCCTGTCGATCCGCACCGTCGACCAGCCGCACGGCAACATCACCACCGCTGGCCTGCGCTTCGACGCAGGCGGGAAGACGATCGGTTTATTCCACGGATTTCAATGCGCTGACCGAGGAAATGGAGATTGCGTTCCAGAGTGCCGGACCTGTGGATCGTCGATGCGTTGCGGCGCCGGCCGCACCCCAGCCATCCGCACCTGCAGCAGGCGCTCGAATGGATCGAGCGGCTGAAGCCGGGCAGGGCCATCGCTGACCCATATGGACAACAGCATGGATTATGAGACGCTGCGGGCCGAGCTGCCGGACGGCGTCGAGCCGGGCTATGACGGCATGGAGATCGCGCATTTGAACGCCGGTGGCGATCAGGCGCTGACTTTCATCTACCTGATCGGCTGTCTCGTCCTCGTCGTCAGCGCCTTGCTGGTCCGGCGCATTCCGATCGGCCAGGGACTCAAGATGTTCGCAGGCTGGGTGCTGATCTTCGTGGCCGCGTTCGTCGCGTTCACGCTGAAGGACGATTTCATCGCGCTCGGCAAGCGCGTGGTGGCCGAGGCCAAGGGCGAAGGCGAGATCGTGCGGGTCGGCAAGGAGATGCGGATTCGCAAGTCGCTCGACGGCCATTTCTGGGTCAATGCGCGGCTGAACGGCGCCAAGGTTCATTTCCTGATCGACAGCGGTGCGACCGTGACGAGCATCTCGGCCGACACGGCGCGGCGTGCCCATATCGATTCCGACGACGGCTTTCCCGGTGCTGGTCCAGACGGCGAACGGCACGGTCACGGCGCGGCGCGCGCGGCGCCGAACGGCTGGTCGTCGGCACGATCGAGCGGCGCAACATGGCCGTCGAGGTTTCGGCTGCGTTCGGCGACACTGACGTGCTCGGCATGAACTTCCTGTCGTCGCTGTCGGGCTGGAGCGTTCAAGGCCAATGGCTGGTGCTGAAGCCGTGAGGGGTCGCAAGGGGTCCGAGAGGGGCATTGTCCCGATAGCCCGTCCGCTCTCTCTATATTTTACATAATGTATATTATCACACTTTGAGATAGGCTCCATGTGACCGATGGCGTGACCGATCATCTCCCCGCTTCCCTTTCCGATCTCGTCGAGATCATGCGCGCGGCTGCGCGATCCGCGGACCGGCTGCGAATGGGATCGCGCGCAGACTTTCGCGACGATCGCGCCGTACACGATCGAGGAAGCCTATGAGGTCGCCGACGCGATCGCCCGCGGCGACATGGCGCGACCTCAAGGACGAGCTCGGCGATCTCCTGCTCCAGGTCGTCTATCCACGCGCGCATGGCCGAGGAAATCGGCGCGTTCGCGATCGATGACGTCATGGCCGCGATCTGCGCCAAGATGGATCCGCCGCCATCCGCACATCTTCGGCGACGCGGCGCACAGCCCAGGCTGGGAAGCGCTGAAAGCCGCCGAGCGCCAGCGCCATGAGGACAAGAGCGCCCTGGCCGGCGTCGCGCCAGGCCCTGCCGGCGCTGCAAGCGCGCCGAAAAGCTCCAGCGCCGCGCCGCCCGCGTCGGCTTCGACTGGCCAGACATCTCAGGCCCGCGCGCCAAGATCCTCGAAGAGCTGGAGGAACTGGATGCGGCCGCTTCGCCGGACGAACGCGAAGCCGAGCTTGGCGACCTGCTGTTCAGCGTCGTCAATTATGCGCGGCATCTCGACATCGATCCTGAAACCGCGTTGCGCGAAGCCGCGCGCCGGTTCGAAGCGCGGTTCCGCCGCGTGGAAGAAATCGCCGATAAGCCGCTGAAAGAGATGGATATCGATCAACTGGAAGCGCTTTGGCAAGCGGGCGAAATCCGAGGAGCTGTTAGGCTCTTTCCCTCTGCCGCGCTTCGAAGCGTGCCCAGGCAGTGTCGGTCATCCGCACCTCGAACTCGGTCTCCATGTCCCTGTTCCGCTCGCTCACGATTTCGCCATTGGCGTGGAGCCAGGCGATCCCCTCCCCGTCGCTGGCGGAGAGAGTCACCTTCCGGATTTGCGCGCCTTTGCGCAGGTGCGTGGCGGCACATCCAGGAGATCGTCCACGCCCCTCGCCGGTCAGCGCGGAGATCAGCACCACATCGTCCCGCCGCGCGGCCTCGGCCCGCACGCGCTCGGCCGCTTCGCCTTCGAGCAGGTCGATCTTGTTCCACGCCTCGATCATCGGGGCGCCCCCCTCCCCGCCGGCGCCGATCTCGGTCAGCACCTGCTCGACATCCTGCTCTCTGCGCCTCGCTGTCGGGATGCGACGATGTCGCGGACGTGGACGATGAGGTCGGCCGAGATCACCTCCTCCAGCGTCGCGCGGAAGGCGGCGACGAGCTGGGTCGGCAGATCGGAGACGAAGCCCACCGTGTCGGACAGGATCGCCTTGTCGAAGCCGGGCAGCGGCATCTGCGCGCATGGTCGGATCGAGCGTCGCGAACAGCAGATTCTCCGCCATGCACGTCGGCGCCGGTCAGCCGGTTGAACAGCGTCGACTTGCCCGCATTGGTATAGCCGACCAGCGCGATGACCGGCCACGGCGCGCGCTGCGCGCCGCGTCGCGGTGCAGCGCCGCGCGTGCGGCGTGACCTGGTCCAGCTCGCTTGCGCAGCTTCGCCATGCGGTCGCGGATCAGGCGGCGGTCGGCCTCGATCTGGGTTTCGCCCGGGCCGCCGAGGAAGCCGAAGCCGCCGCGCTGCCGCTCGAGGTGGGTCCAGCTGCGCACCAGCCGGCCCGCCTGGTAATCGAGATGGGCGAGCTCGACCTGCAGCCGCCCTTCCGCGGTCGCCGCGCGCTCGCCGAAGATTTCGAGGATCAGCCCGGTGCGGTCGATCACCTTCGCCTTCGAGCGCCTTCTCGAGATTCGCTGCTGGATCGGCGTGAGCGGCGCGTCGACGATCGACCAGCTCGGCCTCGGCCATCCGCGACCGCGCGGCGATCGGCTCGACCTGGCCCGAGCCGAACAGGGTCGCCGGCTTGGGCGCGCGGATGCGGAAGCGCGATCTTCTCGGCGACGTCGAGCCCGATCGCGCCGGCGAGGCCGGCCGCCTCTTCCAGCCGCGCGTCGGCATCGCGCGGCCCCTCCGCTGCCCGATTCCGGGCAGGGCGATGATCGCGCGGCGCGCCGCGGGCGAAGTCGTCGTCGGGCTCGCGTTCGAAGACGCTCAGGCGTCATCGGCTCCTCGTCCTCGGCTCTCCATCAGGTTGACCGGATGCACCGGCTGCACGGTCGAGACCGCGTGCTTGTAGACGAGCTGCGCCAGCCGTCGCGCTGCAGCAGCATGCAGAACAGATCGAAGGCGGCGATCTCGCCCTGCAGCATGACGCCGTTGACCAGGAACATCGTCACCGGCTCGCTCGGACTTGCGCACCGCGCCGAGGAAGATCTCCTGCAGCAGCGGCGGCTTCTTCTTGCTCGTCTGCCAACGACGTCGTCGATCTCGGCGAGGTCGATCGGATGCGCGGGCATGATCGTCGAGATGGCATGCTTGTAGATCAGCTGGCGCTGGCCGTCGCGGCGCAGCAGCACCGAGAAATTGTCGAACCAGGTGATGATGCCCTGCAGCTTGACGCCCTTGACCAGGAACATCGTGACCGGCGTCTTCGTTTGCGCAGCGTGTTGAGGAACATATCCTGGAGGTTGTTGACCTTGTCGGCCATCTCCCGCTCTCCTCATTGGCGGGCTGGCCCGCGATGCGCCGTTCCGGCGGTCGGCGCGCTCATGCCGTTGCGGCGCGCGCAGTACGCATGTTAGCGGCGCGACGCGCGTTCAGCGTGCGTCACTCGTCTTCCGTCGCCGCGCGTGTCGCCAATGCCGAGCGCCTTCAGCTTGCGGTGCAGCGCCGAGCGCTCCATGCCGATGAAGGTCGCGGTGCGCGAGATATTGCCCGAGAAGCGGCGGATCTGGACGCGCAGATATTCGCGCTCGAACGTCTCGCGCGCTTCGCGCAGCGGCGTGCCCATGATCGCCTTCGCCGCCTCGCCGGGCGCGAGGCTGGCCTGCTCGCTGAGGATCTCGGGCGGCAGCATGTCGACATCGATCCGGCCGATCCGGTCGCCGGGCGCGAGGATGATCGTGCGCTCGATGACGTTGCGCAGCTGGCGGACATTGCCCGGCCAGTCATAGGCCTGCAGCGCGGCGATCGCCTCGGCGCGTGAACTCGGGCGTCGGCACGCCGGCGCTCGGCGGCGTAGCGCGCGGCGAAATGGTCGACGAGCTCTGGGATGTCCTCGCGCCGCTCGGCCAGCGCCGGCAGCGTGCACCGGGCACGACGTTGAGCCGGTAATAGAGATCCTCGCGGAAGCGACCCTCGGCGATCTCCTCGGCGAGCTCGCGCGAGGTCGAGGAGACGACGCGCACGTCGACCTTGACCATGCGCTGGCCGCCGACGCGGGTGAAGCTCTGGTCGGTCAGCACGCGCAGGATCTTGCGCCTGCGTCGGCATCGGCATGTCGGCGATCTCGTCGAGGAACAAGCGTGCCGCCATGCGCCTGTTCGAGCAGGCCGGGCGCGGACGAGCTCGCCGCCCTCCTCCACCCCGAACAATTCCTCCTCGACCCGCTCGGGCGTCATCCGCGCCGCGCTGACGACGATGAAGGGCGCGCGGCGCGCGGTTGCTCCAGTCGTGGAGCAGCCGCGCCGCGACTTCCTTGCCGACGCCCGCCGGGCCGGTGATCAGCACGCGGCTGCCGGTCGCGGCGACGCGCTTCAGCGTCGCGCGGACGGCGTTGATGCCGCGGCTCGAGCCGGTCAGCTCCGTCGTCCTGCCCGATCTGCGCGCGCGAGCTCGCATTTTCCCGCCGCAGCCGCTCGGTCTCGGTCGCGCGCGCGACGAGGTGGAGCAGACGGCTCGGCCTCGAACGGCTTCTCGATGAAATCGACCGCGCCCTGGCGGATCGCCGCGACGGCGGTGTCGAGATTGCCGTGGCCGGAGATCATCAGCACCGGCAAGCGTCGGGTCGCGCCGCTTGATCTCGTCGAGCAATTGCAGCCCGTCGAGCTTCGAGCCCTGCAGCCACACGTCGAGCAGGACGAGGAGGGCGGCGTTCGGCCAGCGCCTGCCAGCGCGCGTCCTGGCTGTCGGCGGCGGCGCGGCACGCATAGCCTTCGTCTTCGAGCACGCCGGCAGACCAGTTCGCGGATGTCCTGCTCGTCGTCGACGATGAGTAAGTCGAGGGCCATTCATCCGTTCTGCCGCCTGATCATGGAGCGCCGGTCCGCGCCATCGCTCGGCGAGAGCGGCTCAGCGAGTCCAGTGTCGAAGACCAGACGCACGAGCGCTGCCGCCGCCCGCGCGATCCGCGAAGTCGATCGTGCCGAAATGCTCCTCGACGATCTTCTTGACGATGGCGAGGCCGAGGCCCGTGCCCTTGGCGCGCGTGGTCATATAGGGTTCGGTCAGGCGCTCGCGTTCGGCGGGCAGGCCGATGCCGGTATCGGCGATCTCGATCGTCAGCCGAGACCCGTCTTCGCGAATCGTCATCGCGATCTCGTCACTGCGACGGCGCCTTCTCCGCGCTTCTGCCTCGATCGCCTCGGCGGCGTTCTTGACGATATTGGTCAGCGCCTGGCCGAGCTGGCGCCGGTCGCAGACGAGTATCGGCGGCGGCTCCGGTGCGTCGAGCGTGAAGTTGATCGTCGGGATGCGCGACTTCGTGCAGGAACAGCGCCTGGCGCGCGATCTCGACGATATTCTCGTCGCGGAAGACGGGCTTGGGCATCCGCGCGAAGGAGGAGAATTCGTCGACCATCCGCCGAAGGTCGCCGACCTGGCGGACGATGGTGCCGGTCAGCTGGTCGAAGGTGGCCGGATCGCTCTCGATCTCCTTGCCGTAGCGGCGCTGGAGCCGTTCGGCGGCGAGCTGGATCGGGGTCAGCGGATTCTTGATCTCGTGCGCGATGCGGCGCGCGACGTCGGACCAGGCGGCGCGGCGCTGGTCGAGCAATTGCTCGGTAATATCGTCGAAGGTGAGGACGAAGCCCCCTTCGACCTTCACCTTCTTGACGGCAAGCGTTCGCGGCTCGCCGCCGGAGGCAAGATGGACGATCCCCTCGCGCTCTTCGCTGTCGAGATGGTCCGCGAGCTCGGGCGCCAGCGCCGCCAGTTTCTGTCCGATCGGCGATTTCGCGGTCAGTCTTGAGCAGAGTCACCGCCGAGCTGTTCATCAGCCGGACGTTCCCATCTTTGTCGACCGAGATGATCCCTGCGGTGACGCCCGACAGCACTGCCTCGATAAAGGCGCGACGGCTTTCCGATTGGGCATTGGCGCTCATCAGCGCGCCCGTCTGCTCCTCGAGCCGGCGGGTCATGCGGTTGAACGCATTGCCGAGCGTGCCGATCTCGTCCTGCGCCGAAGAGCGGGGGACGCGCGCGGAGAGATCTCCAGCCGTAACCTTGCGAGCTGCATCGACGAGTTGCCCGACCGGCCGAACCAGCCGGTCGGCAAGCGTCAGCGCGATCCAGATTGCTATACTCACGATCAGGAGGGAAACGAGCAGAAGGATCGCGTTGAACCGAAATTGTAGCGTCCGTGCCCGTTCAAGCGTCTTCTGATATTCACTCGCCGCGCTACGCGCATTGACGAGAGCAGCCATCGCATCCGGCGAGACATAGCGCGCGCCATAAAAATAGATCGCGGCCTCAGGATCGAGTCGAACGATCGCTTCGACGCGGTCATCAGTCGATTGAAACAGGTACACTTGGCCGGCGGAGAGCCCCACCAGCACTCTTTTGGAGACACTCTCCGCCAACGGCCGACGATCGGGATTCCATTCGATCAGTCGGTGAAGATGCCCTGTCCGGTCCAGCGTGACGATCGCCGTTTCATTCAATTGCCGAGCCGCTGTCTGATAAAGAAGATTCGCTTTGAATGATGGGCTCGCCAGACCAAATTGGTTGAGCTTGTCGACCATGTCACCGCTCATGGCCCGCACATCGACCAAGATGCGCGCACGATGTTCGTTCGCGTAGATGGTGGAGGCATTTCGGGCGCTGGCCAGCACAGTCTGCGCTCGATGTGAAAACCAGAATTCCACACCCGACTGAAACAGTAGCGACGCGAACACGACAACCAATATCGTCGGAACGCTGGCGATGGCGGAGAACAGCGCGACCAATTTGACGTGAAGGCGGCCCCTTCCCCCAGCTGGCGACCGCGCGGCGCGCCGCATAGCGACCCGGCGAGCGATTAGAACCATCAGCGCCATGGCCGGAACCAGATTGGCGACGAGCAAAGCCGCTACCGTGGCCGGACTTAGCAGAGCTTCCGGATTGCCGTGCCGGCTAATAAACATGTAGCTCGCTGTGCCGATCGCGAGCAGCACGATGACCGTGAGAATCTCCACGATAGGCCCGAGACGGTACCGGCGCCGCAGAACCTTAATCCTGCGTCGCCAACGTGGACTTGTCTCAACGGGAATCGGCGCCTCGGCGTTCACTCGCTTGGGCTAGCACAGCCATGTGGCAAAAAGAACACAGGAGTCACCATTTCGGCGCAATCGGCGGTACAACAGGCTCAGGCAGGAGGCTCAGGCAGCGATCCGGGTCAGCCACGGAGCGTAGAATTCGCGCAACATCGCCTTGGCGCGCCTGGCGTCCGGCTCCTGGTTGAAGGCGTTGCGGAACTCGGCCGAGCCGTGCAGGCCCTTGGTGTACCAGCCGATATGCTTGCGGGCGATATTGACGCCGGTCTCGGTCCCGTAATGGGCGAGCATCGCCTCATATTGCTCGGTGATCGACGGCAAATTGCTCGTCGATCGACGGGATCGGGCAGGCGCTCGCCGGTGCTGCAGCCAGTGCATCGCCTGGCGCAGCAGCCAGGGCCGGCCATAGGCGCCGCGGCCGATCATCACGCCGTCCGCGCCGGACTGGTCGAGCGCGGTCGCGACATCCTCGATCGTAGCAGATGTCGCCATTGACGATCACAGGGACTTGTCACCGCATCCTTGACGCTGGCGGATGAAGGCCCAGTCGGCCTCGCCCTTGTACATCTGGCTGCGGGTGCGGCCGTGGACGGTGATCATCTGGACGCCGAGATCCTCGGCGATGCGGGCGAGCTCGGGCGCGTTGAGGCTGGCATGGTCCCAGCCCATCCGCATCTTCAGCGTCACCGGCACCTTCACCGCCTTCACCGTCGCGTCGATGATCGCGGCGGCGAGCTTGAGATCGCGCATCAGCGCCGAGCCCGGCATCGCCGTTCACGACCTTCCGCACCGGGCAGCCCATGTTGATGTCGATGATCGCGGCGCCGCGATCCTCGTTGAGCTTGGCCGCCTCCGCCATGTCGCCGGGCGTGCAGCCGGCGAGCTGCATCGAGACCGGCTCCTCGATCGGATCCCAGGCGGCTTTCTGAAGCGACTGGCGCGTCTCGCGGATCATCGCCTGGCTGGCGATCATCTCGGTGACGGTGAGACCCGCGCCGTAGCGCTTGACGACCCGCCGGAACGGCAGGTCGGTGACGCCGGTCATCGGCGCCAGGATCACGGGCGTGTCGATGCGGACGGGTCCGATCTGGATGGGCGCGAGACGGGACATGGGAGGCGCGGAGATAAGGGCAAAGGCGCTGGCGGGCAAGAAGCCGCGGGGCTAAGGCCCGGCCATGGCCGAGGGGGCGAAGATGGTGGCTTTGGTGGTTGCGGCGGGCTCCGGCAGCCGCGCCGGCGGCGACCTGCCCAAGCAATATCGCCGAATCGGCGGCAAGAGCGTGCTCGCGCATGCGGTAGATCATCTTCGCGCGGCAGGTATCAACGATATTCGCGTCGTGATCGGCCACGGGCAGGAGGGCCTGTATCTTGAGGCGATCGGCGACCGCCCCCTCCCCTCGCCCATCGCCGGCGGCGCGGAGCGGCAGGATTCGGTGCGCAGCGGGCTGGAGACGATCGCCGCGGCGGGAGGCGCCGAGCGCATCCTGATCCACGATGCCGCGCGGCCGTTCGTGCCGGCGGCGGTGGTCCAGCGGCTCACGACAGCGCTCGACGCGCATGAGGCCGCCGTGCCGGCGCTCCCGGTGGTCGATACGCTCGCCCGCACCGGCGGATCGCTGGGCGAAACCGTGGTGCGCGAGGGAATTGTTCGCGTGCAGACGCCGCAAGCCTTTCACTTCGAGGCAATCCTCGCCGCGCATCGCGCCTGGAGCGGACCGCCCGCCACCGACGACGCCCAGATCGCGCGCGTCGCCGGGATCGATGTTGCTACGGTGGAGGGCGACCCGGCGCTCGAAAAGCTCACCTATGACGCGGATTTCGCGCGCGCCGAGCAGCGCCTGGCAAACCGGCTGGTCAGCCGTTCCGGAATGGGCTTCGACGTCCATGCCTTTGGTGAGGGCGACAGCGTTTGGTTGGGCGGCATCCACATCCCCCACAAACGCGGCCTCAAGGGCCACAGCGACGCGGACGTGCTGCTCCACGCGATCACCGACGCCCTGCTCGGCGCCATCGGCGAAGGCGATATCGGCGTCCATTTCCCGCCTTCCGACCCTCGATGGCGTGGCGCGCCCTCCTCTCTCTTCGTCGAGCATGCGCGTGGCCTGGTGGAGGCGCGCGGCGGGCGGATCGACCATGTCGATGCCACCCTCATCTGCGAGGCGCCGAAGCTGGGGCCGCATCGCGAGGCGATCCGCCAGCGCCTGGCGGAATTGTTGCGGGTGCCGAAGGGTCGGATAAGCGTTAAAGCAACCACGACCGAGCGGCTCGGCTTCACCGGGCGCGGCGAAGGCATCGCCGCCCAGGCCGTGGCGACCATTCGGCTTCCGGAGGAAGAATGAGCGAACAGCGCGATTTCACCCTGCCCGACGAATTGGTCGAGGCGGCGCAGAAGGCGGTCGAGGCCAATCGCGCGGCGGGGCTGCGCGTGGTGACGGCGGAGAGCTGCACCGGAGGTCTCGTCGCGGCCGCGCTGACCGAGATTGCCGGCTCGTCCGATGTCGTCGAGGCCGGCTTCGTCACTTATTCCAACGAGGCGAAGGTCGAATTGCTCGGCGTCAGCGAGGAGGTGGTCGAGACGTTCGGCGCCGTGTCGATCGCCGTCGCCTGGAACATGGCGCAGGGCGCGCTCGCGCGCAGCAATGCGGATGTCGCGGTGGCGATCACGGGCATCGCCGGGCCGGCGGGTGGCAGCGAGCGCAAGCCGGTGGGAACGGTCGTGTTCGCCCGTGCCCGGCGCGGCGCCGATCCCAAGGAGATCGTCGCGGACACGAAGGAGTTCGGCGATCTCGGCAGGGGCGGCGTCCGCCTTCAGGCGGCGCTCTGCGCGCTCGAGCTGCTGATGCCCTTCGACGCGCCCGTCTGAGGGCCATCGTAGAGCTGGTGTGCGCGCGCCTCGAAGGCGTTGATCATTCGCCGCAGGGCACGATCGAACATCTGGCCGGCCAGGCTCTCGAAGATTCGCGATTTGAAAGCGAAATCGACGCAGAAGTCGACTTCGCTGCCGCCCTTGCCGTCGGGCCGGAACTTCCAGCTGTTGTGGAGATATTTGAGCGGTCCGTCGACATAGTCGACATGGATGCGGCTCGGCCGCTCCTTGGTGACGCGCGAGGTGAAGGTTTCCTTCAGCGAGCTTGAAGCCGACGACGAGGTCCGCGACCATCTGGGTATCGCTGTTCGAGCGCACCCGAGTCGCCGCCACCCAGGGCAGGAATTCCTGGTAGCGGCCGACATCGGCGACGAGGTCGAACAATTGCTCGGGCGTGTAGGGAAGGTTCCGCGTCTCGGTGTGGCGGGGCATGTCCGGTCAACGCGCCGACGCGAGCTTCGCTTCCCGGGCCGCCTTCATCTTCGCGAAATCGTCGCCGGCATGATAGCTCGAGCGGGTGAGCGGCGAGGCAGCGACCAGCAGGAAGCCCTTGGCGCGCGCGATCGCGGCATAAGCCGAGAAGGCCGCCGGCGTCACGAATTCCTCGACCCTGGCATGGCGCGGCGTCGGCTGGAGATATTGGCCCATGGTCAGGAAATCGACGTCGGCCGAGCGCATGTCGTCCATCACCTGATGGACCTCCAGCCTCTGCTCGCCGAGGCCGACCATCAGGCCGGACTTGGTGAAGATGCGACGGATCGTGCCGCTTCACGCTCTCCAGCAGGCGCAGCGAGGCATAGTAGCGCGCGCCGGGCCGGATGGTCGGATAGAGCCGCGGCACCGTCTCCAGATTGTGGTTGTAGACGTCCGGACGGGCGGCGACGATCGCCTCCACCGCCGCTTCCGGCTTGTTGCGGAAGTCGGGCGTCAGGATCTCGATCGTCGTCGAAGGCGTGTTGCGGCGGAGTGCCTCGATCACCTCACGAACTGCCGCGCGCCGCCGTCGGGGAGGTCGTCGCGGTCGACCGAGGTGACGACGATATGCGTGAGGCCGAGCTCGGCCGCCGCCGTTGCGACATGCTCCGGCTCCAGCGGGTCGACTGCACGCGGCATGCCCGTCTTGACGTTGCAGAAGGCGCAGGCGCGGGTGCAGGTGTCGCCGAGGATCATCACCGTCGCGTGCTTCTTGGTCCAGCACTCGCCGATATTCGGGCACGCCGCCTCCTCGCACACGGTGGCGAGGTTGAGGCTGCGCATCAGCCGCTTCGTCTCGGCAAAACCGGTGCTCGTCGGCGCCTTAACGCGAATCCAGTCGGGCTTGCGCTGGCGGGGGACAGCAATCGGCGACGGGTCGTTCATGGCGCGCAGATAGCGATTGGCCCGGGCTCTTGCCACCCCTCCCCTCGTCCGGCTAGCGGACGCTCATGCCCCGCCTCTCCGCGATGATCGAAGGCTATCGCCGTTTCCGCGCCAAAGGCTGGGCGCGCGAGCGGGAGCGCTGGTCGGAATTGGCGGAGGGCCAAAGCCCGGAAATCCTGGTCATCGCCTGCTCGGACAGCCGCGTCGATCCCGCCACCATCTTCGACGCCAAGCCGGGCGAGATGTTCGTCGTCCGCAACATCGCCGCGCTCGTCCCGCCCTTCGAGCCGGATCCGCATTATCACGGCACCTCCGCGGCGCTCGAATTCGCCGTCACCCAGCTCGAGGTGAAGGAGATCTTGGTGATGGGCCACGGCTTCTGCGGCGGCTGCGCGGCCTCGCTGACCGGCCAGCTTCGAGGGCGCGCGCCAGGGCGAAGGCCAGTTCCTCGCCTATTGGCTCGACCTGCTCGAGCGGCGCGCGCGACAAGGTGCGCCACGCGCATCCCGAGCTCGACCGCGCCGCCTTCCAGGCGATGGAGCGTGAGGGCGTGCGAGTCTCGCTCGACAACCTGCGCACCTTCCCCTGGATCCGGGAGCGCGAGGCGGACGGCCGCCTCAAGCTGCACGGCGCCGTCTTCGCCATCTCCGACGGCATCCTCTATCTCTGCGACGAAACGACAGGCGAATTCGCGCCCGCCTGAGAAGGCGACGCTCTTGAAGGCATGGCCTCGCCGGTTTAACCCTGCCCGCACCAAGAAGGGGGCTCTTCCATGCTCAGGACATCTGTTCGCTTGCGCCGCGATTCTTCTCGGCGGCGCCGCAGCCAATGCCGAAACCTACGCGATCCAGGCCGGGCACCTGATCGTTGATGCGGCGCAGCCCGCGCGCGGCCCATCCACGGTGATCGTCGAGAATGGCCGCATCAGCCGGATCGAAAGCGGCTTCACCGCGCCCGCCGGCGCGACAATCGTGGACGAGCGCACCCGCACGGTCCTGCCGGGGATGACCGACGTCCACGTCCATCTCACCGGCACCAGCGGCCAGCCCTGGTACATGGGCTTCACCCAGAAATACTCGAATCCTTATGCCGCCACCGTCGGCCTCACCCACGCGGCCGAAATGGCGCGCGGCGGCTTCACGACGGTCCGCGATCTGGGCGGCGACACGTCTGCCGTGATCGCGGTGCGCGACGCGGTGGCGGAAGGACGCTTCCCCGGCCCGCGCATCAAGGTTTCGGGATATCCGCTCTCCATCATCGGCGGGCATGCCGATCCGGCGACGGCGCTACCGCCCGAGCTGGCGGCCGCGGTCAACGAGGCGCATCTCAGCCCGTCGGTCTGCACCGGCGTCGTGCAATGCCAGGAGGCGGTCCGCCGCCTCGCCGCCGCCGGAGTCGACGTGATCAAGTTCATGGCGACCGGCGGTGTGCTCGATCCCGGCGCGATGGGGCTGGAGCAGCATTTCACCGATGAGGAGATGAAGGCGATCTGCGACATGGCTCACGCCATGCACCTCAAGGCTGCCGCCCATGCCCACGGCGCCCGCGGCATTCTCGCCGCGACCAATGCCGGAGTCGATTCGATCGAGCACGGCACCTTCATCGACGAGGCCGGCGCCCGCGCGATGAAGGCGCATGGCACTTATTATTCGGCGACGCTCATGGCCTTCAGCGGCGTCCAGGCCGTGATGGGCAGCGGCAAGCTGACGCCGGCGATGGAGGCCAAGGCGCGGCAGACCTTCGCGGTCTGGGGCAAGGGCCTCAACCTCGCCTATCGCACCGGCGTCAAGATCGCCCTCGGCACCAATTCCGCCGTCGCGCCGCACAGGGACGCGAACAAGGAGCTCGCTTTGATGGTGACGAAGGGCGGAATGACCCCGCGCGACGCCCTGATCGCGGCGACCAAGGGGGGGCCCGACCTGATGGGCCTCGCCGACGAAACCGGCACCCTCGATCCCGGCAAATCCGCCGACCTGATCGCGGTCGACGGCGATCCCATGGTCGATCCCACCGCCGTCCAGCGCGTGCATTATGTCATGGTCGAAGGCCGCGTCATTCCGATGCAGTGAGGCTCAGGGAACCCGCCGCGCGGTGATGATGGTGATGCGCGGCGAGAGCATCTGGCCCTTCATCACCCCCTCCCCTTCGGTCGGTGACGTGGGCGCGCCCAGGATGGCACGGACGACGTCCATCCCCTCCACGACATGGCCGAACACGGCATAACCGAGCCCGTCGCCGGCCGAGCCGGGGCCGGCGTCGAGATATTTCTGGTCGCCGACCATGATCGTGAAATCGCCCTGCGCGGTGCCGACGGCGAGACGCGGCACCGAGATCGCGCCATCGACATGGCTGAGGCCGGTCTTGCTGGTCGGCTCGTGCGCGATCGGCGGGAACAGCTTGCGCCCGTCGCGGATGCCGCCCTGGATCAGCCCCTTGTCGGGCGCCGTGTGCATGGCGCGGTAGAATTCGGCGCCGTCGAGATGGCGCGTGTCGACATAATGGAGGAAATTGGCGGAGGTGATCGGCGCCTTCTGCGTCTCCAGCGCGACGACGATATCGCCGGCGCTGGTGTGGAGCCGCACTTTCACCGGCGCCGACGGCGCGGGCTGGGCCATGGCCGGCCCCGCGAGGCACATCAGGATGGCGAGCAGGATTTTCCGGATCATGCGGCGGCTTCCTTCCCGGCGACGCTGCGCCGCGCGCCATAAGCGAAATAGAGGATGAAGCCCACGACATGGGCGCAGAGGAAGTAGATCTGCGTCGTCCGCGGCAGGCTGGAGAAGAGATAGAGGCAGCCGAGGATCCCGACCGGCCCGACGATCCAGGCCGCCGGCGTGCGGAAGCGGCGCGGCGCGTTCGGCTGGCGCCGCCGCAGCACCAGCATGCAGACCGCGACGGCGATGAAGGCGGTCAGCGTCCCGGCATTGGCGAGCGCGGCGAGCTGCGCGAGCGGGACGATGCCGGCCGAGCACGCCGACGACGATCGCGGTGAAGATGGTGATCCGCACCGGCGTCCCGCGCCTCGATACCCGCGCCAGGACCGGCGGCAGCAGCCCGTCGCGCGCCATGACGAAGAAGATGCGGCTCTGGCCGTAGAGGAAGGCGAGGATCACCGTCGGCAGCGCGATCACCGCCGACAGCGCCAGATAGCGCGCCACCCAGGGCCGCCCGATCTCGCGCAGGATCAAGGCGAGCGGCTCCGGGCTGTTGGCGAAGTGCGTGTAGGCGAGCGCGCCGACCGCCGTAGCCGCGACCGCCATGTAGATGATCACGCAGGCGACCATCGATCCGACGATGCCGATCGCCAGGTCGCGGCCTGGGTTCTTCGTCTCCTCGGCCGCGGTCGAGATGGCGTCGAAGCCGTAGAAGGCGAAGAAGATGATCGCCGCCGCCGCCATCACGCCCGCTTCGAGCGGCTTGCCGTCCGGGCCGGTCGACGCTGTGCTTCGGGAAGCCATAGGGCATGAACGGGTGGAAGTTCGCTGCCTTGAAATAGGGCAAGGCGACCGCGACGAAGACGACCAGCGCCACGATCTTGACCAGCACGAGGATGGCGTTGACCGTGGCGCTCTCCTTGGTGCCGTAGATCAGCAGGCCCGCCACGACGACGATGATGAACGATGGCCGGCAGGTTGATGATGCCGCCGAGCCCCGGCCCGTTCGCCAGCGCCATCGGGAAATTGAAGGCATCGTGGAGCAAGGGCGCCGCATAGCCCGACCAGCCGACCGCCACCGCGCTCACCACCAGCGAATATTCGAGGATCAGGCTCCAGCCGACGACCCAGGCGATCAGCTCGCCGAGCACGACGTAGCTGTAGGTGTAGGCGCTGCCCGAGGCCGGGATCATCGTCGCCATCTCGGCATAGGCGAGCGCGGCGCAGGCGCAGATCAGCGCCGGCGATGGCGAAGGACAGGATCACCGCCGGGCCCGCCTTGGCCGCGCCGACGCCGGTCAGCGTGAGGATGCCGGTGCCGACGATCGCGCCGACGCCCGAGCGCGACCAGATGCGGCCAGCCGAGGCTCCGCTTCAGCCGGTGCTCGGCCGGCATGTCCTCGTCGGCCACCACCGCCTTGCGCGCGAACAGGTTCATATCCCCTCCCCTCTCTTGGCAGCGTGATAGCAAGACGGGGGCGGAAGAACAGGGTCGGCGTGGGCCGAGCGCTCAGGGAGGTCAGTAAATGCCGCCGTGGCGCTCGACAAAGTCCTTGTCGGGCGCGGGCGCATGCCGCGGCGTCGGGTGGGAGTTGACCGGTTGCTCCGCTGGCTCGTCGGGGGCGGTCGCGTTCAACTCCACCGTGGCGGGTGGGCTCACCGCCGCACTTTCGTTACGGGCGGCATAGGCGTCGGCGCGGATCTGCGCCAGCTCCTGAGCGGAGACGGGCTGGATAGCCGGCTGGCTGCGCAAATCCGCATCGGGAAGCGGAGCCGCCTTGGCGGCCTCCAGCCTGACGATCGGCGGCATGCTTCCGCTTCGGCTCGCTATAAAGCCGAGCGCCCCGGCGAGTACCAGGGCGACGAGCCAGCCGCCCCAGCCGAAGAACTTGGAATGCTGCCGCGCCGCCGCCGGCGGCAAAGGCCGCTGGAATTGGGCGAGCTGGATCGCCTGCGTCCGGGTCCATTCGCGGTGATCGTAATCGGCCCGCTTCTGCGGATCACGAAGCACGGCGAAAGCGGCGTTGATGTCGGCGGCGTTGGGACCGCCGGGTCCGCCATCGCCGCCGCTGATCCGGGTGATATTTCTTCATCAGCGCGCGATAGGCAGCCTCGATCACGACCGGCTCGGCATCCGACGCGACGTTCAGGATCGGATAATGGTTGCGCCGGCTGGCCATTCTTGCGCGCCGTTCTGCCCCAGAAAACGCATCGGGAACCAGTGGGCGTAACGGACTGCCCTTTGCTGGGATTAGTGCGTCGGCGTTCCCGCGATCGGAGGATGGCGAAGCGTCGTCACCGCCGGCGCGATGGATACGCACGCCGTCGGCCGGACGGGCATCGCCGGCGCCGACGCGGGAGCGGCCGAAGCGACCATGACACCGCGCGGGTACGCCGCCGGCGCGATGGATGCGGACGGTCGATCCGTCATCGCCCGAGACGACTGTCGGGGCTGGCGTCGATGCCATGATGGATCGACACTCCGGAGACGATCTGCACGTTCGGATCGGCGGCATTGCCGTTCCACGCATTCCAGGCCTGCGCCGTCGCCTTCCGCGCCCACATAGGGCCGCTGGAAGGACTTGGGATCGCCCCAGGCGCCGTTCCACCGGTAGAAGACATGGGCGCCGATCGTCACCGCCTTGGACATGGCGTCCGCCCACCAGGGGTGGATGGCGGTGGTGTGATAATGGGTGGCGAGGCCGACCGGCGTGAAGACGTAGCCGGCGAGCGCGGCGGCGGCGATCTTGCGTGCCTTCAACCAGGCAAAGGGCTCGCGCGGGCGGCGCAGCGAGCCGTCGCAGGTGAAGGTGAACTGGCAGCCGGTCGAGCGGTTGGAGCCCTGGTAGACGACGCCGCAGACCGTCTTCGGGAAAGCCGGATGGCGGACCCGGTTCAGCACGACCTGCGCGACTGCGCGCTGGCCGTCGTCGCTCTGCGAACGCGCCTCGTAATAGACGGCGGCGGTGAGGCATTCGAGCGCGCTTTCGGCATCGTCCCGACTGGCGGGGCCGAGATCGAACGGCCGGGCGGGATCGCCGACGGCGATTTCCTGGGCGAGGATTTCGGGCGGCGGCGGCACCTCGGTCGCGGTCGGGACCGGCTGCGGCGCCTGGGTGGGAGTCTGGGCGGTCAGCGAGGCGAGATGCACGTCTCCGGTTCCGGCGCTCGCGGTCGGCACGCAGGATGCCGCGAACAGCAGCACCGGCAGACCCCACATGGACTTGTCGAAAAATTCGCGCACGCGCCGCCCCGCTGTGACAGGGCTTCGGTCTACGCGCCAGGTGTTAGAAGTTGGTTAACCGAACCGGGGTTGCACCCCGATCGGGCCGCCTGTCAGAGCAGGCGAGATTTGCCGCATCTGACGGCAGGAGGATGTCTGCGAGGGCGCTGTACGTCCTAACGATTCCTCAGCCTGAGCGGCGGAATGGACGAACTATTGGCGGGACCAGGTAACGAGCACGACTGCTTTGGATTCTTAGGAGCTGCTTCGGTTACCACCGTCACAGGTGATCGAGGACAATCCAGTCGCTGATACAACCTCGTCACGCGAACACCTCGGCCATAGCTGTCCGTGTGTGGCACCTGCCCTTTGACGGACGGTCGCCGCTAAGTCTCATAGTCGAAGCGGACGCCGCATTTCTGCTTCGGCCACTTTGGATCAGCATTCCATCGAGGTGCGGACGACATCTGACATTAGCAGGTAATTAGAGCCATGCATCTCAGCGGAATATTGCCGCATTGTTCTCTTCACGGACGTGCGAAAACGGGGGAATGCAGCAGGTTGGGCAGCACCATGACCACAACGGATCAACTCAGTGAATCCAGCGATACTTATAGCGCCACTTCAAGCAGCCATAACCGACGTCCGCATAGCGCGAACCCGCCCCCGCATCTCGCTCGCCGCCGCCCCGCTCGCCGTGGCTCTCGCGCAGCTCGACGCAATGGTAGCGGCCGAAGCCGCCGTCGGAGGCGCCGATCTTCCAGCCCATGTCGGCGAGCGCCTGGCGGGTGCGCGCGGGGCAGCCATGCTTCGAGCCGCAGCAGGCCGGTCGGGCCGAGGCCGGGCGAATCCTCGCCCATCCGCTGCGACGAGCCTTCATGGTGCCAGCGCGGCGCGTCGCCGGCCGCCTGCACGTCGAGGCCGTAATCGACGCGGTTGACGATGATCTGGGTCTGGCCCTGCGGCTGCATGTCGCCGCCCATGACGCCGAACGCCAGCCACGGCGCGCCGTTGCGCGTCGCGAAGCCGGGGATGATGGTCTGGAACGGCCGCTTGCCGGGCGCATAGATGTTGGGGTGGCCGTCCTGCAGGCTGAACAGCTGCCCGCGGTCCTGGAACATGAAGCCGAGCCCGTCCGGCACCAGCCCCGAGCCCATGCCGCGGAAGTTGGACTGGATCATCGACACCATCATCCCGTCGGCGTCGGCGGCGGTGAAGTAGGTGGTGTCGCCGTGCGCAGGGCGCCTGGCCGGGGTAGACCGGGGTGAGGATGCGGTCGGGCCGGATCAGCTTGGCGCGCTCGGCGGCATAATCCTTCGAGATCAGCCACTCGACCGGCACCTTGGAGAAATGCGGGTCGGCGTAGTAGCGGGCGCGGTCCTCGTAGGCGAGGCGCTTGGCCTCGACCTGGAGGTGGTAGGCGAGCGGCGACTGGAAGCCGGCGCCGCGCATGTCGAACCGCTCGAGCATGTTGAGCATCTGCAGCGTGGCGATGCCCTGGGTGTTGGCGCCGAGCGCGTGGACGTTGACGCCGCGATAGTCGGTCGCTTGCGGCTCGACCCATTCGGCATGGTGGGCGGCGAGGTCGGCGCGGGTCAGCCAGCCGCCGATGCGCTTGAAATAGCGCTCGATCGTGTCGGCGATTGGCCCGTCGTAGAACGCGTCGCGGCCGCCCTCGGCGATCATCCGGTAGGTGCGGGCGAGGTCGGGATTGCGGAACGATCTCGCCGGTCTGCGGGCCCCTTGCCCCAGAGGTCGAACGACATTGGCGGTCTCCTCGATCCCGGCGCCGGGGCGGAGGAAGGCCGCGCAGGTTGGCGCGGATGTAGTAGGCGATGATCTCCGGGAACGGGCGCGCCGCGCTCGGCATAGCCGATCGCCGGCGCGAACAATTCGGCCCATTTCAGCTTGCCGTAGCGCTGGTGGAGCGTCCACCAGCCGTCGAGCGCGCCCGGCGCCGAGACCGTCACCGCGCCGAGCGGCGGCAGCTGCCCGTTCTGCGCCCGCGAGCGCACCGTCTCGAGACTGAGCGCCCGCGGCGAGCGGCCGGAGCCGGCGAGGCCGACCACCTTGCGCTGCTTCGGGTCCCAGACCATCGCGAACAGTCGCCGCCGATGCCACTGCTGGTCGGCTCGAGAAAGCCGAGGCAGGCATTGATCGCGACCGCCGCGTCCACCGCCGATCCGCCCCGCCGCAGCATGTCGATCCCGGCGAGCATCGCCAGCGGATGCGCCGCGCCGGCCGCGCCCGAACGCCCGTAGACCGCCGAGCGCGAAGCGAAGCTCGCCCCCACCGGCCGGTCGCCGGCATGGACGTCGGGCCGCTCGAACGTTTCGGCGCCCGGCGGCTCGAAGCCGGGAAGACCGCCTTGCTCAGCGCCGCCGCTTGGGCGGACCTGCGCCTCGAGCGCGGCCCCGGCGGCGGCGAGGGGAAGAGCGGCAAGGAAGGTGCGGCGGCGCATCGACGGACTCCCTGAAGACGGGCGCGTCTTTCCTAGCTTTTATGCCCGCTCTGGCAAGCCGACTGAAGAGATCGGGATTCCGGCGAATTCGCCGTCGCGGGCGTGATCGGACGCGCCTGGATCCGGTGCATGGCCGTGCGGAGGCCGAAGCCGAAGGCAAGCAGGGCGAGACACCAGAGATCGGCCTCGGCGCCCGATCCGTAGAGCGCGAACAGGATGAAGAGGAGCGCGACGACGAGCAAAGCGCGCGATAGGGGTGATGTGCTGATCCGCCACGCCGCCACCGCACCGGCCAGGTAGACGACGAGAATCGCCGCCGTCGACAGCAGGATGACGAAGGCGAACAGGCCGTTGGTGGCGCGGCTGGCATTGGCGAGGATCAGCAGCACGGCAAGGACGGAGCCCGCAATCTGCGCTCCGACCGGCGTCCCCGCCCCCCGCGTGAAGGCCATGAAGGCCGGAAGGTCGCGGCGAAGGCCCATCGAATAACCGAGCTCGCCCGAGCCGAGGATCAGACCGTTGAGGCAACCGAAGGCGGCGACCGCGATCGCGATCGCCGAGAGCGACGCGACGCCGCCGCCCCATTGCCCGGATATGACCTCGGCATAGGGCGCTGGCGACAGGGCCGCCAGCTTCGCGGGAAGAAGAAGCTGCACGCCGGTGCTTGCCAGCAGGTAGAGCAAGGCGACGAACAAAGTGCCGCCGAGGATGGCAAGCGGGACGGTGCGCGACGGGTTGCGGACCTTGTCGACCAGGGTGGTCGCATTCTCGAAGCCGGTCAGCGAAAAGAAGGTCAGCGCGACCGCCGTCGCCAGATTGCCGAGTACGAAGGGCGCCGGAGCGAGCGGCTGAATGTGTCCGCCGCCGCCGCCGCGCAGCGCGAGGATCAGGATCACGCCGAACAGCGGCAGCAGCTTGATGGCAACGGTCAGGATCGACATTCCGCCCGACGCGCGCACCCCCAGCGCGTTCACCACGGTCAGCAGGACGACGCTTCCGATCGCGACGGGGATGATGAAGCCAGGCCCGGCGAAAGCGGGATCGATCCACGACAGAGCCGAGGCCACCGCGATGCCGGTCGCGGCTTCGGCGACCCAGTTCGAGACCCAGAAGGACCAGGCGGCAAGAAAAGCGGCCGTCTGCCCCAATTCCCGCTCGACATTGGCCTGGATGCCATCGCCGCCCAGCCGCGACAGCCGGGCGAGCGCGAAGGCGATGCACAAAGCGCCGATGCTGCTCAGGATCCAGCCGACGATCGCGTTGATCCCGAGCGGAGCAAGCGCGACCGGCAGCATGAAGATTCCGGTCCCCACCATCGTCCCGACGACGAGCGCGCTCGTCATCCAGATGCCGATGCGGTGGTCCGCTGCCTCCCCCATGGCGGAGAGGTCTCACGAATGGCGAGAGGTGGCAACGATATTGCGGAGAGGCGAGCCCTACCGCGTCAGCTTGCGGTAGGTCACCCGGTGCGGGCGCTCCGCCTCCGGACCGAGGCGGCGGAGCTTGTCTTCCTCATAGGCTTCGAAATTGCCTTCGAACCATTCGACATGGCTGTCGCCCTCGAAGGCGAGGATGTGGGTGGCGAGCCGATCGAGGAAGAAGCGATCGTGGCTGATCACCACCGCGCAGCCGGCGAAATTCTCCAGCGCCTCTTCGAGCGCGCGCAGCGTCTCGACGTCGAGATCGTTCGTCGGCTCGTCGAGCAGCAGGACGTTGCCGCCCGCGCTTCAGCATCTTGGCCATATGGACGCGGTTGCGCTCGCCGCCCGAAAGCTTGCCGACGTTCTTCTGCTGGTCCTGGCCCTTGAAGTTGAAGGCGCCGACATAGGCGCGCGTGGCGACCTCGTGCTTGCCGAGCTTGAAGATGTCGAGCCCGTCCGAGATCTCCTCCCAGACATTCTTGTTCGGGTCGAGATGGTCGCGGCTCTGGTCGACATAGCCGAGCTGCACGGTCGGGCCGATGTCGATGCTGCCGGAATCGGGCTGCTCCTGCGCCGGTGATCAGCTTGAACAGGGTCGATCTTGCCGGCGCCGTTCGGGCCGATCACGCCGACGATGCCGCCCGGCGGCAGCGTGAAGGTGAGATCTTCGAACAGCAGCTTGTCGCCATAGGCTTTTGAAAGACCCTTGGCCTCGATCACCTTGCCGCCGAGCCGCTCGGGCATCTGGATGAGGATCTGCGCCTTGCCGGCGGTGCGGTTCTCCTGCGCCTCGACCAGCTGGTCGAAGGCGCGGATACGCGCCTTGGACTTGGTCTGGCGCGCCTTGGGCGCGCTGGCGGATCCAGTCGAGCTCGTCGCTGGATCGCCTTCTGGCTGCCCTGCTCCTCGCGCTCCTCCTGCTCGAGCCGCTTGGCCTTCTTCTCCAGATAGGTCGGAATAATTGCCTTCGTAGGTGATAGTAGCGGCCGCGATCGAGCTCGAGCACCCAGCTCACGACATTGTCGAGGAAGTAGCGATCGTGGGTGACGAGGATGACGTTGCCCGGCATAATCGTTCAGATGCTTCTCCAGCCACTGGACGCTCTCGGCGTCGAGATGGTTGGTCGGCTCGTCGAGCAGCAGGATGTCGGGCTTCTCGAGCAGCAGCCGGGTCAGCGCGACGCGGCGCTTCTCGCCGCCCGAGAGGTTGTCGACCGTGCAGTCGCCCGGCGGGCAGCGCAGCGCGTCCATCGCGATCTCGAGCTGGTTGTCGAGCGTCCAGCCATCGACGGCGTCGATCTTCTCCTGAAGCTCGCCCATCTCGGTCCATCAGCGCGTCGAAATCGGTATCGTCCTGGCGGATCGCCCATCTCGGCGGAGATGGCGTTGAAGCGATCGACCATGTCGGCGACCGCGCGGACGCCGTCCTTGACGTTCTCCAGCACCGTCTTGGTCGGGTCGAGCTGCGGCTCCTGCTCCAGATAGCCGACGCTGATCCCCTCCCCCGGCCACGCCTCGCCCTGAAACTCGGTGTCGATGCCGGCCATGATCTTCATCAGCGTCGACTTGCCCGCGCCGTTCGGGCCGATGATCGCGATCTTCGCGTCGGGATAGAATTGCAGGTGGATGTTGTTGAGCACCGGCTTGGGCGCGCCAGGGAAGGTCTTGGTCAGGTCCTTCATGACAAAGCTATACTGTGCGGCCATGGCGGCGCTCGGACTCCAACGGGTTTGCGGGATTTGGCGCCTAACTAGTGACTGGGGGACACATTGTCACCCGCCTTGGGAGCGGCTGACGCCGCTTATCGCCCTTCCCTCGTCCTTTGGGTGCCCCGCCCCGCTCGCGCCCTTGATCCTGCCTCTTTTGCCCTGCACACAAGACGCGCACTGTTCGAGTACCTACAAGGAACGCCATGACGAGGGGGATCGCCTCCTGCCTGCTTCTCCTGGCGGCCTTCGCCGGCGCGATTGCGGCGCCCGTGCCTGCGCAGCCAAGCGATACCGCCGTCAAGGCGGCTTTCCTCACCAAGTTCCCCGCCTATGTGGATTGGCCCGGCAATCTTCACATGGCTCCCAATGCGCCGATCACCCTCTGCATCGTCGGCGACGACCCGTTCGGCCGCACCATCGATGCGGCCGTTCGCGAACAGGAGGTCGATCATCATCCGCTCGTCGTGAAGCGCATGCCGAGCGCCGCCGGCGCCGACGCATGCCAGGTGGCCTTCGTCGACGGCGATAGCAGCCACAGCACCGCCGACCTGCTCCACGCCCTCCAGGGCAAGCCGGTGCTGACCGTGACCGACGGCCGGACCGGCCCGGACCGGGGCATGATCCACTTCGTCCTGGATGGCGGCCGGGTGCGCTTCCATATCGACCAGGCGGCGGCCGAAAATTCCGGCCTCGGCCTCAGCGCCCGTCTACTTGCTATCGCCCTCAGTGTCAGGACCGGCCACTGATGCGCCCTCTCGCCGGCCTTGCCGCCCGTTGGCCCAACGTCCCGCTCGCCGGCGCAGCGTTCGCATTGCTGCTGCTGCTCGCTGGCCTCGGCGTCATCTACATGAGCGCCACCTCTTACGCCGCGCAGAAGCAGCAGGAAACGGAGGTCCAGGCCCAGATCCTCGGCGCCAGCGTCACCGCAGCGCTCGATTTCGGCGATGCCCGCACCGCGCAGGAATCGGTCGATGCGCTCGGCGTCAATCCCCAGGTGAGCGCCGCCGGAATCTACGACAGCAGCGGCAAGCTTTTTGCCGGCTATGCGCGCTCGCCCGGCCTGCTCTCGGCGCAACTCGGCCGCGAGGCGCCGCGCGGCGGCAATCTCACCGAGGCGACGGCGCGCGTGCTGCGCGGCGGCGAGAGGATCGGCACCGTCTACCTCCAGGTCGTGCGTGAGCCCTTCTCCCGGCGGCTCGCCCGCGCCAGCGTCGTCGGTCTGCTGACCCTGATGGCGGCGCTCATCGTCCTCATCCTCGGCATTGCCCAGACCGCGCTGCGCCGCGCCAACCGGGAGTTGGAGGAACGAGCGACGGCGCTGAGCGGAGCCTATGCCGAGCTTCAGGTTCAGATCGAGGAACGCGCCAAGGCGGAGGAGCAACTCCGCCAGGCGCAGAAGATGCAGGCGCTCGGCCAGCTGACCGGCGGCATCGCCCACGATTTCAACAATCTGCTGACCGTGATCCAGGGCTCTGCCGACATTCTTCGCCGCCCGGGGCTCGACGAGGCCAAACGCGTGCGCTTCGCGGGGGCGATCTCGCAGACGGCGACGCGGGCGGCGGCGCTCACTTCGCAGCTCCTCGCTTTTGCGCGGCGGCAGCCGCTTCAGCCGCAGGTGCTCGAAGTCAACGAGACGATGGTCGAGATGACCGAGCTGCTCGACCGCGCGCTCGGCGAGCGCGTCGCCATCCGAACGCGGCTGGTGGAAGGCCTCTGCGCGATCGAAGCGGACCCCGCGCAACTCGAATCGGCCATCCTCAACATCGCGGTCAATGCGCGCGACGCGATGCCTGACGGCGGTACACTGACCATCGCTACCAGCGAGGCCGCACTGGCCGACGGGAGGCGGGCGGTCGGCATCGCTATCTCCGATACCGGCAGCGGCATTGCGCCGGAATTGCTCGAGCATGTCTTCGAGCCCTTCTTCACGACCAAATCGGTCGGGCGCGGCACCGGTCTTGGTCTCAGCCAGGTCTACGGCTTCGCGACTCAGTCGGGAGGCGACATCCGCGTCGAGAGCGAGGTCGGCCGCGGCACGACGGTGACGCTCGTGCTCCCGTGCAGCGAAGGGCATGGGACGCCGGAGGAAGCGGAAGCCAAAAATCGCGACGGGGCCGCTCGCGCTGCCCATATCCTCGTCGTCGACGACAATGAGGATGTCGGCCTGCTCGCCGAAGCCCTGATGGAGGAGCTGGGGCACAAGGTCACGCGCGCCCATTCCGGGCTCGAAGCCCTGCGTCTTGCTACACAGGCGAAGTTCGACGCAGTCTTCACCGACGTCGTCATGCCGGGAATGACGGGCCTCGAGCTGGCCGAGCGGCTGGCGGAGGTGCTGCCCGAGCGTTCCCGTCGTCCTCACCACCGGCTTTTCCGACGAAATTGCCCGCTCCGGCACCGGCGGCCGGCCGGTCCTGTTCAAACCCTATCGGCTCGACATGCTCGCTGACATGCTCAATTCGGTGCTTGCGCCCAAAGATCAGTAAGCGGGGCCGAGGCGACGGAAGGTTCCGGTTTCGAGATCGGCCTCGAAATGCCAGTCCCACCAGCCGTCGAACGGCGCCTCGCCGCGGCCGACCAGCACGATGCCCTCGCCGAAATGGGAGAGGCTATATCCGTCCGGCGCCGGCAGAAAATCACGACCGCCGTCCGGGCGGACCACGGTCAGGCCGTCGGGCGCGAGGATCAGCGTCGAGCCGGTGCGGGGATCGGTTCGCCGGTCGTCGCTCACCGAATCGGCCGCACCGCCACCACCTTGAGATGGGCGATCCGTTCCGCCGCCGGCACCTTCATCTCGAATTGCGAAGCGCCGCCGGGAAGATAGAGATCGGCATCGGTGTCGATCTGCGGCCCGACGATTCCGGTATCGGCCGGCAGCGGATCGACGATCTCGAAGGTGACGACCCGGTCGACCGTCGGCTTCCACGCAGTCTTCACCGCCAGCCGATAGCGGACGAAATGCGCATCGGGGATACGATCGAACGTGCCGAAGGCGCCCGGTCTGTCCGGCGGCTGCCCGGGCGCCAGCGCCATCTCGAAGCGCAGGCCAACCGGCAAGGTGACGATCTGGACCTGGTGCCATTCCGGCCATGGCGATTGCTGGTTGAGCAGCCGCGCATAAGCTGCATCGGCTTCCGCATCGTCATGATAGCGCCAGCGATTGTCATGCCGCCAGGCCGCCTTGAGATCGGCAGGCTGGATATGCTGGACCGCCACTGGTTGCGGCGGCTGCGATGCCGTTGCCGCCCAGGCAGGAAGGAAGAAGAGAAGAAACGCGAGAAAGGGATGTCTGAGCTTCATGGCCGCCCCCTTTTTGCCTGCGGCGATGGTCGGGGAGACAGGATTCGAACCTGCGACCCTCTGCTCCCAAAGCAGATGCGCTACCAGGCTGCGCTACTCCCCGCCTTCGCTGAAGGTTCGGCGGGCAAGCCCGCCAAGGCCCTGCTATGCGAAATGGCGCCGGCTTGCCAGCGGAAGCTTTAGCAAGGGTTGGTGGGCCCGGCAGGATTCGAACCTACAACCAAGCCGTTATGAGCGGCCGGCTCTACCGTTGAGCTACAGGCCCCAAGCGCGCGCTCGGCCGCGGCTTAGCGGAGCGCGGCTGTCTTGAAAAGTTAAGGCTGGCCGGTCGAGCGCTCGGCCGGCTCCGGCAGCAGCGGCAGGTACAGGAAGAAGCGGGCCTCGCCGATGACGAGCGCGCCGCCGACCGCTTCGGCGAGGTTGCGGACGAGGCGGAGCGCGAAACCGAGGCCCAGTGCCGGCGCCCCCGGCCAGTCGCCCTCGGGGCTGTAGCCGGGATCGAGCAAGGCGCGCTCGTCCAAACCCGCGATCGCGCGCGGCCGGTCGATCGCGAGGCAGAGCATCTTCCGCCCCGCCAGCTCGCCCGTCACCATTTCAGCCTGTGCCATCGTCGCGCCGATCGTCTCCCCCTCCCCCGCCAGACCGATCGTCGCGGCGAGGATTCGGGCAAACATGCGCTCGGCGGCGCCCTGCTCGACGCGCGCCGGCGGCAGGTCGCGTTCGATCTCGATCGAGATACGGCTGCCGCGCTGATGGGCCACGCGCTCGTAGGCATCGTGCAGACGGCAGAGCAGAGCGACGGCATCGACGAAGCTTTCGTCGAGCTGCAGACGGCGCGTCTCGATCCGCGCGGCGGTGTCGAGATCGTCGACAGCGGAGAGGAGGCTCTGGGCCTGCTCCATGATATTCGCCGCGCGGTTTCGGTAAGCGGAGGCGGCCGGGCCCATATATTGGCCGTCGATCATCTCGGCGAAGCCGACGATCGCGTTCAAGGGCGTCCTCAGCTCGTGGATGAGCTGGCGGAGGGACTCGGCGGGAATGCTCGTTCCGAACAGGCCGCGTGTCTGTGCCAGGTCGCCCGCACCCTCAGGCCGCGCCACCTCGTCGACGCGCGGCCGCCGTGCCGTCCCCCGATAGCCGAGGAAATGGCCCTGGCGCGGATCGAAGAAGGGAACGCCCGAGACCCGCCAGTCGCCCGAGACGGCGCCCGATCCGGCGACGCTGAAGCGGGCGTCGCGGAACGGCGCCCGTTTCTCGAAGGCGCCGGCGGCCTGGCCGTCGACCCCGAACTGGCCGCGCTCGGCGATCGAGGCGATGCTCTGGCCGACGAGCGGGCCGCGCGGCGCGCCTTCGACCCAGAAAATGGTGCCGTCGGCGCCCGCCTCCCAGTGGAACCTCTCGATTTTCGGCGGGGCTTCTTGTGTCTCGTCGGGCGCAAACGGGTGCGTCTCGCGCTGCCGCCGGAAATTTTCGATCCGCGCGACGAGATCGCGGATCTGGCTCTCGCCCGCCTCGACCACGGCCTCGACGTTCCTCGCCGCCGCAGCATCCACCTGCCCTGCCAAGGCGAAGTCGCTGCCGCCGAAGCCGGCGAGTGCATGGCGCACGTCGGCGGGAAGGTCGCGGCGGTGGCGGAGCAGGCTGCGGGCGGTGGGGGTCAATGCGGGCAGCAGCTCGAGCCATTCCTCCGCATCGAGACGAGCACCCCCGAGCAGGGGCGCCGCCACCAGCGCCTGATCCTCGGCGAAGAAGGCGAGGATTTCCGGCCAGATTCGGCGGCCGGCGAGCGATTCGGCGATGTGGCGGCGGATGTCGGCCGGCACGCGCGAGCGCGTTTCACGGAGCCAGTCGAGCGCTTCCCACGCTTCGGCTTCGCCGCGTCCCTGCGCGAGCAGGTCGACGAGCTGCCGCCACTTGGCCGCGAGCGCGGAGCGTGGCTCCTCGCGCTGCGCCAGGACGGTTGCGATCATATCGTTGAAGCGCACGCCTGTCCTCGACCGAAGCGGGCCGCCAGCCGGCCCACCCAATCGTTAACGCGCCCGCCGGACGCGGCGAAAGAGGACCGAAAAAGGCACGTCGCAAATTGGGACGCGAAAAGGGCGCCGGCACCAGCCGACGCCCCTCGGATTTCGGGTGTTGTGGGACCCGATCAGCTCCGCTGGGAGAGCCAGGTCAGCCAAAGACCGGCGAGCTCTTGCCGCGGACCCTTGACCGCCTGGAATGCCGCCTGCGCCTCCGGCTTGTGGCCGCCGAGCGCGAGCGCGATGCCGAGCCTGGTGTTGATCATGTTCGGATCGACTCCGCCTTTCTGCAACGCCAGCCGATAGAGGTCCGCCGCTTTCGCATAATCGCCGTAGCTCGCATAAGCGGCGGCGGTATTGGCGGCGATCGTTCCCGTCGCTGCCGTGCGCGCCTTCTGCTCGGAGCCCGGCAGCGACGCCCGGTCCACCGCGATCCGGGAGGAAGCGCTCTGCAGCATCTGCTGGCCTTCGGTGCCGCCGAGCTTCCCGGCGCGAGCTCCGCTCTGCAGCACCGCCTGCTCCTCACCGGGCAGACCGGCCTGCTCGAGCATCGAGGCCAGCTGCAGATATTCGCCCGCGTTGTTCATGGCGCCGCTGGCAAACATCAGCCGGAGGAGATCGAGCCGCACATCCTTGGGAAGATTTGGAGTGCCCGCATAAATCACGACGGCATTGTTGAAGTTCTTGGCGTTCGGATAGTTTTTGAGCAGAGCGGCATTCATCTGCGCAACCACCGCTTCGTCATGCATCTGATAGGCGATGCTGAATGCATTGAAATACCAGGGTTCCGGCGCCGGCTTGCCCGACGCCTCGGTGAGCTGGATCGCGTGGAGGAGGAGCGGCAGCGCCTCCGCGTTCTTCTTGAGATTGATCTTCGCGCTGGCCAGATTGAGCGTGTCGTCGATATCGTTTGGATTGGCGGCGACGATCGGCGTCAGCGTGCTCTCCACCAGTGCCCAATTCCCCGTATTCGCGGCGGTGCCAGCGATGGCGTGGTTGATGGACTGGGTTTCCGCTGGATCGGCACTCCCGCTCGCGATGATCGCCTGATAGGCGGCGAGGCGCGCGGCCGGGTCGTTCGCCTGCTCGGCATGCTTCGCCATGAACTCGGCCAGGATATATTTGTCGTCATTAGTCTTAACGACCGGTTGCGCAGCGGCAAGCGCGGCGGCGTAAGCGGTCTCGTCCTTGTTGGTGACCGCCTTCTCGAGATCGCTGAGCGGCTTGCGCGCCGCCGGGCTGAGGTCGAACTTGCGTTGCGGCGCCGGTTTGGCCTGTTCCGCCGGTTTCATGGCGGAGGCGGGCTGCGCGAGCGCACCCACCGCGACGAGCATGGCGGCGGTGGCGATGGCGGAAACGAACTTCATTCCTCTTCTCCCGATAGAATCGACGACGGCCGGTCAGCCATGCTGGTTGAGCCAGGCAAGCCACAGGGCGGCGAGATCCGCCCGTGGGCCGGTGACCGCGGCGAAAGCGGCGGTGGCCTCGGTGCGGCGGCCGGCCAGGGCCAGCGCTATGCCGAGGCGCATGTTCACGAGATTGGGATCGGCGGCGCCTTTCTGAAGGGCCGCCTGATAGGCCTCGATCGCCGCCGCATTCTCGCCAAAGCTCAGCAGTTGGTCGCCGGCCGCGACGGTCCCCGCATGGCGCAGCGCGACGAGATGCGCCCGCTCGAGGGTCGCCGCCCGCGTCGCCGCGGTGACCGCGGTGCGCGTCTCCGGCCTGAGCGGGTCGAGCATCTTCGTCTCGACGCCTTCCGCAAGCACCGAATGCGCTTCACCGGGAAGGCCGGCGGTGGTGAAGGTCTTGGCAGCGTCCATATAGTCGCGCTCGCCGTCCAGCCCTTTGGCCAGTCGTTGAAGCCGCAGCGCGTCGAGGCTGGTCGCCGGATCGGGCTTGGCCGCGTCGCGATAGATCAGAATGGCGTCGCGCCAGTTTTCGGGCGAGGGATAAGCGACGATCCAGTCATGGTTGAGCTTCAGCGCCTGCGGCACCAGCTTGCCCGAGAGGGCAAGCTCGATCCCACGCCGGTACCAGCTCTCCGGCGCCGCCTGCCCCCTTGCTTTCTGCAACTGGATCGCACGGTCGATGAAGCCGACCGCGTCGCCATTCTTGCGGCCCTCGATCTTGAGCTCCGCCAGGGTGAGCGCGATTTCGGGGCTTGGTGCCAGCTCCATCGCCCGTGTGAAGGCCGCCTCCGCGCGGACGCGGTCGCGCGTCGAAAGCGCATTGCTCCCTTGCAAGGCATAAAGGCCGCCGAGCTGCGCCTGCGGCAGCCGGCCGAGCGCGATCAGGCTCTCTTCCGCCTGCGCCTGCATCGTTGCATTGTTGGTCTCGCGCGCGAGCTGGAACTGGAGCAAGGCGACGTAATAGCGCGCATCGTCGCTCTGCGCCGCCGCCTGGGCCGCGCTCAGCGCGGATGCCGCCGTCGCATAATCGCGCGCGGCAAGCGCGCTCTGCAGCGCCCCGATCGCGCTCCGCTCCGCCTTGGCAACGTGCGGCGGCGTCTGTGCCGTCGCCGAGGAAGGCAGGGAAGCCGCGCTGACCGCCGCGAACAGACTGAGCGCAAGCTCCAACCGCAAACTCATTCCGGACTCCTGTCGAGGAAGGCGCCGGGCGCCCCGAGCGGCGGCCTCTCTACCGCCAATGAGGCGCGGTTGCTAGCGGTGGCGCCCTGAACTCGTCTTGAACCGTAAATCACCGGAAAGACACGCGAAAGCGTCGCTGAACGCTGGCGTTCCGCCTGAAAATTCCTATGTGGAGGTCTCGCGCGCGTACGCGTACGTGCACGCGCGCGGGGTGGCGTCCGGCCCGGCCATCGGCTAGGCTGCGATTCCGATCCGGCGCATCCCGCGCTCCACGACACCAGAAGCAGGAAAACAACTTGGCCAGCGCACCGCCGACCATCGACAGCAGCGACATCTCCCCCGTCTCCATCGTCGACGAGATGAAGACCTCCTATCTCGACTATGCGATGTCGGTGATCGTCGCGCGCGCCCTTCCCGACGTGCGCGACGGGCTGAAGCCGGTCCACCGCCGCATCCTCTACGCCTGCCAGGAAGGCGGCTTCGTCCCCGGCCGCCCCTATCGCAAGTCGGCCAAGCATCGTCGGCGACGTCGATGGGTAACTACCACCCGCACGGCGACCTCGCGATCTACGACGCGCTGGCGCGAATGACCCAGGACTGGTCGATGCGGGTGCCGCTGATCGACGGCCAGGGCAATTTCGGATCGATGGATCCCGATCCGCCGGCGGCGATGCGCTACACCGAGGCGCGGCTCGCTCGCGTCGGCGATGACGCATGCTCGACGATCTCGACAAGGACACTGTCGACTTCACGCCCAATTACGACGCGTCGCGAGCGCGAGCCGCAGGTGCTCCCGGCGCGCTTCCCCAATCTGCTGGTCAACGGCGCCGGCGGCATCGCGGTCGGCATGGCGACCAACATCCCGCCGCACAATCTCGGCGAGGTCATCGCCGCCTGCAAAGCCTATATGGACGATCCCGCGATCACCGTCGAAGAGCTGATGGAGCATCGTCCCGGCGCCGGATTTCCCGACCGGCGGCCTCTCATCCTCGGCCAGGCCGGCGCGCGTAGCGCTTATCAGACCGGCCGCGGCTCGATCATCATGCGCTCGCGCCACGAAATCGAGGAAGGCCGCGGCGATCGCCGCTCGATCGTGCTGACCGCAATCCCGTACCAGGTCGGCAAGACCGGCCTGGTCGAGAAGATCGCCGAGGCCGCCAAGGACAAGCGGATCGAAGGCGTCTCCGACATCCGCGACGAATCGAACCGCGACGGCGTGCGCGTCGTCATCGAGCTGAAGCGCGACGCGACGCCCGACGTGGTGCTCAACCAGCTCTGGCGCCACACGCCCGGCGCAGATCGAGCTTCCCGGCCAACATGCTCGCGATCCGCGGCGGCCGGCCCGAGACGCTCAACCTGCGCGACATCATCGAGGCGTTCGTCCAGCTTCCGCGAGGAGGTCATCACCCGCGCGCTCGAAGTTCGAGCTCGCCAAGGCGCGCGACCGCGCCCATCATCTTGCTCGGCCTGGTCATCGCGGTCACCAATCTCGACGAGGTGGTGCGGATCATCCGCGGCTCCGCGTCGCCCGCCGAGGCGCGCGCCGCCCTGCTCGCCCGCGAATGGCCGATCGCGCGAGATCGCGCTCCTACATCGCGCTCGTCGAAGCGGTCGAGCACGAGGTCGCAGGGCGACACCTACCGCCTGTCCGACGCGCAGGTCCGCGCGATCCTCGAGCTGCGCCTCCACCGCCTGACCGCGCTCGGCCGCGACGAGATCGGCGGCGAGCTGCAGCGAGCTCGCCGCCTCGATCGGCGAACTGCTCGAGATCCTCGGCAACCGCGTCCGCCTCTATGAGGTCATGCGCGAGGAGTTCGACGCAGATCGACGCCAATTCGCCACGCCGCGCATCACCGAGATCGCCCCCGCCGCCGACGGCATCGAGGACGAGGATCTGATCGAGCGCGAGGACATGGTCGTCACCGTGACCATGGGCGGCTACATCAAGCGCACCCCGCTCGACGACCTTCCGCGCCCAGAAGCGCGGCGGCAAGGGCCGCGCCGGCATGGCGACCAAGGACGAGGATGCGGTCACCGATCTGTTCGTCACCTCGACGCACACGCCGGTCCTGTTCTTCTCGACCGCCGGCAAGGTCTATCGCCTCAAGGTCTGGCGCCTGCCCGAGGGCGCGCCGCAGGCGCGCGGCCGGCCGATGGTCAACCTGCTGCCGCTGGCGGAGGGCGAGACGATCTCGACCGTGCTGCCGCTGCCCGAGGACGAGGCGGAATGGGGCAAGCTCCACATCATGTTCGCGACCGCCCACGGCACCGTGCGCCGCAACAGCATGGACGCCTTCACCAACATCCCGACCGCGCGGCAAGATCGCGATGCGCTTCGGCACGGACGAGGAAGGCGATGCGAGCGACCGGCTGATCGGCGTGTCGCTGCTGACCGAGGAGGACGACGTCCTGCTCGCCACGCGCCAGGGCAAGGCGATCCGCTTCGCGGCGACCGATGTCCGCGAATTCCAGAGCCGCGACGTCGACGGGCGTGCGCGGCATCCGGCTCGCGACGGCGACGACGAGGTGATCTCGCTGTCGATCCTCAAGGGCTTCGCCGCGACCACCGAGGAGCGCGAGGCCTATCTGCGCGCCGCGCCGTGGAAGCGAGAAGCGAGGCAATGCGCCGACCCTGTCGCCGCGAGCGCGATCGGCCGAGTTCGCGCGAGGCGGAAGAGTTCATCCTGACCGTCATGCGCGAATGGCTATGGCAAGCGCCGTCGGCCTACGAATATCGCCGCACCAACCGCGGCGGCCAGGGCATCACCAATATCGACAACCTCGAAGCGCAACGGCTGCGTCGTCGCCAGCTTCCCGGCGCCATAACGGCGAGCAGCTGATGCTGGTGACCGACCAGGCCAAGCTGATCCGCATGTACCGTCGGCGACATGCGCGTGATCGGGCGCGGATCGGCCGGGCGTGCACCTGTTCCACGTCGCCGACGACGAGCATGTCGTCTCCGCCGCCCGGATCGAGGAAAGCGAGGACGAGGCGGAAGTGGTAGTGGATGTCGAGGACCAGACGCTCTCGGCCAGCGACGCGGTGATCGGCGGCGACGAGGATTGAGAAGCCAGCGGCGTTGAAGCTATCCGTTCAGCTCGATCCGAGCTCGATCGGGAAGCCGAGCGCTTCAGCGACCTTGGCGGCCCATTCCGTCACGTAGGCGATCTCCTCGGCATTGGCATTGTCGGCCTCGCCGACGCGGCTCGCGCGCTGGCTGAGGTCGTAAGGCTCGCCGGTCTTGGCATGGCGGGTGAAAACCGGGCCCTCCACGATCGCTCGCACCTGTTCGGGTCCTAAATTCAGCCGGAAGTGACCCGCGAGCGCCAGCAATGTCTCTTCGGGCGCGCCGGCGAACGTCTCGCTGTCGACCGTGCGCACCCGTCCGGGCCCGAAGCGCGCCACGAGCCGCGCGAAATATTGGTGGAAGGACAACCATGCACAGGCCGCCGCCTGAAGATCGGTCTGGGCGAAATAATCCTGATTGGAGAAGCCGAGGCCCGAGATGCGGGCATCGAGGAGGCCGATGTAGTAGCTTTCGGCCCCAGAGCCTGCCCCAGAGCCCCTTCTGAGCCAGCGAATTGAGAAAGACCGGGAGCGGCGCGTAGAGACAAAGCGCCTGGCTATCCTCCCGCATCTCGAGCATCTTTTCGGCAAAGCGGATCGAAAGACTGTCCGTTTTAGCGACCAACGCCTCGCCGGGCTGGAACGGACGGGCGAGGAGAGACATGGCGTGGTCGAGCGCTCGCCGCGTTTCCTCCACGCCCGCCCCGCCCAGATTGAAGCGGACGACGTCGCTGAGGATGATGGGTTCCTTGAGGCCCAGAACGGCCCCTTCCCAATCGAGCGCCCGCGCCATCAGCGTCGAGCAGCATAGTCCGGAGTGGAAGATGAAATGCAGAGGCGCTCTCGGCTTGGCTGCCCGCGCCGCCGTCTGCCGCGGCACCGCGGCGCGTTCGAAGTCGGCCGGAATGGTACGGGCGTCGAGAAAGGCCGTTTCCCGATGCGCTCTCCCGCGGCATGAAGACGAATTCGTAGCGATCGTTCCGAAAGTCGAACCGGTGGGCGAACCACCGGGGGTCGGCGACGATTCCATCCAGGCTCGTGTCGGTCACGCTCATCGTCTTCCGGCCAATTCAGCGGACATGCGCAAGGTCAGCGCTGCACCTGGAAGAACATCAGATAGACGAGGCGAGCATTGTCGATGCGGTCGCCGAATGCCGGGCCGGCCGTGTGCCAGAGCCACGGGCGCAGGAGCAAAAGGCGGTTGAAGCGCATCGGCACCTCCATCGTCATCTCCCAGGCACTGTCGTCGAGACTGTCCCTTTCGATAATGTCGCGATGGGCTTCGTCCTGGGAGGCATAGCCCATGGCGGCCAGCTCGGCGGCCGTGACGGGCGCCTGGTCGCTTCGCGTGCGGATGTGGCGGAAGAATTGGGTGCCGCCGCGGCAATCCTCCGGGCGGGAAAGGTAGAGGATACCCGACCAATGGCTCGGGTCGGTATGCACCCGCGCCCTCCCCTTGTCCTTTGCCTTGGTGACACGGCATTTGCCGTGGGAGAGACCGGCGGTGATCGCGCGCAGGGGCTCACCGAGAAGTCGGCTCACCTCTTCCTCCAGGCCGGGGATGACCATCCGTTCCAGGGAATTCCGCCCCGGAAATGCCCCCTGCTGCTCCGGATAGGTCAAACGAAGCGCTTGGGCCCGGAGACCCTCGGGTTCTTCTAGAAAATCGTCGACGATGAGCATCGAGGTCGGCATCGGATTTCCGGCTAGAAGCTTGCCCCCGTTCCCTCAAGGCCGATGTCGGCGCTTTTCCGAGGGCGACTGTCCCCCTATGCATCGCGGTCCATGAACTCATCAAATCCATATCATCGGCGGCGGGCTCGCCGGTTCCGAGGCGGCTTGGCAGCTCGCCGAAGCCGGCGTGAAGGTTCGCCTCTCCGAAATGCGCGGCGGCGGGGACATGACCCCGGCGCACCAGACGGATGCGCTGGCCGAGCTGGTCTGTTCGAACAGCTTCCGGTCCGACGATGCCGAGCAAAATGCGGTCGGGCTTCTTCATGCCGAGATGCGCGCGCTTGGGTCGCTGATCTTGGCGACGGCCGACGCACACCGGGTGCCCGCGGGATCGGCGCTGGCGGTGGACCGGGACAGCTTCTCCGCGGCGGTGACGCAGCGGATTCTGGATCACCCGAACATCGAGGTCGTGCGGGAACGGGTCGACGCGCTGCCCGCGTCCGGCTCGACCATCGTCGCGACGGGGCCGCTGACCGCCTTGAGCCTCGCCCAATCGATCGGCGCGGCGACCGGCGCGGAGGCGCTCGCCTTCTTCGATGCGATCGCGCCGATCGTCTATCTGGACAGCATCGACATGGACATCGCCTGGAAGGCCTCGCGCTGGGGCAAGGGCGACGGCGACGATTACATCAACTGTCCGCTCGACAAGGAACAGTATCTCGCCTTCCACCAGGGGCTGCTCGACGGCGAGAAGATCGCGTTCAAGGACTGGGAGAAGGACACGCCCTATTTCGAGGGCTGCATGCCGATCGAGGTAATGGCCGAGCGCGGCGTGGACACCTTGCGCTATGGGCCGATGAAGCCGGTCGGCCTCGACGATCCGCGGACCGGCCGCTGGCCCTATGCGGTGGTCCAGCTGCGGCAGGACAACAAGCTCGGCACGCTCTGGAACATGGTCGGCTTCCAGACCAAGCTGAAGCATGCCGAGCAGGTTCGGCTATTCCGCACCATCCCGGGGCTGGAGCAGGCGGAATTCGCCCGCCTCGGCGGCCTCCATCGCAACACGTTCATCAATTCGCCGAAGCTGCTCGACGGCACTTTGCGGCTGCGCAAGGCGCCGCACATCCGCTTCGCGGGGCAGATCACCGGCTGCGAAGGCTATGTGGAATCCGCGGCGATCGGGCTGCTCGCCGGACGCTTCGCCGCCGCCGAGCTGGCCGGGCAAACGCTGCTGCCGCCGCCGCCCGACACGGCACTCGGCGCCCTGCTCGGGCATATTACCGGCGGGGCCGAGGCGGAGATCTACCAGCCGATGAACGTCAATTTCGGCCTGTTTCCGCCGGTCCAAGGCCGCGCGAAAAAGTCCGATCGCAAGCGGCTCTACACCAAGCGTGCGGAAGAAGCGCTCAAGATCTGGCTAGCCGAATCCCCCTCCCGCTTGCGGGAGGGGCTGGGGGAGGCCCTGTCAAAGCAGACGTGCTCGAGTCCGCTACTGTTCCCCCGTCTCCGTAACCGCCGGCGAAGCCTCGCGGCACGCGCAACGGGCCTGCTTTTGCTTCCGGACCGGCGCGGTGGTCGCATATTCGGCGCGCGTCAGAAAACCGTTGTGGTCCGCATCGGCGTCGCGGAATTTGGTCTCGGTCTTCACCGCCCATTCGTCGAAGCTCAGCACGCCATCATGGTTGGTGTCGAGCTTGGCGAAGGCCTTGCGGCGCGGCTCCAACAACTCCGCGAGCGCGATCTTGCCGTCCTTGTTCTTGTCGGCGCGGTCGAAGCGTTTCTCTTCCTTGCTCTTGGCGGAAGCGGTGGGCGGCAGGACGGGATCGGCCGCACCCACGGCCGCAGGCGCAGAGCTGGCCGCGGCGACCGGTGCCGGTGGCACGGGATCGTGACTCGCAGCCCGGCTCTTCCAGAAGAAGAAGCTGGCCAGAACCAAGGCCAAAACGGAGATTCCTCCCGCAGCCCAGCGGATCATCTGTCTCTCCTCACATTCCTCGAAAAGAACGGATACAGTCGCGCGTTTTGCAGAAAAGCTCAACGCCCCGTGAGACGGAGCCGTAACATTCTCAGCATCCGCCGGGGCGCGCCTTGCGGCTCCCAATGTGGGCGCGAAGGCTCGGCATCGCGATCGGCAAGCGCCGCAAGCATGCCCAAGGCCCGCAACCGCACTGGCCAATGCCTTGCCGGGGGGAGGACGCGGGCGGAGACCAGGGCAGCTTCGGCATCGGTCTCGTTCGAATGACGGGCGAGGTCGACCAGCGCCCATCTCTCCCCTGCCCCGGCCTGCGGCTCGCCGCCCAGAAGCCGCGCGGAGTGAATGAACAGGAGCGCCCCCCTCCCCTTCGCGTAGAGGGCAAGCTCGTCCGGGGTCAGCGGCTCCGAGGAGAGCAGGACGTCCCATCCCTCGACCATTTCGGCCAGCTCGGCGCCGCTCACGCCTTTGGGAAGCAGCTGCGCGGCCACCCTCTGCAGGACGGGCTCCGCCGGCGCACGCTCACGATCGAGCTTTTCGAGCGCTTCCCGCCACCAGGCAAGCTTGATGCGGCTGATCATCGGCTCGCGCCCACCGGCGAGGACCGCGCCCAAAGCTACGTCAAGCCGCCACAAGGCTTCCAGCGCGGGCCGCCGGGCGGCAGGCACATAGCTCAGGACAAGGGCGCGGTCCGGATCGAGGTCCGACGTCATGACGCCAATTCAGCGATAGCAGACCTTCTTCGCCGCCTCGATGACGCTGGTCGACATTGATCAGCGCCAGCTTCTCGAGATTGGCCGCATAGGGCAGCGGCACGTCCATCGTCGGTGACGCGCAGCACCGGCGCGTCGAGATCGTCGAACCCGTCCTCCATTGCGATCGCCATCAGCTCGGCGGCGATCGAGCAGGTCGGCCAGCCTTCCTCGACACACGACCATGCGGTTGGTCTTGGCGAGGCTCTTCAGCACCGTCGCCGTGTCGAGCGGGCGCAGCGTGCGCAGGTCGATCACCTCGGCCTCGATGCCCTCGCCGGCCAGCTGATTGGCAGCTTCGAGCGCGACGCCGACGCCGATCGAGTAGCTGACGATCGTGACGTCCGTGCCCTCGCGCACGACCCGCGCCTTGCCGATCGGCAGAACGTAATCGTCGAGCTTGGGAACGTCGAAGCTCTGGCCGTAGAGCAATTCATTCTCAAGGAAGACGACCGGATCTTCGGACCGGATCGCGGCCTTGAGCAGGCCCTTGGCGTCGGCCGCCGAATAAGGCGCGATGACGATCAGGCCGGGAACGGTCGCATACCAGGGCCCGTAATTCTGGCTGTGCTGCGCGGCGACGCGGGCGGCGGCGCCGTTGGGGCCGCGGAACACGATCGGGCAGCGCATCTGGCCGCCCGACATATAATTGGTCTTGGCCGCCGAATTGATGATGTGGTCGATCGCCTGCATGGCGAAGTTGAAGGTCATGAACTCGACGATCGGGCTGCAGGCCGCCCATCGCCGCGCCGGTGCCGATGCCGGCAAAGCCATATTCGGTGATCGGCGTGTCGATCACGCGCTTCGGCGCCGAACTCGTCGAGCAGGCCCTGGGTGACCTTGTAGGCGCCCTGATATTCGGCGACTTCCTCGCCCATCACGAACACGCGCTCGTCCGTGCGCATCTCCTCGGCCATCGCGTCGCGCAGCGCCTCGCGGACGGTCTGCCGGACCATCTCGGTGCCCGCCGGCACTTCCGGCTCGTCGCTGCGTATGGGCGGCGGCCGCGACGAGATCGCGCGCGCGCCGGTCTCCATCTGGTGCGGGGTGACGTCCGAATGGACCTCGGTCTTCTGGTCGCTCGGCTGCTCGATCTTCTTGTCGCCCGACGGCGCCGGCGTGGATTCAGCCGGGGCGGCAGGCGCCTCGGCGGCGGAGGCGTCCTCGCCGTCGCCGTCGATGCATCGCGATGACCGTCGCCGACCTTCACCTCGTCGGTGCCTTCGGCGACCAGGATCTTGCGCGATCTTGCCCTCGTCGACCGCCTCGAACTCCATCGTCGCCTTGTCGGTCTCGATCTCGGCGAGAATGTCGCCGGATTTGACCGTCATCGCCTTCCTTGACCAGCCATTTGGCAAGCGTGCCCTCCTCCATCGTCGGGGACAGCGCGGGCATCTTAAGTTCGATCGGCATCAGTAGGTCTCGACCAGGACGTCGGTGTAGAGCTCGGTCGGCTCGGGCTCGGGCGATTGCTCGGCGAAGTCGGCGGCCTCGACGACGATCTGGCGGATCTCCTGGTCGATCGCCTTCAGCTCGTCCTCCTTGACCCCCATCGCCTCGAGCATCGCGCGCGGCATGCTCGATCGGGTCGCGATTTCTCGCGCACCGCCTGCACCTCCTCGCGCGACCGGTATTTGGCCGGATCGGACATCGAATGGCCGCGATAGCGGTAGGTCTTCAATTCGAGCAGGATCGGTCCCTTGCCGGCGCGCACCCATTCGAGCGCGGTCTCGGCGGCGCCGCGCACAGCGAGCACGTCCATGCCGTCGACCTGGATGACCGGGAATGCGGAAGCTCTCGCCGCGGCGGTAGAGCTGGTCCTCGGCCGAGGAGCGGTTGACGCTCGTGCCCATCGCATATTGGTTGTTCTCGATCACGTAGATGATCGGCAGCTTCCAGAGCTCGGCCATGTTGAAGCTCTCGTAGACCTGGCCCTGGTTGGCCGCGCCGTCGCCGAAATAGGTGAGGCAGACGCCGCCATCGTCCGCGATATTTGTGCGCGAAGGCGAGGCCGGTGCCGAGGCTGACCTGCGCGCCGACGATGCCGTGGCCGCCGTAGAATTTGTGGTCGACGCTGAACATGTGCATCGAGCCGCCCTTGCCCTTGGAGATGCCGGCGGCGCGGCCGGTCAGCTCGGCCATGATCAGCTTGGGGTCGATGCCGTAGGCAAGCATGTGGCCATGGTCGCGATAGCCGGTGATGACACTGTCCTTGCCCGGCGCCATCGCATGACTGGAGGCCGACGGCGACCGCTTCCTGGCCGATATAGAGATGGCAGAAGCCGCCGATCAGGCCGAGGCCGTAAAGCTGGCCCGCGCGCTCCTCGAAGCGGCGGATGAGCAGCATCTGGCGATAATATTCGAGCAGCTCGTCCTTGCCGGCCTCGTAGCGCTTCGGCTCGGGCGGGCGCTCGCGATTGGGCGTGGGCGGGGGGGCGGAGGTTTTGCTGTCGGCTGTCTTGCTGTCGGCGCGCTTTTGCGATGCTGCCTTGGCCACGATCGGGCGATCCTCGTTGAAGGTCTGACGTTGAAGCGGGGGTTCTATGGCGGCAAACGAGCGGCCGCGCAACTTGTGCCCGGGCGTTTGCAAACGGGAGAGCGGTCAGTCCTGGACCGGGATGATCACTTCGTCGGGACGCACCAGGCCGAGCTCGCCGCGAACCTTTTCCTCGACATAATCGGGATCGGCGCCGCGCGGGTCGAGCAAGGCGGCGCGGTGTTGGAGCTTGGCGCGCTCTGTGTTGAGAGAAGCCAGCTCGATCTGCTTCGTCTGCTTCTGCCGGCGATAATCGCCCCAGCTCAAAATGCCGTTCGAACCGACGATCGCGTAGCCGAGGAAATTGGCGATGATCAGCAGGGCGAGCGCCGGCAATGCCGCCTGGCGGATGATTTCGAACGAATTACGGCCCCGCTTCGCCATCGCGGGGTAACAGAATCAGTAAAAGGCTTGCGAATCAAGCTTTTTGCGCAGCTTTCCCCAGAAAAACGACAAGCCGCGCCGCGGCAGAGTTGAGTTGAGTCCCGAAAGCGGCCTCAGGCCGCGGTCGAGCCGAATACCGAGCGCCCCGCATAGCGGGCCTGGCCGCCAAGCTCCTCCTCGATACGGATGAGCTGGTTATACTTGGCGAGGCGGTCCGAACGGGCGAGACTGCCGGTCTTGATCTGCCCGCAATTGGTGGCGACGGCGAGGTCGGCGATCGTCGAATCCTCGGTCTCGCCCGAGCGGTGCGACATGACCGCCGTATAGGCGGATCGCTGCGCCATCGAGACGGCTTCGAGCGTCTCGCTCAAGGTGCCGATCTGGTTGACCTTGATCAGGATCGAATTGGCGATTCCCTCCGCAATGCCCCGCGCGAGCCGCTTGGGATTGGTGACGAAGAGGTCGTCGCCAACCAGCTGCACCTTGTCGCCCACCTTGTCGGTCAGCATCTTCCAGCCTTCCCAATCGTCCTCGGCCATGCCGTCCTCGATCGAAGCGATCGGATAATCGCGCGCCAGCTCGGCGAGATAGCCGGCCATCTCGGCGGAGGAGAGGGTCCGCCCCTCTCCTTCCATCCGATAGGCACCGTCCTTGAAGAACTCGCTCGCCGCGCAGTCGAGGGCGAGGACGACGTCGTCGCCGGACGTGTAGCCCGCTTCCTCGACCGACTTCATGATGAAATCGAGCGCGGCGCGGGCATGGGCGAGGTTCGGCGCGAAGCCGCCCTCGTCGCCGACCGAGGTGGAAAGGCCAGCATCGTGAAGACGCTTCTTCAGCGTGTGGAAAATCTCGGCGCCGCAACGAACCGCCTCGGCGAGCGTCGGGGCGCCGACCGGCATCACCATGAATTCCTGGAAATCGATCGGATTGTCGGCGTGGACGCCGCCGTTGACGATGTTCATCATCGGCACCGGCAGGAGGTGCGCCGAAACGCCGCCGACATAGCGATAGAGCGGCAGTCCGCGCGCGTCGGCCGCCGCCTTGGCGACGGCGAGGCTGACTCCGAGGATTGCGTTGGCGCCGAGCCGCGACTTGTTCTCCGTCCCGTCGAGGTCGATCAGCAAAGCATCGATCTCGCCCTGGTCCTCTGCGTCGAGGCCGGTGACGGCCTCGGCGATCTCGCCGCGCACCGAATCGACCGCGTCGCAGACTCCTTTGCCCTGATATTTGCTCTTGTCCCCGTCCCTTTTCTCGACCGCCTCATGGGCGCCGGTCGAGGCGCCCGACGGTACCGCAGCGCGGCCCGATGCTGCCGTCTTCGAGCAGGACGTCCACCTCCACCGTCGGATTGCCGCGGCTGTCGAGGATCTGGCGGGCGTGGACATCGAGGATTACGGTCATTGTTACGGCCTCGTCATGAACTATATGGTGACTATGCAGGGCCGCTTATCGGCGCGGCGACGGCGGCGCAACTTTCGTCGCACGCGCCGGAACGGGAAGGCCGGCTCGCCGGTTCTGCGGAAAGGAAAAGCGTAACCCAAATCAGCCGGAGACAGGCCATGCCGCAGCGCGACGACGAGCTTCCCGAGGGCACCGATCACATCATCAACGGCGCCATGGAAACGGGCGGCGGCGGCGGACACGGCTTCATCGGCGCGGCTGCGGGAAACGACACCGGCGGCAATGCCACGGGAGGAGGAACCGACATGAGCAACGGCAACGGAGATAGCGGCGGCGTGGTCGATCAGCTGCGCAGCCAGGCCGGCGCGCTGCGCGACCAGGCAGGCGACCGGGTCCGCGAATTCGCCGACAGCGGCAAGACCCGCGCCAGCGACGCACTCGACGAATTGGCCAGGACGGTCGGCGACACTGCCGAGACGATCGATGAGCGTCTTGGCGAGGATTATGGCGAATATGCCCGGCGCGCGGGCGACGCCATCTCCGGCTTCGCCGACACGCTGCGGCGCAAGGACGTCGACGAGCTATACGGCAACGTTCGTGACGCGGTCCGCAAGAGCCCCGGAATCGCCATCGGTATCGCCGCCGTGCTCGGCTTCACCCTGGTGCGGCTGGTCAAATCCGGCATGCCCGAGGAGACTGAAGGCGAGGTGCGGAGCAACCGCGCGTCCTCGTCCGGCGGGGCCTGATCGTGGACATGCAGACGAGCCGGCCTGAAGAGCCCTCGATCGGCGACCTGTTCGGACGGCTCGCCGACGATGCCAAAGCCTATATCCGCGCCGAGGCGGACCTCTGCAAGGCAATCGCACTCCACCGGATCGGCGCGGCACGAAACGGCGCGATCGCGCTGGTCGCGGCTGTCTTGCTGATGAATGCGGCTTTGGTGACCCTCGTCGTCTGCTTCGCGCTCGTTCTTGGACCCAGGGTCGGGCCGATCCTCGCCGGGCTGATCGTCTTCGTGGCGGTCGCGATCATCTCGCTGCTGCTCGTTCTTTACGGCGCCTCGCGGCTGAAGCTGCTCGGCGGCGACGAGGAAGAGCGCAAGGTGCTCGCCGGGGAGAAGAAGCCATGATGCGGGTTTATGAAGCGCACAAGCGCGCCGAGGCCGCGCGCGCGCAGATGGTCGAGACCGCGACCGAGCTGCAGGCCCGGCTGCGCCCCGGCACCCTGGCCAGCCACGCCTGGGAAGAGGTCAAGGACCGCGGCGGCGAGCTTGCCGACGATGCGGTCGAGGCGGTGAAGACGCGGCCGGTGGCGGCCGCCTCGGTGCTCGCGGCCTTCACCCTCTTCCTCGCCCGGCACCCGATCAAATCCGGCTTGTCGAAGCTCTTCTCGAAGGAGCCAGAATCGAGCGACGGCGAATATCATGACGGCGGCGGACGCCGTCCACGCGAAAAAGTAAGGAGCAAGGCATGAGCACGACCACCGACACCCGCGCATCCGAGAGCAGCACGAACAGCGGCACCGGCGGCCAGGGCGGCAGCGAGAGCGGCGGCACCCTCGCTTCGGTGCGGCAGAGCGCGGCCGAAGCCTATCAGGCGGCACGCGAACGGACGGCATCGGCTTATTCCTCCGCCCGCGAAACCGCGGCGAGCGCCGGACGGCGGACCGCGGACGGCATTGACGGCTATCCGATGGCCGCTATCGCCGGCGGTCTCGCGCTCGGGGCGATCGTCGGCGTGCTGGTGCCGCTGAGCCGGCAGGAGCGGCAGGCGTTCGGTAGCGCCGGGCGCCGGCTCAACGACACTGCCCGCGAGGCGCTGCTCGCCGCGCGCGACGCCGGCAAGAAGGAGCTGGACGGCTTCACCGACCAGGCGCTGGACGCGGTCAAGGCGTCGGCGAGCGCCGCTGCCGGCAAGGTCAAGGGCGAAGGCGGGCAGTAAGAGGCGCGACGCTTGCTTTCCGGCGCGCCGGAATTATCGGCGACGCCATGAGCCTGCTTCACCTCGTCTTCGGCGGCCGGGTCACGGACCCGCGCGGCCTCGATTTCGACCTCGACACGATCGAGATCGTCGGCATCTATCCCAATTATGCGACCGCCCAGGATGCCTGGCGTGCCGCCGCCCAACGCACCGTCGACGACGCCGAGATGAAATATGTCGTCGTCCATCTCCACCGGCTGCTCCAGCCGGAGCTGGACGCGCAGAAGGACTAGGCGCCGCGCCAGCGGAGCTGCAGCAGGGGCTTGGCCAGGAGAAGGCCGGCCACGAACCCGCCGACATGAAAGGCGATGCCCGGCTGCTCGCCGATCGGATAGAGCGCGATCTCTACGAGGAGCTGGAGCACGATCCAGGCGGCGGCGAGCCAAAGCAGATGGAGCCAGCGCGCGAGCGCGGCATTGGTCAGCCCGACTCGATTCTTGCCGAACAGCATCGCCCAGGCGCCGACCACCGCCCACACGCCGCCGCTCGCGCCGATCATCGGCAGCGCGCCGTGCGGATTGAAGGCGTAATGCGCGGCCGCCGCGGCATAGGCGCCCGCGATATAGAGGACCGCCAGGCCTCGTCCGCTGAGGATCGGCTCGATCGACCGCCCGCACAGGAGCAGGAAGAAAAGATTCACGCCGAGATGAATCAGCCCCGAATGGAGCAGGGCCGCGGTAAGCGGCGTGACCATAACGGCGGTGAAGAGATCGAAGCCGGTGAGGCGGTCGAGCCGCGCCGGCAGGAAGCCGCCGGCCGCGATCGCCTCCAGCTCATGACCGCTCAACCGGACGACCAGCCAGCTGAGGGCCGTGACCGCGGCAATGACGAGCGTGACTCGCGCGCTCTTCCAGTCTTGGGGCGGTCGCATCGGCTGGAAACAAACCTGTCAACGGCGGAAGGGACAATATTGGCCCGTCCGCCGGCGAATGTCAGATGAATTCGACCTTCTCGATCGCGTAATAACGATCACCGGACGGAGTGGAGACCTCGACCTCGTCGCCCACATTGCGCCCGATCAGCGCGCGCCCGAGCGGCGAATTGTAGCTGATCCGGCCGACGCTGGCGTCGGCCTCGGTTTGGCCGACGATCTGATATTTGATCGGCTTGTCGTTCTCGTCGAGCAGATGGACGGTCGCGCCGAACACCACCTTGTCGCCCGACAGGGTCGGTCGGATCGATCACCATGCGCGCGGCTCAAGCGGTCTTCGATCTCGGCGATCTGCGCCTCGATCTGCCCCTGGCGCTCCTTGGCGGCGTGGTATTCGGCATTTTCCGACAAGTCGCCATGACGCGCGCGCTTCCTCGATCGCGTCGATGATCTGCGGCCGCTCGACCATCTTCAGATGCCGCACGTCCGCTCTGCAGCTTCTCATAGCCCTCGGCCAGCATCGGCATCTTTTCGACCGTCGCCATAACCTTGCCTTTCGTCAAACTTCGTGCGGCAGCCTCCGGCAAGCGGGGCAGTCCTATCGCGCTGGATTGTCAGGATCACGCTCTGCGAGGAGGAATAATAGTACTGGAGCGGAGCGAACTTCAAGGTGGCCCTCCCGCAGCGCAGCGATCGCCCGCGTCGCCGCGGCACTGGCGGCGGCGGTGGTGAAATAGGGCACCTTCCCCATCACCGCCGAGGCGCGGATCGAGGCGCTGTCGCGATGGCTCTGCCAGCCTTCGGTGGTGTTGAAGATCATGTCGATCTCGCCATCCTTGATCCTGTCGACGATATGCGGGCGGCCCTGCGCGACCTTGTTGACGCGCTCGATCTCGATCCCCTGCCGCGCCGAGATAATCGGCGGTGCCGCCGGTGGCGACGACGCGGAAGCCCATCTCGCAGAGCGCCCGGACCGCGGGCACGATCAGCGGCTTGTCGCTGTCCTTGACCGACGACGAACAAGGTGCCTTCGGTCGGCGGAAAGACGCCGGCGGCGAGCTGCGACTTGCAGGAACGCCTTGGCGAAATCTCGGTCGATGCCCATCACTTCGCCGGTCGACTTCATTTCGGGAGAGAGCACCGGGTCGACGCCGGGGAAGCGGGCGAAGGGGAAGACCGCTTCCTTGACCGCGACATGGGCGATGTCGCGGTGGATCGGCAGGAAGCGGATGAGCGGCTCGCCCGCCATGACGCGGGCGGCGATCTTGGCGACCGGCGTGCCGATCGCCTTGGCGACGAACGGCACGGTGCGGCTGGCGCGCGGGGTTGACCTCGATCAGATAGACGGTGCCATCCTTGACCGCGAACTGGACGTTCATCAGCCCTTTGACGCCAAGCGCAAGGGCGAGCGCGTCGGCCTGCCGCTCGATCTCGGCGACGATATCCGGCTCGAGGCTGTAAGGCGGGATCGAGCAGGCGCTGTCGCCCGAATGGACGCCGGCTTCCTCGATATGCTGCATGACGCCGGCGACGACGACGTCCTTGCCGTCTGCAGATGGCATCGACGTCGACCTCGATCGCGTCGCGCAGATATTGGTCGATCAGGACGGGGCTGTCGCCGGAGACCTGGACCGCGGTGACTGATGTAATCGTCGAGCTGGGCGGGGCCGTCGACGATCTCCATCGCGCGACCGCCGAGCACGTAGGACGGCCGGGTCAGCACCGGATAGCCGATCCGTTCGGCGACCGCGATCGCCTCCTCGCGGCTGCGCGCGATGCCGTTCTCCGGCTGCTTGAGGCCGAGCTTGTTGACCAGCGCGGCGAAACGCTCGCGATCCTCGGCGAGGTCGATCGCGTCGGGCGAGGTGCCGAGGATCGGGATTCCCGCCTTCTCCAGCGCGGCCGCGAGCTTGAGCGGCGTCTGGCCGCCGAACTGGACGATGACTCCGACCAGTTCCCCCTTCTGCTGCTCGACATGGAGGATTTCGAGCACATCCTCGACCGTCAGCGGCTCGAAATAGAGGCGGTCCGACGTGTCATAGTCGGTCGAGACCGTCTCCGGATTGCAATTGACCATGATCGTCTCGAAGCCTGCTTCGTCGAGCGCGATAGCAGGCGTGGCAGCAGCAATAATCGAACTCGATCCCCTGCCCGATCCGGTTCGGGCCGCCGCCGAGGATGACGATCTTGCGCCGGTCGGATGGCTGGCTCTCGTCCTCGGGCTCGCCGAAGCTCGGTGCCTCGTAGGTCGAGTACATATACGGCGTCTCGGGCCTCGAACTCGGCCGCACAGGTGTCGATCCGCTTGAAGACGGGTCGCACGCCGAGCTTGTGGCGGAGCGCGCGCACCTCCGCTTCCCTCGTCGCGCCGGCCATCGCCTTCACCGTGTCGTGGATGAGGCCGTGCGAGCGCGCCGCGGCCTTGCCCAATACGCGATCGTGCAAATTGGCGGAGCGGATGCGCAAGCTCGGCGAGCCGCTTGTCGGAGAAGCCCATCGCCTTCAGTCGCCGCAGCCCCTCCGCCTCGGTCGGAAGGCCGTCGCGGCAGACCCCTTCCTCCGCCTCGACGATCTCCTGCGAGCCGCTCGAGGAACCAGGGATCGTAATTGCGTGATGGCGTGTATCTCGGCGACGGTGAAGCCTTCGCGCAGCGCCTGGGCGGCGACAAGCAGCCGATCCGGCGTCGGCCGCGCCAGCGCCGCCTCGATCTCGCCGCGCGGGGCGCCGTAGAGCGTTCGCACCCCATCGAGGCCGGTGAGGCCGGTCTCCAGCCCGCGCAACGCCTTTTGCAGGCTTTCGTGGAAGTTGCGGCCGATCGCCATCACCTCGCCGACCGATTTCATCGCCGTCGACAGCAACGGCTCGGCGCCCTTGAACTTCTCGAAGGCGAAGCGCGGGATCTTGGTGACGACATAATCGATCGTCGGCTCGAAGCTGGCCGGGGTCGCGCCGGTAATGTCGTTCTGGATCTCGTCGAGCGTGTAGCCGACCGCCAGCTTCGCCGCGACCTTGGCGATCGGGAAGCCGGTCGCCTTCGAAGCGAGCGCCGAGGAGCGGCTGACGCGCGGGTTCATCTCGATGACGACAAGCCGGCCGTCCTTCGGATTGACGGCGAACTGAACGTTGGAACCGCCTGTTTCGACGCCGATCTCGCGCAGGCACGCGATGCTCGCATTGCGCATGATCTGATATTCCTTGTCGGTCAGCGTCAGCGCCGGCGCGACGGTGATCGAATCGCCCGTGTGGATGCCCATCGGATCGACATTCTCGATCGAGCAGATGATGATGGCATTGTCGTTGCGGTCGCGCACGACCTCCATCTCATATTCCTTCCAGCCGAGCACCGATTCCTCGATCAGCACTTCGGTGGTCGGGCTGGCGTCGAGGCCGCCGGTGACGATCTCGACGAACTCCTCGCGATTGTAGGCGACGCCGCCGCCGGTGCCGCCGAGCGTGAAGCTGGGGCGGATGATCGCGGGCAGGCCGACCTGCTCGAGCGCCGCCATCGCCTCCTCGAGGCTGTGGGCGATCTGCGGATCGCGGGCTTTCGAGGCCGATCTTGTCCATCGCCTCGCGGAACTTCAGCCGATCCTCGGCCTTCTCGATCGCCTCGGCATCGGCGCCGATCATCCTGACGCCATATTTGGCGAGCGTGCCGTCCTTGAAGAGCGCCAGCGCGGTGTTGAGCGCCGTCTGCCCGCCCATGGTTGGCAGCACCGCGTCCGGCCGCTCCTTCTCGATGATGCGGGCGACGAATTCGGGCGTGATCGGCTCGACATAGGTGGCGTCGGCCAGCTCGGGTCGGTCATGATCGTCGCCGGGTTCGAATTGACCAGGACGATCCGATAGCCCTCCTCCTTCAGCGCCTTGATCGCCTGGGTGCCCGAATAATCGAACTCGCAGGCCTGGCCGATGACGATCGGCCCGGCGCCGATGACGAGGATGGAGGAGATGTCGGTGCGTTTAGGCATGAGATCCGATAGTATAAGCCCTCTCCCCGGCGGGGAGAGGGTTGGGTGAGGGGGTACGGCGCTGGGACGAAAACGCCTGACGGCAACGGCAAGAAAGCTGCGAAGAGAGATGACGGAGACGGAGCGATTGCTCTGGTCCCGCATCCGCAACCGGCAGCTTGCAGGCTACAAATTCATTGCTCAGTTCCAAGTTGGCGATGCCATCGCCGACTTCGCCTGCCGCAGCGCCAGGCTCGTAGTCGAGCTGGATGGTGGGCACCATGCGGATTCGATCGAAGCAGACGCCGAACGCACACACATCATCGAAGCGCACGGCTACCGCGTCGTCCGCTTCTGGAACAGCGATGTAATGAATAACCTCGACGGCGTGTTGGAAACGATCCTCGAAGAACTGCGCATCGCGAGCGGATAAGCCCTCCCCGTGCGGGGGAGGGTTGGGTGGGGGCGTACGGCCTTCGAAGATACTCTCAGCCGCCGAGCCCCCTCACCCCAACCCTCTCCCCGCCGGGAGAGGGGGTAGGACCGCCGATCCCGTGAAAACCGCGCACCGTCACTGCCCCTGGAAATTCACGGCGTCGACGTAGGCGAGGTGCAGGTGATGGCGCCGCGCCCAAAGGGCGACGCAGTGAATCTCGGCCTGCGGCGGGTGGATGGCGTACAGGAAGAGGATCCTCTTCTCCTCGAAATCCTGGATCACCTCCCCTTCCGCCGCCCCGCAGGCGCGACCGACGGCGGAAAGTTCCTCCGGCGGATGCATTTGCGCCATCGCGCAGGCGGCAAGGGCGAGCGGCAGCATCAAGCCGCCCAGGATGAAATGGACGCGGAACTCACGCGCCATTCCGGCCCAATTGGCCGACGAACTTCTCGAACAGATAAATGCTGTCCTGCGGCCCCGGGCTCGCCTCGGGGTGATATTGCACGCTGAACGCCGGGCGGTCGGTCAGCTCGATGCCGCAATTGCTGCCGTCGAACAGGCTGACATGGGTCTCGCGAACGTTCGCCGGCAGGCTCTCCTTCTCGACCGCGAAGCCGTGGTTCATGCTGGTGATCTCGACCGCGGCCGTCGGAAAGGCGCTTCACCGGATGGTTGGCGCCGCGATGGCCCTGGTGCATCTTCGTCGTGCGCGCGCCGACGGCGAGGCCGAGCAATTGGTGGCCGAGGCAGATGCCGAACAGCGGCTTGCCCGTCTCCAGCAGCTTGCGGATCACCGGCACCGCATAGTCGCCGGTCGCCGCCGGATCGCCGGGGCCGTTGGAGAGGAAGATGCCGTCGGGCTCGTGCGCCATCACCTCCTCGAAGCTGGCGGTGGCGGGGAGCACGGTCACCCGCGCGCCGGCATCGGCGAGGTTGCGGAAGATGTTGCGCTTGGAGCCGTAATCGATCGCGACGACGTGCGGGCGCCTCGTCTCCCCCCTCCCCGGCCCATAGCCTTCGCCGAGCTGCCAGAGGCCGCCGGTCCAGCGGTACATCTGTCGGCAGGAACCTCCTTGGCGAGGTCCATGCCCTCCAGCCCCGGCCAGGCGCGCGCCTTTTTGAGCAGCGCGTCGATGTCGAATTCGCCCTTCGCATTGTGCGCGATCACGCCGTTGGGCGCGCCGTCGATGCGGATCTTGCGGGTCAGCGCCCGCGTGTCGACGCCGGCGAGGCCGATCCGGCCGTTCGAGCGCATCCACTCGTCGAAGCCGCTCGCCGCGCGGAAGTTGCTCGGGTGCGGTGACGTCCTCGCGCACCACGCAGCCGAGCGCCCAGGGATTGTCCGCCTCCAGATCCTCATAATTGGCGCCGACATTGCCGATATGCGGGAAGGTGAAGGTGATGATCTGCGCGGCGTAGGAGGGATCGGTCATCACCTCCTGATAGCCGGTCATCGCGGTGTTGAAGCAGACCTCGCCGACCGCCTCGCCCTCGGCGCCGAAGCCGCGGCCCCAGACGATCGTCCCGTCGGCCAGGACCAATACGCCCGTCGCCCCGTTCGGCGCAGGCGTGGCTTTGGCGTCGGCCATTGGGGCGGGCACTCCTTCGGGGGTTCGGCGATGTCGCTAAGGCTCGGTCGCTAGGGCGCGGGGCCGTCAGCGTCAATCTATTAAAGTGCGGCGGAGACCGTTAAGTCCGGTCCTTTCCCGCACCGCAAAAGAGAGTTGGGATGATTCGCGACGACATCAAGGCTGCCCTCGTTTCCGTCGATGAAGGCCGGGCGACAAGGCGCGCACCGCCGCCATCCGCCTGATCCAGTCGGCGATCAAGAATCGCGACATCGAGCTGCGCACCGGGACCGCGCCCGCCGACGACGATGCGATGGTCACCGAGGTGCTGCAGAAGATGATCAAGCAGCGCCGCGAATCGATCGCGCTCTACGAGCAAGGGCGGCCGCCAGGAGCTGGCCGACGCGGAGAAGGCCGAGGTGGCGGTGATCGAAAGCTTCCTCCCCGCCGCAGATGAGCGAGGACGAGACGAAGGCCGCGATCGATGCGATCGTGGCCGAGACCGGCGCGAGCTCGGCGTAAGGACATGGGCCGCGTGATGGCCCTGCTGAAGGAACGCCACGCGGGCCAGCTCGACATGAGCAAGGCGAGCGGGCTGGTGAAGGCGCGGCTTTCTTAGCACGGGGCGCCTTGCCCCTGCTGAGGTGAGGTGCGAGAAAAACCAACTCGCTCGTCCCGAGCGAAGTCGAGGGGCGCCTGCACGGAATCAATGCAATTCTGGGTCTACATGCTCCGCTGCAGCGACGGCTCCTATTATACCGGCCTTACGGACGACCTCCAAAAGCGGCTCTGGGAGCACGCGCAGGGGTTGGGGGGCGACTGGACGCGTAGGAGGCGGCCGGTGGATCTGGTCCGATGCGACTGCGCGAACACCCGTGACGAGACATTCGCGTTCGAGAGACGGGTGAAGCGCTGGTCCCGCGCAAAGAAAGAAGCGCTTATTGCAGGTGATTGGGTGCAGGTTGGGTATTTTGCACGGCCGCCTCACGAGCGCCCCTCGACTTCGCTCGGGATGAGCGGGGATGGTGGCGGCCTGCACAACTCTCCGGCTAACACAGAGTCGTTCGTCCCGAGCGAAGTCGAGAGGCGCTCCGCTGGCATCAGAGGCCCGCAATGAGCCTCTCCCCTGCCTTTCTGGACGAACTGCGCGCCCGTACAGCGCTTTCCACCCTGGTCGGGCGCACCGTGAAGCTGCAGCGCGCGGGGCGGGAGTGGAAGGCGCCCTGCCCGTTCCACAAGGAGAAGACGCCGAGCTTCTACGTCAATGACGAGAAGGGCTTCTACCATTGCTTCGGCTGCGGGGCGCATGGCGATGCGATGCGCTGGCTGACCGACGCGCGCGGGCTGCCGTTCATGGAGGCGGTGAAGGAGCTGGCGGATGCGGCGGGGATGGAGGTGCCGGCGCCGGACCCGCGGGCACAGCAGAAGGCGGAACGTGCCGCCGGCCTTTACGATGTTATGGATGCGGCCCAGCATTTCTACGAGGAACAGCTTGGCGGTCTCGAAGGAGCCGAGGCGCGGGACTATCTCCAGAAGCGCGGTATTTCGGATGCGACCCGCAAGCGCTTCGGCTTCGGCTTTGCGCCGGACGGGCGGAACAAGCTGCGCTCGGCGCTGAAGAACATCGGCAATGAGAAGCTGGTCGAGGCAGGCCTGCTGATCGCGCCCGAAGAGGAACGGGAACCGTACGATCGCTTTCGTGGCCGGCTCATGTTCCCGATCCGCGACCAGAGAGGCAGGATCATCGGCTTCAGTGGACGCATCGTCGGCGCCGGCGAACCCAAATATCTGAACTCCCCCGACACGCCGCTGTTCGACAAGGGCCGCAGCCTGTTCAACCTCGACAAGGCAGCGCCGGCGAGCCGGAACGCCAAGCGGGTGGTCGTCGTCGAAGGACAGATGGATGTGATCGCCCTCGACCAGGCCGGGATCGGCGAAGCGGTCGCGCCGCTCGGCACCGCGCTGACCGAAACCCAGCTCGGCCTGCTCTGGCGCCTCTCTCCCTGCCCCGATTCTCTGCTTCGACGGCGATTCCGCCGGGCAGAAGGCGGCGGTCCGCGCGGCTTTGCGCGCGCTGCCGGCGGTGGGGCCGGACCGGTCGCTCGGCTTCATCACCCTTCCCGCCGGACTGGATCCCGACGACCTCATCCGCAATCAGGGCCGCGAAGCGCTGGAAGCCTTCCTCGAAAAGCCTGAGCCTTTGGTCGCACGGCTCTGGCAACATGAGGCGGCGTCGGAGCCGCTCGACACGCCCGAGCAGCGCGCTGGTCTCCGGCGGCGGCTGCTCGACCATGTCGCCACTATTTCCGACCCGGACGTGCGCGACCAGTATCGCGCAGACCTTCTCGCGCCGCTTCAACGACCTCACCCGCCCCCCGCCGCGACCTTGGACACCCTCGGCGCCGCGGCAAGGGTCGCTGGCAGCCGCCGCGCCAGGCCTCTCCCCAGGCCAGGGCGGTCGGTCGCGGCGGACTTGCGTCCCAGACGTCGCGTGCCGTCCTCGCCGGTCTGCTCCGTTTTCCCGAGCTGATCGCCGCCCATAGCGAGGCGATCCACGATCTTCCGATCGCCGACAAAGCGCTTGCGCGGCTGCGCGAGATCCTCCTCGAAGCCGCTCTCGCGCACGGCGCGCTTGATCCCGAGCGGCTTGATACCATATTGACCGCGGCTGGCGTCGCCTCCCTTGCCGGGAAGCTGCGCCTGGAACGAGGTCTGGCCTTCTCCTTCACCCGCCGCGATGCCGATCCGGAACGTGCTTCTCGCGATCTCGTTCTGGTCATCGACACATTGGCGGCGCAGCCGGGACTGTACGCCGCGCTCGAAGCGGCGACCGCCCGGCTGAAGGAGGTGGGCGACGAGGCCGCGTTCCGGGAGCAGCAGAGGCTGAGGGAAGCGCGCGAGGCGGCGGAGAGACAGCTTGCGGCCCTTATCGAGGGCGAGAGTTGATGGGGCACCGGTTTTAGAAGGTTTTCAATGGCGAAGACGAACATGGCGGTCGAGGCGGACGACAAGCAGGAAAACGGCGATGCACCGCTGATCGATCTCAACGAGGCCTCGATCAAGAAGCTGATCGCGCCGCGCCAAGAAGCGCGGCTACATCACCGTCGACGAGCTGAACGAGGCACTGCCGCAGGACCAGATGTCCACCGATCAGATCGAGGACATCATGTCGTCGCTGAACGAGATGGGCGTCAACATCGTCGAGAGCGAGGAAGTCGACGAGGAGGAAGGCGCGCAGCCCGAGATCGACACAGCCGCCGAGGACGATTCCGAAATCGGGCGAAGGCGAGCGCTACATCATCGAGAAGAAGAAGGAGACGGTCGATCGCACCGACGATCCCGTCCGCATGTATCTTCGCGAGATGGGCGCGGTGGAATTGCTCTCCCGCGAGGGCGAGATCGCCATCGCCAAGCGCATCGAGGCCGGCCGCGACACGATGATCTGGGGCCTGTGCGAGAGCCCGATCACCTTCAACGCGATCATCCACTGGTCGAACGCGCTCAACAATGGCGACATGCAGCTGCGCGAGATCCTCGATCTCGACGCCATGCTGTCCAAGGGTCCGACCCCCGAGCAGGTCGAGAGCGCCGAGGAAGGCGAAGGCGACGAGATCAGCGAGAAGACCGCCGGCCCCTCCTACAAGGAGGAGGAAGAGGTCGAGGAAGCGCCTGTCGAGGAAGAGGATGAGGACGGCAACATCGTCCGAGCGACGCGCGCCCCCAGTTCGAGGAGGATGACGAGGACAACACCCTCTCGCTCGCCCAGATGGAAGAGACGCTGAAGCCCGCAGGCGCTGGAGCGCTTCGCCCGCATCACCGATCTCTACAAGAAGTTCTCCAGGATCCAGGGCGCGCGGATGGAGTCGATGAGCGGCGGCCGCGATTTCGCCCGGGCCGACGAGAACAAATACCAGAATCTGCGCGAGCAGCTCACCGCCGAGGTCGAGAGCGTCCAGTTCCACAACCAGAAGATCGAATATCTGGTCGACCAGCTCTACAGCTACAACCGGCGGCTGACCGCGCTTGGCGGCCAGATGCTGCGCCTCGCCGAGCGCCACAAGGTGCCGCGCCGCGCCTTCCTCGATTCCTATATCGGGCCACGAGCTGGACGAAGGCTGGGCCGAGCGCGTCTGCAACACCGACAAGAAGTGGAACGCCTTCTGCTCCCAGGAATCGGGGACGATCGACCGCATCCGTACCGAGATCTCCGAAATCTCGCAGGCGACCGGCATGAGCCTGGCCGAATTCCGCCGGATCGTGAACCAGGTCCAGAAAGGCGAGCGCGAGGCGCGCATCGCCAAGAAGGAGATGGTCGAGGCGAACCTTCGCCTCGTCATCTCGATCGCCAAGAAATATACGAACCGCGGCCTGCAATTCCTGGATCTCATCCAGGAGGGCAATATCGGCCTGATGAAGGCGGTCGATAAGTTCGAATATCGCCGCGGCTACAAGTTCAGCACCTACGCCACCTGGTGGATCCGTCAGGCGATCACCCGCTCGATCGCCGACCAGGCGCGGACGATCCGCATCCCGGTCCACATGATCGAGACGATCAACAAGCTCGTCCGCACCTCGCGGCAGATCCTGCACGAAATCGGCCGCGAGCCGACGCCGGAGGAGCTGGCCGAGCGCCTCTCCATGCCGCTCGAGAAGGTCCGCAAGGTGATGAAGATCGCCAAGGAGCCGATCAGCCTCGAGACCCCGATCGGCGACGAGGAGGATTCGCACCTCGGCGACTTCATCGAGGACAAGAATGCGGTGATCCCGGTGGACGCCGCGATCCAGGCGAACCTCAAGGAGACGGTGACCCGCGTCCTCGCCTCGCTGACCCCGCGCGAGGAGCGCGTGCTCCGCATGCGCTTCGGCATCGGCATGAACACCGATCACACGCTCGAGGAAGTCGGCCAGCAGTTCAGCGTCACCCGCGAACGCATCCGCCAGATCGAGGCCAAGGCGCTGCGGAAGCTCAAGCATCCGAGCCGCTCGCGGCAAGATGCGGTCGTTCCTGGACCAGTAAGGCCGGCGGAGGTGCTCCGCATTACTGTTGTTGCGAGCGTAGCGAAGCCATCCAGTGTCGGCTGGATTGCCGCGTCGCTGCGCTCCTCGCAATGACGCGCCCTCACCTTTCCCGCTCCCTAACGCGGCATAAACCACGTCTTTACGGCATTGATATAGGGGAAGGCGGTTAGACCGGCTGCATGGGCAGCGTGGCGGGAGGCTTCCAGATGGCGACAGCATCGCTCGGAACGGCGAAAGGCGCGCGCACCGGCGCGTTGCTTGCCGCGGCCGTGGCGGAGCGGGGCAGCCTCGTCCATCCCTGGCGCACCAGCGATTTGCTGCTTCGCGAGGCGGATTCGGCCCGCAATCTCGCCGATCTCCTCCATTTCCTCTGCATCCTCCACGGCCGCTATCCGGGCATCGTCGACCATGCCGCAACGCGAGTCATCGAGCCCGAGCCGCGCGCCTGGCTAGCCGAGGCCGCCTATGCCTTTGCCGGCGAGCGCGCTTATCTCGCCAGGCTGGCGGTCGCGTCAGGCCCGGTGCCGGGCACGCCCGGCGGATCGGCGAGCGACGCCGCCGTGCTCTCCCAGCGTCACGCGATCGAGATGCTCGCCCAATCCGAGCGGCAGGGCTGCGCGCTTGGCGCGGCCATGGCGGTCGTGCTCGACTGGACCGCGGTCCGCTCCGCCCTCGACGCCGCCGCGCAGCGCTACGGCTTCGAAGCCCCGGCCTATGCCGCCGCCGATCCGGACCGGATCGCCAACGTCGCCGACAGCGTCGCGCCCGACGGCGCCCCGCAACGCGCCCTCCTGTTCGGCGCCGACCAGATCCTCGTCCAGCATTACGGCCTCTGGGACCTGCTCGAAAGCCGCGCCGCCGCCCGCGCCGGCTGACCTCCTTCCCGCCGCTTGCGCGGGTGAATTCCCTCCCCTATCGCGGCCGTTGACGTAAACGGAAAAGGCGACGGATGCGCTTCGAAGGCACGGATTCCTATGTTGCGACGGACGATCTCAAGGTCGCCGTCAACGCCGCCGTCACCCTGCGCCGCCCCCTCCTCGTCAAGGGCGAGCCGGGCACCGGCAAGACGGTCCTCGCGCACGAGATCGCCGCCGCGATCGGGGCGCCCCTGATCGAATGGCACGTCAAGTCGACGACAAAGGCGCATCAGGGACTTTACGAATATGACGCGGTCGCGCGGCTGCGCGACGGCCAGCTCGGCGACCCGCGCGTCCACGACATTGCCAACTACATCAAGCGCGGCAAGCTCTGGGAGGCGTTCACCAGCCCCGAGCTGCCCGGTCCTGCTGATCGACGAGATCGACAAGGCCGACATCGAATTCCCGAACGACCTCCTCCAGGAGCTCGATCGCATGGAGTTCCACGTCTACGAGACGCGCGAGACGGTCCGGGCGGCGGAGCGGCCGATCGTCGTCATCACCTCGAACAACGAGAAGGAGCTGCCCGACGCCTTCCTGCGCCGCTGCTTCTTCCACTACATCAAATTCCCGGACCGGGAGACGATGCAGGCGATCGTCGACGTCCATTTCCCCGGGATCGAGAAACGCCTCGTCCAGAAGGCGATGGACATCTTCTACCAGGTCCGCGAGGTGCCCGGCCTCAAGAAGAAGCCGTCGACCAGCGAGCTGATCGACTGGCTGAAACTGCTCCTGCACGAGGAGCTGCCGCTGGAGGTCCTGCAATCGCGCGATCCCACCAAGGCGATCCCGCCCCTCCACGGCGCGCTTCTCAAGAACGAACAGGACGTGATGCTGTTCGAACGGCTCGCCTTCATGGCGCGACGGGGAAACTGACAGGCGCTCGTGAAACCAGCCGTTAGAGCAGGCTTTCCCCGCCCTCGTCCCGGTAAGCGCACTCGAAATTGCCCCAGCGACGGCCGTTCACATGAAGCGGCACGAACACATTCTTGACCGGCAGATAGCGGCCCTCGCCGAAATCCATGCCGTAGGTGGCGAGCATCGCCTCCTTCTCGCTGGCGATGGCGCGGCGGGTGACGTCGTCGAGGAAGTTGCGGCGGTTGCGGCAATGCTCCGCGTTCCATTTGGGGTCTGGGCCCTGCGGCTGCGAGCGCTCGGTAATATGGGTCGGCAGATAGCCGTTAATGTCGGTGATCGCGCAAGCGATCACCCTCGCCTGCTCCTTCATCAGCCGGTCGAGCACCGGCCGGACATGGATATCCGCGAAGGCACAGAAGCGCGTCTCATATTGCTGCGGATTGGTGCCCGCCATCGGCACATAATGGGTGTCGAACACGGCTTCCATATCGGTCTCGCCGCGAGCAATGCCGTCCTCGATGATCTTCTGGATCTCGTACATGCCCTTCTGCGCGAATTCGATGAACGGCGTGTCGTCGATCCGCACGCCGCAGCTCGCCAGCCGGTCGAGCATGTCGTTCGAGAGCGTTTCAAGCTTGCCGAGCCGAGTCCGCACCTCGACGAGCGCCCCGCCATTGGCGCGGGCGTCGGCGGCGAAGGCGGTGAGGCCATGCTTCACGCTGTCGACGCTCTGCTGGATGAGGCTGGTCGACTGGGCGATGCCGTCGGTCTGACGGTCGACCATGCCGACGATTTCGGCGACGTCGCGCACGCGGTCGGTAATGGTTGCAAACCCGCTCTGGGCGACGCGGCTGCGCTCGACGCCGCTTTCGATCTCGGACGTGACTGCGGTCGCTTCGTGGGTGAGCGAGGCGATGGTGCCGGCGATCTCGCTGGTCGCCGAACGCGTCTCCTGGGCGAGCTTCTTCACCTCGGCCGCGACGACAGCGAAGGAGCGGCCCGCCTCGCCCGCGCGCGCCGCCTCGATCGTGGCGTTGAGCGCGAGCATGTTGGTCTTGTGCGCGATATTCTCGATCGCGGATGAGACGTTGCGCACCCGGCTCATCGCCTCGGCGAAGCCCGCCATGCGCGCGCCCAATTGGACGACAAGATCGGTGAGGCCGCTGAAGATGGCGATCGTGTCCTCGATCGCCGCCCTGCCCTCGCCCAGTTTCTCGCGCGCCTGCTCGGCGAGGATTCGCGCCTCATCGGTCGATTCGGCGACCCGCGCCTGGTCGAACAGCAGGCGGCTGGTCACTTCCTCCAGCGCATCGAGCGTGCGCAGATGCGAGGAGATGCGCTCGGAGACGCCGGTGACATAGCCCGAGACGTCGCTGCATTCGATCGCCAGCGAGCCGCAATTGCGCGCGACGATATTGATCGCCTGCCCGTCCGTCCGCTCGAGCGTTGAGCTTGCCACGCCTGGTGTCTCCCACTTCCTCTTTCCCGCCGGCGGACACTAGGCGCGAGAAGTTGAAGCGCGGTTAACCACCGAAGCTGGCCCGTCGCGCGCCTTTGCGGCGTGTAGCACGGCTTCGCCCGCGCTCCGGCAATTCCCGTTGCCGCGTTGCTGTTTGCGAAAAGCCGGTATCCACCTTTTCGCGCAATGCTCTAGAGGACGGTCATGTTCTTTTCCTTCGTCGACGAGCTTCGCGCCGCCGGCATCCCCGCTTCAATGAAGGAGCATCTGACGTTGCTGGAGGCGCTGGATGCGGACATCATCGCTGCGCGCCCGGAGGAATTTTACTGGCTCGCCCGCGCCACCTTCGTGAAGGACGAAGGGCTGCTCGACCGGTTCGACCTCGTCTTCGGCAAGGTCTTCAAGGGGTTGGAAGCGGAATACGGCACCCAAGCGGCGCCGATCCCCGAGGAATGGCTGCGCAAGATCGCCGAGCTTTACCTGACCCCCGAGCAGATGGCCGAGATCAAGGCGCTCGGCTCGTGGGACGAGATCATGGCGGCGCTGAAGCAGCGGCTCGAGGAGCAGAAGGAGCGGCACCAGGGCGGCTCGAAATGGATCGGCACCGCCGGCACGTCGCCTTTCGGTGCCTATGGCTACAATCCCGAGGGCGTACGAATCGGCCAGGATGGCGGCCGCAACCGCAGCGCGATCAAGGTCTGGGACAAGCGCGAGTTCAGGAACCTCGACAATCAAGTCGAGCTCGGCACCCGCAACATCAAGGTCGCGCTCCGGCGCCTGCGCCGTTTCGCCCGCGAGGGCGCGGCCGACGAGCTCGACATCGACGAGACCATCGATGGCACCGCCCGCAAGGGCTGGCTCGACATCCGCATGCGGCCCGAGCGCCACAATGCGGTGAAATTGCTGCTCCTGCTCGACGTCGGCGGCTCGATGGATCCGCACATCAAGCTCTGCGAGGAATTGTTCTCGGCGGCGACCGGCGAGTTCAAGAATCTCGAATTCTTCTACTTCCACAACTGCCCCTATGAGAGCCTGTGGAAGGACAATCGCCGCCGCCACACCGAGCGCACGCCGACCTGGGAAATGCTCCATAAATTCGGCCACGATTATAAGTTGGTCTTCGTCGGCGATGCCGCGATGAGCCCCTATGAGATCACCCATCCCGGCGGCTCGGTCGAGCATTTCAACGAGGAAGCCGGCGCAATCTGGATGCAGCGGCTGGTCGCCACCTATCCAGCCGCGGTGTGGCTCAATCCGACGGCCGAACGCTACTGGAATTACTCAGCCTCGACCCGCATCCTGCAGGAGCTCATTCAGGACCGCATGTACCCGCTGACGCTGGAAGGACTCGACAGGGCGATGCGGACGCTGAGCCGGAAGAGCTGATATCCCCGCCCGAATACCGGCGTCAGTGCGGCGAAGGCTGGGGAATGACCTTGCCCAGATCCGCGATCACCCGATCCGCGTCGTAGGCGAGAGCCGCAGACATCGCCTGGTCTCCCGGATTTCCGAAGCGAACGAACTCGGCATAAGCAATGCGCGGGATCGGGATGAGCATGAACTGCTTCTTGCCCAAAGCGCGCGCGTACAGGGCACTGTGCAGCAGGATCGCATAGGGGGCCGCCAGACCCCCGCCGTCGCGAGCCACATCGATCAACTGGGCATTGATCTTCGGACTGGCATTTTTGGCGATATATTTCGAACCGCCTCCGCCCCAGACATGACCCGAATAAGTCTCGAGCTGTTTTGTCGATATCGCCGGGCGGATGGCGCTGTAGCGCAACTTGGCTCCATCCTCGTTGGCGAGCTCATGGGCTGCGCGGGCCAACTCGTCCGCGCGGAAACTTTGCGGATCGCGGGCAAGGAGTCCGGTCAGCTCCTCCGGCTTCGCGCCCTGCCTGAGCTCGACAGCCAATGCTCCGACGGCGCCGCCGCTGAGGTTCGGCCAGGCCGAGCGCGCGGAAAAGAGCATGCGGGCCTGATCGGCTTTCCCCGCCTTCGCCAGCGCCACGATATGGTAGAAATCCAGTGCCTGCGTCGCCGCGGCGGCATCGGTCGCCTTGCCGTCCGCGAGCTGGGCCTGGAGCCCGTCCTGCGCCGCCTTGGCGAGCGTTTCTGCCTGCTTGCCGTCACCCGCCAGCGCGCGAGCCAGCGCGGCCTGTGCCATCACGCCCACAGCGGGTTTGTCGCTGAGCGTCTTGTTGAAGGCGATCCATGCCTCGAAATCGTCGGCGGCGCCGCGGAAATCGCCGGCACGTTCGCGCGTGTAGGCGCGCGTCGCGAGGCCCAGCGGATAAGCGCGGGCCAGTGCGTCGTAGAAGCGGCTTTCTTCCGGTCCGAAGCGGCCGGTGAGGACGACGAGACGCTGGGCGCGCAGCAAATTGTAGAAATCGTAAGGGGCCGCAGCCCCCATTTCGAGGCCTTTCGCCGCTGCTTCATCCATCTTGCCCATCGCGGCGAAGGCGAGGCCCTGCAGCTCGAGCGCCGAGAGATGGAAGCTCAGCTTGAACGGAAGGGTCGCCGCATAGTCGGGACGGTCCGTCTCCGCGAGACGTGCATCCGCCAGCGCCGCTTCATTTTCGCCCGCCTCCAGGTGATGAATCGCCCGGGCAAGAATAAGCTGCACCCGCCGCGTCGGATTGCTTTCCTTGGCGAGCGCCTCGGTGCAGGCGGAGATGCCGGCGGCTCCGCTCAGGCGCTTCGACATGTCGGCCTGCTCGTGCGGCGGTATCAGCAAGCCCACGAGGGCGGTTATCGCCACCAGGCGCGCCACGGTCTCGCCAACGGTGATATTGTCCGGACGGCCGTCGCAGCGGACGTAGACGGAGGCCTCTTTGCCCTTCGCGTCCGGCGCGATCGCGACCGGCGGCGCAGGAGGGGCCGGAGGGGCCGTAGCGACCGGCGGTGCTGGTGGCGCCGGCGGCGCTGCGCAAACAGCATTGCTGGAGGCGAGCGCAAAGCTCGCGGCGACGCAGGCATGGCCTACCGACCGAACGAATTTCATTGATTCCCCCAAGAAATTTGCCCCTCCGGCTTTGTTGCCTAGCCGTTTCGAAACAGCAAGCGCGATTCTACAAACCCAATTCAGCGATCGTCCAGGGTCCCGTTCAATAGAGGAGGAACCGCCGCCTCTCCTCGCGCCAGGCCTGCTCGTCGACGGCCGCGAGCGCGTCGAGATCGCCGGGTTCGGCGGCGGGATCGTCGACCCATTCGCGCAGAGCCGGGCCGCCGTTGATCACGTCGATGGCGAGCTTGCCGAACTCATATTCGTAGGGGAAATCGCGCCACAGAGGATAGTCCGGCCAGAGGCGGCGGATCGCCTTGAAGGCGAGCGCCTGCAGCCGCCAGGGCCGGAACGCGTGGTGGTCGTAGAGCGGCGCCTCGGCATGGATCTGGACGCCGTTGCAGAGCTGTGCCGGCATGCTTGTGGAAGGTGGGCTCGAACCAGCAGTCGCGCAGGCCGCAGCCGGCCAGCCAGTCCGGCGCCAGCGCGCGCATCTCGGCGAGGAGGCGCCGGGCGTCGAGTCGGGCGCGCCGAACAGCTCCAGCGGGCGGGTCGTGCCGCGCCCTTCGGACAAGCGTCGTGCCTTCGAGCATCACCGTGCCGGCATAGGCGCGCGCCATCCACAGGTTCGGCGCATTGGGGCTGGGGTTGACCCAGGTCCGCTCGCCCAGCGGCCAGCCGATAGCCTGGGGCGGCGTCCGGATCGCAGCCCTCCATCTCGATCACGCGATAATCGACGTCGAGGTTGAAATGGCTGACGAACCAGCGGCCGAGCTCGCCCATCGTCAGGCCGTGGCGCATCGGCATTGGGCCCGGCGCCGACGAAGCTCTCCCAGCCGGGACGCAGCGTCAGTCCCTCGACCGGGCGGCCGGCGGGATTGGGCCGGTCGAGCACCCAGACGCTCTTGCCATGCTTCGCCGCGGCCTCGAGCACGTAGAGCAGGGTCGTGACGAAGGTGTAGATGCGGCAGCCGAGGTCCTGCAGATCGACGAGGATCACGTCGAATGTGCTCATCGACTGGCCGGTGGGCCGGCGCACCTCGCCATAGAGGCTGAACACCGGGATGCGATGGACCGGATCGTCGAAATCCGGCGATTCCATCATATTGTCCTGCTTGTCGCCGCGCAGGCCGTGCTGCGGCCCGAAAGCGGCGGTGAGCCGGATATCGGGACAGGCCGCGAGGGCGTCCAGCGAATGGGTGAGGTCGCGCGTCACCGAGGCCGGATGGGCGAGCAGGGCCACGCGCTTTCCCGCGAGCGGCGCGCGCAGCGCCGGGTCTTCGAGCAGGCGATCGATGCCGAATTTCATGGCTCAAGCTGGTGGCGGCAGTTCAAGCGTAAAGCAATCCGGATGGTGGAAATCGGGCTTTCCCGGCGGATGCGCGAGCGCCCAGTAGGATTTGGTGCCGTCCTGCCTCCTCGATGACAGCCGACAGACCCATCCGCAGGCGCCGACGCGGCATATCCGCGAGGTCTACATCGGCATCGAGCGCATAATGAGGGGTGCCGTCCTCCGGACCGAGCGTCGGGAATCGATCCACAAAAGGTGCGACGGCAAGCGGCAGATCCCGCCTGCCCTCCCGATATCCGGTAAATGCGTAGGCCGCCCATTGGGAAGATGGCGAGAAGTTGAATTCGTAATAGGCGCTATCCGCCGCCTCTGCGAGAAAGAGCTCGAAGCAGGTGGTCCCCCACAGCTCGTCGGCCCTCGCCGGACTTTTCCATTCCGGCAGCGAAAGCCCTGAACCGTCTACGAAATAGCGGAGAAGGATATCATCCGGATCCGTCATCACGATCTCGACTTCCACGGCGTGGATCCCCTTCGGTGGCGTGTCGGCATGAGGTTTAAGGGGGACGCGCATGCCACGTCCCTACGTCATTCCCGCGAAAGCGGGAATCCAATCGGGCCTACCCGTCCGGTCAAGCCGCAAGAAGCTGGATCCCCGCTTTCGCGGGAATGACGGGAAAAGTGCGGTCATGACGGGGAGGCTTTCGTGGTTGTGGAGGGAACGCTAAGCAGCCCGCCATGTCCGGCTTCCAATCCGATCTCCTCCGCCTGCTCGAGGCGCGCGGCTACATTCACCAGGTCACCGATGCCGAGGGGCTGGATGCCCTCGCGCGGCGAGCAGATCGTGCCCGGCTATATCGGCTTCGACGCGACCGCGCCCTCGCTCCATGTCGGCAATCTCGTCTCGATCATGCTGCTGCGACGGCTCCAGCAGGCGGGACACAAGCCGATCGTGGTGATGGGCGGCGGCACCACCAGGATCGGCGATCCCTCGGGCAAGGACGAGAGCCGCAAGCTGCTGACGCGAGGAGACGATCGCCGCCAACATCGCCTCGATCCGCAAGAGCTTCGAGCGCTTCCTGACGCTTCGGCGACGGCCCGACCGACGCGATCCTGGTCAACAATGCCGATTGGCTCGACGCGCTCGATTACATCCCCTTCCTCCGCGACGTCGGGCCGCATTTCACCATCAACCGCATGCTGACCTTCGACAGCGTGCGGCTGCGGCTCGATCGCGAGCAGCCGCTCACCTTCCTCGAATTCAACTACATGATCCTGCAGGCCTATGATTTCCTGCAGCTCTCCCGGCGCGCCGGCTGCCGGCTGCAGCTCGGCGGCTCCGATCAATGGGGCAATATCGTCAACGGGATCGAGCTGACCCGCCGGATGGACGGGACGCAGCTCTACGGCGTCACCACCCCCCTCATCACCACCGCCGACGGCGCCAAGATGGGCAAGACCGCCGCCGGCGCGGTGTGGCTCAACGCCGACATGCTGAGCCCCTACGATTATTGGCAATTCTGGCGGAACACCCACGACCGCGACGTCGGCCGCTTCCTCCGCCTGTTCACCGACCTGCCGCTCGACGAGGTGGAACGGCTGGAGACGCTCGAAGGCAGCGAGATCAACACGGCCAAGAAGATCCTTGCAGATGAGGCGACCGGCCTCGCCCACGGCAGCGAAGCGGCCGAGGCAGCGGCGGAGACAGCCCGCAAGACCTTCGAGGAAGGCGCCGCCGGCGAGGCGCTGCCGACGCTGAAGGTGGCGGGGCAGATCGGGCTCGTCGATGCGTTGATCGGCCTGGGCTTTGCCGCGTCGAAGAACGAGGCGCGACGCCTCATCGCCCAAGGCGGCGCGCGCATCGACGGCGAGCGCGTCGATGAGGATCGGCCGATCGACGTCGCTTGCGACGTGCGCATCTCTGCCGGCAAGAAGAAGCACGGGCTGCTGGTGCCATAATTCATCCGCTGCGTAGCAACTCCACGGCCGCGTCGCGTTCCATGAGGTAGAGCAGCACCCGCGCCGCCTGGCCGCGCGGCCCTTGAAGGCCGCCGTCGCGGTCGACGAGCAGGCGGGCATCGTCGGAGGCGGTCTGCGCGAGCTCCTGGATCTGCTCCGGGTCGGCGAGGCGGAACACGGCTTCGCCTGATTGCTTGGTGCCGAGGATCTCGCCGGCGCCGCGCAAGCCGCAGATCCTCCTCGGCGATGCGGAAGCCGTCATTGGTCTCGCGCATCAGGGCAAGCCGCGCGCGCGCCGTCTCGGTCAGCATCTTCGCCGCGGAGCAGCAGGCAGATCGACCGCGCCTCGCCGCGCCCGACGCGACCGCGCAACTGGTGGAGCTGGGCGAGGCCGAAGCGGTCGGCGCCTTCGACGATCATCAAGGTCGCGTTGGGCACGTCGACGCCGACCTCGATCACCGTCGTCGCGACGAGCACGGCGATGTCGCCGCGCTGGAACGCGGCCATCACCGCATCCTTCTCGGGCCCTTTCATCCGGCCGTGGACCAGGCCGACCTTGTCGCCGAAGCGCAGCTTGCAGCACCCGCGCCCGCTCCTCGGCGGCGGCCTGGTCGCTCGCCTCGCTCTCCTCGACCAACGGGCAGACCCAATAAGCCTGGCCGCCGCGCGGCGATGTGGCGTGCCAGACGCGTCCGACCACCTCGGGCAGCCGCTCGTCGCTCAGCACGCGCGTCTCGATCGGCTGGCGGCCGGGCGGCATCTCGTCGAGCCGGCTGACGTCCATCTCGCCATATTGGGTGAGCGTCAGGGTGCGCGGGATCGGCGTCGCCGTCATCACCAGCAGATGCGGCGGCCGCTCGGCCTTCTGGGTGAGCAGCATGCGCTGGGCGACGCCGAAGCGATGCTGCTCGTCCACCACGGCAAGGCCGAGCCTTTTGTAGCTCACCGCCTGCTGGAAGATGGCGTGGGTGCCGACGAGGATGTCGATCGAGCCGTCGGCGAGGCCCATCAAGGTCGATTCCCGCGCCCTGCCCTTCTCGCGGCCGGTGAGGATGGCGACATTGACCGGCAAGCCCGGCGAGCTGGCGCGACAGGGTCTCGAAATGCTGGCGGGCGAGGATTTCGGTCGGCGCGAGCAACGCGCCCTGCGCGCCCGCCTCGACCGCGATCAGCAAAGCCTCCAGCGCGACCAGCGTCTTGCCCGAGCCGACATCGCCCTGGAGCAGGCGGAGCATCGGCACCGGCTGCGCCATGTCGCCCTCGATCTCGCCCATCGCTCGCCTCTGCGCGCCGGTCGGCGCGTAGGGCAGGCGCAGCAGGTCGCGCAGGCGCCCGTCGCCTTGCAGCGGCACGCCGCGCCGCCGACGCGATGAGGCGCGGACCAGCATCAAGGCGAGCTGGTTGGCGAAAATCTCGTCATAGGCGAGCCGCTCGCGCGCCGCATTGCCCGGCACGCGGTGGGCGCGCGTTCAGCGCCTCCTGCCAGCCCGGCCAGCCCCGCCGCTCCAGCAGGCTCGGCTCGATCCATTCGGCCAGCTTCGGCACGCGCGCCAGCGCCTGGCCGGCGAGATCGCCCATGCGGCGGTTGGTGAGGCCTTCGGAGAGGGCGTAGACCGGCTCGCGCTCCGGCAGGCCCGGCCCCTCCTTCGGGTCCAGCACATGGTCCGGGATGGACGATCTGCAGCTCCTGCCCGTACATCTCCATCTTGCCGGAGACGCGCTTGGGCTCGCCGAGCGGCAGCTGCTTCTTCGCCCAGCCCGGATTGTTGAAATAGGCGAGCGTCAGGTAATTGCCGGCGCGGTCGGTGGCGTAGACGCGGAACGGACTGCGCGCGCCGCCCTGGCGATAGTCAACCGGCGTCACCACCACGCTCACCACCCGCCCGGCATCGGCCATGTCGAGGATGTCGATCCGTCTTCCGGTCGATCCAGCCGGTGGGGAGATGGAAGAGGACGTCGACCACCCGCTCCAGCCCGAGCCGCTTCAGCGGCTTGGCAAGCCCGGGCCCGATGCCCTTCAGCACCTCCACTTCGGCGAAGAGCGGGATTGAGAATGTCGGGCCGCATGGCCGGTTGGTAAGGCGAGGCGGCGGGAGGGACAATGCCTGCTTCATTCCGGCCGTGTCTCTCCTTACATAGATGGCGAAGCAGCCGCCTGGATTCCCCAGCGCGGCCGATCCTGCATGGAGATCATGGACCGCGACGCCCGCCTCAAGCGCCTCCGCTTCCGCGCCTGGCACCGCGGCACACGGGAAGCCGACTTGATGATCGGCGGCTTCTTCGACGCTTATTCCGCCGATTGGGATGAGGCCGAGATCGGCCTGGTTCGAGGCCCTGCTCGAGGAGCAGGACGTCGACATCATGGCCTGGGCGATCGGAACCGCCGCGCCGCCGGAACGCTACCGGGGCGCGATGATGGGGCGCCTCCAGCAGGTCGATTATATCAGGTATCCGGAGTGACCGTGGACGAGACGAAACTGGCCGAGAGGCCGCAGGCGCAGGAGCAGGGCGGCGGCGAAAGCGCCACCAAAAAGCTGCAAAAGATCCTCTCCGCCGACCGGCCGATGACGCTGGCCGGCGCGCCCGCCGGCTTCCTGCCCTGGCTGGCGGCGGATCTGGCGCGCGCGGCGAAGGGCCGCGCCGTCTTCATCGCGCCGGACGAGGCGGCGATGCGGGCGCTCGCCGATGCCGCGAACTATTTCGCGCCGGAGCTGGAGGTGCTCGCCTTCCCGGCCTGGGACTGCCTGCCCTACGACCGCGCCTCGCCGTCGCTGCGCTCCACCGCCGAGCGGCTCGCCACCTGCATGCGCTGCAGCGCAAGCGCGGAGAAACCGCAGCTCCTCGTCACCACCGTCAACGCCGCCACCCAGCGCACGCTGACGCCGTTTCGCATCCGCCAGCTCGTCGCCCGCCTCGCACCCGGCGAGCGGATCGACCTCGACCGGCTGGCCACCTTGCTCCAGGCCAACGGTTATCACCGCACCGATACGGTTGCGCGATGCAGGCGAATTCGCGGTGCGCGGCGGCATCGTCGATCTCTTCCCGTCGGGCGAGACCGAGGGCCTGCGCCTCGATTTCTTCGGCGACGAGATCGAGAGCGTCCGCCGCTTCGATCCCGGCGACCAGCGCACCACCGGCGACGAGCGAGGCGGCTTCACCCTCCTCCCCGCGTCCGAGGCCTTGCTCGACGAGGACAGCATCAAGCGCTTCCGCTCGCGCTATCGCGAGAAGTTCGGCGCCACCGCGACCGGCGACCCGCTCTATCAGGCGGTGTCGGAAGGCCGCCGCCTCGCCGGCATCGATCACTGGCTGCCGTTGTTCGAGGAACGGCTGGGAACGCTCTTCGACCATCTCTCGGATGAAGACATCGTCGTCCGCGACACCGCACGACGCCGGCGCCGCCGATGCCCGCTTCGAGGCGGTCGCGGATTATTACGAGAATCGCGAAGCGCGCCCAGATCGTCGCGATCCGGGCAGCTATCGCCCGCTCGAGCCCGACAGCCTCTATCTCTCACGCGACGAATGGCAGAAGCTGATCGAGACGCGGCCGCTCCATCTCGCAACATCCTTTCACGAGCCGGAAAGCGCGCGCGTGCTCGACTTCGGCGTCGACAATGCCCGCGATTTCGCGCCCGAGCGCTCGCAGAATGCCAACATCTACGAGGCGGTGGTCGCGCATGTCGCCGAGCTGCGCCGCGCGAAGAAGAAGGTGGTGCTCGCCAGCTATTCCCGCGGCTCGCGCGAGCGGCTGAAAGGGCTGCTGGCGGATCACGGGCTGACCGGCGCGACGCTGGCCGACGACTGGCAGGAGGCGCTCGGCGCCGCGGACCGCAGGCCGTCGCGCTCGTCGTCCTCCCCCTCGACCACGGCTTCACCACCGCCCGACCTCGCCCTGCTCACCGAGCAGGACATGCTCGGCGACCGGCTCGTCCGCCGGCGCAAGCGGCGCAAGTCGGCCGATGCCTTCCTCAGCGAGCTGGCGACGCTCACCCCCGGCGACCTCGTCGTCCATGCCGATCACGGCATCGGCCGCTACGAGGGCCTGACCCAGATCCCCGTCGGCACCAGCCCGCACGATTGCGTCGCGCTCGAATATGCGGGCGGCGACAAGCTCTACGTGCCGGTCGAGAATATCGACATTCTCTCCCGCTACGGCAGCGAGAGCGACGGAGTCGCGCTCGACAAACTGGGCGGCGAGGCCTGGCAGCGCCGCAAGTCGCGGATGAAGGAGCGGATCCGCGAGATCGCCGGCGAGCTGATCAAGACCGCCGCCGAGCGCGCGCTGCGCCCGGGCGCCGTCGTCGAGCCCGACACCAGCTACGCCGCCTTCGCCGACCGCTTTCCCTATGAGGAGACGGAGGATCAGGACCGCGCCATCGCCGACGTCTTCGCAGATCTCGAAGCCGGCAAGCCGATGGACCGGCTGGTCTGCGGCGACGTCGGCTTCGGCAAGACCGAGGTCGCGCTGCGCGCCGCCTTCGCCGCCGCCATGGCCGGCTATGCAGGTCGCTTTGGTCTGCCCGACCACCCTCCTCGCCCGCCAGCATTACAACACCTTCGTCGAGCGCTTCCGCGGCTTTCCGATCGAGATCGGCCGCCTTTCTCGCCTCGTGCCGCCCAGCGGAGGCGAAGGAGACTCGCGAGGGCCTCGCCGCCGGCAAGATCGACATCGTCATCGGCACCCACGCGATCCTGGCCAAGGGCATGGAGTTCAAGCGGCTCGGCCTCGTCATCGTCGACGAGGAGCAGCGCTTCGGCGTCACCCACAAGGAGCGGCTGAAAGGCGATGCGCGCGGACGTCCACGTTCTCACCCTCACCGCGACGCCGATCCCGCGCACCCTGCAGATGGCGATGTCCGGCCTTCGCGAATTGTAGCGTCATCCAGACGCCGCCGGTCGACCGGCTGGCGGTGCGCACCTATGTCATGCCTTGGGACCCGGTGGTGGTCCGCGAGGCTTTGCTGCGCGAACATTATCGCGGCGGCCAGACTTATTTCGTCGCGCCTCGCATCGCCGATTTACCCGACATCGAGCAATATCCTGCGCGACGAGGTGCCGGAGGTGCGCTTCATCATCGCGCACGGCCAGCTGTCGCCGACCGAGGTCGAGGAGCGCATGTCCGCCTTCTACGACCGCAAGTACGACGTCCTGCTCTCGACCACGATCGTCGAGAGCGGCCTCGACATCCCCTCGGCGAACACGCTGATCGTCCACCGCGCGGACCGCTTCGGCCTCGCCCAGCTCTACCAGTTGCGCGGCCGCGTCGGCCGGGCGAAGACCCGCGCCTACGCCTATTTCACCACGCCCGGCACGCGGACGATCACCGAGGCGGCGGACAAGCGCCTCCAGGTGCTCGCCAATCTCGAATCGCTCGGCGCCGGTTTCCAGCTCGCCAGCCACGATCTCGACATACGCGGCGCCGGCAATCTGCTCGGCGACGAGCAGTCGGGCCACATCAAGGAGGTCGGCTTCGAGCTCTACCAGTCGATGCTGGAGGACGCGATCCTGGAGGCGAAGTCCGGCGGCAGCCTCAAAGCAGCGCGAGCGATTTTTCCCCTCAGATCACCGTCGACGCGCCGATCATGATACCGGAGGAGTACGTCCCCGATCTCGACCTGCGCATGGGCCTCTATCGGCGCATGAACGAGTTCGGGAAAGCCGACGAAATCGAGCCCTTCGCCGCCGAGCTGATCGACCGTTTCGGCAAGCTGCCCGAGGAGACGGAGAACCTCCTCAAAATCATCGAGATCAAGCTCAACTGCCGCGACGCCTGCGTCGGCGAAACTCGACGTCGGCCCAAAAGGCGCGCTTGTCCACTTCCACAACGACAGCTTCCCCGACCTCGAAGGCCTGATCGCCTACGTCCAGCGCCTGAAGGGCACGGCCAAGCTGCGGCCCGATCAGCAAGCTCGTCATCACCCGCTCCTGGCCGGACGCGGCAAGCCGGATCAACGGCGCGCTGCAATTGTCGAGGGGGCTCGCGCGGATTCTGGGATGATGCGCGCTCGCCAGCGGCGGGTCCACACCTCCCGATAGAAGGCGGCTCCGGACCGTGCTAGGGGATGGCCGATGGTGCTTTCCCGGAACAATGTGAAGGACTTCGGTCGCGGATCGCGGACGATCATGTTCGCCCACGGCTTTGGCTGCGATCAGAATATGTGGCGGCCGGTCGCCGAGGCGCTGGAGCTCGACTTCCGGATCATCCTGTTCGACCATGTCGGCGCCGGCCGCTCCGACCTTTCCGCCTACAATTCCTCCAAATATGGCGACCTCTCCGGCTATGCGGACGATGTCGTCGAGATCGGGCGGGCGCTGGACCTCCGCGACGCGGTGTTCGTGGGCCATTCGGTCAGCGCGATGATCGGCGCGCTGGCGACGCTGAAGGCGCCCGGCATGTTCTCCGATCTGATCATGGTCGGCCCGTCGCCGCGCTATATCGACGATGAGGATTATGTCGGCGGCTTCTCGCGGGCGCAGGTGGAAGAGCTTCTCGACTTCCTGGCCGAAAATCATCTCGGCTGGTCGGCGGCGATGGCGCCGGCGATCATGGGCAATCCCGATCGGCCGGAGCTCGGCGCCACCCTGGCGAACAGCTTCTGCAATACGGACCCTGACATCGCGCGCGAATTCGCCCGTGTGACCTTCCTTTCGGACAATCGCGCCGACCTGCCGCAGATCCAGGCGCGCACCCTCGTCCTGCAGTGCCGGGAAGACATCATCGCTCCGCCTTGCGTCGGCGAATATGTGCATGCGCGGATCCCGAACAGCGTCTTTGTGCTTCTCGACGCCACCGGGCATTGCCCCAATCTCAGCGCGCCGGACGAGGTGACGGCGGCCATTCGCGCCTTTGTCTGAGGAGCGTCCCACCGAAGATCTGACCGATCTCTACGAAAATGCGCCCTGCGGCTATGTGTCCGTGTCTCCGGACGCGCAGATCGTGAAGATCAACCGGACGCTTTGCGACTGGCTGGGACGAACGTCCGACACCCTGATCGCACGACCGATCCATGAGCTGATGAGCTTCGGCGGCCGCATCGCCTACGAGACCCATCTCGCGCCGCTGCTGCGCCTGCAGGGTTTCGTCCACGAGATCGCGCTGGATCTGGTGCATGCCGACGGCACGAAGATTCCCGTCATCGCCAATGCCGCCGAGAAGAGAGGGCCAAAGGGCGAGCATCAATTCACGCGCCTCACCCTGTTCAAGGCAGTGGACCGGCGCACCTATGAACGCAGCCTCGTCGAGGCGCGCATGCGGGCGGAGACGGAGGCAAGATCCGAGCATGAGACGACGATGCTCCGCGAGCAGTTCATCGCGGTGCTTGGCCACGATCTTCGCAATCCGATGGCCGCCCTCGCCGCCGGAATTCGCATGCTCACCACGCGCGAGACGCTGAGCGAACGCGGGCAGTATCTGACCCGGGAGATGAGCAACAGCGTCGCCCGCGCGACCGCCCTCATCGACAACATCCTCGATTTCGCCCGCGGACGGCTGGGCGGGGGCCTGACGCTGGCGCGGACTCGAGTCGAGTCGCTGGCGCCGATGCTCGAGCAGGTGGTGGCCGAGGTCCGGGCCACGCAGCCCGATCGGGTGATCGTCACCGATTTCGCGATCACCGAGCCGGTCGATTGCGATCCCGCGAGGATCGGCCAACTCGCCGCCAATCTGGTCTCGAATGCCGTGACCCATGGCGCTCCGGGCCTGCCGATCGAGGTGAAAGCGGAAACCGGCGCGGGACCGGTTCACCCTTTCGGTCGCCAATGGCGGCATCCCGATTCCCGCAAAGGCGCGCGCCCAGCTCTTCCAGCCCTTCTTCCGCGGCGCGATCCGGAGGAGCCAGCACGGCCTTGGCCTCGGCCTGTTCATCGTCAGCGAGATCGCCAAGGCCCACGGCGGGACGATCGACGTGACCTCTTCGGAAGCAGGAGACCCGTTTCACCTTCTCGATGCCGCTGTCGGATGCCGGCGAAAGAGAAGCATGAGAAGGCCGCGCGCTCGGACATGTTCTGTTCGGCGCGTCGGCGTTGCTGTTCGAAATCATCGCCCTGCTGTGGCGGGATGCCGAAACCTGGCAGACCTTGGCCCGCATCTGGAAGCTGCCCGCTGGGCCCGCCATTGGCCGCGTGCTGATGGCTGCGCAGATCGTCGGCGGTCTCGGCGTGCTGCTCCCGCGAACCGCGCGCCCGGCGGCAATGCTTCTCGCAATCCTCTATTCGCTCTTCTCGCTGGTCTGCATTCCCGACATCGTCGCGGCGCCGGGCGTCTATGAGCATTACGGCAGCTTCTTCGAGCAATTCACCCTGATCTGGGGCGCCGTCGCCATTTACGCCGTTGTCCAAGAGAATGCGGATCTGGGCGCGGCGCTCGCCCGGGCGGCGCGGCTGGGCATCGGGGTCTGCGCGATCTCCTACACGCTCAGCCAGATCTTCTATCTCCGCTTCACCGCGAGCCTGGTCCCGACCTGGATTCCGCCGCGCCAGATGTTCTGGGCGATCCTCACCACCATCGCCTTCGGCCTCGCCGCGCTCGCCATTCTAAGCGGCCGCCAGGCGCAGCTGGCGCTGCGGCTGATGACCCTGATGATGGCTTTGTTCGGAATCCTGATCTGGATCCCGATGCTGATCGCCCATCCGGAAGCGCATCTGAACTGGTCCGAATTCGCCCTGACCTGGCTGATGACGGGCGCGGCGTGGGTGGTCGGCGACGCGACCGCGTTGAGCCGACGGTCGCTTTCGCATCGTGATATCGAGACGACGGAGACCACCGCCGCCTAGTCGCAGACGCTCATTTGGCGGGTGCGGCCGGCTTGGCAGCCAGCAACCTTTCAAGGTGCTCGCGGCGGTCGCCCTCCGCCCCGGCGATCAGCTTCTCCATTGCCCCGCGCCATGCGACGTCGAGCGCAGTGGCGGGGTCGACCGGGACATCCGGCTTCACACCGACGCCTTCCCAATTTGTCTTCGAGACCGGATTGGTCGGCGCGCCTTGTGGGATGAAGATCGCGAAATGGGAATCGAGCGGAACCACGCCGCCCGGATTGGCGCCGCCCCAGGTGGTCCCGCCGACAATCGTTCCTCGCTTCAGCTGCTGGATATCGTAGGCGAACTCCTCTCCGCCCGATGCGGTCTTGTCGCTCGTCAGCACATAGACCGGCTTGTCGGTGCTCCAGCGCCCGCCGGGCACGTCGGGCAGCGACCACATTTGCTGGTCGGGTCCGTCGCGATCGTGAAAGGTGATGACGAGCGTGTCGACCGGAAACAGGTAGCTGACCGCGAACGACACCATGTGCGGATCGCCGCCGTGATTTTCGCGCATGTCGAAGATGATGGCGTCGGTGCGCTTCAAAAATGCCATCGCCGCGGCAAAGACGGGTCCGGCCCTCTCGGCCTCATCGAAGCCGTTCATCTTGAGATAGCCGATATTGCCGTCGAGCACCTCGACCTTGGGCATGTCGAAATTGAGCTCGGCCTCGATGCGCTGGAAGCGCTGCAGCTCGGCCGGGTCGGGTTGGCCTGCGGCGGTGCGTGGCGGCAGCACTTTGGCCGACCAGAAGAGCCGCATGTGCTTGTCGTGGGCGACTGTTTGAATGTCCGCAGTCACCGCCTCGGCAAAGGCCTTCGGGTCGCCCACACGATCATAGCCGCCGGTCGACAGCTTGCCGCGCAACGTTTTGGCAATGGCCGGAACCTTTTCGGGGAAAATATAGCGTGCGGTCATCTTCGCGATCGCGAGCTCGATCACCCTCTTTCGCGTCGCCCCGTCGATCGGCGGAGCCGGCGCTGGCGCCGAGGAGGGGGGAGGCGGCGCCTGCACCGCTTGCGCCGTTTGGGCGGCAGCGGGAGCCAGCGTGGCGAGCATCAGAGCGATGGAAAACGCGATGAGCGACCAATCCGCCCGCATGCGCCTCATTGCTCGGTCTCCGGCACCGCCGCGGCACCGCCGGAAAGATTGCGCGGATTGTTCGGCTCGACCGGTACGCCGCCCGCGTCGGGCTCGCCATCCGGCTTGCGGCGGTTGCCATGACGCAAGACATTCTGGACGAGTTTCGAGATTCTGAGCTGCCCATGCTCGAAAGGGTGGGAGTAGGCTTCCCGCGGGCTGCGTCGCGGCTCTTCGAAGTGTCGGGACATTGGATAGTTCTCCGTGCTGTATTGCAATGATAGCACAGTGTCGGAGAGCCGTCGATGAAACGCTATCGGGCGACGAGTGCCGCGAGAGCATCCGTCTCCAGCGGCGGCGCGCAGAGGAAGCCCTGGTAAAGGGTGCAGCCTTCGCGGGCGAGGAGGGCGAGCTGCTCCTCCGTCTCCACCCCTTCCGCGATCACTTCGAGGCCGAGCGAGCGGGCCATCTCGATCACCGAGCGGATCACCACCTGATCGCGTGCCGAGCCGGTAATGTCCTCCGACAATCTCTTGTCGATCTTGAGATAATCGAGCGGAAGCGCCTTGAGATAAGCGAGGCTCGAATAGCCGGTGCCGAAATCGTCGATGGCGACGCGCAAGCCGCCGGCGCGGAGCCGGCCGAGCAAGGCGGCGGCGCTGGCGAGATCCTCGATCAGCCCGCTTTCGGTGACCTCGACCGTCAGCCGCGCCGCATCGAAGCCGCTCTCCGCCACCAAAGCGAGGAAGCTGTCCGCGAATCCGGGCCGGACGATGTCGGCGGCGGTGACGTTGACCGCCAGCCTCAGCCCCGCAAGCGCCTCGGGCCAGGCGGCCGCGGCGGCGATCGCCTTGCGCTGCACATGGTCGGAGAGCTGGACGAGATAATCGGAGCGGTCGGCAACGCCGAACAGGGTCGCGGCGCCCAATTCCCCGAATTGGGGATGACGCCAGCGGGCCAGTGCCTCGACCCCGACGATGCGACGGCTTGCGATGGAGACCTGCGGCTGGAACAGGATTTCGATCTCGTCCTTGTCGAGCGCACGGCGGAGATCGACTTCGAGCTGGTCGCCCCGCGCGCCGTCCTGCGCCGCTTCGGAATCGAGGACCCACACCGGTCCCCCCTCCCCACTCTTCGCCTCGGCGAGCGCGGCGCTGCCCCGGCGCAGCAGGGCCGCGGAATCGTCGCCCGGCTCCGACGCGACGACGCCGGCGCGGCTGCCAAGCGTGATGACATGGTCGCCCGAAAGGAACGGCCGCCCGATCGCCTCGACCAATTGGCCGGCGAGGAAGCGGCCCTCGTTGAGGCTGGTCGGCGAGGCAAGCAGGACCGCGAACTCCGCCCCCGCTACGCGCGCGACCAGCCGCCGCCGTCCGTCGGCATCGACCAGCCGCTCGATACGACGCGCGGCGGCCTGCAGCACGGCATCGCCGGTGCTGCGCCCGAAGGCGGCGTTGATCGTGTCGAAACGGCTGACCGAGAGCAGGATGAGGACGAGCGATGGTGGTGCCTCGGCGGGGACAGCGAGCTGGTGTTCGATCCAGGCGCGCGCCGCCCGCGCGTCGCGCGCGCCGGTCATCGGATCGCGCGACTGCCAGGCCGGGCCTTCGAGCGGCGCGATCGCCTCGGTGCGGCCGACGACGCCGCCTTTCTCCTCGTCGACGCGGAGATGATGAGCGAGACGGCCGCCCTCCGTCTCATGATCCTCATGCGCGAAGGCGGTCGATTGACCGGTGGCGAGCAGCCGGTCGACGGCGCCCCGTGCCGCGCGCCGGCCTTCAGGCCCCAGCTTGCGGAACAATTCGATCAGCGGCGCCCGCCCGCCCGGCTCCTCGCCCAGCCCCACCTTGCGGGCGAGGGCGGGGCTGAGCTCGACGGTCGACGACCCCGGCTCCCACCGCCACGAAGCGCCTGCGGCCGGACCGCCGGGCTCGCCTGCGCGAAACGGCCGGCGGCCGCCGACCCGCTCGGCATGGCGGCGGGCGAAGTTCAGCGTCTGGAGCAGCTGCTGCTCGCTGAACGGGCTGACCAGGAAATGGGTCGCGCCGGCGGCGTGGAGCGCATCGAGCGCCGCCTCGTCGGTGCGCGAGAGGAGGACGACCAGGGCCGCCGCGTTGGCCTCGCAGGCATCGGCGAGGATGCGCACCGCCTCCCGTCCCTCGGGCAGTGCGCCGCGCGCATCGACCACCGCTACCGAAGCACCGGAGGCGATGAAGCGACTCTCCGCATTGTCGGCGCGGCGCGCGGCGATCAGCTGCCAGCCCGTCCGTTCCGCGGCGGCAATGAGCTCGTCGCGGTGGCGGAAGGACAGGATGAAAAGCGGCGCGGCGCCGACGCCAGCAGCCATCTTGCCCGCTCCCCCCTTCCCGCTCTAGCCCGTTTCGTCCCGCATCGGTCTACTCTCGCCCGACTCCCTCAACAATCGGTTTAGACGTATCCACCAGCACCGCTGTTTCGCTGCGACACGGCGCCCGCTGAACATTGCCTTTCCGCCCTCTCCTTGGATGGGAGAGGAGGAGCGCGCTTGCCGAGGGCCGCCCCGCCCCGTAGCAAGGCGGCGATGACGGCCAATGCGGACAAGCCGGCGGCCCTGCTCGCCTCGCCCGCCGAAGCGGCGCAGGCGGCCGAGGCGCTGCTGCGCAAGCGCTATGATTTCGTGCCTCTGCAGGAAGCGGAGCTGATCATCGCTCTCGGCGGCGACGGTTTCCTGCTCCAGACCCTCCACGAAATGCTCGAGCGCGGCCGCGTCTGCCCGGTCTTCGGCATGAATCGCGGCACGGTCGGCTTCCTGATGAACGAATGGCGGCTCGACGGCCTGCGTGCCCGCGTCAATCACGCCAAATCCTTCAAGGTGGCGCCGCTGACCATGGTCGCGACGCGAACCGACGGCGCGACCGTCACCCGGCCTGCGATCAACGAAGTCTCCCTGCTCCGCGAGACGCGCCAGACCGCCTGGATCGAGATTTCGGTGAACGGCCGCGTCGTGCTGCCTCAGCTCATCTGCGACGGCATCCTCGTCGCGACGCCCGCCGGCTCCACAGCCTACAATCTCTCCGCAAACGGGCCGATCCTGCCGCTCGGCGCCAATCTGATGGCGCTGACCCCGATCAGCCCCTTCCGCCCCCGCCGCTGGCGCGGTGCGCTAATCCCGGGCGGCCTCACGATCCTGCTGCGGGTGCTCGATCCCAAGAAACGGCCGGTCTCGGCGGTCGCCGACCAGCATGAGGTGCGCGACGTCGCCACTGTCGAAGTGTGCGTCGATCGCAGCCAGGAGCTCACCCTGCTCTTCGACCCCGAGCATGCGCTCGACGAGCGGATCACGATGGAGCAATTCACCGCCTGACGCAGGTCCAAAGCCTTGCGTTTTCAAGAATCGCGCTGCTATAGGCGCCGCTCGCCGAAAGGCTGCTCCCCGGTAGCTCAGCGGTAGAGCAACCGGCTGTTAACCGGTTGGTCGATGGTTCGAATCCGTCCCGGGGAGCCATTCCTTACATCCGAGAAAAACGCTTTAGCGGGCCTCGGCTGGAGCCGGCCTGCCAAGCTGCGTCGGGTAGGCGACATCGCGAATTCCGTGCGCTTCGATATCGGCGAGCAATGTCTTCAGCCAATCGCGGTCGAGCCGCCGCTGCTGTTCGATATGCGCGAGCAAATGCGCGCCGCCGGTCGAGACCAAAGGCGCCAGCTGAGCGCGGATCGGGGCCAATTTGGCGATGAGATCGTCGAGGCGGGCGATGCGGCGGCGGAGCGCGGCTTCGACCTCGACCCGATCGGCAAGGTGCAGAAACAACAGGGCGCCATAGAGGGTTTGGGAGACCGGCCCCTCGACGTCGAACTGCCGGCGCAGGCCCTTCCGGAACTCGGCCCTCCCCGCGTCGGTGATCCGATAGATGGTGCGGATGCCGCCCCGCGCGACGCGCTCCTGCGCAACCGCCTCGATCAACGCCTCCTTCTCGAGCTGGCGCACGGCATAATAAAGCGTGCCGACGTCCACATCGATATAGCATTCGACCATCGCCGCCTCGAGCCGGCGTTTGATCTCATAGGGGTGGAAGTCGCCGCGGTGGAGCACGCCGAGCACAAGCATTCTTGCGTTCATAGTTTAATTAAACTAATATGATTTCGAGCAAAACGCAAGGGAGGTCGGCCATGGGACGAACCATTGGAGCCATCGTGGCAGGGCTCGTCGCGTGGATCGTGATCGTGACGATCCTCAACTTCGGATTGCGCGCGGCCATCCCGGGTTATCACGCGACGGAGGCGACGCTGCAATTCACCCTCGCGATGAAGATCGGGCGGTTGACCGAAGCGGCTCTGACCTCGCTTGCGGCCGGCGCGATCGTGAAGGCAGTCGCGCCCGCGAGCCGCGGCGCGCCGTGGATCGCCGGCCTCCTGCTGCTCCTCATGTTCCTGCCCGAGCACGTGCATGTCTGGAGCAAGCTGCCCGTCTGGTATCATTTGACCTTCCTCGTCACCCTCGCACCGCTCGTCGCCCTCGGCGCGATGCTGGTTCCCGAGCGCACTATCCGGGAGACGGCGCCAGCGACCGTCGTCTGAAGAGCCAAAGGTCAGTTAGGTCCATCCGCCGGGTCGAGCGGCTTGGCGGCGTCCGGTAGCAAGCCTTGATCGATAAGCACGGGCCGGCGGCGGTGGTGGGTGAGGCGCTCATAATCGTAGGCCCATGAGATCAGGTCGCCGTCGCGCCACGGACGAGCGCTCAGCTCGATGCCGAAGGGCAAGCCGTCGTCATAGAAACCGGCGGGAATCGAGATGGCGGGCACGCCGATCATGTTGACCCAATCGGTCGCGCTGTGCGGACCGCCGCTGATCTGATGGTCCTGCGGCATGGTCTCGTCTGGCGGCGGCATCTGGATGGCCGGATAGACGAAGCCGTCGAGATGCAGTCGGTCCATCTCCGCGAGATAGCGCGCGAGCAAGGCGCGGCGCGGGCCGAGATAGGTGCGTTCGGCCTCGGGATCGTCTTCGAGGCGTGCCTGCCGGACGTTCGGAAGGCCGGAGAGCGCCGTCCCGCTGCCGCCGATCGCGGTGGGCGGGAGCGGATGACCGGTCGCCTTCTCGTAGGCGGCAACACTGCGATATTCGGGCGGCCCGAAATTGGCGAGGAAATGGTCGTAGCCCTCGCGCAGATAGGGCAAGGTGCAGATTTGCGAGGCCATGTCGGCGAAATCGTCCGGCAGGATGTCCGGATCGACGATCACCGTCGCGCCGGCCGCGCGAAGCTCTTCGAGGGCGCGCATAAATGCGGCGCGGGTTTCCGGCTTCAGCGGCACCCGAGCATCCTGGCGGGCCTTGGCCGCCACATCCGCAGAGGTTCCGGGGCAGATGCCCTGGAAGACCGGCGATGCGCCGTCGAGGATGAAGGAGGGCACGGCGAAACGCTTCCCCTTAAGCGATCCGGGCACGAGGTAGCGCGTGTAAAGCCCGGGCTCGGCCTTCGCCGACGCGCCGACGGTGGCCGGATCGAGCGGATCTTCACCGGCCATCACACTCAGCATCGCCGCGGCGTCGGGGACGCTCCGGGCGATCGGGCCGGCATTGTCGAGCAGGGAATTGAGCGGCGCGATTCCCGCGATGCTGACCAGCCCGCGGGTCGGGAAGATGCCGACGAGATTGCTGGTCGCGACCGGCATGCGGATCGAATTGCCGGTGTCGGTGCCAGTCCCCATCACCGCCATGTTGCCGGTCACCGCGGTGACGGTGCCACCCGACGAGCCGCCCGGCGAGAAGCGCACGTCATAGGCGTTGCCGGTGCGGCCGAAGGCGGTCGAGCGGGTCGTGTCGCTCGCTGCGAAATCGGGCATGTTGGTGACGCCGATGACGATCGCGCCCGCCGCCCGAAGCTTCGCGACCACCGTGGCGTCGCGCGGCGCGATCAGCGCGTGCTCCGGCAGCATGAAGCCGTGCCAGCCGGCGGTCGTGACACGGCCCTTGATGCTCATATTGGCCTTGATGACGATCGGCACGCCCCAGAGCGCGGGAGGCCGGAAGCCGGGACGCCGTGCCTCCGCATCCTCGCGCGCCGCCTCGCTGAGGGCTTCGTCGGTGAGGATGGCGGGCGCCACCTTGTACACGCCATTATAGCGGCGCAGCCGATCGAGATGCCATTGGACGACCTGGCGCACGGTGTAGCGGTGACTCCGGTACAGCGCATGCAAGCCGTCGACCGAGACGTCGGCGAGATCGCGCTCGATCGAAGGCATCGGTGCGGCGGCCTGGGCGGAGGCGGAAAGCGCCACCAGCAATGCCGCAATGATTGTTTGCCTCAACCGTGCCCCACCCATGGATCGCCCCGCTTTTCGAGATGGCGAATCCTAAGGTCCGCCACGGCACCGGGCAACCGCCGTCCGCTTGCGCCTTACATCGTGTGTCCGGTGCCTGCAGGACCGTCGGAGCTACCGTCGGACCAGATTCCGACCGGGACGAAGAACAAGGTATAAGGGTCGATCCCGGCGTCGGCGCGAGCCGCATATACGTGCGTTCCGGGCAGGTCCGCGCCCCAATCCGAAGCCTGCATCGGCGGCATGAAGAACATCAGGTGCGGATGCCAGGGGCCGCGGGGACCGTCGCCCAGATAGCTGTGCTTCGACAGCATGTAGTTCATCGAACCGCTCTCGGGCGCACGCACCTGCCCGGCGGCCATCGCAGCGCGGGTGCGGGCGATGATCTCGTCCCGGGACGCGCCGGCCAGCACCCACCGGGTGCGCGTCAGGAAGGTCGGCAGCACCGAGCGCGCCGCCTGGCGATTGTAGCAGTCCGGCCCCCGAATTGCGGGATTCCAGAAGCCCTCATCCTTGAGACCGGCGAACCAGGAGCGCTCGACCAGGCAGGTGAATCCATTCTTGCCGGCAACGGCCACCCCATAGCCTTTGGGTCCGAGCACCAGGATCTCGGCATCCGCGGAGACAGAGGGCGGCGCGGCGCTTCGTGCGAGCGCGATCTCAGCCGCCTGGTCCGGCATGAAATAGTTCTGGACCGGCGCCATGGCGGGATCGGGCGTTGCCGCATGCGCCGATCCAGGGGCGCCGAAGCACGCCGCGCCAAGCAGGCCGACGATCACTATGGCGAGCTTGTTCATCTCTCATCTCCCCTTGTTTGCCCGTCAGGCGGCCAGCCCCGGCATAATTTGTCGAGCGCGCCGCTCCAGCCCCGCTCGTGACTGCGCTGCGATTCCGCATCGCTCAGCCCGGCATGGATCAAGGTCAGCTCGGTGCCGGCGCCGTCGGGGCGGATATGGAATTCGACCCGGGATACCCGGCCCTGCTCCTCTGGCACGCCGCCTGCGGACCAGCGCCAGCTCATGACGAGGCGCTCCGGAGCCGCGATCTCCAGAAATTCGCCGGCGCATTCGTGTTCGGCGCCATCGATCGTGCGGAAATGCACGCGAAAGCCTCCGCCGACCCGCACGTCGGCTTCGGCCGAGATCACGGGGAAATCGTCCGGCCCCCACCAGGAGGTCAGGCCCGCCGCGGTCGACAGAAGCTCGAACACGGTCGAGGGCCGCGCGCTTATATGGCGGGTGAGCGTGAAGCCGGTCATCTTTCCTCCGGCGGCAGCGCCGCCTCCCGCGCCTCGGCCGCCTCGACGAGCCGATCGAGGCTGCTCGACCAGAAGCGCTCATAGCGGGCGAGCCAGTCTGCGGCTTCCCGGAGCGGTTCGGGCGTCAGGCTGACCGTGACGGTGCGGCCCTTTTTCTCCCGCCGCACGAGGCCGCCCTCGGACAGGATTTTCAGATGCTTGAGCACGGTCGGAAGCTTGATCGGCAGCTGCCGTGCCAGCTCGCTGACGCTGAGCTCCCGCTCGCGCTCGAGCCGCAGCAGCATCGCGCGGCGGCTTGGCTCGCTGAGCGCCGCAAACGCCCGATCCAGCCGGGACTCCGAAAGGTTTGCCATATGGCAAAGTGTTCGATGCGGGCTCGGCTGTCAAGAGCGTTGGTACGCCGCCTTGCGCCGCGAGCTGGGTGTCTTGCGAAGCTGATCGGCCGGTTCAGCGGTGGAGGGTGAACCACCCCTTGGAAACCCGATCCTGGAGATCCGCCCGCGCATATTTGCACCGCGTGGCGAGCGAGTATTGGCTGGCGAGTCGCGGGATCGTCGCGTCGAGCGGTGGCAACTCGCCGAGGTCAGCGATCCGTCGCAATATCGTGCGGGACAGGCCGTAGAGTTCGCCGTTGAGCCGGGACAAACTGGCAATGCGCTGAAGCAGATCGACCCTCTTGTCCGGCGTGAGCTGGAGAGCCTTGTCGTCGAGGATCCAGAGATCGGGCGCTTCAGCCGTCTCCTCCTGGTTCGCGCGCTCGGCCGAGCGAACGGTCAAATAGAGCAGGTTCAGCGCGCGGCCGCGCTCGGGATCGAGATGCTGCAGCGTGCCGTCCGCGAGCATCCCGTCCCACGGCTGACTGTTCCAGACGCGGGCGGGAGCGCGATAGGCGCGAGCCATTGGAAAGCCGTCCTCGTCGGGCGGGAGCGCGACGTGCGTGCCGGGATGCTCGATCAATCCCTTGAGACGCTCGAGGCGGTCATCGAGACAGCGCCTGACGGCGACGCGCTCGGATGCGACGTCCGCGGTAAGCGCCAGATCGCGGCGGATCGAACTCGTCCGTCGAGCGCACCTTCTGCTGCCAGCGGAGGCTTTCCACCATCTGCTCCGCGCCAAGCGCGATCAGCACGCCAATGACGATGATGCCCACCTCGCCGACGAACTGGCGCCAGCCATGCAGCGGCTTCGGCAGGTGAATGTGCATGAACTCCCCCTCTGGAGAAGGCTAGCAGGCGGCGGGGAATGTCCGCAACGGGTGGAAAGCAGTCATTTGCGTCACAGGCACCGGAATCCATCGTCAGCGCCACGCCACGTGCGGATGCATGGATGGTGTCGCCCGAACATCCCGCTTGATCGCCGCCGTCGCGGGCGGCAAGTTGCGCCCATGATCCGCCAGACATTCGCCGCCGCTTTTGCCGCTTTGATCCTCGCTGCCGCGCCAGCGCCCTCCCCTCCGGTGGCCGCCACCGTCCAGCGCGCGGCCAAGGCGCTCGACGCCCTGATCCGGCGCGACGCGAAGGTCGAGAAGATCGCCGACGGCTTTACCTGGAGCGAGGGGCCGGTCTGGGTGCGCGGGGGCGGCTATCTGCTGTTCAGCGACGTGCCCGAGAACAAGATGTATCGCTGGAGCGCGAGCGACGGCGCGACCTTGTTCCTGCAGCCCTCAGGCTATGCGGGGTCCGATCTCGCGCCGTTCCGTGAGCCAGGATCGAACGGGCTCGAAGCGGGGCCGCCGGGCTCCAACTCCATCCTCGTCGCCGACAGCGGCAGCCGCGCGATCGCCCGGCTCGATCTCGCCACCAAGCGGAAGCAGTTCCTGATCGAGCGTTATGAGGACAAGCGCTTCAACTCGCCCAACGACCTGGTGCGCGGGCCGGACGGATCGATCTGGTTCACCGATCCGCCCTACGGGCTCAAGGATCTCGACGCCTCGCCGGTCAAGGAGCTGAAGGTGAACGGCGTCTACCGCCTCACCCGCGGCGGCAAGGTCACCTTGATCGATGGCGCCCTCGCCTTCCCCAACGGCATCGGCCTCTCGTCCGACGCGCGCACGCTCTACGTCTCCAATTCCGATCCGAAGCACGCTGTGATCATGGCCTACAAGCTGAGCCCGACGGGCGCGGTCCTTTCGCGGCGCGTGTTCAAGGACATGACGGCTCTCGCGGCCAAGGGCCTGCCCGGCCTTCCCGACGGCATGTCGATCGACGCGCGCGGCAATCTCTGGGCAAGCGGGCCTGGCGGCCTCTACATCTTCACGCCGGACGGGCGGGAGCTCGGCCATATCGATGCCGGCACCGCCATCTCCAACTGCGCCTTCGGAGGCCCCGACGGGAAGACATTGTTCATGACCGCCGGCCACGAGATTCTGCGCATGCGCACCAACGTGAAGGGCCTCGTCTTCCCCTGAAGGACATCGGCTATTCGGCCGGGCGCCGCTTCGTCTGCGTCTCCACCAATTCCGCGATGATCCACGCGGCGCCGACCAGCGCCAGGTTCACGCCGTTTCCGCCCCAGGCCGCGGGCTCGTGGGGATGCTGGAACAGCTGCGGCAACCAGACCAGGGCCTGGAAGACGAGGAACATCAACGTCAGCAGCCGCGCCGCGAGCAAGGCCAGAATCCCCGACACGAAGGCCAGGGCCGCCGCTACGTCGCAGGCGCCGGTCGCATAGGCCCAGAAATCGGAATTGGGCGGAAGCCATGCCGGGACCAAAGCGGCCGTCTCTTTCACATAGGCGAAGTGGGCGGCCCCGAAGAGCAGAGCGCAGAGGCCGAAGACGATGCGCAGCGCCAGGCGAGCCGCCGGCTGCCGCCCGGGAGGCAGCAGCGGAAGAAACAGCGCGCATCCGCCGAGCGCGATGGCCAGCTCCTCGGCGGTCCCAAGCCAGGTCCCCAATATCTGGGGAAAGCCGATGACGCGCCGCGCCCACAGCAAGGCGAACACCAGAAAGATGAGGGCGAGGAGTGCGCCGCCGGTCCGCCGCGTCCGCGGCCATTGCACGGCGGCGCCGCCGCCGATCAACAGGGCCGCGCCGATGTACACCAGGATCGCGTGCCTCGGCGCATCCTCCGGCACCGGCTGCCAGGTCGTGATGAAATCGCCGCTGACCGCGATGATCGCGCCGAGCAGCAAGGCCGCCGCGCCGTAGACGTTCGCTCCGAATTTGACGTCCCTCATAAGGCCCCTCCCCGTCGTTTTTCCGCTTCTGGTGCGGATGGCAGCGTGGCGCGAATTCAGAACCATGCTGGCCGTTTTGCACGATACTGATAAGCTCGGATCATGATCGCCGGGCATCAGAAAAATCGCGATGAGCCTTGAATCCGTTCGCGCCTGGCTAACCGCACACGCGCCCGACCTCGCCATCATCGACAATGGGATGAGCACCGCCACGGTCGCCGAGGCGGCGCAGGCCCTCGGTGTCGCGCCGGCGCGGATTGCCAAGACGCTGGCGGTGCGGGTGAAGGACGAGACCTTCCTGCTCGTCACCCGCGGCGATGCGCGGCTCGACAACCAGAAGAGCAAGGCGGGGTTCGGCGGACGTCCGCGAATGCTCGGGCCGGAAGAGACGCTGGCGGCGACTGGCCATCCGGTCGGCGGCGTCTGCCCGTTCGGGCTGAAGTCGCCGCTCCCCGTCTACTGCGACGTCTCACTGCAGGCGTTCGATACCGTCTTCCCGGCAGCCGGCTCGCTCACCAGCTCGGTCGAGGTGACACCGACGCGGCTGGCGGATCTGGTGGCGAAAGACTGGGTCGACCTCTGCCGGCTGCCGGATAGCGAGGGCGCATCGTAGCACAATCTTCCGTCTCTCCTTGTTGGGAGAAGGTGGCTCGAAGAGCCGGATGAGGGGTGACGTGGCTTTGCGGCGCGCCCGGCTTCGCCTGCGCCCCCACCCCCTACGCCTCCCACAGGAGGGAGGGGTTACAATCGTGCGCCGCAACGGCTTCTCAGGCCGCCTGGAGCTCCGCGGACTGACGCTTCGGCTCCTCGACCGGCGCAGCGCGGAAATCGGGCGGGGTCTTGAAGTCCTTCCGGGCCGCGCCTTTGGCCTTGTCGACGCCGCCGGGGAAGCCGCTGCGGTCGCTGTAATCGCGGCCCGTCTGGCCTTTCTCCGAGCTTCTCTCGGACGTGATCTTCATCGCGGTCAGCAGGTCGACGGCGGTAATTCCCGCCACCGCAGCAAGCGCGATACCGGCATTGCGCTTCTGCGCGCTGTCGGCGCCGCGAAGACCCATGGCGAGCGTGCCGAGGTCGACGAGGTCGCCGCCGAAGCGCGCCCAGAGCGCTGGGCCGGGCGTATCGGAAAGAGCCCAGATACCGGCGCCGATCTCGCGGCCGCCATAGGCGCGCAGCAAGGTCTCCTTGCCTTCGAGGCCGAGGGCGCCGGCGAGCTTGCCGGGAGCGATGATCTCGGCGAGGCCGAGGCCGAGGCTGAACCAGCCGAGACCGCGGGCGATCCGGTCGGTGGCGGTGAAGCTGCGGTCGGCCCGCTTCGTCACCAGGGTCGATGCGTCGTTCATGTCATTCTCTCCATTCTGATGGTCGATCAGGGCTTCAGCACCACCTTGATGCAACTGTCGTCCTTCTGCTCGAAGACGCGGTACATGCCCGGCCCCTCGTCGAGCTTGGCTTCGTGGGTGATGACGAAGGACGGGTCGATCTGCCCTTCGTCGATCCGGCGGACGAGGTCGTCGGTCCAGCGGCGGACATGGGTCTGGCCCATCCGGAAGGTGAGGCCCTTGTTCATCGCCATTCCGAACGGCACCTTGTCGATCAGCCCGCCATAGACGCCCGGGATCGAGAGCACGCCGGCGCCGCGGCACACGTACATCATCTCGCGAAGCACGTGCGGCCGGTCGCTCTCCATCCACATTGCCTGCTTGGCGCGATCGATCATCGAATCGATATGCTGGGTGGCGTGGGCCTCCAGGCCCACGCAATCGATGCACTTTTCCGGTCCCTTGCCGTCGGTGAGGTCGTTCAGCCGCTCGACGACGCTCTCATCGTCGAAATTGATAGTGATCGCGCCGCCCGCCTCGGCCATGCTGAGCCGCTCGGGAATGCGATCGATGACGATCACCTGTTTCGCGCCGAGCAGGATCGCGCTGCGGATCGCCATCTGTCCGACCGGGCCAGCGCCCCAAATCGCAACCGTGTCGGTGGGCTGGATGTCGCATTGGACGGCCGCCTGCCAGCCAGTCGGAAAGATGTCGCTGAGGAACAGGGCCTGCTCGTCGCTGAGGCTGTCGGGAATGCGGATGTGCGTGGAATCCGCCCAGGGCACGCGCAGATATTCGGCCTGACCGCCCGAATAGCCGCCGGTCAAATGGGTATAGCCGAACAGGCCAGCGGGCGCGTGGCCGAACAATTTGTCCGCCATCGCCTTGTTGCGGTTGCTCTTCTCGCAGAGCGAGTAATTGCCGCGCCGGCATTGCTCACATTCGTCGCAATTGATCGTGAAGGGGATGACGATCCGGTCACCCTTCTTCAGCTTGGTGACGTCCTTGCCGACCTCGATCACCTCGCCCATCGTCTCGTGGCCGACAATGTCGCCGGGCATCATGCCTGGGATGAAATTGTGGAAGAGGTGGAGGTCGGAGCCGCAGATCGCGCAGCTCGTCACCTTGATGATCGCGTCCTTCGAATCCTCGATCTCGGGATCGGGGACGTTGTCGCATCTTATGTCCTGCTTGCCGTGCCAGACCAAGGCTTTCATGGAGGCTCTCCTCTTATGTGCCGCTCGGAACGATTTGAACGCGCGGCGGGTCCCAGCCGGCCGGCGCGCCGCCGAAACGGCCTGCCGCACAAAGCGGTAAAGTCTCTGAAACAATCGCTTTTTCGGAGCGGAGACGCCGGAACCGGTATCCGGTCCGGCGGGTTCCTCAAGCCAGGCTCATCAGGAGGATGCGATGGCAAGCAGGACCGAATTGAAGCAAAGCAAAACGTCCCGCGGCGGCGAGCAAAGTGCCTTCGGCTGGGGCAAGGATCATGCCGGGGTGCTCGCCGGCGCGGCGCTGGCCGGAGCGGCGATCGGCATGGCCGCCAATGTCGGCCGAAAGCTCTTCGTCCAGTTCTCATCCGGCGCGATCGGCGATTGGTTCGACGCGCTGAAGGCGGAGCATCAGGCGACGCGCGCCCTCTTCGACAAGATCGACGCGACCGACGACAGCCAGACGATGCTTCGCTCGCACCTCCTCATGAAGCTCAAATATGCGCTCGATAAGCATGCGGTCGAGGAAGAGAATGTCATCTATCCGGCGCTCCGCGAGGCGAACCTCGCCCACGACGCCGACGCGCTCAATTCCGAGCACGGCTATGTGAAGACCTATCTCTTCGAGCTCGAGACGATGCCGAAGGACAGCCCGGACTGGCTTGCCCGCGTGCGCGATTTTCGCACGATGATCGAGGAGCATATCCGGATGGAGGAAGACGAGGTCTTCCCCAGCTTCCGCGAAGCGATGTCGAGCGAGCAGAATGCCCGCCTGACCGCGATGATGAACAAGGAAGGGTTCAAGGTCGCCTGACGCCCGCCCGCGTCAAACCACCTTTCCGTTATCCCGGCGAAGGCCGGGATCTCAGGAAGATTAGCGCAGCGCGCTTTGCGCTGACACCGGCCTTCGCCAAGGTGAGGTAATGTCCCCTAAGCCAGCTGGCCGTGGCAGTGCTTGTATTTGAGGCCTGAGCCGCAGGGGCACGGGGCGTTGCGGCTAACCTGCGGTAGCTCGGCCACGTTGACGTCCCGCGGCATTGCCGGCTGCTCGATCTGCAGCGGCGGCAGGCGCGAGAGGATGTTGCCGGTGCCGGCATCCACGTCGGCGGTGTCATCGTCGCCCGTGAACGGGTCGATATGGTTGGTGATGAAGTCTGGCAGGCCCTGCAGACCCGGCAGGTTCTGCAGATTCTGCAAAGCCTGAAGGTCGAGGCCCTGTAGTTGGGACAGGTCCAGGTTCGACAGGTCCGGCATCTGCTGGAATTGCGGCGGGGGTTGGTAGAACATGTTGGTGGCCAGCGTCTGGGTCACATTCTCGCGGATCGAGACCAGCATCCGCTCGAACAGCGCGAAGGCCTCCTGCTTATATTCGTTGATCGGCGTCTTCTGCGCATAGGCGCGCAGGTGGATGACCTGGCGCAGCGCGTCGAGCGTCGAGAGATGCTCCTTCCAGTGATGGTCGAGCGACTGGAGCAGCACGCTCTTCTCGATCTGCGCCAGCGTCTTCCGGCGGCAACTCGGCCATCTTGCTCGGCGATCTGCGCATCCGCCAGCGCCTGGATGCGGTCGACCAGCATCTCCGGCTCGACCGCCTCCTCCTTCAGCCAGTCGTCGATCGGCGGCTCGAGGCCGAAGACGTCGGTGAGCCGCTCCTTGAGCACAGCCACGTCCCATTGCTCGGGATAGGTATTGGGCGGGCAGGCCTCGCCGACGATAGCGTTGACCGTCTCGGCGCGCATGTCGGCGACGACGTCGCCGACCGTCTCGGCATCCATGATATCGGCGCGCTGCTCGTAAATGACCTTGCGCTGGTCGTTCATGACGTCGTCATATTCGACGACCTGCTTGCGGATGTCGTAGTTGCGCGCCTCGACCTTCTTCTGCGCGGTCTCGATCGCCTTGGAGATCCAGGGCGAGATGATCGCCTCGCCATCGTCGAGATTCTTGTTCATCATCCGCGCGAACATGGTCTGCGGGCCGAAGATGCGCAGCAGATCGTCGTCGAGGCTGAGGTAGAAGCGGCTGAGGCCGGGGTCGCCCTGGCGGCCCGAGCGGCCGCGCAGCTGGTTGTCGATGCGGCGGCTCTCGTGGCGCTCGGTGCCGAGCACGAACAGGCCGCCGGCGGCGAGCACCGCTTCCTTCTCCGCCGCGATCTCGGCGCTTGATCCGCGGCGATCGCGGCGTCGCGTTCCGGCCCGTCCGCGATCCCGGAAAGCTCGTCGCTCGATCCGGAACTCGAGATTGCCGCCGAGCTGGATGTCGGTGCCGCGGCCGGCCATGTTGGTGGCGATCGTCACCGCGCCAAAGCGGCCCGCCTGCGCGACGATATGCGCTTCCTGCTCGTGATAGCGGGCGTTGAGCACCTCGTGCTTCGACCCCTTCCTGCTCGAGGAATTCGGACAGCAATTCGGACTTCTCGATCGAGACGGTGCCGACCAGCACCGGCTGGCCCGATCTGCTGCTTGCTCCTTGATCGACTTGGCGATGGCGCCGAACTTGTCGTGCGGTGTTCTTGTAGAATTCGTCGTCCTCGTCGATCCGCTTCACCGGCACGTTGGTCGGGATCGGTGACGACGTTCATCTTGTAGATGTCGCAGAATTCGGCCGCCTCGGTGGCCGCGGTGCCGGTCATGCCGCCGAGCTTGGGATACATGCGGAAATAATTCTGGAAGGTGATCGAGGCGAGCGTCTGGTTCTCGGGCTCGATCTCGACGCCTTCCTTGGCCTCGACCGCCTGGTGCAGGCCGTCCGACCAGCGCCGCCCGTCCATCATGCGGCCGGTGAACTCGTCGATGATGATGACCTTGCCGTCCTTGACGATATAATCGATGTCGCGCTTGAACATGACGTTCGCGCGCAGCGCCTGGTTGAGGTGGTGGACGACCTGCGTGTTCTCGAAATCGTAGAGGTTGGCGCCCTCCAGCAGCCCTGCCGTCCTCGAGCAGCCGCTCGATCTTCTCGGTGCCGTCCTCGGTGAGGACGACCGACTTCTGCTTCTCGTCCATCTCGTAATCTTCGGGGTCGAGGCCGCTTCACGATCGCGTCGACCGACATGTAGAGCTCGGACTTGTCGTCGGTCGGGCCGGAGATGATCAGCGGCGTGCGCGCCTCGTCGATCAGGATCGAATCGACCTCGTCGACGATCGCGAAATTGAACGGCCGCTGGACCATCGAGCGCGCGGTCGTACTTCATGTTGTCGCGCAGATAGTCGAAGCCGAACTCGTTGTTGGTGCCGTAGGTGATGTCCGCAGTGATAGGCGTCGCGGCGCTCTGGTCGGTGAGATTGGGGACGATCACGCCGACGCGTCATGCCGAGGAAGCGGTAGATCTGGCCCATCCAGTCGGCGTCGCGGCGGGCGAGATAGTCGTTGACGGTAACGACGTGGACGCCCTTCGCCGGTCGAGCGCGTTCAGATAGACGGCGAGCGTCGCGACCAGCGTCTTGCCCTCGCCGGTGCGCATCTCGGCGATCTCGCCGCGATGGAGGACGATGCCGCCGATCATCTGCACGTCGTAATGGCGCTGGCCGAGCGTGCGCTTGGCGGCCTCGCGGACGGTGGCGAACGCCTCGGGCAGCAGCGTCGTCGAGCTTCTCGCCCTCGGCCAGCCGCTGCGCGGAACAGGATCGTCTGGTTGGCGAGCTCGTCGTCGGTCATCGCCGAGATGGTCGGCTCGAAGCCGTTGATCCGCTCGACGGTCTTCCGGAGCGAGCTTGAACGTAGCGGTCGTTGGACGACCCGAATATGGCTTTGGCAAAGCCGCCGAACATGCTGAAATCCCTGTAACAAGCTGATGAGACGGTGCGCGCGCCGCGCGCACGGACAAAATAGTGTCGGAGAGGCCCTCCGGGCCGAGGCTTATTCGAGCCGGCGCTCGTCGACCGGGGCGCGACCGGTGAGGACGTCCGAAGGCTCGGGGCGGAAAGCGCGAACGGCGATCGGCACGTCCGTCGCGGGCATCACCAAGGCGGTCGCGGCCGTCGTCTCATGCACGGCCGCCGGGGCGGCTTCCACCAACGTCGCGGCGGCGCTCATTGCCTGCTCCACATGGCGCGGCTCGACGACCCGGTCGCCGGAAATCAATCCGGTGAGACCGGCGAACATCGCCGAGAGGAGGAGCAGGATCTGCAAGCGTCCATCCGTAAGCTGCGCGCGCCAAGAACGCGCGACCCGGGACATAGTGACTGCTTGCCGCGTCGTCCATGGTCTCCGCGAGGATTGACCGCGGTCGCCGGGGCGGCCTAGCCGCTCTCCCATGGACGAAAAAGCCTGGACCGGCAGCTGCGCCTGCGGCGCGGTGCGCTACGAACTGAAGAGCGCGCCGTTCGACACAGGCTGGTGCCATTGCCGCATTTGCCAGCGCAACAGCGGCGCTCCGGCGATGGTCTTTTCGAGCGTTCCCACGGGCCATCTCGTCTGGACCAAAGGCGAGGACCGGCTGAAGCATTTCCAGTCGAGCAGCTTCGGCCACCGCACCTTCTGCGGCGATTGCGGCACGCCGTTCCTGATGGAGGTCGACCACCAACCCGAAACGGTCGACTTCAGCGTCGCTACCCTCGACGAGCCGGACCTCCTGCCGCCGGGCTTCCATATCTTCTGGGGAAGCAAGGTGGCGTGGTTCGAGCCGGGAGACGATTTGCCAAGGCACGTCAAGTTCCGGCCCGACACCCGCGGACTGGCGGGCACGGAGCCGCCCACCTAGCTCCCCGGAGCACAGCTTAGCGGAGGATTTCGACCTAAAGCTGGCCTTCCAGCCAGCTTTGCAGCTGGGTCTTGGGCGCGGCGCCGACCTTGGTCGCGGCCGGGGCGCCGTTCTTGAACAGGATCATCGTCGGGATGCCGCGCACGCCGTACCGGGCGGGGGCATCGGGATTGTCATCGATGTTGAGCTTCACGACCGTTACCTTCTCGTCGAGCTCGCGGCTGATCTCCTCGAGCGCCGGCGCGATCATCCGGCAGGGGCCGCACCATTCGGCCCAGAAGTCGACGAGAACCGGCTTGTCGGAGCCGAGCACGTCCTGTTGGAAGCTGTCGTCGGTAACGCTCTTGGTGCCCATTTCGGTCTCCTTGGGGATTGTACCCCATGTAGGAACATCAGGCCTGCGGCTCAACCTCACGCGGGCGCGGAATGTGGCGGGCGATGATGTCGTCGGGCAGATCGTAAAGCGCGGGCGTCGCGGTGTAGAGCAGTTTCGCTTCGACGCGGCGGCCCGGGAAGATGCGCTTCAACGCCTCGGCATAGGCGGCCATCTGGCGGAGATGGGCGATGGGGATTTCGCCGAGCGAAGCCGGAGCGCGGCGGCCGGTCTTGAAATCGGCGAGCACCACCCGGTCGTCCCGGATCAGCAGCCGGTCGACCGTGCCGGAGACGACCAGCCCCTCTCCGATCACCGCCGCGATCGGCGCCTCGGCGAGCGCGTCGGGGCCGAACAGCTCGGCATGGGCGGGATCGCCGACGATGCGGCAGGCATCGGCCACAAGGGCCCGGCGGAGGGCCGGGTCCGCGACTCCCGCCGATTGCTCCAGCCAGCGCTCGGCGCGCTCCGCCCGCTCGGCCGGCGGCACGTCTGGCAGGCGCTCGAACAGGCGGTGGAGCAGCCGTCCGCGCTCCGCCGCGTCGCGCATCGCGGCCGAGGGCGGCGGATCGGCGACGTCCTCATCGCCGAGCGAAGATGGTGCAAGCGGCCGCGGCGGCCGGGCCTCCACGGGCGCCGGGCGGCGGGCCCAATCGGGGACGGGGAGCGAAGCCGCAGCCTCGCGCGCATCGCTTCTCCCCGCCTGCAGGGCATCGCCCAAGGTTCGGGCCCGAACCCAGAGACCATCCTCCGCCCATTCAGCGCCCATTTCGCCCAACGTTGCGTCGATGGCGGCATACCAGCTCGATTCCGGCGGGGTGCCCCTGTCCGCCGGCCCAAGCGCGCCGCCGATAAACAGCCGTTCCTCGGCGCGGGTCATGGCGACGTAGAGCAAACGCCAATGCTCCTCGCGCTCGAGCCGGTCCTGCAGCTCGATCTGGCTCCTGAGCGGCTCGCCCACCTCGTCCTTGCGCGGCCGGAAGACGGGGATCGCTCCCTCCTCCGTCGCCAGCTTCGCGAAGCTGCCGCCGAAGCCGCCGCCGCGCCGGTCCGGATCGGCGCAGGCGTCGGCGAGGATCACCACCGGCGATTGCAGGCCCTTGGAGCCATGGACAGTCATCACCCGCACCGCGTCGCGCGGCGCGGAAGGGTCGCGGACGATCTCGACGCTGCCGCGCGCGAACCAGTCGAGGAAACGCTGCAATGACGGGCCGGCGGCGGAGGTCTCGAAATCGAGCGCTGCCGAGAGCAATTCCTCGATCGGATCGCGCGCCTCTGGCCCGAGCCGTTCGAGCAATTTGCGGCGGCCGTCGAGCGGGCCGCTGAGCAAGGACTCGAGGAATTGGTGCGGCGTCGCATAATCGGCCATGGCGAGGATCGCCTGCAGGCCGGCCATTGTCGCTTCGTCGCAGCCGCCGGCGCGAATGTGCGGCCACAGCGCGCCGTCGCGGCGGAAGGAAGCCGCGAACAGAGCGTCCTGAGACCAGCCGAGCAGCGGCGAGACCAGCAAGGCCGCGAGGTTGAGGTCATCGAGCGGCTGGACTGCGAAGCGGATCGCGGCGAGCAGGTCCTTCACCGCGAGCGGCGCCGTCAGCAGCAACCGGTCGACGCCGGCGACCGGCACACCTTCCGCATGCAGCCGCGCGACGATCAACGAGGCAAGATCGCCGCGGCGGCGGACGAGGATCAATATGTCCTCCGGCCGCAGCGGCCGTCCCTTGGACTTCAGCTGGAAGGGCTGATCGAGCCAGCGGCGGATCTGCCGCGCCAGCTTCGCCGCGTAGAGGCGGACGGTGTCGCTGATCCAGCCTTCCTCGCCCGCCTGCTCGTCCGCGCCTTCGTCCAGTTCCTCGACGAAGGGCTGCCAGAGCGTCACCGAGCCGGGGCGGCTGCCATGATGCGCCTCGTGCCGGTTGGGCGCGCGCGGCAGGCCGAGGGCACCGGGACCGACTCGAGCGATCAGCTCATCCACCGCCGCCAGGATCGCCGGCGCAGAGCGGAAGCTGCGGTCCATCGAGAGATCGAGGAAATCCCGCTCCGCCGACGCCGCTTCACGCGCGAACCACGCACGGGCCACCTCGAACGACTGCGGATCGGTGCCCTGGAAGCCGAAGATCGCCTGCTTGTAGTCGCCGACCGTAAAGATGGTGCGGTGGCGGCGGCTCGCCCCCTCGCCGGCAAAAAATTCGAGCGCCAGGGCGCGGACGATGTTCCACTGCGCCTCGTTCGTGTCCTGCGCCTCGTCGACGAGGATATGGTCGGTTGCCTGGTCGAGCTTGTAGCGCACCCATTCGCCCATGCCGGGCGCGAGCAGCAGCCGCTCGGTCCAGCGGATCAGGTCGTCGAAATCGACGACGCCGTTCGCGCGCTTGGCGGCGGCATAGGCCAAAGCGAAGTGCTGCCCGGCCCGCAGCCCCGCGGCAAGGCAGGTCACGAACGCCGCCGTACGCCGCATCCCCAGCAGACGATGGCAGCATTCGAACGCGCCCGTCGCGAGGCGGGCATAATCTTCGTCTTGCGGCGCCTGGCCTTTGCCAAAACTCCGGATCTCGCCTTTGGCCGTGGCCCAGATGCCGTGAAGCTCACCGAGCAGCCCTGCCCGCTCGGCAGGAGATGCAGTCTCCCATTGTTCGCACAGCGAGGCCCGTTCGAGCCCTTTCGACGTTCCCCATTGGCGGTTGAGCAGGCCGAGCCGGCGGAGCGACTCCATCTCGAACAGCTCGTCCCCGCATTCGCGGGCGATCGCCTCCTCGATATCCCCGCTCGGCAGGCCGAACAGACGGCGCAGGCGCGCCTCGATCCCTTCGCGCGGTCCCAGCCTCTCCATCGCTTCCGGCGCGCGGGCGCATTGCTTGAGGAAGGCTTCCGCGCCGCCTTCGCCCAATCGGTGGCTGAGCGCCTGCATGTCGCCGATCAGGCCGAGATCGCCACCGGCCTCCGCCCGGACGAGCGTCTCGGCGAGGGTCGAGCGCGCCAGCAATTGCTCTTCGCGCCCCTCCAGCGGCCGAAAGCCGGGCACCAGTCCCGCCTCCGCCGGAAAGGCGGCCAGCAGGCTTTGCGCGAAGGCGTGGATGGTCTGTATGCGCAACCCGCCGCCCGCCGCGTCGAGCACGCGGGCGAAGAGGGTGCGCGCCCGCTGACGGCTCTCCGTCGGAAATGTCCTCGCCGAGCGCGGCCAGCTCCGCCTTCAAGCGCCGTGTCGCCGAGCCGCACCCAGTAAGCGAGCCGCGCATGGATGCGGTCCGCCATCTCCGCCGCGCCGGCCTTGGTGAAGGTGAGGCAGAGAATGGTCGAGGGATCGACGCCGGCGAGGAGCAGGCGTAGCACCCGCGCGGTCAGGACGTGCGTTTTTCCTGTCCCCGCCGAAGCCGACAGCGCGGCATGGTCGCGCGGGCTGGAGGCGCGCTGCTGCTCCGGCGCGAGCGGTGTCAGTGGCTTGAGACGGCGGCCCATGTAGGTCATCGTCCCCGAAAGCGGGGCCGCTGTGAAGCGCTTATTCTGCCGCCGCGCGGGCGCGCTCGGCCTCGGCCTTGAGGAAGCCGGCCTCGCGCTCGGGCACCATCTGGCGGCTCTCCCAGATCTGCACGCTGTCGAAGATGCGCTCGCGGAAATAGGGATCGTCGGCGAGATAGGCGTCGAGCGTGGCGCGGTCCGGAACCTCGAAGACGAACAGGCTGCCGACCATCCGCCCGTCCTCGATCAACGGCCCGGCAAAGACGATCAGATCCTGCTTGCCGGAGACATAATCGAGATGGGCGGCGCGATGGCAGCGTCTCTTCTCGCCACCGGGGGCATCCTTGCCGATAAGAACGAAGTGCATGGCCCGCTCCTTGTCACGTCCAAGAGCAGTTCGGAAGAGGCGGCTTTGACAAAATCCACCGCCTGTCATCGCCTCGACGGGGACGCTCAGCGTTTGGCGAGGGCGCGTTCGGCCCGCTCGGCCAGTTGCTCTTCGTAGCGCCGCCCGAACAGGAAGGCGGCCGCGATCGCGACGACCACCAGCACGAGCAGACCGATCGCCACCGGCCGCTCGACCCGCTGGACGCGGTGACCGAACTCATAGGCGGCGCTTGCGAACAGGCTCGCCCAGCACAGACCGCCGAGCGCGTTCATCAGCGCGAAGCGCGGCCACGGCATTCGATTGGCGCCCGCCAGGACCGCTGCAAGGACGCGCAGCAGCGCGACGAAGCGGCCGAAGAAGACGATCTTTCCGCCATGCCGGAGGAACAGATATTCGCCGATCAGCAGCCGCCGCTCCGTGATCCCCACGCGCGAACCCAGGCGGCGAAGGATCCGGTAGCCGAACACGCGACCAAGCGCATAGCCCAGCGTGTCCCCTGCCACGGCCGCGGCGGAGCCGACGGCGATCACGTGCCAGAGCGGGAACTCGATGCGTGGCCCCGGCGAAGATGCCGGCCGCGATCAGCGCCGTCTCGCCGGGAAGCGGGACGCCTGTGCTCTCGAGGAAGACCAGGACGAACAAAGCCGCCAGACCGTAACGGTGCATCAGGGCTACGGGGCCGGCTGCGAGCAGGAACATAAAGGCGTGAATGGGCGATCGGACCGGCTTTTCGTTCAGCAGTCCGCCCAAAATCCTCCCAAAATGGTTCTTTTCGTCGATCCGCGCCGTTTCGTCCGTTGCCGACCGGGTCCGGCCCCGTTATCCTGCCTAGCCGCGGCACTGAGGCAAGTGCAAACTTAGCGTGGGGCCGTGGGGACGGTCGGGGGAGATCGGCCGATGGCCCAGTCAGTGCTCTATTCGCGGCGCAAGCTGCTCGCCGGTGCCGGCCTCGGCGGTGTCGGGCTTATGACGACATCGTGGACCTCGCCACTCGCGGCCGCGGCCGCGAGTCCGCTCGGCAGCGCGGTAGCCAATGCGCAATCCTCCATCGCGCAAGCGAGCCTCGCCCAGGTCAGCGCGTTGATCGGCCACAGCTTCACCATTCTGAACGGCTCTTCGCCTTTCGCGGTGACCCTGGTCTCGGCGACGGCGATGCAGGCGTCCGGCACCCGCCCCGCGGGCATGCGGCCCTACGCGATCGCCATTGCCTTCGAAGCGCCGAACGGCCCCGCTTTCCCCGCCGGCAATCGGACCTACATATTGCAGCTTGCCAATGGGGCGCAGGTTCAGCTGTTCCTCGGCGCGAAATCGGTGACCGGGACGACGGGCCGTCTGACCGCGATCCTGAACTAGCCGTCATCCAAGGGCGACGCGGACGAGCGTCGCCCCGCCTATGACCATGAGCAGCAGCGCCAGCGCGTAGAGCAGCCATCTCGCCGCCACGAGCATGGTTCCCGGCGGCCGCTCGCTTGCGGACGGCGGCGTGGCGGCCGCCGCGCTGGAGGAGCAAAGCCGATCGGGAAGCAGACCCGGCCTGAGAATGCGGAGCCGGGCGTTGCTCGCGGCGAAGCGTGCCTCGATCCATGCTTCGAGACGGGCGCCGAGCAGCGACCGCTGCCGGCGCGGCAGGATCCGGCTGAGCATTGTCAGCAGTCCGGCGCGGACGGCGTAGAAGCCGGCAATATGGATGATCGCATCCTTGTCCTCGACGGTGCGCGCGGTGAAATGGTTCAGGAAGCGCGCCGCCGGAATCAGGGCGTCGTTCCACGAGGCGTTCGGCCGGTCGAAACGTACGCGTCCCCGGTCGAGCGTCAGATCGAGGTCGGATTCCAGCCGTGAAAGCATCGCTTGCGGGTCGGTCAGGTTCTCGAACGAATAAACGTGAACATTCTCCCGCCCGAACAGGCCATCGTAGAGCGCGATGAGACGATCGTAATCGAAATGATCGAAGCTGAAGCGCGGCACCTTGAACGGCTGCGCATAAGCACCGTGCAGGTAGAGCGAGGGAAAGAGATAGCGATGAACGCCGCGCGTGCCGCCGCCGCGCACATATTGGCGATAGCAGGCGGCGATCATCGAGGCCTGCGGGCGCACGAAGATGACGATCCGGGCATCCGGAAGCACCGCGCGGATTTGCTCCGCCATTGCCGGCGGCAGGAAGCCATGGAGGCCGCCATTGTGGAGATAGCCGCTCAGATTTTCCTCGCAGATGAGCGGCGGGCGCACGTCGTCCCCTTCCAGCAACGTGGCGCGGGCCGCGGCGGCATCGAAAGCCATGCCCGACGGCTCGAGCAACGCCGCCTGGGCTTGCGTCCGAGGAATCCAGCGATGGCTGATCGCATGTGGATAGACGCTACGCTGGAACCAGGTGGTCGCCGTCTTGTGATAACCGATATGGACGATGGGCCTCATTCCGCTGCCGCCTCTGTTGCGGCCTCAGCGGAGACGAAGCCCTGCGGAAGCAGGCTTTCGCCGCTCAGCCGAACCCAGGCCAGCAAGGCGAGGCCGTAGACGACGAGGCCGGCCAGCGCGGCCGGGATCGCGATTTCGAAGCCCCGATCGGGGCCAAAGGCCCAGATCAACCCTTCGGCCGCGGCAAGCCCGGCGGCCGCGGCGGCGAGCGGCCACAGCCAATAGAAAGGCGAAATGTCGACTTCGTGAAAGTGGCGCAGCAGCAGGCGGCGGCACAAAGCCCGCGCCGCCGTGCTCAGCAGGATCGCAAACGCGATGCCCGTCAGGCCGTATTCCGGCTCCAGCAGAACGGCCCCGCCCACGGCAAAGACCATGAAGCCCGCGGTCATCGTCACCGCCACGCGCGGACGGCTGTAGATCAGGATCAGCTCGCTCACCCCGAACGCCCCCTGGATCAGCTCGGCGGCGATCAGGCAGAGCAGTGCGCCATAGCCGAGGAAAAATCTCCGCCCGAGGGCGTGAAGCAGGGGCAGGCCGATCACGGTCAGACCGATGAGTTCGACCAGCTGGACGAGGAGGATCAGCCGGGCGACCGACGCCGTCGAGACGCCCGTGTCGGTAGCGCCCTTATGGGTGAACGTGCGCGCCACGACCGGCACCAGCATGCCGTCGAACGCCTCGCGGGTCTGGCGGATCGGCATGCTGAGCTGGCGGGCCATGCCATAGATTCCGGCCGCCGTCTCCCCGAGCAAAAGGCCGACCACGTAGATGTCGAGCCGCGTCGCGAACGCATCGATCAGGTCCGTCCCCGTGCTCGGAATGGCGGCTCGGAAATGCCGCCAGATGCGGCGTGGGCTCGGACGGAAGCGGCGCAGCGCGAAGCCTTCATAACAGCGGCCAAGACCGTAAATGGTGTAAGCGAGACTTCGCGACAGTGCCAGCGACATAGGAGAGGATCAGCCCCTCCTGCCGCATCCCGACCCACCAGGCGACGAGCGCCACGGCGATGCTCGCATAAGGCTGCATGACATTCTTCGCGACGACCTCATAGCGCATCATTTCGCGCCAGCGCGTGGCGCCAAGCAGGAATTCGATCAAAGCCTGGAGCGGGATCATCGGGGCAAGGACGAGAATCGCGGTGCCGGTATTGCCCATGGCATTGTGATGCTGAGGCGCGAGCACGGCAAGGAGCGCGATAAGGGCCGCGACGGCCACGCTCGTCACGAAGACGAGCACGGCCCCCTCCAGCACGACGTGGATGGGAAGCCGGTCGCCTTCGGCCTCATTCTCGTTCAGCCATTTGAACAGCAGCCACTTGGTGCTGAGGCCGGCGGCGATCGCTGCCGTCTCGACCGTTGCCGAGCCGATCGAATAGGCGCCGAACAATGCTGCGCCGAACAATCGTCCGGCGACGAACAGAAAGAGGAAGCGCGCACCGAAGCGGATCGCGAAACCGATGCCTGACGAGGTGGTGCCCCGGACAATCAGCCGCCCGGCGCGATTCCGCTCGGACTCGATGGCCGTATCCCTCACTCCGCGCCTTCGAGCAGCGGCTCGCTAGAGAAAGCGAGAAAGAGCTGCACCGCGACATGCGCGGAGAGGCCATTCAGCGATAAAGGGAAGAGCAGTCCCCGCCGGTCCACGCCGTCACCGGTGCGAGATGAGCGGTTCGGCCGCATGCGCGGCTCCTTGCCCCCTTCGCCTTCCGATGGCAACGCAGGCGGGGCCCCTACAAGAAACAGCCTGCCTGAACGTCTGCTCTGGGTGGAAAGCGGCCATTCTCGTGGGTGTTGGACTATGTTCCCGTTTGCAGGATCGGCGAGCAGAACTCATCCAACTCGGATTTGATGAGCGGCGGAGTTGGAATCGTATCCGGCTCTTCGCCCAGGTTATCCGTTGAAAGCGCGAAAGTTGTAATTCGTCCCAATCGAATGTCGAGCGATCTGGCCTCCGAATAAGCTTGGTGAAGTGCGGGCCAATCGTCCTCCTTCAACACTGCTGGATTGTCGAGGACATCGAGCCGCCGCCAGGCGTCCTGTTCCTGAAGCAGCGTCCGATCCAAGCTTGCAAACTGATCGTAGGCCGAGCTGAACTTGAGCCTCTCGTCGAGCGTCATATGCGCCAGAGCTTGGCTCGCGACGTCGACTTGCCAGGCGCTTTGCACTGTTCCGAAGTAAACTGGTCCGCCGACTTTCGCGCGCAATGCGAAAGGCTTTCCGGTCGCGTGGCGCTCGAAGATCAGCGCGATCTCGTCGAGCCGCCGCTGGAGGCATTCATGTTGATGTTGACGGAAAACCGCCGCGCCGAGATTTTGGGCAGCTTGTGACTTGATTGCTTCCCGCGCGACTTCGGTCTCATTTCGCCAGTGCAGCCACTCCACGGCCTGCTCCAGCGCCAGAGCAATCAGCACGCCGGCAACGATGATCCCGATCTCGCCGGCGAACTCGCGCCAGCCGTGCAGCGGCTTGGGAAGGTGAAAGTGCATGAGGCAACCCCGTCGGTTACGCGAACGTAACAGAAGGGGCGACGTCCGCAATGGGTCGGAAGGGGACGTTAATGAGGAAGTGGGAGGCGGTTCATCTTCGCGAATGTGCGGACCAGATCGTCACAAGCGGCCTTCGCCGCTTCGCAGAGAACATCCATTCGCATTTCTGAACCGACTTGTTTCGGAATCGCCCACCTCTTCACGACGGCAGGGTATGCGGCGTACCCCTTCGGGGCGAACGACCAGATTGAATAGGCCCGTTCATCCGTCGCAATGAGCCAGCCATTCTCGGTCGTTAAAACAACTCCCGGCTTCGCGCGCAAAGCTGCGAGCGCTTCAGACACGGTTTGATATTCGATGCTCGCCTCGGCTTCAGGAAGAGGCGCCTGCTGAACTTGGGCGGCCTTGGCCGAACCCGACCAGATCCAGAGAGACGCGGCACCGGCCAGGGCCAAGCTGCGAAGTCCGGTGAGCTGCCTCATGCTTTCAACCTAAAGCGCGCACCCAAGCCGCACAATGGCGGTCTTGGGTCGACAGCGGACGCTCGCCTGAATGTCCGCAATCGGTGGAAAGCGGACATTGCCGGTGGTACGATGCTCCATGCCAGCCGTAGCCCTTGTCTTAGCATTTTTGGCAGCTACCACCGCTCACGCTGGCGTCAGACCTTCCGATCCCGTGGCAGCCTTTGTTCACCAGAGGCTGCACGTCGCCAGTTACAAGCGTGCCGACGTCGATCTGAATGGCGATGGTCGTAAGGAGACGTTCCTTTATCTTACCGAGCAAGGTAGCTGTGGTAGCGGCGGCTGCAACTTGATCGTTCTATCGCCTCACGGCAGCAGCTATGACGTTGTGATGTCGGCATCTGTCGTCCAACTGCCAATCACCGTGCTTTCAACATCAAGTCGCGGCTGGCGGGATATCGGAGTGACGGTAGCAGGCGGTGGTATCACGCGGGCTTACACGGCGCGGTTGCGGTTTAATGGCCGTCGCTACCCAGACAATCCGACGGTCCCGCCCGCAGTTCCGCTCAAGGGATCCTCCGGCACAGTCCTGATCAGCGGCTAGCCTCGCTTTGCGAAAGCGGACGCTCCGCTCAATGTCCGCAACGGGTCGAAAGCAGACCTCCCCGCCCCCCCAAAAATTTCAAACTGATCCACTACCGGGCTTCCCTGGTCGGGTGGGAAGGTTCTCGCGGGCTCCGACACGTTCCGCCAGCAGGCTGCCGAGGACATGAAGCGATTGCCCAGGCTATCTCGCGCGGCTGGCGTCAGGGATATTTGAGGCGGACGTTGATGTCCGTCTGCGGGCCGCGCACCGGGAAGCGGACATTGTGGAAGGCGGGCAGACCAAAGAAGGTCGACGGATTGTTCGAAAAGCCGCCACCTTCCTTGGGCATTCCGAACATGTTGCGGTCGAACTTATGGTTCGAATTCTCGTCATGATAGACGACCACCGCCCAGATGCCCGGCTTCGGGATCCACAGGCAGACGCGCGTCGTGCCCTGCCGCGCCGGGACCCGGCCGACATAGAGCGAACCGTGATGGGCGAGGAATTTCGACGAATCGTCGGCATAGAGGGTGACGGCGATCAGTCCCCGGCTGGAACGGACGCCTTGCACATTGACGAAGAGCCGCACCGTTCCAGGATGGCCGGTGCAGGTCTCGCCGGAGCCACCCGCCTCGTCCGCAAAGGCGGAAGCGGGCTGGACGGAAAGCAACAGGGCCGCGATCGCGGCAGGCAACAGGGTCGGCGCGGGACGCATCTCGAATCTTTCGATGGAATCTTCCCCTGCGAGGCCCTCCAAAGCCGCGGATTGCGACAATTTCAAGACCCGTCCGCCTTCAGGCCGCCGCGCGAACCTCGTCCGCGAGAAATTCACTCAAGGCCGAGGCCGCCATCGGCCGGCCGATATGATAGCCCTGGCCGGTGTCGCAGCCCATTTCGGAGAGGTGCTGCAGGCAGGCTTCGTCCTCGACCCCCTCGGCGACCACCTTCATGCCGAGCTGGTGCGCGAGCTCGATGGTCGAGCGTACCATGATGGCGTTGCGGTTGTCGGTGACGATCGTCTGGACGAAGCTTTTGTCGATCTTGAGCTCGCTCGCCGGCAGCTTCTGGAGATAGCCGAGCGAAGATTGGCCGGTGCCGTAATCGTCGATCGAGATGGCGACGCCGAGCGCCCGCCAGCTTTCGAGCGCGGCGATCGCCTGATCCGGCCGGTCCATGGCCGCCAATTCGGTGACCTCGATCGTCACCCGCTCGGCCCGCAGAGCATGGCTTTCGAGAATCCGGCCGACCGCCTCGATGAATTCATGGTCGGCGAGCAGGGTGGCCGAAACGTTGACGGCGACTCCGATCGGATGGCCGCCGCGCTCCCAGGCCAGAGCGTCGTCGAGCGCCTGATGGAGGACATGGAAGGTTAGGTCGCGGGCGCGGCCGGCCTGCTCGATGGCCGGGATGAAGCTGTCGGGCCCGATCGGACCGCGCGTCGGATGGCTCCAGCGCACCAGGGTTTCGGCGGCGGTGATCCGGCCCGATTTGATGTCGAGCTTGGGCTGGTAGGCGTTCCAGATCTGGCCATGGGCCATGGCCGAATCCAGCTCGCCGAGCAGGGAAAGCTGCCAGTCGACAGCATCACCGTCCGCGTCAATGTAGCGCCGCCAGCGGGCGCCGTGCTGCGCCGCCTGCACGGCCGCAAGTCCGGCATTGGCGATGAGCTGGCGCGCGCCGAGGCCGGATCCGCGGGCGAGGCCGAAGGCGAGGATCACGTCGATCGGCCGCCCGCACTCGACCGGCGGCCGCATGATCGCGGCGAGGGCGTCGAACCGGTCCTCGATCGACGCTTCGTCGGCCGGATTCTCGACCCAGGCGAGGCTGGCCGCCTCGACATGGTAGATGTCCGTTCCCGGGCAAGCGAAACGCAGCCGTTCCGCAATTCGCTGAACGAGGGTCGCCGTGGCAACAGGGCCGAGGCCGGACGCGATCGTCGCGAACCGGTCAATGCGGGCGACGACGACGCTGTGCACCGGCCGCTGCGATGCCGCCGCTTCGAGGGCGCCGAGATTGGGAAGGCCGGTGGCATCGTCCGTCAGCGCCTTGTCGAGATAGCGCTCGAAGGCCAGCGACGCGCCGCAAAGCAGGATCGCGGCCACGAGCGTCACGAGCGCAGGCGCGACCGGGACCGTCAGCGCGAACCAGGCCTCGGTGGCCACCGGCACCCCGAGGATGGCGGCGACGCAGAGCGCATAGCCGGCAACTCGCGCGCGCGCGCTGCGGAGCCCGCCGATCAAAGCAAGGATGAGCAAGATGAGGGCGAAGGACCAGCCCGTCCCGATCGACCATGGCACCGGTCCCTCAAGTAACGTCTCGGCGGCCAGTGCCTGAATGATCACGCCCGGAATCACGCCGTAGCGCGGCACCCCATAACGGTCCGGGATCTCGACGGCGGTCGCCCCAACGATAAATCGCTTTCCGGCGATAGCGCGCGTTGGCACCTTGCCGGTGATCAGGTCGATGACGCTGACGCGCGGGATGGTCGCCGGGTCGATCGAATAATCGATGTCGAACGAGCGCCCGGCCTCGGCATTCTTCTCGGCCACCAGAGCGGAAAGGCTCGGCCGCGGTGTGTCGAAGGTGACCATCCCGAGCGGCATCTGGCGAATGTTGCCGTCGCGATCCGGAATGACGGTCACCGCGGACAAAAATGCATTATCCCGAAAAGGCTTGGCCGGCTGTGTATCGATGAAATGTGAAGTATCGGTCGCGCTCGCATATTGCCGCAGCGTGGGCAGCGACACGGTGCCGCCGGCGCGCTGAAGCGCCGCTGCGAGCTTGGCATCCTCGCCGGGCGTGGAGGTCGAAGAGAAGTCGACGTCGAAAGCGATCGAGCGGGCGCCGGCGGCGTGGAGGCGATCGATCACGGCGGCATGGACGCCGCGCGGCAAGGGCCATTTGTCGACGGCGACGAGGCTCTTCTCGTCGATCTCCACGATCTCGACCTGGCCGCTCGCCGCGTGCGCCCGCAGGCCGTCGCGAAGGCTGCGGAGCTGCTGGTCGAGCCCCCTGCCCTCGCCGCCGGCAAACAGGGCAAAGCCCGCCAGCGCCGCCCCCACGAAGATGGCGTGGCGACGCCAGCGAAGGAAGGCCGGAGCGATTCGTTCGAGGCCGATCTTCATCCCGAACCTTCCATCCGCGCCTGGGGGCGAGATGCGAACGGCGATATCCTCACTTCTTGCCGCCGCCCGGTGGCGGTGGCGGAGGCGCCGGAGGAGTCGGCGGGATTGGAGGCGTCGGCGGAGCCGGAGGAGTCGGCGGGCTCGTCACCGTGCCGCCGGAATTCCCATTGCCCTTGCCACCGGAATTGCCGTTGCCGCCAGAATTCCCGTTCCCGTTGCCGCCGGCGTTGCTGCCGTTGCCACCGCCGTTGCCATTGCCGTTCCCGTTATTCCCTTTGCCGTTCCCGGTGCCGCCGCCCGGCGGCGGCGCCGGCGGGCTCGGCGGCGCAGGAGGAGTCGGCGGACTCGGAGGCGTGGGCGGGGTGGGAGGCGCCGGCGGGTTCCCCTTGCCGCCCGCGTTACTGCCATTGCCGCCGCCGTTGCCGTTGCCGTTCCCGTTATTCCCTTTGCCGTTCCCGTTGGCGCCGCCCGGTGGCGGTGGCGGAGACGGTGGGCTCGGCGGCGCCGGAGGAGTCGGAGGCGTCGGCTTGCCCGGCGGAGTCGGCGGACTCGGAGGTGTGGGCGGGGTGGGAGGCGCCGGCGGGTTCCCCTTGCCGCCCGCGTTACTGCCATTGCCGCCGCCGTTGCCGTTGCCGTTCCCGTTATTCCCTTTGCCGTTCCCGTTGGCGCCGCCCGGTGGCGGTGGCGGAGAGGGTGGGCTCGGCGGCGCCGGAGGAGTCGGAGGCGTCGGCTTGCCCGGCGGAGTCGGCGGGCTCGGAGGCGTCGGCGGGCTCGGATGAGCCGGCGGGCTCGGAGGCGTCGGCGGACTCGGAGGCGTCGGCGGACTCGTCACGGTGCCGCCGGAGTTTCCCTTCCCGTCACCGTCCGAATTTCCCTTCCCGTTGTCGCCGGAACTGCCGTTTCCGTTGCCGCCGGCATTGCTGCCATTGCCCCCGCCATTCCCGTTGTTTCCGTTCCCGCTGCTACCGGAGCCCGCATTGCCGCTTCCGCTACTGGAGCTGCCGCTGGAACCGGAGTTACCGTTCCCGCTTCCGCTGTTGCCGGAATTGCCGTTCCCGTTGTCACCGGAACCGCCGTTGCTGCTGGCACCAGCGTTCCCGCTCGACCCGGAGCCGCCGCTGGCGCTGCCGCTCGAACCGGAGTTGCCGTTCCCGCTGCCGCTTCCACTGTTGCCGTTGCCGCTGGACCCGGAGCTACCGCCTCCGCTGCTGCCGGAGCTGCTGCTCGATCCGGAATTGCCGTTGTTGCCGGAATTTCCGCTGCCGGAACTGCCCGAGCTGCCGCCGGCGGCATTTCCGTTCGAATTACCTGAATTGCCGCTGGACGAGCCGCTTCCGCCCGATGTTCCGCTGCCCGAATTGGAGTCGGAGCCGCCGCCCGAGCGGCTGGAATGGGTTTCCGCGTTGCTCGCGCCCACGGAGGCGAGCACGACCGCATTATTGCCTTGGACCAGCCCGTTGGTGACATTCGCTAGCGAGACCGGGGCCGCCGGCACCGGGGCTGCGACAACGTCACCCGACCCGGACGCCTGCCCTTGGGCGGAATCGGCCGCCGAAGCGGATGCGGCGGTCGCCCCGCCGCCGGCGTCCGAAGCCGGAGCTGACGGGGCGGACGTCTGCGAAGCTGTATCCGAGACATTGACGGGCGCGGCGGGCGCGGACGGCTGGCCCGATGCATCGGGCGAGCCGGGCGAAGCCCCCGATGCCGCGGGCTGGGAGGGCGACGAGGCCGTGTTCGACGCCGGCGCCGCAGAAGCACTTTGCACATTCGTCGTGACCAGGCTCGTCGCCGGCCCGTGAGACGAGCGGATGACGCGGCTGCCATTGCCATCGATGCGTAGCTGCGAGCGATCGGCCGCTCCAACCGAGGCGATCATGCCGGGGCGAACGAGCTCGTGGGCGCCGCCATCGAGCGTATCGACCTCGACCGCGCCCTGCGTCACCTGCACGCTGGCGCCGGTGCCGCTGACGGTAACGCTGAACACCGTCCCCTTCACCACGGCAGCGAGATAGGGCGTCTGCACACCGAAATGCGGCGTAGACTTGTGTTCTATTCTGAAGAACGACGTACCGAACTCTGAAATTATTTGGAAAATTCCCTTCTGCTGCTCCGGTGATGCGATCCGGACGCGGCTGTTCGGGGAGACGATCACGAAGTCCCTGTCGTGAACCAGCACGGCGCGCGCATTCGCGCCCGCGGCAACCACCGAACCCGACGCGAGCAGTGCGCCCTTGACCGCGGCGCGGCCGTGGCCGGCGTCGAAGACTTTGACGTCGCCGCTGACTTCACTGACCTTCCAGGCGGGCGCATCCGCGGCTCGCGCGGTTGCACTGATCGCGAGAAGCGCCGGAATGAGCGCGAGGGCTGCCTTGTGCATGTTCGTCTCCCACAGGGGGGTTTTTCGCGCCTGCCCTGTTAGGGGTTCGTCCTTGCAAGGCCGTGAAGAGGCAGGGTTAACTTTCCAATAAACGATGATCGCTCAAGGCCTTCTTAACGGATTGCGACTAGACCGCCGCCGGCAACGACGAGCGGGTTTTTCATGTTTCATGGCGTCAAACGGGCTGGGATGCTGGCGGCATTGCTGCTCGGGCTCATTCCGGCCGGCGTCATGGCGCAATCCGCGGCCGATCGCGCCGACCCGTCGCTGATGCGCCAGCAGATGGAGGAATCGCAGCACGCGCGCACCCCTACACGGGGAGCGGCAGACGCCGCCGTGCAGACGCAAGCCCAGGCCCGGCCGGTGGGCGCGGTCGGCACGGTGCTCGTCGGCGCCGTCAATGTCGAAGGCAATGTCGCGCTCCCCGCCGCCGCTTTCGCGCCGGCGATCGAGCCGTTTCTCGGGCGACAGCTGAACCCTGCCGGCCTCGCGGAGCTCGCCAATGCCGTCGCCGATGCGGCACGCAAAGCCGGCTATGGTCTCGCCACCGCGCAGGTGCCGCAGCAGGTGATCCGGAACGGCATCTTGCGCGTGATCGTCGACGAAGGTCGCATCGATGCCGTCGAGCCAGCCGGCAATGGCGCCAACGCCGTTCGCCCCATCCTTCAAAAGCTGGTCAACGGACTTCCGGTGCGCACCGCGGAGCTGGAGCGGCAGCTGCTGCTCGCCGGCGATATCGCCGAAGTCACCACCGACGGCGCCCGGATCGATCGCGTGGACGGCCGCAACGTGCTGCGCCTCAACGCCCGCCAAAAGCGCATCGTCGTACGCGCCGGGCTGGACAATTGGGGATCGCCGCCGATCGGCCCGATCCGGGCCCATCTCGACATTGACGTCAACGGCGCCCTATTCTCCGGCGACCAACTCTCCGTCGGCGGCCTGATCACGCCCGCGCAACCCCGCGAATTCCAGTTCGCCCACGCGGCTTGGTCGGTTCCGGTCGGCCATGACGGCACCCGCGTCACCCTCTCCGGCTATTACGGCCACTCGCGCCCCGGCGCGTCGCTGGCGAGCCGCGATCTGGAGGGCGACACGGTCGGCGCAACGCTCTCGGTGTCGCATCCGCTGCTGCGCAGCCGCGCCGCCAGTCTCTGGGCGCATGGCGACCTGTGGATGCTCGACTCCGATCTCGACGAACAGGGCCTGCTGAGCCGCCGCGACCGCATGCGCAGCGTCACCGCTGGTCTGGACGGCCTCAGCCGGCTCGGCCGGGGCTGGCTGCGGGTCGACATTTCCCTCACCCAGGGCCTAACCGGCCTCGGCGCGACGGCGCGCGGCGACCCACTCGCTTCGCGCGTCGATGGAGGCGGCGCCTACACGAAGCTGTCCTTCTCGAGCCAATATGTGACCAGCCTCGGCGGCCGCTTCAGCCTGGCGCTCGCGACCGAGGGGCAACTTGCCTCGCGGCCCCTGCTCACCGCCGAGCAATATGGCCTCGGCGGCCAGACCTTCCTGCGCGGCTATGATTATTGGGAGGTGGCCGGCGACCGCGGCGCCGCGGGATCGGCCGAACTGCGCTACGATCTCGGCAAGGTCGTGCCTCAGCTGCGACGGGTGCAAATCTACACCTATGCCGATGCCGGCTCGGTCCACAATTTGCGAGGCGATGTCGGCGGCGGCACCCTCGCATCGGCCGGCGGCGGCATCCGCTTCACGCTCAAGAACGGCATTACGGCGGGCGCGGAGCTGGGCGTGCCGCTCAAGGACAGCCCCTATACGCAGAACCCCAAGCCGCGCTTCTCGGTCACGTTGAACGTGCCCTTCTGAACCCCGCGAGGCGCTTGCCTCGGGGATCGTTTCGCCTAAGCAAGGGCGATGCCCCTCGTCACCCCGCTCGACCGGCTGCGCCTGCCCGTCATCGGCGCGCCTTTGTTCATCGTCTCCAACCCGGAGCTGGTGATCGCCCAGTGCAAGGCGGGGATTGTCGGCTCCTTTCCCGCCCTCAACGCACGGCCGCAAAGCCTGCTCGACGAATGGCTGCACCGCATCACCGGGGAACTCGCCGCCTGGGACAAGGCCAATCCCGACCGCCCGTCGGCGCCATTTGCCGTCAATCAGATCGTCCACCGTTCCAACGACCGGCTCGAGCAGGACATGGCGACCTGCGCCAAATGGCGCGTGCCGATCGTCATCACCTCACTTGGCGCGATCCCCGACCTCAACCAGGCCGTGCATGGCTGGGGCGGAATTACGCTCCATGACGTCATCAACGATCGGTTCGCCCGCAAGGCGGCGGAGAAAGGCGCCGATGGAATCATCGCCGTCGCGGCGGGCGCGGGCGGGCATGCGGGCACGCTATCGCCCTTCGCTCTGGTCCAGGAGATCAGGCAATGGTTCGACGGACCCCTGATCCTGTCCGGCGCCATCGCCAACGGTCGCGCCATCCTTGCCGCCTTGGCCATGGGCGCCGACCTCGCCTATATCGGCTCTCCTTTCATTGCGACTGAAGAAGCAAACGCAAGTCAGGAATATAAAGCTGGAATTGTTGAAGGACGGGCGAATGACGTCATCTATTCGAGCTTCTTCACCGGAGTGCACGGCAACTATCTCCGCGCCTCCATCCTGGCCTCCGGCCTCGATCCCGACAAGCTGCCCGAAGGCGATCTTTCGAAGATGAACTTCGCCGGTGGCGAAAGCGCCAAGAAGGCATGGCGCGATATCTGGGGCTCCGGCCAGGGCATCGGCGCGATCGATACGGTGCGGCCTGCGGAAGAGTATGTCGCACTTCTTCGCACGCAATATGAAGAAGCGAAGGCAGAGCTTAGGAAGAAATCTGGATTTTGGCTCTGACGTCATCCTGACGAAAGTCAGGATCAAGCCGGGGATGAGTCGGTGGCTTTAAAGCGAGCGCTCCAGGCGGCTCAGCAGGCTCCGCGCCGGGCTTGGCGCCGGCTCGGGCGCTGCGGCGCGTTCGTCGAGGCGCTGGACGCGGTCGAAGAGGTCGCGGCTGGCCTCGATCAGCGTCCTCGCCTGCTCCGGGAGGCGCGGCAGCAAAGCGTCGTCGCTCTCCGGCCCCTCGCCAAGCCGGCGCGCGGGCGCGGCGGCCTGGGCGCGACTCAGCTCGCCGCTCTCGACGGCGCGCTGGGTGAGCAGCCAGGCGATGACGTGCATCAGCCGGGTCGTCACCTTCAGCGACTCGCAGGAAAAACCGACGCGGGCGAAGGGATCGAGCGCGTCGCGGTCGTCGCGGCCGGCGCTATCGAAGTAAGAGCGTGCCTCGTCGGCGAGCAGCATCGCCTCCGTATAGAGCCCTCCGATCAGCTTTGGCGTCAGCGGCGTGCCGGCTTCGTCATCCATCGCCCCTCACTGCCACAGCAAAGCAGGCGCTGGAATTGCGAAAGAAGGTAAAGCGAAAAGCGTCCCGCCGCGGATCAGGCGGCGTCGCCGGCCTTGCTTTCCTTTTCGGCATAGACGCGAATCGGGTCCTTGCGGCCTTCGACCACGTCCTTGTCGATCATCACCTCGTCGACGCCGTTCATAGACGGCAGGTCGAACATGGTGTCGAGCAGGATGTTCTCGAGGATCGAGCGGAGGCCACGAGCGCCGGTCTTGCGCTCGATCGCCTTCTTGGCGACCGCGATCAAAGCCTCCTCGGTGAAGCTCAGCTTCACATCCTCCATGTCGAACAATTTCTGATATTGTTTGACGAGGGCGTTCTTCGGCTCCTTCAGGATGCGGACCAGAGCGACCTCGTCGAGATCCTCGAGCGTCGCGATTACCGGTAGGCGGCCGACGAATTCGGGGATGAGGCCAAACTTCAAGAGATCGTCCGGCTCGCCCTGGCGGAGGATCTCGCCGGTGCGGCGCTCCTCGGGGGCGGCAACGTAGGCGCCGAAGCCGATCGACTTGCCCTGCAGGCGGTCGGCGATGATCTTCTCCAGCCCGGCGAAGGCGCCGCCGCATATGAACAATATGTTGGTCGTATCGACCTGAAGGAATTCCTGCTGCGGGTGCTTACGGCCGCCCTGCGGCGGGACGGAGGCGGTGGTGCCTTCCATCAGCTTCAGCAAAGCCTGCTGCACGCCCTCGCCCGAGACGTCGCGGGTGATCGAGGGATTGTCCGACTTGCGGCTGATCTTGTCGATCTCGTCGATATAGACGATGCCGCGCTGCGCCCGCTCGACATTATAGTCGGAGGCCTGGAGCAGCTTCAGGATGATGTTCTCGACGTCCTCGCCGACATAGCCGGCCTCGGTCAGCGTCGTCGCGTCGGCCATGGTGAAGGGCACGTCGAGCAGCCGCGCCAGCGTCTGGGCGAGCAGGGTCTTGCCGCAGCCGGTCGGGCCGACGAGCAGGATGTTCGACTTGGAAAGCTCGACGTCGCCCGATTTGGCGCCATGGGCGAGCCGCTTGTAATGGTTGTGGACGGCGACGGAGAGGACGCGCTTGGCATGGCTCTGGCCGATCACATAATCGTCGAGATGCTTGCAGATCTCCAGCGGCGTCGGGACGCCGTCGCGCGTCTTGACGAGCGACGACTTGGTCTCCTCGCGGATGATGTCGTTGCAGAGCTCGACGCACTCGTCGCAGATGAAGACGGTCGGCCCGGCGATGAGCTTCCTCACCTCGTGCTGCGATTTTCCGCAGAACGAGCAGTAGAGAGTGCTCTTGGAATCGCTGCCGCTTAGCTTCGTCATAGTCTTCCTAACAGGCGCATACGCACGCCCTTTGCCTATCCTGCCATGTTAGCCCGCACTATCGCACGACCACAATGGCTTATTGATTAACGTCGCAGACCCCCGATCCGGGAAGGGAAAACGCCGCTCCGGAGCGCCTAGGTAAACGAAAGGTTCCCGTGCCTCAGGCGGCTGCGGCCTGGTGGTTGCCCTCTTCATCCCCCGGGATCGGGCGCTTGTCGAACACCTCGTCGACCAGACCGAATTCCTTCGCCTCGGCCGCGCTGAAGAACTTGTCGCGGTCCACCGCGCGCTCGATCGCCTCCAGCGGCTGGCCGGTATATTTGGCCATCAGGCTGTTCATATCGTGGCGCATGCGCAGGATCTCTCGCGCCTGGATCTCGATGTCGGCGGCCATGCCCTGCGCCCCGCCCGAAGGCTGGTGGATCATGATCCGGGCATTGGTGAGCGCGACCCGCATGCCCGGCTCCCCGGCGCAGAGCAGGAAGGCGCCCATCGAGGCGGCCTGGCCGACGCAGACCGTGCCGACGCGCGGCCTGATGTAGGCCATGGTATCGTGGATCGCCATTCCCGCCGTGACGACCCCGCCCGGCGAGTTGATGTACATGAAGATGTCCTTCTTCGGATTCTCGGACTCGAGGTAGAGCAATTGAGCGGTGATCAGCGTCGCCATATGGTCCTCGACCTGCCCGGTCACGAAGACGATCCGCTCCCGCAGCAGGCGGGAATAAATGTCGAAGCTCCGCTCGCCACGGTTGGACTGCTCGATGACGATGGGAACGAGCGAGCTGATGATGTCCTGATGATCCATGGGGGGAGAGGTCCTGTTCGGTGGTTTTGCCGAACCAACATCGGCGCTCGCGCGGGAAGGTTCAAGCCCTGGACATGGCTTGCATCGCCGCTCCGGACCTGCGACTTTCCCGATCCGGGAGGGATGCCCGTGCGAACGAAAGCGACGCTTGCGCTGATGGCGGGCCTCTGCATCGCGGCGCAAGTCGGAGCAGCGCCGGCGGATCCCGAGAGCGATCGAACGCTCTCCGCCGAATATCATCGCTGCGCGGGTCCGAATGACGGCAATTCGGCGGCGGAGCAGTGTATCGAGCCGGAGCTGTGGCGGCAGGACGGGCGGCTCAACGAGTGCCTATCGCGTCGCCTTGTCGCGCCTGCCGCCGGCGCGGCAGGCGGCGCTGCGGGCCTCCGAGCGCGCCTGGATCAAGGCGCGGCAGGCCGAATGCGGCCGCCTCTACCGGGAGATGGAGGGCGGCACCGCAGACGGCCTCACCCTCGACACCTGCATGGCCGTCCGCGCCATCGAGCGTACCGCCTGGCTGGAGCATTATCGCTGAGCCGAGCGCATAGGACCCCTCTCCCCCCTGGGAAGAGGGAGTAGAACCGGCCTAGCGCTCTTTCTGCGGCACTCCGTCGGCGATGTCGTAATAATCACCCTTATCGGCGACGAAGATGTGGATGGCGAGGTCGGTGCCGGTCGGCTTGTCGAAGGCGCCCATGGCCACCGAAATGATGTCGTGTCCGATCGGGTCCCAGAAAAGCACCGAACCGCAGATTGCGCAGAAGCCGCGGCGCACCTTCTCCGATGAGCGGTGCCAGGTGATGTTGTCCGCGCCCTCGATGCGGATCGCATCTCTCGGGACATTGGTCGAGGCCCAATAGTGACCCGATTGGCGGCGGCACTGCGAGCAATGGCAGGCGTCGGGCGGCTCCAGCTCCCCGTCCATCTCGAAACGAACGGCGCCGCAGAGGCAGGAGCCTTTATGCATGACTTCCTCCATCTCCAGGCGCCGGCAGCGCCAGATAGGCAAGCCGCCGCACCTCGTGCCGGCCGCGCACGACGGTGTCGAGGATCAGGCCGACCGCGAAGCTCAGGAAGGCGACGATCATCAGTCCGGTGACGAGGATCGCGGTCGGGAAGCGCGGCACCAGGCCGGTCCTGGCGTAGGTGACCGCCAGCGGGATGGCGAGGATGATCGCGACGACCGCCAGCAGCCCTCCGAAGCCTCCGTAGAAAAAGACCGGCCGCTCGATCCGGAAGAGATGGAGGATGGTGCGCATGATCCGCCAGCCATCGCGGTATGTCGAAAGCTTGGAGTGCGAGCCTTCGGGCCGGGCGCCATAGGCGGTGACCACCTCCCCCACCGGCATGTCGAGTTCGAGCGCGTGGACGCTGATCTCCGTCTCGGTCTCGAAGCCGCGGGCGAGAGCCGGAAAGCTCTTCACGAAGCGGCGCGAAAAGACGCGGTAGCCCGAGAAGATATCGGTGAAGCTGCGGCCGAACAGGCTGGCGAGGATCGAGGTGAACAGCCGGTTGCCAAGCCGGTGGCCGCGCCGATAGGCCTCCTCGACCTCCGACTTGCGCGCGCCGACGACCATGTCGAGCTGCTCGTCGACGAGGCGGCGCACCAGCTCGGGCGCGGCGGCGGCATCGTAGGTCGCGTCGCCGTCGGCCATGACATAAATGTCGGCGTCGATGTCGGCGAACATGCGGCGCACGACATTGCCCTTGCCCTGCATCCGCTCGGACCGGACGATCGCCCCAGCCGCCGCCGCGACCTCGCGCGTGCGGTCGGTGCTGTTATTATCGTAGACGTAGATCGCCGCGTCCGGCAGCGCGGCTCGAAACCCCACCACCGTCTGCGCGATCGCGGCCTCCTCGTTGTAGCAAGGGAGGAGGATTGCGATGCGAAGCTTAGGTTCGACCAAGGCACGTCCCCCCAATTCCCTCTCCCTTGATGGGAGAGGATACGGAGCCTTAGCGGCTCTGCCGCTTAGGCGGAATTGGTGAGGGTGACACGGACAGCGGATTAGCGCGGAGTGTGTCACCCTCTCCCAACTTCGCCTAAGCTCGCCTAAGGCTCGCCAAGGCTCAGTATCCCTCCCCCGTCTAAGGGGGAGGGGCGTGGTAGCTCAAGCCTTCTTGGAAGCAGCCTTCTTCGGAGCGGCTTTCTTGGCAGGCTTTTCAGCAGGAGCTTCCTCAGCAGGAGCTTCAGCCTTCTTAGCCTTGGGCTTGGCAGCCTTGGCCGGCGCCTCCGGCGCAGGTTCCTCGGCGGCCTCGGCTTTCTTGGCCTTCTTCGCGGGCTTCTCGGCGGCAGAAGCTTCAGCCGCCTTGGCCTTGGCCTTCTTCGCCCCGGGCTTGGCATGACCATGATCGTGATCGTGGTCATGCCCACAACCCGGCCCATGGACATGCTCGTCCGTGTCGGTCGACTCGATCTCGGCCTGCAGGGCCTCGCGAGTTACCGGACGGTCGCTGATCTCCGCCTTCGAGAAGAGGAAATCGACCACCTTGTCCTCGAACAGAGGGGCGCGGAGCTGGGCCGCGGCCATCGGCTCCTGGCGGACGTAGTCGACGAACTTCTGCCGGTCCTCGGGGCGATATTGCTGCGCCGCCTGCATGATCAGCTGGTTCATCTCCTGATCGGTGACGTTGATAGCGTTGCGCTGGCCGATCTCCGAGAGCAGCAGGCCGAGCCGCACGCGACGCTCGGCGATCGCGTGATATTCGTCGCGCTCCGCCTCCATTTCGGCGCGGGCGGCCGCGGGATCGGGTTCGTGCGTCGCCTCATGCTCGAGCTGCTGCCAGATCTGCTGGAACTCAGCCTCGACCATCGAGGGCGGCACCGGGAAATCATGGCTGGAAGCGAGCTGGTCCAGCAATTTGCGCTTCATATGGGTGCGGGTGAGGCCGTTCAGCTCCTGCTCGATCTGGCCCTTGAGCAGGCCGCGCAGCTGGTCGAGGCTCTCTAGACCCAGCGACTGGGCGAAGCTTTCGTCGGTCTTCACCTCGCGCGGCTGCTGGACCTCGCCGACGGTGACGTCGAACACCGCCTCGCGGCCCTTCAGATAGGCGACCGGATAGTCGTCCGGGAACCTGACGTTGACCGTGCGCTGCTCGTTCGCCTTGGCGCCGACCAGCTGATCCTCGAAGCCCGGAATGAGCCGGCCCGAGCCAAGCTCGACCCGCATCGACTCGCCCTTGCCGCCCTCAAACGTCTCGCCGTCAACCTTGCCTTCATAATCGATGACGACGAGATCGCCCTGCTCGGCCGCGTGCTTGGCCGACGCGGGCTCGAAGCTCTTCTGGTTGCCGGCGAGCTGCTGGAGCTGCGCGCCGATCTCGGCCTCGGTTGGCTCCGCCGTCAGTCGCTCCAACTTCAGCCCCTCGATCTTCGGCTCGGGCACGTCGGGGAGCGTTTCCAGCTCGACCTCGACCACGGCATCCTTGCCCTGATCGCGCTCTTCCAACCGGACCGAAGGCTGCATCGCCGGACGCAGGCGTTGCTCGGCGATGAGCTGCTGGACACCCTCCTGCACTGCCGTGTTCAGCGCTTCCTGCTCCAGTGCCGCGCCGTGCATCTTGCGTACCAGGTTCGGCGGCACCTTGCCGGGGCGGAAGCCAGGCATGCGGATCTGCGGCGCGACCTTCTTCAGCTCGCCGTCGACGCGGGCGTCGATCTCCTTCTTCGGAATGGTGATCCGGTAGGCGCGCTTCAGGCCCTCGTTCAACGTCTCGACAGTCTGCATGGGTCTCGGCTCTAACCTTCGTCTTTCGGAAAATGGCGTATCGGAGCGGGCCGCGGGACTGGTGCGGGCGAAGGGACTCGAACCCCCACATCTTTCGATACCAGGACCTAAACCTGGCGCGTCTACCAGTTCCGCCACGCCCGCCGGGCCGCCGGTCGCGCGCCCGTATAACAGGGCTGGCGCAAGGGGCAAGGCGGGAACGATCCGCCACGCCGGGGCTTTGGCCGATCAGGAAGCAGGGAGGCAGCCATGCAATATCGCAAGCTCGGATCGAGCGACCTGAACGTATCCGAAATCTCGCTCGGCTCCTGGCTTACCTACGGTGTTGGTGTGGAGCGGGACCGCGCTGCAGCCTGCGTCGACAAGGCGTTCGATCTCGGCATCAACTTCATCGATACGGCCAATGTCTACGGCCGTGGCGCGGCAGAGAGTTTCCTCGGCCAAGTGTTGCGGGCCCGGCCGCGCGATTCCTACATCCTCGCCACCAAGCTCTTCTTCCCGATGAGCGAGCAGGATCGCGGGCTGTCGCGCGAACAGGTGGAAAAGCAGCTCGATGCGTCGCTCAAGCGGCTGCGGACCGACCATGTCGATCTCTATCAATGCCATCGCTACGATTCGGGCACGCCGCTCGAGGAGACGATGGAGGCCCTGACCCGCGCCGTCCGCTCGGGCAAGGCGCGCTACATCGGCTTCTCCGAATGGCCGGCGGACCGCATCCAGGCGGCGCTCGACATGGCGGGCGTCGAGAAGTTCGTGTCCAGCCAGCCGCAATATTCCCTGCTCTGGCGCAGGCCGGAGGAGGACGTGATCCCGCTCTGCGCTGCCAACGGCATCTCGCAGATCGTCTGGTCGCCGCTCGCCCAAGGCGTGCTCACCGGTAAGTACAAGCCGGACTCGCCGCCGCCGCAGGGCAGCCGCGCGACCAGTGACGAAATGGGCGGCTGGATGGACCAGCTCATGAAGCGCGAGACGCTGGAGGCGGTCCAGAAGCTCAAGCCCCTCGCCGCCGAGGCCGGCCTCAGCCTCACCCAGTTCGCCCTCGCCTGGATCCTGCGTGAGCCCAACATCGCCTCCGCCATCGTCGGCGCGTCGCGTCCCGAGCAGCTGGGGGAAAATGCGGCGGCTTCCGGCGCGAACGTCGATCCGGCGCTGTTCGAGCAGGCGGAGCGGATCGTTGGCGAGTTTTTGCAGGCTTAGCGCTCCCCGAAGGCCGGCGTCTAGTTACGGAGTCAGATCTGGACCCCGGCTTTCGCCGGGGAGCACGTCGCCGGCAGGACGAGCATCGCCACGAGCCCCCGTCCCTCCGCATTGGCGAGGCGCAATTCGCCGCCATGGCTCTCCGCCACCGCGCGAGCGATGGCGAGGCCGAGGCCGGCGCCGCCGGTCTCGCGGCTGCGGGAGGTTTCGGCGCGGTGGAAAGGTTCTGCGGCGCGGGCAAGCTCGTCCGGCGGCAGGCCGGGGCCGTGGTCGCGCACTTGGATCAGCATTGCCTCCCCTTCGCGGCGGACCGAGACACGCGCCAAGCCGCCATATTTGACCGCATTGTCGATGAGGTTGCGGATCGCGCGGCGGACCAGGTTCGGCTGGATTTCCGCAACCTGTCGCGGCGAGTTTTCCATCTCGGCGTCGGCGTCGAGATCGCGAAATTCCTCAACCACCGCATCTGCGAGCGCGGCAAGGTCGACCGGCCGCTTCTCCTCGCGCGAACGGCCCGTGCGCGCGAGGATCAGGATGTCCTCCAGCATCGCCGTCATCTCGTCGAGCGTGGCGACCATCCTCTCCCGCTCCTCGGCATCCTCGACAGCTTCGGCGCGGATGCGGAGCGAGGCGAGCGGCGTGCGGAGATCGTGGCCGATCGCGCCGAGCATCCGGTCCTTCTCGTCGAGCAGGGAGACGAGGCGCCTGTTCATCGCATTGAACGCCTCGATCGCGCGGCGCAGATCGCTCGGCCCGCGCGGCACCACCTCGAGCGGCGCTTCACGCCCTCCAAAGCCGCTTGCTGCTGTGGTCAGATCCCGCAGCGGCCGCACCATGCGTAGGGCGAGAAACAGGGTCGCGCCGAGCACGATCAGATAGAGGAGCAAGGTCGCCGCTCCCAGCCGGACCGCCAGCCACGGATCCGGCCGCGGCGTCACCAGCCGGGCGTTGAGCCAGCCGGCGGCGCCCAGATTCGCCGAGATCGAGAGGATGCGCAGGTCGTGCCCGCGGCCGCCGCGCGGCTCGGAAAAGGCGGCGCGGATGTCGCTTGCTTGCAAGCCATTCGAGGTCAGGGAGTCTCGCGCGCGCTCCTCGACCGCGGAGTCTCGCACGGCATCGGCTGAAATGGCGCTCTGCGGCGCCAGCCGGAATTGGGCGCCGCGCCGGGAAGCGTCCGCGACTAGAGGCGCCCGAAAATCCGGCTGCGCGCCGGCAATGTCGGCCGCGATCGAGGTGAAGCGGGTGATCGCCGGCCCCTCGTTTCGCGCGAGGCTGAGCTTCTGCCGGTCGCTAAGCGTGAGGGTGAAATTGACGAGCTGGGCGATCAGCAAGGCGACGCCGATCAGCAGCGCCATCTGGCCGATCAGGCTGCGTGGGAACAGCCGCTTCACAGCTTCTTCACGTCAGCCGCGAGCGTATAGCCGCCGCCCCAGACCGTCTTGATCAGCTTCGGGTCGGCGGGATCCGCCTCGATCTTGCGGCGGAGGCGGCTGACATGATTGTCGATGCTCCGCTCGAAAGCGGCAAGCTCGCGCCCTTGGCTGAGATCCAGCAATTGGTCCCGGGTCAGCACCCTTTTGGGATGGGTCAGGAAGGCAAGGAGGAGATTATATTCGCCGGTCGAGAGCGGCACGGCGACGCCGTCGCTTCCCACCAGCTCGCGCTCGCCTGTGCGCAGCACCCAGGGACCGAAAGCATAGGCTTCGGCATCGGGCGCATGGACCGGTCGTGACCCCTCCCCCGTCCGCCGCAGCACCGCCTTGATCCGGGCGAGCAATTCGCGCGGGCTGAACGGCTTGGTGACATAATCGTCGGCGCCAAGCTCCAGTCCGACGATCCGATCCGTCTCCTCCGCCTTCGCGGTGAGCAGGATGACCGGAATGCCACTGGTCGCACGGACGAAGCCGGCGAGCGACAGGCCGCCCTCGCCGGGCATCATGATGTCGAGCAGAACGAGGTCGATCGCATGCGCGGCGAGTAGCTGCCGCGCCTCGGCGGCGTCGGCCGCCTTGGTGACGCGCAGCCCGTTCTTCACCAGATAGGCGGCGAGCGGATCGCGAATGTCGCGCGCATCGTCGACCAGAAGGATATGAGAGCTCTCCAGGCATGGCGCTTCCTTAGCCTTGCTCTCTGAAAAGGCGAAGGCTCCGGAGCCGAAGCCCCGGAGCCTCCCGTCCCGCCCACCGCTCAGAAGGCATTGGCGGCGATCGCGCCGATCAGGCCGCTGGCGAGCGCGACCAGCACCGCATCGTCACCCGACTGAACCCAGCGATAGCCGCGGGGCGCCTCGCGCAGCCGGTAATAGCCCGGATTGTCGATGATCCGGTAGTTGGTCGCATAGCTTCTGTCGAAGCGCTGGCCGGTCTGCCAGCCGCGGCCGGCGAAGTTCCGGTTCGCAAAGCCGTTGCGCTGGACCTGCTCGACCCGGCCGCGATCGTTGTGCCGGAAAGTCTGGGCCGAAGCGGGAGCCGCGATGGCCAGCACGGAAGCGGCGGCAGCGACGCCAAGGATGACTTTCTTCATCGTCTTTCTCCTCATTCGAACGCCCCGATCGGCGTTGAGAGGGAGATGGGGCCCGCCCGTCGCACAGCTATCGCGCCGCACCCGCGAAATTGTCGCAAACTGTATCAGCCCCCGATGCTGAACTGGATCAGCGATTCCGTCGCGCAAACGGGGCGGCCCGCCGCTCGGCTGCAACCTTGCGCCCCCGCCCGGTTTGGCCGCGCGGGGGTGTGTAAAAGGAGTGAAACATGAAGAAGCTGATTCTGGGCGCGCTGAGCGCTGCCCTGCTCGCACCGATGGCGGTAGCGCCGGCCGCTGCCCAGCCCGGCGATTGGCACACCTATCGCAATTACGATTACAATCGTCCGCCCAATACCACTTACTATCCCGACCAATATTACCGGGACGGACGCTATTATCAGGAGCGCCGGCTGAGCCGGGCCGACCGCATCTATCGCGGCCGTGACGGCCGTTATTATTGCCGCCGTTCCGACGGCACGACCGGCCTGATCATCGGTGGCGTGCTCGGCGGTCTGATCGGCAACGGCCTGTCCAGCGGTCGCTCCGAAACGCTCGGCACGCTGATCGGCGCCGGCGCGGGGGCCGCGCTCGGCAGCTCGATCGACCGCGGCAGCGTCCGCTGCCGTTAAGAATTGGAGGGGCTCCGGCGCTGCCGGGGCCCTTTCAGACCAACAGGGTTTCGCTTCCGCGCCCCACAATCCGAAGGCGCCACGGCGGTGTTCATCGGCCGCCAATACCGAGCAGCCTCTTCACCCCCCGCAGCGCCTTCGTCCCGCTCAGGGACGACGGAAAAGCGGGACTTGGCAGGCCGACCGGGGAGGCGCCAATGCAGCCTTATGCGCGGCACGATCCTCTTCCTCTCTCTTGCCTTTTTTGCCTCACCAGCGGCCGCCAATCCCGCGCTGGTGGCGAATGACGACGGGTCGGTAACGCTGACCGCGCCGATCGGTTCGGCGCCACCGCCGCTCCTGCTGGAGCGGCCTCCAGGGCCGAACCGAAACGCGGCGCATGCCCGCGTTCGGGCAGAGGCACGGGCCGAGCTGGACCGAGCTTTCAAGGAAGCCACGGCTCAGGCGCGCGACGCGGCGCGGGTGCCGCCGCCGCGCTGAGCGTCACGTCTCGCGGCCATACCATTCGTCGAGCCGCATCAGCTGGTCATATTCGCCATAGGGCGCGAACTCGGGATGGAGCTTGGCGGTGAACGGCGCGTCGCCGGTCAGCCACTCCATGGCGGCGGCGATGAAGTGCCGCGCCGCGACGTTGGTGAAATCGGTCGGATCGATGCCGTTGCGGCCGACGGGGCTCGCAACATAGCCGAGCTTTCCGGCCTTTCGAGCCAGCGACCAATATTCGAAAGCGGCCGGCACCCCCTCAATGCCGTCGAAGCCGCCGCGCTCCGCGATCAGGCCGAGCAGGCCGAGCTGCATCGAATAGCCTTCCGCCACCGCCTTGGTTCCCGGCGGGTTGCCGGTCTTGTAGTCGACGATGGCGAGCGTTCCGTCGGCAGACCGGTCGATGCGGTCGGCCATGCCATGCAGCTTGACACCGGCAATCTCCGTCTCGCCCCAAGCCTCCGCCCGCGCCGCCCGCCGGCCCGCTTCGCCATTCTTCGCCACCTCCTCGGCGATCCAGTCAATCGCTTCTAGGAGGCGCGGCTGCCACAGGGCGCGCATCAGCGGGTGCGCCGAAGAATCGCGAAGCAAAGCCTCGGCGCGCGGGCGGAGGCGCGCCGGATCGCAATCATCCTCCTTCATCCAGGCTTCGAGCACCTTGTGCACCGCGCTCCCGCGCCAGGCGGCGCCCGGATCGGCGTCCACCTCGTCGAGCGACGGCAAGGCCAACATCTTGCGGGCGTAGAAGGCAAAGGGGTCGGCCTTCAGCCGGTCGACCTCGGTCACTGAAATCTTGCGCGGACGGAGTGAGACGGGCGGTTCAGGCGCGGGTCGCTGAGCGGGGCGATATGCTTCGGGCCGATCGATCGCCTCGGCCCATTTGCGGTGCCGAGGCGAGCGGGTGAGGCCGCCGGTCATCGCTTCGAGCCGCAGCCAGAAGCGTGACGCCACCGCCGGCGACCGCGCGTCGCGCCGGGCGCGGGTGACGAACACCTCGCGTCCGCCCAAGGCCGAGGCGAAGTCGTGGGCGGCGAGGCCGATCCGCCGTTCGAGGCTCGGCAGGCCGAGCTCGTGACGTAGACGCGGCGCCAGCCAGGGATCCGGCGCCGGCAATTGCGGCCAGATGCCTTCGTTGAGCCCGCCGAGGATCACCAGATCCGCCTGCTGCAGCCGCGCTTCGAGCAGGCCCCAGATGAACAGCCGCGGATGCTGTCCGTAAGGCGGCCGCACAGCGACGGCGGACATCAATTGCTCGATCAGGGCCGGCAGGCTGGCCGACGCAATCCGCCCGGAGCTTGCCGCCGCCGGCTCGGCGGCCGCGAACAGATCGGCGGCAGCGCGGCCGGCGGGGCCGGACCAGATTTCGTCACCGCACAGCGCGGAGGCGGTCTCGCGGAGCGCGGCCATCAGCTCTATCAGAGGCGTGGTCTCCCGGCTGAAAGTGTGTTCTAGCGGTGCCAGCAGCGGCCGAACGTCGCCCCACCATGCCAGCGCGCGCTGACGCAGATCGCGGTCGCGTCCGCTCCAGTCGGAAAGGTGTTCGCTGATCCCGGCGAGACCGGCGGCCGGGCGCGGCCCGCGCAAGGCGAGATCGAGGCTGCGTGCACCGTCGAGCCAGTCGAGCCGCCCTTCCTCCTTCCGCACCAGGGGATGCTTGAGCAGGGCGAGCAAAGGCACCGGCGCGAATTGCTCGGCGCCCGCCGCGGCGAGGGCGAGAAGCAAGGTCCCGGACGGCATTTCGGAGATCGGGCGGCCGGCGCTGTCGTCGGCCTCGATCCCCCAGCGCCGGAGATGCGCCGAGACGCGGCGAGCGAGACCGCGGTCCGGCGTCACCAGGGCGGCGGTCCGCCCGGGCGTCTCCAGCGCCTCGCGCAGGGCAATCGCGATCGCCTGCGCCTCCTGCGCTGGATCGGTCAATTCAAGCGCCCGCACACCGGTTAGCCGCCGGTCCTCCGGCTTCAGCGCTTGCCATTTCGCGGTGAAGCCGGCGGGCTTCATTGCATTCGCGATAGCGCGACTGCGCACCGCAGGGGCATCACGCCCTCCGCCCCAGCGCCAACGCTCGACCTCGCCACGCGCCACGCCCATCCGGTCGAGCAGCAATTTGAGATGGAATTGCGGGTGCGTTTCGATCGACCGGCGCCGATAGCCGGTTGGGTCGGGCTCGTGCGGGCCGAGCGCGTCCCATTCCTCGGCGTCCATATCCGTGTCGAGGCCGGGGAGGACGACCATCCCATCGGACAAGCGCGCAACGACGCGAAGCAGCCGGGCAACGGCCGGCGCTGCCGTCGTAATCCCGACGGCAGCGACGAAGCCGCGCGGCGGCGCAGCGCGCCAGCGTTCGGTCAGCCCTTTCAGCAACCGGTTGCGGCGATCTGCCAGATCGATCCGGCCCCGCTCGGCCAGCAGGCGCGGCCACGCGTCGAGGATGACGTCAAGCCGGTCGAGCGAGGCCTGCCAATGCTGCGACAGATCGGGAAGATCGACTGCGAACTCGCTCAATTTGCTCGGCGACACATCCTCGACAAGGAGCTGGTCGAGCGTCCGGGCGAGATCCTCGGCCAGCCGCACCGCCTCGGCCGCATCGCGTGTCCCGGCACCTGCTCGCCGCACCAGCCTCGCGAGCAGGAACAGGCGTTCGATCGGCTCGATCGCGGGCGGCACCGGCTCCGCCGCGTCGAGCGGCTCGAGCGCGCCGCCAATCCTTTCGTCCAGCTCGGGATCGCCGACCGGCACCAGCCGCGGCAGCAGCAGCCCGCCACCCGAGCGTCGAACGAAGGCATCGGTGATCGCCCGCGCCGCGCGGTTGTTGGGGACGAGCACCAGCCCTTGCGCGAGCCCCGTGGGTCCGCCGCCGAATTGCGCGATCAGCCCTGCGGCCAGCGCGTCGGCAAACGCGCGGTGCGGCGGGATGGTGAAGACGGCGGGGCGATCGCTCACGCGCTCAGCCTAGCGAGCGCGTCACACGCTCTCCAGCAATTCCTCCGCCTTGCGGATGTTCGGGGGCGCGCCGACGTCGAACCAGAGGCCCTGATGCACGGCGCCGAACAGCCGCCCCCGCGCGATCGCCCGCTCCCACAGCAGCATGGTCGAGAACGGTCCGTCCGGAATCTCACCCTCGAAGAAGCGCGTCGAGACGATCTGGACGCCGGTAAAGACGAAGGGCGCGACGCTTCCGCGGCGCCGCCGGCGGAGCGCGCCGTCCGGACGCATATGAAAGTCGCCCTGGCCCCTATGGCAATGCGCTCGGGCGAGCGGCACGACGAGCAGCAGCGCATCCATCCGTGCTTCGTCCCAGCGCCGCGGCGAGCAGGCGCAGCGTATCGACCGGCCCGTCGACCCACAGATTGTCCGAATTGACGACGAAGAAGGGATCGGCGTCGATCAGCGGCAGCGCCTTGACCAGCCCGCCGCCGGTCTCCAGCAACTGCTCGCGCTCGTCGGAGATAATGATCTCAAGGTCTTTGAAATGGGTCTTGAGATGCGCTTCGAGCGAGTTGGCGAGATAATGGACGTTGACGACCACCTTCTTCACGCCCGCCGCGCGCAGCCGTTCGAGGCAATGGTCGATGAGCGGCTTGCCCGCCACCTCGACCAGCGGCTTGGGCCGGGTCGCGGTCAACGGCCGCATCCTCTTGCCGAGCCCGGCGGCCATGACCATCGCCACCTCGGGCACCGCCGCATCCGGCTCCGGACGCAGAGCGAGCGGGCGCCGATAGCGGGTCACGCCGCCATACCTCGCGTCCACGCGGACGGCGCGCTTCTCGCCGGGCACGTTGGCGTCGAACCAGGCGCGGACCGGCGCGAGCGCCGGATGGGCGAGGTTGCGCTCCAGATAGGACCAGACGCGCGGCTGCAGCGGCAGATAATTCGGCTTGCCGTCGCGCTTCCAGAGCCGGGTGAAGATGCCGAGGATCTTGGTGTTCCGCTGCGCGCCGAGGATTTCGTAATGGGCGCGGAAGCGATCGCGGTCCGGTACGCCGGCTTTCTCCGCATACCGATCGATCATCGCCTCCTCGAGCGCCGGATCGACGTCGCGCCGCGCATCCTGGAGCAGGGAGACGAGGTCGTAGGCGGCGTGGCCAGCCAGCGCGTCCTGGAAATCGAGCAGGCCGAGCTCCGGCCGGTCGGAGAGGACCATCAGATTGTCGGCATGATAGTCGCGAAGCACCATCACCGGCTTCGTCTCGATCTCCTGCAACACCTCGTCCCAGACTTCGCGCCAAGCCGGAAGGAAGGCGGCCTCGTCCACCTCGAAACCGAGCGCTGGCACATACCAGTCGGTGAACAGCGAGACCTCGCGCGCCTTGGCCGCATCGTCATAGGGCGGCAGATCCTCCGGCGCCGCGCTCGGCGGAGATGCGGGCGAGAATGTCGACGGCATTCTCGTAGATCGGCCGCTCGCGATTCGGCTCGCGGACCAATAGCGGGCCAACCCGGTCGTCGCCGAAATCCTCGAGCAGGAGCAGGCCCTTCTCGCGGTCGATCGCCAGCGGCCGCGGCGGCGCGAAGCCGCGCGCGAGGAGGTGGCCGGCCACGCGCAGGAACGGCCCGATATCCTCATGTTCGGGCGGCGCATCCATCAGGACCGCGCGTCCTGCCGTCCTTTACCACCCGGAAATAGCGGCGGAAGCTCGCATCGCCTGCCAGCGGCAGGATTTCCGCGCCTCCCCAGCCATGTTCGGCGAGAAATTGCGGCGCGGCGGCAGGCGGAATCATCGGGGCGGCCATCGGCTCCCCCAAGCGGCGGGCACCTGCGCTGTCAAGGCGCGCCCGCCCTCCCCTGTGCGGCCGAGGGTGAGCCGCAGCGCATCGGGCCACAAAGCGTCGCCGAGCCGCTCCGGCCATTCGATCAGCAAGGCGGCATCCTCTCGCGCCTCGTCCAGCGCCAGCTCCTCCAGCTCCGCCGGGTCCTCGATCCGGTAGAGATCAACATGCCACACGGGCACCACCGAGCTCCTCATAGGGCTGGACGATCGGGAAAGGTCGGGCTCGCCGCCTCCCCGTCAAAGCCCAAGCCCGCGCAGGATCCCGCGCACCAAGGTCGTCTTGCCCGCGCCGAGATCGCCATAGAGCGCGATGACGTCATGCCGCCGAAGCAGCGGCGCGATCCGAGCGCCGAACGCCTCCGTCGCCTCCGCATCCCGGAGTGGAATCACGCCTTCTTCCGCGGCAGACGGAAGGTGACGGTGGTGCCCTGCCCCGGCTCCGAGAGCAATTCGACTGTGCCGCCGTGCGCCTCGATGAACTGGCGGGCCAGCGGGAGGCCAAGGCCGAGCGCGGCGTCGCCGCCTTCCGACGTGCGGTGGAAGCGGTCGAAGACCCGCGCCTGGTCGGCGGGCGCGATGCCGCGACCATTGTCGGAGACGGTGATCGCCGCTTCCTTGCGATTGCCGGCGGCGTGGAGAAGGATGCGGCCGCCCTCGTCCGTATAGGCGAAGGCATTCTTCAGCACATTGTCGAGCGACTGCCGCAGGCGCTTGCGTCACCGGTGACGGTGCCGAGGCCGGTGCCGATCTCGACGGCGAAATCGATCCGCTTCGCCTCCGCCGTCTCGTGGCAGGCCGCCGCCGCTTCGGTGCAGAGCCGTTTGAGGTCGACCTTCTCCTCGGCCAGCAGCAGGCTGCCGCTGTCGCTCTGGGTGAGATCGAGCACGTCGTCGATCAGCGGTGCCGAGCCGCGCCGACCGAGAGCAGGATCGCCGCGACATAATCCTTGGCCGCGTCCGGCAGAGCGCCCGCATAGCCCTCGTCCAGCATCTCGGCGAAACCGGCGATCGAGGTGAGCGGCGTGCGCAGCTCGTAGCTCATGTTGGAGACGAAAGCGGTCTTCAGCCGGTCCGCCTCCTCCAGCGCTTCGGCCCGTTCGCGCAAGGCCGCCTCGACCGTGCGCGAGGCGGTGATGTCGAGCATGGTGAAGAGCGCATTGCCGTCGGGCAGCGGCACGGCGGCGAACTCGAACTCGCGTCCGTCGGTGAGCGAGACGCGTCCGTCCGCTGCTGGCGCTCGACGGTGGCGCTGCGCACCAGCTCGCGGAGTCAGGCTGGCATGCATGGGATTGCGGAGCTGCTTGGCGATCATCGGAGTCAGCGTGTCGATGCGCGGATGGTCGGCGAGCTGCTCCTCGTCGAAGCTCCCACAGCTCGCGGAAACGGTTATTCCAGAGGTGGAGCCGCCCGTCCGAAGCGAAGACGCCGACCGCCTCGAACAGATTGTCGAAGGTGGCGGTGCGGACGCGCAGCAGGGTGTCGCGGGCCGAAGCCAGGCGAAGCTGCTCCGTGCGGTCCTCGAAGATGAGGAGCAGGCCGCCATCGGGCAGCGGCTGGGCGACGACGCGCAAATGCGCGCCCGCCGGGGAGTAGCCAATCCTCTTCCTCGGCGGCAAGCCCGCCTGTGAACCAGCGGCCATGCTCCTTCTTCCAGTCGGGATAGTCGCGGACCTCGGGCAGCTGCCCGGCCTCGCGCATTGCGTCGAGCAAGCGGTTGAACTCGGGCCGGTCGGCAAGGAAGTCGGCGCGGAGGGCGAACAGCCGCGCGAAGGGCTGGTTGGAGAAGATCAGGCCGCGGTCGCGTCCGAACTGGGCGACGCCGGCCGACAGCCGGTCGAGCATGTCGCGCTGGGCGCGGACGAAGCGGGCGAGATCGGCGCGCGCTTGCTCGCGGTCCTCGACGTCGATCGCATAGCCGGCGACGCCGCTCTCGCCGAGCGGCAGCTCGACCAGCTGCAGCGTCCGCCGCTCGCCGGCGATGGTGGCCGGAACGGTACGGGCATGGGGACCACCCATCTCCCGCGCGAGCGCTGCCTGGGCGGCGGCGGCCTCGCCTTCGTCGACCAGCTCGATGCCGCGCTGGACCACCGCCTCGGCGCTCTCCGCCTCGACGGCAGCGACATAGGCGCTGTTGACCATGGCGAGCTTGAGGTCGGGCCCACGATACCACATCGGGAACGGCGCGGCTTCGATCAGGCCGCTGAGGGCGTCGAGCGCACCGGTCAACCGCTCGACCCGCGCCTGGAGGGCGGCGGCCGATTCCTCGCTCCCCGTCATGTCGATGAACCAGAGCAGCACGGTGCCGCTCCGCCAGCGCGGCGGCGCCGGACCACCGCGCACGTGAAGCACCCGCGCGGAGCCGGCGGGGCGGAGCGACAATGTAAAGCTTGCAGCCGTCGAAGCGGCGCGGCCGATCTCGCCCTTCAGAGCAGACCATTCCTCGCCGTCGAGTCCGTCGAGATGCCCGGGCACGTGATCGAGCCCCAGGATCGCGGCGAGCGGCGGCGATCCTTCAAGCCGGCCATTCGACTCGATGAGCAACGGCAAAGCCGGTGAAGTATCGAGCAGGATCTGACCCGCCCCCGCCGCGCTTTGCTCGCCCGACGCGGCGCGCGCGCGGGAAAGCCCACGCAATGTCGCCCACACCGCGATTGCCAGCCACGCGCCGCAGACGAGCGCGATCACGGCCGCTTGGGTCGAGGTCAGGGTCAGCATCGATCCCCTCTTAGGGGCGGGCCGCGATGCGGGGAAGCCACGCGCGTCAGGCGGCGAGCTTCGAGCGCTCCTTGCGGGCTTTGGCGAGCTTCTTCAGGATCATGTCGCGCTTCAGCCGCGAGAGATGGTCGATGAAGAGGATGCCTTCGAGATGGTCCATCTCATGCTGCAGGCAGGTCGCGAGCAGGCCGTCCAGCTCCTCCTCATGCGCCGTGCCGTCACGGTCCAGCCAGCGGGCGCGGATATGGTCCGGCCGCTCGACCTCGGCATACATTTCGGGGACCGAGAGGCAGCCCTCATTGTAGGTCTGCAGCGTGTCGGAGGTCTGCACGATCTCGGGATTGATGAAGACGAGCGGGTTCTCGGACCGGTTCGCCCTCTTCCTCCTCGGGCTCCTGCAGGTCGATGACCAGCACGCGCTTCGGCACGCCGACCTGGATCGCGGCGAGGCCGATGCCCGGCGCCGCGTACATCGTCTCGAACATGTCGTCGATGAGCGCGCGGATCTCGTCCGTCACCGTCTTCGACGGGCGCGGAAATCTGCCGGAGCAGAGGGTCCGGCGTCTCGACGATCGGGCGAATGGCCATGGACGAGAAATTAGGTGCGGGGCGCCTCGAAATCGAAGCTCAGGCGACCGGCCGTCGCGCGCGCAAGCGCCTGGGCCAGCGTGCCCTCGTCGAGATAGTCGAGCTCGCCGCCGACCGGCAGGCCGTGGGCGAGCTGGGTCAGGCGAATCGGAAAGGTCTCGAGCCGCTCGGCGAGATAATGGGCCGTGGTCTGGCCTTCCAAGCGTCGCGTTCATCGCCAGCACCACCTCGTCGATCCCGCCCCGCGGCGACGCGGCCGATCAATTTGTCGATGCCGAGATCCTCCGGGCGGACCCCCTCCAGCGCCGAGAGCCGGCCGCCAAGCACATGGAAACGCCCGGGGAACAGCCGGGAGCGATCGAGCGCCCAGAGATCGGCGACCTCCTCCACCACGCAGAGCAAGTGTCGTCGCGGCGCGGGTCGGCGCAGACGCCGCACGGGTCGGACGTGTCGACATTGCCGCAGATCGAGCAGGTCGAAAGCCGCTCGTTCACCCGCTCCAGCGCGCGCAGCAGCGGCGCGAGCGCCGCCTCGCGCTTCTTGAGCAGATGGAGCACCGCCCGCCGCGCCGAGCGCGGCCCAAGCCCCGGCAGCCGGGCCAGCGCCTGGGTCAGCGCTCTCGATTTCGGGAGAGGCCATGGTCAGTGAGGTGATGCCCGAACTTCCCGGAATGAGGGGACGCGAGTGCGTGGCTCAGTGCCGCGCTCGGACCCCATCAGTTCGCATGCGCTCGCCGCCGGGGCGGATAGCGGGCCATGCGGATCGTCTTCATGGGAACGCCGGATTTCGCCGTGCCGACGCTCGACGCGCTGGTCGCGCGCGGGGCACGAGATTGTCGCCGTCTACTACCCAGCCGCCGCGTCCCGCCGGCCGCGGCAAGGCGCCCTCGCCCGTCGCCTGTCCAACGGCGCTGCCGAGGCGCTCGGTATCGAGGTGCGCTCCCCGCTCACCGCTCCGGGATCCGGACGCGCAGCAGGCGTTCGCGGCGCTCGGCCTCGATGCGGCCGTGGTCGCCGCCTACGGCCTGATCCTGCCCCGAGCCGATCCTGAACGCGCCGCGCTTCGGCTGCCTCAACGTCCACGGTTCGCTGCTGCCGCGCTGGCGCGGCGCCGCGCCGGTGCAGCGGGCGATCCTGGCCGGCGACGACGAAGACTGGGGTCACCATCATGCAGATGGAGCGCGGCCTCGACACCGGCCCGATGCTGGCGGTGCGGGAGACCGAGATCGACGGCAAGACGGCCGGCGAGCTGACCGCGGAGCTGGCCGCCTCGGCGCCGCTCTGATGGTTCAGGTGCTTGCCCGGCTCCCCGACGGTCGAGGCGGTGCCGCAGCCCGAGGACGGCGTCACCTATGCCGCCAAGATCGAGAAGGCGGAGGCGCGGATCGACTTCACGCGCAGCGCCGTCGAGGTCGAACGGCAGGTGCGCGCGTTCAATCCCCTGCCCGGCGCCTTTTTCGAGTGCCGGGGCGAGCGGATCAAGGTCCACCGCGGCGCGACGATTCGGCGATGGCGCCGGGCCGCCCGGGCACGGTGCTCGACGACCAGCTCGACCATCGCCTGCGCCGAGGGATGCGATCCGGCCGACGCTCGTCCAGCGCGCCGGGCGCGCGCGGCGATGAGCGCGGAGGAGCTGCTGCGCGGCTTTCCGATCCCGCCGGGCACGCGCCTCGCGTGACCCGCTTCCGCCTGACGGTCGAATATGACGGCGGCCCGTTCATGGGCTGGCAGCGGCAGGCACATGGGCCGTCGGTGCAGCAGGCGATCGAGGAGGCGGTCGAGGCGATCACCGGCGAGCAGGCGCGTCGGTCCACGCGGCCGGCCGCACCGATGCGGGCGTCCACGCGCTGGCCATGGCGCGCATGTCGACATCGCGAAGCCGATCACCGCCCTTCCGCCTGTCGGAGGCGCTCAACGCGCGGCTGCGGCCGCCGCCGGTGGCGATCCTGAAGGCGCGAGGTCGTGCCCGACGACTGGCACGCGCGCTTCTCCTGCATCGGCCGGCGCTATGTCTACCGCATCGTCAACCGCCGCGCGCCGCTGGCGCTGGAGCGCGGCCTTGCCTGGCAGGTGGCGGTGCCGCTCGATGCCGACGCGATGCACGCGGCGGCGCAGCTGCTGGTCGGGCGGCACGATTTCACCACCTTCCGCTCGGTCGCAGTGCCAGGCCGACAGCCCGGTCAAGACGCTCGACCGGCTCGACGTCCGCCGCGACGGCGCGGCGATCGAGATCCACGCCGCGGCGCGCTCCTTCCTCCACCATCAGGTGCGCTCGATGGTCGGGTGCCTGCCGCTGGTCGGGCGCGGCAAATGGACGGCGGCGGACCTGAAGGCGGCGCTGGACGCGCGCGACCGGCGCGGCCTGGGCCTGAACGCGCCGCCCGACGGGCTGTATTTCGCGGCGGCGCGTGTATCCCGGACGACGCAGAGCCGAAGCCGAAGACGCGCTGAAGGCTCCGCTCCAGCATCAGCAACTGCCACAGCGTGCGGCCATGCTCGGCGCGGCCGGCGCGATGGTCGGCGGCGATCCGGGCGATGGCGGTCGGTGTCGAACCAGCCGAGCTCGGCGAAAGCGGCGCTTCGCCGCGACCGCGGCCGCCTCGGCGGCGAGCGGGCCGCGGAACCAGGCCGAGATCGGCGTCACGAAGCCCATCTTGCGGCGGTGGAGGATCTCGTCGGGCAGGATAGCGGCCGCAGCGCCTGCTTCATCAGCCATTTGCCCTGCCGCCGCGCAGCCGCAGCTTCGCCGGCAGCCCGGCGGCGAACTCGACGAGGCGATGATCGAGCAAAGGCTCGCGCGCCTCGAGGCTCACCGCCATGCTCGTCCGGTCGACCTTGGTCAGGATGTCGCCCGGCAGCCAGATCTTGAGATCGGCATATTGGGCGCGGGACAAGGCGTCCTCGCGCCGGGGCGTCGCGCATCGCGCGAACATAGCCTGCTCGGCGCGGTGGCCCTGCAGAGCCTGTCTGAAATTCGCAGCGTAAAAGCCTTGAGCGAACATCGGACGAGATGTCGCCGTCACGCGCGTCGGCATAAGCCTCTTCGCTCGATCGGCCGAGCGCCGCGAGGGTCGTCTTGGCGCGCAGGAAACGCGGCGCCCAGTCGAGCTTCGGGATAGAGCGCGCCGAGCGCGCCGAGCGAGGCTGCGGGCGCCGCCGGGCAGCATCCGCCGCGCTTTCTCCTCGGCCATGAACAGGCGGTAGCGGCGATAGCCGGCGAACGCCTCGTCGGCGCCGTCGCCGGAGAGCGCGACCTTCACCTTCTCGCGCGCCAGCTCGCAGACGCGGTAGGTGCCGAAGGCGGAGGCGTCGGCGAAAGGCTCGTCGAACGCTTCGGCGAGCGTGTCGATCAGCCCGAAATCGTCGGCGACGACGATGCGGGTCGCGATGGTCGGTGGCGAAGCGCTCGGCGACCATCGCGGCGTAGCGCGTCTCGTCGATGATCGGCCTCGTCGAAGCCGATCGAGCAGGTCTCGACCGCCTTGCGGCTCGCCTCGGCCATGAAGGCGACCACCGCCGAGCTGTCGACCCCGCCCGAGAGGAAGGCGCCGAGCGGCACGTCCGCGACCATGCGCGAGCGCACCGCCTCGCGCAGCCGCTCGACCAGTTCCTCTTCCAGCGACGCGGCCGAGGCGCGCGACGGGTTGGTGAAGTCCACGTCCCACCAGCGCGTGGGCTCGGGCACGCCGCTTGCCGCGCCGCACGCAGCAGGAAATGGCCGGCCGGGAGCTTCTTGACGCCCGCGACGATGCAGCTCGTCGTCGGGCACATAGCCGTAGGCGAGATAATCCTCGACCGCCTGCGGGCTCGGCTCGCGGCGCAGCAGCGGATGGGCGAGCAGGCCCTTCAGCTCGGAGCGCGAAGATCAACGCCCCGTCCGGCAAGCTCGCATAATGGAGCGGCTTCACGCCCAGCCGATCGCGGGCGAGGAACAGCGCGTCCTGCGTTCGCGTCGTAAAGCGCGAAGGCGAACATGCCGTTCAGCCGCTCGAGGCAGGCCGTCCCCCATTGCGCCCAGGCGGCGAGGATCACCTCGGTGTCGCTGTGCGTGGCGAAGGCGTGGCCGAGCTTCTCCAGCTCCGCCTTCACCTCGCGGAAATTGTAGATCTCGCCATTGTAGGTGAGGACGAGCGCGCCGTCGGCCGAGCGCATCGGCTGGACGCCGCCTTCGAGATCGATGATCGAGAGCCGGCGATGGCCGAAGCCCGACGCCCGGGCCCGGTCCAGACGCCGCTCCCGTCCGGCCCGCGATGCGCGAGCACGTCCGCCATCGCCCGGATCCGCGCCGGATCGACGGGCTTGGGAATGTCAGGATGGAAGAGCCCCGCAATGCCGCACATCAGTGCGTCTCTGGCAGGCCGGCGGCGCGGTCGGCAAGGCGGTCGACGGGGCCGAGCGCCCGGAGGAAGGCATCGAGCGCCGGGCGGATCGAGCCGCCGTCGGCGGGCTGCTCGGCCGAGACGATCACCGCCACCGCCCGCTGCGGCCCGCCGAACAGGCGCGCCTTCATCGTCTCCAGCTTCACCGCAGCGGCGCTGCCGGTGAGCAGATTGCCGACCCGGTAGAAGGTTAGCGCCTCACGCACCGTGCCGAAGGAGTAAAGCAGCTCGCCGTTCCCGTTAGGCGGTCGGGGCGTGTCCGCCGTCCAGGCCCAGGGCCGGAAGGCCGCGCCCTGGCCATAAGCGACGAGCTTCTTCCCCTCCCCTTGATGCGCATAAACGACGATGGCGAGATCGACCTGCTGACCGGCCGCACTGCGGTAACGGCCGATGCGGAGCAGGTCGGCGCCGTCGAAATGCGGCTGCCACGGCCGTCCCCATGCCGGGACGCTGCGTCCAGCCGGGGACCTCGGGCAAGGCGATATCGGACGGCGCGGTGTGGGTTCCCGCCGAGGCGATCGCCGCGGACCAGAGCGGCGGCACTGCCGCCAGCGCCATTGAAGCAGCGGCGAGGCCGATCGAACTTCGCGCTCGTCCCGGCTGGCGTGCCGGGCCTCTGCAGCTTCTCGGGATCGAACCAGGGCTCGCCCGGCTTGCGGTCGAAGAAGGGCCACGCGCAGGCCATGATCAGGATCATCACCGCGCCGAAGAAGAACCAGCCGTAGATGATGTGGTCCATCCCCTCCGCGAAGGCGTTGCTGCCGCTGCGGAAGGCGATGTAGATCGTCCCCCAGGCGCGGACGCCGTTCGCCAGCGCCGGCACGACGAGGCAGGCAGCCATGAACAGGATCCGCCGCGGCCAGGAGCGGAAGCAGAGATTGGCGGCGAGCGCGCCATAAGCCAGCATCGCGACCAGGAACTTCACGCCCGAGCAGGCCTCGGCCACCTCGAAATTGCCGGTCGGCGTGGCGATGAAGACGCCGTCGATATGAGCGGGAACGCCGGCCCAGCCGAGCAGCCGCATCGCCATGTCGGCGGTCAAAGTCTGCATGTACGGCTCGGCTTCCTCGCCGAACGGGACCAGGAAGAGCATGTAGAAGAGCGGGAAAGCGAGTCCGCGCGCCACCGCCTTGCCGAGGCAGGCGATCGCCGCCCCCTGCAACATCAGGATGAGGCCGGTGTGACGGGCCAGCGCGAGCATCCCCGCGTCGCCGAGCAGCCAGGCGACGGCGCCCACGGCGACGAGGAGCAGCCCCGGCGCCCAGGCGGCGGGGGCGAGGCGGGTCAGCTCCGGCCGCCTCTGCCAGATCAGCCAACCGAGCAAGCGGCAGGATCAGCAGGCAATGGTTGAAGGTCGAGCTGTTCCACCAGATCGACACCATGTCCGCCGCATCGCGCGCGAAAAGGAGCAGGATCGCGGCCCAGGCGATGGCGAGGCCGGCGAGATGGGTGCGCCAGCCCGGATCGACGGCTTCGGCCGATCCCTTGCGGATGGTAATGGTGGCGCTCATGCCGCCGCCCTGCGGCCGGAAAGGCCGACCATCTCCGCCAGCGGCGCGAGCTGCGCCTGCCAGCGATAGCCCTCCTCCATCCGCAGGCGCGCGGCGGCGCCGAAAGCGGCGGCGCGGGTGGGGTCGGCGAGCAGACCGGCGATCGCGCATCGCCTGCGATTCAGCGCTATCGGCGACGATCAGATCTCGGCCCGGCTCGGCAGCGATCCCCTCGAAGGCGGCGGCCGAGGCGACGACCGGCTTCGCCATCGCCATCGCCTCCAGCACCTTGTTCTGGATGCCGCGCGCGATGCGCAGAGGCGCGACGACTACCTCGGCGGCGGCAAGCCAGGCGCGGACGTCCTCGACCTCGCCGGTGACGATCACCCTCTCGCCGGCAAGCTTCCGAACCGCCTCGGCGGGATTGCGGCCGACGATCGCGAAGGTGGCGCCGGGTAGCTTCGGCAGCACCTCCGCCGCGAACCAGATCACCGCATCGACATTGGGCGCGTAATCCATCTGCCCGGTAAAGACGAGCAAGCGGATATGCCGCCTTGGCCGTCGCCACGGGCGCGGCCGGAGAGTAAAAGTGGAGGTCGACGCCGTTTGGAAGCGCCCTGATGTCGGCGCCCGGTAGCTGCGCCTTCTTCCGGAACAGAGCAGCCTCGGCGTCGCTCACGAACAGGCTGACGTCAGCCCGCGCGGCGACCTTGCGCTCGAAGGCGAAGTACATCCGCGCCTCGCGGCGGTGGATCGGCGCCATCAGGCCGCCTTCTTCGGCATAAGCGGCGAACTTCTCCGAATCGGCGTCGCAAAAGTCCATGACGAAGCGCTGTGGCGCCCGTGCCGGGACGAATTGCGCCATCTGAGCTGAGAAAGCGAAGATCGTGCCTATGTCGCGCGTCGCCAGCAGCCGGCGGACGAAATGGCGGAGCGAGGGGCTGTCGAACAGGCTGAGCAAGACCGGCCGTCCGGCGAGCAGCGCCCGCGCGCCCGCCACCGCCTTGCCGGTCCGGCGGATCTCCACCCGCGCCTCGCCGAGCCGCCCCTTCAGCGCCTCGCGCAGGGCTGGAAGATGCGCGGCATCCGCTTCGTCATCGGCGAAGCAGGCGAGATGGACCCGTCCCAGCGTCGAGAGGTGCCGCAGCAAATGCCAGGAGCGGATCTTGTCGCCCCGGTCCGGCGGGTAGGGAATGCGGTGGGCGAGGAAGAGGATGTCGCCCATCAGCCGAGACCCCGCGCGATCGGCGGCCCAAGGACATTGGCCAGCCACAGCGGAAGCCGTTTCCAGGTCTCGACCTGAAGCCGGTATTTCGGGCTCGTCGGGTTGATCTGGCGCCGCGCCGCGCCGTCGGCCGTGCGCGTCGCATAGACGAGCGGCTCCGGCTCGAAGCCCCAATTCTTCTTGAACGCATAGGCGCCGGTCCCGACCTTCGAGCGCCCGAAATCGAACCGCGTGCAGCCCCGGCGGGCGGCGCGGCACATCAGCTCGTAATAGACGGCCTCGTTCGCCCGCCACTCCCGGGCCTCGGCGGTGCCGCCGCCCCAATAAGGCGCGACACTGCCTTTGAAGAAGAAGCTGAATACGCTGGAGAGCGGCTTGCCGTCCTTCCAGGCGGTGAGAGTATGAGCATCGTCGCCGAACTCGGCAGCCATGGCTTCGAACAGGCGGCGCGGGAAGACGGGCGTGCCGAGATTGCGCACCGAGGCGGCATAGGACCGGTAATGCGTGTCGAGATCGGCGGGATGGGTGCCTTCGCTGTAGGTCAGGCCGAATCCCTGAGCACGGCGCACTTCGGCGCGCTGTCTTTTCTTGATCGAGAGCAGGATCGCTTCGTCGTCCTGCGGCAGATCGGCCGAGAAATTGACGTAGACGCTGTCGTTGAGCTGCCACGGCCCTTGCGGCGTGGGGCCGCCACGCAGTTCGAGGCCGGTGCAGCCCTTTTCCTCCGCCAGCGACCAGGCCGCCTCGGCGAGCGCCTGCGCCGTCTCGCCATCCTCGGCGAGGATGCCGCCGCCGACTCCGAAACCGGCCGAGACCATCGAATTGCCGAAAAGCGGCGAGCGGACTTCGCTCAGCGGCAGCAGGCCGGACAGCGCGCCGGCGCCATTTTCAGCAACGAGATAATGGGCCTTCGCGCCGCAGCCTTTCTCGACCGCCCGGCCCCACTGCGGACGGTGAAAAAGCCGCGCTTCGGGATGGGCGCCGACGAACCAGTCGATCGCCGCGCTGTCGCGTGCGTCGTCGAGGTCGGCGCGGCGGATGCTCATGCCAGCCGCTCCCGCTCGCGCTCGACGACGTCACTCGTGCGGCCCCATTGGTGCGACTTGAGCAATTTCAGCAGCTTCGGCCGCATTGCCGAGAGCCGGCTATAATGACGCAGGCGCGATTTGAGCGGCGCGCCGGCGACCCGCGGCTGGTCCGGATCGATCTCCCAGGGGTGGAAGTAGAAGACGGCCGGCCGTTCCTCGGTGCCGTTCACGCGTCCGATCGCCCAGTTGGAGAAAGCGTAAGGCAGCAGGCGGAAAAAACCGCCGCCCCCAGCCGCGAGGCGCCGGCCGGCAAGCTCCACCGTGGTCACCGGCAATTCGATCAAATCCGCGTCGGGCAACGGCCGGTGGGCGAAGCGCGGCGCTTCGGGCCAGCCATAATGGTCGTGCACCACCGGCGCGACGCTGGAGGAGTAAGTATAGCCCTCCTCCGCCAAGATCGGGTGCGCCCAGGGCGTGCGCTTGTCGATCGAGAAGCTCGGTGCGCGATAGCCGCGCGGACTGATACCGCTCGCATCCTCGATCGCCCTGCGGGCGCGGATGAGATCGGCGCGGAAGGCTTCGGGGCTCAGAGTGAAGACGCGGGCGTGGTCCCAGCCGTGGCTGGCAATCTCATGTCCCGCCTCGGCGATCCGCCGCATCAGAGCCGGATGGCGCTCCGCCACCCAGCCGAGCGTGAAGAAGGTGCCCTTCACCCTCGCCTCGTCGAACAGGGCCAGCACGGCGTCGGCGTTGGCCTCGACGCGGCGCGGCAAGGTCTCCCAATCGTCTCGGGAAATGCAGGTTTCGAAGGCGCCGACCTGGAACCAGTCCTCGACGTCCACCGACAGGGCGTTCAGCATGTCCTGCCCTTCCGGCCGCTCAGGCGGCGTTGGTGTAGCCCGGCGCTTGCTGACCGTTCTCGACCCATTCGATGAGAAGGGTCAAGACGCGCCGGACGATCGCCTCCTGCTCATCCATCCGTGCTTCGAGCGCGGCGACGCGCCGCTCCAGGGCAAGATTGTGCACCGGCGACGAGACGCGGGCGGGCACAGGCTCCGCTTCTGCGCCGGCGCGGCGGCCGGGCGATGCCTGCGGCGCGTCGGCGGCGAGATCCGCAACCACGCGCTCGACATCCTCGGCATCGAAGCCGTCCGCCTGCTCCACCGCGCCTTGCAGCAGGAGGCGATTGGCGAGCTGGTTGAGGCGCCGCGGCACCCCGCCCGAATGACGGTAGAGCGCCGCGAAGGCGTCGGGCGTGAAGGACGGGCGGCCCTGCCAGCCGACGCAAGCGAGACGATGGACGAGATAGGGCTCGACCTCGTTCGCCTCGATCGGCTCGAGATGGTGGCTGGCGATGACGCGCTGGCGCAATTGCTCCAGCCCCGGCTCGGCCGCGACCCGGTCGCGGAACTCGGGCTGGCCGAGCAAAAGGGTCTGGACCAGGGCCCGGCCCTGCCGTGTGAAGTTGGAGAGCATGCGCAGCTCTTCGAGCGCGGCGATGGAGAGGTTCTGCGCTTCGTCGACCACGATCAGGGTGCGGCGGCCGCGGCGGACTTCCTCGTCCAGCCTCTGCTCCACCGCGTCGATCAGGCGCGCCTTCTCAGTGCCGCCGGTGCCGATGCCGAGCCCCTGCGCCACCAGGCGGAGGAGGTCGTCGCCGCCCACCTGGGTGGAGGCGATATGGATGGCGTTCAGCCGCTCGCGGTCGATCGTCGCGAGCAGATGCGCGACGAGGGTCGATTTGCCGGCGCCGATGTCGCCGGTGATGGTGATGAAGCCTTCGCCTTGGGCGAGGCCGTAGCCGAGATAGGCCATCGCCTTCTTGTGGGTGCGGCTGCCGAACCAGAAGCGCGCATCGGGTGTCAGCTGGAAGGGGCGTTCGGTCAGGCCGTAATAGTCGGTATACATCTTTGCCCTTCCGTCAGAAGCCGTAGCGAAGGCCGAGCAACAGGGTGCCCGAGGTCGTGTTGATGCCCAGCCCGTTGGTGTAATAGGCGCCCGCCGACAGGTTCGCCTGGAGCCTGTCGAGGAACACGCTGCGATAATAAGTGGCGGTGAGGCCGGTGCCGTAGCTCGATTTCTCGCCAGTGATACCGCTGTCGTACCAGGCGGCATAAGCGTCGAAGTCGATGCCCGAGGTGCGCGTGAAGTGGCGCTGGACGTCGAGATCGAGCGTCAGGCTTTGCTCGATGGCGCCGTGGAGAAGGAAATCGGCGGTCGGTGGAGCGATATATTTGCGGTTGTCGTAATTCACCCCGAGGCCGAAATTCCAGACGCCACGACCGCCGGAGAGAAGCATCCCCGCGCCGCGATCGTGGAAGTTGAAATTGTTGACCGACTGAAGCGCATTGGCGAAGCACTGCCCCGTGCCGGGCTGGGTGCCGAAAACGCAGCCGCCCGGGCCGGCGAAGCCGGTCATCTGCTGGGCGGCATCGGCCATCTGGAAGCTGCGCGGAACGCCGTTCAGATCGGCGATGAGCAACCTGCCGAAGCTTGATACAGTATCGTAGATATATGCCGTAAATGCATAGTCTTTATTGAATTTATGATCGAACGATCCAGTCACGGCCGTGCTTCCGTAGCGACGGCCGCCCCGAACTTGCAGCTCGGTGCGCGGGCTCGGCCGCCAGATCACGCCGACGTCCCAGATGAAGCCGTCCTGGTCATAGGTGAGCAGGCGCGGCTTGGTCGGATCGGCGACGAGGTTGCCGTCGGGTGTGGTGATCGGAAAGCCGTTGGAGTCGCGCGCAATGTCCTGCTGGGACGCCTTGATCTTCTCGTAACCGCCGCCGCCGGTGACAGCGAAGGTGGAAGTCACCGGAACCACGATGTCGGCGCTGACATATTTGTCGTCGTAGCGGGATTTCAGCTGGTTCATGTCCTCATGGGCCCAGCCGGCGCCGACGGTCCAGCCGACCGGCGACTGCTTCGTGTCCATGCCGATGCTCGCCTCGGCCTGTTGGACGGTGCTGCTGTCGTAATGATCGACACGCGGCGTCCCGGCAGGGGCATCCTCATAGCTGTTGTCGTTCACCTTGACGTAGCCGGCATGGTAATCGGCATTGACGGCAAGCGACCCGACATGAGTGGAGAGGTTCGGACCGCCGTAGACGCTGTAGACCTCGGCAAGGTCGCGACCGGTGTCAGTGCGGAGCGCCGGCACCGGCTGGAGAAGGTTGCCGTGGGTGCGGGTCGCGATGCCGCCGGCATCGAGGCTGAGCACGTTCGGCACGATTTCGAGCCGGGCGGCGGCGATGCCGTTCTGGACGTCGCCGTCCTTCTCGCCATGATTCCAGCTGAACTGATGTTGGTAATCATAGTCGATGCTGACCTGGACGCGGCGCGTCTGCACCGAGGCGTCGAGGCCACCGCCGACGCCGGTGTAAGTGAGCGTCTCGCCGCCGTCGAAATCGGTGCTCGTGACCTGCTCGATCTGCAGATAGGGATGGATCTCGACCCGGCGCTGCTGGTCCTGGGCCGCTACGGGGCCAGCGGCGAGCAGACAGGCGCAGGCGGCGGCGACACCAAGCGCGCCACGCGTCAGGCGGTGAAGGACGTTTCGGGTCATTGGCCGTGTCCGTAATAGCTGCCGAACTTGCGGCCGGAGGCTGCGAAGCCAGCGCCGTTCAGCAGGAGGGAAAGGTGCGGGCAGGTGGCAAGGAGATCGAGGGCCTCGCGGAGATCCGCTTCCGCGGTGCGATCGGCCCTCACCACCATCACCGTCTGCCCGGCATGGCTCGCCAGCACCGACGCCGCGGAGGTGGCGAGGGCCGGCGGTGAATCGAACAGGATGATGCGGCGCGGATTGGCCTCGGTGAGGCGCGCCAGCACCTCGCGGGTGCGCTCGGAAGCGAGCAGCTCGGTGATGTTGTTTGCCTGCCGTCCCGCTCCGAGCAGCGACAAAGCGCCGATATCGGTGCGAACGATCAACCCTTCGGGATCGAGCGACGGGTCGGCGATCGAGTCGACGAGGCCAGCCTGCGCTTCGATTCCGAGCATGTCGAGGATCGCCGGCTTGCCGAAATCGCCATCGACGAGGAGCACTTCGACATCCTGCTCGCCGGCCAGCGACAGCGCGAGGTTGAGCGCGCAATAAGTCTTGCCCTCGTCGGGGTTGGCCGAGCAGACGAGGACGATCGGCCTCTTCTCGTCGGGAATCCCGGGCTTATCGGCGGCGGCGAGAAGCTGGCGCTTCACGATCCGGAATTCCTCGGCGAGCGCGCCGACCGGCGCATCGGGATCGAGCAAGCCATGACGCCGCAGGCGGGCGCGATCGATCGAAGCCAGGCGCTGCGAGGGCAAAGGCCGCGGGTCCCGCTTCGGCCGCGCGCGGACTTCCGGCTCGGGCCGCGGCAGCGGCTCGGCCGCCGGCGCGGGTTCGAAGAAGGGCTCCGGCAGCGGCTCGACCAGAGGCGCCGCGCGGGCGACGCCCGCCGTCGCCGTCGGCACTTCGAAGCCATAAAGCGCGGCCGCCCGCTCGAGGAGCGAGCCCTTCTGACCGAGGGGGCTGTGTTGGTTCATCTTGTTTCCCTCAGACCGCACTGCGCTGCCAGAATTCGACCAGCATCAGCACCGCGTAGCCGGCGAACAGGGCTCCTGCCCCGCCGCCAAGCCAGGCGAGGCGCTGGCGCCGATGTGCCCTCAATTCGTTCGTGAGCACCTCGTGGATCGACCCGAGCACCGGCAGGCCGGTCGCTTCGCCGAGCTTGTTCTGGGTGGGGAAGGTGCGCTGGAGCTGGACCGCGACGAAAGCCGCGCCGATGCCGCCGGCGAGCGCCGCGATCAGGATGACGGTCAGAAGCAAAGGCCGGTTCGGCGCCTTGGGCAGGGTGGGCTGGCTCGGCGGATCGATCACCCGGAACTTGAAGCTGTCCGTCTTGCTGGCGATGTCGGAGCGGAGCTTCACCTGGTTCCGATCCTGGACGATCTGGTCGTACTGGCTCTTCAGCGCCTCGTAGTTGCGGTTCAGCTGATCCTGCTGGGCGGCGACCTCGGGCTCGGACGATTGCTTGGAGGTAAGCTGCGCCATGTCCGACTGGAGCTGGGCCTTGCGCGCGGACGCGGCCTGCAGCGCGCCCTGACGCTCGGCCATCATCGACTGGATCGAGACGTAGGACGGGTTCTGCATGCCGCCGGCATTGCGCGGCTCGCGCGCGGCGATCGGTCGGAGCCGATCGATCTGCTGCTTGAGCGCGATGACATCGGGATGTGAATTGGTCCAGCCGCGCGCCTGAGCCTGGGCAAGCTGGCCCTCCAGCGCCGAAAGCTGGCCCTGGGCCGAGCCGGCGCCCTCGCCGCCGACGCCGGGAATCGTCGGCGGGGTCGAGGCGAGCTGGCTGCGCAGAGCGGCAAGCGAAGTCTGCGCCTGGATAATCTGTTGGTCGACGTTCGACATTTCCGATTGGGCCGCAGCCATGCGCTGCTCGATCGAGCCCTCACCCGGCAGGATGCCGAGATAATGCTGCTCGAAATCGGCGCGCTTCTGCTCGGCCTGCTGAAGGTCCTGCTCGCGCTTGCGCACCTCGTTATCGAGGAAGGCGAGGCTCTGATTGGCCTCGTTGCGGTCGCCCGAGAGATTGTCGGAGACGAATAGGTCGATCAGATTCTGGACGATCGCCGCAGAGAGCTTGGCATTCTGGGCGTTGGAGAAGCCCGCCACCTTGGCCGTCGCGCTGATCTCGAAGATATTCTCGGGAGTAGTCGTCACCTTGATCGATTGGCGCAGCATGTCGACCTCGACGGCGAGATCGCGATCGCTCTGGACGAGACTGTTGAGATCGGTCCGACGGACCACCTTGGTCAGATTTTCGGTCGAGGTCAGCGTCTGCTTGAGCCGGGTGATGTCGGTGAGGCTCGGCTGCGGCATGCCGACTTGGGTCGGCAGGATCTGCTGCGCCTCGACCGCGACATGCGCGGTCGATTCGTAGCTATTCGGAACGAAAGCGAGGCCGAACCAGCCGACGAGGCACAGCCCCCAAGCGACGGCGAGCGCCAGCCAGCGCCGCTGCCACAGCTGGTGGAGCGTGATCCGGAGTTGTTCGTAAAGTCCGTCCATCGGTCTTTCAGATTCCTATCCGGCTCCGGGCGCGGGACGCGCTCAGAACATGCTCTCCGGGATGATGATGATATCGCCCGGCTCCAGCCGGACGTTGGCTTTGATCTCGCCATGCTTGAGCAGGCTTGCGATCTTGAGATCGTACTGGACCTGCTTGCCGGTGGCGCGGTCGCGGCGGATCAGCCGGGCGCGGTTGCCGGCCGCATATTGCGAGAGGCCGCCGACCTCGATCATCGCATCGAGCAAGGTCATGTTGGCGCGGTAAGGAAGCGAGGCCGGCTTCTCGGTGGCACCGACGATGCGCACCGACTGGGCGAAGGTGCCCTGGAAGCTGTCGACCATCACCGACACCTGCGGATTGTCGATATATTTGGTCAGTGCCGAGCGGATGTCGTCGGCGAGCTGGGCTGGAGTCTTGCCGGCGGCGACGAGGTCGCTGATCAAGGGCGTGGTGATCATGCCGTCCGGGCGGACCTGGATCTTGGTGCTGAGCTCCGGGTTGCGCCAGACGAAGATGTTCAATTGGTCGAGCGGGCCGATCACATATTTTTCGGCGGCAATGTCGTCGCTGCTGACGAAGGTGGCGGGCGGAAGCGTGTGGCCGGACCGGGCGTTCGCGCAGCCCGGAATGGCAAACGCGCCGGCGCCCATGGCGAGCGCCAGGCCGAAATTGGTGAATAGACGCATGGTCGTTCCTCTTCGCATCGGCCGCTCCGCCTTCGCGGGCCGCACGCCAGGCGCGGCTCCCGTGAAGAAATCCGGACGGCTATGGGCCGAAGAGGTAAAATTACGGTTAGGAACAAGCCGCCTTTCCGGGCAGTCTCTTTTTGGGACTGGGCTTCCTGGAAAGGTTAATTTGCTGATTCTACAAGCATTTCGCGGGCAAGGCCATGACCCAGAAACGCCTGCGGACTGGCCGACAGGCCATAGGCGCCGGCCAGGAACACCGCGACGAGATCGCCCACCTCGGCGCGGGGCAGCATGACGTCATCGCCAAGCCGGTCAAGCGGCGTGCAGAGGCAACCGACGATGGTCGCTTCCTCCTCCGGCGCGGCCTCGAAGCGGGTGGCGATGGCGACCGGATAGTTGCGGCGGACGACCTGACCGAAATTGCCCGAGGCGGCGAGCTGATGGTGCATGCCGCCGTCGGTGACGAGGAAGGTCTTGCCGTGGCTGACCTTCCGGTCGACGATCCGGGTGAGGTAGACGCCCGCCTCGCCTACCAGCCAGCGGCCGAGCTCGATCGCGAAGGCGCTCTCGGCGAGGATTTTCGGCCGCATTTTCAGCGTCTCATGGAGCGATGCGGCGACCTTTTCGATGTCGAGCGGCTGCTCGCCGGCGAAATAGGGAATGCCGAAGCCGCCGCCGAGATTGACGAGAGGCGGCGCCTGCCCCCCTTGCTCGGCGAGTGAAGCGGCCAATGCGACCGTCGCCCGCTGCGCCTCGATCAGCGCGTCGGCATCGAGCGCCTGCGAGCCGGCGAAGATATGGAAACCGCGCCAGTCGGCTTCGGCCTCGATCAGCCGGCGGACGAGCGCCGGCACTCGCTCCGCGTCGATGCCGAACGGCTTGGCGCCGCCGCCCATCCGCATGCCCGAGCCGCGAATCTCGAAATCGGGATTTACCCGGATTGCGAGCCGCGCCCGGCGACCGCGGCGGCGGGCAATGTCGAGCGCCCGTTCCGCTTCGCCTTCCGATTCGAGGTTGACCGTGACGCCGGCATCGATGGCGGCAATTAACTCCCCATCGGTCTTGCCCGGCCCCGCGAAGCTGATGTCGACGGCGTCCGCGCTCGCAGCGAGCGCCGAGTGCATCTCGCCGTCCGAAGCAACGTCGAGCCCGTCCACCAGTTTTGAAATGCGACTGAGGATCTCATCGTAAGTATTAGCTTTAATTGCATAATGAAGATTGACGCCACGGAAGGCGGCGCGAAAGCGCTCGACCTGGCGACGGACGATCCCGAAATCATAGACAAAGAGCGGCGTGCCGCCCGCCTGATCGACGAGCGCATCCGCGCGGCGGCCGCCGATCGCCAGCACGCCGTCCTCAGCCTCGTAACCGGGCGGGATCGCCCCCATCGGCTTGCTCATGCCAGCAACTCGCTCTTGATCGCCTCGCGGTCGAGCTTGCCGTTCGGGCTTCGCGGCAGCTCGTCGCGCCAGATGATATGCGCCGGCTGCATGAAATTGGGTAGCTCGCGGCGGAGGAAGGCCCGCAAAGCCTCGTCCGGCCCGCGCCCGCGGGCAATGAGGACGATCGCCTCACCCAGCCGGTCGTCGGGCATGCCGAGCGCCACCGCCTCGATCACGGCACCACTCGCCACCGCCGCTTCCTCGACCTCCGTCGGGCTGACACGGTTGCCGCTCGTCTTGATCATCGCATCCTCGCGGCCGACGAAATAGAGCAGTCCCTCCTCGTCCGACCGAACGCGATCGCCCGACCAGACGGAGAGGCCGCCGTAATGCGAGCCCTCCGGTGCCGGCTTGAACCGCAGCGCTGTCCGCTCCGGATCGTTCCAATAGCCCTTGGCGACGAGCGGGCCGGCATGGACCAGCTCCCCCTCCTCGCCCGGCGCGGCGAGCGTTCCGTCAGCTCGTGACGTCATGACTTCAGCGAATGGAATAGCGCCGCCGATCGAATCCGGATGGTCGTCGAGCAAGGCCGGATCGAGATAGGTCGATCGGAAGGCCTCGGTGAGGCCGTACATCAGATAGAGCTCGGCAGCCGGGAACAGCTCGCGCATCCGCCGGACGATCGAAACCGGAAGGCGGCCGCCACTATTGGTCAGCCGGCGCAGCGACAGCGCCGCGCGCGGCGGCCAAGGCGCCTCGACCAGCTGCACCCAGAGCGGCGGCACCCCGGCCAGCGTGGTGATCCCCTGCTTCTCGACCGCGCGGATGACGTCACGCGCGGTGAGATATTCGAGCGGCACCACGCAGGCGCCCGCCGCCCAGGTGGAAAGAAGCTGGTTCTGGCCATAGTCGAAGCTGAAGGGCAGCACCGCCAGCGTCCGATCCTCGGGCGCGAGGCGAAGATAATGGGCCACGCTGATGGCGCCGAGCCACATATTGGCATGGCTCAGCATCACGCCCTTGGGGCGGCCGGTCGAGCCGGACGTGTAGAGTAAGGCGGCGAGGCTGTCGGGATCCTCCTCGGACGGCGGCAGCGCGTCCCGATGATCGAGCAGGGAATCGCTCTCGACCTCGACTGGGGCGCAGCCGACGGGAATATCGCCTTCACCGAGCAAACCGATGCCGCGCCTTGCCGCTGATCAGCAGCCGCGCCCCACTGTCGGCGAGGATATGGGCGACCTGCGCCCGCTTCAGCAAGGGATTGACCGGCACATGGACGAGCCCCGCCCGCGCGCAGGCGAGCGGCAGCAGCGCCGTCATCCGGCCCTTCGGCAGCCAGGAGGCGATGCGCTCCCCGCGCTCCAACCCCCGCGCCCTCAGCGCCGCCGCCAGCGCGCCGACATGCCGCTCCAGCCCCGCATAATCGAGCAGCCCCTCGCGGGTGAGCAGGGCCGGCGCCTCCGCCTTGCCGCGCAGGGTCAGGTGATCGAGCGGGTATGGCGTTGGATCGGGGGCTTGCACATTCGCTCCTGGCTAAGCCACTGAGGGGTCACGACCGGGGGAATAGCGTCTTGCCCGTTAACATAAAACTTTTCGAACATATGGATGACGTCGCGGCGGATGCCGCGGGCGCGTTCGACCGCGCCGCGCAGCCGCTCCTGTTCGACCGGCTCGACTGGTACCGTCGCGTCGCAGAGCATTGCCCGCCGCCGGGTCGCCTCCTCGTCGCCCGCGCCGCGTCGCGTGACGGCAAGACGTGGCTCTTCCTGACCGTGGACGGACGGCGCGCTCGCGCGCTCGCCTGCTGGTATTCACTGCGCACCGGAATGATTCATTCCGATCAGGATCAAAAACAAATCGTCGAAACTTCAGAATCGATTGCAAGAGAATTGCGTCGGACGGGGCTTGCGCGGCTGTCGCTTTACCCGCTCGGCGCCGAATCGACCGCCCTCGCAGACGCCTTCCGCCGCGCCGGCTGGATTGTGCGCACGGAACCCGCGGGCGTGTCATGGCAGGTGGAAACCGCCGGCCAGGATTTCGCCGCTTATTGGGCTGCGCGACCCTCGAAGCTGCGCAACACCGCACAGCGCAAGGCAAAAGCGGCTGGGTTGGAGATCGCGATCCACCGCCGCTTCGATTCCGCCGCATGGGCCGATTACGAGACGATCTACGCCGCGAGCTGGAAAGGCGAAGAAGGCTCGCCGGCTTTCCTCCATGCCATGGCCGAGGACGAAGGCGCTGCCGGAACGCTCCGGCTTGGAATCGCCAAGAAAGACGGCAGGCCGATCGCGGCGCAGCTCTGGACGATCGAGAACGGCACCGCCTGGATCCACAAGCTCGCTTATGACGAGGCGGCGAAGCCCCTCTCGCCCGGGACCGTGCTCTCCATGGAGATGTTCCGCTCGGCGCTGGACGAGGACCGGGTATTGCGGATCGATTACGGCACCGGTGACGATGGCTATAAGCGCGACTGGATGGAGATCAGGGCGCCGCTCTGGCGGCTGGAGGCCTATAACCCCCGCCGGCTCTCCGGCCTGATCGGCGCGGCGCGGGCGGCGGCTTCCGCGCTTGTCCGCCGCGTGCGAAGCCGTTAGGCGGCGCCCGACTTTCACAGGGGACAGGAATGGCGTCGCATTACGAAGACGAGAATGAGGTCGATGCGACGCTGCGGTCGGTGCTGGTCGACGTGCTCGGCCTGTCGGCGGCGCAGGTCGCGGGTTTCGACGAGGCGACGCCTCTGTTCGGCGCCCTCCCGGAATTCGATTCGATGGCGGTGGCAGGTCTGCTGACCGAACTCGAGGAAAGGCTCGGAATCCTCATCGAGGACCATGAGGTGAATGCCGACATGCTTGAAACCTACGGCTCCCTCCTCACCTTCGCCCGGGCCAAGGCGCTGCGGTGACGTCAGGCGGTCTCCACTACGACCGCTACATCGTTGACGGCCAACAAGAATGGGCGATGCGGATCGGCGACCCGGCCGCGCCTCTTCTCCTCTTCCTCCCGCCCCTGTTCGAGGAAATGAACCGCACCCGCGCCTTCCTCGCCGGCGTTATGCGGCGCGTGGCGGCAGCCGGCTGGTGCTGCCGCCTTCCCGACCTTCCCGGGACGGGCGAGAGCGAGCGGCCGCTCGAGGAGATCAGCTGGCAGGGTTGGCTGGACGCGGCGCGAAGCCGCTGCCGGAAGGCGTGCTCGGCGTCGTGGGCATCCGCGGCGGGTGCCTACTCGATGCGGGCCTCGCCGCCTTCACCTGGCGAATGGCGCCGGTGGAAGGTGCGTCACTCGTCCGCGATCTGGAGCGAGCCGGTCTGGTCGCGGAAGGCGGCGGTGCGGGCTATGCGCCCTCGCCCGCGCTTCTCGACTCGCTTCGCACTGCCACGCCAGCGGGAGAAGCGCGGGTCGTGCGGCTCGCCAGCGATCGCGCGGAAGCGGATCGCAAGGTGGACGGACCGCCGCTCTGGCGCCGCTCAGAACCTCAGAATTCGTCTGAACTGACGGACGCAGTCTCTTCTGATATCATCGAATGGATCGGCCAATGCGCCGCCTCCTGACCTTCGACTGCGACGGCGCCGCCCTCGGGGCCAGCCTGGATGCGGCGACGGGATCGACCGGTCTGCTGATGGTCACCGGCGGCACGCAGACGCGGATCGGCTCACACCGCATGTACGAGCGACTGGCGAAGCGGTTGGCGCAGCCAAGGATTCCCCTGCTTCCGCTATGATCGGCGCGGCGTCGGCGACAGCAAGGGCGAAGATACCGACTGGCGCGACAGCGGGCCCGATATCGCGGCGGCCGCGTCGGCCTTCCGGCGGGAATGTCCGCAGCTTCAGCGCATGATCGGCTTCGGCCTGTGCGACGGCGCCTCCGCCCTCGCCTTCCATGGCGGGTCCGCAGGGCTGGACGGCCTCATCCTGCTCAACCCCTGGCTGGTCGAAGCGCAAGCGGGAATGCCCCCGCCCGCCGCCGTCAAGGCGCATTACCGCCAGCGGCTCACCAGCCTGGAAGGGTGGAAAAAACTTCTTTCAGGATCAGTCTCTTACAAGAAGTATTCTCAAGGGTCTTGGAATGATCGTCGCGCGCGCGCCCTCGACGCTCGCGGAGGAAATCGCTTCCGCGCTGGAGAAGAGCCGGCTGCCGGTGGCGCTGATCCTCGCCAGCCGCGACGGCACTGCCATCGCCGCCGAAGCCGAATGGGCGAAGCCCGCCTATCACCGCATCCGCGATGCCAACCCGCCGCCGCAGCGGATCGACAGCAATTCGCACACCTTTGCGCGATCGGGGGATGAGGAAGCACTCGCGGGCGCCGTCCTGACGGCCGTGACGCGCCTGTCAGGCCGCGGCTGAGGCTTCGAACTCGGCCTCGGCGAGGAAACGCTCGGCGTCGAGCGCGGCCATGCAGCCGGTACCGGCCGCGGTCACCGCCTGGCGGTAGATCTTGTCCATCACGTCACCGCAGGCGAAGACGCCGGGGATATTGGTGCGCGTGCTGCCCGTCTGCACCTCGATATAGCCGTCCTTGTCGAGCGCGAGCTTGCCCTTGAACAGCTCGGTCGCCGGCGAATGGCCGATGGCGACGAAGCCGCCTTCCACCTCGAGCTTGGACAGCTCGCCGGTGCGCGTGTCGCGAAGCTCGACCGCGACCAGCCCCTCCGGATCGCCGCCGCCGACGAAGCGGTTCACCTCCTTGTTCCACAGCACCTTGATGTTCGGATGGGCGAACAGCCGGTCCTGAAGGATCTTCTCGGCGCGCAGGCTGTCGCGGCGGTGGATCAGGGTGACGTCATGACTGTGGTTGGTCATGTAGATGGCTTCCTCGACCGCGGTGTTGCCGCCGCCGATCACCGCCACCTTCTTGCCGCGATAGAAGAAGCCGTCGCAGGTCGCGCAGGCCGATACGCCCCTGCCCTTCAGATGCTCCTCCGACGGCAGGTCGAGCCAGCGCGCCTGGGCGCCGGTGGCGATCACCACCGTGTCGCCCGTATAGACATTCCCGCCGTCGCCGATCAGCCGTATAGGGCCGGCGCGAGAAATCGACCTCGACGATCGTATCCCACATCATCTGCGCGCCGACATGCTCGGCCTGCTTCTGCATCTCCTCCATCAGCCACGGGCCCTGGATGACCTCGGCGAAGCCCGGATAATTTTCGACGTCGGTGGTGATGGTGAGCTGCCCGCCCGGCTGGATGCCCTGGACGACGATCGGCGCGAGGCCCGCACGCGCGCCGTAGATGGCGGCCGATAGGCCGGCGGGGCCGGAGCCGAGGATGAGCATGACGGGTGGAGTGGGTGGCGGGCATCTTTTTCTCGGGTTCGTGGATCAGGCCCGGAAATAAGGGGCGCCCTACCTGTCGCGCAACTCATTTGCCGCCATACCGACCGATTGATAGAAGCCGCGCATTCACCTTTTCTCCGTCTTCGAGGCACGAATGAACGCCCCTGCCGCCACCCACGACAATCCGCTCGGCCTCGACGGCTTCGAGTTCGTCGAATTTACCGGCCCCGATCCCGAGGCGCTCGCCAGCCTCTTCACCGCCATGGGCTTCACCCATCTCGGCAACCACAAGTCGAAGAACGTCCGCCATTATGCGCAGGGCGACATCAACGTCATTCTCAACATGGAGCCTTCCGGCCAGGCCGCCGACTTCCGCCAAGCGCACGGCCCGTCCGCCAACGGCATGGCCTTTCGGGTCAAGGATGCGAAGAAAGCCTTCCAGCTTGCCGTCGAGCGCGGCGCGGCGCCGGTCGAAACTCCGCGCGGCCCCGGCGAGCTCGAAATCCCCGCCATAGAAGGGATTGGCGGCTCCTATCTCTATCTCGTCGACCGCTATGGCGCCGAGCAGATTTACGACGTCGATTTCGAGCCCGTGCCCAATGCCAGGCGCGACGCCAATTCGGTCGGCCTCCACACGCTCGACCACCTCACTCACAATGTGAATCGCGGCCGCATGAACCATTGGGCGCAATTTTACGAGCGCCTCTTCAACTTCCGCCAGATCCGCTATTTCGACATCGAAGGCCAGCAGACCGCCCTCCTCTCCAAAGCGATGACCGCGCCCGACGACAAGATCCGAATCCCGCTCAACGAGAGCCAGGACGAGTTCAGCCAGATCGAGGAATATCTGAAGGAATATAAAGGCGAGGGTATCCAGCACCTCGCCTTCGCCACCGACGACATCTTCGCGACGGTCGACGCGCTGCGGGCCAACGGCATCCGCTTCCAGGACAGCCCGGAAACCTATTACGACATGATCGACCAGCGCATCCCCGGCCACCACCATAACGTCGCCGAGATGCGCAAGCGACGGATCCTGATCGACGGCTCGCCGGAGACGGGCGAGGGCCTGCTCCTCCAGATCTTCACCGAGAATATGATCGGCCCGATCTTCTTCGAGATCATCCAGCGCAAGGGCAACCAGGGCTTCGGCGAGGGCAATTTCAAGGCCCTGTTCGAGTCGATCGAGCTCGACCAGATCCGCCGCGGCGTCATTCCCTCGACGAGCGAGCATGCCTGAGCCGGCCTCGGGCCCGATCGACGGGTTCGAGACCATTGCTGTCGTCTATTCTCAGTCGGAGGCAGCGGTGCTGCTGGCGACGCTAAGCGCCTACGGTTTTTTCGCCCTGCCGAAGAACCAGGCACATATCTCCGTCGTGCCCGGCCTGATGATGGCCTTGGGAGGCATCTGGATCACGATTCCGCCGGATAAGAAGAAGGAGGCGCTTGCCTTGCTCGAAGCGATCGACAATGGCTGGCGCGCTCCGCCTCGGGCGATCGTCGACGAACTATGGCTAAGCAGAATCTTCTCGGTCTGTATGACCTTCCTGTTCGGCGTGCCGCCTATGCCGCGCATACCGGGCCTTTATGCGTGGTCGGTTACGCGGCCTGCCCCCAAAGACGCGGGCTAGCTTCCTCCAAGCAGAGACGAAAGTTTCAGCGCATCCGCCGCCGCCGCGCCTGACGCCGTATTGTCGAAGATGCACCAGGCGGACACGTCGCCTGACGCCTCGAGCTGTGCGGCGATTGTCTCCAGCCGCCCGTCGGCATAGCTGGAGCGGTATTTGGCCGGGGAGCCGTGCAGGCGGATGTAAATGAGACCCGGGCCAGCCGCCGGGCCGGTCCGCGCCCGGCGCCGGCGGCGGATCGGCGGCAACTCGGGCGATGCGATGGCGGACGAGGAGATCCTCGGCTTCGGGTTCGAACCAGCTCGCATGCCGCGGCTCGCACGCGATGTCGCCGCCCCACTGGCTCCTCAGCATCGTAAAGAACCGCTCCGCCACTTCGGGTTCGAGGGCGAGGCTCGGGGGCAACTGGACGAGGAGGATCCGCAGCTTGCGGCCAAGTGGCCCCATCTCAGCCAGCGCCTGCGTGACCAGCGCCTCACAATCGACCAATCGCCGGCGATGTGTGATCTCCTTCGGCAGCTTGGCCGAGAAAGCGAAATCCTCCGGCACCGATTCGGCCCAGCGTGTCCAGGTCGAATTCGCGGTGGGATCGATGGAAGGAGGAATTGATCTCGGCGCAGGAGAACATCGCGGAGTAGCGCTGGAGCGCGCTTCCCTCCGCCGGAAAATGCTCCGCGACCGCCCTTGGGATGGTCCAGCCCGCCGTGCCGATATGCCGCTCCGCCACGAGCGGACAACGCGCGGTGGCTAGTCGCGCTCCCGCGGCCGGTAGCCGCTCTTCGGGCTGTGCAGGGTCCGCATTCCCGACAGGTGATCGCGGAGGCCGCTGACGAACTGGAGCAGAACCTCCTGCAGATCGGGCGGCAAAGCGAGATAGGCGGACAGCAGGTCGCTCGCCCCCTGCCCCAGCCAATCGCCCTCCATCCGTTGGCTGGTCAGCACATAGACGACGTCGACCTGCGCGTCGGCCAGCCGGGCCAGATAATCGGCCCGCAATTCGCGCCGATCATTCTCATAAAGGCTTTGCTTGGGCACGTCCGTGCCAACCAAAGCGGCGAACTCCGCCTGCTTCAGCCCCAGCCGCTTCCGCTCTTCCGCGAGCCTTGCCCCGAAACCCATTGCTTTTGAAAATTCCTTCTTCAGAATCCAGCGGAAACCGATGATTTTACTGGGTTTTCCGATTGATCTGGATTACATCTGCCTTTGTAGCGCACGCGCACAAAAAGCAAGGGCGGTTCGTCCCAAATCGGACGCTAACCACAATTTTATCGACAGGCTGAATTCCGCGGCCGCGCATTGCGCTTCTCCTATCAGGCCACGGTGCGATATGCGTAGCAGCGGCGGGGCGTGTGCGTCCAGCCACGAAAACCGTAGGATTGGCGCGGCGGCTTTTCTCCATGCCATAGACCGGCCGTGCATTCGCTGCTTCGCCTCTACCGGGCGCTCAGCCGCCGCCGCCGGCGGCAGCTGCTGCTCACGCTTGGGACGATGCTGGCCGGCACCGTAGCCGAGCTGGTGACGATCGTCGCAGTCCTGCCCTTTCTTGCCTTGCTCACCCGCGGCGGCCGCGCCGCCATGCCGGGGATGATGGGCCGCTGGCTCGGCGCTCTCGGCATCGACAGCATCTTTTCCGCCTCGCTGCTGCTGATCGCGGGCGCCGTCTCGGCGGCGATCGTACGCCTGGTCCTCCTCTGGCAAAACCAGCGATTCGTCATGGCGGTCAGCCACGACATCGCCACCGCTTTGTTCAGCCGGATGCTGCGCCAGCCTTATGCGGACTATGTGAAGCGCAACAGCAGCGACGCGCTCGCCGCGATGGACAAGGTGCGCGATCTCGCCTCGAGCGTGCTGCAGCCGCTGATGCAGGGCGCGGTCGCCGCGATCATGGCGCTGCTGATCGGCGCCTTGCTGTTCGCGATCAGCCCGCTCGCCACGCTGGCGGCCGCATTTTCAATCGGCGTCGTCTATGCCATCATCTCGGCGCTGACCCGCGCCCGGCTGCGCGCCAATTCGGTGTTGCTGGCGGCGGCGGTGCGGGAACGCACGAAGATGGTCCAGGAAGGGCTCGGCAGCATCCGCGACATCATCCTCGACCGGTCGCAGCCCCTGTTCGAGGAGAGCTTCCGCACGCTCGACCGCCGCTTCCGCCGCGCCATCTCGGTCAACGCCTTCATCGCCCAAGGGCCGCGGTTCGTCATCGAGGCGGCCGGAATGACGACCATCGCGCTGATCGCGCTGGCGATGAGCCTGCGGCCGGGCGGTCTGCTCCACGCTATTCCCGTGCTCGGCGCGCTCGCGCTGGGCTCCCAGCGGCTATTGCCGCTGATCCAGCAAGGCTATCAGGGCTGGAGCCAGACTGCCGGTAATCTGCAGACTGCTTGACGACATCGCGGCCGCCCTCGCGCTGCCGGTGCTCCCGCCGATCGCGGAAGGCGCCGCGCCATTGCCCTTCGAGCGCGAGATCGCGTTTGATCGAGTTTCCTTCGCTTATGGCGACGCCGGCTTCGCGGTGCGCAACGTCAGCCTCGTCATCCCGCGCGGCAGCCGGATCGGCATCGCCGGCACGACCGGCAGCGGCAAGAGCACCCTGCTCGACCTGCTGATGGGCCTGCTCGAGCCCGGCGAGGCGAGATCCGCGTGGACGGCCGCGCGCTCGACGCGGAAACCCGGCCGCGCTGGCAGGCGACGCTCGCCCATGTGCCCCAGGCGATCTTCCTGATCGACGACAGCATCGCCGCCAACATCGCCTTCGGCCTTCCGCGCGGCCGGATCGACATGGCGCGCGTCCGCGCCTGCGCCCGCGCCGCCCAGATCCCGATTTCGTCGAGGGATTGCCCGACGGCTACGACACGGAGGTCGGCGAGCGCGGCATCCGCCTCTCGGGCGGCCAGCGCCAGCGGATCGGCATCGCCCGCGCGCTCTACAAGCAGGCGGGGGTGCTGATCCTCGACGAGGCGACCAGCGCCCTCGACGACGAAACCGAGGCCGCGGTGATCCGCGCGATCATGGCGCTCGGACCCGAACTCACCATCATCATGATCGCCCACCGCCGCTCGCACTCTCGCGGGATGCGACCGCGTGATCAAGCTGGAGGGCGGGCGGCTGATCGAGGCGAAAGAGAAGATGGTAGCGGAGGAGGGACTTGAACCCCCGACACGCGGATTATGATTCCGCTGCTCTAACCAGCTGAGCTACTCCGCCCCATCGGACGTGCGCGGCGTCCCGGCGCCGGCGCCCGCGGGCCTATAACAGCGCCGCGACCCCGGTCAACTGGCGTGGCCGCGGGCCGATTTCAACCCGCCGTCCCCTGTTCGTTTCGGCTTGGGAACCCTGACGTTGCGACTGTCGTTAGCGGATCGACGGAGAGAGACCATGGATCTGCTGACGCCGCTCGACACCCTGTGCAGGATCATCATCCGCGCCCGCGAGAACGAGGCGCAGGTGCCAGCGCCCGATCCCGACGAGGATGCGGACGACGTCGACAATTATGACAGCGATGCCGAGGGCGGCGTCGTCTCCCCGCTCGAGGACGAGCTCAACACCGGCGTGGAGGAGGAATTGCGGGCGATCCTCGAGGATCTCGCCGACGATCAGCTCGCCGAGACGCTGGCGCTCGCCTGGGTCGGCCGCGGCACCTACGATATCGAGCGAATGGGACGAGGCATTCGGCGAGGCGAACGACACCGATCCGGAAAGCGCGGTCGACGAGCTGATGGACATGCCCTTGCTCGCCTCGCACCTCGAAGCCGGCCTCGCCGCCTTCGACTTCAGCTGCGAGGGCGTCGGCCAGATGGATTGAGCTTGTTGTCCTCCCCGGGACGGGGAGGGGGAGCGCACGAAGTTCGGTGGAGGGGGCTCAGCACCCGGCACACCCCCCTCCACCATGCTGCGCGAGCAGGGAGGATCGCTACCCCCGAAACGTCCAGCTTCGGATCGGCTCCCAGGGGCCACCGAGATAGTGCCATGCGCCAGCGCGCGGATGGCCAGCGGGCGGCCTTCGTAGCGGCCCCGTAGCGCCGCCTGGAGGCGCCGGGCCTCGCGCGGTTCGACCTTGTTCTGGATGGTGACGTGCGGCCGCCACGGCGCCTGGTCCTGCGGCGTCAGCAGGCCGTGCAGCGCCAGCGCGAGATCGTCGCGGATATCCTCCAGCTCCTCGCTGTCGACACGCAGCGCCGTCCCCTCCCCCAGGTCCATGACGCCGCCGATGGTCGCGCGCGGCGGCGGCGCGGCGGCATAGGTCGCGAGACGGCGGCCAAGCTCGCCCTCGACGCTCGGCGGCAGCAGGCGGAACAGGGTGAGATGCGCCGGCACCCGGTTCAGCGCGGGCGGATAATGGGTCCGCCGCAGCTCCTGCAGCCAGCCGTCGTCGCCCGGCGCGAAGGTTGCGGTGACGAGGATCGGAGCGCCGGCCATGGCCGCTCGTACGAGCCGCGCCGCGCCGGCAACGCGACAAAGCCGAAACGCCGCGATCCTTGTGCCGCGTTGCTTTTGCAAAAAGCCGGTATCCACCTTTTCGCGCAACGCTCCTATAGAGCCGCCACAACAACAAGGATGGGAGCTTCCAAGATGCGCGTCGGCGTGCCGAAGGAGATCAAGAATAACGAATTCCGCGTCGGCCTGACGCCCGGCTCGGTGGCCGAGCTGGCCAGCGCCGGCCACGAGGTGATCGTCGAGACCAAGGCCGGCACCGGCATCGATTTCGACGACAAGGCCTATGTCGACGCCGGCGCCCGCATCGCCGCCGGACGCGAAGACGGTGTTCGCCGAATCCGACATGATCGTGAAGGTGAAGGAGCCGCAGGCGCAGGAGATCGCGATGCTCGAGCCGCGGCACCTGCTGTTCACCTATCTCCATCTCGCCGCCGACAAGCCGCAGGCCGAGGGGCTGATGAAGTCCGGCGCGACCTGCATCGCCTATGAGACGGTGACCGCCAACGACCGCTCGCTGCCGCTGCTGAAGCCGATGAGCGAGGTGGCCGGCCGCATGTCGATCCAGGTCGGCGCCCATTATCTGGAGAAGGAGCAGGGCGGCCGCGGCGTGCTGCTCGGCGGCGTGCCGGGCGTGGCGCCGGCGCGGGTCGCGATCCTCGGCGGCGGCGTCTCGGGCGTCAATGCCGCGCAGATGGCGGTCGGCATGCGCGCCGACGTCACCATCTACGACATCTCCAACGCGCGGCTGGCCGAGCTCGACATGTTCTTCTGGCAGCCAGATCAAGACCGCCTATGCCTCGCAAGGCCGCGATCGCCAATGCGGTGCAGAAATGCGAGCTGGTGATCGGCGCGGTGCTGGTGCCGGGCGCGGCGGCGCCGAAGCTCGTCACCCGCGACATGCTGAAGACGATGAAGCGCGGCTCGGTGCTCGTCGACATCGCCATCGACCAGGGCGGCTGCTTCGAGACCTCGCACCCGACGACGCATGCCGATCCGGTCTACGAGGTCGACGGCGTCATCCATTATTGCGTCGCCAACATGCCGGGCGCCGTGGCGCGGACCTCGCGCGTTCGCGCTCAACAATGCGACCCTGCCATTCGTTCTGAAGCTCGCCAACGAAGGTGCTGAGGCGGCGATGAAAGCCGATCCGCACCTCGCCAACGGCCTGAACGTCTCGAACGGCAAGATCCGCCACCAGGCGGTGGCCGAAGCGCTCGACCTCGCCTTCGAGCCGGTCTGACGTCATCAGGAACATGTATGGAACATTCTCGTTGGTGTGACGAAGCATCAACGAGGATTTCCAGCATGTCCGCCAAAGCCGATCCGAAGCCGAACCCGGAGAAGGACCCGGAAGACTGGGTCACCGGCGACGAGTCGATGACCGGGCCGCAGGCTTCCTACTTGAAGACGCTGACCCAGGAAGCGGGCGAGGATTTCGATGCCGAGCTGACCAAGGCCGAGGCGTCAAAGAAGATCGACGAGCTCCAGCACGAGACCGGACGCGGCATCGATCATTGAGCCGGTTGTTCGCCTCCCTGAGAGGGAGGGGAAGATTCGGGCCGCCGCAGCCATCGCCCTGGCCTGCTCGATCATCTGCAGTCTCTGCTCGATGGCGTTGCGCCACATCGTCGCGTTCGGCGGCGCGGTGGCGAGGAGGTCGCGCCAGACCTTCTCCGCCTCGTCGATTCGGCCGCTCTGGAGCAAAGCGAGGCCATAGAAGAATTTAGGGGCCGGGATGATTGGGCGCGAGCGCGGCGGCGCGGTCGAAGGCCAGCTTGGCGGCGGGATATCATGCCGCTGCCATGGACGACGAGCGCATTGCCGAGGCCAACCCAGAGGTCCGGGTCGTTCGGATGCGCCCGCAGCCCCGCCTCGATGATCTGGGCGCCCCCAAGCGTGTCGCCGCCCCGCTCATAGCCTTCGGCCATCGTCAGCCACATATCGGCATTGTTGAACCGGCCCATCAGATCGTGGCGGATCTTCGCGAATTCGCTGTCGGAGAGCCCGCGATGCTCGGGTGGGTGACGCGGGCTGCCGGCGAGCGCCGGGTGGCCCTGCCAGGCATAGCCGGCGAAGGCGAGCAGCAAAGCCGCGCCGAGAAATTGCAGGCCGCCTTTGTCCAGCCGCCCGAACCGCCACAGAGCGACGAACACGATCAGCGCCAGGACAAGGATGAAGATCCAGCCCATCAGGTCCTCCGCCTGCGTTTGAAACGTCCGCGCGCGAGCCATCCGCCGACCAGAAGCAGAATCAAAGGCGCTGCCCACAGCGGCCAGGTCAGAGGCTCGACGGGCGGCTTGTAGCTGATCCAGGCGCCATAGCGCTCGATCAGCCATTTGCGGATCTGCTCGGGGCTTTGGCCCTGCCTGATGCTCTCGCGCACGAAGGCGCGCATGTCGCCGGCTATCTCGGCATCGCTGTCTGCGATCGACTGGCCCTGGCAGACGAGGCAGCGGAGGGTTTCCATCAACGCCTTCGCCTTCGCTTCCTGCTGCGGATTTTCGAGCTGAACGTTGGCGTAATGCGCGGGCGGGAGATTGGAGTCGGCGAAAGCGGGGGTGGCGAGGACCAGCACGAGACACGTCAACGTGATCCCCGGCGAAAGCCGAGGACCAGTCAGGCGCCGTAGCCGGACCCCGGCCTTCGCCGGGGAGCAATGGAGGGCGAGCAGACCCCTCACTTCGCCACCTCCCAGGCGTGGAAGATGTCGTCCACATCTTCCGGCCTGATGTCGCCGATATGCTGGAGGCGGATCACGCCGTTGCCGTCGATGATATAGCTCTCCGGCACGCCCGACGAGCCAAGGTCGAACTGCACGCGACTCTGCGGGTCGGAGCCGATCCGGTCGAACGGATCGCCATCCTCGCCCAGGAATTGCTGGCAGGTCGCTCGGTCTGGTCGCGCACTGCGATGCCCTCGATCGGAACGCCGCGCTGCTTCAGCGCCATCAGCTGCGGCGCTTCGGCCCGGCAGGGCAGGCACCAGCTGGCGAAGACGTTGACCAGCCGCGGCTGCCCCGTCTTCAGGTCCGCCAGCGCCAGGCCGGCATGGCCCGGCACGATCGGCTGACAGCGCGAATTCGCGGCATCGGCTTGCCGATCATCTGCGAGCGGATCGTCGTGTCGTTGCCGTGAAACAGGCCGGCGATCACCATCGCCACGAACAGCAGGAAGAGGCCGAGCGGCAGCCAGAGGATGGTGCGCCTCATGCGTACGCCTCCTCCTCGCGCCGCGCCGCGCGCCATCCGCGACAGCACCCGCCCGATCAGCGACAGGAAGCCGCCGAAGGCGATCATCGCGCCGCCGAGCCAGATCAGGGTCACGAACGGCTTCCACCAGAGGCGCAGCTGCCAGCGCCCGTCGTCGCCGGGCTTGCCGATCACGGTGTAGAGCTGGCCGTCGAGCCGGGTCGCGATCGCCGTCTCGCTGGTCTCGGTGGGCGGCGCGCTGAACATGCGCGACTGCGGGGTCAGGAGTGAACGGCGTGCCGCCGCCCCGGCTGGCGCTGAGCGTCGCCTCGACCGCGGTCCAATTGGGCCCGGCGATCGGGCGCGACGCCCAGCGAACTTGACGTCATAGGGGCCGACCGCGACGGTCTCGCCCGGCCGCGCCGCGACCAGCGTCTCCCTGGTGAAGGCGCTCTCGCAGGCCATGCCGGCAAGGCTGACCGCGATGCCGAGATGGGCGATCACCATGCCCCAGATGAAGAGCGGCGTGCGGCGCAGATTGCGCTTCCACAGCGGCGCGAGGCTGCCCGCGCCGGCTCCGAACGACAGCGCCAGCCCGAGCAAAGGCAGGATGTGCATGCCGGGCGCGAAGATGAGCAATGCGATCAGCGCCAGCACCGCGAGCAGGACCGGCACGGCCATGCGGCGGCCGAGGCGCTTCAGCCGGTCTCGCCGCCAGCGCAGCAACGGCCCCGCCGCCATGAGCGACGACGAGGAAGAGCGCGATCGGCCCGGCGACCGTGTTGAAATAAGGCGGCCCGACCGAGACCTTGTCGCCCATCGCCTCGGTGACCAGCGGATAGAGCGTGCCGATCAGCACGATGCCGAGCACGACCGAGAGCAGCAGATTGTTGAGCACCAGCGCGCCCTCGCGGCTGACCGGCTCGAACGGTCGAACCCTCCTTCACGGTCGCCGACGCGCAGCGCCGAACAGCGCCAGCGCGCCGCCGATATAGAAAGCGAGCAGGACGAGGATGAAGGAGCCGCGCTTCGGATCGACGGCAAAGGCGTGGACGCTGGTCAGGATGCCGGAGCGGACGAGGAAGGTGCCGATCATCGACATCGAGAAAGCGACCACCGCGAGCATCACCGTCCAGGCGCGGAGGCCGTCGCGGGTCGCCAGCACCGTCACCGAATGGAGCAGCGCGGTCGCCGCCAGCCACGGCATCAGCGAGGCATTCTCGACCGGGTCCCAGAACCACCAGCCGCCCCAGCCGAGCTCGTAATAGGCCCAATAGGAGCCGGCGGTGATGCCGAGTCGTGAGGAAGATCCAGGCGCCGAGCACCCAGGGCCGCATCGCCCGCGCAAAGGCCGGGCCGACGTCGCGGGTCAGCAGCGCGCCGACCGCGAAGGAGAAAGCGATCGAGATGCCGACATAGCCGAAATAGAGCGTCGGCGGATGGAAGGCCAGGCCAGGGTCCTGCAGCAGCGGGTTGAGGCCGTTGCCCTCGAGCGGCGGTCGGCTCGAGCCGGCGAACGGGTTCGAGGCGAAGAGCAGGAAGGCGTAGAAGCCGAGCGCGATCGCCGCCTGCGCGGCGAGCGTGGCGATCAAGGTTCGCTCGTGCAGCCGCCGCTCGAACAACGCCACCGCCGCGCCGGCGACGCGCAAGGATCGTCACCCAGAGCAGCATCGAGCCTTCGTGGTTCCCCCAGGCGCCGGCGAATTTGTAGAGCCAGGGCTTGGCAGACTGTGGCTGTTCTCCGCGACCAGCCGCACCGAGAGATCGGTGCGCAGGAACAGGTCGATCAGGCAGAAGAAGGCAATGACGACCGTCAACCGCCTGGGCGATCGCGATCGGCCGCACGCTCCGCCGCCAATTCCTCGGCCGGCGGCTTCAGCGCCGCGAAGCCGAAGAAGAGCTGCAGCAGCGACAGCGCAGCCGCCAGCCAGAGCGCGCCGAGGCCGGCTTCGGCGATCATTCCACCCGCCCCGTTCTGTGCTCGTGCCTGTTCGCATCGAGGATCGGCGGCTTGTAATTCTCGTCATGCTTGGCGAGGATCTCGTCGGCGACGAACAGGCCGTCGGGCTGGAACTTCCCTTCCGCGACGACGCCGCTATCCTCCCGGAACAGGTCCGGCAGGAATGCCGCGGTAGCGCACATGGATCGTGTTCGCGGTCTCGTCGCGTGACGATGAAATCGATCGTGACGCCGTCCGGCAGGTGCGTGATCGAGCCCTTCTCGACCATGCCGCCGAGCCGCACCGCCTTGCCGATCGGAAGCGGCTGCCCGGCAAGATCGCCCGGCGCGTAGAAATAGGAGGCCTGGTCTGCGGAGCGCCGACATGGCGAGCAAAACCGCCGCCAGCACGGCAATGATGGCGAGGATCAGCAGAGTCAGGCGCTGGTTCTTGCGCTTCATTCCCGGTTCCTCAGCGCCTCGGCATCGCGTTCGGCGCGGCGCATGGCGGCATAGCTCCACAGCACCAGCGTCAGCGTGCCGCCGAGCGCCACCGCATAAGCGGCGATGACGAAGGCCCAGCGGTTCATCGCCGCCCGTCCGCCGCAGCCGCGCCTCGACCTTCTGCCGCGCCAGCGCCGCGCGCATCCGCATCAGCACCACCGCGCCGAACAGCAGGCTGAAGCCGAGCGCCGAGACCAGCAGCGGCCACAGCATCGGCGCGGCGATGGTCGAGCCGGTGAGCCCGATGCTCTCGCCCTGATGCAGCGTCCGCCACCACAGCACCGAATAATGGATGATCGGCAGGTTGATCGCCCCGACCAGCCCGAAGATCGCGGTGATCCGCCCCTCCCCGCCCCGCTCCCGGTCCGCCTCGCCGAGCGCGAGATAGCCGAGGTAGAGGAAGAGGAGGACCAGCATCGAGGTCAGCCGCCCGTCCCATTGCCACTAGGTCCCCCAGGTCGGCCGCCCCCAGATCGAGCCGGTGGCGAGGCAGATGGCGGCGAACACCGCCCCCGGCACGGCAATCGCCCGCGCCGCGACGGCGGCGAGCGGATGGCGCCAGACGATCTGCATCAGGCTCGCCACCGCGATCCCCGCCCACCCCGCCATGCCGAGCCAGGCGGCCGGCACATGGAGGTAGATGATGCGGACCGTCTCGCCCTGCAGATAATCGGGCGGCGCGACGAACAGCCCGTCGGCCAGCGCAAACGCCACCAACAGCCCGCCGCCCCACCCCAGCCAGGGGGTCAGCGGCCGCGCGATCTTCAGGAAACGGGCGGGATTCGCGAGAATGTGCATCGACGGCTGCGGCTTAGATCAATTCCGCCACTTATGTAACGCCCTGAACGGGGAGACCGTCAGGTGATCCAGCTGCTGAGCTGGTCGAGCTTCCACTCCCCTTGGACGCGGCGGAGCCGGATCGTGCCGCCGGTCCAGCCGCTCGACCAGATGAGATATCCGCGATCATGGGCCCGGTTGTAGATGATCTTGTTCAGCTTCACGGCATGGAAGTCCGGCGTCATCCGGCTCAGGCGTTCGAGGTCGGCGGCGCTGTAGACGATCATCAGCCGGTCCGGGCGAAGACACGCGAAATCCGCTGGATCCCCCTCGACCAGGATCGGCCGGTCGGCGCTGTTGGGATCGATATGACCCATCGCTGCAGCGGTCGCTTCGAGCGGGTGCGCCGGATCACGATCAACCGGCTCGATCAGCGCACGGGTGTGGACGCTGAAAATCTCCTGCAGGATCGCCTGCATCGCCGCGTGATCCGGCGCATCCTCGGCGCGGCAACCGGTACCGGGCGTTCGGCCGACGACGAACGGCGTGCCTCCCGTAGCGGATCGGCCGTCGGGACTCAGGAGCAGATGGCGGGCCGCGAGGTCGGTCAAGCCGTCGCCATCGCTGTCCCGTTCGAGATCGGCGACCGGAATCCTGAGGTAAAGATTGTGCTCCGTGCGACGGCTGGCGAGCCCGACGGGCGGATAGGAGATCGAGCGGGTGTCGAGTTCCTTGATGTCGACCGCGAGGTTGAGCACGTCGTCGTCGAACAAAGGCAGGCGCGGATTCGGCACCACGACATAAGGGAAGAGATCGGCAAGCCCGGTATAGAGCGGCCGGTTCCAGCTTCGCCCGCCATCGTCGGACAAATGCACCCAGTAGCCGCCGCGCGATATCTCGCCCGTCGGGTCGTAATTTTGCGAGACGCTGATCACGGCCACCCGATCGCCATCCTGGGCGATCCGAACCGGCTCATAGCCCTCCGGTAGCGGTGCGAAGGATTTGGACCAGGCGAGCGGAGGGGCCGTCCCCCGCATCGGCTCGGGGACAGGCAGCAGCGTAAAGGCAGGCGGGTCGGGATCGACGGCCGGCCTGTCGCGGTAAGGGCGCCGGTCGCCGGCATCGTCTTTCGCTCGAGCGGCAACGGCCGCCAATTGCGCGGCAAAGGCGCTTTTGCGCTGGTCGTAATCGGGAATATTGGCTGCGGCGATCATGGCCCTGCCGGCCGATTCGTCGATGTCGTTCCGAAAGACGTCCAGGATGTAGTCCCGTGTTTCGACGCGATCGGCTTGGCAGAGTGACGCGTAGCCAGGCTCGACGAAGACGCGGCAGGCGAGCTCCGCAACTGCGCCCTCATTGCTGCTGCCGGACATTCCTCCGGAATAGAAGACCTCCGCGATGGGATAGGGGTCGTCTCCGGGATGGTTGAGAAAATTGTCGAGCAGCAGGAGCGCGGAGCCGTCATCCCGCGACGTATCGCACCGTTCGGCCTTCGCTGGCAGCACGACGCCGGAGTTGGCGAATTCTGCAGCCGAGAATCCGGCGCGCGGTCGCCAATTTTTGGGAATCGTGCAGGAGCGCTTCGGCATCGATATTCCGGCCGGAAACGGCATCAGCCGCCGCCAATGATGTGTCCGCGCCATCGAGCCTTTTGTCGAAGACGACGGGCAATCCATCCGCAATTATCCCGCTCTCCCCCCGCGTCTCGGCGAGCATCGCCGCCTTCCATTCCGGCGTAAGCAATTCGTAAAGCGTGATTGCGCGCTCGATCAGGCCGGCTCGAAGCAGAGTCGCGAGATACAAATGGGTCAGATATTTCGCGGCCGCGTCCCGATGCCGCGCATCGATGCGCTCCAAGGCCGGGCCGCTGGTCAGGTAAGCGAGGAGAGGCAATTCGTCTTTCGGGCCGAGCCAATCTTCCTGGGCAAGGTCGAGAAGCGCCGGCAAGGCCCGATCAGGGACAATCTGAGCGAAACGGGCATAGATGGGCACGCAGCCGGTCGTTGCCTGGACGACCCGCCAACCGTCTTCGGCTGGATGCTTATTGCCGATGAGTAGCGGCTCGAACTCGTTGCCACTGCAGTGGGAACCGGTCACAAGGCTTGCCGCCGCTGCTTCCAGCACCAAAGCCGACCGGTGCGACGCGCTGATCAGAGCGAAGAAACGGGCTCTCAGCTCTCTTTGCTGATGGCTGGTTCGATCGTCTGTACTGGCTTGAGCGAAGAGCCATAGCCGGACCAGCTCTCGCATCTGTGACGTGGGAAGATCGAATCGCGGCGCCAACTGGTCGGCTGCCTCTTCGGGTGGCGCCTTGCCAAGCGCAATGATGAGGGCGTGTTCCCAGTGGTCGAGCGGCTCTCCGTGATGCGACAAGAACTCCCCATATACCTGGCGATAGATATCCAGCGACTGCTTGTCGGGCGCCGGCAATTCGGCGCGAACAGCGACCGGCGTGGCAAGCGCAGCCATCAGCAACGCCAGAGCGAGCTTTCCCCTCATCCACGGCTCCCCTTTTCGCGCTCAAATCGGCGCGAAGGACACAATGTATGACGTCAGAGCGAAAAGCTCCACCGGAGCTTGTCTTCCTATCCGACACAATCAATTGGAGCCATGGTTTCGCCCGTCCGCATCCCAACCGCCTACTCGGCATCGCGCTTCGGATCGGGGCGGCGAGTTGCTTCGGATGCATGGGGGGGCGGCGATCAAGGTTGGCTACGATGCAGGCGTATCGACGCCGGAGCGGTTTTCTACCGCTTCGCCTTCGGCCTGCCGCCTCTATTGCTGTGGATCGTCGCGAGCCGCAATGTCGGCGTGTGGCGGACGCAGCGGCCGATGGCGCATCGCGAACACCGGCTGGGGCGGGACGGGCCGAGAGCCGCGCCGCTTAAGCCCCTCCTCTTCAGGGGAGGGGTTGGGGTGGGGCAAAGTTTGTGCAGCTCGGTCGCGGCGGCTAATCGCGCCCGTCTCCCCCACCCCCGTCCCCTCCCCTGAAGGGGAGGGTGAACGCCCTCAGCCCCGCCCGATCAGGCGCATCGCCATGGCGTCGGCGACTTCGGCGGGGTTGCGGCCGGTCTCTGTGCTTTCGCTCCAGATCTGATCGAGGCGGACCGGGATCTGCTCGATGCGGCGGCGGACCTCGTCCTGATCGCCGTCCTTCAGATATTCGGTCGAGACGTTGATGATGCCGCCCGCATTGATGACGTAATCCGGCGCGTAGAGGATGCCGCGCTGGTGGATAAGCTGGCCGTCGGCGGGCGTGGCGAGCTGGTTGTTGGCGCCGCCGGCGACGACCGGCACGCGCAGGGCCGGGATCGATTCCTCGGTCAGGATCGCGCCGAGGGCGTTCGGGCTGAGCACGTCCGCCTCCAGCGTCATGATCTCGGACGGATCGACGAATGTCGCGCCGACCTCGCCGGCGAGCTTCTCGGCGCGCGCACGGTCGATATCGGTCAGGCTGATCCGCGCGCCTTCCGCCGCTGCCCGGCGGACCACGCCACCGGCGACGCTGCCGGCGCCCTGGACGGCGAGGTGAAGGCCCGAAAGGCTGTCCTTGCCGAGCGCGCGCTTCACGGCGGCCTTGATGCCGAGAAAGACGCCGTAGCTGGTGTGCGGCCCGGGATCGCCGCCGACGGCGCCCTCTTCGACCGGCAGGCCGGCGATGTAGCCGGTCTGCTTGGAGACCTCGACCAGATCGGCGACGGTGATCCCGACATCCTCGGCCGTCACATAGGCGCCGCCGAGGCCCTCGACCGCGCGGCCGTAAGCGGCGAACAGCTCCGGGGTCTTTGTCCGCGCCGCGTCCGCGAGCAGGACGGCCTTGCCGCCGCCGAGCCGCAGGCCGGCCATCGCATTCTTGAAGCTCATTCCGCGCGACAGGCGCAGCGCGTCGCGCACCGCGTCGCCGCTCTCTGCATAATGCCAGAAGCGGACGCCGCCGGCGCCGGGGCCGAGATGGGTGGAGTGGACGCAGATGACGGCGCGCAGCCCGCTCGCCTTGTCCGTGACGAAGTGGACGATCTCATGATCGTCGAAATCGGGATAATCCCACGGGGAATGCATGCTTAAGTCCCTGAAAAGGCGGGACGCAGGTGGGGCGATCGACGGGACTTGAACCCGCGACCCTCGGTACCACAAACCGATGCTCTAACCAGCTGAGCTACGATCGCCACGCGCGTGCCTGAAGGTGCGGCGCACATAGTGGGCACGGCCGCCGAGCGTCAAGGGAGTCCGTCCCCGCTACGCGGGAGATTGCCTTCTCGTCGGGGCCTTCCCACATCCGCGGGATGGAACCAGGCAGCGCGAACGAGAAGCGGAATATCAGCGAGGAAGCGCTCGGCCGGCTGGTCGAGCGTTTCTATGCGAAGGTGCGACTGGACCCGGATCTGGGGCCGGTCTTCAACGGCGCCATCCACGATTGGCCCGAGCATCTGGAGAAATTGAAGGCCTTCTGGTCGTCGGTCATGCTGACCACCGGCCGCTACAAGGGGCAGCCGATGGCGGCGCACATGAAGCACGAGCCGTCGATGAAGCCGGAGCTGTTCCGGCGCTGGCTCGGCCTGTGGCGAGAGACGGCGGCCGAGGTGCTCTCGTCCGAAGCTGCGGTCGCAGTGGCCGAAAAGGCCGAACGGATCGCGGAGAGCCTGCAGCTCGGGATCAGCTTCGCGCGGGGGCAGCATCCGATGACGCTACGGGCGGCCCGACGAGACCCAGACGCTCGCGACGCACCCAACGGCTGATCATCAGCAAAGCGACCACGGCAAGGCCGCTCGCCAGCCCCGTCCAGATGCCGACCCCCTGCCAGCCGAGGCCGAAGGCGAGCGCGACGGCGACGACCATGCCGATCCCCCAATAGCCGAAGGCGGCGAAGAGCATCGGCACCCGCGTATCCTGCAGCCCGCGCAGCATCCCCGAACCCACGGACTGAGCCCCGTCGAAAATCTGAAACAGCGCCGCCAGGAACAGGAAGGAGACGGCGAGCGGGATCACCGGCGCATTGTTCGGATCGGCAGGGTCGAGGAACAGGGTGACCAGCCGGTGGGGAATGCTCAGCATCACCAAAGCCATCAGCGCCATGAACGAGAACTCCGAGGACGAAGGCCGTCCAGCCGGCGCGGGTGATTCCGCTCCGGTCCCGCCGGCCGAAGGCGAGCCCGACACGCACCGTCACCGCCTGGCTCAGCCCGAGCGGCACCATGAAGGTGAAGGCGGCGATCTGGAGCGCGACGGCGTGAGCCGCGACCGAGTTCGCCCCGATCAGTCCCATCAGAAAGACGGCGGCGTTGAACACGGTGATCTCAAGCGCAAGCGTCACCGCGATCGGCAGGCCGAGCACCCAGACCTCGCCGAAACGCTGCCAGTCGGCGCGCCAGAAGCGGCCGAACAGATGGTAGCGGCGGAAGCGGGGGTGGACGCTCACCACCAGGCTCATCGCCAGGAACATGAAGCTGCTGGCGCAGGTGCTGCCGATGCCGGCGCCGGCGAGCCCGAGCGCCGGGAAGCCGAACTTGCCGAAGATTAGGCTGTAATTGAGGCAGGCGTTGAAGATCACGCCCGTCGCGCCGACCACCAGCGACCAAACCGGCCGCTCCAGCGCCGAGACGAAGCCGCGCAGCACCATGTACCAGAGCGCCGGCAGCATCGCCCACATCAGGTGGCGCACGAAGGTCTGAGCGCCGGCGGCGAGGCTAGGATCCTGACCGATGGCGAGCAGGATTGCCCTGGTGTTCCAGAGGAACAGCCAGACCGGAATGCAGATCGCCAGCGCCGACCAGAGAGTCTGCCGCACGGTGCGGCGGACATCGCGGACGCTGTGGCGGCGGGCGCCCAGCTCCTTCGCCATCATCGGCGAGGCGGCGGTGACGAGGCCGATGCCGAAGATCAGGAAGGCGTAGTAAAGGTTGATGCCGATGGTCGACGAGGCGAGCGTCCGTGCTCCTGCCCAGCCGAGCAGCACCACGTCGGTCGAGGTGATCAGCGACTGGGTGAGATTGGTCAGCACGAGCGGCCAGGCAAGCGCCACCGTCGCGCGCAACTCGTCGCGCCAGAGGCGGCTCTCCGGGACCCTCGTCTGAAGCATGGCCGAGCCTCGTAGCGGCTACGGGCGCGAAGAGGAACCGGCGGCAGCGCTTCGAAAGCCGCATCCGTCCGCAGCCTTGCCCATTCCGGACATTTCAGACCTGCCAGGTACGAACGTCTGTGATGCTTTCGACCCGTTGCGGACATTTGATGGCCGGTGCAGTCTACGGTGCCATGTGAGACAAGGGTGCCATGTGAGACAAGGACGACGGGGATGAACCGGCTTGCGATACTTAGCGGCAGCGGCGTGCTGGCGGCTGCGGCGGTCGCGGCGTTCCTGCTCATGCGCGGCCCGCCGCCGTCGTCTGGCGAGGAAGGGACTTTCGAGAACGACTGCTGCGGCACCGTCACCCTCGCCCAGGGCCGCCTCTCCCTGAACGGCAGCCAGACCATTCGCTACGACGTCGGTCGCGATGCCCACGGCCCCTACCTCCTGCCCCGCACCTACGTCGGTGCTCTTGAGGATCAAGGCTTCGAAGTCGACGGCACCCAACCCGCCCGGAAACTCCGGCTGGACCGCCTGCCGGGGCCCCAGGCGATCCAGCTGCCGATGGGTACGCGAGCCTTCGTGTTCAGAAAGAAGGGACTACTGGCGCAGCAACCATGAGCGGCCGGAGACGCACGATCCGCGGCTACGCGCTCCGGTGGCGTCCGCGGACGGCGGAACTCGATGTGAGGAGGTGAGGCTGTCGAGTGAGGTAAAAACCCCAAGAGAGGGTCGACGGCTCATCCTCGTCCTAGGGCGCGGCGAACGTGGAGGTGATCGTCGATGGGGAGCAGGGAAGGTTCTTGGACGTGTTCCCAATCTACGTATTCCTTCGACGTCGCGTTATCAACATAGGGCGTTCAGCCGCAAGACCTGAGCATCCTCGACGGGTCGTAAGCGGGCCTAGATGCCAGATGTCGGGAACGTCCGCTTTTCCGCTGCGAGCGTGAAAAGCAGATAGTCTCCTTTGGGCCAGGAGACGCTAATCTCGTAGGCGCCCGCCTGGATCAGGCGAGCAGGTTGCGGTCGATCGCCGCGAGCTCCGTCACCCCGGTCAGCGCCATCGCCACGCGCATTTCGGCCTCGAAGATATTGAGCAGCCGGGTCACCCCCTCCCCGCCGGCTGCGGCAAGGGCGTAGGCCCAGGCGCGGCCGAGCATCACGCCTTTCGCGCCGAGCGCCAGCATCCGCACCACGTCCAGCCCGGAGCGCACGCCGCCATCGACCAGCACCACCGTCCGATCGCCCACCGCCTCCGCGATCGGTGGAAGCGCCCGCACGCTGGAAAGGACCCCGTCGAGCTGCCGCCCGCCATGGTTGGAGACGACGATGCCATCCGCACCCACATCCGCCGCCTTCTTCGCATCCTCCGGATCGAGGATGCCCTTGATGACCAGCGGGCCCGACCAATGCTCGCGAATGCGATCGATGTCGCGCCAGTTGATCGAGGCGTCGAAATTGCGGCCGATCCAGCCGACATAATCCTCGAGCCCACTGTTCGGGCCGAGCACCTTGGCAAAATTGCCGAGGCCGTGGGGGCGGCCGTGAACCCCAACGTCCCAGGCCCAGCGCGGATGGGTCAGCGCCTGCCCAAGCCGCCGCCAGCGCGCATTCGGCCCCGACATGCCCGAATGAAGATCGCGATAGCGGGCGCCCGGCACCGGCAAGTCGACGGTGAACATCACGCCGGCGCAGCCGAGCTCGCGCGCCACGTCCAGCAGCTCGGCCATGTAGGCCCGGTCCTTGATCACGTAGAGCTGGAACCAGACCGGCAGCGTGCTCGCCGCCGCCACCTCGGGGAGGGCGCAGACCGAAAGGCTGGACAGGCAGATCGGCACCCCCTTGGCCGAGGCGGCGCGCGCCGCCTGCGCCTCGCCGCGGCGCGCATACATGCCGCTGAGCCCGACCGGGCCCAGCATCACCGGCAGCCCCTGCGGCACGCCGAACAAAGTGGTGGAGAGATCGATCTTCGAGACATCGACCAGCACGCGCTGGCGCAGCGCCACGTCGGCGAGATCCTCGACGTTCCGCCGCGCCGTCTGCTCGGCATAGGCCGCCCCGTCGATATAATCGAACAGGAAGCGCGGCAGCCGGCGCCGCGCCGCTTCACGGAAATCGGAGGCGGAGGATATCCTCATGCCGACAGGTTAGCGGGCATACGGCCGGTGGCAAGCTGCCGAGAAGGGCGGAGACGGGCGCCTCATGATCACCGGCTGGAAGGTTCGCCTCCTCCTCCCCATCTGCGGCGCATGATCCCCTTCTCCATTCTCGATCTCGCGCCGATCACCGAAGGCAGCGATGCCCGGCAGGCGCTTGCGCAACGCGCTCGATCTTGCGCTCCATGCCGAGACATGGGGCTATCGCCGCTTCTGGATGGCGGAGCATCATTCGATGCCGGGCATCGCCAGCGCGGCGACGGCCGTCGGGCTCGCTTATGTCGGCGCCGGCACCTCTACGATCCGCATCGGCGCTGGCGGCATCATGCTGCCCAACCACGCACCGCTCACCATCGCCGAGCAGTTCGGCACGCTCGAATCGCTCTTCCCGGGACGGGTTGATCTCGGCCTTGGACGCGCGCCCGGCACCGATCAGGCCGCCGCTTACGCGCTGCGCCGCAACCTCGCCTCGGACGAGAACCAGTTCCCGCGCGACGTCGTCGAGCTGATGGACTATTTCCGCGGCGGCGAGAGTCCGGCAGGTACGTGCCGTACCCGGCGAGGGGCTCAAAATCCCGGTCTGGATCCTCGGCTCGAGTCTGTTCGGCGCGCAGCTCGCGGCGATGCTCGGCCTGCCCTACGCTTTCGCGTCGCATTTCGCGCCAGCGCAGATGACGGACGCGATACGTGTCTATCGCGAGCGCTTTCAGGCTTCGGACCAGCTCGACAAGCCATACGTCATGCTCGGCTTCAACGCCTTCGCCGCCGATAGCGACGAGGAGGCACAGCTGCTCGCCACCTCGCTAATGCAGGCCTTCGTGAACCTGCGCACCGGCAATCCCACCCGGCTGCCGCCGCCAAGCCCTGGCTATGCGGAGGCTTTGCTGCCGCAGGCGCGGGCGATGCTTGACCAAGTTCTCTCCTGCTCGGCGATCGGTTCGCCCGCTACTGTCCGCGCGGCGATCGAAGCCTTTGTCGCGCGTACTGGCGCCGACGAGCTAATGATCACGTCGCAGATTTTCGACCACCAGGCGCGGCTGCGTTCGTTCGAAATCGTCGCGGACGTCATGCGTCCGAGCGTGAAATCCAGCTCCTTGACCAGCTTGCGTGGGGCGCGGGCGCGATAGCTTTCGTCGATCCAGTCCTTGAGCTGGTCGAGTGGCGGGATCTCATCCTCGTCGGGCCTGAAGGTCACCCAGCCGGAGCGGCCGAGCCCGTAGCCGGTCGGCGCCGCATAAGGAAGGTCGAGCGCGACTTCGCCGGTGTAAGGCAGCTTCACGGTGACGCTGAGCGGGCAGCCTTCTGTCGGCAGGAAGACGAAAATCTTGTCGCCGATGGCGAGGGCGTCATGCTCCGGCCAAGGCGAACGAAGCTGCGCGCCCGGATAGGCAAGAAAATGCGCCTTGAGCGCCCGCAGCACTGCATCGCCCTTCGCACCCATTCGTATCTCCGGAACATCGGCCTTTTCCGGGCGTAGCAGGAAAAGAGGTCGACATGGAAAAGCGAAACAATGGACGGGGTCGCCCTGTCCCCCGGACAGGGCAGCGGACTGCCGGGGGCAGCCTGCGCCCGTCCATCAGCACCGGCCCCAACGCGCGGCCGATCAACGAAACCATCGCCGGCACCGGCCCTGGCCTTCCCGACGAGGCGCTCGCGCCCGGCGAGGAACTGCCCCAGCCGCCGAGCGACGAAGACGTGACGCGCGTGGAACGCGCTCTCGGCGTCCATGGTAAGGAAGACGATCTGCCGCTCGAAGGGGAATAGAATCACGGGATCGGCAAAGCGGGCGTGGTGGGCGCGGCAAGGATTGAACTTGCGACCCCCGCGGTGTGAACACGGTGCTCTACCACTGAGCTACGCGCCCACGCCCTGTGCCAGGAAAGGCGCCCCGAAGGCCGCCGCCAGCGTCCTTAGTGGGCCCGTCCGGACCTGTCCAGCATCTCCAAAAGCCGTGCTTTCGGCGCCTTAGCCCCGGCCGCCGACCGAATCCTTGAGGACCTTGCCGGCCTTGAACTTGGGCTGGGTCGATTCCTTGATCTGCATCGGCTCGCCGGTGCGCGGGATTGCGGCCGGTCGAGGCCTTGCGCTTGCGAGCAGGAGAAGGTGCCGAAGCCGACCAGGCGCACCTCGTCGCCCTTCTTCAGGGCATTGGTGATCGCATCGAACACGCTTTCGACCGCCCGCGTCGCGTCGCCCCTGCCGAGGCCGGTCGTGTCGGCAACGTTGCCGATAAGCTCCTGCTTGTTCATCTCTCCCGAACCCCCGTTGAAGGTGGAATCGCGGCTCACGCCAAACTCCATCTAAAAGCAGGCGGGCCGTCCGAGTCAAAAGGAAAGCGCGAAATTCCTAGGGAAATCGCGCTTTCCCGGAACAGTTTCGTTGCTGCGCCGCAATAATTCTCAGTGACGGACCGCCGCGCCCGCAGCGTCGTCGGAGGCGGCGATCTCGGGCGGTGGCATCGCGGCGAGCTCGTCGGCCTCGGTCCACTCGATCGGCACGACCGGCGAGGCCAGCGCGTGGAGCAGCACCTCGTCGACATGGCTAACCGGCACGATCTCCAGCCCCTCGCGGATCGCCGCCGGGATTTCGGCGAGGTCCTTCTCGTTCTCGGCCGGGATCAGCACCTTCTTGATGCCGCCGCGAAGCGCCGCGAGCAGCTTCTCCTTGAGCCCGCCGATCGGCAGCACGCGGCCGCGCAGGGTGACCTCGCCGGTCATCGCGACATCGCGCCGGACCGGAATTCCGGTCAGCGTCGAAAGGATCGCCGTGACCATGCCGATGCCGGCCGACGGGCCGTCCTTCGGCACCGCGCCTTCGGGCAGATGGACGTGGATGTCCTTGCGGCCGAACAGGCTCGGCTTGATGCCGTAGCTCGGGCGCGCGCGCCTTGACGAAGGAGAAGGCCGCCTGGACCGATTCCTGCATCACCTCGCCCAGCTTGCCGGTGGTCTTGATCTGGCCCTTGCCGGGCACGGTGACCGCCTCGATCGTCAGCAATTCGCCGCCGACCTCGGTCCAGGCGAGGCCGGTGACGGCGCCGATCTGGTCCTCCTCCTCGCTGACGCCGTGGCGGAAGCTGCGGACGCCGGCGAAATCGGGGAGGTTCTCCGGCGTCAGCTCCACCTTCTCGGTCTTGCCCTCGAGGATGCGGCGAAGCGCCTTGCGCGCCAGCTCTGGCGATCTCGCGCTCCAGCGTGCGCACGCCCGCCTCGCGGGTGTAGTGGCGGATGAGGGTCGCGCAGGCCGTCCTCGGTGAAGGTCGAACTCGCCTTCCTTGAGGCCGTGCGCCTCGATCTGCTTGGGGATCAGGTGGCGGATCGCGATCTCGACCTTCTCATCCTCGGTATAGCCTTCGAGCCGGATGATCTCCATGCGGTCGAGCAGCGGCTGCGGCATGTTCATCGTGTTCGCGGTGGTGACGAACATCACGTCCGATAGATCGTAATCGATCTCCAGATAATGATCCTGGAACTTGCGAATTCTGCTCCGGATCGAGCACCTCGAGCAGCGCCGAGGCGGGATCGCCGCGGAAATCCTGGCCGAGCTTGTCGATCTCGTCGAGCAGGAAGAGCGGGTTGGACGTTCCGGCCTTCTTGAGGTTGGAGACGATCTTGCCCGGCAGCGAGCCGATGTAGGTGCGACGATGGCCGCGGATCTCGGCCTCGTCGCGCACGCCGCCCAGCGACTGGCGGACGAACTCGCGGCCGGTCGCCTCGCGCGATCGAGCGGCCGAGCGAGGTCTTGCCGACGCCCGGCGGGCCGACGAGGCAGAGGATCGGCCCCTTCAGCTTGTTGGTGCGCGCCTGGACCGCGAGATATTCGACGATCCGGTCCTTGACCTTCTCCAGCCCGTAATGGTCCTCGTCGAGGATCTGCTGCGCCTCGGCGATGTCCTTCTTGACCTTGGACTTCTTGCCCCAGGGCAGGCCGAGCAGCACGTCGAGATAGTTGCGCGCGACCGTCGCCTCGGCGGACATCGGCGCCATCGCCTTCAGCTTCTTGAGCTCCGCGGTCGCCTTGGTGCGCGCCTCCTTGGAGAGCTTGGTCTTGGCGATCTTCTGGCCGAGCTCGGCGAGTCTCGTCGCCCTCGCCTTCCTCGCCCTCATTGCCGAGCTCGCGCTGGATCGCCTTCAACTGCTCGTTCGAGATAATATTCGCGCTGGGTCTTCTCCATCTGGCGCTTGACGCGCGACTGCGGATCTTCTTCTCGACCTGCAGCACGCCGAGCTCGCCCTCCATGAAGGCGAAGACCATCTCCAGCCGGCGGCCGGATCGAGCTCGACCAGCAGCGCCTGCTTGTCGGAGACCTTGATCGCGATGTTGCCCGCGACCGAGTCGGCGAGGCGCGACGGCATCCTCGATCTGGCCGAGCTGGACCGCGGTCTCGGCGGGCAGCTTCTTGTTGAGCTTCGCATAATTTTCGAACTGATCGACGACCGAGCGCATCAAAGCGCCTGATCTCCGGCCCTTCGCTGCTCGGCGATCGTCGACCGGTTCGACATCGGCGACGAGATGGCCGCCCTCGCTCGTCAGGTTGACGAGATTGGCGCGCTGCTGCGCCCTCGACCAGCACGCGCACGGTGCCGTCGGGCAGCTTCAGCAGCTGCAGCACGGTCGCGATCACGCCGATATCATAGAGCGCGTCGCGGTCGGGATCGTCCTCGGACGGATCGAGCTGGGAGACCAGGAAGATCTGCTTGTCCGCCGCCATCGCGGTCTCCAGCGCCGCCACCGATTTGTCGCGGCCGACGAACAGGGGCACGATCATCTGCGGGAAGACGACGATGTCGCGAAGCGGCAGGACGGGAAGGGTCTGGGTCAACGCTGCACTCCGATACATTCTTACGCGTCATATGGGGCGTTCCGCCGGAACCATCAATGAGAGCCGCCGTCCGCTCAGGCGATGATGTCGGGGATGAGCTGATCTTCCAGCAGGGCGATCTCGTCCTTGAGGCGCAGCTTGCGCTTCTTCAGTCGGGCGAGCTGGAGCTGATCGGGCGCGGGCACCGCGCGCAGCGCCTCGATCGCCGAGTCGAGATCGCGATGCTCGAGCCGCAGCCGCACCAGCTTCGAGGCCGCACTGATATCCGAACCGTCCGTCACCCATCCCCCAGGCGGCGCTACCCGGCCACGCCGAAACGCGTTATAGCTACAAGATCAACGGGCCGTCGTACATATGCGGCGGGCGCTCGCGAAGCGGGGAGACAGGCGCCGCATAAGATGGTTCAAGCGTCATCAGCAGAGCAAAGGAGATGGGAATGCAACAGGCGCATATCTCGGCACTGGAAGTGAAGCACGCTGACATTGAAGCGCGAATTCTCGAAGAAAGTCAGAGACCTTTGCCGGACATGGCCACCCTCTCCCGCCTCAAGAAAGAGAAATTGAAGGTCAAGGAAGCGATCGCCGGGCTGCACTGAGCCGGCGCCTCCCTGGAACAGGGAGGGGAACGGCTGAAGGGCCGGGGGCCCCTGCATTCGCACGGGCCCCTTCTTTGTTTTGAATCGTATGGGTCTCAAACCCGACATCCAGGCCCCAGAAAGGTGGAGGACCCCTCCACCAGCTTGCGGCCGGTCCCTTCGCCGTTCCGGAGAGGAATTCAGTCCTCGCGGGTTATGCGCTCGTTGCGTTCGTGGCGTTCCTGGGCCTCGACCGTCATCGTCGCGATTGGGCGGGCTTCGAGCCGGGCCAGCGCGATCGGCTCGCCGGTGATCTCGCAAAAACCGTAGTCGCCGGTCTCGATCCGCCGCAGCGCCGAATCGATCTTGGAGATGAGCTTGCGCTGCCGGTCGCGGGTGCGAAGCTCGATCGCCCAGTCCGTCTCGCTCGAGGCGCGGTCGGTGAGGTCCGCCTCGCGAATCGGGCCGCTCTTCAGCTGCGCCATCGTATCGCGGCTCTCGCGCAGGATGTCGTCCTTCCAGGCGAGCAGCTTCTGCCGGAAATAGGCGAGCTGCGCCGGGTTCATGAATTCTTCGTTGGCGTTCGGGCGATAGGCATCGCCCAACCCCCATATAGGTTGATTCTGGTCGTAAACGCCGCTGATTGCCGTGGCCATAACCCCTCCGCTCCTTCGCACCCGGACCCCTCCGAAGTGCAAATTTGGATGGCCGCTTCCCGATTCGCCGGGATTTGCCGGCCTTACCCCACGGCGCCTATACTGGCGGTCCGGGGCCAGCACAAGTCACTCAAAATGCGCTTGAAATTTCTTCTGTGGATAGTGTGCGAGGTCGCCCATTCTTCTGAGGTTCGTCGCCTTACGGTCCTGCCCTTTCGCCGCGATTCGTGACGAGGCGCGAATCACCGGAATCACGGTACGTTAACCATAAGTCAGCGTAACCTTCCCACGTCTAATCGTTCACCCCTTCGGCGCCTCTGTCCACTTATGGGACGGAAGAGGTCGCAACCGCCATTTGGAGGCCATTTCCGGGCCACAAGATAGTTAACGCGGTTGCACTTAAACAAATCTTCGTTCTCTTTGCCGATAGCCGGATGCGTCAGGCGGGTGTCGATCTTCTTCTACCCGCACCGCATCGAAGCCTAGAACAGGGTGCTGCTATGTCGGTAAGAATGGCCTTGGCAAAATTGTGCGCCTGCACTTGCGGCGGCGCGATGATCGGCGCGGGCGCGGCCCACGTCGTCGAGCATCCGCGTCCGCGGCCCGCGCTCGTCTCCCATCATGCAAGGGAATATGCCCGCGCGAGGACGGTGAGGCGCGTGCGGCGCGTCGTGCACACGGCCTGCCTCATTCGCCAGCCAGAACGAACGGTGACGACGCGCACCTACGCCTATCCGGCGGCGCCTCTCCCCCCGTGGAAGTGGCCGAGTCGGGCGGCGGCGCTCCGCCTCCGGTGATCATCGGCGGCTCGAGCGGCGGCGGCGGCGGGTTCGGCGGCGGCTTCTTCAGCGGCGGCTTCTTCGGCGGCGGGTCGAGCGGCAACGTGATCTTCAGCGCCTCGACCTCAAGCGGCGGCATCTCGTCGACCTCCACCTCGTCGACCAGCGGCGGCTCGACCTCGACCAGCGGTGGCTCCACGTCGACCTCCGGCGGCTCATCCTCCTCTGCGTCCTCCTCGTCGAGCGCGTCCAGCGCGTCGAGCTCCGGCTCATCGAGCAGCAGCTCGGGCGGTAAATCCTCCTCGGGCGGCGAGCACAAGCATCATCATGGCGGAAGCTCGGGCGGCTCGTCCGGCTCGAGCGGCAGCTCGGGCTCGTCGGGCAGTTCCGGTTCATCCGGCTCCTCGGGAAGCTCCGGTTCGTCCGGCAGCTCGAGCAGCGCCTCGAGCGCCTCGTCCTCTGGCAGCTCCAGCTCGACGTCGAGCGGCGCGACCGGCGGCTCCTCCTCCTTCGGCGGAAGCACGAGCACGAGCAGCACGTCGGGCGGCAGCACGAGCACTTCGGGCGGCAGCACGAGCACGTCCGGCGGCAGCAGCTCGTCGGCCAGCAGCGCGTCCAGTGCCTCGAGCGCCTCGTCCTCGGGCGGATCGTCGAGCTCCAGCGGCGGCACCCAGGTGCCGGCGCCGCCGATGATCCTTTTGTTCGGCGCGGCGGCCGCCGGCCTGGTGGCGCGACGCCGCGCGGCCCGTCAGCAGCAGCTGGCCTGACGGACCGCTTCATCGCGAACAGAGAAAAGGCCGCGCCCTTCTGGACGCGGCCTTTTTCTTTGTGAGCTGATCCTGCTCAGCGCTTCGGCGGTTTCGTGGCCGGAGTGCCGGGCGTGGTCGATCCCGCCGGAGGCGTCGCCGCAGGCGCGGCGGCGGCAGCGGCCGCCTGCAGCTGCGCGGCGGTGCTGCCGACGACGACTCCGTTCGCACCGGCCGCCACGCCGGAGCGCGGCAGCCGCACTTCAGAGCCCGAGGTAAGCTTCACCGTCACGAATTGCGGATCGACCGCGCTGATCGTGCCGACCGGGGCGCCGGTGGAATCGCTCACCGCCGCACCGGGCGCAATCTTTGCCGCCATCTGAGCCTCGGCCTGCTCGGTGGCCGCGTTGAGCTGGTCGCGGGTCATCCCGAACAGAAGCACGCCTTTGTTCGGCGTGAACGAGCTGCTCGGCAGCCGTACCTCGTGCTTGTCGGTCTTCAACGTGACGAAGCCCGGTTCGACCTTGGTGACCGTGCCGACATCGCCGCCCTGCGTGTCCTTCACCGCCATGCCGACGGTGATGGGGGCACCGGCGGCGGGAGGCGCCGGCGTCTGGGCCGCGACCGGAGCCGTCAGCCCGAGGCAAAGGGAAGCAAGGAAAAAGGGTTTGATGGTGTGCATGGCATCCTCTTGCTGTTGTTACGGGTCCGCCCCGAACCGCGGCCGCTTATTCGGCCAGCAGAATTTTCTCAATCTCCGCGACGGGATGGCGGGTGAGATCCTTTGCCACTTCGCCAGCGAGACGCTTTTCCACCTCTACATGGTAATGTTTGCGAAGCGCGCCAAGAGTCCGGGGCGGCGCCACCACGATCAGAGAGTCGAACTCGTTGCGAAATGCCCGCTTGCGCAGCAATTCGGCCGTCTCGGCGGCAAACCGCTCCTCCTCAAGCGTGTGGAAGTCCGCCTCCTCATAGGCGCTGCGGCCGGAGCTCGTCGAATCGAAGGAACGGCCCGGCGCATCGCTCTTCCGGTCGCGGTCGGGAGCGTCCGCCGTCTGGCGCTTCCCCTCGACCTCCAGCTGCGGATAATCGCCATCGCCCTCGTTGCGGAAGAACAGCATCTTCTTGCCGTCGGCCACCAGGACGAAGCTGTTGTGCGGAAGCTGCATCGCTTTCTCCTTCCGGTTTGTCAGGTGAACGCCCGACGCCCCGCGGGGTTGCCGCCTTGCCAGCCCCGCCCCGCCGCCGCATATCGCGCGGCGCATGCGGATCCTCCTCACCAACGACGACGGCGTGAACGCGACCGGGCTCAAGGTGCTGGAGACCATCGCCCGCGCTTTCTCGGACGATATCTGGACCGTCGCGCCGACCGAGGAGCAATCCGGCGCCGGCCATTCGCTCACCCTCACCCGGCCGGTGCGGCTCAGGAAGCTCGGCGAGCGGCGCTTCTGCGTGACCGGCACGCCGACCGACGCAGTGATGATGGCGATTTCCCATATCCTGAAGGACGAGCCGCCGGACCTCATCCTCTCGGGAGTCAATCGCGGCGCCAATCTCGGCGAGGACGTCACCTATTCCGGCACCTGCTCGGCGGCGATGGAAGGAGCCCTCGCCGGCATCCCCTCGATCGCGCTCAGCCAGAGCTATGCGCGCGAAGGAATGGGCGACACGGTGCCGTTCGCAGCGGCGGAAGCCTGGGCGGAGCGGGTGCTGGCACCTTTGGTCGCTGATCCGATGCCGCCGCGAACGCTCGTCAACGTAAATTTCCCGGCGCTTCCGCCCGACGAGGTGAAGGGCGTTCGCGTCGTCCGACAGGGCTTCCGCGACTATGGGCGCCTGCGCATCGTCAAGCGCACCGATCCGCGCGGCTACGACTATTTCTGGTTCGGTCTCGGCCCGATGATCCAGACACCCAGCCACGAGACCGATCTGGAGGCAGTCGCAGAGGGCTATGTCAGCGTTACGCCGCTCCATCTCGATCTGACGCACGAGCCGTCGCTCGAACGACTTTCAGGAATGCATGGCTGACCGTCGATTTCCGCCGAAACGAAATTCTGATACGCGCGGTTTTATCGACATCAGCAGGGAGCATTCGAATATCCCGGACTGTCCTCCTGGCGACCGCCGCTTTTGCTCTTGCCACCGCTGCGTCACCAGCAGTCGCCGCGCATGAATTCATGGGGCAAGTCCAATGTCAGCTTCGCCGACTATCGAAGCGACGCCGATCAATGTTCGAATTCGGCATTCGGCGCGAAGATCTCATTCCAGCCGGTCTACCACATCTTCCACGCCGGCATGCGCTCGTACGGCGACTTATATACTTACGCCCGCGCGAAGCAGATCGTGATCCATGGCGCGACTGTCACCATCGCGGATCAGCTGCAGGCGGCGATCGACCGCTGCCTCATCGATCGCGGCTACAAAAAATTCCAGCTCACCGAGGCGCAGAACCGTCAGCTTGCACATTTCCGTCAAGGGACGATGGAGCGCGCCCACTTTCTCCATAGCCTTGCTTCCGATCCGGCCGTGATGACAGCCCAGACGATTGCGACGGTGCGACCGCCGGAGGCGCCCGCGGATGGCGACAAGCGCTTTCGTGAACTCGCCGCCCTGGATCATCGACTTCGGACCGCGCCCGCTCTGAACGATCGAGGAACGCCGGTCAGCCGAGCGGCAGCCGGGCATTTTCCAGCACCGCAACGAACGCCTTGCGCCACGCGAGCACGTCCTCGCGCTTCACCACCTCGTTCAGCGCCTTCCAGCGGCGAATTCGCTCGCTCTTCGGCATGTTCAGCGCCTGGAGGAGCGCGTCGCTGATCTCTTCCTTGCTGTAGGGATTGACGAGGATCGCGTCCTTGAGCTGCAGCGCGGCGCCGGCGAAGCGCGACAGGATCAGGACACCCGGATCCTTCGGATCCTGCGCCGCGACATATTCCTTGGCGACGAGGTTCATGCCGTCGCGCAGCGGCGTGATCAGGCCGATCTCGGCGGCGCGGTAGAAGCCAGCCAGATCCTCCCGGCGATAGCCCTGGTTGACGTAGCGCAAAGGCACCCAGTCGACCGACGGCGAACTCGCCGTTGATGCGGCCGGACAGCTCGTCGAGCCGCTCGCGGATGATCTCGTAGGTGTCGACTTCACCGCGGGTCGGCGGGGCGATCTGGAGGAGGAAAAGCTTGCCGCGCAGCTCCTGATGCTCTTCCAGGAACCGGCGATAGCCGAGGAAACGCTCCTCAAGCCCCTTCGAATAATCGAGGCGGTCGACGCCGATCAGCATCTTTCTGCCCGCCGCGCTCTGCCGCATCCGCTCGAACGCCTTGCGCGCCCTGGGGCTGGCATTCGCGGCCTCGAAATCCTGATAGTCGATGCCGATCGGGTAAGCGGCCGCGTGGACCGAGCGGTCGCCGACACGGATCGTGCCATCCGCGTCGCAATGGCCGCCAAGCTCGCGTTCGACATAGTGGCGGAAGCTCTCCAGCCATTCCTCGGTCTGGAAGCCGATCACGTCGTAGGCGAGCATCGAGAGGACGAGCCCTTCGTGGAAGGGCAAGGACACCATCAGTCGCGCCGGCGGCCAGGGGATATGGAGAAAGAAGCCGATTCGGTTCCTCACCCCGCGCTGGCGCAATTGCTGGCCGAGCGGGATCAGATGGTAATCGTGGACCCAGACCAGGTCGTCCGGCTCGATCAGCGGCGCGACCGTGTCGGCGAACCGCTCGTTGACCCGCTCGTAGCCGCCGGCGAAGCTGCGGTCGTATTCGGCAAGGTCGATCCGATAGTGGAAGAGCGGCCAGAGCGTGCGGTTGGCGTAGCCGTTATAATATTCGTCGACGTCCTGCTCTTCGAGGTCGATCGTCGCCGAGGTGACGCCGCCATAGCGGTGGAACGCGATGTCGCCGGTGAATTTCTCGATCTTCTCGCCCGACCAGCCGAACCACAGGCCCTTATGATCGCGCAAGGCCGCCGCCAGCGCCACCGCAAGCCCGCCCTGCGCCCCAGTCGCGCTGTCGGACCGCGGCGCCGAAACGCGGTTGGAGATGACGATGAGGCGGCTCATCTTATCGCGCTCCACGGCTGGGAAAGGAGCATCGCGCAATTGATCAGGCCCACCAGCGAATAGGTCTGCGGATAATTGCCCCAGAGCTCGCCGGTGACGAAATCGGTGTCCTCCGAGAGCAGGCCCGCGGGCGTCAGCCGTTCCAGCATCGTCTCGATAGAGCGTCCGCGCCTCGTCGCGGCGACCGACCAGGTGGAGCGCCTCGATCAGCCAGAAAGTGCAGAAATTGAACGCCGTCTCCGGCAGGCCGAAATCGTCCTCGGCGGCATAACGGAGCATATGATCGCCGCGCCTGAGGCCTCTCTCGACCGCTTCGAACGTGGCGAGGAAGCGCGGATCGTCGGGGGCGAGAAAGCGCATGTCGACGAGCTGGAGCAGGCTTGCGTCGAGATCGTCGCCGCCGAAGGTCGCGGCGAAGCGCTGATCAGGCGCGTACCAGGCAGCTTCCTCGATCTTCGCGCGGATCGCCGCCGCCCGCTCCCGCCACAGTGCCATTCGGTCGTCCAGCCCGAGCACGTTGGCGGCATTGGCGAGCCGGTCGCAGGCCGCCCAGCACATCACCGAGCTGTAGGTGTGGACGGCGCTGCGGGTGCGATATTCCCACAGGCCCGCATCGGGCTGGTCGTGGACCGCCCAGGCACGCTCGCCCACTTTCTCCAGCGCCGCGAAATCGGCGGCATCAGCCCTCCGGAACAGGCGCTCGTCGAAGAAGGCTTGCACGTTCGAGAGGACGATCTGGCCATAGGCGTCGTGCTGGACCTGCGTATAGGCGGCATTGCCGACGCGTACCGGGCCCATCCCGCGATAGCCGGCAAGCGCCTCCGCCTCGCCCTCCTCCAGCGTCGGCTCGCCCGACACCGCGTAAAGCGGCTGTATCTGCCCGCCGCGCGCCGCATCGACGATGTTGCGCAGATAGCCGAGATAGGATTCGAGGACGTCGAGCGCGCCCAGACGGTTCAGCGCTTGCACCGTGTAATAAGCGTCGCGAATCCAGCAATAGCGATAGTCCCAATTGCGCCCGCTGTCCGGTGCCTCCGGGATCGAGGTGGTGAGCGCGGCGACGATCGCCCCGGTCTCCTCGTGCTGGCAGAGCTTCAGCGCGATCGCGGCGCGGATGACCGACGCGCTGCCATTCGAGCGGGATGGCGAGCCCCCGCACCCACCGCCGCCATTCGTCCGACGTCTCGTGCAGCATCGTCGCCAGAATCTGGGCGACATTGCCGACGAAGGGCTCGTCGGGGCCGAGAAAGAAATGATGCGCGCGCTCCAGGCGGAAGGCGCGGCCGTCGAGCACACGGCCGACGGGCGCATCGGTGGTGAGGCGCAAAGGCTGGGGCTTCAGCAGGTAGCGAACATGGTTGGTGCCGCTGGTCCGCTCAGCATCGGCGGCGGCCCAGCCGGTCGCGGGATTCAGCGCCACCTTGAGCCGCGGCGCTCCGGCGAGCGGACGGACGATCCGAGCGAAGGCGACGGGCCGGTACATGCGCCCGCTCCGTTCGAAGCGCGGGCAGAAGTCGAAAATCTCGGCGACGCCGCCATCGGCATCGGTCAGGCGCGTCGCCAGGATCGGCGTGTTGCGCAGGTAACGGCACTCGGCCGAGACCTGATTTTCGAGCGAGAGTCGCCATTCCCCTCGCGGCAGAGCAGCCTCACCTTTCGGGCTGAGCAAGGCGCAGAACAGCGGATCGCCATCCACCTGCGGCGCGCAGCCCCAGACAAAGCCGGCGGCGCCGTCGACCAGCGCGCTCACCTGGCAATTGCCGATCGGCCAGAGCGAGAGATCGGTCATTCGGCCGCCGCTTCCAGCCAGTGCGCGACGGCGGCGACGTCGGCCAGCCGCCAGTGCGCCGCCGTCTCGCGCGGCGCGCCGACCAGCACACCGCTCCCGCCAAGCGCGGCGGACGCGGCGAAGGCATGTTCGTCGGTCAGATCGTCGCCCACGAATAGAGGACGCGCGCCTGCAAAAGGTGGTTCCCTCATCATCCGCCGCAGCGCCGCGCCCTTATCGGCACCGGACGGCCGCAGCTCGGCCACCATCTTGCCGCGTTGGAGAAAGAGGCCGGTGCGCTCGGCGAGGCCGGTAAGAAAGGCGGCGACCCTCCCCTCCTCCTGCGGCGCCTGCCGGTAATGGACTGCGACACCCGCCGGCTTCTCCTCGACCAGCAGGCCCGGTACTGACGCCGCGAAACACCCGACCTCGCGCCAGACCGCCGCAAGCTCCTCGGGCGCGGCATCTGCATTATGACGGCCGTCGGCACGCCGCAGCTCAAATCCGTGCGAACCGGAAACGGCGAAGGCGGTGCGGCCGAGATGCCCGTCGAGATCGGCGATAGCGCGGCCGCTAACGATCGCCAGCCGACCGTCAAGCCGCTCCGCGAGTCGCTCCAGCAAAGGTGGCAAGGTGTCAGGAATCCGGATCAGATCCGGGGCTTCCGCCAGCTCGACCAAAGTGCCGTCGAAATCGAGGAACAGCGCGGTGTCGGGGAAGCTGAGGGGCGGCGGCGCGTCCGATCCGGCGGTCATGGACGGCGGATGGCCCGACGGACGCGGAATCTCAACCTAGAAGAAGATGGCTTCGTAGCGCGTGCCGTTTTGATCGCGTCCGATCGGAACGAGGAAGATTTCGACGGCCTCTTCGCCGTCCTCCCGGACGGGATAGATGGACTGGGGCAGGATCGGATCCGCCGGTCCGAGGAATTCGAGCCGGAACGAGCCGCCTTCCCGGCCGGAATCGATCAGCGTCTGCACCTCGGCAAGCGTCACCGGCACTTCGCCGTCATCCACGAGCAACGTGTAGCCGGTGCCGACCTTCTCAGAGAAATCGTTCATGGTGAGATTGCGCATGAGTGGCCCCTAGTCGATGCGCTCGCCCTGGTCGACGCCCCAGATCTGGTCCTCTTCGACATAACCGCGGCGGCCATGGACGTCGAACAGGCACCAGGCGCCGTCGCATCGGGAAATGCGGCCGACAACGCCCGCCTCGACACGGTAGCGCAAGGCCGAATGCTCGTCGGCCTTGTCGTAGAGCGGCCGTAGCGCGCCGGGCTTGACGATGGCGGTGCGGGTGTCGCTGAGCAGACGCTGGAGCATCCAGCCTTTCTCGCCGTCTGGATCCTCGACCTTGCGCCAGTTGGGATAGGTCTCGATGACGTGGATCGGCAGGCCGGCGCGGACGTAGAGCCAGGTGCCGGGATAATTGCGGCCGGGACCGGTCCGCATCAGCGCCTTTCCGGCGGCGATCGAAGCCCAGTAAGGCGGCTTGCGCTCCACCTGCGCCCCCGCCGCGCCAAACGCGACCGTGGAGACCAGAATGGCGATGAATATCGGGACCCTGCTCACGGATTCGTCCCCTTCGAAAGTTCTCTAGTCCCGATCTTCTTAGGCAGGAGCGGCCGCGCTCTTCAACCGCTATCGCCTTGACGGGCCTCGCATGCGACCCGTAGCGGGACGGCCATGCCGGAACGCCTCAAGGTCATCGCCACCCGCCGGTTTCCTCCGGCGACGGAAGCGCGGCTGGAGCAATTGTTCGGCGCCGAGATCAACCGCAGCGGCAAGGGCCTGACGCGGGAGGCGCTGGCGGAGGCGATGCGCCGCTGCGACGTGCTCGCCTGCAGCGTCGGCGACCGGATCGACGCGGCCTTGCTGGACAAAGCTGGCGAGCGGCTGAAGCTGATCGCGAATTTCGGAGTGGGGGTCGACCATATCGATGTGGTGGCCGCCCGGGCGCGCGGCATCGCGGTCACCAACACGCCCGACGTGCTTACCGACGACACGGCCGACATCGCCATCGCCTTGATCCTGATGTTGCTGCGCCGGCTCGGCGAAGGTGAGCGGCTGGTGCGCGACGGGCGCTGGGCCGGTTGGAAGCCCACCGACTTTCTCGGTCACGCCCTGCGCGGAAAGAAGCTCGGCATCGTCGGCATGGGCCGGATCGGCCGCGCGATCGCCCGCCGCGCCGCGGCCTTCGGCATGCACATTCACTATCACAACCGGAACCGGCATCCGGACGAGGTCGAAGCGGCGCACGGCGCCCATTTCTGGGCCGGGCTGGATGCGATGCTGCCGGTGATCGACGTATTGTCTATCAACGCACCCTATGGGCCCGAGACGCACAAGCTGATCGATGCCAGCCGCCTCGCTTTGATGCGCCCCGACGCGGTGCTCATCAACACCGCCCGCGGCGGGCTGGTGGATGAGGAGGCTTTGATCACGGCGCTGGAGAGCGGCGCGCTCGCCGGCGCCGGGCTCGACGTCTATCCCAAGGAACCGGAGGTCGATTCGCGCTTGATCGCCCTGCCTAACACTGTCCTGCTGCCCCACCTCGGCTCCGCCACCGTCGAAACGCGCGAGGCTATGGGCGAGAAGGTGATCGAAAATATCCTCGCGTTCCTGGAGGGACGGCAACTGCCGGACTTGGTGATCTAAAGGAAGCTCAGTCCCCGGTCAGGATCCGGTCGACCAGCTGCTTCACGGTCGGCACGAAGCCGTTCGAATAAAAGGGATCGTTCCTGAAGCGGAAGGCGGAGTGGCCGGCGAACATGAGATTGTGCTCGACCGGGCCGCCATGAGCGATGTCCTGCAGCGTCTTCTGGATGCAGAAGCTGCGCGGATCGGCGAGGCGGCCGGTCGTATTCTTCTCATTGTCCGCCCAGGAGGAGAAGCCGCACTGGCTGAGGCAGCCCATGCAATCGGCCTGGTCCTCGACGGATGACGACCTTTTCCTCGGGCGTGACGAAGACGAGGGTCTCGTCGGGCGTCTTCAGCGCCTCGGTATAGCCCTGGGCGAACCATTCGCGCGCGTGGAGCAGGTCGCCGCGCGTCACCCAGTAATTCTTCTTGCCGCTCGACGCCGACGTCGAGCTGGAAGGCATGATCGCCGAGCGGCTCCTTGGTGAAGGCGATCTGGCGGTCGTGAGCGCGCCTCGAGGTTGCGCAGGAACGGGTTGCGCACGGCCGAGCTGAATAGAAGCCGGTCGGCGAGAAGCGGTGGAGCAGGATATCGCCTTCCTCCAGCGTCATCAGCCGGGCCTTCCATTCCTCGGGGATGGGGCTTTCCTTGGTGAGCAAGGGCCGCGTGCCGAACTGGAAGGCGATCTGGCCGAGCTCGGGATTGTCGATCCATTCCGCCCATTCGCGGAGGTTCCAGACGCCGCCGGCCATGACGATCGGCAGGCTGTCGGGAATGCCGCCCTCGCGCATCGTCGCGCGCAACTCGCGGACGCGCGGATAAGGGTCCTGCGGCGCGAGCGGGTCCTCGGCATTGGAAAGGCCGTTATGGCCGCCGGCGAGCCAGGGATCCTCGTAGACGACGGCGGAGAGCCATTCTGCGGCCTTGGAATAAGCGCGCTTCCACAAGGCGCGAAAGGCGCGGGCGGAGCTGATGATCGGTAGATAAGAGACGCCGTAAGAGGCTGCGATCTCGGATAATTTATACGGCATTCCGGCGCCGCATGTGACTCCGGAGACGAGTCCCTTGGTCTCGCTCCAGCACGCCGTGCAGTACCCGCTGCGCGCCGCCCATCTCCCAGAGCACGTTGATGTTGATCGCGCCCGTGCCGCTGGCGATCTCGTAAGCGCGCTGGACCTGCTGGACGGCGCCGTCGATCGCGTAGCGGATCAGCTCCTCGTGCCGCTCGCGGCGCGTAAGGGCATGATAGATCTGAGGAATGATCTTGCCTTCGGGATCGTAGCTGTCGGCATTGACCGCCGACACCGTGCCGATACCGCCGGCCGCCGCCCAGGCGCCGGAGCTGGCATGGTTGGTGGCCGAGACCCCCTTGCCGCCCTCGATCAGCGGCCACACTTCCCGGCCGCCGTAGAGGATCGGCTGCAAATTCTTGAACATCGTGCCTCCAACTCTTGGGCTGCGATATACAGCCACTAACCGGGAAAAGCGCGCGGAATCATGACGAACGGGGAATGAACGCATCCCGCTTGCCGATGGCTTCGCCGTAGAGCCGGGCATAGGCAGCGATCATTTTCGTCTCGTCATAATCGGCGGCGGCTTTCTCCCGATTGGCGCGGCCGATGGCGCGGCGAAGATCGGGTCTTTCGGCGAGACTATCAAGGGAAGCGGCGAGCGCCGCTTCGTCGTCGGGGTCGACGATCAGCGGGCGATTGTCGTCGGCGACCATGTGCGGGATGTCGCCGACCGCGGTCGCGGCGGCGGGCAACCCCGCCGCCATCGCCTCGACGAGCGAGATAGGGAATTGCTCGCTGTCGGAAGACAGAGCGAAAATGTCGAAGCGGCCGATCCAGCAGGCGGGATCGGGCAGAAAGCCGGGCAGGTGCACCCGATCGGCGACGCCGCGGATGCGGGCCTCGGCGACGATCCGCTCGCTCTCCGGCCCGCTGCCGACGATGACCAGCCGCGCATTCCTTGACGTCATGGCGGCAAAGGCGCGAACGAGGCGCGGAAGGTTCTTCACGGCACGAAGGCCGGCGACGGTGCCGATCACGACCTCGTCCGGCGCTGAATCGAGACCGGGGATCTCCTGCGAAGGAGGCCCCGCGTAGATGCGCGTCGCGATGCCATTGGAGATGCGCGCAACCCGTTCGTCCCCCTGCCCCCAGGCTTCGCGCGCAATCCTCTCCAGCCGCTGGGAAGGCACCACCAGCCTGCAAGCGGCGGAGAGGCCGAGGCGGCGGTAGAGGTTGCGTGCCGTCTTCAGCTCCCGCGCCTCGTCCTCGTTGAAGCCGTCCTCGTGGTGGACGAGCGGCGGCCCGCCGAACAGGTGCCGCGCCATCACCGCGTCGAACGCGCCCCAATTGTAGGTGAGGACGAGGTCGAATCCCTTCATGAAGCGCGACAGGCGGAACAGGCGGCCAAGCCCCGGCCGTCCGGCGAGAGACGGAGCGCCGGCGGGAAACTCCACCTTTACCGACTTGTCGATCGCCGCGCGGGCCGAGGTTGCGGCCGGAACGGAGGTCAGGATCGCATGTTCGGCGGCGGCGCCGAAGGCATTCATCAGCCGTACCGCGCGCGCTTCCTTTCCGCCGAGATCGAAGGTCGAGTGGGCGTGGAGGATGCGGACCGGCGCGCTCATCGGCCGCCACCATGGCAGGAACCCCCGCCCGCTGGAAAATCATTTCTTGCCGCGACCGGTTTCGCCCCTGCATCGTTGGGCGAACAAGGAGAGCCGGATGAGCAACGCTGGCCGCGACAAGATGCTGCGTGACATGGCCGCCAATCGCGGGCTGCGGCTGGTCAAGTCGCGGCGGCGCAAACCGGGCGTCGGCGATTATGGGCATTATGGCCTGGAGGATCAAACGGGGAAAAAGGTATTCGGCTTCGGCAAGCGCGGCCTCACCGCAACGCCCGACGAGATCGAAACGCATCTTCGCGATTTCATGGTGGAGGATTGGAAAAGCTCGCTGACGCAGGCCGCGCGGGCGCCGAAGCGGGAGAAGGCGCCCTCACCCAGGGCGGCAAAGAAGAAAACGCCCCGTTCTCCACCGCCGCCTTCTCCTCCGCCTCCCGCGCCGTCACCGCCGCCTCCCTCGCCAAAGCTGGTGATCCGCGAGGCCAAGCCGGGAGACGCCGAGGCGATCACAGCCCTCGTCGACGAGCTTGGTTTTGAGGTGACCAAAAATGAAGTCTCAAAACGCCTGCGTGCGCTCGCAAAAGGCGATGAGCCCGTGCTGGTGGCGGATCGCGACGGCGTAATCGGCTGCCTCACCTGGCATGTGACGCCTGTCCTCCACAGGCCAACGCCAGTCGGACGGGTCACAATGCTGGTCGTGACCGAACACGCCCGTCGCGAGGGCGCGGGCGAGGCGCTCGTCGCCGAAGCCGAAGCGCGCACCGCCGCGCGCGGCTGTGGGCTCATCGAAGTCACCTCGAACATCGAGCTCGGTGGTGCCCACGCATTTTATCAGCGGATCGGATTCGAGCGGACGAGCTATCGCTTCGTGAAGAAGCAGGAGCCCAGCTAATCCACCCGGAACGGGGAGGATTATCTTCCCAAGAGCACCCTTGCCTGCGTCGCGATCTGGGCGAGCATGGCCGCGGTGGTAACCGGCGAATGGCGAGCGCGGTCGACGACGCCGCGGAACTGCTCGATGCGCGGTCCTTGGGTCTTCACCCATTGCTCGACCGCCTCGCCCGGCTCGGCGCTGCGCTTGCGGTAGAGGAAATCGAGGCGGAGCTGTTCGAATTCGCGGGCCAGGCCGGCGGTGAGCAGCCGCTCCCACTGGTCGCGCGCCTGGAAACGCGTGGCGGCGCCCTGCGCCCAATCGAGGCCGAGGACCTCGCCGAGCCGCGTATAGGCGTTGGTCAGTCCGATCACGTCGGTGTCGAGCCGTCGCCCGAGCGCTGCGATGCCGACGCCGCCGTTCAGCTCGAACAGCCGCACGAGCGGCTCGACGAGCTCTTCGGGCGCACCCTGGTCGGTCAGCCGCTTGCGCCGCGCCGCGGCCTCGGCGGACACTTCGCGCCGGAGCAGGCTTTCGACCGCCCCGTTCAGCCGCCCCAGGCCGGGCGCGAGCGTCTCCACCGTCTCGGCGAGCTTCGCCGAGGCGGAGCTGTTGCGCAGGATATCGGCGATGTGCAGCTGCAGCGCCCGCGATGCACGCTCGTAAAGCTCGAGCCGCAATTGCTCGGGCAGATCGGACGTGTCGAGCCGGTGCCAGAATTCGTCCATGCCGAACAGGCGCTCGGCGGCGACGAAGGCGGCGGCGGCCTGGCCGAACGACGCGCCCTCCTCCTCGGTCAGCGAGAAGATGGCCGTGATGCCGAGCCGGTTGACGAAGCGGTTGGCAATCTTGGTCGCGATGATCTCGCGGCGCAGGCGATGTTGCAGTCGATCGCCTCGCGCTCGCGCTCCTGCAGCGATCGGCGGGAAGGCGGCGAGCAGATCCGGCTCCAGCGTCGGATCCTCGGTGATCTTGCCCGCCTCCATCGCGGCCTGGAGCGCCAGCTTGGTGGTTGAGAGCAGGACGGCGAGCTCGGGCCGGGTCAGGCCGCGATCCTCCTGCGCCGCGCCGCATCAATTCCTCGTTGGACTGCGAGGCCTTCGACCGCGCGATCGAGCCGGCCGCTCTCCTCGAGCACTTCGATGGCGCGGACCATGGACGGCAGCGCCGGCCGCGCCGCCGCGCTCGGCGATCGAGAGCGCGAGCGTCTGGAGGCGATTGTCCTCCAGCACGATCGCGGCGACATCGTCGGTCATCTCGGCGAGGAGCAGCGTTGCGCTCCTCGAACTCCAGGCGGCCTTCCATCATCTCGCGGTTGAGCGGGATCTTGATGTTGACCTCATTGTCCGAGCAGTCGACGCCGGCCGAATTGTCGATGAAGTCGGTGTTGATCCGCCCGCCGCGCGAGGGCGAACTCGATCCGCCCTGCCTGCGTCACGGCGAGGTTGGCGCCCTCGCCGATCGCCTTGGCGCGCAAGATCGGCGCCGTTGACGCGGATGGCGTCGTTGGCGGGATCGCCGACCTCGACATTGCTCTCGCTCGCTGGCCTTGATGTAGGTGCCGATGCCGCCGAACCAGAGCAGGTCGACCGGCGCCTGCGAGGATCGCCGTCGATCAGCCCGGCGGGATCGATGGTCGTCACCCTCAAGGCCGAACCGCTCCCGCATCTCCGACGAGACCGGAATCTCCTTCTGGCTGCGCGGGAAGACGCCGCCGCCCTTCGAGATCAGGCTCTGCGTCATAATCGTCCCAGCTCGAGCGCGGCAGCTCGAACATGCGCTGCCGCTCGGCCCAGCTCTTCGCCGGATCGGGATCGGGATCGATGAAGATGTGGCGATGGTCGAAGGCGGCGACCAGCTTCAGCGTCTTGGAGAGCAGCATGCCATTGCCGAACACGTCGCCCGACATGTCGCCGACAGCCGGCGACGATGATCGGCTGCGGTCTGCACATCGACGCCCATCTCGCGGAAGTGGCGCTGGACCGAAACCCAGGCGCCCTTGGCGGTGATCCCCATCGCCTTGTGGTCGTAGCCGTGGCTGCCGCCACTGGCGAAGGCGTCGCCGAGCCAGAAATGACGTTCGATCGCGATCGCATTGGCGATGTCGGAGAAAGTGGCCGTGCCCTTGTCGGCGGCGACGACGAAATAGGGATCGTCGCCGTCGCGGATGACAACGCCCTCGGGATGGACGACCTTGCCGTCGACGAGATTGTCGGTGACCGACAGCAAAGCGCGGATGAAGATGCGGTAGCTCTCCGTTCCCTCGGCCAGCCAGGCGTCGCGGTTTGCAGCGGGCGGGAGCTGCTTGGGATAGAAGCCGCCCTTGGCGCCGGTCGGCACGATCACCGCATTCTTGACCAGCTGCGCCTTCATCAGGCCGAGGATCTCGGTGCGGAAATCGTCGCGCCGGTCGGACCAGCGGATGCCGCCGCGCGCGATCGGGCCGCCGCGCAGGTGGATGCCCTCGACGCGCGGGCTGTAGACCCAGATTTCGCGCCACGGCAGCGGCGCCGGCAGGTCCGGAACCATCGCGCTATCGAGCTTGAACGCGAGCGCCTCCTGTCCGCGCCGGCGCGAAGGCGTTGGTGCGCAGGGTGGCCGATACGACGGCATGGATGAGGCGCAGGATGCGATCGTCGTCGATCGCCGGCGACCTCCGTCAGCCCTTCTCGGATGGCGATCTCGGCGGCTTCGGCGGCCGTCTGTCGGTCGCCCTGCTTGCCCGGGCCGTGCAGCGCGTCGAACAAAGCGATGATCGCGCGGGTGACATCGCGGCGCGCGGCGCAGCGCCTCGACCACCGTCGCCAGTCGAATAGGACAAGCCGCCCTGGCGCAGATAGCGGAACCAGGCGCGGAACAGGACCACGCCGCGCTGGTCGAGACCGGCGGCGACGAGCAGCTGGTTGAAGACGTCGTTCTCGGCCTTGCCCTGCAGCACGTCGGCGATCGCGCGCTCGACCAGCTGATCGCGGTCCAGCACGGTCGCGGCATCGCCCGTGCGCGTTTCGAGCAGGAATTCGTGGATGTAGCCAAGCCGGCCGTCGTCCAGCGCGTCGGCTGCTCCTCGAGCACGCGGAAGCCGAAATTCTCCAGCACCGGTACCGCGTCGGACAGCGGGATAAGCTCGCCGAGCCGATAGGTCTTGAGGCGGAGGCGCTGCGGCGCGTCGCCCTCCTCCCGATAGAGGCGCGCGTCGCTCGCGCCGGCATTTTCCAGCTCGCAGATGCGCAAGATATCCTCGGCCGCGTCGTCGGCGCGGGTGCGGAGGCGATAGCTTTCCGAGAAGTCCTCCAGATAGGAGATGGCAAGGCGGGTGGCGCGGGCGGCGCCAACCTTCTCGCCAAGGGCCTCCTCGACCGCCGGCTCCCAGCCGCGGACCATGTCGTCGAGCCGCCGGTCGAGCGCGATGGCGTCTGGCGTCGGCGTCTTCGGATCGACGGCAAGCGTGTAGCGGATGACGGCGAGGTCGCCGTCGCCAAGCTCGACCGACCAGTTGGTGATGGTCCCCTTCCCTTCCGTCTCCAGCATCGCGCCGATGGCGATGCGGCGTCGGGTGGTGAGCTCGTCGCGCGGCAGCCAGACGAAGGCGAAGAGATGGCCCTTGAGCACCGACCGGACGAGGACGAGCGTCGGTCGGGGCCGGTCGGCGAGCGACATGGCGGTGACGACCAGCTCGCGGATCGCGTCGCGGCCGAGATTGACGAGCAGGTCGCGCGGCAGAGCGGTGACGGCGTGCTTCAACGCCTTGCCGCTATGCCCGCGCGGATCGAAGCGGAACTCCTCCTCCAGCTCATTGAGCGTTCGGCGGAGGACTGGGACATTGTCGACCGGCGCGGTCAGCGCCTCGCTGGTCCAGAGGCCGGCATGGACGCCGATGCCGGTCACCTTCGCGCCGTCGCGGACCGGCACGACGACGAGGTCGAGCGGCACGCGGCGGTGGATGGTCGAGCGGCGGTCAGCCTTGGCGATGAGCGGAGGCCGGTTCCGCGTCGAGCCACCGCATCGCGCCGAGGGCGCCGCCGGGATCGGTCGGCTCGCCCGGAATGCGGAAGAGGCCGAGCGCATCCTCCGGCTGGCGGTCCGGTCGCTCGACATGATAGCCGAGCAGCGTCATCGCGCCGTCGGCGAACCAGCGCAGCAGAGCGGCGCCTTCGGGATCGTCGGTCGCCTCGGCGTCGGCGCGCATCTGCGCCTGCATCTTCTGCCAGTCGGTGACCGCCGCCCGCACGTCGGCGAGGACCCGGTGCAGCTCGGCGACGATCTCGCGGCGGTCGCGACCGCCGGCGCGGTCGACCTCCACATACATCATCGATTCCCGCCGCTCGGGCTCCTCGCAAAGCGGCTCGACGGCGAGCAGATGATCCTTTCCGTCGCGGCGGACGCAGACAACCGGGTGAAGCAGGCGATGGACGATCAGGCCGCGCGCGGCGAGCGCATTTGCGACCGAGTTCGACCAGAAAGGGCATGTCGTCATTGACGATGCCGATGCGCATGCGGCGATGGCCGGCCGCGCCGCCAAGCGATTCCAGCCGGACGAGCGCCGCCCCGCGGGCGCGGCGGACGGCGCATTCGGCTACGAATTCGGCGGCGGCCAATCGGTCCTGATCGGTGAAGCCCACCAATTCTCCGGGCAGCGCGCCGGCGACGAGGGCATAAGCGAGGGCGTCGAGAATTTGCATGTCGGCGGCTTTCCCCGCGACAGCTTTTTCCGAATCCATAATTGGCTCCCGAGGGAGGCGGCGAGGCCGCCGCCGGGTCACGCGGCGCCCTATGCTCCCGCCGGCGCGACGGGGCAAGGCTTGGGAATGTCTTCGGAACGAACCGACACTAGTGGCCGCGTTGGGTATACTCCCTATCCCCCGGCGGGGAGAGGGTTGGGGGTGAAGGGGTCCGAAGTTTGGGGGGGGGATAAGCTGTAGCGGATGAATACCGCATCACGCGATGTCGGCCGCCCTAACTGTCCTGGGACGCTGAGCCCCTCGCCCTACGCTCTCCGCGCCGGGAGAGGGGTTAAGCCGCCGCTTTGCGGATGGCTTTTTCGAGGAGGGCCTGGTCGGCCACCGGAGCGACGATGGCGAGGCCGCCGACTTCGTCGCGGCGGGCGACGAGGAGGACGAATTCCGCCTCCCCCGGATCATAGTTGAGATGGCCGAGCGGCCTGGCGGCGCGCAGGGCGGCGCGGGCCTCGTCGCCGGTGTCGGGCTTCGGCTCCGGACGGCGGGCGCGGCGCTCGGCCTGCACCCAGGCCTTGAGGCCGCCCTCCTGCGCTTCCAGCGCCTGGGTGAAGCCGCCGATCGGCAGATCCTGCCGCCGCGCCCAGCACAAGCCGGCCGCGAATTCGGTCAGGCGCGCCTTGTCATATCCGGCGCCGAAGACGAGCTTCGCCACCGCCGTCATCGGCGCACGCGCCTGAACATTGATACCCGCATCGGCGAGCATTTCGGCATAATCGTCCGGCGCGGCCTCGGCGGCGCGCGCGAGATCGTAGGCATGCCCGAGCGCGTGATAGAGGGCGGAGCGGCTTCGCGCGTCAGCGCCCGAGGCCACTTCCGCGCAATCGCGGGCGGCACACAGATGGTCCGCGAGGCTCGCACCGAACGGCAAGCTCGGCTCTGTCCATGCCGAACTCCTCGGCATAGACGGGAGCATCGATGACGAGGGGCTCGGCATTGGGCCCATCGGCCCAGACCGGGCTCGATTCCGGCGCATGGGAGGAGGCGATGGCCTTGGCGGCATCGCGCGCGATCTTCGCCGAAGTCTCGCTGTCGGCGATCTCCTTCCAGTTGATTACGCCGTAGATGAAATCAATATCTTCGCCGTTCGAGGTGAAGGGCATGAGGATGCCGCGGTACATCGTATTGTGCCCGCGCTGACCGAGGAACTCGGCCTCGAAGCCGATCGGCGCCTTGTTGGCGATGATCTGGAGATAATGGTCGGTGAGACGCGAGAGCAGCGAGCGCTTCGGCACGTCGCTGATGCTGCGGATCTCGCCCAGCAGGTTGCATTCCTCGCGGAGCGCCTTGCCGAGCCAGGCGATCTTCGGATCGTCCTCGCCTTCGCTGAAGTCGAGCAGGACGCTGTTGGGCCCGAAATCCTCGATCGCATGGGGATCGAGATCCTTCACCCCGGGATAGGGTTTGCCGTCGAGCAGCGAGACCCAGTGATTATAGGCCCGCACATGCATGCGGCGCTCGTCGGTGCCGATCTCCGGCGGCGCTTCGATCGCCGCTTCCTCGTCGTCGACGGACGGGCTGTAATCAGCCTCTTCCCCGAATGCCCGCAGGCTGTCCATCCGTGCGATCCTTGCACTGCCCCTGTTTCAGGATCGGGACACTGCACCGCTCGTGGTTGAGAAAACGTTAAGTGTTTAGCGGCTTGAAACGGCGGGGACGGCCGCTTGTCAGGCCATGCCGCCGCTGTTAGAGGCCCCTCCTCCCCGGAGCGCCGCTTTAGCTCAGCTGGTAGAGCACATCATTCGTAATGATGGGGTCGTGGGTTCGAAGTCCCTCAAGCGGCACCACCGGACTGTTTGTCGGCGTTCGCCTGAGGCCAGACAGAAGCCCGGAAATCCGCCATTTTCTCGCTTGTAGTGGTTGCAGGCGTTCGCGTTTGTAAGGCGGCGAGGTCATTGCCGAGCTGCAAAATACTGATTCACGTGTTAGCGAACATTGCACGCGACCGCCGTCTGTGGGATGCCCGCTTGACCGGTGAGTTCGCCTCGGCGGAACCCGCGAGCGAAAAGGATGCAGGCCTTGGTCCGGACAATCGCGTTTCTCATTGCTCTTGTCCTGACCGGAATTGCCCGGCCTGCGCAGTCTTCCGCGAGCGTCGACTATGCCGACCCTGCCGCGTGGCTCTGCCGCCCCGACTTGGCGAACGATGTGTGCAAGCGGTCCGACCAGGATGCGACCGTGGTGCGGGCGGACGGCTCGACGCATATCGAGAAGTCCCGCGCCGACCCCGCAGCGCCGATCGACTGCTTCTATGTCTATCCCACCGTATCGCTCGATCCCGGCGGCAATGCCGGAATGAAGGCGACCCATCAGGAAATCACCGTCGTCGATCAGCAATTCGCCCGCTTCCGCTCCGTATGCCGGACCTTCGCGCCGCTCTACCGCCAGGTGACGCTGACCGCGCTTCGCGCCGGCCTCGCCGGCCATCCCATCGCGATCGACCGGAACCTGCCTTATGCCGACGTGAAGAGCGCATGGGATTATTATCTCGCTCATTTCAATCACGGCCGGGGCGTGGTGCTGATCGGCCACTCGCAAGGCTCGCTCATTCTCGCCGAGCTGGTGAAGAAGGAGATTGACGGAAAGCCGGTGCAGAGCCGTCTCCTCTCCGTCATCCTCGCCGGCTACCGGCTGCAGGTGCCGGTCGGCAGGGATGTCGGCGGCGACTTCAAGTCCATCCCGCTCTGCCGCGCGGCGGGTCAGATCGGCTGCGCGATCAACTTCGCCTCGTTTCGAGCGACGAACCCGCCACCGGCGGACGCGAAGATCTTCGCGGCGTCGGCCGGCCCGGGGTTGGAGGCCGCCTGCACCAACCCGGCTGCGCTCGGAGGCGGGTCCGGCCCGCTCCACGCCTATCTTGCCTCGGATGCCAGAGGGTCCGTCGTCGACAGCCTTCCGCCCGGCGCCTGGACCGACCCGCCGAAGAAGATCACCACCCCCTTCGTCGAGGTGCCGGGCATGCTCAGCGCCGAATGCCGCAACGACAACGCGCACAATTATCTTGCAATCACCATCCATCGGGCGCCCGGCGGCCGGCGCACCGGGGAGATCATTGGGGACGTGGTGATCGGAGGACGGCGGCAGCCGGATTGGGGGCTGCATGTAATCGATCTCAATCTCACCATCGGCAATCTGATGGATGTCGTGCGAGCGCAAGGGCGCGCCTACCTCGCTCGAAAGCAATGAAGCTGGCAATGCGATCAGACGATGTCCGCGCGATAGGGCACGACAGATGTCGTTCGGCCGAGGCAAGCGGGCGGTTCGGGAGGATAAGCGCATGGCAGGTCGGGTGAAGCTGCTGGCCGAAGGCATCTATTTCGGTGAAGCCCCCCGATGGCGCGACGGGCGGTTGTGGTTCAGTGACTTCCACGCGCATGCCGTGAAATCACTCTCGCCGGCGGGCGATCTGCGGACCGAGTTCGAGATCGACGATAGCCCGTCAGGCCTCGGGTGGATGCCGGACGGTTCGATGCTCGTCGTATCGATGGTCAAGCGCCTGGTGCTGCGACGCGCAATTGACGGCATTTTGAGCGTTCATGCCGACCTCGGCGAGGTGGCGGCATTTCATTGCAACGACATGGTCGTCGACGCGGCCGGACGCGCCTTCGTCGGCAATTTCGGCTTCGATCTCGGTGCTGAGGTCGCGGCGCGCGGCATTGACGACGTAATCGGAAGCCACGCCACCGCCAATCTGGTGCGCGTTGATCCCGACGGCCGCGTCAGCATTGCGGCGGACGGGCTCCACTTCCCCAACGGTAGCGTGATTACGCCGGACGGCAGGACGTTGATCGTGGGTGAAACGCTGAGCGGGTCGCTGACGGCGTTCGATCTGGCGGAGGACGGCTCTTTGTCCAACCGGAGGCTTTGGGCATCGACCTGGCCGCGCGCTCCGGATGGCATCGCGCTCGACGCCGAAGGTGCGATCTGGATAGCTAATCCGTTCGCTCCGGAGTGCGTCCGCATCGCGGAAGGAGGGGCGGTGCTCGACGTCATAGAAACAGAATCACCCTGCTTCGCGTGCATGCTTGGTGGAGATGACGACCGAAGCCTTTTCATCCTGACCTGCCCGACATTCGATGAGGCCGAGGCAGCAAAAGCACCCATGGGGCAGGTACTGGTCGCCCAGGTCAAAGCGGGACCAGCGGGCCGTCCATAGGATAGCCAATGACGGCTGAATTCCGGCGCAGAAACGTTGCCGACTGGGCAAATCGCAGTGCCCGACTGTGCTGCTTGGCGACCCTATGCAGGCGGCCCGGCACGAGACCGCTGAACGCGCAAATCGACAAATAATTCGAGCCTCTCGAGCATACCGCTTTTTCTCGCCTTCAATCGACGCAATTCCGGCTCTAGAGCGAGGCGGTGCTCACCACCCGGCGTTCGCTGTTAACGATGGCCGCCGCCCTGGCGGCCGCGGGGCGGGCGAAGGCTTCTCCGACCCTCGATCATCGATCCGGCGCGGCCGATGAGGCTCCGTTGCTCCTCGGCCGGCAGGGCGTCGCCTCGGTCTCGATCGTCGCGGCGGCCGCGCCCGGAGCCTGGGAGCGCCGGGCCGCGGAAGACCTTGCTTATTATATCGAGCTGATGACGGGGGCGCGGCCGGCGATCGGAACGGACGCGCGGGGCGGCGCCCCCTCGATCCTGGTCGGGTCCGCCGCGCTTGCCGCCGATCCTTCGCTTGCGGAGGCGCTTCAACGGGCGAAGAAGCCGCACCCCTTCGTTCAGGCCGATGCGATCGCCGTTCGGCGAACCGGGCCACGGATTTATGTCGCCGGCTCGAACGATAAATCCCATTATTTCGCGGCATCCTGGCTGCTCCAGCATTGGGGCTGCCGGTGGTATATGCCGGGCGCGTTCGGCGAGCATGTGCCGCACCACGAGACGCTTTCGGTCGGGGCGCTCGACCATGTCTACAGCCCGCCGTTCGAGATCCGGCATTATTGGCTGTCCTGGAACGGAGAGACGACTGGGGCGGACGAATTCCGCCATCGCAACTACATGTCGGCGGCGACCATGCCCGGTGCCGGGCAGGCTCTCGATCACTACACGGCGGACATCGCGCCCGCCGGCGGCACCCATTTCAACGTTCCTTTCGCGGAGCCGGCGACGGCCGAGCATGTCGCGAAAAAGATCGAGAAGGATTATGCCGACGGGCGCGACGTCTCCCTCGCCATTGCCGACGGGCTCTACACGAACGACGATCCGCGCGATCGGGCGCTGATCACCGAATATGATCGCTTCATGATGCGGCCGTCGGTCACGGATGCGATGCTGACCCTGTACAACAACGTCGCCTCGATCCTGCGCCGCAAATATCCGGGCAGCCGCGCGCGGATCGGCGGACTGGCTTATGCCAATGCCACATTGCCGCCGAGGATCGTGACGCGAACGGAGCCCCATGTGGTGATGTGGATCGCGCCGATCGACATCGACCCGAACCATGCCATCGGCGATCCGCGCTCGCCGCCGCGCCGCGCCTATGGCGAGATGCTCCAGCGCTGGGCGCGGGTGATGGACGGCAGGCTCGCAGTCTACGATTACGACCAGGGCATGCTGGTCTGGCGGGACTTGCCCGACCCTTCGCAACAGGTCTTCGCCCGCGACGCCAAATTCTACCGCGATCTCGGCATTCTCGGCATCGGGACGGAGAGCCGAGGGCGCGTTCGCGACCACCTTCCTCAATCTCTTCTTCCGCGGCCAGCTGATGTGGGATCCGGACGCTGACGTCGGCGCGTTGCTGGAGGAATTCTACGGCAATTTCTACGGCCCGGCAGCGGCCCCGATGCGGCGTTACTGGCGGGCGATCTTCGACGCCTGGGAAGCGACCGGCGTCACCGAGCACGAATATCCGGTGATTCCCGCTATCTACACGCCAGCTCTTGTCGAGACGCTTCGCCACGCGCTCGGCGAGGCCGAAACAACTGACCGGCGGCGCGACGGATATGCTCGCGCACCGGATGCGCTTCACCCGCCTCGGCTTCGAGATCATCGATTCCTATGTTGCAACGGTCACGGCCGCCGCCAGGGACGCCGATTATGCCGCGGCGGTCCAGCACGGCGAACGCACGATCGCCGCGCGCCTCGAACTCGCGCGGATGAACCCCATCTTCACTGTCCATGTCGTCGGCCCCGAAGCGGAAAAACCGCAAGGCGGGGCCGCGTGGTTGTCCGGCGAAGTCGAGCAATATCGGCAGCTGGCGCGCCTCACCGACGGGCCCGAAGGACAGCTGGTCGCGAAGCTGCCGCTCCTATGGGGCTTCCGACGCGCGGAGCCGGTCCCGCAGGGTTGGACCTATCAGGGCCCGGAACAAGACGATCGCTGGCGCTCGGCGTCGGTCCCTGCCCCGGATTCAACGGGCTGGCGGCAGGTGCGTACGGACCTCTATTTGCAGGCCCAGGGAATCGTCGCCGACGATGCGGTGAGCGCCCTCGGCACCTATTGGTATCGGACCAGCATCGATCTGACGCCCGAGCAGCGCGCGGGCGAGATCCACCTGATATTCCCCGGCCTGTTCAACGAGGCTTGGCTCTGGATGAACAACCGCCCGGTCGCCCATCGCGCCTATCGGGAGCCTTGGTGGTCGACCGACTATCGCTTCGAGTGGGACATCGACATTTCCGCCGAGCTTCACGCCGGCGCGAATGAAATCATCCTGCGCGGCTTCAATCCGCATCATTTCGGCGGCATCTTCCGCCGGCCGTTCCTGTATCGACCGCTTCGCAGCGCTACGGGCGTGCCGCGGTAGCCAGCGCGACATTGTTCGAGCGATCCCGGTCCGGGATCTTGTGATCCGGATCGATCTCCGCGCGCACCACCGGTGAGGGCCCCGGAACGGCAACCTTCGTCGCGCCTTGGCGGATCCAGGTTTCGGCGGGGAGGCGGATGTCGCGGCTGGTGCCGTCGGCGAAGGTGACGCGCAGGGTTGCCGGCATGATCAGTTTGTCGCGCGTTTCGACATGGACGAGCGAGCCGGGCTGATGCGCCGAAGCCGGGAAGGGCTCGATGCCCGTGACAGCGAAGTCGAGCTGCCAATTGTTCGCATACCAGCCTCGCCACCACCAGGAGAGGTCCTCGCCGGTCTCGCTGTCCATGAAGCGGAAGAAATCGGCGGGCTGGGGATGGCGGTAGGCCCAGACGGCGATGAAGCGTCGGAAGGCGGGATCGAACCGCTCCGGCCCCAATATCTGCTCGCGCAGCAGCACCAAGCCGAGCGCCGATTTGAAATAGGTGACGGGGTGGCGCCATTTCTCCTGAATCGTGTCGGCGCGCGAGAGGATCGGCGGCGCGTCGGGATCGGCGAGGATCGGCAGGATCCTTGTCGACCGGATTGCCGCCGCCAGGCGCATATTCGCTGTCGCGCTTGGGGCCAAAAATCGCCGCCTTCGAACTCGTCGGACTCGTAGACGTCGATGAAGGTGTTGAAGCCCTCGTCCATCCAGGCATGGCGGCGCTCGTCGAAGCCGACGATCATCGGAAACCAGCTGTGGCCGATCTCGTGCGCGGTGATCCAGAACAGCACCTTGCCGGCATCCTGGATGCCGTCGAAGACGATGCCAGGATATTCCATGCCCGCCGCCGGCCCGGCGACGTTGATCGCGGCCGGCCAGGGATAGGGGTAATATTTGGCCGAGTAACGCTCGACCGCATCCTTCATATATTCGGTCGAGCGGCCCCAGCGGTCGCGCCCCTGGCTCTCGGGCGGGTAGAAGGACATGGCGAGCGAGGTCCGGCCGCCCGGCAGCCGGATCCGCGCCGCGTCCCAGATGAAGGCGCTCGACGCGGCCCAGGAGGCGTCGCGGCTGTTGGCGATACGGAAATGCCAGGTGAGCATGCCGCCTTGCCTGGGCCGGCTGGCGGGATCTCCGACCTCCGCAGGCGAGCGGATCATCACGGTGGCGTCGCTGATCCGAGCACGGGCGAGGCGCGAGCGCTCTGCGGCGCGTCAGCACCTCCTCCGGATTCTGGAGCTCCCCGGAGCCGGCGACGATCATGTCGGACGGCACGGTGATCCAGTAATCGAAATCGCCATAGTCGAGGTAGAATTCCTGCGCGAGATAGGGAAGCGGGTCCCAGCCGCGCACATCGTCATAGACGGCCATGCGCGGATACCATTGGGCGATGCTGAAGATGTCCTGCCCGTTCTTCGACTTCAGCCAGCCGGTGCGGCCGCCGAATTCGTCCGACGGGATTGTATAATGATAGCGGATACGAACGATTGCAGTGCCACCATGCGGCAAGGGCGTGGGCAGACGAAGCTGGGCGCGTGCGTCGCTGATCAGGGGCGTCACCGCCGCCATTTTCCCCGCCGGTCCGATCTCGACCGAGTCCAGGCTCATGCCGCTGGTATTGCCGCGCGGAACGCCGCCCTCGGCGAGCTGGCCGCGTGAATTCTCCCGGTACAGGTTCTGCTCGAGCTGCAGCCAGAGCACGTCGAGCGTGTCGGGGCTGTTGTTGGTATAGCGGATCTCGACCGAACCGGTGATCGTCTTCGTCGCCGGATCGAGCGCGGCCCGGATCGTATAATCGGCCCGATTCTGCCAATAAGCCGGACCCGGAAGCCCGCTTCCGGTCCGCATCGCGTTGACCGACTGGCCTATGTCGAATGGCGCGAAGGTCTCGCGCGGGTCGTAACGGGATTGGGCGGCGAGCGCCGGCGTGCCGATCAGGGCGAAGGCGAGCACCAGAAGACGAAACAAAGTCACAAATCGCTCTCCGGCAGGTGGAGGTGATAGCGCACGAGATCGTCCGCGGGCGTGAAGCGATCGTAGAGCGCGCGGGCGACGCGGTTGTCGGTCTTCGTGAGCCAGTAAAGGCTGGTCCAGCCACGCTCTCGTCCCTCGTCCATTACCGCTTCGATCAGGGCGCGGCCAATGCCCTGCTTGCGGACATCCGGACGCACAAACAGATCCTCGAGGTAGGCGGTCGGAGCGAGGCTCCAGGTCGCGGGATGGACGATGACGATGGCGAAACCGACGAGCTCCGACCCGATCGTCGCTCCGAATCCGCGCCACGTCGCGTCGCCGGGCACGAGCGCGGCCCACAGCCGGTCGGTGACCTCCTGCGCAACGGACGCGCCATAGAAATCGAGATAAGTCTGCCACAGCCGGCGCCATTGCTCTTCCTGCGCTGGCGCAAGCGGCACGATTGCTGCATTCTGCATGATCCGCCTGTGACCGGCGGAACGGAGGCTGGCAAGCGGTTCTCGGATATCGTCTTGATCCGCCCGCGGGTGGCGCGCGCGAGCAGCTCGCGTATCAGCGCGCCGAAGGACGCTTCTCCGAGCGCCGGTCCGTCCTAAGGCCGCGTCCCGGCATCCCGAGATGCTCGGCCGGCTCGCGGATGCTTCGTCGTGTCGCTCCCGGGCCAGCACCGCGGTGCGGCCGGTCGGATAGCGCACCACCCGGATTTGACCGAAACAAGGTGCCAACCATTCCACGATCTGGCCGGTGTCGGGAAGAATGATCGGGGTGGTGCTTGTCGCCATGATCCCACGACCAGATATAGCCGTGAACCCGGGCGATCCCGCCCAAGGTCCGGCACATGTTCGTAAGGAATGTCGTTGCCCGGAAAGTTCAGGCACGGGATCAGCATCGTCCCGCCGGGCGCGGTCCAGTCGATCATGTCGCGGACGAGCTGGGCGAGCTCGGGCAGGCTCCCGACATAGCAATAGGCGGCCCACATGCAGGTGACGAGGTCCCAGCGCCCCGCCCATCCGAGCCGCGGCGTCCGGAAATCGCCCTCGTCGACGCACATGGCATCGGGGTTGCGGCTGCGCGCTAGGTCCGTCATTGCGCGCGACACCGCGAAAGCATGAGAGAAAATAGCCGGTGCCGCAGCGCAGGTCGAGCTACCGGGGCCCCACGACGAGCGACTCCCGGATCAGCGCAAGCTCGAACTCGGTGCTGGCCTGATTGGCCGGTCCCAGCAGGAAAGTGTCGTCATAAGTGGAAGCATAATCCGCATCGTACAAATTTCTGGATATCCTGGCCGCCCATCGTGCCTCCTGAGCACCGGATCGGTAGGCGGAATCGGGACCCGGTCAAGCAAGCCCTTGGTCATCGCGCCCCGGGCGTCTAGTCGGGGAACATGTCGCTGAGGCTGCTCCAGTATATCGCGAAAGACGGCAAGCGATCGGTGATCGCCACCGAGCGCAACGACGCCTGGTTGGTGCCCGGCGTCGCCAGCGTGCGGGCGCTGGCCTCGGCTGCGATCGAGGCGGGCCAGAGCCTTGCGGAGAAGCTCGCGGCGCTGGGGCGTGGCGCCGCGATCGATCCCGCCGCCGAGCTCGCCGCCGGCCGCATCCTCGCGCCGATCGATCATGAGGATCCTGCGCATCTGACGATGAGCGGTACCGGCCTCACCCATCTCGGCTCGGCCGAAGAGCGCGACAAGATGCACCGGACCGCCGCCGAAGGCGCGCCGCTCACGGATTCGATGCGCATCTTCCTCGAGGGACTCGGCGGCGGGAAGCCCTCACCGGGCGAGACTGGCTGCCAGCCGGAATGGTTCTACAAAGGCGACGGATCGCAGCTGGTAGGGCCGGGAGAGCCGCTCGTCATGCCGGACTTTGCCCAAGACGGCGGCGAGGAGCCGGAGCTGGCCGGAATTTATCTGATCGGTCCCGACGGAACGCCGCATCGGCTCGGCCTCTGTCTCGCCAACGAGTTCAGCGATCATGTGACCGAGCGGCACAATTATCTCTGGCTCGCCCATTCCAAGCTGCGTCAGGCGGCGCTCGGGCCGGAGCTGCTGGTGGGAGCGCTCCCCGATCCCGTCGAGGGCGTCAGCCGCATCCGCCGCGGCGGGGAAGTGCTGTGGGAAAAGTCCTTCCTGTCGGGCGAGGTGAACATGTCGCACAGCATCGCCAATCTCGAAGGACATCATTTCAAATATCCCCAGTTCCGCCGTCCGGGCGACGTCCACGTCCATTTTTTCGGGACGGCCACCCTTTCTTTCAGCGACGCCGTTCGGACGCAGCCGGGCGATGTGTTCGAGATCGAAGCGGTCCCCTTCACGCTGCCGCTGCGCAACCCCCTCGCCCGCGCCGACGCGGCGCCGGTGCGGGTCAGGAGCCTCTAGTCTCCACCGCTTCAGGCTCCAGCGCGTGCGCGTCGGCCGCGCGCGCCACAAGGCGTAGAAGAGGACGAACAACTCGCAGGCTGCCGTCAGGAAGAACGAACGCTGAATGCCGAACCCATCGGCAAGCTTGCCTTGGCCGATGACCAGGGCACCGCCCGCAATAGCCTAGAGCAAGGCAAGCGCAGGCCCGTAACGCCCTTTGACCGTCGCGACCGCGTCTGAATCCCTCGATCCGGCCATCGCCTCTTCCTCCCCGTCTTCGACGGAGATCGTAAAGCAGATCGGCCGTCATGATAGCCGGCGATCTCCGCCGGCAGCGAGCCGCCGCGCGTTCCGGCGCAGCGGCCCCGCCTCACTCAATAGGGATAATCGTCGTCGTAATAATCGTCATAATAGGGATCGTCGTAGCCGTAATAAGGGTCATCGTAATATCCATAATATGGATAATAATCATACCCATACCAAGGATAGCCATAATAGCCGTAATAATAGCCCCCGCGGCCGCGATTATAGGCATAACCCCGGTTCCAGTTGCGGTTGTCGCGGTTGGCATAACCGCGGTTCACATATCCACGGTTGGCATAGCCCCGGTTCGCCGAATAGCCGCGGCTGATGGACCCCCGGTTGCCGCTGTAATGAGCGCTGCCGCCCCGATTACCGTGCCATTGCGCGTCGGCCGGCGTGGCCGCGAACATCGCCGTGCCGGCGGCGAGAGCGATAGCGGCCGTAATCCATCTGGCTTTCATGATCCATTCCTTCCATCGGGGCGCTCGCCGCTGCCGGCCGGGCCGGAAGAATGGCAATCTGGCGGTTATGCGCGGGTGTGAAGGTTAAACGCCTCGAAACCCTGCCGGTTCATTCGCGGAGACCGGCCGGCGCGCCGCGCGCCGCTTGCCCTGGTGGCCGCCGATTTCGGGATGGAATTCTGCGCCGGCTCTGTTAGCGTTAACCGCACGCACGAAGATGCCGGGAGAGGATGAATGCAGAAGAGCCTGGGCCTGTTGCTCGCCTGCCTTGCCTGCGGCTCCGCTCACGCCCAGGGCGCCCAGCCGGCGGCGCCCGCGCCAGCCGCCAAACCGGGCGCGATCAGCCTCGCCGACAAGCTGATCAACACGCCTGGGAGCGACTGGAATGTCTACGGCCCGGGCGAGACCAGCAAGAAGCTGGCGACAGACGGACCCCAAGGCTATCCCTGCGTCCGCGTGACCGTCACCCAGAAGGGCGCAAATCCATGGGATGCCGGGGCCGTCTCGCCGGTCCCCAAGGCGGTCGCCGCCAACGACACGTTGCTGATCGCCGTCTATCTGCGCGCGCCCAACGCTAAGGACAGCGAGACCGTGCCTTTGCCCTTTGTCGGCCTGAGCGGCTCGGCGGCGACTTATCCGACCCTGGTCAGCGCGCCGGTCGCGGTCACCAACCAGTGGAAGCAATATTTCGTCGGCGGGCGTGCGGCGCAGGCCGTGGCCGCGGGCGGGGCGCAGGTCAGCATCCATCTCGCCGGCGACGCGCATGTGATCGATCTCGGGCCGGTCCGCGTCTTCGATCTCGGCCCCGACGTCGATCCGGCCGCGGCTTCCGAAGAACCAATAGGCTCATCAACCAAGGGGGAAAATCATGGCAGACACTGTTCCCGCCCCGATCGCCAATCCGGCGGCGCTGGGCCTCGTCGGCTTCGGCCTCACCACCGTTCTGCTCAGCCTGATCAATGCCGGCGTGCTTCCGCCCGGCGGCGAGGGCGTCGTCATCCCGCTGGCGCTGGCTTATGGCGGCTTCATCCAGGTCGTCGCCGGAATCCTCGAATTTCGCGTGGGCAACACGTTCGGCACGACCGCCTTCCTCAGCTACGGCGCCTTCTGGTGGTGGTTCGCGTTGCTGCTGCATCTTCGCGCATAACGGCACGATCGACATCTCACCACCGCCGGCGGGACGGTCGGCGTCGCTTTGCTGCTCTGGGGGCTGCTCACCCTGTATCTTTGGATCTGCACCTTCCGGCTGCCGCGGATCCTGTTTGCCGTCTTCCTGACGCTCTGGATCACCTTCCTGCTGCTTGGCCTTGGCGCGCTGCTCGAGTCGACCGGCCTCTCCCATGCCGGCGGCTGGCTTGGCATCCTGTGCGGGCTGCTCGCCATCTATGGCAGCTTCGGCATCGTCACCAACGCCACCTGGGGCCGGATCGTTATCCCGCTCGGCGAGCGGCCGATGCTGCCTTAACCGACGCCGTTTGACGCGGCGGCGCCAGTCTCTATGCATGAATCGTGACTGACGCCGCCGTGGACATTCGCCCGACAGCCGGGTTCGCGAGCGCCCCCGCGCTCGAGCTGACCGGAATCAACAAGAGCTTCGGGCGGCCGGTTATCCAGGATCTCGACCTCGTCGTGCGGCCGGGCGAGCTCTATGCCCTGCTCGGCCCCAACGGCGCCGGCAAGACGACGACCCTGCGCATGGTCGTCGGGCCTTACTGCCGCCCGATGCCGGCGGCATCCGCATCTTCGGCGTCGACGCGCTCGCCCGATCCGCCGGAGGCGAAGCGCGATCATCGCCTGGCTGCCCGACGAGCCGATGCTCTACGACAAGCTGACGCCGCTCGAATATCTCGAATTCGTCGCCGGCCTGTGGGGCGTCGCGCCGGACGCGGCCGCGGCCGAGGCGGAGCGAGCTGCTGCGATGGCTCGGCCTGTGGGACGACCGCGCGAGCGCTGCGAAGGCTTTTCGCGCGGCATGAAGCAGAAGGTCGCGCTGGCCGGCGCGCTGATCCACGAGCCGCGGCTGCTTGATCCTCGACGAGCCGCTGACCGGCCTCGACGCCGCGATGGCGCGCGCAGGTGAAGGACATGCTGCAGGAGCAGGTGCGGCGCGGCGCGACCGTCATCGTCACCACCCATATCCTCGAAGTCGCCGAGCGGCTGGCCGACCGGATCGGCATCATCCGATCACGGCCGGCTGATGGCCGAGGGCACGCTCGACGAGCTGCGCGAGCGGGCCGGTCGAACGAGTCGACGCTGGAGGAGGTTTTCCTCGACCTCACCGCACGCACGGACGATGCCGGCGGCTAGCGCGCGCCTGATCGCGCCCGGATCCCTGCTCTGGCTCGTTCTGCACGAGGTGCGGCTGACCTTCCGCGGCGGCCGCAAGGGCTTCGGCAAATGGATCCGGCTCGTCCTGCTGCTCGGATTCTTCCTGCTCGGCTTGTTCATTGCCTACCTGCTTCGCGGAACGCCGCTTATGCCCAGGCCGCGCTGGCTGGTCACCGGCAATGCGGCGCTACTCGTCACGCTCACGTTCATGACCACGCAGAGCCTGATGAATGCGCTAAGGACCTTGTTCGAGAAAACCGATCTCGACCTGCTCCTCTCCTCCCCGCTGCCGGAAGGACGCGTGCTCGCCGCCAAGATGCTGGGCATCGCCGCCAGCGCCGGCACGACCTACTGCCTGCTGCTCCTGCCGCTCGCGCTGCCGGTGGCGCTGGTCGGCCATCCGCGCTTGCTCGCGGTGGTGCCGGTGGTGGCTGCGCTGGCGATGCTTTCGGCGACTTTCGGGCTGGCGCTGGCCATCCTGCTGGTCCGTTGGATCGGCGCGCGTGGCGCGCGTTCGGTTGGCCAGATCGTCGCGGCGGCGACGGGCGGCGCCATCTATCTGGTTTCCCAGCTCTCCGGACAATATCGACCGGGCCGCGGCCGCATCGGCATCATGGCGGATTGGCTGCGCAGCCACCATTGGGGCACCACCGGCTGGACGTCGCTGCCGGCGCGCGGCCTGTTCGGCGAGATTGTCCCGCTTGTGCTGCTGGTCGGCCTTTCCGGCATCCTGTTCGCTTTCACCTCCTGGCTCTTCCGCACGCGCTTCCTGGCGAGCGTGCAGAGCGCCGGCGACCGAAGCAGCCGACGCTCGGCCGCAGGTCGCGGCCCGGCCTTCCGAGGCGGCCTTGCCGCCGCCATGATCGCCAAGGAGGTACGGCTGCTGCTGCGCGCGCCGGAGATCCTGTTCCTCGTCCTGCTGCGGCTCATCTACCTGTTCCCGCTGCTTCTGCTCGCAAGCAAGCATAGCGGCAGCGGCTTGCTCGCCACGCCCGCGCTTGCCGCCATCGGTGTCGTTGCCGCGGGCCAGCTTTGCGGCAGCATCTCGTGGCTGACCATCTCGGCCGAGGATGCGCCGGATCTGCTCGCCGTTGCGCCGGTCGATCCGGGGCGCCTCAAGCGGATAAAGCTCCTCGCCGCCCTGGCGACCGTCGCCCCGATCGCGGCGATCGTGCCGATCGTCATCTTGTTCCGCGGCGGCCCTCTCGCCGCGCTGATTACCTATGCCGGCACATTCGTCGCCGGCACCGGCGCGGGCGGGATCGAGCTGCTGCTGGGCAAGCCGGCGAAGCGCAGCAATTTCCGGCGGCGGCAGGGCTCGATGCTGACGTCCCTGCTCGGCCTGCTGCTGGCGATCGTCGTGGCCGGCGTCACGGCGGTGGCTGTCTATTTTGCCTGATATCCCGGACGTCCTTGGCTCAGAATTCGCTTGCCACGAAGGGGTTGTGCCGGGAATGCGTCTATTTAGCCGGCGGCCCCCCGCGGGCCGACGAGACGAGCATCCAACGGACCTCGGAGGGTTTTCATGCGTGCAGTCCGCTTCGCACTTATCACCGGCGCGCTCTTGTGCACGAGCCCGGCCTGGGCCGCACCCACTTACCGGCTGGCAAAGTCGGTGCCGCTCGGCATACCAGACCGGTGGGACTATGTCGTGTCCGACGCCGCAAGCCGGCGGGTCTATGTGGCGCATGGCCATCGGCTGACGGTGGTGGACGCGGGCTCCGGCGCGGTCATCGGCAATGTCGAGGGAATAACGGGAGGCACCCACGGCACCGCGGTCTCGCACGCAACAGGGCAAGGCTTTACCGATGACGGCGAGGCCGGCACGGCCGTCGTCTTCAACCTGAAGACGCTGGCGGTGACCAAACGCATCCCGGCGGCGCCCGACGCGGACGCGATCGCCGGCGACGGCGCGACCGGCCATATCTTCGTGATCGAAGGCGATCCGGCCTCGATCACCGTCATCGATCCGAAGAGCAACTCCGCGATCGCGACGATTCCGGCCGGCGAAAAGCTCGAATATGCCGCGTCCGACGATTCCGGCGGCCTCTATGTGGCCGGCGTGGAGAAAGGCGACCTCGTCAAGGTCGATACGCGGACGAATCGGGTACTCGCCCACTGGCCTGCGCCGGGCTGCACGCGTCCGCACGGGCTGGCCATCGACAAGGCCGCACATCGGGCATTTCTCGGCTGCGCGAACGCCGTCATGGTAGTCATGGACACCGGCAGCGGACGCGTAGTCGCAACGCTTCCGATCGGCCGCGGCAACGATGCCGTAGCCTTCGACCCGAAGCGCCGGCGCGTGTTTAGCTCCAACGGCGTGGACGGCACGATCAGCATCTTCCACGAGGTGACGCCGGACAAATATGCGCCGCTCGAGCCGGTAACCACCCAGGTGAGCGGACGGACGATGGCGGTCGACACTGCATCCGGACGGCTGTTCGTGGCTGCGGCCGAAACCGATCCGAGCCCGACGCCGGGCGGCCGGAGGCATACGCGGCCCGGCACCCTCAAGCTGATGATCTTCGATCCGGTGGACTGACAGCTGCGTGACTCGCGTTTCTGGACGGGCCCTCCATCTGGCAGGCGCCCTTGCAAGCCTACTGTTCTTCTCCTCGCCGGCCGCGGCCGGGCCGCCTTACGGCACCGACGATCCCGAACCGACGGATCTCCGTCATTGGGAAATCTACAATTTCGCCGCCGGAGACAGGATCGGCGGACTGATCCAGGGCCAAGCCGGGTTCGATCTCAATTATGGCGGCCTTCCAGGCGTTCAGCTCACCGCCACTCTGCCGCTGGATTATGAAAGCGGCGCGGATAGCCGGATCAGCCGGGGCGATCTGGAGCTCGGCGTCAAATACCGCTTCCTGCACCGCGAGGAAGCAGGGCTCTCGATCGCCATATTCCCCCGCCTGATACTGCCGACGGCGGGCAAGGGTTTCGGCACGGACCGGGTGCAGGCATTGCTGCCGGTCTGGGCGCAGAAGGATTTCGGCCCTTGGTCGGTCTTCGGCGGCGGCGGCTATACGATCAATCCAGGCGCTGGAAATCACGATTTCTGGCTCGGCGGCCTCGCGGTGACGCGGAATGTGTCCAGCCGCCTTTCGCTTGGCGGCGAGATGACCCGGCAGGGACCGGATACGGTGGGCGCCGGCAGCACGACGACGCTCGGTTTCGGCGGCATCTGGACGCTGAAGAAGCCGTTTTCGCTCCTTGCCTCGGGCGGCCCGGAATGGGAGGACGGCCGCCATTCGACTGGCGCGCACGGCTACATCGGACTGGAATTGAATTTTTGAGATCATGCAGCCGAACGAGGTGAGAATGAACGACGCACGCTCCCCTTTCGCCAAGGTCCCCGACGTCACGCTCGGCTTCTGGATCATCAAGATCCTGGCGACCACGCTGGGCGAGACCGGCGGCGATACCGTCACCATGACCTGGCTCGGCGAGACGACGGCTAGCGCCAATCCGAACGGCTATCTGATCGGAACGGCGATCTTCGCGGCGCTGTTGGTGGGCTTCGTCATCTGGCAGATCGCGGCGAAGAAATTCCATCCGTTCCTCTATTGGGCGACGATCATCGCCTCGACCACCTGCGGCACCACGCTCGCCGATTTCGCCGACCGCTCGCTGGGCATCGGCTATACGGGCGGCTCGAGCGTGCTTCTCGCATGCGTGCTGCTCTCGCTCCTCGCCTGGCGGCTGACGCTCGGCACCGTTTCGGTCGACACGGTGCGGACGCCCAAGGCGGAGATATTCTACTGGATCACCATCACCTTCTCGCAGACGCTCGGCACCGCGCTCGGCGATTGGGTGGCGGACACGGGCAAGTTCGGCTTCGGCGGCGGCGCGATGCTGTTCGCGGCTTTGCTGCTGGTGCTCGCGTTGCTCTATTTCTTCACGCAGGTGAACCGGGTCTTCCTGTTTTGGGCGGCCTTCATCCTGACCCGGCCGCTCGGCGCTACCTTGGGCGACCTGCTCGACAAGCCGTTCGACAAAGGCGGCTACGACGTGAGTCGCCCGGCGGCTTCGGCCATTCTGGCCGCGGTGATCGTGCTGCTGATCCTGGTGCTGCCGCAACGGCCCGGACACCATCCCGGGGCGACCGGTGAGGCGTTGCCCGCCGAGCCCTGAGCTCGGGCTTAGCTGTAGAAGATGTGCATCCCGATCTGCGCCACGCGGACATGCTGCCGGCCCCACGCCGGATCGACATAGGTGGCGTGATACCAGAGGACGTTGGAGGCAATGCTGCTGGTCGCGAGATGCTTCATCGCGATGTCGGCGATGGCGAGCGCCTTGTGCCAGACTTCGCTGGTCGTGTCGGCCGCCGGCATGATGCCGTCATGAACGAAGGAGAATTGCGCGCGCTGCGTGACGACGCCGCACACGGTCGGCGGATAGACGCCCGACGCCGCGCGGTTCAGCACCACCTGGGCGACGGCGAGCTGGCCTTCGAGCGATTCCCCCCGCGCCTCGAAATAGACAGCCTTGGCGAGGCACATTTCCTCGGCGCTCTCATGGCCGTAATCGACGAAGGAGATGACGAGATCGTGAAGCGGCAGGCTCTGCATGGTCGCGACGACGTTCGCGCTCGGCTTCGGCGCGATGGCGGCCGCGACCGACGGATAGCTGGCCGGCGCCGGCGTCGTCACCGTGCCGGGCGAGGCGAGCGTGCCGAGCGCCGGGAAATCCGGATTGGCCGCCGCGGCCGCTGCCGCAGGGCCTGCCCAGAAGACAAATAACAGAGTAGCGGCGAGCGCTATAACGCGCGCTCGGAATGAACCGAACATCCTGATCCAATTTGTGGCGGACGGTGCCTCTCGAAGAACGAGGCGACCCCCAACTCGCGTCCCCCGGCCTTGGCCGCACGACGCTCCCTCCTATGGATCGAAGGGGTGGCGGGATGACGGGAGGGAGTCAACGCGAGCAGCCTCCGAGGACGATAAGTGGGGCCTCAAGTGCGGCGAATCGATCCACTGCCCCGTCTTGCAAGGGAACCAATGAACGGGCAGAGCAAGCGCGTTAGGGGCACCGATGCCGCGTTACTATTTCAACGTCTGCTGCGATACGTCCGAGGCCACGGACGTGGTCGGCGAGACTTGCGCCGACGACGTCGCGGCGCTCAGCCGTGCGTTCCAGACGGCCAGC
>CAVZPV010000005.1:0-197528 GCA_963777295.1 uncultured Alphaproteobacteria bacterium
CCCTCGCCGACGAGGGCGAAGCCCCAGACCAGGGTCATCACCATCATGGTGCGCCGAAACCCGCGATTGTCGCGCAGCGCCTCGAACTGCGCCAGTTCGGCGGTCGCATTCTTGCGCTGCATGCCTGCGCGGGCGAGCTCGTAGATGAGCGGCCGGTTGATCGCCGCCGATCCGAGGAAGATGAGGCCGACCAACGAGGTCACGAGCTTTTCGCGCAGCTGCAGGAAATGGACGGAGCCGCCGCCAGCGAAGGCGAGCAGGGACAAAGCGATGCCGGCCAAGGCGAGGAGCGAAACGGCATCCACGCGCCGCGTTCGCACGAATTCCACGATGCCCCACAGAAGGGGCGCGGTCGATGAAGCCATCAGCGCCACGACCTCGCCCCGCGACGGCTTGACCCAATCGTAGATCAGCAGCGGGAGGAGGAAGTTCACCACGACTTCGATCGCGATCGCCCCGGCGCGCTGGCGCAGAAAGTTCGCGGCCTGGTTTCGCAGGCGGGTCCGCTTGTCCGTTGGTGCGCTCGAGGTCGACATGGCAGACCTCTTCCTCTTTATCGCATGCGGGATGCAAGAGATCCTTCGAGCACGTCCAATCGGTCAACAAGCCAGAGCTGGCAAGGTGCCCCGCCGGCGCGCTGGCGCCTCTCTGTTCCATTCATGATCCGAGCAGGCGGGCTTGCCCGCCGAAGCCGCCGCCGCTAGGCGGAAGCGCCAAGCGGGTATAGCTCAATGGTAGAGCACTAGCCTTCCAAGCTTGTGATGCGGGTTCGATCCCCGCTACCCGCTCCAATCTTTTCAATGACTTACCGAGCTGTGACCGTTTTTCTGGCTCTTTTCTGGCTCACGGCGGAATGGCAATCGGCACGGCCGTGATAGGTGACCGCTAGGGGTTGCGCCACTTATCGCGACCGGGCCCTACGTCGCGGACGCGCGCGGATCGTTGCATCCGGATTGAGTTCCCGTGCGCGGTCGATCGCCTGTTTCTGTGTGTCGGTAACCGCGCTGGCGCGATCGGCCTCGATTATCGCGCACCCGCCGCAGTGGGTTACGGCATGGGCTTGAACCCGAAGCGGCTCATTCTCACGATTTCTTGGAGCCGGCGGGCGCCTCGACTGGTAGTCGGCCGACCACGGAGGGATGGGGTGCCCCAGCGGCTAGCGTTAGCACGCCTGCCTTCGAACCCGCTCAGCCTCTCGCCTGGCAATGCTCAGCAACTCCCGCTCCTGTACCTTCAGCAGCGACGTTTGAACCAGCTCATTTATGATGCCGACGAGATCCTCGACAACTTTGAGAGGGAGCATAACATTGGGGTCAGCCACTTGACCTCCTCTTACCCGTGGAAAAACCTGGAGCTATTCGCGTGGCGCTGCTTTGGGCGCGGCCTGCCCCGCGACCGGAGCTAGGGACTTGATGTAGATTCCCATTGCGGCTCGGTCCTGCTCGCTCAGCTGCGAGGTCGACCGGACCACCTCCGTCATCGGGCCGCCGACGCGGTCGCCGTCGGGCGTGAAGCCGCTCCGGAGCATCTCCGCGATCGCATCCGGCGCCCAGTCCTTCAGCTTGGCCTGGGTGATGTTCGGGAAGCCGAGCACGCCGAAGGCGTTCGGCGCCCCTGAAAACCTCCTGCCCGCCGGAATGGCGCCGAATGCGTTCCGGGGACTGTGGCACTCGGCGCAATGGGCCGGTCCGTTGACGAGGTAGGCGCCTCGATTCCATTCGGCCGACTTAGAGGGATCGGGCGCAAAGGTCCTTCCGTCCAGGAACAGCAATTTCCAGCCGCCCATCAGTCGGCGGATGTTGAGTGGAAAGTGCAGGTCGGCGTCCGGTGCCTTCCCGGGCACCGGCGGCAGGGTCTTTAGGTAAGCAAAGAGGTCCCTGAGATCCTCGAGCGTCATGCGCTGGAAAGAGGTGTAAGGAAAGATCGGATAGAGATGCCGGCCGTCTTGGGAGACGCCGTTCTTCATCGCCGTCACGAACTGGGCTTCGGTCCAGCCGCCGATACCGTCCTTCGGATCGGAGGAAATGTTGGGCGCGTAAAACGTCCCGAACTTGGAGACCAAAGCGAGCCCGCCGCCCAGCCGGTTCGCATCCGCCTGTCCTGGAACGGCGTGGCAGGCCGAGCAGTCGCCGGCCATAAACATCGTCCGTCCATTGGCGAGATCGGGCTGGTGCGGGCCAAGGACACCGGCGGAGATTTCATGAGGGGCCGTCAGGACGAAGAAGGCGATCAGGCCGAGCAGGAAGAGGGAGGCCAGCCCGATCCACAAATTACGCCGGCGGGCACGGCGGGGCGCCGGAAAAGCCGGTGGTGAGGCGGTTGTCAAAGGAATGCCCTCAGCTGCTCAAGGGTGTGTCGACGATCGCGAGCCGCTGCTGGCCCTGGCGGAAGACGATGGTCGTCGCCCCCAGCATCGACCGCAGCCGCTCGGCAGGCACCTTCTCGGGGCCCGGCTTGGGCGCCTGTCCGGGCGCGGGCTGGGGAAACGCGGTGGACATAGCGGCGTGGAAGGCGATGTTACCTTCGACCTTCTGCATCACCTGGTGGATATGGCCGTTCAGCACGGTCACGGAGCCGAAGCGCCTGAGCAGCGACAGGGCTCGGGCGCTGTCCAGCGTTCCCCAGCCCCAAGTGGGATAAGCCGCCCAGAGCGGAATATGGGCGAAGACCACGATCGGTGTTGACGCGGATCGGGCGCGAAGATCGTCCTCCAGCCAGGCGAGCTGCTGAATGCCGAGGATGCCCAACCCCCCGGCCTTTCCGCCCGGATCGTCGATATAGACCGTGCCGATGTCGCGGCCGCCCGTCATGACATTGACGAGGGCGACGAAATGGACGCCGCCAAAGTCGAAGCTGTACCAGCCGGCGCCTTTGGTCCCGGCGCCGAAGCGCTTTCGATATTCGCTGAGCTCTGGATCGAGCACATCGTGCTCGCCCGGCACGAAATGGGTCGTGAGGCGTGACTGGCCGATAATCTGTGCGGCGTCGTCGAATTGCTTGGGCGTGGAGAGGTGGGTGATGTCGCCGGTGTGGATCATGAAGTTTGGCCGCGACGGCATTTGCCCGATCCTGCCGATCGTCTCCTCGAGCGTCTTCCGCGCATCCGGATTGACTGGCTTCGCGAAGCCGATATGGCTGTCGCTGATCTGGAGGAACGTGAAGCCGCCCGCCGCCTGGGCCGCTGTGTCGCCGATCAGCCCAAGCGCGTAAGGCACGCCCCCCGACAAGCCCCACAGCACGCCCGTTCCGGCCCAAGGCGCGCATTCGAGGAGCCTGCGGCGCGTCAGGCCAAGGGTTTCGCCCTCCGCAGAATCTCGGTCCTGTCTGTCGTTTGGCATCGCTGGTTCACTCACATCCTATCGAGGAGACGTAGTGAGATGCCTTTTTATTCCCGACCGTCGGATTCCGATCACGGGACTCTCGAGTGGCGTCTGGAGTATTCACCGAAGAAACCGGCACTCAAGAGGTTAGCCTGCGGCGCTTGCCTTCGGTGCTTCGGTACGCTCAAGCGGCAGGACACGCACGCGTTCAAGGTCGGCCAGCAGCGCTTCCGCGGTGGGCGCCCCCCCGGCGCCCCGCCCCAGGCACCGAAACACCCTGCTGTCCACCGTCTCGACCGAAGCGCAGTTCCATTCGTCGGGGAGCGCGGGAAGCTCGGGCACTGCCCGGGCAGGCAGGATCGAGACGCCCGCCGCGACCCGGTTCCCCGCGCGCGAAAGCCGCGCAACCTGTAGACAACGTTCTCCGCTGGCCGCGATGCGGGCGGCCGAGGCCAGGTCGAGCGGCATCGTCTCGACGGCAAGCCCTGCAGCGCCGGCGCCATAGGCTTCTATCGCGATAAGGCGAAGCTTGGCGGCCGCGTCCGCCCCGCTCAGGTCCTCGGACGGATCTTCCTGAGCCAATCCGGCCACCCGAGCGTCTGCCAGCGCGGCGTGGAAATTGCTGCCCCGAGAGAGGCGGTCGAGAATGAAATTGACGGTGCCGTTCAGCACGGCGGTGATGCTTGCCACCGCGCCCGATTTCCGCGCTGCCGCCACCGTTTCAAGAACGGGGGCAGCGCCTCCGACGGCGGCGGAGTAGTGCAGCTGCGCGGCGCCGGCCTTGGCTGCGTCGACCAGTGCCTCGTAGCCGGTGCTGATCGCCCGCTTGCTGGCGCTGATCACGTGTGTTCCGCCCCTGAGGCATTCGAGGGCGAGCGCGATTCCGGTGCGATGGCAGGAGAGGGCGTCCACAAGAATATCGGCGGGGGCGGAAAGGAAGGCGTTCCGGTCGGCTGTCAAGGAACAGGGCGGCGCTTTGGCGCGGCTCCTGTTTGTGTCTCGCACCAGGATCGAAACGATCTGTAGGGTTCGTCGTCCGCAATCCGGTCGGCCAAGGCCTGTCCGACGTGACCGTAGCCCGCGAGCGCGATGCGCAGCGGACGTGACAGCCCGATAGAAAACGGGCGTGCAACCGCAGGTTCGGCGGGAAAAGCGGGCGACGTCATCTTCTATCCTTCGATCGAAGGGCGACGCTGCCTCGGATCCCGATTGGTTGCCGCTCGGCCGCATCGTCCCGGGCGGACCGCCACCTTGCCCGGGAAGGGCAGGTTGGCGTGGGCCAAAGGCCCACTCTTGATGCAATAGCTACACCGCGCGCGATGCGGACCGACTCCGAGGCCGCCATATTCGCGAAGCGGCGACGCGGTCAAGTTCGTGCATGCCAGTTGACACGTTGCGTCTCGGTGACAGCGCGTGTCGGCCGGCAAGCTCGCCCCCGCGGTGCTGAGGCGCACGGACGACGCAGCGCACGCAAGCTACGGCCGTGCGAACCTACTCTCCTGTTCCCGCACCGGCCGTCGACACTGTCGCGCATCGCCTCGACGAGGGAGCCATCGTTTGCGAGGCTTCCCAGGCGAAGATTCCGCCAAGCCCCCGGCGCACGGCCCAGCTTCCCTTCGCGCAGATCGAACGGTCATCGAGCGAGATGAAGCCGCCCTGCTTGGCATAATAGGCGGCTCCGGCTTCCGGATCATAGCCGTACCGAAACCCTTCGCCGGCGAGATCGCGCTGCTTCAGCGCTCGATCGGCGCCGGAACGGCGGCCTTTAATGCCTTCGGCGCCCACTTCGACCGCAAGGGACGTAGGGACGTGAGGGACTTACTCGAACCTACATCGCATCACGCGGCTAGGGGAGTTTCCTCGGCAGTCTCACAAGACGGCTGCGAAGATGTCTGATCGCGACAATAAGATCGGCACTGACCGGATCATTCGACCAGTCTTGAATGTCCTTTAGGAACTGCCGCTCGATTGTCTTATGCGCGGGAGGAATAGTTCGAACATTCTCCCTTTGCGTGCTCCACCGCGACCATAGATGGCACGGGCTGCGGCCTGCCTCCGCCGACGGGTCAGGCCGTTTCCCTGGTTTCGGCGAGGTGCCGCCGTGCTGCCCCCGGTCAACCGGCTCCGACCTATCGAGAGTTTACCGCGGATGGGCTGGACACGCGCTCTTGCGGAACATAGTGAGAACGCATGGCCCGGCTCAACCTGCAGGAAAAGCTCGCGATCCTCGCCGACGCGGCCAAATATGATGCCTCCTGCGCCTCCTCCGGCACGGCCAAGCGCGACAGCCGCGGCGGCCGGGGGATCGGCTCGACCGAGGGCATGGGCATCTGCCACGCCTATGCGCCGGACGGCCGCTGCATCTCGCTGCTGAAGATCCTGCTGACCAACAGCTGCATCTTCGACTGCCATTATTGCATCAACCGCAAGAGCTCGAACGTGCGGCGGGCGCGCTTCACGCCGGCCGAGGTGGTCGAGCTCACCCTCTCCTTCTACCGGCGCAATTATATCGAGGGCCTGTTCCTCTCCTCCGGCATCATCCGCTCGTCCGATTACACGATGGAGCAGATCGTCGAGGTCGCGCGCTCGCTGCGCGAGGATCACGATTTCCGCGGCTATATCCACCTGAAGACGATCCCCGACGCCGATCCCGAGCTGGTCCGGCAGGCGGGCCTCCATGCCGATCGGGTCTCGATCAACGTCGAGTTGCCGACCGCGGCCGGGCTCGCGCGGCTGGCGCCGGAAAAGGACGGCGCGCGGATCGAAGGCGCGATGGACGAAGATGAAGGCGGACATCGAGGACAGCGCGCGATGCGAAGAAGCGCTACCGAGTCGGCCCCGCGCTTCGCGCCCGCCGGCCAATCGACGCAGATGATCGTCGGCGCCGATGCGCGCGACCGACAGCGACATCGTCGCCCGCGCCAGCACGCTCTACGACCGCTTCCGCCTGCGCCGCGTCTATTATTCGGCCTTCTCGCCCGATCCCCGACGCGAGCGCGGTGCTGCCGCTGAAGCGCCCGCCGCTGATGCGCGAGCACCGGCTCTATCAGTCGGACTGGCTGATGCGCTTCTATGGCTTCAAGCCGCAGGAGGTGGCGAGCGCCGCCGATCGCGTCGGGCATGCTGCCGCTCGACATCGATCCCAAGCTCGCCTGGGCGCTCAAGCATCGCGACCTCTTCCCGCTCGACGTCAATCGCGCCCCACGCGAGGCGCTGCTCCGCGTTCCGGGGCTGGGCGTGCGGGCGGTCGATGCCCTGCTTGCCGCCCGCCGCTGGCGGCGGCTGCGGCTGGAGGATATCGCCCGCCTCACCGCCTCGATCGCGAAGGTGCGGCCGTTCCTGATCGCCGACGACTGGCGGCCGACGGCGCTGACCGATCGGGCCGATCTCGGCGCGCGGCTGCGGCCGCCGGCGCGGCAGCTGGAATTGTTCGCGGCATGAGAGGAATTGTCGAAGTCCAATGCGTCACGCTTGCTGCAGAGGATGATTTCGACGGCTGGCGGGAGGCCGCACGCGCCCTCGTGTTGGCCGATGTTCCGCCGGGAGAGGTGGTCTGGCAGGCAGGCGACGACGGCGACCTCTTCGCTGCCGAGGCGTTGGTGCCCCCACCTGCAGGTGGACCAGCCTTCGCCGTGCCACGTGCCTTCCTGACGCTGGCCGAGAGCGTCGTGCTTCATCGCCGACCCCGAGCGCTTCGCCTTGCTCTATGCGATGCTGCTGCGCCTCCGCCGCTACCCGCACGCACTGGAGGATGAAGCCGATGCGCTCACCCGGCGGCTGGAGGCGATGGCGAAATCGGTACGGCGCGACATCCACAAGATGCGCGCCTTCCTCCGCTTCCGCGAAGTCGAGGAACCGGATGGGGCGACACGCTACGTCGCCTGGTTCGAGCCGGAGCATCATATCGTCCGCGCCAATGCCGGCTTCTTCGTCCGGCGCTTTCCGAACATGCGCTGGTCGATCCTGACGCCGGAGATCTCGATCCACTGGGACGGCGGAGCGGCTGCGCGAAGGGCCCGGCGCGACCAAGGGCGATGCGCCCGCCGCCGATCCGGCCGAGGCGATCTGGAAGACCTATTATGCCTCCATCTTCAATCCCGCCCGGCTGAAGGTCGGCGCGATGCTGAAGGAGATGCCGAAGAAATATTGGAAAAACATGCCCGAAACGACGTTGGTCCCGGCATTGGTGGCGGGGGCGCAGGCGCGCGAGACGGAGATGGTGGCAAGATCTCGGACCAAGGCAGCGGAAGTGGCGGCCCCAATCGAGCGAACGGGCGACAATCTGCTCAAGGCCTGGGAGGCTTTGCGCGACGAGGCGAAGGGCTGCACCCGCTGCGATCTCTACAAATGCGGCACCCAGACGGTGTTCGGCGAAGGGCCGCTCGACGCGAAGATCATGTTCGTCGGCGAGCAGCCGGGCGACCAGGAGGATCTCGCCGGAAAACCCTTTATCGGGCCGGCGGGCCGTCTCCTGAACCAGGCACTGGACGAGGCGGGCGTCGACCGCACCGCCACCTACGTCACCAATGCCGTCAAGCATTTCAAGTTCGAGCGCCGCGGCAAGCGCCGCATCCACCAGAAGCCTGACGGCGGCGAGATCATGGCCTGCCGCTGGTGGCTGGAGCAGGAGCGAAGCCTGATCCGGCCGCCTTTGGTCGTCGCGCTTGGCGCCACCGCGGCCCGCTCCGTCTTCGAGCGGGTGGTGACGATCGCCAGCCTGCGCGGCAAGCCGCACGAAATGCCCGACGGCGGCGAGGCCTGGGTGACGGTCCACCCCAGCTTTCTCCTTCGTGTCCGCGACGACCGCGAGGCGGAATATGCGAAATTCGTCGAGGATCTCCACCGCATCGGCGAGCGAGCGAAGGCGCTCGTCTAGCAGCGCCCCCCAAGTCGGAAGCGTACTCTACAACCGCACCAGCATCTTGCCGATATTCGCGCCCTTGAACAGGTCGAGGAACGCCTGCGGCGCCGCCTCGATGCCGTCGCGGATCGTCTCGCGGCTCGTGACTTGGCCCGACGCCACCCAGCCGCCCATATCGCGGTAGAAGTCGCCCATTTCCGGCAGGAAATCGAAGACGAGGAAGCCCTGCATGCGGATGCGGGCGGCGATCACGCGCATCAGATAGCGAAAGGCGTGGGGCGGAGCGCCATTATAGCCTTCGATCAGGCCGCAGATTGCGAAGCGGGCATTCTGGCGGGCGGCGGCGAAAGCGGCGTCGAGATGGTCTCCGCCGACATTGTCGAAATAGACGTCGATCCCCTCCGGCGCCTCGCGCATCAAGGCCGGCACGATCGGCTCCGCCTTATAGTCGATCGCAGCGTCGGCGCCGAGCTCGCGGACCCAGGCGACCTTCTCCGCCCCGCCCGCCGACCCGATCACTTTCATGCCCTTCGCTTTGGCGATCTGCACCACCGCCGATCCGACGGCGCCTGCCGCGGCCGAGACGAAGACGATGTCGACCTCCTTCGCCGCCGCCACCCGCAGCAGCCCGAAATAGGCGGTGGCCCCGGTAAGGCCAAGATTGCCGAGCCAATGACGGTCCTCCACCTGGATCGGAGGCAGCTTGTTGAACTGCTCCGCCGGGCCCGCGGCGGCCTCGCGCCAGCCCATCATGTGCTGGACGGTCTCGCCCTCGCGGAAATGGGGCGAACGGCTCTCGACCACGGTGCCGAGCGCCCCGCCCTGCATCGGGGCACCGAGCTGGAAGGGCGGCGTGTAGCTTTTCACGTCGTTCATCCGGCCGCGCATATAGGGATCGACCGACAGCCATTTGTTCTCGACCCGGATCCAGCCGTCCTCAAGCGCGGGGAGCGGCGCCTCCTTCAGCTCGAAATTGTCCATCGTCGGCAGGCCCGTCGGCCGCGACTTCAGGTGCCAGGCTAAGTTGCGGTCGGTCATCTTTCACTCCGTTGTTGGACCACGGGTAGTCCAGACGGAGTCCACAAGAAAGGCCCGGCCTCCTCGCGGAGGCCGGGCCTCTTCATCCGCTAGTGCCGCTTACGAATTGCGGTCGCGGTCGACCCGTTCGTCATAGGTGCCGGCGAAGCTGCGGTTGAGGTTGTGCGGTCCCTCGCCCGCGTCGCCGCGGTCGCGCTCGAACAAGGCGCGGCTGCGATCCTCGCTGCGCCAGGTTTCCTTCGCCTCGTCGGCGCTGCGATTCAGCATCACCTTGTCCTCGACGCTCTCGACCCAGGAGCAGGGGATCGAATGGTGGATTCCGCCCGAATCCGGATCGGACCTGGTGAGGATGATGCGGTCGCCGAGAACCTTGTCGACCGTGCCGACATGGCTGCCGTCGGAACCGACGACGTCCATATGCTCGGTCACCTTGTTGAGCGACTGCCGCTGACCTTGGCGCTTCGAGCGCCAGCTGCCGAAGTCCTGCTCGAACTTCGACTGATGCTCGCGACGATAATCGTCATAGTCGCGGTCGAGATCGTCGATCTGGCGCCGCCTCCATTCCGAATAATGCGGATCGTGGCCGCGCTCTACGGCATGTTCTGGCCGCGACATGCCGTAGGCCGAGCCGTAGCTCGTGCCTGCGCCGCCGCCAAAGGCGCCGCTGTAACGGTCGCGCCCGTAATCGCGGTCGCCACGCATCGGCTCGCCGAGCCAGCCGCGTTCGCCCGGGCGGTCGCGATTCCAGCTCTCGCCGCTCTGATTGCCCCAGCCGGTGCCCTGGCCGCGGCTGTAATAGTCGTTGTCGCGACGGCCGGTCATGCCCTGCTCGCGGGCCCAGCGGCGCTCGTCTTCCTCGCGGCGGCGTTGTGCCTCCTCGTCGCCGAACCAGGAGCGGACCTCATCGCCGGCGCGATCGAAAAAGCCGCGGTCGTCGCTGGCGCCATAAGAGCTTCGGCCGCCTTGGCCGCGATAGTCGCTCCGTCCATAGTCGCGGTCGCGGTTCCAGCTGCTCTGGCTCCGGTCGCGCCATCGGTCGCCGCCGTAGCGGTCATCATAAGTGCCCATGAATGATCTCCTCTAATCGATGGGCGCGAACCGCGCGCCCTGACGTCAAAACGGAGAGGGGCATGGCGCCGTTCCAGCCCGCGAGCCGATCCGTTGGGACGGGCCGCCGAAACGAAAGCGGGAAAGAGGAAGCTGGATATGCGGCGTTGCGAAAGCGCGCACGCCTCGCTATCTGGGCGCCTCTCGGGTCGCCGCTCCCACCCATCGAGCGGCCTTCGAAACGGCGCGGGGCTGTAGCTCAGATGGGAGAGCGCTGCAATCGCACTGCAGAGGTCAGGGGTTCGATTCCCCTCAGCTCCACCACCTTTTCAATGACTTAGCTCATCCTCCCGGCCGCCGTATGGAAAAGTACGGAAAACTTCGAGGCGCACGCGCTGTCGCGTTAGGAGCCACCCGCAGGACATCTGCGTCGAAACGCCGAGAGCCTCCTCTCAGCGGGTCCCAAGTTCGGGCCCTGGTGCGTCCACCATCTTTTTCAACGACTTAGCGGCCACCATGCGGCCTTCTAGTTGCGGAAGGTAGCGTCAGTGGTAGCGGACGAGATGGGACGAGCTGAAATATACCGATGCGCGCGATGTCAGTCAGTTCGCGCGGCGTCAGCGGGCTGGCTGCGGCTGATTGTCACCGCACGGGATGAACCAGGACATCCCGCTGAATCCGCCCGTCATCCGCCGTGTGCGCCAGCCGGACACCGCGCCGTCGGTACCGCTCACCAGCAGATTGAGCAGACCGCTCGATCGCTTGGCGCCGCGCGGCACATCGGCCCACGTGCCGGTGACAGTCGTGCCATTCCGCATGCCATGGTACACATTGGCCCAGCTCTTGCCGCCGTCGGCGCTCTGGCCGAACCACCAGATCTCGTTGCCGACCTGGCGGACGTAATAGGTGCCACCGTCATCCGCCCGCCAGGTTCCGGTCATATCCTTGGGCACCACGCACTGCGCTTGCGCGGCCAGCGGCCAAGACACTGCGAGTACGGCATAGACTGCCGCCAACGACCATTGCTTCATGCTCGGCCCTTCTGTTCTATCGCGATCCGTGAGCCTGACGGTTGAGGTCGAGCCAGCAACGAACCGGCACCCCGCTCAATCTCCCAGAAGCCCGTGGCGCCGTCAATCGATGGGTGCAGCCAGCTCATACCGGAAAGGCCGGGGGGGGTCACTTCCCAAGAGCAGACGTTCCCCCGAGGAGAGTTTCCCGATCCGCCCTATTCCCCCATGCTGGAAGCAGTTCGTCGAGTTGTTCCAGCTGCTCGGGCAATCCGGCCGCCGAGCCCTGTAGTGCTTCCTCGAGCGCCTCCTTGGACGGATAGACTTCGTGGAAAGTCAGCAGCGTCTTTCCGTCCTTGCCCTCGAACGTCACGGTCGTGACCGCGCCCTCTTCGCCCTCGTCGTTGGTCCAGACGATGCGCTCGTTTGGCACCACCTCAAGATACTTGCCGTAGAAGGCCATGGTCCCCGAACCGCTCGTGCCGAATTCCAGCCGATAATTGCCGCCGGTACGAACGTCCATATGGCATGATACGAGCGAAACGCCGGAGACCGATTTTGGCACCCACCAGCGCTGGAACAGCTCGGGCTGGCTCCACGCCTTGTAAACCGTGCTCGGTGGCGCATCGAATGTTCGCGTCACGACGAGTTCGCGATTCCCTTTGCGATCGGCGGCGATGGCAAAAAATCGTCTGGTGCGGGGTCAAATCTGCTGTCGCCGGCTGCTAAAATGGCGGCGCGGTCGCCAATCCTTCCCGATACGTAAAGCTAGGCGCCAGCCTTCAACCGCTCGCGAAATCCCGGCCTCGCCTCCAGCACCTTGGCGATCGCAGCCGCCATAACCCTGTCGGCGCGGCCGTCGGGGTGGCTGTCGACCGGATTGCGCCAGCTGCGGGGAAGCCAGACCAGCAAATAAGGGATGTGGCCAGCGTCGAGGACCATGTGCCGGATGTCTGTCTCGCGGGGCTTTTCGGGCCTGGTCTGGGGCACCAGGATCACCGGCGCCGCGCCGCGCGCATGGGCGCGCGCGATCGCCTGGCGCAGCGCCGCCTGGGTTATCGCGACGCCCTCGCGGATCGAGCGGGTGCTGCGATAGTGCAAGGCACGCCGTGCGAATTCGGCGATCCGCAGCGGCGGCGGCTCGGCGGGATGCCAGCGCAGAGCCGCGTCTAGGTAGGGCCGGTCGCGGTCGAGATTGCGGTCGAGCAGGACCGGGACGAACGGGATCACCACCGCCAGCGGACGGGCGAAGCGGGACAGCTCCTGCCTCAGCCGCATCAGGCTCTGATCGGTCGAATAAGCGTTGACCGCGATGTTCGCGGCCGGGATGCCGGTCATCCGTTCGAATTGGGCCGGGATCGTCTCCTCCCATTGCAGACCGTAGCCGAAGACGATCAATTCGCCGGCGAACACCACGGTCGGACGCTGGAAATCCGTCTGCTCGCCGACCGCCCGCACGCGGTAGCCGTTGGCGTCGGTCGCATAATGGACGCTGCGACCGCCGAGATGGACAATGCCGGCATGGTTCGGACGAAAGCGCCAGCCGAGGACCGGATCGCGCACCCGCATCGGCTCCGCGAAATCGGGCCGCTCCTGCACCGAATGCCAGGTTTGCGTTCGCAAAATGCATTCGGTGACGGCGAGGATGGCGGCCGTCGCGATCAGGCCGCCGGCCGCGCCGAAAAGGATTCGGCGCCCATAACCCGCCGCGCCGGCCCGCGCGAGGCGCGGGCGAACGACGAGGATGAGCGACATGCCCAGCGAAGCTGCGACGATCCGCAGCACCAGCAGGGTCCGAAGCTGGAGGGTCCACGACCGGCCCCAGGCGGGCAGGAAATGCCCCTCGGCCCAGCCGCGACCCGCCGCCGCCGCGAGCCCGATCAGCCCGAACCCGACCGCAGCGGCCGCCGCGCCCGCAATTCTGGCCTTCCAAGGCCTGCCGATAGCTGCCTCCCGGGATTGTTGCTGCCTTCCAGCGCATTCGAATTGTGACTGTCGGGCCCAAGGAAAAGTGCCTCATTGCCTTCGCGAAGACCACGCTGGGAAGGAGGATCAGGAGCCAGTTTCCAGCCGCTCGCCAAATCCCTTCCGCCCCTTCAGCACCCCCGCAATCGCGCCCGCGATCGCGCGATCCGCCCGCGCGTCCGGATGTCGGTCGCCGGGAACGCGCCAGTCGTTCGGGAGCCAGACGAGCAGATAGGGGATGTGACCTGCGTCGAGGACCATGCGGCGGACCGCGGTCTCGCGCGGGATTTCGGGCTTGTGCTGCGGGACAAAAATAACCGGCTCGGCGCCGCGGGATCGAGCGAGCGCCATCATCTGGCGCAAGGCGGCCTGGGTCGTCGCGACGCCGTCACGGATCGAGCTTGTGCTGCGATAGCGGAGCGCGCGCCGGGCGATCTCCACGATCCGAAGCGGCGGCCGCTCGCCCGGATGCCAGTTCAATGCCGAGTCGAGATGCGGCCGGTCGCGGTCGAGATTGCGGTCGAGCAGGACCGGGACGAACGGGATCACCACCGCCAGCGGACGGGCGAAGCGGGACAGCTCCTGCCTCAGCCGCATCAGGCTCTGATCGGTCGAATAAGCGTTGACCGCGATGTTCGCGGCCGGGATGCCGGTCATCCGTTCGAATTGGGCCGGGATCGTCTCCTCCCATTGCAGACCGTAGCCGAAGACGATCGATTCGCCGGCGAACACCACGGTCGGACGCTGGAAGTCGGTCGCCGCGCTCACGGCCTGCGCGCGATAGCCGTGGCTCTCCGTGGCATAGTGAACCGTTCGCCCGCCGAGATGCACTAATCCGGCATGATCGGCCTTGAAGCGCCAGCCAAGGAGGGGGTCGCGCACCCGCATCGGCTCGGCCAGGTCCGACCGCTCCTGCACCGAGTGCCAGGTCTGCGTGCGCAGGACGCCTTCCGTGAGCCCGAACGCGGCGACGACGGCGACGAGGCCGCTGACGGCCGCGAACGCAATGTCGCGCCCGCACCCTTCGGCGACGCGCCGCGCGAGGCGCGGCGCCGCCAGCATCAGCACCAGGCCGGCGAAGGCCGCGACGATGCGGAGCACCAGCAGGATGCGAAGCTGGACGTCCCACGGCCAAGCCCAGGCCGGAAGGAAATGCGCCTCCGCCCAGCCGCGTCCCGCCGCGGCCGCCAGCCCAACCAGGACCAGGCCGACCACCGCAACTGCGGCACCCGTCAGCTGAGCTCGCATGTGAATGATATCTCGTCCCCCCTAGACTGGGCACTTTTCGCCCGGCATGATGCTCTTAAGTGGGGGGATTAGCACGATGGGTTCATTGCTCAACCCGATCCAATATTGGGTCTGGCGCGACCCGGTTCGGCGCGGGCATCGCCTGTTGCGCTTCGCCGAAGTCGAGGCGGATGGCGGGCGCGACCTCGCCCGTGCCGCGGAACTCACCCCCGATCCCAAGTTGCGGCGACTCTACCTTCGCCACGCCCAGGACGAGCAACGCCACGCCGACATCTTCCGCCGCCGCGGCAGCGAATTGCTGCGGGCCCACCGCAAGGATGCGCCGGCCTGGCAGCCGGACTGGCTCGCGCCCGGCGAACGCGGCCTCGACGATGTCAATGTCGAACCGGGCCGCGACGGGCCGCTCCTCGCCTTCCTCCATCTCTCCGAAGCTTCGGCCGCGCGCGGCTTCGTCACCTATCGCAAGGCCGTTGGCGACGATGCGGAGACTCGCGACGTATTCGGCACCATCCTCAAGGACGAGGAATTTCACATGACCTATACGCGCCACGAGCTCGCCCGCGTCTCGCCAAGGAAGCAGGGCTGGCTGTTGTGGAAGGCGCGGTTCAGCCGGTTGTGGAAGGGCTATCTGCGCCTCGCCGTGGCGATCGCCGGCGTGATGGGCGCGATCATCCTGACGCTGCAATATTTCGTCTTGCTGCCGCTCTTCGCCTGGGGCGCGAAGCGGGCGGAGAAGCGCGAGCCCGAGGGCTGGCGAACGGTCGCGCCAAGGCCGCGCGACCTGAAGGCGCAATATTGATGAAGATCCTCGGCCTCTCCGCTTTCTACCACGACTCGGCCGCGGCCCTGCTGATCGACGGCCTGCCTGTCGCCGCGGTGCAGGAAGAACGGCTGTCGCGCCGCAAGAACGATGCCACCTTCCCGATTGGCGCCGTCGAATATTGCCTGGACGGGGCGGGGCTCGAGCCGGACGATCTCGACGCCATCGTCTTCTACGAACGGCCGATGCTGAAGTTCGAGCGCGTGCTGACCACCGCGCTCCGCACCTTCCCGCGCTCGTGGAGGGCGTTTCCGCACGCGATGAAGAACATGCTCGGCGAGAAGGCCTGGGTGCGCGGCGTGATCACGTCGCGCCTCGGCGTCCCCGGCAAGAAGATCCTCTTCACCGAGCACCACCAGTCGCACGCGGCGGCGGCTTTCCTGACCATGCCGACCGATCGCGCGGCGATCCTCACCGCCGACGGCGTCGGCGAATGGGCGACGCTGACGGTCGGCACCGGCGAGCGCGGCCCCGGCGGCACCTCGATCACGCTCGATCGGGAAATCCGCTTCCCCCATTCGCTCGGCATGCTCTATTCGACCTTCACCGCCTATCTCGGCTTCGCGGTCAATGAGGGCGAATATAAGGTGATGGGCCTCGCCTCCTACGGCGAGCCGAACATGGCCGACGAGGTCCGCAAGCTCATCCCGCGCACCGCCGACGGCGCCTTCCGCCTCGACCTCGATTATTTCGAGTTCCACAGCACGGCCAAGCGTTCGTTCTCGGACAAGTTCGTCCAGCTCTTCGGGCCGCCGCGCAACCGCTACGAGCCGATCGACCTCGCCACCGCCGAGGGCAAGCGCTTCGCCGACTGCGCCGCCAGCGTGCAGCTCGTGCTGGAGGACATCCTCGTCGACCTCACCCGCGACCTTTACGAGCGCACCCGCCTGCCCGACCTCTGCCTCGGCGGCGGCGTCGCGCTGAACGGCGTCGCCAACGCCCGCATCCTGCGAGAATCCGGCTTCGAGCGGGTGTTCGTGCCGCCCGCGCCGGGCGATGCCGGCTGCGCGCTCGGCGCGGCCCTGTTCGCCGACCGCATCCATTTCGGCAATCCGGACCGCGACTTTCCCGACCATCCCTTCTGGGGTCCGACCCCGGACGACAAGGCGCTCGCCCGCATCGCCGAGGAAGACCGCTTCCCGTTCGAGACGGTCGAAGACGAGCGACTGATCGAGGAGACCGTCGACGATCTCGCGTCCGGCCGCATCGTTGGCTGGATCGAGGGCGGCTGCGAGTTCGGCCCGCGTGCGCTCGGCCATCGCAGCCTGCTCGCAGCGCCGCACGACGCCGCCACCCGCGACCGGCTCAATCGGGATATCAAATATCGCGAGGAATTCCGCCCCTTCGCGCCGGTCGTCCCCGCCGAGGATGCCGAAACCTATTTCGAGCTGCCGCCGGGCGGCTGCCGTCTCGCGCGCTTCATGTCGGGTGTCTTCCCTGTCCGACCGGAGTGGCGGGACCGGCTCGCCGCCATCACCCATGTCGACGGAACCGCCCGGCTGCAGACGATCGATCGCGCCTTCGCGCCGAGGCTCTACGATCTGCTCAAGGCCTATGGCCGGGAGAGCGGCATTCCGGTGTTGCTCAACACCTCGTTCAATCTCGCCGGCGAGCCGATCGTCTGCACCGCGCAGGAAGGCTATTCGACCTTCCGCCGCAGCGGCGTCGATCTGCTGATCGTCGGCAACACAAGGGTCAGGAAACGTGCGCGCACGGCCGCGTCCGCGGCGCAAACAGAGGAGCTGGTATGATCCGCAAGAGAGGCAGGCTGAGGCGGCAATTGGTGGTGCTGGGGAGCGCGTTCGGCTCGACCGGCGATCTCGCCCGCGGCCTGTGGAAGGGCGGATCGGAGAAGAAGCTGATCATGCCGCTCGCCATCTTCCTCTGCGTCACCGGCTTCCTGCTGGTCCTGGCGGCGGGCGTCGAGGCGCTGGCGCCGTTCATCTACTCGATCTTTTAGGCAGCGCGCGGACATGGATGCCGTCACGACCGGGAGTCCGGCGCCGGATCGCGCCGGCGCCGCCGGTCCGGCGGACGACATCCTCGCTTTGCTCGCCTGCCCCGCTTGCGGCGGCGCGCTGGTGGAAGAATTCGAATGCACGGGCTGTGGCAAGAGCTGGCCGGCGCCGGACGGCATTCCGCAACTTCGCCGCCCGGTCGAGGGCCAGACCGAAAAGGTGCGGCAATTCTACAACGAGGCGCCCTTCCCCGGCTATCCGCCGAACGACAGCCTGACCTGGCTGCGCACCCGCGCGGAACGGAGCGCCTTCGCGCGATTGCTCGACTCCTCGATCCCCGGCGATGCGCGGATGGTCGAGATCGGCTGCGGCACCGGTCAGATGAGCCTCTACCTCGCCAGAGCTGACCGGATCGTGGTCGGCTGCGACCTCTCGCGCGAGGCGCTCAGCCTCGGCGCTTCGGCGGCGCGGCGCTGGGGCGTCGAGCGGGCGCGCTTCGTCGAATGCGACCTCACCAATCTGCCCTTGCGCGAAGGGGCGTTCGACGTCGTCTACAGCTCGGGCGTCCTCCATCATACGCCGGACCCGCGCGCCTCCTTCCGCGCCATCGCGCGTGCTGTGCGGCCGGGCGGAATGATCGTGATCGGCCTCTACAATCTCTACGCACGCATCCCGCTACGGCTGCGGCGGTTGGTAGCCCGGCTGACCAACTATCGCTGGATTCCGTTCGACCCGGTGCTGCGCGAGCGCAATTCCGAGCCGGCGCGACGCAACGCCTGGCTGCGCGATCAATATCGCCACCCGGAAGAGCATAGCCACAGCGTCGCCGAAGTCCGCAAATGGTTCGCGGAGAACGGCATCGACTATGTCTCGACCTATCCGAGCACCCTCCTCGGCCATGAGCCCGACGATCTGTTCGCTTCGGTGGAGGACGAATGGGCGCCGGAGACGGTGATGGCCCAGCTCGCCTGGATGGCATCGCTCGGCGGCGAAGGCGGCCTGTTCGTGATCGTGGGGCGGCGGCCGGAGTGACCCTATTTCACCCGTTCGACGCAGAGACGGAAGGCGAAGCGGCGGACGATGCGGACCTGGTCGAGCGGGATGCCGGCTTCCTTCAATATCTCCCGCCAGTCCTGCACGCGGAAGGAGCGCGCGATGGAAAGCGTGCCGTCCTCGCGCACGATGCGATGCACCATCAGCAGGCGGGCGAGGATCGGGAAGCCCCAATGCGCGAAGCCGTGGCGGTGGAGATCGCAGATCAACCACCCCATCCGCGTCTCCTTCTCCATGTGGCGGACGAAGGTGAGCAATTGTTCGTCGGTCATGTGATGGGTGGTCTGGCTGCTGATGATGAAGTCGAACGCCCCCGGCTGGTCAAGATAATCGCCGATCCGGAAATCGATCTTGAGATCGGCCGGAGTCGCCGAATGGGCGGCCCGCAGGCTCTTCTCGTTGAGGTCGACTCCGACCAGATCGGCCTCGATCCCGCGGCGGCTCGCCCAGCGGGCGACCGCGCGCAAGATATCGCCGTCGCCGAAACCGACGTCCATCAGCCGGAAACGTTTCGCCGAGCCGATCGCGCGGCGCAGGAAGGCGAGGGTGGGATGGGCGGTGAAGGTGAATTTGTTGACCCGGGCGAGGCCGTGCATGACCTGCTCGTAGATGGCGGGATCGAGATCCGCCGCGTCCATCTGCTCGTCCTGGCGGGAACGTATCGCGAGATCGGCCATCTCAGTCTCCGGGTCCGTCTTAGCATGATGTTGGATGCGACCCGAGTCCGTCCGGTTCCGCCATCGACCGGCCGCCGCGCGGACCTGGCCCACACCCGGGAGGGACGCATGCGTTGGTTGTTCGCCTTGTTGCCGCTGTTCGCTTCGACCGCGGCCATGGCCGCGCCCTCGTCGGTCGAGGGTCTGTGGCTGAACGACGACCATAAGGGGATCGTGCGGATCGCCCCCTGCGGCCGCTTTCTCTGCGGTACGATCGAGAAAGTGCTCAACAAGAGCCCGGACGCGCCCAAGACCGATATCCACAATGCCGACCCGAAGCTGAGAAACCGGCCGATTGTCGGCATGCCGGTCCTCACCGGCTTTTCGGGCTCCGGCGGCTATTGGAAAGGCGGCCGCGCTTACGATCCAGAGAGCGGCAAAAGCTATAAATCCTATCTTGAGCTGAATCCGGACGGTTCGCTCAAGGTCGCCGGCTGCATCCTGTTCTTCTGCGAATCCCGCCGCTGGACGCGGGCGCGCTAAGCCTCGCGCTTCTCCCAGACGAACACGCCGTAGCGCATGGCGCCGCCGCGCAACGCCCAGAGCAGTCGCGGGAGGCTGAGGAGAAAGGAGCGGTTCCGCGTCGCCTGGCTCAGCATCAGGCGGCGCAAATCGCGGTCGGTAAAGAAACGGGCGACGGTCCGGCGCAGGCAGATCGCCCATGTCCTCCGGACATTGCCGCTGATGTCGTCGTAGCGGAGCAGAGAGAAGCCCGCCTCCGCCGCCATCGCCTCATAGTCGCTGCGGCTCCCCATCGACGGCAGGCGCCCCTCCCGGCAGATCGGCTCGAGCAGATGGCGGACCTCCCAGGCGGCCGGCTTCTCCGTCGCCAGCCACGCACAGACGACTAGCCGGCCGCCCGGCCGCAGCACCCGCGCGGCCTCGGCGAAGAAACGAGGCTTGTCGACCATATGCTCGGAGCTTTCGATCGCATAAGCGCGGTCGAACGCCGCGTCGGGCAAGCCATTGTCGAGCCAGTCGCGGCAATGAATCGTAAGGCCCGGCACCCTTTCCGATCGAGCCTTCGCGATCCGCGCCTGGGCTTTCGAGATGGTGAAGCCGGTCACCTTCGCCCCGCGATACTCGTCGAGCCAGCCGGCGGTCGCGCCGTAGCCACAGCCGATGTCGCAGAGGGTCTGGCCCGGTGCGACCTCCAGCCGCTCGGCAACCAGCCGCACCAACGCCTCGGTCGCCTCGGCCGGGCTTTCGCGGCCGCTCACCCAATAGCCGTGATGGACATGCTCGCCCCAGATGTCGCGATAGGCGCGGTCGAGCTCGTCATAATGGCCGCTGACGTCGCGCGCCGTCTGGGGCTCGTTGGGGACGATCATCGGCTGGCCGAGCATGCGGTCTGCACGAAAAGCGGTCAACGCCTCCACTTCCGCCCCATCCGCCGAGCGCCTAACGCTGCCGCCATGTCGGAAGACCTCCCGCCGCCGATTCCCGCCGCCACTTTGATCCTGATGCGGCCGGCGGGTTCCCGGGCGCCGGAAATCCTGATGATGGAGCGCGCGGCCACCATGGCCTTCGCCGCTGGCGCGCTCGTCTTTCCCGGCGGTCGGATCGACGAGGAGGATCGCGAAATCGCCGCCACCCTCGCGCGGGATTTTCCGGACGGCGCCGACCGCATCGCCGCAATCCGCGAGACGATCGAGGAGACCGGGATCGCGTCGGCTTTGGCGCCCACGCCCGGCCCGGAGACGGTGGCAGCCTTGCGCGCGGGCATCGCCGCCGGCCGGCCGTTCGCGACCATGCTCGCGGAAGCCGGACTGTCGCTCGATCTCGGCGCCCTCACCGCATTCGCGCGCTGGTGTCCGGCGTTCCGCGAGGCGCGACGCTTCGACACCCTCTTCTATCTCGCTGAGGCACCCGTGGACGCGGCCGAGGCGAACGCGCACGCGCCGGAGGCGGTGCGCGCCTTCTGGGCCAGCGCCGCCGACGTGCTCGCCGAGATCGACGCCGGCCGTGCCCGCGCCATCTTCCCGACCCGCCGCAATCTCGAGCGGCTGGCGCGCTTCGCCTCCTTCGAAGAAGCGCGCGACGATGCCGCGAGCCATCCCGTGCAACAGATCACGCCCTGGATCGAGGAACGGGAGGGCGAGCGCTGGCTCTGCATCCCGGAGGGGCTCGGCTATCCGGTCACCGCCGAGCCGCTCGAGACGGCGCTGCGCCGTTAGCGGCCCCGATGCGTCGCCGCCGATCCGCGTCTCTTCTCGTCTGGGCCTGCCGTCTCGTCGTCATCGCGCTGCTGGCGTTCCTCGCCTTCCTCGCCTGGGGCTATGGCCGCAGCCATCCCCAGGACGTGCCGTGGACGCCGTTGAAGCTCAGCCAGCCGGTCGGCCTCTTCACCGGCCGCAAGCTCGCCGCGCTCCACGGCAATAGCTGCCGCGCCTTGCTCGCGGATGCGGGGATCAGTTTCACGCCCATACCGCCGCGGCGCGAAGGCAATGAGTGCGGTTTCGACGACGCCGTTCGGCTCCAGCCCGACGGTGCGGCCGACGTCGCCTTCCGCCCTGCCGGCGTCGAGACAAGCTGCCGTCTCGCCGCCGGTCTTGCGCTCTGGGAATGGAATTTCGTCCAGCCAGCCGCGCTCGCCCGGTTCGGCAAGCGCGTCGTCGAGATCGACCATTTCGGCAGCTACAATTGCCGCCGCATGTACGGCCGCGCCGACGAGCCGTGGAGCGAGCATGCCCGCGCCAATGCGCTCGACGTCGCCGGCTTCCGGCTGGCGGACGGGCGGAGGATCAGCGTCGCCGAGGACTGGCGCGATCCCGGCGCCAGGGGTCGCTTCCTCCACCAGGTGCGCGACGGCGCCTGCCGGCTGTTCGCGACCGTGCTCTCGCCCGATTACAATGCGGCGCACCACGACCATCTCCACCTCGACGAGGCGGATCGCGGCGCCTGGGGCTGGCGCGCCTGCCGCTGATTGCGGCTCCAAAACAATTCGGCCCCGCTCCGGAGGAAGCGGGGCCGAAGCTTTTCAGCCTGGCACCGGCGGACCGGCGGCGCGGCCTATTTCAGATGGTTGGACAGGTGCTTGTTCATCTCGAACATCGACACCTTGTCCTTGCCGCCGAACACCTTCTTCAGCTTGTCGTCGGCGAGGATTTCGCGCTTGTTCTGCGGATTCTGCAGATTGTTCTTGCGGATATGGTCCCACACCTTGCTGACCACCTGACTGCGCGGCAGCGGGCTCGAGCCCGTGATCGCGGCGAGATCCGACGAAGGGGTCACTGGACGCGCGAGACCGCCACGAGCACCGCCTGAACTTCCTTTAGCCATCATTCCCTCCCTGTAGAGCGCTCTCTGATAAGCCCGAAACGCGCGGCGAGCGCAAGAGCGTAAGAGAGAGAAATCGTCCGATCGAAGCCTGCGGGCGCTTCGGCGCGCATTTTGATGTGGATTAGTAACCGGAAATGCGCCCGGGAGAGGCGCAGTTTCCCCTCCGCCATCGCGCATGAGCTTATCTCTTGCGTCTTGCGGTTCCGAGTTCGCGCGCGTTTCAGCGGCGGCCGAACGGCACCACCTTGTTGTCGGCATCATGGCCGATGTCGGCGCGGCCGAGATAGGGGATGCCGGCGCGGGCGCACCAGAAGCGGAACACATCCTCTTCCGTCTCGCCGAAATCGGGGTCGTTCTCGGGCACCTCGGTGCAGCGGCCGAGCCGGATTCCGGAGAGGCTGCGGAGCGCCTTGTGGGCGGCAATGTGGAACATCGCGCGGTCGATCCGATACATGTGCTCGGACACATCCTCGAGCAGCAATTCGTGGCCGGCAAGGTCCGGCTCCAGCTCGGTGCCAAGCAGATGGCCGAAGACGGTGAGGTTGAAGGCGGCGGTCGGCGTGCTGCCGAGGCAGGGTTCGAGCGCCGCCTCGGCGCGTTCGGTCAGCCAGGCGAGCGCGCGCCGTACCGCCGCCTCGCCGCCTTCGCGCCGGATGTCGTTCGCCATCGGGCCGTGGGCAACGTGCGGGAAACCGGCGCGATAGAGACCGGCGAGAAGGAATCCGGCGTCGCTATAGCCGAGCCAGGCTTTCTCCCGCGCCTGCGGCCCCATCCGCGCCACGCCTTCTTCCGCAATCCGGTTGGAACCATAGCCACCGCGCGCGAACCAGATTGCATCGAAGCCGGGATCGTTGGCGACTTCCACCAGCGCATTGACGCGCGCCCGATCCTCGCCGGCGAAATGCTTGTGGATGAGGAAGCATTGCGGGTGGAAGAAAAGCTCAGCCGTCGGGCAGGCTTCGGCGGCCAGCGCCGTCACCCGCTCCGCCGTCTCGGGGATGATCGGCGTGCTCGGCGCCACGATCGCAATCCGCATCCCGCTCCCGCCGTTTGAAAAGCCCGTCCGATCCCAATAGGGCGGCGCCATGGCCGACACCAAACCCTATTTCTTCTGCGGCATCGGCGGCAGCGGCATGCTGTCGCTGGCGTGCATCGTGCGCGCTCAGGGCGCCGAAGTCGCGGGCTCCGACCGTTCGCTCGACCAGGGGCGGATCGGCGACAAGTTCGCCTTTCTGGAGCGGCAGGGCATCGCCCTCTTTCCGCAGGATGGCGAGCGGCCTGACCAACTCAGACCAGATACTCGTCGCCTCCGCGGCGGTCGAGGAGAGCGTGCCGGACGTCCAGGCAGCGCGCCGGCTCGGCGTCGAGCGGATCACGCGCGCGGAATTGCTGGCCCGCCTGTTCAACCGGGCGAAGCTGTCGATCGGCGTCGCCGGCACCAGCGGCAAATCGACCGTGACCGGCATGATCGCCTGGATCCTCCACCAGGCCGGCCGCGACCCGACGGTGATGAACGGGGCGGTGATGAAGAATTTCGTCACGCCCGACGCGCCCTTCGCCAGCGCGCTCGCCGGAAGCGGCGATGTGTTCGTCAGCGAGGTGGACGAGAGCGACGGCTCGATCGCGCTCTACCGCCCGACCGTGGCGGTGCTCAACAATATCAGCCTCGACCATAAGACGCTGGAGGAATTGCGCGGTCTGTTCCGCGACTTCGCGCTCAAGGCGGAGAAGGTCGTAGTCAACCTCGACGATCCGGAGACGCGCGAGCTTGCCGCCGGGATACCGCGGGAGCGGCTGATTACCTTCTCATTCCACGATCCGGAAGCAGACCTCTACAGCTTTGGGATCGACGAGGGCGGCGGTACGACCCTGTTCTCAGTCATGGAGAGCAGCCGGACCGAGGAACGGTTGGCCGGTGTTCGCCTGTGGGGTGCCCACAATGCGTATAATGCGATGGCGGCAATCGCGGCGGGACGGGCGGCCAATGTGCCGCTCGACCTATGCGTAGAGGCGATTTCGACCTTCCAGGGCCTACGCAGGCGTTTTGAAATTGTCGGCGAACGCAGCGGCATCATGGTCATCGACGATTTTGGGCACAATCCCGACAAGATCGCGGCCACGCTAAGAGCGGCCCGAGTCTACCTGCCCGGACGCCTGCTCATCTTCTTCCAGCCGCACGGTTTCGGACCACTGAAGCTGATGAAGGATGCGCTGATCGCCACCTTCGTCGAAGGCATGGGCGCGAACGACGTGCTGATCCTCTCGGACCCGGTCTATTACGGCGGCACGGTGGACCGCAGCGTCGGCAGCGACGCCATCGTCGCCGGCGTCCGCGCCGCCGGCCGTGCGGCGGAGCACATTCCCGACCGCGCCGAATGCGGTCGCCGCCTCGCCGAGCTTGCCCGCCCCGGCGACCGAATCCTCATCATGGGCGCCCGCGACGACACGCTCAGCCGCTTCGCGGAAGAAGTGCTGGAGTCGCTCTAACGAAAACGGCGGGCCCGAAGACCCGACCGTCTTTCCTTCGTTGCCTAGACTGTCAGCCCGCGATCGTAACGTCGACCTTGTCGACCCATTCGGGGAAGAAGGCCGGCTCGCGGTTTGACCAGCCGGGGGCGGTCGCAGCCGCCTCGCTGATCGACTGGAGCAGGATTCGGCGCTTCTCCGGATGGAGGTGCGGCAAAGCGGCGGCGGCGCAGAAGGCGCCGGGCAGCCACGGCCGCACGTTCGCCCCGACCAGCCGCTCATAGAGGAAACGGTAGGACGCAAAATCGGTCAGTCGGTCCTGGCCGAGATCGAAGGCGGTCATCGTCACAAGCGGGCCCATCAGAGGTTCCATCTCGTCGAGGCCGCTGTCGTCCGGCACGTTGGCGCGGATGTGGTCGAGCCGGCGATAGACGCGCTCCTGGGCGCGGATCGAGGCGGCCTCGCCGGCATCGCGCGACCAGCGGCGCATCGCATCGCGGCGGCCGAGTCCGATGTCGAGCGAGCGGCGGATATAGCGCTGGGTCGCGGCCGAGAAGCCCGCAAACTCCTTCATTTCGACCAGCGTCAGCGCGCCATCCGCCGGCTTGGTATTGGTCGCCATCTGCCCACTCCCACTCTCAACCCCGGCGAAGATATTGCGCTTCAAGGTGTTACCGAGCGCTTAACCAAATCGTCGCCTCCCATTCAGAAATGAATCAGAGAAAGGCCTGGCTTGCAATGCCGTAAAGACACCGGGGGTGCAGCGGGCGTCCGACTGTCACCGAATCGCCACAGGGGCGGCGACAAATCCAAGTAGAATCAGCCACTTCCTCGTGCCACTGCGGCTTTTCCACAGAAAAACCGAGTTGGGGGTTGATCCGGGCGTCCGATCAGGCCGTCGTGCCGACCACCAGGCAGGCGAGGAACATGAGCAGGCCGGCGAAGCGGTTGGAGCGGAATTTCTCCAGTGCATCGCCGCCATCGTCGGGATCGAGCGCGGTGACCTGCCACAGGAGGTGGGTCGCCATCGGCGCGAGCGCGACCAGCGAAAGCCCGTCCGGGCGGATCCGCCACAATGCGCAGGCCCAGAAAAGCAACGCGGCCAGGTAGAAAATGGCTACGCCGGCCCGCGCATGACGGCCGAGGGCGAGGGCGGAAGATTTGACGCCGACCAAGGCATCGTCCTCGCGATCCTGCAGGGCATAAATGGTGTCGTAGCCGATCACCCAGCAGATCGAGCCGGCGTAGAGCAGGAAGACCGTTACATCCATCGCGCCGGTCACCGCCGGCCAGCCGACGAGCGCGGCCCACGAGAAGACGATGCCGAGCCACGCCTGTGGCCACCAAGTAATCCGCTTCATGAACGGATAGGCCGCGACCGGCACAAGGCTGATCAGCGCGACGATCTGTGCTGTCGGGTTAAGCTGCAGCAATACGACGAGACCGATCAGGCAGAGCAGGACCAGCAAGATCCAGGCGGCGGCCAACGTGACGCGGCCACTCGCCAGAGGGCGCAGGCGCGTGCGTTCCACCTGCTTGTCGAGATCGCGGTCGACGATGTCGTTATAGACGCAACCAGCGCTGCGCATCGCCCAGGCGCCGAGCGCGAGCCACAGGATGAGGACGATGCCGTGCGGTCCAAATCCCGCCAGCGCCACCGCCCACGGCCCCGGCCAGAAGAGCAACCACGCCCCGATCGGCCGGTCGAGGCGCATCAGCGAGGCATAAGGCCGCAGCGGCCGCGGCAGCGCGCCGATCAGGCCCCTGCGCTCGCTGTCTGGGACAATGTCTTCGTCGGTGGTCACTGCCGTGACATTGCCGTAACGGGAGCCATGGTCGCAACCCCTGCATGGCCGCCCTCGAGCCTGCCACGCCTGTTTGTCGAAGAAATACTGGCAGAGGGGCGCTCCCTCACGCTGGAGGGACCGCAGGCCAATTATCTCGCGGCGGTCATGCGCTTGCGTGTCGGTGATCGGGTGAAGCTGTTCGACGACCGCACCGGCGAGTGGCTGGCCGAGCTCACCGACGTCGGCAAGAAGCGTGTGACGCTCACCATCGGAGAACGCCTGCGCGAGCGGGAGACGGTGCCGGACCTCTGGCTGCTGTTCGCGCCGATCAAGCGGGGGCGGATCGACTGGCTGGTCGAGAAGGCAACCGAGCTCGGCGTCGCGCGGCTCGTCCCCGTCCTCACCCGGCGAACCGTCGTGGATCGCCTCAATCTCGATCGGCTGCGCGCCCATGCCATCGAGGCGGCGGAGCAATGCGAACGCACGGCCCTGTCCGAGTTCGCGGAGCCGGAGAAATTGGAGGCCGTGCTCGCCAACTGGCCGAAGAACCGCACCCTCTTTTTCGCCGACGAGCAAGGTGGCGAACCGCTTGCGCAGATCGCGGCAATGTCCGCCGCGATCCTGATCGGCCCGGAAGGCGGCTTCACCGACGAGGAGCGCGAGACGATCCGCGCCTTGCCCGCCGCGACTCCGGTGTCGCTCGGGCCCCGCATCCTCCGCGCCGATACCGCGGCACTCGCCGCTGTCTCCATCTGGATGGGTGCGGCCGGCGACTGGGACCGGCATGCCCTTCGGTAGCAATGCGAAACGGTCTGGCGGCTGTCACACGCCCCCGCTAAGGGGCCGCGATGACGACGCGGACCGAAAGCGCCCGATACGACCCGCCGATCGAGAGCCGGGAGGATTTGCTTGCGCCCTTTATCGGCGGCGAGAAGCCTAAGGACGCCTGGCGGATCGGCACCGAGCATGAGAAATTCGTCTATCGCCGCGCCGATTATCGCGCGCCCTCTTATGACGAGCCCGAAGGCATCCGCGACCTCTTGATGGCAATGACCGAGTTCGGCTGGCAGCCGGTCGAGGAAGGCGGCAACGTCATCGCACTGTCCGGCCCCGACGGCACGATCAGCCTGGAGCCGGCCGGCCAGCTCGAATTGTCCGGCGCGCAGGTGGAGCATCTTCACCAGACCTGCGCCGAGGCGGGACGGCACCTCAAGCAGGTCAAGACGGTCGGCGACCGGCTCGGCCTCGGCTTCCTCGGCCTCGGCATGTGGCCGGACAAAAGGCGCGAAGACCTGCCGGTCATGCCCAAGGGCCGTTATGCGATCATGCTGCGCCACATGCCGCGCGTCGGCTCGCTCGGCCTCGACATGATGCTGCGCACCTCTACCATTCAGGTTAATCTCGACTATTCATCCGAAGCCGACATGGTTCAGAAGTTCCGCGTCGGCCTCGCCCTCCAGCCGCTCGCCACCGCGCTCTTCGCCAATTCGCCGTTCACCGAGGGCAAGCCCAATGGCTATCTCTCCTATCGCAGCCATATCTGGTCGGATACCGATCCCGCCCGCACCGGCATGCTGCCCTTCGTCTTCGAGGCGGGCTTCGGCTACGAGCGTTACGTCGATTATGCGCTCGACGTGCCGATGTATTTCGTCTTCCGCGACGGCAAATATATCGACGCGGCCGGCCTCTCCTTCCGCGATTTCCTCGACGGCAAGCTTTCGGTCCTGCCCGGCGAGAAGCCGCTCCGCTCCGACTGGATCGACCATCTCTCCACCGCCTTTCCCGAGGTGCGGCTGAAGAGCTTCCTCGAAATGCGCGGCGCCGACGGCGGCCGCTGGAGCCGAATCTGCGCGCTCCCGGCGCTCTGGGTGGGGCTGCTCTACGAGCAGGGCGCGCTCGACGGCGCCTGGGACGAGGTCAAGCACTGGTCGTTGGAGGAGCGGCAGGTGCTCCGCGATTCCGTACCGGAGCTCGGCTTGGGCGCAACCACGCCCACCGGCGAGCCGCTCCGCGACTTCGCCAACCGTATCCTCGCCATCGCCGAATCCGGCCTCGTCGCCCGCGCGCGGCTGAACTCGGCCGGCGACAGCGAATCGGGCTATCTCGACCCGCTGCGCGAGATCGTCGCCCGCGGCACCAGCCCTGCGCGCGTGCTGCTCGACCGCTATCATGGCGAGTGGCATGGCGACGTCTCACGCATTTACGAGGAGCAGAGCTTTTGACCCTCCGCACGCTCTACCCGCCGATCGAGCCCTATGAGAGCGGCCATCTCGACGTCGGCGACGGCCACAGCCTCTATTGGGAGCTGTGCGGCAATCCCGACGGCAAACCCGCCGTCTTCCTGCACGGCGGCCCCGGCGCCGGCTGCAGCCCGGACCATCGTCGCCTGTTCCATCCCGAGCGCTACAATATCCTGCTGTTCGACCAGCGCGGCTGCGGCCGTTCGACGCCGCACGCCTCGCTGGAGGCGAACACGACCTGGGACCTGGTCGCCGACATCGAGCGGCTGCGCGAGATGGTCGGCGCCGAGCAATGGCTGGTCTTCGGCGGCTCCTGGGGCTCGACCCTCGCGCTCGCTTATGCCGAGACCCATCCCGACCGCGCGAGCGCGCTGATCCTGCGCGGCATCTTCACCTTCCGCCAGGCCGAGCTCGACTGGTTCTACCAGGACGGCGCCTCGTCGATCTTCCCGGACAAATGGGAGCGGTTCCTTGCGCCGATTCCGGAGGCGGAGCGCGGCGACCTCGTCTCCGCCTATCATCGCCGCCTGACCGGCGACGACCAGGAAGTGCAACTCGAATGCGCCAAGGCCTGGAGCGGCTGGGAAGGCGCGACGATCACCCTGCTGCCCGACGAATCCACCATGGCCGCGCACACGGCGGACAAGTTCGCCATTGCCATCGCCCGGATCGAGAATCATTATATGGTCAATCGCGGCTGGCTTGAGGAAGACCAACTCATCCGCGACGCGGGAAAGATCCGGCACATTCCCGGCGTTATTGTCCAGGGCCGCTACGACGCCTGCACGCCGCCGGTCACCGCCTGGGACCTTCATCGTGCGTGGCCGGAGGCCGAGTTCAATATCATTCCGGATGCGGGCCATGCCTATAACCAGCCCGGGATTCTGGATCGCTTGATCCGGGCGACGGATCAGTTCGCGGACTGACCCCCTCCGGGCACGGGAGGAGCTATTGCCCCGGCTTATACGTCCGCTCGACGTGCCCTTTGAGTTCGTCCGGCCAGAAATAGACCTCGCGCAGATTGCCCGTCGCGTAGCGTTGCGCCTCGTCGTTGAAATGCGGCGAGGCGGGATGGCCGCTCTCGCCGCCGGCGGTGACGGCGACGGCGTGGACGCGGGGGCCGAATTCCACGACCGCGACGAAGCTGTTGCCGCTCGTCCCGTAGCGGCGCTTGGTGCCGGGATAGGTCCGCGCCGCGAAGGAGGCGAGCGAGCCCCAGCGCGACCGAGGGGAAGGCGACCGGGATGCTCGCCGCTGAGTCGTCGAAATGCGGCGCGATGTCGTCGTTGAGGCGCTGGAAGCGGTTGATCTCGCCCCAGGGCGTGCGCCAGGTGCCGAAATCCCGCTCCAGACGGTCGGAGGCGGCGGCGAGTGCCTCCAGCTTCATTTCTGGCGGCGCGGCGTCTGATGTAGTCGTAGGTTTCGACATCCCGGCAGATATTCGCCTGCGCCGACGGCGCGCTTCCACAGCGCCTCGCCCCAGAAGATCGCCAGAGAGGTGGGCACCGAATCCACGCCCCAGCGATCGTCCCAGCCGCGCAGCAGCGCGATCTGGTCCGCCAGCCGCGCCTTGAGCGGATCGCCCGGGCGTTTCGTCGCAGGCCGCGACCAGTCCCGGCACCAGCCGCGCGAAGGCGGGGAGATCAGGAATCGAAGGCCGCCGCGCCGCAGCGGCTCGATGGTGAAATCCTTCCGGCGCGTGCCGAGCAGCGCGGATGGCATGGACACCGCGCGGGGTCTCGCCGGCCGTGTCCATGTAGCGCGGATAATCGGCGCGCTTGGGGCTGTCGGGGCCAGCCGCCGAATAGGGCCAGTTGTTGCTGTTGTAGAGCCAGCCGGTCTGCGGGTTCGATCACATGCGGCGAATCTCAGCAGCGTCATGAGGCCCGTTCCAGTCGGTGCGCGGATCGCCGCCGTCGACCGGCCTGGTGTAGTCGAAGCGGTCGTCGCGGCGCGGGATGAACTGCGGGATGGAGAAAGGCGATCTCGCCCTTGTCGTCGGCGAAGATCGTGTTGTTCGAGGAATTGGCCGCGAGCGCCGGCGACCTTCAGGTAGCGCGTTAGGTCGCGCGCCTTGGTGCGCAGATAGGATTGCTCCAGCGCCGGGATCGGCTTGTTCATCAGCGCGATGGCGATCCACTTGCCGCCCTCGGCGCGGACGATCGGGCCGTGGTGGGTGCGGTAGATGGTGAAGCTCCGCGACCGCCATGCGCGCCGTCGGCGGTGCGGTAGGGCACGGCGATCCGCTGCTGCGTCACCGGCCGCTAGCTGCGTGCCGTAGCGGTAGAAGAGCCGGCCGTTGCGGTGGACGATCGTCTCGGCGAACTCGTCGACGGAGTCGACGCCGCTCGACGTGTGCATCCAGCCGATATGCGGGTTGAAGCCCTGATAGAGGAAGAACTGCCCCCAGGTCGCGGCGCCATAGGCGTCCAGCCCCTCGTCGCTGGTCATCTGCAGCTCGGAGCGGAAGAAGAAGGAGGTGTGCGGGTTGATCAGCAGCAGAGCGTGATCGATCGCCGTGTTGGACGGCGCGATGGCGATGCCGTTGGAGCCGCCCGGCTCCGGCTCCTTGCGCGGCTCGGCGAGCGCCAGTTCGCGGCCGGGATGGCCGTAGAAAGCCTGCAGCTTTGGAAGATCGATCCGCTCGATGTCGCCGCCGATGCTGCCCTCGGTGAAGCAGAGCGCCATCCACGGCTCGAAATGATTGATCACGCGCGGATGCACGTCCGGATGGGTGGCGAGATAATAGTTCAGCCCGTCCGCCCAGGCATCCATCAGCCGTTTCAGCCAGGCGGGACTCGCCGCATATTCCGCCTTCAGCTTGGCGGGCTGCATGAAGAGCTTCTGGCGCAGATCGGCCCAGATCGCCGTCTCGCCCTCGGCCTCGGCGGTGCGGCCGAGCGCGGTCAGGTAATTGGTCTCGACCCGGTTGAAGTCGTCTTCCGCCTGGGCATAGATCATGCCGAACACGGCGTCGGCGTCGGTCTTGCCCCGCACATGGGCGATGCCCCAATCGTCGCGCGCGATCGTCACTCGCGCCGCCTCCGTTCGGAAACGAGCCTGATCGGGGGAAGGCGGCGACGCGCCCGCTGCCGCCACCAGAGGAAGCAGCAGCAACGGGAGGGAAGGCAGCATGGCGAAACCGCCTAGTGCGTCCCTCCCGCTATCGCAAGGCAGCCCTTACTTGCCGGCGCAGTGCGACTGGGCAGGCTGCTTGGGGTTCGTCACGTCGTCATAGGCGCAGAACGGGATCGACCAGACGAAGTCGGCCGAGATGGCATTGCGCGTGAGTCCGGCATCCCCTGGTAAGGCGTATAGCCGGGCACCGGGCCGGACAAATTCCAGTAGCCGGCCAGAAGGGGATTGATCGCGCCGATCTGGCCGTTGCCATTGAAGAAGCCGAACTGGCTCGTCGCCTTACCCGCGTTGGTCACATTGGCTTCGCCGTGACAGGTCATGCACGAGGCCTGCGGAACGAAGCCCGATTCGGTGACCGAGTTGCCGACACGGATCGCCAGCCCATTATTGTCGGTGAAATCGGTCTGTGACCCCTTCAGGCAATAATTGTTGAACACGGACGCCACGCCCGCCGCCTTGAACGCATCGAGCAGCGCCTGCGTCTTGCCACAAGCCGAATAGACCGTGCCCTGGTTCTTGCCGCTCGCATCGTTGACGGGCGCGACATTGGGGTTCGTCGCACCATAATTGTCATGGCAGCCGATGAAATCGCACCGCCCCCGATTGGCCTGATGCTCGAACGTTGCCCATGTCCAGTTCGGAACCTGCTTCGAGATGACGTGCATCGAGATCAGCGCATATTGCACCTGCTTCCCCTCGACGGTGAAGTTAGCCAAGTAGAACTGGTCCTGCGGAATGCCGGGATAATAAGTGGCGAGCGCGCTCACCGGCAGCCAGTTCATCTTGATCTCTATCGCGTCGGTCGGGAAGTCGACCTTGAAGGCCGACCGATAGGCCTTCTGCAGCCCGCTCTGAGAATTGAGGTGGTTGTTGACGATATAATCATAGGCGGCGGGATTGCGCCGCACATTCTCCATCGTGAGGCTGTCGCAGCCGGGCTCGAAGCGCGACGGATTCGATGAATCGCATCCCGTCTGCTGGCCCCCGGAGACAGCGACTCCCGGCGGCGCCGGATTGGGGGGTCCACCGCTGGGGCCGGCGGCGAGGGCGTGTGGATTCGCGCTCGCCCTGCCGCCCTGTCCGGAGCTAAGCTGCCTGCGCATGCTCGGGATGACCGGCGCGTGGAGGCTGGGGCGAGGCGCGACGGCGAGCAAGGCCTTGCCGCCGCTCGGCTGCGCACCAGGCGCGAACGTGTCGGCATCGCTAGGCCAGGTCGCGAAGGTCACGCCGCTCGTTCCCGCCGGTTTCACCGCGTCGATAAAGATGTTCCACGCGGTCTGGTCGGGCGCCGTCATCGCGGGATCAGGCACCGAGGCACTTCCGACGGCGCCGCCGCCGGCAGCCGCGGAAGACGTTCCTGAATTGCTCGATTGCGTGCCGACCTGGCAAGCGGCCGTGGCCAATGCCAGCAACGGCAAGACGATCCCAAAAAGAATCCTTCGCATCGCGCCCCTCCTGTTTTGCGGATACGGTCGGCAAGCTGCCTCATCTCGCCAGCCGGTCAAGATGATTTTGCAACCATTATGAATTTGCTTCCCCCTGCCGGCGCTTTTTTGAGAATTTCCAAGGTACTGGCCGAAGAGGACAGGATGCGGCTAAGCTCGGTCCAAAGGGAGGAGCGACATGAGCGACATTCGGGCGCAAGGCGAATGGCAGCCGACGACGCTACGCCGCGTGGTCGCCGCCAGCCTGATCGGTACGACGGTCGAATGGTATGACTTCTTCCTCTACGGCTCGGCCGCGGCGCTCATCTTCAACAAATTGTTCTTCCCGACGCTCGATCCGCTGACCGGCACGCTCGCCGCCTTCGGCACCTATGCGCTCGGTTTCGCCGCGAGGCCGATCGGCGGCATCGTCTTCGGCCATTTCGGCGACCGGATCGGCCGCAAGCGCCTGCTGATGCTGAGCCTCGTGCTGATGGGCGCTCGCGACCGCCGCGATCGGCCTGCTGCCGACCTATGCGGCGATCGGAATCTGGGCGCCGATCCTCCTTACGGCGCTGCGCGTGATCCAGGGCTTTGCGGTCGGCGGCGAATGGGGCGGCGCGGTATTGCTCGCCGCAGAACATGGCGATGCGAAGCGGCGCGGCTTCTGGGCGAGCTGGCCGCAGGCGGGCGTGCCCGCCGGAAACCTGCTCGCCGCCGGCATCCTCGCCTTCCTCGCCGGGACCCAAAGCAACGCGGACTTCATCGCCTGGGGCTGGCGGATTCCCTTCCTCCTGTCGCTGGTCCTCGTCGCGATCGGCTGGTGGATCCGCATGTCGGTCGCCGAAAGCCGCACCTTCGAGAAGGAGATCGAGGCGGCGCCGCCGCCGAAAGTGCCGGCCATGGACGTGCTGCGCGAGCGGCCGAAGGGCCTGCTCATCGGCGCGGGCCTGAGGGTCGGCGAGAATGTCTGCTATTACATCATCACCGCCTTCTCGCTGACCTGGATGACGGAGGTGGTCAAGCTTTCCAAGGAACAGGCGCTCGACGCGATCCTGATCGGCGCCGCCGTCCATTTCTTCATGATCCCGGCGCTCGGCCGGCTGTCCGACGCGATCGGCCGCCGTACCGTCTATGCGATCGGCGGCTTCGGCATGGCGGCGTTCGGCTTCGTCTTCTTCACCCTGCTCGGCAGCGGCGGCCTCATGATGGCGACCATCGCCATCATCGTCGCCTTGTTCTTCCACGGCGCGATGTACGGGCCGCAGGCCGCCTTCATCGCCGAGCTTTCCCGACCCGCATCCGCTATTCGGGCGCCTCGATCGCCTACCAGCTGACCTCGATCGTCGCCGGCTCGCTGGCGCCGATCATCGCCATCAAGCTCTATCAGATGACGCACTCGTCGGTGCCGGTCTCGATCTATGTCGGCATCTGCTGCGTGATCAGCGGCATTACCGCCCTGCTGGCGCGCGAGACGAAGGGCGTGGAACTGAGCGAGATCATCTAGTGTCGGAGGCATCCACGGCGGGGATGTTATGAAGATCGAGCGGGCGACCAGGCAGGCCGGAGCGCTCGTGCCGGATCCTCGCGAGATCGATTTCGACCGGCATTGGCCGGACGGCTGGAACGGGCGGGCGATGCCGCACGCCTCTTTGTTCAGCAACTGATGCATGGCGGCGGCTGCTTTATTGAGCATTCCCTCTCAGCTTCAGAAGGGCAGCGAAACCTGCGATCGACTCATCGCGTTCGCCTGAACCGGGGGCGTATCGATCGGCAGGCAGATCGAAGGAGAATAAAGCCCGTTCTTCCAGATGGTTTTTGCTCTCTCGTTGAAGCGGTGCATGTCCGGCTTGAACCCGTAAGCTGAAGCTCTGGGAAGCACCTGTGCGATCAGGAGCCGCACACCGAAATCGAGGACGGCTGCGCGCTGGAGCGCCTGTCGGATCGCGGTTCGATCCGCCGGCGACAAGGCCGAGGCTCCGCTCTGAAGCATGCGGAGGTCGGGCCAGGTTTGGAACTCGCTTTCCTGAAATTGCTGGAAGGATCGCAGCTTGGCCACGATCACCCCGATCCGATACTGCTCTTCGCGCGGCAGCAGCGCGAGGTGACCCGCCGATGAAGCGGCATCGTAGTGGGGCAGGTCGACCGTCAGAACCGGTGTTTGCGAGACCCACAATGGTGTCTTGAAAGCGCCGGTCCGGCCCCATTGGTCGACGATCGCGTGGAGCTCCGACAGGCGTTTCACAATGCAGGGCTCGGCTGTCGCCCGAAGCTGCAGATTCGCCAGATCGTTGTTGATCTCGTCCGTGACGGCCGTGCGCGTCTGGCCTGCCAGCCGGTGCTCGTGCAGGGCTTCGACGGCTTGTTCCGCGCCAAGCGCGATGAGCACGCCGATGACGATGATCCCCACTTCACCGACGAACGCGCGCCAGCCGTGCAGCGGCTTCGGAAGATGAATGTGCATGCGCCCCTCGTCCGGCGCTCAAGCCCGCCGCGCCGCAATGTAGCGGTCGACCACGCGCTCGAGCAACGTCAGCGGCACGTTGCCGCCCATCACCACCGCGTCGTCGAAGGTGCGCAGGTCGAAGCGCGGGCCCAGCGCGGCCTTGGCCTTGTCGCGGAGGCGGTTGATCTCGCTGTGGCCGACCTTGTAGCCGCAGGCCTGGCCGGGCCAGGCGCAATAGCGGTCGACCTCGCCCTGCACTTCCTCGACGGTCGAGCCGTTGGTCTCGGCGAACCACTGGATCGCCTGCGCGCGCGTCCAGCGCTTGGCGTGGATGCCGCTGTCGACCACCAGCCGGCAGGCGCGGAAGGCGATCGACTGGAGATAGCCGAGCCGCCCGAGCGGATCGTCGTCATAGACGCCGAGCTCGTCGGCCAATTGCTCGGCATAGAGCGCCCAGCCTTCCGAATAAGCGTTGAACGCCAGCAGCGAGCGGATCAGCGGCAGCTTGTACGTATATTCGCCCTGCCAGACATGGCCGGGAATGCCCTCGTGATAGGTGAGGGTCGGAAGGCCGTAGCGCGGCCAGATCGAGGTATCGCGCAGGTTGATATAATAATTGCCCGGCACCGAGCCGTCGATCGTGCCCGGCCCCGGCATAGCCGTCCGGCGCGCCATTCTCGATCGCCGGCGGCACGCGCTTGATGATGAGATTGCCGCGCACGAGCGTCGCGAAGGCGCGCGGCAGGCGCGTGCGGATGTCGGCGATGCGGCCGTTCAGATAGGCGAGGATCTGCCGGCGGCCTTCGTCGGTGTTGGGGAAGAGGTTTTTCGGATCCTTGCCGAGCGCGGTCATGCGCGCGCCGACGCTGCCCTGGGTCAGGCCCTGCGCGCGCAGGATCGGGTCCATCCGCGCCTGCAGCGACGCGAGCTGCTCGCGGCCCATGGCGTGGACCTCGTCGGGGGTCATGTTGGTGGTCGTGCCCGCGCGCAGCGCCCAGGCATAATAAGCGTCGCCGTCCGGCAGCTTCCAGACGCCGGCGCGATCGTCGGCCTTGGCGCGCAATTGCTCCAGCGCCGCGATCTGGCGGTCGAGCGCCGGCGCCACCTTGTCGCGGGCCAGCGCCTCGGCGCGGGCACGATAGTCGCCGCCCAGGTTCGTCGGTCTTCTTGTCCAGCGAGGTGACGATCGTCCAGTCGGCGATCGGCTGGGTACGCGCCGGCCTTCAGCTGGCGGATCGTCTTGTCGAGCAGGAAGTCGGGCGCGATCGCGCCGAGCCCGGCATCGTGCCGTAGCCGCTCCGTCTCGGCATCGAGCGATGTCGCATAGAGCTCGACCCGCGCCAGATAGGCATCGGCGTCGGCGCGGTCCTTCACCGGATGGTTGCTGTCGAGGAAATCCGGCACCTCGACGAAGGCGCCGGTATTCTGCGTCACCACATAAGGCGCGTTGCGGTAGGACCAATTGTCGTTGAGCACGGCGACATCGCCATAGGGAAAGCGATAGCCATCGGCGGCGAGGCCGTGCGCCGTCTCCGTCACTTCGAGGTCGAGCAAGGCGGCGGGGCTGAGACCATGCCGGTTCCAGCCCTTGAGCCGCGCCAGCCGCGCCCGCGCCGCCTCGGCATGATGCGCCCGGCCTGCGAGCGAGCGGTCGGTGAGCCGGCTCTTCAGCCCCGCCCTTGCGTCCTTGTCGATGCCGAGCGCGCTCGCATTCTCTGGGTATTCGGCGAGCAGGGCCTCTGCGATTGTGGCAAGCATCGCCTCGTCGGCGGTGTCCGCGGATGGCGCGGCCAGGGCGGGGAAGGCGGGAAGTGCCGCAGCGGCGGCGGTCGAGGCGAGGAAGAAGCGGCGGTCGATCTTGTCCATGGATCGGCTTCTGTCACGCGCCGCCGCGCCGGGCAATGGAGGCGCTTGCCAGCAGCGGCGGAGTCGCATATCCAACCTGCCATGGGTACCATGAACCTTTCCCGTTCGACCAATTGGTGGCGCTGGTCGGCCTATACGCCTTGGCGCGCCCGCACGACCGCATGACCTGAAGACCGCAGCTCTTCGACCAAGCGACAGCAGGCCCGCCCCAAGGCGGGTTTTTTTATGCCTCCAGACCACGGACATCCGACCATGATCATCGTTCTGAAGCCCGAAGCCCCAGCCGAAACCGCCCGCGAGCTGATGGAGAAGATCGAAGCCAAGGGCCTGAAGCCGCTGCACATGCCGGGCGCCGAGCGGGTGGTGCTCGGCGCGCTCGGCGACGAGCGCCTGCTCGCCGAGCTGGCGCTTGACAGCCACCCGATGGTGGAATCGCTCAAGCCGATCCTCGCTCCCTACAAACTGGTCAGCCGCGAGATGCACCCGCACGACACGATCGTCCGCTTCGGCCGCAACGCGATCGGCGGCCGCGGCTTCACGGTCATCGCCGGGCCCTGCGCGGTCGAGACGCGCGAGCAGATGCGCAACACCGCCGTCTTCGCCAAGATGGCCGGCGCCCACGGCCTGCGCGCCGGCGCCTACAAGCCGCGGACCAGCCCTTATGCCTTCCAGGGCCATGGTCTCGACGGGCTCAAGATCCTGCGCGAGGTGGCGGACGATCTCGACCTGCCGGTGGTGACCGAGGTGATGGAGAGCGGCGACGTCGATACCGTCGCGAAATATGCCGACGCGCTCCAGATCGGTGCCCGCAACATGCAGAATTTCTCGCTGCTGAAGGCGCGTGGGGAAGTGCGGCAAGCCGGTGCTGCTGAAGCGCGGTATGTCGGCCAAGGTCGAGGAATTGCTGCTCGCCGCCGAATATCTGCTCGCCGCCGGCAACGAGCAGGTGATGCTGTGCGAGCGTGGCATCCGCACCTTTGAGACGGCGACCCGCAACACGCTCGACCTCAACGCCATCCCCTACATCAAGCAGAAGACACATCTGCCGGTGCTGGTCGATCCCTCGCACGGCACCGGCGTGCGCGATTTCGTCATCCCGATGGCGCTGGCGGCGGCCGCCTGCGGGGCGGACGGAATCCTCGTCGAGATGCACGAAAATCCGGCGGTGGCCCTCTCCGACGGCGCCCAATCGCTCTATCCCGAGGGCTTCGAGCAGCTAATGAAATCGATCGCGCCGATCGTCGCCGCGGTCGGCCGCGAGCTGGCATGAGCGTACCGCTTCCCGCGGCCGGCACCGCCCATGCTCTGACCCGGCGCCTTGCCGGCGCGCCGGACCGGCTCGCTTTGTATGCGGCGCTGACCGACGGCGGCCGCCGCCACGACACCTTCCTGCTGGAGACGTTGGCCGGGCCGAGCCTGATCCTCGACCAGGCGGCGGTGCGGATCGAATGCCGCGGCTTCGCGGTGACTTTGACCGCGCTCACCTCGGGCGGCCTCAACGTCCTCGCCGCGCTCGGCCGCGTCCTCGCCCACCGGATCGAGGCGCGTCAGACCGGCAGCCTCACCCTGCGCTTCCCGCCGCCCGAGGGCGATGATGCCGAGGCGCGCCTGCTCGCCCCCTCGCCGTTCGACGTGCTGCGCGCGCTGACGTCGGGCCTGCGCAGCGAGACGCCCGAAGAGCCCTTCACCCTCGCCTGCCTCGGCATCCTTTCCTTCGACCATGTCGATCTGTTCGAGGACCTGCCCCGCGAGCAGGAGGATGTGCTCGATTTCCCCGATTTCGTTTTCTGGCTCGCCGAATCCCTTGTGGTGACCGAGCCGGGCCTGGCGCCGCGTCTCGTCTGCACCGCCTTCGGCACCGAGGAAGGCGAGAACAATGTCCGCGCCCATTACGGCGCCGCCGAGCGCCTCGCATCGCTGGCGGAGCGCTGCGAAGCCCCGATCGCGCCGGTTCCCGCGCCCGCGCTTCGGCCGGGGCCGGAACCCGCCACCGATCTCGACGACGCCGCCTATGCCGACGTCGTCGCGCGGATGAAGGAGCATATCCTCGCCGGCGACATCTATCAGGTCGTGCCCTCGCGCACTTTCTCCGCGCCCTGCGCCGATCCGCTCGCCGCCTTCGCCGCTTTGCGCAAGCTCGACCGTAGCCCCTACATGTTCTTCGTCTCGGGGCCGGACCATCTCCTGTTCGGCGCCTCGCCCGAAGTGTCGGTCCGCGTCGGCCGCGAGGAGGGCTGGCCGGTGGTCGAGGTGAAGCCGATCGCCGGCACCCGCAAGCGCGGCGCCGATGCCGACGAGGACGACCAGATGGAGGCCGACCTCCGCCTCGATACCAAGGAAGTGGCCGAGCATATGATGCTGGTCGACCTCGCCCGGAACGACGTCGCCCGGGTCAGCATCCCCGGCACCCGCCGCGTCGCCAAATTGATGGACGTCGAGCGCTATGCCCGCGTCATGCACCTCGTCTCCTCGGTGAAAGGCTCGCTGCGCATGGGATATGACGCGTTCCACGCGCTCCAGGCCTGCCTCAACATCGGCACCCTCTCCGGCGCGCCCAAGATCAAGGCGACCGAATTGCTGCGCCGCTTCGAGCGGACTCGGCGCGGCCCCTATGGCGGCGCGATCGGCTGGCTCTCCGGCCACGGCGCGATGGACACCGGCGTCGTTATCCGTTCGGCCGTGGTGAAGCATGGCACCGCCTTCGTCCGCGCCGGCGCGGGTGTGGTCCACGACAGCGATCCGATGCGCGAGGCCGACGAGACGCGGCGCAAGGCCGCCGCCATCCTCTCCGCCATCGCCGCCGCGGGAGACGCGCAATGAGCAGCGTCCTCCTCATCGACAATTTCGATTCCTTCACCTTCAACCTGGTCGACGCGATTCAGCGGCTCGGCACAAGGGTACGGGTCCTACGCAATACCGTCTCCGCCAAGGCCGCCCTCGCCGAGGCCGAGGAGAGCGACGCCTCGATCCTGATCTCGCCGGGCCCCGGCCGGCCGGAGGAATCCGGCTGCATCCTCGAGCTGGTCGCCCTCGCCAAGGGCCGAGTGCCGCTCGCCGGCGTGTGCCTGGGCCAGCAGGCGATTCTGATGGAGGCCGGCGCGCCGCTCGAACGCGCCGAGCCGGTCCATGGCAAGGCGAGCCTGCTCGATCATGACGGCGCGGGCCCGTTCGCCGGCCTTACCGAGCCGGTCCGCGTCGGCCGCTACCATTCGCTCTGCACCCGCGACATCCCGGACCGTTTCCGCGTCCACGCGCGGATCGACGGCATGGCGATGGCGATCAGCGATCCCACGGCGCTCCAGTCGGGCGTCCAATTCCACCCCGAGTCGATCCTGACCCCCGCCGGCGGCCGCATCCTCGCCAATCTGGTGGCGCCGCCCGCCGCCTGAACCGGCTGAATCGACGTGATTTTCGACTCGCGCAGGCCGCAGGAGCTGATAAGAATGGGTGCGCGGCAGGGGAGCCGGCGGGGAACCGTGCAGCGCCGCAGGGGGAGGGGCATGATGCAAACCAGCAGGCGGACATTGCTTGGCGCGATCGGCACGTCGGCGATGTTGCGCGGGACACGGCTCTGGGCTGCGGCAGCGCCGGCGACGGAGCAGAAGCCGCCGCGGTTTCCGGCAGAAGTATTCGCCGAGAAGCCGGCGATGGAAGCGCTTCGAGCTCTCGCCAGACGGCACCAAGGTTCTCGCGCGGATGCAGGTACGCGGGCAGGAGATGCTCGGCACCTATGAGATCTCGACCGGCGCGCTGAAAGGCTATGCACTGCCCAAGGACAGCGAGCTGCGCTGGTACCGCTGGGCAGGCAACGGCCGCTTCCTCGTCAGCATCCTCATCAACTTCCAGCAGAGAGAGGAATTGGGCCTCGAGACGCTGATCGTCGAAGGCAAGGCAACACGCCTGCTCAGCTTCGATCTCGGGTCGGAAGCGGGGACCTTCATCGGCTTCACCGATTTCGACCAATATCGGCGACGACGTGCTGTTCGTTGATCCGGCCGGCGACTATCTGCTCCTGTCGGTCAGCCGATCCTACGGAGAATCGCCGGGTATCTATCGCTGCAGCCTTGAAGGAGAATCGGCCGGAACCTGATCGTCCGGCCGATGGACGGCGTCCACGACTGGTATGCAGATAGCAAAGGCGTGGTTCGGGCCGGCATCGGCTTCGACCAAGGCCAGTGGTTCCTGATGTACCGCCCGGGACCGGAGGTCGAGTTCCGCAAGATATCGCGCGGCGAAACGCATCTTTTCGAGGATGCAGCCGACCGGGGTGATGCACTTCGTCGGGGGTACCGATCAAGGCTATATCCTGTCGAACAAGGACACGGGTCTCAACGCCCTCTACAAATATGATTTCGGGACGCGGACGATGGGCGAAAAGGTCTTCGCCTGCCCGACCAACGATGTCGAAGGATCTGGAATTCGACACGGTGGCTCATTCCGCTGGTCGGTGTCGACGCTACACGGATGACCGGGAGCGGATCGCCTGGCTCGATCCTTCCTGAAGGAGGTGCAGGACGGAATCGACCGGGCGCTTGTCGGGGCGCCAGAACGATATCGCCTCGTGGAGCGACGACAAGGGCGGTGCTGCTGGTCCATTCCGGCACGACGCGCGATCCCGGGAACGCTATTACGTCTTCCATATCGCGAATACGAAGCTGAGCCCGCTGGTGCGGCCGAACCCGAAGCTCGTTCCCGGCGCAGCTCGCGACGATGGAGGCCGTGAGGTACAGGGCGCGGGACGGGCTTGAAATCCCGGCTTACCTGACTCTGCCCGTCGGCCGCGCAGCCGAAGGGTCTGCCGCTCGTCATCATGCCGCACGGCGGCCCTTACGGCGTGCGGGATACGTTGCACTACGATCCGGAAGTGCAGATGCTGGCCAACCGCGGCTATGCCGTCCTCCAGCCCAATTACCGCGGCTCCGACAGCTACGGCATCGAGTATTACCGGCGCGGCTACGGCGAATGGGGCCGCAAGATGCAGGACGATCTCGACGACGGGATGGACTGGCTGGTCGGCGCGCGGCATCGTCGATCCCGAAGCGTGCCTGCCTGGTCGGAAGCTCCTATGGCGGCTATGCCGCGGCCTGGGGCGCGACCCGCAATCCGGAGCGCTATCGCTGCGCCTCCTGCTTCGCCGGCGTGTTCAACCTGCGCAAGCAGCTCTCTTATGACGAGCGACTTCTTCTCCAGCCGCGGCCTATCAGGAATATAAGTCGACCATGCGGGGTGCGGGATCGTTCGATCTCGACTCGGTCTCGCCACTGTTCGGCGCCGCACGGCTGCAGGTGCCGGTCCTGCTCATCCATGGCGACGCTGATCGCACGGTGCCGATCGAGCAGTCGAAGGATTACGACGCGGCGCTGACCCACGCGCACAAGCCGCACGAATTCTACATCATCAAGGATGAGGGCCACGGCTTCTACCAGCAGAAGGACAGCTTCGCCTTCTATCTCGGCAAGCTCGAAAGCCTTTCTCGCAAGCCATAATCCGGCCGATCAGGCCTGGTCGATCGGCTGCTCGAAATAGGGCCAGTAGATTTCGAAGAAGGCGACGGGTCGGGAAGCCTTTCCGCCGCCTGGGAGCGCCGGACGTTTATCCTCTTTCTGGGCCGCCTCGGTTTCCGGCGCCAAGGTCGCGTTGTCGTCCAATTGCATGGCGGCCGCGCTAGACGCGCCGCCAGAGGGGTCAATCTCGGAAGATTACCGTAACGACCGGCCTATTCGGCGGGGATCGCGTCCGGCCGCGGGCGCCGCGACAGCGCGCGGAACAGGCGCGGGATCGGCCCGTTGCGCGCCATCCAGCCCGCATAGTCGCGATAGGCCGGGTCGAGAGAGAGGTGCCGCTCCTCGGTCTTGGCGCGCCAGTAATAGACGCCGCTGACGCAGGCGAGGATGAAGGTGTTGCGGATGCAGTCCGTCATGTCGCCGGTGGTCGCGAAGAAGGGCAGGAAGGCCAGCCACCAGAACAGGTTCTTCGAAAGATAGGCCGGATGCTTCGACCAGGCATAGGGGCCATTGGTGAGGATGCCCCGGTGGGTGAGGTTGGAGAAGCGGTAGCCGAAGGTGACCGTCGCCAGCGCATAGATCCCGGTCAGCAGGACGAGCAGGATGGCGTCCGCCGTCAACAACAAAGGCCAGCCGTCGAGCCAATAGGACCAACCGTCCTCGCCCACGGTTCCGACCCGATAGTCGAGCGGGCCGCCGCCGTTCATCATGATGAACGGCGGATAGCAGATGAGGGCCGCCATCCAGCTCGCCGCGAACGGATTGGCGGAGCGGATATGGGCATCGAGGGGCTTCATCGTCAGCACGTAGCCGGCGGTTGCGAAGGTCACGTCGACCATGAACATGCAGGCGATCAGCCAGCGCGTCAGCGATCCGATATTGACGGTGACGTCGGCCGAGTTGGGGGTGATCGCGAAGAACCAGTTGCCCGGCACGATCGAGAGCATGAAGGCGAGGAAGAAAGCCTTGATCGCCCAGCAACGCAGATAATCGTAGAGGATCTCGCGATCGACGAGGTTCGACTTGCCGATCAGCAGCTGGCCCATATGCCAGGAGCCGTCGCGCGGCTCCCGCAGCCGCCGGTCGATCCACACCACATAAGGCACGGACAGGACGAGCAGCGGAATCGAGGCCCAGCCGAGGATCTTCATCGAGAAGAGATACGGCCCGCCCCAATACCAGCGCGCCATGCCGTACAGAAAGGCGATCGCGGCCCAGGTCGCCCAAAGACCGGCGATCTTGACGAAGGTGAAGTCGAGCAAGTCCTTCAGCGGCCGCGGCGGCGAATCCCAGTCGATCCCGGTCGTCGGCCGGCGGTGCACCTTCTCGACCAGCACCGACCAGAGCACCATCGGCAGGCCGCAGGCGACAACCGCACAGAGCGCGGCGTTCGGGCCGGTAAACTGCCAGGTGCGGGCGACGCCCGCATAGGCCAGCAAGGCGCCCAGTCCCACGGCCCCCGTCCACCCGCTCACCGCCGAACGTGGCCGGGGGTCGTGGCGCAGCTCGGGTGCGATCTTCAGCTCGGCGTTCATCGCCGCCGGGACATAGGACCGAATGGTAAGCAAGACGTGAACGATCCGGTGGCCCAGCCAGCGCCGCCGGGAGGGCGTAAACCGGTTCTTAAGCCTTCAGAGCGTTATGTCTTCCTGCGTGGGGGGCGACGGGAATGGGCCCGTCGTCGAACATTCGATGGCCGGAGGGTTAATGCTGTCGAACGAACTTCACGAGGAGACGATGTTCTCCTTTTCGCGGCTGGCGCCGCGGCCGCCGGAACGGCGGCGCGATGCGCGCCACCTCACCATCCTTCGCGTGGGCGCGTTGATCGGCAAGGAAGGCCGCGAGCTCTGCCTGATCCGGAACATTTCCGCGGGCGGCCTGATGGCCCACGTCTATTCGCATCATGAGGACGGCGAGAGGGTCGCGATCGAGCTCAAGGGCAACCAGCAGACGCCCGGCAAAGTGCTCTGGGTCGACGATTCCAATATCGGCGTCGAATTCGACGAGCCGATCGACGTCGCCGAGATCCTCTCCAACCAGACCGTGCTGGACAATGGCTGGCAGCCGCGCCTGCCGCGGATCGAGGTCGACCGTCTGGCCACTTTGCGCTGCGGCGCCCGCCTCCACGGCGTCAACACGCGCGACATCTCGCAGGGTGGGGTCAAGATCGAATGCGATCAGCCGCTCGAGCCCGGGCGCGAATGCGTGTTGACGATGGAACATTTCCGGCCGCTCCAGGCGCAGGTGCGCTGGTCCGAAGGCGGCCTTGCCGGCCTTTCGTTCAATCATCTCATTCCGTTCCCCGAGCTGATGGCGTGGCTGAAGAACGGGGAGAATGGCGGCGCGGCAGCCTGAGCGCCGCCGTCACGCCGTCTTCATAGTCAGCGGCAGCCCGACCGAAGTGTCGAATGAGTCCCGGATCGTATTCGTGGTTGTAGCGGGCTTCCAACTCAGCGCTGATCGTATTCGCGCGTTTCGGATTCCATGATCCGAATTCGGCCACCGACCGGGTGACCGTTGCGAATGGTCGGATCGGTGTAGCGCGAACCGACGGGATATTTTAGGGCTACATACATGTGTGACCCTTCCAATGCCGCTCGCGGTGTGCTGGTTAACCTCGTCGCCGAAAATGCGATGCCCACGTCGGATGACGTCGGCTCTCCCGATGATGGAGGCGGACTATGAACAATAGCCCCTAACGCCGCGCGCAAGTGCGGCCATCGCTCGTAAGCGACGCGCGCGCACCTGTGGGGCCTTCGAGAGAAAGCAACACCGCAGCGCAGCCGATCCCGCAAGAGATGCTGCCCCGCGATTATCCATGTTTGTGAAGAAGGAATCCAAAGATGGTTTGGATCAGATCCCTATTACCGTATCCGGTTTGGCAAAGTGGAATATGTACGCGCCCATTGGCGCCGGTTGCCGGACGGCGGTTCTAGCTCAGCGGCCTTGGCCGCTTCCTAGCTCTAGCACTGCGTAAACTGACGACGTTTGTCGGATCATCGGGAGGGGTGAACCTCTCCCGGTGGTTTTGCGGCCTTGGACTTTTTGATGTTCGCCTGAACCTGGGCCGGGTCGACACCGATCAGGCGCTGCAGGGCCTCGCCAAAGGGCATGTCGAGGGACAGTTTGCCCTCCGCGGCTTTTGGTCATGCGATCAGCGCTTTGTACGTCAGCCGCCCAACGGCCTGACCGAGGAGGGCATTAACGCGCGCGCCTTCACTCAGTTCACGAAGATTGAAGCGCCATGTCATCTCGCCAAGATAGGCGTTCAAATGCTTCGGCGACAGCCAATGGTGCGTGCCGACGATCTGTCTCTTGAACAGCGCCCACACGCTCTCAATCCCGTTCGTGTGAAGGCAGAAGTTGCGGACATACTCTCCGGCGCTGTGGTTCACCCGGTGATGGCTGTAGCGGTCCCCGAGGCGACGAACGCGCCATGCTCGTCCGTCATCAGAGCGGTGCCGGCGCGACGTTATCGCAGATGACAGTCTGGACGGTGCCAGCGCGAAGGTTCGGCGTGACGCCGGTGCGAAGCTCGCCTTCACGCTCCAGCATCCCGAGGACGGCCACCTTGCCAGCCCCGCCCTGCTTGCCGCCGGTGCGCTGCCATTCGTGCTTGTTCTTCTCCTTGCCCCCGATGAACGTCTCGTCGGCTTCAACTTCGCCGCCGAGCGGGCGGTTGAAGGACTGGGTGCGGATCGCATGGCGCAACGATCAGCATGAACCACGCCGTTTTCTGCGTCACGCTGATATCCTTGGCCAACTGTGTGCTGGCGATACCCTTCTTGTGCGACGTGATAAGCCAAATCGCCATGAACCACTTGCGCAGGGGGATCTTGGTGTCGGCAAAGATAGTCCCGACCTTGATTGAGAAGCGCTTCCGGAATCGCCGCACTTGTGATCCCGCTTGTCGGAGAAATGATAGATATTCGCGGCCAGCGCAATATGGGCAGAACGCGGTGCCTCCAGCGGATCGCAGTGAAATGATCGATCGCCGCCTGCTCGTCGGGGATCGCTTCCATGAGATCGTAAAGAGACGATAGTTGCATGACATGCTCCGTGATGATCAGCCTATAGCGCAACCTCAATTTGGGTCAAGCACGTATATAGTATATTTTACGCACGGGCTTAAGCTGGTGCAGTCCCGAGCGGAGCCCACCATCTCGACCACGCTGCATCCAGTGACGCGCCCGTCGCTACCCACTGCAACGTCGATTGTCGTGCTCTCAAGCGACGCCTCAGGCCTGCAAACCTCCGGGGGGGTTGCAAATTCGATGACTGCAACTCCGATCGTGACGAATTTCCAATCGGACGACTAGCCTCCGCTCATCGGCTCGTGCGGCGCGAGGATGCGGCCGGCGAAGGAGCGGACGATCAGCAGGCCCACGGCGCCGGTGCCGACCAGGCCGGCATGGAGCAGCCAGAAATGCCCTCCCGGCATCTTGTCGAGGAAGCCGCCAAGCCAGCCGACCAGCATGTTGCAGACGAACAGGTGAAGATAATAGACGCCGATCATCGTACCGGCGACCGCGCGCGGCGCGGCGCGCGAGAAGAGCGCGATGCCGATCGGGAAGACGTTGGCGAAGCCGATGTCGTTGATGAAATGGAAGGCGAGGCCCCAGCCCAGGCCGACCTTCGAGCCGGTCGCCGCCGCCTGGTAGGAAGCGATGGCGAGCGCCAGCGGCGCGAAGGCCGAGATGATCGCGCCGATGGTCAGCTTGGTGATCTCGTCCGGCTCCCGGAACTTCGTGCCCCACCAGCGCCAGAACACAACCGCTCCGGCGATCATCGCGGTGGAGATGAAGGCATCGAGCGAGACCAGCCAGGTCACCGGCATGGTGTGCCCGAAGAAGGTCAGATTGTAGTTGGCGTCTCCCCAGACGAGATAGGCGTCGAAAATCTGCTGGTTGCCCAGCGCCGACAGGACGAGCAGGGGCAGCAGCAGGATCAGCACGGCGACCCGGGCTCCATCGCCCGGCATGAAGGGTATCTTCTCGGCCGCGGCCATCGGGTCGCCGCCCCGGCGCGGTCCCTTCTCCTTCGGCAACCACCGCCGGCCGGAGAGGTAGATGAGCAGCCCGATCACCATGCCGACGCCGGCCGCTCCGAACCCCCAATGCCAGGCAACCTCCTGCCCCAGCGTGCCGCAGACGAAGGGCGAGACGATGACGGCGATGTTCACCGCCAGCAGGAAGATCTGGAAGGCGTCGGCGCGGCGGAGGTCGTCCGGTCCGTAAAGCTCGCCGACCTGGGTCGCGATATTGCCCTTGAAGAAGCCGACGCCGAGCAGGAGGCAGAAAAGCGCGATGAGGAAGCTGAAGTCGAAGGCCATCAGGAAATGGCCAGCTGCCATGGTCAACGCGCCGATGGTGATGCTGGCCGTACGGCCGAGCCAGCGATCGGCAATGAAGCCGCCCGCGAGCGGCGTCAGATAGACGAGGCCCGCATAGAGGCCGAAGATGTTGGATGCGAGCGCCTGCCGCGACAACGGGCCGTAAAGCCATTCGAGTGCCGCGCGAAACGGACCGAAGCCGGCGACATGCTCGACGTGACCGGGCAGCAGCAATTGCTTGGTCATGTAGAGGACGAGAAGCGCCTGCATCCCGTAATAGGAAAAGCGCTCGAAACCCTCGGCGACGGCGAGATAGCCGAGCCCCTTCGGGATGGCCGAGAAAGGCACGATCGGCGGGATCGGCTGGAACGTGGCCGTCGGCGGCTTCGAGCAGGGACATAGGCGAGCTTCGTCCTAAGGATTTGCCTCCTTCATGGCGAGCCCCTTCTGAATGATGTCTGTGCCCGCGTCGGTCGAAGCGGTCAGCCGCCCAGCGTGAAGCCGATCCGCAGCGTCACCTGGTAATGGGCGACGCGGCCGTTCTCGACCTGCCCGCGAGTCTCCTTGACCTCGAACCAGCGTATGTCGCGGATGCTTTGCGAGGCGCGTTCGATCGCGCAGTCGATCGCTTCCTTGATCCCGGCCGGCGAGCTGCCGACCACTTCGATGATCTTGTAGACGTGATCGCTCATGACGCGCCTCCTCACGACAGAGGCACAACCATCCTGGGCCGTTGGGTTTCCCGCGCTTCGGCCGGATCGCAATTCTAGCTCGCGGCGGCCCCGAGCGTGTCGGCCAAGGTTGGGGAGTCGCCCTCGGCGGGACGGTCGGTGCCGTTGCGGAGGTGCTTGATGTGCAAAGCCGCCAAGCCAAGATGCGCGCGGGCGACGGCGAAATTGTCGGTCCGATAGCCGCGATCGAGTTCGGCGCGGGCGCGGTCGATATGATAGTCCCGGTCTTCCGTCGGCATGGTCGAGGTTCCTTGCGTCGGCCTGACCCCCTGTGCCCGACCCTTTACCCACCAATGTTGCCGGAGATTGTCGGGCGTGCGTCCGCGCGCGCCGCGTCGTCGCGTCTTTGCCACTGTCCGCCGAATGGGTAGGGTGACGCTGTCGGAGGATGGACGATGCGCCGATTGCTGCTCGCTGTTTTGCTGCTTGCCGCCGCGCCGCTTCGCGCCGCGCCGGCCGACGATTTCCACCAATTGCTCGCCGACCATTATCAATGGCTGCTGCGCGAAAATCCGGTGCAGGCGACCGCGCTCGGCGTGCGCACCTATGACGACCAATTGTCGGACCCGACCCTCGCCGCCGACGATCGCCGCGCCGCCGAGGCCGCCGCCTTCCTCGCCCGCCTGGAGAAGATCCCGGCGGCGTCGCTGTCGCCGGAAGACCGGACCAACCGCGCCATCCTCAAGCGCGCGCTGGAAGGGATGGTCGAAGGCAATCGGTACCCGCAGCGCACGATGCTCTTTACCACTTATTCGGGCTGGCATCAGGATTTCGCCGACCTTCCCAACAACGTGCCGCTGCGGACGAAGGCGGATTTCGAATTGTATCTGGCGCGGCTCGCCGCCTATCCCAAGCTCAACGATGCGGCGCTGGCGGTGACGGCCGACGCGGTGCGCGGCGGCTATGTCCTGCCCTGCTCGGTACTCGGCGGCTACGACAAGACCATTTCCGGCGTAATCGCCGAGGATCCGACCAAATCGCGCTTCTACGAGCCGTTCACGCATTCCCGTCCGAAGGCGATTTCCGAAGCCGACTGGACTGCGATGCAGTCGCGGGTGCGCCAGCTCATCACTGGCACGCTCAACCCGGCTTATGCCAAGCATCTCGCTTTCTACCTCACGACCTATCTGCCGCATTGCGCCAAGTCGGACAGCATCTCGGCCGAGCCGGGCGGCCGCGCCTGGTACGCTTTTCGCATCCGGCAGGAGACGACGACCGACCTTACCCCCGAGCAGATCCACGCCATCGGCCTTCGCGAGATCGCCCGCATCACCGCCGAAATGGACCAGGTGGCGCACCGGGCGGGCTTCGCCACCCGCGCCGCCTTCATCAAGGAGCTGCACACCAACCCTGCTTATTATGCGAAGACGCCGAACGAGCTGATGGCGGCGGCGGCTTTGATGGCGAAGACGATCGACGGCAAGATGCCGGGCCTGTTCGGAAAGCTGCCGAGGCTCAGCTACGGGATCCGCGCCATCCCGGCGGAGACGGCCGAAGGCACGACCACCGCTTATTATGCGCCGGGCTCGCCGGCGGCGGGCATCGCGGGCACCTATTATGTGAACACGTCAAAACTCGACCAAAGGCCGCTCTGGGAGCTGCCAGCGCTGACCTGCCATGAGGCGGTGCCCGGGCATCACAACCAGATCGCGCTCCAGCAGGAGCTCGATCTGCCGCCCTTCCGCCGCTATTTCAGCTTCTACACCGCCTTCACCGAAGGCTGGGCGCTCTATGCCGAGAGCCTGGGCGAGGAGATGGGCCTCTACGACACGCCCGCGAAGAAGATGGGCGAACTCTCCTACGAGGCGTGGCGGGCGGCGCGGCTGGTCGTCGATACCGGCATCCACGCGATGAACTGGGACAAGGCGCGCGCGGTCGCCTACATGCGCGAGAATACGGCGCTCAGCGACGCCAATATCGACGCCGAGGTCAACCGCTACATCAGCTGGCCGGGCCAGGCGCTCGCCTACAAACTGGGCGAGCTCAAGATAAGCGAGTTGCGCACTCGCGCCGAGCACGAACTCGGCCCCAAATTCGATCTCCGCCGCTTCCACGACGCGGTGCTGAGCCAGGGCTCGGTGCCCCTCGACGTGCTCGAGACGCAGATCGAGGGCTGGATCGCTGCGGAAAAGGCGCGCTAGCGGGCTACGGCACCCGCGCCGCCGCCGCGGCATCCTGGCGGCGTTCTGCGCGGGCGGACTGGATCAATTGGTTGAGACAGCCGGTCCAGCCGCCTGGACCGCTCGCCGAGCAGCTGCCGATGCCAGTGCGGCCGACATATTCCAGATTCTCGGCCCGGTCCGTCCAGCTCGCGTCGGAAGGGGCGGTGCTCGGCGTGTTGCGCAGCGCCTGCGGGATCCGGTAGCGCTCGGTCTCGGGTTTGCGGGCGCAGATCACGATCTCGTCCCCACTCGCGCCGCGCGGGCAGGCATCGCGGCCGTAGACGACGAGCTGGCGAACCTTCTGCTGTCCGGAAGCGGGCGCGGCGAGGCCGGCGGCAAGTGCGCCGGCAGCGGCGATCAATGGCAAGGCGGCTTTCATGGCGGCCTCCTTTCTCATCTGAAAGAAGGCCGGGCGGGACCCTTTGGTTCCCTATTTGGGGGGCGTAATGGGCTGCTGCTGTTCCTGGCTCCCCGTCCTGGCCTCCGACGCGATCGTGGCGTTGCGTTCCTCGCGCGCCTCCTCGATCAGCCGCACCATGTTGACGTCGGTCTGCTGGCGTTCGGCCTTGGCCTGAGTGATCAGCTGGTTGAGGCAGCCCGTCCAGCCACCGGAGCCGCTGGCCGAGCAGCTGCCGATGCCGGTGCGGCCGACATATTCGAGGCTCTTGGCGCGGTTCGTCCAGGCCTGGTTGTGGGGATTGTTGGGATCGTCGCGCACTGCCGGCGGAATGCGGTAGCGCTCGCTTTCCGGCTTGCGCGCGCAGACCACGATCTCGTCGCCATTGCCGCGCGGGCAGGGATCGTTGCCGTAGACGATGAGCGCGTTGACCTTCGAATCGTCCGCGGTGGAAGCGGGCGGGACCGCGAACACGGCAGACGAGGCAAAGACGGCCACGGCTGCGGCGGCGGCGAAGCGGAGGGACTTCATAGGATCAGATCCTTTTCGACAATTCGATGGCGAGGCGGCAGCCGGCGCGGATCAGTCCCGACAGGATCGGATATCCGAACGTGTCCTCGGCACCCGAGGCAATGGCGGTGTCGCGATGCTCCAGCTCTTCGGCCTGGAATTCGGCGATGGTGGCGCCGAGATCGGGCTCGTCGCTGCCGAGCGCACGGCGCTGCGCCTCATAATGGCGGTCGATCTCGGTCTCGACCGCGGCGGTGCAGGCCATGGCGGCGTTCGGGCCCAGCAAGGCTGTCGCCGCCCCCAGCGCATAACCGGCGACGTGCCAGACCGGCTGGAGGAGGGTGGGGCGGAGCCCGCGCTCGACCAGCAGGTCGTCGAAGCGCTTCAGATGCCGTTCTTCCTGCGCCTGCATGCGGGAGATGAGCCGCGCGGCGGGGTGCCGAGTGCCGAGAACGGCGAGCTGGCCACTATAGATGCGCACCGCGCCATATTCGCCCGCCTGGTCGACGCGGACCATCGAGCCGACGTCCGGGCGCGCGTCGCCGGGGCACCAGCCCGGCGGGCTGGAGGGAGGCGTCGCGGCGTTCATGCCGCGGCTCGCGGGCGGCGGAAGGTCAGCCATAGGATCACGGCTGCGAACCCGATCGAGAGGATCGCGTTCCATCCCGCCATCGAAATGCCGAGGAATCGCCACTGCACCTCATCGCAGCGAACGATCGGCGCGCTCATGATCTGCGCCATCAAATCGTCCGTATTGGCGGCGTGGGTGACGGTGCTGGTGCAGGTGCTGAAGCCCTTGAAGACATGCGCCTCGACACCGGCATGATAGACGCCGATCGCCCCGCTCGCGAGGATGGCGAGGGCGGCGAGGACGAGGAAAACACGGTCGAGCCCCGGCCGGCCGGCGACGGCGATCGCGACGATGGCGAGGGCGGCGGCGACGAGATGGGCGTAACGCTGCCACCAGCAATAGTGGCACGGGAATAGGTGACCCCAGATCTGGAAGGACCAGGCGCCGGCAAGCAAAGCCGCCGGCACCAGCAGCGCCAGCGCCCGCGCCAGGTTGAGGTTCGAAATCCCCCCGGTCGTGCTCACCTCGGCGCGCCGCCGCTCCGCGACCCGCCGGATGCGGCCATGGCATTGTGGCCGAGCCGAGCGAGCGTCTGCACGCGCGTAGGTGAGCTGGAAGTCGTCCACGCCCTTCTTCTTCAGCTCGTCCGCGGTGGCGGAGAAACGCGGATCGGTCTTGCCGTCATCCTCGATGACGTCGTTGCCGACCGCCGCTTCGTTGATCAGGTGGCGGCGCAAATCCGCCTCGCGCAGCCTCGGCCGCGACTTGTAATCGGGGTCGGAGAGCTGCGGCACCTCGATGTCGGGCTGGATGCCGCCTTCCTGTACCGACCGGCCCGAGGGCAGGTAATAACGGGCGGTGGTGAGGCGGAGCGCGGTATTCTGGGTTAGCGGCAGCAAGGTCTGGACCGAGCCCTTGCCGAAGCTGCGCTCGCCCATGACGATGGCGCGGTGCTGGTCCTGCAGCGCGCCGGCGACGATCTCAGCCGCCGAGGCGGTGCCGGCATCGACCAGGACGATGACCGGCGCACCGTTGGTCGCGTCGCCGGGCTTGGCATAATAACGCTCGATGTCGGTCTTCTCGCGACCGCGCTGACTGACGATCTCGCCGCGCTGGAGGAAGACGTCGGAGAGGCCGACGGCCTGGTCGAGCAGGCCGCCCGGATTGTCGCGCAGATCGAGGATATAGCCCACGGGTTCGTGACCGAGCTGCTTGCGGATCGCGGCGATGGCCGCGAGCGTCTCGTCGGTCGTGGTGCGGCTGAAGGTGTTGACGTTGAGGATGCCGACATCGTCCTTCACCTTCCACTTCACCGCTGGAAGGTTGATGACCGAGCGGGTGAGGGTCACCTCGATCGGTTTCTCATGGCCGAGACGCACGAGGGTGAGCTTGATGGTCGAGCCCGGCGGGCCGCGCATCTGGTCGACCGCTTCGTCGAGCGTGCCGCCATAGATGAGCTTGCCGTTGATATGGGTGATGTAGTCGCCCGACTTGATCCCCGCCTTGAAGGCCGGGCTGTCCTCGATCGGCGTGACCACCTTCACCGCGCCGTCTTCCATGGTGACGTTGAGGCCGAGGCCGCCATATTCGCCCTCGGTGGTGGTCATCAGCTGCTCATAGCCCTTCTCGTCGAGATAGGAGCTGTGGGGATCGAGGCTGTCCAGCATGCCGTCGATGGCGCCCCGGATCAGCGTCTTGTCGTCGACCTTGTCGACATAATCGGCGCGGACGCGCTCGAACACGGCCATGAACTGGTCGAGCTCGCGATAGGTATTGGCATTGCTGACGTCGACAGCGGCAAAGGCACTGCTCACGGCGGGCACGATCGCCACCGTGGCGACGAGGGCGAGGGATCGGAGGAGGTTGCTGGCCATGGAGAATCCTGAATGTCGGGCTTGGCGCGGAGCTTAGTCCCTTTTCTAGCCCGCGAAAAGCAACCGCAGGTGAACGGGCGTTCAGCCGATCAGGCTGGTGATCGCCACCGGCTCGCCATTGTGGCGGAGCTCGACCGAGACTCGCGAGGCCGAAGCGCCGGTGCGGCCGAGCGGGGCGCCGCGCTGGACGCGATCGCCCATCTTCACGGCAAGCGCGCCGAGATTGGTGATCGCGCTCAGCCAGCCGCCGCCATGATCGATGACGACAATATTGTCATAGCCGCGAAAGGCGCCTGCATAGGCGATCCGGCCCGGCGCGGGGGCCACCACCGGCGTATCGGCGGCGGCTTCGAAGGTGAGGCCCCGGGCATGGACTCCGGCATCCGAAATCTCGCCCGTTCCGGTGACCAGCCGGCCCTCGACGGGGAGAAGATAGGTCCGGCGCGGCGGCGCCTTCGGCGGATTGACCGGGCGCGGCACCGGCCCGGGCAGAGTGGAGAGGCTGGCACGGAGCTGCGCCTGGAACTGGTGCGTATCCTCGAGCGCGGCAAGGTCGCGTGCCTGCTCACCGAAGGCAAGCGCGCGTTCGCCTTCGTTGGCGGCCGATTCCGCCAGCGTCGCGGAGCGGGCGCGCTGCTGCTCCTCCAGCCTGGCGAGGGCGATGCGGCGCTGGCGAAGATCCTGCTGGCTCGCTTGCAGCGCCTCGACGGCGACGTCGGCATCCTTGCGCAGCGCATCGCCGCGCTTCACCTCGGCGCGGAGGCCGGCGGTGCGGGCGCGGATCTCCGGCAGCGCCGAGGCGAGCAGGGCACGGACGTGGACGACGTCGTCGAGCGAGCCCGGCTGGACGAGGGCAAGCGCCGGCGGTCGCCGCGACATGGTCTGAAGCGCGGCGGTGAGGCGGATGAGCGGCGCCTGCTTCTCGGCGAGCCGGGCTCGCTGCTGGCGGCGCAGATCCTCGATCAGCCGGATTCGCGCATCGGCGGCGGTGATGTCGGCTTCGGCGGCCTCGATGCGCGCAGCGAGCGCGGCTTCCTGGGCGCTGGCGCGATCGGCGTCGTTCTTCGCCTGCGCCGCCTGCTGCTCAAGCTGCGACGAGCGCTGCCGCGCTTCGTCGGCCTGCTGGCGGGCTGTCAGCAAGGATTTGGCGTCTGACGGTCCGCCGCCTTCCTGTGCCAGTGCCCATCCGCCCGCGAGGGCGAGCGCGGCAAGGGAAGCGAGGAGGACAAGGCGATGCACGCTCCTATCCTTCCCTATGATAGGGGTGGTTCGCAAGGATGGACGTGGCGCGCCAGAGCTGTTCGGCGAGCATCGCGCGGGCGAGGAGGTGCGGCCAGGTGGCGCGGCCGAAGGCGAGGAGCAGGTCGGCCGAGGCGCGCTCCGCCTCCCCAAAGCCGTCCGCGCCGCCGACCAGGAAGCGTGCCTCGCGCCGGCCGTCGTCCCGCCAGTGTTCGAGCCGGCGGGCGAGATCGAGGCTCGGCAGTGGCTCGCCTTTCTCGTCGAGAAGGATGGTGATGCTGTGCTCGGCCGGCGGCGGGACGCGGCCGCCGCTCTCGGGCAATTCGGTCACCTTGAAGGGCCAAGAGAGACGTTTGAGGTACCGCTCGACCAGCTCCGCCTCAGCGCCGCGCCCGATCTTTCCACGCGCGATGATATGAAGGAGCATGGTCAGTCCATTTCCGTTGCGAGCGAAGCGAAGCAATCCAGTCAGTGCTCGTCACGAGCCCCGCAGCTGGATTGCCGGGTCGCTTCGCTCCTCGCAATGACGGGTGAAATCAGTGCGCCGCCGCCGCGGCGCCGCTGCCCCCTTCGAAGCCCCACATCCGCTCGAGATTGTAGAAGCTGCGCACCTCCGGCCGGAAGATGTGAACGATGACGTCGTCCGCGTCGATCAGCACCCAGTCGGCGACCGGCAGCCCTTCGATGCGGACGGGCCGGCCGAGATCCTGCTTGATCCGCTCCGAGAGTTTCTGCGCCATCGACGCGACCTGCCGCGTCGAGCGCCCGGAGGCGATCACCATATGGTCGGCGATGTTCGACTTGCCCTGAAGCGGGATGGTGACGACGTCCTGGGCCTGATCGTCGTCGAGGGACCGGAGCACGAGAGCATGCAGCGCTTCGGCCCGTTCGATTGCTCCGCGGTCGCGCGGGGCGGGTGCGTTGGCTGGCAATGTGCCTCCTTAAGTCACGAGCCGCCGCGTCACGCCATCGCGGAGGGCCCGGGGGTTGAACGAATGACGATCATTCAGGTGCCAGTCGGGCTCGACGGCACGAATGTGCGTGGCGGAGGTCGGATCGAGCGGCAGTCGAAGCAACACGAGTGCCGGCGGTCTCCACTCCGTCCAATGCCGAACCTGGTCTGCGGGCCGGACGAAGCGCCGCAGCCAGCCCATCGCGACCGCCGCGTGGGCTTCGCCTTCATAGCCCGGGCGTGAAACGACCGCAATCGGAAGCATTCGGGCGATCTCGCGCCATTGGCGCCAGCGGTGGAACTGGGCGAGATTGTCGGCGCCCATGAGCCAAAGGAAGTCGCGGCGAGGGTAAAGGCGCTTGAGTGCCCGCAGCGTATCGATCGTGTAGACCGTCCCGAGCCGCCGCTCGATCGCGGTGACGCGGATCGGCAGGCCGCGCGCCATGTCGCGCGCCGACTCCAGACGTGCGGCCAGGGGCGCCATGCCCCGGTCAGGTTTCAGCGGGTTGCCCGGCGAGACCAGCCACCAGAGCTCATCCAGCCCAAGCGCCCGCATCGCCGCCGCGCTGATCCGCCGGTGCCCGCGATGGGCCGGGTTGAAAGAGCCGCCGAGAAGGCCGGTGCGGATCATTACCGCTCCTTACCGTTCGGGGCAGGCTTGTCGAACCCTTCTCAATTCCGTCTCGACGTTGTCGTCCGGCTCGGCCATGATCCGGCCATGATGACCGGGGGTATCGAGGGGGTCGGCGACGCGCTGACCGGCGGCATCGTTGCGCGGCAGTTCGAGCCCGGCGCGGGCGAGACGGACGAGGGCAGCCATGGCACCGCCTGTCTCAATTGCGGGGCGGCGCTGACCGGGCCTTATTGCCACCAATGCGGGCAGGCGGCCCATGTCCACCGCAGCCTCGCCGCCTTCTGGCACGATCTTGCCCATGGCGTGCTCCATTTCGAAGGCAAGATCTGGCGGACCCTGCCTTTGCTCGCCTGGCGGCCGGGCCAGCTGACGCGGCGCTATATCGAGGGCGAGCGCGCCCGTTTTGTGTCGCCGATGGCGCTCTTCCTTTTTTCGGTCTTCCTGATGTTCGCGGTCTTCCACGCGGTCGGCGGTCCGATCGGCCACGGTCTCAAGGTGCAGGGCGCCAGCGTCCATTCAGGTCGACATCAGCCCGCAAGGGCAGCTGCAGCGCGTCGAGACGGAGCGGGCGACAGGCGCTGGCGGCGGGGCAGAGCACCGCCTCGCTCGACCTGACGACGGCCGCCCTTCGCGCGCGGATGGCGGCCGCCGCCGCTCCCAAGACGGCCAATGGCGACGAGTCCGGCATCGACAACGCACCGGGCTGGCTTGAAAACGCCTATCATCAGGCCAAGCAAAATCCGGAGCTGCTCGCCTTCAAGATCGAGACCAACGCCTATAAATTTTCGTGGCTGCTGATCCCGATCTCCGTCCCGTTCGTCTGGATCCTGTTCCTCCACCGCCGGCGCTACGGCCAGTATCGCGCCTACGACCACACCGTGTTCGTCACCTATTCGCTGTCGTTCATGACCCTGATGCTGGTCGCGGCGTCGCTGCTGCGCGCCGTTCTCCTGCCGGAAGGCGCCGTCGCTTTGGCCTGCACATTGATCCCGCCGGTGCACATGTACCGGCAGCTTCGCGGCGCCTATGGCTTGTCGTGGTTCAGCGCGCTGTGGCGGACGGTACTGCTCGTCTGGTTCGCCGGCATCGCGCTGACCTTGTTCCTGCTCGTGCTCGTCGCGCTCGGCGTGATGGAATAAAGCGTGGGGCCGGTCTGCTCCTGGAACGAATGGGATCCGCTCAAGGAGGTGATCGTCGGCACCGCGCGGGGCGCCGCCGAGATCGGCTATGAGCCGTCTCTTTCTCCGCCGTGACGGGAAACTGGACTCCTACTTCCCGTCGTTGGACTAAACCAATCGCGATCGAGCTCAGGCCCCCTGGGGCGCCGGGCCGCCGATGCCGCCGCCGCGGGGGCGGCGGGTCGAGGGGATCGAGGTGCCGCCCGCCGGGAGCAAGCGGCCGGCGGTTGGCCGGATCCTCGCGGCCGATATCCTCGCCGCGGATGGCGCGCTTGGCTTCCTCGCCGTTCAGCGTCTCATATTCGAGCAGCGCGCCGGCCAGCCGGTGCAGCTCGTCGAGATGCTCGGTCAGCACATTGCGGGCGGCCGCCTCGGCGTCCTCGATCAGCCGGCGGATCTCCTGGTCGATCAGCTGCGCGGTCTGCTCGGAGACGTGCTGGGCGCGCGACACGCTGTGGCCGAGGAACACTTCCTCCTGATTGTCGCGATAGCGCAGCCAGCCCAGCTTGTCCGACATGCCATATTCCATGACCATCGAACGGGCCATCTCCGTCGCCTGCTGGATGTCGTTGGAGGCGCCGGTGTTGAGCTCGTCCTGGCCGTAGATGAGCTGCTCGGCGATGCGGCCGCCGAAGCAGAGGGCGAGCCGCGCCTTCATCTGCTTCATCGTCATCGAATAGCGGTCGCGCTCCGGCAGGTTCCAGGTCACGCCAAGCGCGCGGCCGCGCGGGATGATCGTCACCTTGTGGAGCGGATCGCAGCCGGGGACGTGGAGCGAGACAAGGGCGTGGCCGGCCTCGTGATAGGCGGTCGCCTTCTTCTCGTCCTCGGTCATCACCATCGACTTGCGCTCGGCGCCCATCATCACCTTGTCCTTGGCGAGCTCGAACTCGCTCATCGCGACCAGGCGCTTGCCCTTGCGCGCGGCGAGCAGGGCCGCCTCGTTGACGAGATTGGCGAGATCGGCGCCCGAGAAGCCGGGCGTGCCGCGGGCGATGGTGCGCGGATCGACGTCCGGCGCCAGCGGCACCTTCTTCATGTGCACGGCGAGGATCTTCTCGCGCCCGTCGATGTCGGGGCGCGGCACCACCACCTGGCGATCGAAGCGGCCGGGGCGGAGCAGGGCCGGATCGAGCACGTCGGGCCGGTTGGTGGCGGCGATGATGATGATGCCTTCGTTGGCCTCGAAGCCGTCCATCTCGACGAGCAGCTGGTTCAGGGTCTGCTCGCGCTCGTCATTGCCGTTGCCGAGGCCGGCGCCGCGATGGCGGCCGACCGCGTCGATCTCGTCGATGAAGACGATGCAGGGCGCGTTCTTCTTCGCCTGGTCGAACATGTCGCGCACGCGGCTGGCGCCGACGCCGACGAACATCTCGACGAAATCGGAGCCGGAGATGGTGAAGAAGGGCACGTTGGCCTCGCCGGCGATGGCGCGGGCGAGCAAGGTCTTGCCGGTGCCCGGCGGGCCGACGAGCAGGGCGCCCTTCGGGATCTTGCCGCCGAGGCGGGCGAACTTGGTCGGGTCCTTCAGGAAATCGACGATTTCCTGCAATTCCTCGCGCGCCTCGTCGATGCCGGCGACGTCGTCGAAGGTGACGCGGCCCTGCTTCTCGGTGAGCAGGCGCGCCTTGGACTTGCCGAAGCCCATCGCGCCCGAGCCCGCATTCTTCTGCATCTGCCGCATGATGAAGAAGGCGACGCCGAGGATGAGCAGGAAGGGCATCGCCTGGTAGAGGAGGATCAGCCAGACCGAGGTCTGCGCCTCCGGCTGGCCGGTGAACTCGACGCCGTGCTGGCGGAGATGGTCGGCGAGGCCCGGATCGGGGACGGCGTTGGTCTTGAAGCTCTCGCCGGTGGTGAGCTTGCCGGTGATGACGTCCTTGCTGATCGAGACGTCCTTGACCGAGCCGGAATCGACCCGGTTGAGGAAATCGGAATAAGCGATCGCCGATCCCCCCGCCGCGCGCCCGCCGCCGTCCACCACCTGGACGAAGAGGATCAGCGCCAGCAGGATGCCGGCCCAGATGAAGAGGCTCTTCATCCAGGGATTGGTCCCGTTCGGGTCCTTGTCGGGCTTCAGATTGGGATCGCGGTCGGCCATTGCTGCTTCCAGTCCATCACGGACATTGCGAGGGCGGCCCAGCCCGAGCCGCACGGCATCTGTCTCTCTTAGGCTCTAAATAGGGGTTCCGAAAGGAAGCGCAATGTAGTGATCGGGCGTGAACAGGAGCTAAATCCGCACGCTCGCCGCGGGTCAAAGTACCTCAAACAAGCCCGCCGCACCCATGCCGCCGCCGACGCACATCGTCACCACCACCCATTTCGCGCCGCGCCGCTTGCCCTCGATCAGCGCGTGCCCCGTCATCCGCGCGCCGGACATGCCGTAGGGGTGGCCGATCGAGATCGCGCCGCCGTCGACGTTCAGTTTGTCGTCGGGGATGCCGAGCTGGTCCTGGCAGTAGAGGACCTGGACGGCGAAGGCCTCGTTCAGCTCCCAGAGGCCGATGTCGTCGACCTTGAGGCCGAAGCGCTTCAGCAGCTTCGGCACGGCGAAGACGGGGCCGATGCCCATCTCGTCGGGCTCGGTGCCGGCCACCGCCATGCCGACATAGCGGCCCAGCGGCCTCAGGCCGCGCGCCTCCGCCTCGCTTCGCCTCCATCAGCACGCAGGCCGAGGCGCCGTCGGAGAGCTGGCTGGCATTGCCGGCGGTGATCATCGCCTCCGGCCCCATCACCGGCTGCAGCGCGCGCAGGCCCTCGATCGTCGTGTCGGGGCGGTTGCCCTCGTCCTTGGTGAGCGTGACCTCCTTCATGCTGGTCTCGCCGGTCGCCTTGTCGGTGACCTTCATCTTGGCGGTGACGGGGACGATCTCGTCGTCGAACTTGCCGGCGGCCTGGGCGGCGGCGGTGCGCTGCTGGGAGCGGAGCGCATATTCGTCCTGCCGCTCGCGGCTGACCGTGTAGCGCTTGCCGACCACCTCGGCGGTCTGGATCATCGGCATGTAGATGCCGTTGTGCATCGACGAGCAGCTCCGGGTCCGGCCCGAGCCGCATCTCCGGCGTCTGGACGAGCGAGATCGATTCGACGCCGCCGGCGACGAGGACGTCCATGCGGTCGACGATGATCTGCTTGGCCGCGGTCGCGATCGCCATCAGGCCGGACGAGCATTGCCGGTCGATCGACATGCCCGCGGTGGTGACGGGAAGGCCGGCGCGGAGCGCGGCGGTGCGGCCGATCGTCGTCTGCACGCCCTGCTGGAGCGCGGCGCCCATGATGCAGTCGTCGACCTCCGACGGGGTCGATCTTCGCCCGCTCGACCGCGGCGCGGATGGCGAAGCGCGGCGAGGGTGGGCGAGGGGGTGGCGTTGAACGCGCCGCGATAGGCCTTGCCGATCGGCGTGCGGGCGGTGGAGACGATGACGGCTTCGCGGGTCATTCAAAACTCCTTCGATCGTAAAACCCTCTCCCGCGAGCGGGAGAGGGGCACTAGACGAACAGCATCCCGATCCAGTCGGCGAGGAGGGCGGGCTTGTCTTCGCCCTCGATCTCCACCGTCACGGCATGGCGGAATTGATACTGGCCCGGCCGCTTTTCCTCGAAGCTTGTCAAGACGAAGCGGCCGCGGACGCGGCGGCCGGAGCGGACGGGGGCGAGGAAGCGGACTCGGTCCAAGCCGTAATTGACGCCCATCTTCATGCCCTCCGGCCGCAGCATCGCGTCGGCGGCCATGCGGCTCAGCAGCGAGAGGGTAAGGAAGCCATGGGCGATGGTGCCGCCGAAGGGCGTCTTCGCCGCCGCCTCCGGGTCGACATGGATGAACTGGCGGTCTTCGGTCGCCTCGGCGAAGGCGAGGATCCGTTCCTGGTCGACGAGGATCCAGTCGGAGACGCCGATCTCGGTCCCGACCTTCGCTCGTATCTCTTCGATGCTGGCGACAGGCATTGCGGGCGTCTAAAGCCTCGCCGTCATGAGACTCAAGCCCCTCGACACCGATCCCGCCACCGACGCTACGGCATCCGCCCGCGCCGAAATCCGCCGCCTTCACCGCGCGCCGGAGCCGGAGGTGCTGAAGCCGCTGCTGCGCGACGCGGCGCTCGATCGCAATTCGCGGCTGCGGGTGGAAAGCCGGGCCCTCGGCATGCTGGCGGAGCTGCGCAGCGCCCAGTCGTCGGGCTGGGTCAACCAGTTCCTGCAGGAATATCGGCTGAACACGTCGGAGGGCATCGCCTTACTCTCGTTGGCCGAGGCGTTCCTGCGCGTGCCCGACCCGGAGACTGCCGACCAGCTGATCGCCGATAAGCTCGGCGATGCGGACTGGAAGGCGCATCGCGGCAAGTCGCATTCCGCGCTGGTTAACTCGGCGACCTGGGGGCTGTTGATCGGCCGGGCTTTGGTCAGCGGCAGCGAGCAGGCGAGTTCCCTGAAGCGCCTGATTGCCCGCGCGGGCGAGCCGTTCGTCCGCCAGGCGGTGGGCGCTGCGATGAAGCTGATGGGCGAGATATTCGTCATGGGCCGGACCATCGACGAAGCCATCCGGCGCATGGACAAGAAAGAGAATGCCGGCTTCACGGCAAGCTTCGACATGCTCGGCGAGGCGGCGCGCACCTTCCCGGACGCCGAGCGCTATTTCTGCTCCTACGAGGGGGCGATCCGCGCGGTCGGCAAGGTGGCGGCGCGCGGACATTCGATTTCGGTCAAGCTGTCGGCGCTCCACCCGCGCTACGAGGTGGCGCAATATGAGCGTTGCGTGCCGTCGCTGCTCGGGCAGGTCGAGGCGCTGGCGCTGCTCGCCAAGGACAAGGGCATCGGTTTCACCATCGATGCCGAGGAGAGCGAGCGGCTCGAAATGAGCCTCGATATCATCCAGCGGGTCGCGGCCCTCCCCTCGCTCAGGGGCTGGGACGGGCTCGGCATGGCCGTCCAGGCCTACGGCAAGAGGTGCCGGCCGGTCCTCGCCTGGATCGACGCTCTGGGCGCGCAGACGGGGCGGCGTTTCTCCGTCCGGCTGGTCAAGGGCGCCTATTGGGACAGCGAGATCAAGCGGACGCAGGAGCAGGGGCTTTCCGATTACCCCCTCTTCACCCGCAAGGCGGCGACCGACGTCTCCTATCTCGCCTGCGCGAACGACATGCTGAAGGCGAAGCATATCTTCCCGGCCTTCGCGACCCACAATGCGCTGACCGTAGCCACTCTGCTCGAATGGGCGGGCGGCAGCCGCGACTTCGAGTTCCAGCGCCTCCACGGCATGGGCGAGGGCCTCTACGAGAGCCTGGTCCGCGAGCAGGGCTATCACACCCGCATCTACGCGCCGGTCGGCGGACATCGCGACCTGCTCGCTTACCTGGTGCGGCGGCTGCTGGAGAATGGCGCGAATTCCAGCTTCGTCCACCAGCTCGCGGACGAGCGGCTGTCGGACGCGGACCTGCTCGCCGATCCGGTGGCGAAGATCGCGGCCGTGGGCGGGACGCGGCACCCGGCGATCCCGTTGCCGAAGGATTTGTACGAGCCGGTGCGCGGCAACAGCCAGGGCATCGACTTCAACGATGCCGATGAATTGGATCGCGTCGCCACCGTCGTAGCCTGGCAAGAGGTCGCTCGTCCCGAGCGTAGTCGAGGGGCGCTCGCACAGACTCATCACGAACGCCCCTCGACTTCGCTCGGGACGAGCGAGGCTGAGGATGACTGCAGATGTGGCGAGCTTCGCCAAAGAAGCCATCTCTCGCGCCCTGGTCGCCTTCCCGTCCTGGCAAGCTGGGAGCGTGGAGCATCGCGCCGCCTGTCTCGACCGCCTCGCCGATCTGCTCGAATCCGAGCGCGACGCTCTGATGCGTCTCTGCGTGCAGGAGGCGAAGAAGACGATCCCCGATGCGCTGGCAGAAGTGCGCGAGGCGGCGGACTTCTGCCGTTATTATGCCGCCGAGGCGCGGCGGGGGCTGCAGCCGCGCGAGCTTCCCGGCCCGACCGGCGAGCGCAACGTGCTGCGGATGGAGGGCAGCGGCGTCTGGATCTGCATCGCGCCCTGGAACTTCCCGCTCGCCATCTTCCTGGGGCAGGTGACGGCGGCCCTCGTCGCCGGCAATGCGGTGGTGGCCAAGCCCGCGCCGCAGACGCCGGCGATCGCCGCCTATGCGGTCGGCCTTGCCCACAGCGCGGGCATCCCCGAGAACGTGCTGATCCTCGCCGAAGGCGGGCCGGACATGGGCGCGGCCCTGGTCGAGGACAGCCGCATCGCCGGTATCGCCTTCACCGGCTCGACCGCGACCGCCAAGCGCATCGCCCGCTCCCTGCTCGAGGATGACGAGCGGCCGATCATCCCGCTCATCGCCGAGACCGGCGGGATCAACGCGATGATCGTCGATTCCACCGCCTTGCCCGAGCAGGTGGTGGTCGACGTCGTCACCTCCGCCTTCCGTTCGGCCGGCCAGCGTTGCTCGGCTTTGCGCGCTGCTGGTCCTGCAGGAGGAGATCGCCGAGCGGATGCTGGAGATGCTCTCCGGCGCGATGGATACCTTGATCGTCGGCGATCCCGCCGATCCGGCGACCGACGTCGGGCCCGGTGATCGACCAGGGCGCCTACGACCGGCTGATGAGCCACCGCCAGGCGACACGGAAAAGCTGGATCAAGACGATCGATGCTCCAGCGGAAGGACCGTTCGTCCCGCCGACCCTGATCCGCGTCGACCGGATCGAGGATGTGAAGAAGGAATGGTTCGGGCCCTTGCTCCACGTCGCCACCTGGAAGGCGGGCAAGCTCGTCGAGACGGTCGAGCGGGTGAACGGCTCCGGCTTCGGCCTCACCATGGGCCTCCATAGCCGCATCGCCCGCGCCGCCGAGACGGTGGAGGAGGAGGCGAAGGTCGGCAACCTCTACGTCAACCGCTCGATGATCGGCGCCATCGTCGGTTCGCAGCCGTTCGGCGGCGAGGGCCTCTCCGGCACCGGGCCCAAAGCGGGCGGACCGCATTATCTACCGCGCTTCTGCGCCGAGCGGGTGACCAGCACCGACACCACCAGTGCCGGCGGCAATGCGACCCTGCTGTCGCTGGAGGATGTCGGCCTCTGATCCGGAACGGAGCGACCGCCGAAGCGATGAAGCCGGATGGCCGACGAACTGCCCCTGGTGAAGGATTTCGATTCAAGCGCGGTCGAGCGTGCCCGCTATCATCCGGACACGCTTACGCTCGACCTCTGGTATGCGGGCGGCGACCGCTACTCCTATTTCGAAGTGCCGGAATCCGTCTATCGCGCTTTGCTGGAAGCACCGTCGGCAGGCCAGTTCGTCAATTTCGAGATCAAGCCTAACTATCGGTTTGAGATGGAACCGGCCCGCAAGCGCTTCCGGCCTGATTAGACCGCCTCGACCTCGCGCGAGGCTTCGTCGAGGCGGCGGAGCTGAGCTTCGTTCAGCTCCAGCGTCATCGCGCCGATCAGCTCGTCGAGCTGCTCGAGACTGGTGGCGCTGGCGATCGGGGCGGTGACGCCGGGCTGGGCGGCAACCCAGGCGAGGGCAATCTGGGCCAAGGTGGCGCTGGTGTCGGCGGCGATCTCATCCATAGCCGCCAGGACAGCAGATCCGTTCCCTTCCAAATATTTGGCCATGCGGCCGCCGCGCACACTTTTCCCATAATCTTGGGGTGAGCGGTATTTGCCGGTGAGGAAGCCCGAGGCGAGGCCATAATAAGGCAGCACGCCGAGCCCATTGTCGATGCAGACGCGCTGCAGCGGCCCTTCATATTTGTCGCGCGACACCAGATTATACTCCGGCTGCACCACCTCGTAGCGGGCGAGGTCCTGCTGCTCTGAAATGGCGAGCGCGCGCTGCAGGCTTTCGGCGGAATAGTTCGACGCGCCGATCGCCTTCACCTTGCCCGCCTTCACCAGCCGGTCGAAGGCGGCAAGGCTCTCCTCCAGCCGCGTATTCGGGTCTTCCTGGTGGGCGTAATAGAGATCGATTGCCTCGACGCCGAGGCGCTGGATCGAGGCTTCGGCCGCGGCGGCGATCCGCGCCGGCTCCAGTTTCTCGCCGCCTTCGCCCGGCAGCATGCCGACCTTGGTCGCGACCTGCACGTCGCCTTTGCTGCCTCGGCGTTTCAGCCATTCGCCGATGATCGTCTCCGATTCGCCGCCTTTGTGACCCGAGACCCAAGCCGAATAGACATCGGCGGTGTCGATCAAGGTGCCTCCCGCCTCGGCGAAACGGTCGAGCAGGCGGAAACTAGTCTCCTTGTCGGCGGTCCAGCCGAAGACGTTGCCACCAAGGACGAGACGCGGGGTGGACAGGCCGCTGCGGCCAAGCGGACGACGTTCGGGCACAACTCGCTCCTTTGTTGATCAATCGCCGGGCTTTTGCCGCCGCGCCTCCAGCGCGTCGAGGGCTTCGATGACCCGCTGGCTCTCTCCCCGCCGCACGACGAGCACGGCCCGTTCGGTTGCGACAACAATCAGATCCTCGACGCCGAGCGCGACGATCACCGGCCCGTCCGAGCGCACGAGGCAGTTGTGGCTATCCGGCGCAACGACATCGCCCGACAGGAGGTTGCCATTCGCGTCATGCGGCCCGAGCAGATGGACGGCATCCCAGCTGCCGAGATCGGACCAGCCCATCACTACCGGCAGCACGGCGACGCGCTCCGCTTTCTCCATGACCGCTCGGTCGATCGAAGCGGCCGGGATGGCGGCAAAGGCCTCGGCGTCCGGGCTCAGCCGCAGTCCCTCCCGGCGTGCGGCGGTCAGAGAGGCGCAGGCGCCGGCGAGCACGTCCGGCGCGTGCGCGGCAAGCGCCTCCACCATCGCGCCGGCGCGGAACAGGAAAATGCCGGCATTCCAGTCGTAATCGCCGGCGGCGAGATAGGCCTTAGCCGTTTCGAGCGCCGGCTTTTCGACAAAGGAGGCGGCCCGAAACAGGCCATCCGCAAGCACCGCGCCGCGACGGATATAGCCGTAGCCGGTCTCCGGCCGGTCGGGATGAATGCCGAACGTCACCAGCCACCCATCGCGGGCCGCCGGAGCCGTCCGCTCCACCGCTTTCAGGAACGCGGCCGCATCGCGGATCGCGTGATCGCTTGGGAGGACGAGCAGCAAATCCTCTTCGTCCGCATTCAGCGTGGCGAGCGCGACGGCGGCGGCGGTGCCGCGCGCGCAAGGCTCGAGGATCAGACGCGTTTCGCCGAGATCGGTCGCGACGGCCTCGGCATCCTCCTCCGCCGCGACGATCACTGGGGCGGCGAAACGCGTTTCGTCCGAAACCCGGGCCGCCGTCTGCCGCAGCAAGCTACCCTCGCCGCCCAACGAGACGAACTGCTTCGTCCGGCCCAATCGCGAGAGCGGCCACAACCTCTTGCCCGCGCCGCCGGAGAGGATGACCGGAATGATGCGGGCCGCAGCGCTCATGAAACGGGTGTAACCGCGCCTCGGCGCAGGCGCCAGCGAAACACATCTGGCGCGCCGCTTCGGCTTGGGGCAAAGGCGAAGCCATGGGGCTTTTCAGTGGGTTGTTCGGTCGGGCTCGTGGGCAAAGCGCGGAAGCGAAGGCGCGTCTCGACGCTTGGAGCGACGCGCTCAATCGCGACACTCTGCCCAGCTTCGTCGAGGAGCGGCTGGAGAGCGCCGCCGCCGGCCGCTCGGCCTGGGTCGCGACGATGACGCCCGCCGAATTGCTGCTCGCGCGCAGCCACGGCATCCGTCCGGTCGCGACCGTCTCCGGCACCTGCTGGTTCCAATATGGTTGGAGCTGGACGGAGGGTCACGCCGAAGGCTGGCACACGGCGCTCGACCGTTTGAAGCGGGAGGCCGTCGCAGCAGGCGCCAATGCAGTCCTGGACGTCCGCATGCGCACCCTGCGCCACAGCTTCGGCGCCAGCATGGATTTCACCCTGCTCGGTACCGCGGTCCGCATCGACCGCCTGCCACCCAGCCGCGATCCGGTGGTCGCGACCGTGCCGGCGCTGGAATTCGTCCGGCTGCTGGAGGCGGGGATCGTGCCGGTTGGGATCGCCGTCGGGGCCCGCTACGACTGGATGGACAGCGGCTGGGGCTATAACATGGGCTACACGTCGAGCGGCGCCCTGCAGACGCAATGGGCGAACCGGTCGTGGACCAGTCAGCCGCTCTACGATCTCACCGATTTCTGGGAGCGAATCCGTCGCGAGGCCCATGCCGATCTGCGCGACCGGGCCGGCCGGATGGGCAACGGCGTTCTCGCGCACGTGCAGTTCGGCCAGATCATCCGCCAGGAGCGGGACAAGCAGCCGCCCAATTATCTCGGCCGGCATATCGTCATCGGCACCGTCGTCGACACGCCGCCGCGCCTCGATTTCCCGGTGGAGATCGAGCCGGTGATCGACATGCGCGACGATCTCTCGCCGCTCAACGAGATGATGGCGCCGCGCCATTCCAGCTACGAAGCCGAAATCACCGATCAGGAAGGTGGCATCTGATGACCGACGAAACGATCCCGCAACATGCCCTCGCCCGGCTCCAGGGGCTGCGGCGCGAAGGCCATCCGGGCGGCATCTTCACCTCCGATTTCTCGGTCAACGAGTTCCTGCTCGTCCGCAAGTCCGGGTTCGAGCCGATCGGCCTCTGCGTCGGCTCGTGCATCTACCATCTCGGCTTCCAGTTCGCCGGCTGGTCCTCCAGCCAGGAGCTCGAAGTGCTGTCGACCGCCATGTACGAGGCGCGGGCGCTGGCGATGGAGCGGATGAAGGCGGAGGCGCAGAATATGGGCGCGGACGGTATCGTCGGCGTCCGGCTGACCGTGAAGCGGCTCGAATGGGATGCGAAGGTGCTGGAGTTCGTCGCCATCGGCACCGGCATCGCCCACGCCAAGGGCCATCAGGGTTTCAAGGGGCCGAACGGCACGCCCTTCACCTCGGCGCTCAGCGGCCAGGACTTCTGGACCCTGCTCCAGGCCGGCTATCGCCCGCTCGAAATGGTGATGGGAAGCTGCGTCTATCACGTCGCCCGGCGCGGGCCGCTCGCCTCGATCGGCAGCGTCGGCCAGAATGTCGAGCTGACCAATTTCAGCCTCGCCCTCTACGAAGCGCGCGAGATCGCGATGGAGCGGATGCAGCTCGAAGCGACCAAGGCCGGGGCCGAGGGCGTGGTCGGCGCCGACCTCCACGAGGGCAGCCACGCCTGGGCGAGCCACGTCATCGAATTCTTCGCCATCGGCACTGCGGTGTTGCCGATCGAAGGCAAGGCCGATCCGGAACATATCCCTGATCCGAAGCTCGTGCTTTCGGTCAACAGCTGAAGAGGCGCGCACCTGGCGCGATTGCGCGCCGGGCCCATTGCCGACCATCCTCGCCTGCTGTTAGCTTCCGGCTCGGGGGGAAAGCCGAATGCATATCCGTCTGCCCAAGCCGCTCCACGGCTGGCGCGAATTCATCGGGGAAGTCGGCATCATCGTGATCGGCGTGCTGATCGCCCTGGGCGCCGAGCAGCTCATCGAGACCATTCGGTGGCGCGAGAAGGTCTCGGAAACCAAGGAGCAGCTGAACGCGGAGCTGCACGATGATGCGCGAAGCGCTTACACCTGGCTCACGGGCCGTCGCTGTCTCGAAGACCGGCTGAATGCAATCGAAGCGGCGGTGAGCAACGCTCGCGAGACGGGCGAGATTCCCCCCATTCCCGCTTACAAGCCGCCGCTCGTTCTCTTCACGAGCGATGCCTGGCTGAATGCACGATCGCTTCAGGTTGCCGACCATATCGGACCGGAGGCGATGCGAGATTATGCTCGCATTTATTTCTTTCCGCGCGAACTCGAGCTCAACATCGTGCAGCTGCGCCAGCTCGCCGCCGGGTTGCAGCCACTGGCCCATGGCCTCCACCACGTTTCCTCGCAGGAAGCCGGCGAATATCAGCGCCTCATCGGGAAAGTCCGCGAGCTTCAGGAGCGTACCGCCTACGCGGAGACCTTGCTCCTGCAGCATGGCCAGATTCCCGTGCGGCTTTCTGAGTCGGAGATGCGGGAGGCGGTTCTAAAGGGGCGCTCACAATTGGGCGCTTGCGCGGCCCGCGTGGATTTGAACTGGCGGCCTGTGTCAGACGACTAGTGTCGGTTCAGTCGCTTCCCGGATGCGACGCCAGCCTATCGCAATTGCGAGGCCGGCTGCAGCTCGCGCTCCTCCCCGGCATGAGGCCGCCGCAGCGCCGGGTTGAGGCGGGCGACGCTGCAGATGCCGGCAACGAGCGCCAGGCCGGCTGAGACGAGCGGCGCGGTCATGCGCGCCCCTTCGTGGATCGAGAGCAGGAAGGCGATCAGGGTCGCGCCCAGCGTCTGCCCGGTCAGCCGCGTCGTCGAAATGAGGCCGCCGGCCGACGCCGCCCGCTCGCGCGGCGCCGAGCCGATGATCAGCCGCGCATTGGGCGAAAGAAACAGGCCGAAGCCCGCGCCGCACAACGACATGCGCCAGCCAATGTCGAAATAGGATGGGTGCGCGGGCAGGAAAGCAAGCAGCAGCAGGGCGCCCACGGCGATGGCCATGCCGATGCCGCCGAGCAACCCCGCCGGCACCCGGTCCGACAGCGCGCCGGCGGCTGGCGCGACGAACATCGTGGTCAGCGGCCAAGGCGCGATCACCGCGCCAACCGCGCCCGGCGCGAAGCCGTAGCCATGCTCCAGCCGGAACGGCATGGAGAGGATCAGCGCCATCGACGAGACGAAGGCTGTGAACGCGCCGAGCGTCGACAAGGCGAAGACCGGCGTTCCGAGCAGGTCGACCGGCATGATCGGCCGTTCCTCGCCTTTCTCCCGCCGGACGAAGATGAACGCGACGATGATGCCGGCGCTGACGATCGCCGCCGAGACGACCGGCGAATCGCCATGGACGCCGCTCTCCAGGCCCGAGATGATCAGGCCGAAGGTCGCCGCGCAGAGGACGGCGCCGAGCACGTCGAAATCGTCCGAATGCTGCTCCGGCTCGGGCAGGCAGCGGCCGAGCAGCAGCGACATGATCGCGAAAGGCACCGCCGACGCGAACACCCAGGGCCAGCGGCCGAAGGACAGGATGGCGCCGCCAAGCGTCGGTGCGATCGCAGCCGAGCTGGAGACGATGACGCTGTTGATCCCGAGCCCACGGCCGAGCTGCCGCGCCGGATAGATGGCGCGCACCAAAGCCGAGGAGACGCTGAGCGCCGCGCCCGCGCCGAGCGCCTGCGCCGCCCGCACCACCAGCAAAAAGGGCAGACTCTTCGCGAAGAAGCAGAGCAGGCTTGCGACGGTGAAGACGATCTGGCCGATCTGGTAGAGCCGCCTGTGGCCGAGCCGGTCGCCCAGCGCCGAGAAAGGCAGCAAGGTCATCACCAGCACGAGCTGGTAAACGGTCACGACGAGCACCGCGGCCGAATTGTCCACATGCAGGTCGCGCGCGATCGTCGGCAGGGCGACCGAGGGAATGGCGCCGTCGATGACGACCAGCGCCGTCCCGAACGAAACGGCGCCGATCGCCCAATAGCGACGAGGGAGGGGCAGGCCTTCGTACATGGGGCGCTTAGTGCGTCAAAAGCACTTGAGTTCCCCGGCGAAAGCCGGGGTTCAGCGGCAAGACTGGACCCCGGCTCTCACGGGGAGAATAGGACGGGGCTCAGGCCAAGTCTACGAAGCTGTCGAGCACCCGCTTCCGCCCGGCATGCTCGAAGTCGATCTCCAGCTTGTTGCCTTCGATCTCCGCGACCTTGCCGTAGCCGAACTTGGCGTGGAAGACGCGCTGGCCGAGCGCGATGTCGCCGCGGCCGGGATTGCCGAGGCTGATCGCGCTTGCGCGCGCTTCCATCACGCGCTGCGGGATTGCGCTCGAAGCCGCCGGTGACGGCGCGGCGCCAGCCGGGGCCGCGGGTCTGGCCGCGGGCGACGTCGGCGAAGGGGTCGGCGCGTTCGGACCAGTTGGCCCGCCACAGGCTCTCGCCGCCGGCCATCGAATTTTCCTGGTCGATGTGGGCGGCGGGCAGCTCGGCGACGAAGCGCGAGGGGATGGACGAGGTCCACTGGCCGTAGATGCGGCGGTTGGCGGCATGGAGGATGAAGCAGCGGCGCCGCGCCCGGGTGATCGCGACATAGGCGAGCCGCCGTTCCTCCTCCAGGCTGGCATTGCCGCCTTCGTCGAGCGCGCGCTGCGAGGGGAAGACGCCTTCCTCCCAGCCGGCGAGGAAGATGGTGTCGAATTCGAGGCCCTTGGCGGCGTGGATGGTCATGATCGTGACCTTCTCCAGCTCCCGCGCCTCGTCATTCTCCATCACGAGGCTGACATGCTCGAGGAAGGCGCCGAGATTTTCATATTCCTCCATCGCCCGCGTCAGCTCGGTGAGATTTTCGAGACGGCCGGCGCTCTCGGCCGAGCGGTCGGCCTGGAGCATCGCGGTATAGCCGCTCTCGTCGAGCATCAGCCGCGCAAGCTCCGGATGCGGCAACTCCACGAGGCGCGACCGCCAGCGGGCGAAGTCGCCGACGAGATTGCCGAGCGAGCGTCGCGCCTGCGCCGGTCAGTTCGTCGCTGTCGAGGATCTGGGCCGCCGCAAGCATGAGCGGCACGCCGGCCGCGCGGGCGAGCGCGTGGATCTTCGCCACCGCCTTGTCGCCGAGGCCGCGCTTGGGCGTGTTGACGATCCGCTCGAAGGCGAGGTCGTCCGCCGGCTGGGCGATGACGCGGAGATAAGCGAGCGCATCGCGGATCTCGGCGCGCTCGTAGAAGCGAAAGCCGCCGACGATCCGGTAGGGCAGGCCGATGGCGATGAACCGGTCCTCGAACTCGCGGGTCTGGAACTGCGCGCGGACGAGGATGGCGACCTGGCTGGCGCGGGTGCCCTTGCGCTCCAGCGTCTCGATCTCCTCGCCGACGCGGCGCGCCTCTTCCGGCCCGTCCCAGATGCCGACGACATGGACCTTCTCGCCCTCGCCGCCGTCCGCGTCGCGCGCCTCGGTCCACAGAGTCTTGCCGAGCCGGCCGCCATTGTGGGCGATGAGGCCGGAGGCGGCGGCGAGGATGTGCGGGGTCGAGCGGTAATTCTGCTCCAGCCGGACCATTTTCGCGCCCGGAAAGTCGTGGTCGAAGCGCAGGATGTTGGCCACCTCCGCCCCGCGCCAGGAGTAGATGGACTGGTCGTCGTCGCCGACGCAGCAGATGTTCTTGCGCTCCTGGGCGAGCAGCCGCAGCCAGAGATACTGGCGACTGGTTGGTGTCCTGATATTCGTCGACGAGGATATATTTGAAGCGCTGCTGATAATGTTCCAGCACGTCGCGGTGGGTCCTCAGGATCACCAGCATGTGGAGCAAGAGATCGCCGAAATCGCAGGCGTTCAAGCGCCTTCAGCCGCTCCTGGTAGCGTCTGTAGAGCTCGGCGCCCTTGCCGTTGGCGAATGCCTCGCTCTCGCCCGCGTCGATCTGGTCCGGCGTCCAGCCCCGATTCTTCCAGCGGTCGATCAGGCCGCCGAGCAGCCGCGCCGGCCAGCGCTTCTCGTCGAGATCGGCGGCGCTGATCAGTTGCTTCAGCAGCCGCAGCTGGTCGTCCGTGTCGAGGATGGTGAAATTGGAGTGCAGCCCGACCAGCTCGGCATGGCGGCGCAGCATCTTCGCGGCGACCGAGTGGAAGGTGCCGAGCCAGGGCATGCCCTCGACCGCCGGGCCGACGATCCGCCCGACCCGCTCGCGCATCTCGCGCGCCGCCTTGTTGGTGAAGGTGACGGCGAGGATCTCGGACGGCCAGGCGCGGCGGGTGGCGATGAGGTGCGCGAGCCGCGCCGTCAGCGCCGCCGTCTTGCCGGTCCCGGCGCCGGCGAGCACCAGCACAGGCCCCTCGGTCGTCAGCACCGCCTCGCGCTGCGGCGGGTTGAGGCCGGCGAGATAGGGCGGTTCGGGAGCAAGGGAGGGGGCGGTGTCGCTCACGCTTGAACAGTTAGGGAACGCGATGGGTGGGCACAATGCTCAAAGGCGGCGGAGAAGGGTAATCCGAGCCTTGCCATAGGTGCGCATCGCTTCCTCCTCATATCCCTCCGCGACGACTGCCTCGGATCGCCCCGTCTCGATGCTGGCGAGACCTCCGGCAGCGAGCGGAAGCCGTTCCATCACGGTAGCCGCAAGGCCGCTGCCATAAGGCGGATCGAGGAAGGCGAGGTCGATCGGGCCGGCAATGCGCACATGCTCGGCGCCTCCCGCGAGCACCTCGGCCGGCGCGGCGAGGGCGGCGATATTGGCGCGGATCGCCTCGACGGCGGCGCGATCGGCGTCGACGAAGACGCAGTGCGCCGCCCCGCGCGACAAGGCCTCCAGCCCGAGCGCGCCGGAGCCGGCAAAGAGGTCGGCGATGCGCAGTCCCTCGAAGCTGCCGAGCCGGCTGGCAAGCATCGAGAAAAGCGCCTCGCGCGCCCGGTTGGAGGTGGGACGGGTGGCCAGCCCCGTCGGCGCGATAAGCTTCCGCCCGCGCCAGCGGCCGGAAATGATCCTCATCTGGATCCTCTCCGGAACGCGGAGCGCGGTGGAGGGGGCTTCGTGCCACGCTCAACGGCCCCTCTACCAGCCTTCGGCCGGTCTCCCTCCCCGTGCCGGGGAGGATTTGAGAGCGTCTTCCGAAACGCCACGAGATCGTGCTGCCGCACTTCGTCGACCGCCCCCGCCGGCAGATCGCCCAGCACGAACGGTCCATAGGCGGTCCGGATCAGCCGTGAGACCTTGAGCCCGAGATGCTCCAGCACCCGCCGCACCTCACGGTTCTTGCCTTCGGTCAGCTTGAGCTCGATCCAGGCGTTGCGGCCGGTGCGGCGTTCGAGATTGGCATCAATCGCGCCGTAGCGGATGCCTTCTATCTCCACACCCTCGATCAGCCGCTCCAGCTGCTCCTGGCTGACCTCGCCGAAGATGCGGGCGCGGTAGGTGCGCTCGACGCCTGTCGACGGCAGCTCGAGCTGGCGCTTGAGCTCGCCGTCGCTGGTGAGCAGCAGCAGCCCCTCGGTGCTGAGATCGAGACGCCCGACCGGCATCACCCGCGGCAGGCCGTTCGGCAGCCGGTCGTAGATGGTCGGCCGCCCCTTCGGGTCGCGCTCGGTTGTCAGCAGCCCGGCCGGCTTGTGATAACGGAACAGGCGCGCGGGGGCGGCCGCCTTGACGGGCTTGCCGTCGACGGTGACGCCGTGGAGCGAGGCGAGCAGGGTCGCCGGCGTCTCAACCTTGACGCCGCCGATCGCGACGCGGCCTTCCGCGATCATCCGTTCCACCTCGCGACGCGAGGCGACGCCGGCGCGGGCGAGCAATTTCGCGATCCGCTGTTCCTCTCGGGACTTGTTTCGGGGCGGGGGCAGAAACATTCTCCATGGTCGAAGCCGAAAGGCAGGAAATTCACGCCGGACGGCGGCCGTTCCCAGGGCACCGGAAAGCGGCTCGCTCGTTACGCGTCAGAACCGGTTCCGGAGGGCGAGTCCCCTTAGATGTTGTTCGGCAAGCGTGAAAGGGCGATCCAGCGCATCGTCATCGTCGAGGACGAACCCCTGGTGGCGTTCGACAACGAGTATATGCTCGGCGAGGCGGGCTATGAGGTGGTCGCGACGGTCGACAATCTCGCGGACGTCACGCGGCTGATCGGCGAGGAGAAGATCGACCTGATCCTTTCCGACATCAAATTGCGCGGCGACGGCGACGGGATGGACGTCGCGCGCGCGGCGGCTGCGAAGGGCGTGCCCGTGCTGTTCGTCTCGGGCAATTGCCCGGTCGACGCGCAGACGCTCGGCGTCGGATGCCTCGCCAAGCCCTATTCCGAGCGCACATTGCTGAGCGCCCTGCGCGCGCTCGACCGCAAGCTGCGCGGAGAGCCCGTCAAGCGCCTGCCGGCGGGGCTAAGCCTGTACGAGACGGCCTGACGGTCAGGCCAGCGCCCGTTCCACCTCGTCGTGGAAATGGCGGATGCCGGTCTCCAGCGTGCCGAGCGTCAGCTGCTCCAGCACTCCCGCCTCCAGCCCCTGCTGGCCGAGCGCGGCGGCGCGATAATCCTCGCCGCCGAACACGCCCCCATCGAGCAGATCCCAGCTCTTCGCCCAATGCGCTTCTTCCTCCGGCGTCACCGGCGGCTGCGGGATCAGCATGAAATCCTCGACGAGCGTCCGGCCGACGGCCTGCGGCATCAGCACCATCAAATTCACATAATCCGGGCTCATGATCAGGATCGTCGCCGGGAAGAGCTGATAAGCGAAGCTGATCGCGACGCGCAGCGCCGCCCAGTCCTTGTGGTCGATCCTGGCGAGATGGTCGACGCGGCCGACGGCGGAGCGCTGGTGGACCCCTATCGTGTCGGCGGCGGTGACCCCATCGGGGAAGAAGCGGGCGATCGACGCCGCGTGCAGCCGCTGGACGTGGTAGGATTTCGAGGAAAGCGTCCATGATCAGCTTCCAGTTCGCCGCCACGTCATGGACCCGCCGCCGATAGAGATGGTGGCCGGCGAGGCCGAAGGCGTCGAATTCCGGGGCGAGGCTATGCGCGTCGGAGAAGTCCGCGCTTTCATCGCGCGCAAACCAGATCAGGCCGCCGGTCTCGATCGAAGACAGCTCGGCAAGGTGAAAGTCAGCCTTGTCGAGGCCCGGGAATGTGTCCGGCCGGGGCAGGCCGGCGAGGGCGCCGTCCAGCTTATAGGACCAGGCGTGATAGGGGCAGACCAGGCGCGGCGCGCAGACCGGCTCGGCGCCCTCGACCAGCCGCGTGCCGCGATGCCGGCAGACATTGTAGAAGACGTGCGCCTGCCCCTGCTTGTCGCGAGCGAGCAGCAGCGGCGGGCCGAACCCGTCATGCGCCACCGCCATATTCGGGCGGGGCAGCAAAGCCGAGGGCGCTATCACCGTCGGCCGACGGCGGAAGATCCGCGCCTGCTCCGCCTCGAACCGCGTCGGATCGGTATAAACGGAGGCGGGAACGTGGGTGATGCCGTCGCCATGCCCGCCCTCGCCGCGGGCGATCAGCCGGGCAAGGGCGAGCTGCCCCTCGGTCGGATGCAGGCGGGCCGGCATGTCCATGGCGACGAATCTGCGCCCGGCCCGCCGCGATGGCAAGCGCGGTCCGAAAGGACTTTGCCGCGCGCGATGAGCCGCTAGAAGAGACCGATGGAGAGCGGAGTGGCCGATGTTCATCCGAAAGGATGGCGCCTTCTCGTCAGAGCGTTGCAGACGCGAAACTCCGCATCAATGCTCGCTTTCGGTTTCGCCTCAGGCCTTCCCTTTGCGCTCCTGATCGGCACCCTCAATGCATGGCTCGGAGAAGCCAAAGTCAATCTGGCGACGATCGGGGTTCTTTCCTGGGTTGGCCTCGCTTATGCGCTGAAATTCCTTTGGTCGCCGATCGTCGACCGGGTGGAGCTGCCGGCGATCGGACGGCTCGGCCGGCGGAAGAGCTGGATCATCTTATGCCAGTCGGTGATCATCGGGGCATTGGTCGGGATTTCGCTGACCAACCCAGCGATGCACATCGCCCGCTTCGCGGTCTTCGCACTGATCGCGACTCTGGGGTCAGCAACCCAGGATATTGCAATCGATGCATGGCGGATCGATGTCGCCGACGAAAAGACCCCGGTTGAGGTGCTCTCGGCCATCTATCAGTTCGGCTATCGGACCGCGAGCATCGTGGGGGGCGCGTTCGCGCTGTTCCTAGCCGCGCGAATGTCCTGGACGTCGGTCTACCTGGTCATGGCGGGGCTGATCGGCATCATGCTCGCGCTGGGTCTTGGCGCTCGCGACACGGCAAGGCCGTCGCGCACGCTGGACGACGCGTTGCTGCAGGAGGGCGAGATCAGGCCGCGCGTGCGCAACCTGGCTCTGGCATTGGTCTGCGTCGGCTGGCTTTGGGCGATCTTCGTGATCGGGCGCTTCATGACGAGCATGCTGATGCCGCAGCCCGGCGCTGCCGCTCCGTCCGCAGCCGACTTCCTGAAATATACCGGTCCGTGGATCGTCGTCGCGACGATCCTGCTGCCGCTGGCAGTGGCGGGGACCCTAAACTGGCTTAAGAAACGTCGGCATCACGTCCGGACGACGGCCGGTGCGGCGCCTTCCGGTGCTGCTGCGGCGGCGAACCATCTCTACACAGCACTCGTGGCTCCGTTGGTTGAGCTGTCCGGGCGCCTGGGAGCGGGTGTCCTGGTCGTGATCGGGCTGATTCTGACCTACGCGCTTTGCTACAATATCTGGGCGGCTTTCGCTTATCCCTTCTACCTCGATTTCCTCCACTATACGAAGGACGAGGTCGCCTTCGCCTCGAAGATATTCGGCATCATCATGACCATCGTCGGCGTCAGCCTGGGCGGTTACCTGTTCCTTAGGATCGGTCAATTCCCGACCGTGCTCATCGGTGCGGCGCTGCCGATCCTCGGCAACTTTCTCTATGCCGATCTCGCGGAAGGCGGCGTTCATATCGACATGTTCGCGCACACGCTGCGCCTCGATGCGCTTGCCTCCATGGCGGGCGTCGATGAAAGGATGGTGCGTCTGCTGCTGACGATCTCGGCCGAGAACATCTCAACCGGCGTCGCCGGTGCCGCCTTCGTCGCCTACGTCTCCGGGATCGTCAGCAAGCGTTATTCGGCCGTGCAATATGCGCTTCTATCGTCATTGACCTTCCTCATCGGATCGCTTGGACGCGGCGTCGCGGGGCAGGCGTTCGACAAATTCGGCTACGCCGTCGTGTTCCGCTACACCGCCGCGGTCGGTTTGCTCGCCATATTCTTCGTTCTGCTGGAATGGTGGCGCGCAAGCCGCGTGCCACCCATCGACGAACCCGGCCGTACTGGAGAGCCGGCCTGAGACTTCGCGCTCTAGCTCGGCGCCTGCCCGTTGCGCGCCAGCACGTCGCCGGCGAGGTAGAGGGAGCCCATCACCAGCACGATCGGCGGCTCGCCCGGCGTGGAATGGCGGGCGATCCAGCCGAGCGCCTCCGCCACGCCCGCGGCTGGCATGGCGGCAAGGCCGACGCCGCGCGCCGCGGTGGCGAGTTCGGGCGGGGCGTGGTGGGCGTGGTCGGGGACGGTCACCGTGTGGACGGTCGCCGCGCGGTTCGAGAAGGCCTTGAGGATACCGGCCGCATCCTTATTGGCGAGGATTCCGCAGAGGATGTGGAACGGCCGTCCCGCCGGCACATGCGCGCGGAAGAAATCGGCGACCGCGCGCGCGGCGGCGGGGTTGTGGGCGCCGTCGAGCCAGAGCTCCGATCCCGCCGGCAGCGCGTCGTGGAGCGGCCCCGGCCCAAGCCGCTGCAGCCGCGCCGGCCATTCCACCCAACCCGTCGCCGCCCGCAGCGCAGGCTCGCCGACGACGACGGTGTCCTGGTGGCGCAGCATAGCGACAGCGAGCGCCGCATTCATCGCCTGGTGCGGGCCGGGCAGGCGCGGCAGCGGCAAATCGAAACTGTCTTTCTCGTCGCGATAATGGAGCCTGTCCTGGTGGACCGAGGCATCCCACAGGCCTCCGCGCGGCAGCCAGAGTGCGCCCACCCCCCGCGCCGCCTCGCCGATCCGGTTGGCGAGCCGGTCGGGATAATGTTGGGTGACGAGCGGCACGCCCGGCTTGGCGATGCCGGCTTTCTCCGCCGCCACGTCCTCGATCCGGTTGCCGAGGAATTGCTGATGGTCGAGCCCGAGCTGGGCGATGCCGCAGACGATCGGCGTGGGAATGACGTTGGTCGCGTCGAGCCGGCCGCCGAGCCCGACTTCGACGATGCAGGCGTCGGCGGGGGTGCGGCCGAAGGCGAGGAAGGCGGCGGCGGTAGTCGCCTCGAAGAAGCTGGGCGAGATGCCCTCCGCGGCGTCCAGGGCTTCCTCGAGCAGGTCGGCGAGGTAATCGTCGTCGATCAGCCGGCCGGCAATGCGGATCCGCTCGTTGAAGCGGACGAGATGCGGGCTCGTATAGACATGAGCCTTGAGCCCCGCCGCCTCGATCGCGGCGCGCAGGAAGGCGCAGGTCGAGCCCTTGCCGTTCGTGCCGGCGACATGGAGGACGGGTGGAAGGCGGCGTTCGGGGTTGCCGAGCCGGTCAAGCAATGCGGAGATCCGCTCCAGCCCCAAAGTGTCGGTGCCGGGCGAGAGCGTCGCCAGCCGGTCGAGCTGGCGCTGCACGCGCGGATGGCCGGAGACAGCGTGGTCCATCATTCCCCCTCCCGCGTGGGGAGGGGGTTAGAGGGAGGGGAAGTCGGTCAGAGGTGCCGAGCCGAAAACAGCCCCTCCCCCCGACCCCCTCCCGGACGCGGGAGGGGGTGAGCGTTCACGCCGCTTTCTTCTCCGGCATCAGATAGCCGATCACCTGCGCCAGCGTCCGCCGCAGCTCCTTCCTATGCACGACCATGTCGATCATGCCGTGGGCGAGCAGATATTCGGCGCGCTGGAAGCCTTCCGGCAATTTCTCGCGGATGGTCGATTCGATCACCCGCGCGCCGGCAAAGGCGATCAGCGCGCCCGGCTCGGCGATCTGGATGTCGCCGAGCATCGCATAGGAAGCGGTGACTCCGCCCGTCGTCGGATCGGTGAGCACGACGATGTAGGGCAGCCCGGCTTCCTTGAGCTCGGCGATCGCGACGGTCGTCCGCGGCATCTGCATGAGCGAGAGGATGCCCTCCTGCATCCGCGCGCCGCCGGCGGCGGTGAAGATGATATAGGGGCAATGGTCCGCCAGCGCCGCCCGCGCGCCGTCGACGAAGGCCGCGCCCACCGCCGTGCCCATCGAGCCGCCCATGAAGGCGAAATCCTGCACGCCGACCACCGCCTTATGCCCGTCGATCGTGCCGCGGGCGTTGATCATCGCGTCGCTCTCGCCGGTCGCGGTGCGCGCCGCCTTCAGCCGCTCGGGATAGCGCTTCTGGTCGCGGAACCTGAGCGGATCCTCGCGCACCTGCGGCGGCGGCAGGATCGTATAGCCCGGATCGAGCAACAGCTCGAAGCGCGGCCGCGGCCCCATCCGGCCGTGATGCTCGCAGCGCGGGCAGACGAAGTCGTTCTCCTCCCATTCCTTGGTGAAGACCATCGCGTTGCAATGGCGGCATTTGTGCCAGAGATTGTCCGGCGTCTCGCGCTTCGGGAGGAAGGGAATGGAGTTGCGGACTCGGTTCAGCCAGCTCATGCGGGCGGTCTCCTTTGCCGGAGCGGATTAGGCGCGGCTTATGGGGGTGTCCAGCCGAAGGTAGGATGCGCGCGACGCGGGCGTTTGCGAGGCATCCGCCGATCAGAGTGTCGCCTCGATCGCTCGCGCCGCCACATCCGGATCCACCGCCTGGGTGATCGGCCGGCCCACCACCAGGATCGAGGCGCCGGCGTCGAGCGCCTTGCGCGGCGTCATGACGCGCTTCTGGTCGCCGGCCGGACCGTCGGCCGGCCGCACGCCGGGGACGACGAAGAAGCCATCCGGCCACGAGCGCCTTCGCCGCCGCCACCTCGTTGCCCGAGCAGACGACGCCGTCCAGCCCCGCTTCCCGCGCCAGCGCGGTCAAGCCGCTCGACCTGGGCGTGCGGATCGCCGGCGATTCCGGTCGCGTGGAGATCGTTCTCGTCGAGGCTGGTCAGCACGCTGACTGCGACCACCTTCGTCCCCTTCGGCGCCGCCGCCTTGGCGTCCTCCATCATCGCCCGGCCGCCGCCGGCATGGACGGTGAGGATCGCCGGCTCGAGCGGCCGCAGCGCCTGGATCGCCTTGCCGACCGTGTTCGGTATGTCGTGCAGCTTCAGATCGAGGAAGATGGGCAGGTCGAGCTCGGCCATCTTGCGCACGCCGTGGCGGCCATTGGCGCAGAAGAATTCGAGGCCCGAGCTTGATCCCGCCGACATGGTTCCTGACCCGCGTCGCGATGCTCTTCGCCCGCTCGAAATCGGGCGTGTCGATCGCGACGAAGATCGGGCTGCTCATGGCGCCGGCCAGGCCTTGCTGTCGGTTGCGACGCGCTCCTCGGCGCCGAGGGGCGGCGGTGTCGCGGCGGGGGCGGGCGAGGCGGCCGGCGCCGGCGGGCACCGACACGATCGTCGCCGGCTCCATCCGCCGCTTCAACGACCAGAGCCGCGCGCGATGGACGATGAGGGTCGGCAGGAAGCCGATGCAGAAGAAGATGAGGAGCAGGACCGGCAGCCGCACGTCCGCGATCAGCCCGCCCCAGAGCTTGAGCGGCACCGTGAACCAGTTCGCCTTCGCCCACAGGACGAGGATCACCGTTAGCACCACCCAGAACAGGGTCTTGAGGAACTGCATACCCGCCTCCGAAGCCAAGCCCTGCTTATGGCGCGGCGGCGGGCGGCGCAACGGGGAGGATCGCCTTGCCACGTTTGCGTGGGTTCGTTCCTGCGCTTACGAACGGAGTCATGGGAGATCCGTGGTTCCGCCACAGATCCATGTTTCGTTACCGCCCCAATCACGTGGCAGGGCTGGGTCGTGCTTGCGGTTCAGATGGGATTCTGCGGTCTCTGTCTCTTCGTATTCATGCGTTACACGGACAGCAATCCTGTCCTCGGATGGTCCGCCGCAACGATCGCATTCGTCGCTTATCTCGCGCTGTACGCGGTGATGATCTGGAAGGCGAAACGGATTGCGGCGCTTAGGAAAGACGATCCGCCGCTCTGCACGGGATATTCTACGCAAGGGAGGGGAATTGGGTATTGTGTCCCCGGAATTGCAAATGGAACTCCAGGCGCTCAAGCAGTATATGGCTTCGATGCAGGTCAGCTAATAAATAATGAAATTGAATGGGTAAAGAATAGGGTCGGCACTTTCTCTACCGGCCTCTATAATATGATATACGGCTCATTTTGTATGGACAAAGGTCATTGTTAGAAAGTTATATACAATTAATGAAAGTAAGATAATGTCGTTACATCTCTAAATAATGCCAAAATCGTAAATATAATTGTGCCAGACCAATTGAATAATATTACTCTTGTCACGAATCCATCATTCTTACGTCTATTTATTATACTATTTCCAAAGTATATCCACATCGATGTCCCCTGTCCCCATAGAAACGTTGGGAATACAAAAAGAAAAACATATGTATTTTCGCCCTTGTATGGACGATAGTTATGGTACACTAAATTATATAAATCAGGACTATAAGGAGTTATCATGCAGATAACGATCGAGGTTACTGTGACACAAAAGGCGGCGGTCAAAATTATGATCGCTAATAGATGAAATCGCCTTTTTGTGCGTGTAGCAAAGTCTGGGTCTAGGTCGTCAGGCGTCATGTGAGGCGGCGAGCCACTCTAGTGTAAGTTCTGCTGCTCAACATATGGCTTTCTTGTGATCGTTGCAAGCGGATCAGCTGGGGTGTCGGTTCGTTTATTAAAGTCGCCGAGGTCTTAGCATACCAGCAATTCCGAGAATGAAATGTCTAGTGCGGTTCCGGGGACACAATCCTAAATGGGCTTGTAACATTGGATACGCCATGCGCCACCGCTTTCCTGTGGACGCTTTTTCCGGCGCCCCTTGTGAGCGAGTCGCGGCTGCTTTAGGTTCGCCCTTCGTTCCGGGAGGGAAATACGGACCCGTTGGTCCTCGTCATCGTCTTTTTCGCCGTCGCCGGCGGCGTCGGCTCGGACAATTTCGGGGACACATATCCAATTGACGGTTGCTCTAATCCGCTCGGCGGGACTCACCCCACCTCCCGCTCCAGCTCCTCGAACAGCCCCGGCACCGTCGTCAGCCGCTCCTTCTCCTCCGCCAGGATGGCGCGGAAGATTTCGCGTTTCAGGCCCGCCACCATCCCCGGCGGCAGGTGCATTCCCTCCGGCAGCGCCGAGACGATGATGTCGATCAGCCGGTCGGCGCCGTGGAGGCGGCCCCAGAGATAGTCGTTCTCGCGATAGGCGCGGCTGAAGAAGGCGCCGAAGCTGTTGAACTGGATGCCCTTCAACGTCGCCTCGGCGCCGCCCTCGCGGATCGCGGTCGCGTCCTCGGGCGAGATGCGGTCGACCTTGACCGGATCGAATTCGTCGAGCCCCTCGCCCTGCAGCAACGGCAAGGTGGCGATGTCGTAGAAGGGGAAGCCGAGATAAGCGAGAATCAGCGAGCGTCGCTCGGCCTTGGGGAATTCGGCCAGCACCTCGGTCAGTTTCTCGTCCGACTCGTCATCGATCCGCTTGAGATCGAGCGCCGCGGCGAGCGCGGCCATCGCCTGCTCCGGCGTCGGCTTCGGTGGCGGCGAAGGCCGGAGAGTCGTTGCGCGATCTGGGCGGCGCCCTGGTAGCGTGCGAGGAAATCGTAGGCGACCTCGCGGGCGCGGCGCAGCGCCTGACGCGGGGCGTCCTCCGGCTGCTCCATCTCGGCGAGGCGGCGGGTGAGGAAGCGAAGCCGCCGCACCCGGAAGGGTAGGTCGAAATTGCGCAGGAAGAGGAGCATCTCGTCGGTGGCGCCGGCCGCGGTCGCCGCGCCGGGATCGGCGAGGCCGCGCGCCCGCACCGCCGTCCACAAGGCCTGGCGGAAGCTCTCGCGGCGCGCGGAACCGCCGCCGCCGGCCAGGCGCAGCAGATCCTCGGCCATCTCCTCGACCACGGTCGACAGCTTGAGCTGGGCGTAGCCGACATAAGCGAAGCCGGCGCCGCGCGCCGCGAGCGTCTGCGCCTTCGAGCGCCAGCCGGCGAGGCGACCCGGCGTCGGGCGGAGCAGGAAGATGGTCGCGCCGAACGCCCGATCGATCGCCGCCTCCACTTCCGGCCGCATCGCCTCGACGATCCGGGTCAGCCGGCGGATGCGCGAGGAGCGGCCTTCGATCGCCTCCAGATTGTCGCGGATCGGCTGCTCGCGCGGAATGTCGGAGAGCGCGCCGAAAATGGTCGCGAAGAAGCCCGGCGGCTCGCTGCGGCCCGAATCGGTCAGCCGAACCGAGCGTTCGCCGGGCTTGGGGTCGATATAGACGAAGCGGCGGTCGACCTCGCGCCGCGCCGGCCGGTGGCGAAGCGCCTGGATGGCGGGGCGGAACGGCGCGTTGGCAAGGACGGAGCCGTCGATCAGCACCGCGCCCTCGACGTCGCCGATGGCGACGTGGCGCGGCAAGGCGCGGGCGAGAAAGGTCTCGCGGCCGGGCCAGGATTGGCCCCTCTTCTCCAGCACTGCGTCCAGCTCGCGCACCTGGAAGGGTGGAAAGGCGCCCGGGAAGCTGGCGGTCGCGCGGGCGGCGAAGGCAAGATCCGCGACGCCGGCGAGGCCGCATTCCATGCCCGCTTCCTTGCGGAAGGAAAGGGTGAGACGATGCTCGCGTTCCAGCGCCTCGGGCGGGGAGTGAAGGCGAAGCCGTTCGGGATGGCCGCGAAAATCGGTGACGGTCACGAACAGGTCGAGCGGCTGGTAGGCGGGCAATAGCGGCGGGCTTGCCGGCCCCGCCGCCATCGCGTCGAGCGCGTTCAGAATCAGCTCGGTGAAGCCGGGACCGCTGAACGGCGGTGCGAACCAGCGGGCGCGAACGAAATTGGCGAGCTTGTGGCGCACCTCCTCGCGATGTCCCGCCTCGACCGTCTGCTCGACCGTGTCGCCGCGCCGCGCAATCGCCCAGGCGAAAGGAAGCGCCGCCGCAGCCTTGGCGAAGCGCGAGACGGCACTCACCTCGGGGTCGATCAACTCGTCGACGTCCGCCACCTCCAGCCAGAGGTCGGTCAGCGGCTCCAGCGAGCGGCCGGTGGCGACCGCGTCGGCGAGGAAAATGGCGTTGATCCCGCCTGCGCTGGCGCCGGTCAGGATATCGACGATGACGCGCAGCTCGAGCCCGCATTCGTCGGCCACTGCCTGGAGGAGACGGCGATAGACCGCCTCGCTCGCATTGCCGTTCATCGGCTCGCGGGCATGGAAGGCGCGGCTGGCGCGGGCGAGGTGCCAGATCTCCTTGGTGATACCGTGCATGTAGACGGCCAGGCTGATTCCGCCGTAGCAGATCAGCGCCAGCCGCAATTCTTTCTCACGCATCGGCCGAGCGATGGCAGGCTCGCCGTCCGGTGTCGAGCGCGCGAGAAGTTCCCGGAGGGTTAATTCGATTCGGCGCGGCAACGTTTCGAAGTCACCGCGAACTCATGGGAACTCGTTAGGAATCGCCGGTTAGGCCGCCGATCAACGGAGGCTGAGGGGGTTCCCGCATGATCGACAGGCTGCGCCGGAAGGGCATGACGCGCATCGTCGCGCTCGCGGTCATCGGTCTGATGAGCGCCGCCCCGGCCGAGGCGCTGGATCTGACCGGCACGCCCAAGCTGCAGAGCCTCGGAGACTGCGGTCGCGCAGGCGTTCGACGACAGCGTCACCGCTCCGCAGGGGCCGCAGCAGAGCTTCGAGGCGATCGGCCAGGGCGAGGCGAGCTATTACGGCAATGAGCTCGCCGGCAACCGCACCGCCAGCGGCGAACGCTTCGATCCGCACGCCTTCACCTGCGCCCATCGCTCGCTGCCGCTCGGCACGATGTTGCGAGTCACCAATCTCTCAAACGGCCGCTCGGTGCTGGTCCGAGTCAACGATCGCGGGCCCTTCAGCCGCGGCCGCATCCTCGACATGTCGATGGCCGCCGCGCGCGACATCGACATGGTCCGCACCGGCAAGGCGATGGTCCGGCTCGAGGTCGTCCGCAACGTCGCCTGATTATTGCCGGCCTTCCGACCCGGTACAAGGCGTTCAACGTTCGCGACGGAAGACCGTATTTGCCCCCTGATCAGCGCATTGTAATTTGCTAAGGCGGTAGGCGAACTGGGCCGGCGCATCGCGTCGGCTCAGTCGTAAATCGAGCCGGCGAGGAGTCGTTCGCTGAAAAGGTCCGCCTTCGCCCCGGCCGTCGCCGGGGCCTTTCTGCTTCTCATCGTCCTGATCTGGGCCGGCAGTCATATCTCCCATTCCCGCGCGGCGGCGCACTTGCAGCCGCCGCTCGGCATTTCGGCGGCCGACATCGCGACCATCCAGGAGCGCCAGCATGCGCCGGGCAGCGCCATCGACTATCCACGCTTCGACCGTCGGCTGCAGGCGCTGGTCGAGAAGCCGGACATGGTCGGTCTCGCCGTCGGGATCGTCGAGAACGGCCAGATCCGGTTCCTCAAGGGCTATGGCGAGACGATCGCGGGCAGCGGCGATCCGGTCACCGTCAACACGCTCTTCCGGTGGGGCTCGGTGTCGAAGGGCGTGGCCGCCGATCTCGTCACCCTGCTGGCGAGCGAGGGCAAGCTGTCGCTGGACGATCCCGCCGGCAAATATGCGCCGTCGCTGAAGCTTCCCAACGGCACCGAGAATGTGGCGACCGTCGCCGATATCCTCTCGCACCGGCTCGGCCTGTTTAGCCACGCCAACGATCCTCAGCTCGAGGACGGGGTCGATCCACATATCCTGCGCACGACTCTGGCCCAGCTTCATCCGATCTGCCCGCCGGGTACTTGCTGGGCCTATCAGAACGTCGCCTATGATGCGGCCTCCGAGATCGTCGAGAAGCTGACCGGCGAGCCCTATGAGCAGGTCGTGCGCGAGCGCCTATTTCTGCCGCTCGGCATGCGCACCGCGACGCTCAACCGCAATTCGCTGGTCACCGCGCCGAGCTGGGCACGGCCGCATGTCGGCGGCAAGCATTCGAAGCCGGTCGAGGTCAGCGACGATTATTATCACGTGCCCGCGGCGGGCGGCGTCAATTCGTCGATCAAGGACATGGTGATCTGGCTTCAGGCGAATATGGGTCTCGCGCCCTCAATCCTCCCGCAGAAGGTGCTCGACGTCGTCCAGCAGGCGCGGGTGAAGACGCCGCAGGAGACGGGCCGGATGCGCAAGTTCCGCGAGCGCGTGCGCGAGACCAGCTACGGCCTCGGCTTTCGCATCTACGATTATGCCGGCCACCGCGTCATCGCCCATCGCGGCGGCCTCAAGGGCTATCGCTCGCTGATCATGTTCGATCCGGCGCTGAAGAGCGGCGTCGTCGCTCTGTGGAACTCGGCCACGAACCGGCCCGGCGGCATCGAATTCGAAGTGATGGACATGCTCTACCATCTGCCGCCGAAGGACTGGCTCGGCATCGAGTCCAACGATGCGCCCGAGCAGCCCGAGCCGGAGGGGTCCGGAGGCTGAGGATTTCGGCGCTTTCCTCTTCGATCGCTTTGCGTTTTTAGCCATTCCCCTTTCCCGACCCGCCGTTATTGTGCGGGTCCGGGGAGGGGCTTCATGTTCGCGTCTCAGCCGCCGGCCGTGGTCCAGCCTGCGACGACCAAGGATCAGTCGGACGATTCCGACGTCATCGAGGTGGTCGGGACGCGCCTCGACCAGGTCCAGAAGATCGACCGGCGCAGCTATCAGGTGAGGGAGACGCCGCACGCGGCGCAGCAGGACACGCTGCAGCTGCTGCGCGGCCTTCCCGCGGTGACCATCGGCCAGGACGATAAGATCAACCTGCTCGGCTCGGGCAACGTAACGATTATGGTCGACGGACGGCCGATCCACGCGCTCGACGTCGGCCAATATCTGCGCACGCTCCATGGCAGCGACATCGAGCGGATCGAGATCATCACCAATCCCTCCGCCCAATATTCAGCTGTCGGCACGGGTGGGATCATCAACATCGTCCTGAAGAAGAAGCAGCATGACGGCGTCAACGGCTCGGCCAGCGCCGAAGCCTCCAGCTTCGGGCGCGGTCAGGCGAACGGCTCGATCAAGTCGAAGCAGGGCAAATGGACGTTCGAAATTCAGACGGAGGGCGACGACGGCCGCACCTATCGAATCAGCTATCATATCGCTGCGTAGCGTCGAACCGACCACCGGCAGTGCGCCGACGGTCAATACCGAGGACTGGACGGAATTCGGGACGCGTCGTCTCGACTTCGATCAACGGCAAGATCAGCTACGATCTTGACCCGAGGACCAGCCTCTCGCTCCACTCGTTTGGCGGCATCTGGCGTAGCCGTAACGTGGAGGATGACGATTTCCGCGGTCTGACGCCGGACTTCCAGTCCTTCTCCGAACACCAGAAGTCAGGCGATGACACGTCCTATCTGGGCGCCGAGCTTGCTCTCGACCACAAGGGAGCGCGGGAAGGCGAGACCCTGAAGGCCAGTCTTCAGATCTATGGCAACCCGCAGAACGATCAGAGCAACATCATGGTCCTTAGCGATGGTGGAGCGTTGACGACTAAGCAGCGTGACGGCCTGCTCTTTGCGGAGGGTCAGGCCGATTGGGAGCATCCGATTGGCAAGAAGGAGATTCTGTCCCTCGGTGCGCGCTGGCTCCAAGAGGATGCCGACTATCATTATCTCTTCGCCGGCTCCGGCGACCCGTCGCTCGATTTCAGCGCCGCCGACGCATTCCGCAGCACCGAAAACACTGCGTCCGCCTATGCGACCTTCCAGCAGACGATCGGGAGCTGGACCGTGATGCCGGGTCTCAGGCTGGAGGAGGATAATCGCCGTATCTCCAGCCCCGGTCAGCCGGACCTCCACATCGATCGCACCGACTTCTTCCCGACCTTCCATGCCGAACATCGTTTCGGCAAGTCGATCACTCTGACTCTCAGCTACAGCCGACGCATCGACCGGCCGGGCGCCTACGAGTTGCACCCCTATCCGACGGTCACCGGCCCGCTGTCGATCTGGGAAGGGAATGCAAGCCTTCGCGACCAGTCCACCGACGCATGGGAAGCGAATCTCCACTACCGCCATCGTAAGCTCGATGTCGGCCTTATCCTCTACGATCGCGAGACGAATGGACTGTGGAACCCTGCCTATTCGGTCAATGCTGACGGCCTCACGGTCGCGACAATGATCAATGCCGGGCACAGCGCGAACCGGGGCGCCGAGCTCGATGTCAGCACGCCGTTGTTCCGCCACGTCAAGGTGACGAGCAGCGCCAATTTATTCGACAGCCGCGTTCCGATCGATGCGGTGGCTGGCAGCCGGAGCGACGAAACCGTCCGATACACCACTAATTCCACGCTGGAATGGGACGGCCCGGATCATGGCGGCAAACCGGGTGACATCGTGCAGCTCCAGATCCAGTATGACAGTCCGTCGCGCTCCTATGAGGCCCGCTCGGGAAGCTTCTTCATTCCGATCCTAACGGCAACACACAGCTTCACGCGCAAGCTGTCGCTCACGGCGACCGTCGACGGCTTCGGCCCGCTGCACAGCCGCCAGCAGATCTGGACGCCTTTGCTCCAGCAATATGGAGACATGCGCCAGCTCTTCCCGGAGTTTAAGCTGAAGCTGTTGAAGAATCTTCGGGAATTAATCCGGCAAAACGCCGACTAAGCCCGCTCCAGCTCCGCCCAGATCGGATAATGGTCCGATGCCTTGCGGGCCGTCGCGCTCTGGTGGACGCCGCATTGCCCGATCGCGAGGTCCGGCGTCACCATGATCCGGTCGAGCTGCACGACCGGACGCCGGGTGTGGAAGCTGCGGCCGCAATCGGCGAAATGGAGGTGGAGCGCGAAATCGCGCAGGCAGCCGCCATTCTTGCTCCATTCGTTGAGGTCGCCCATCAGCACCGTCGGCATCTCCGCCTCGCGGCCCTGGATGCAGGAGAGGATGCGGTGCGCCTGCCGCCGCCGCCACAGGCCGGACAGATCGAGATGCATGCCGACCACGCGCACATCCTGCCCGCGCACCCTGAGGTCGGCGAGAACGGCGCCGCGCGGTTCCAGCGAGGGAAGGTGGAGCATCTCCTTGTGGACGATCTCGACGTCCTCCTTCACCAGCAGGGCATTGCCGTGCCAGCCGATGCTGCCGTCGCGCGCCTCGAACGGCACCGGCTTGTAGCCGCTATGCTCCTCGATCAGGGGAAAGGGGATGGCGCTGGCGCGCGCGCCGAAGCGGCGGTCCGCCTCCTGAAGGGCGATCACATCCGCGTCTAGCTCGCACAGGACTTCGAGCGTCCGTTCTGGCCGGCGGCGGCGATCCGTGCCGATCGCCTTGCGCATATTGTAGCTGGCGACGCGGATCACCGCGCCAAATCCTCAGCCGCGATGCGCGGGCCGATCGTCAGTGGCCCCTTTTTTCGGAGAGCTTGCCGAGATGATGGTCGAGCGCCCGAACCGCCTTCTTCGCCGCGCCGATGACCGCCCGGTCGACATCGGCGCCCTGCTCGACCACCGCGATCGGCTGGATCCCGTTCACCCGCGCCTCCAGGCTGCAGCGCAGATCGCCATTCCCGCCCTTCGACCCGTTGACGTCCGAGACATGGACCTCGACATCGGTGATGCGGTCCTCGAAGCGGGCGAGGCGCTGGCGGATCTGCTCTTCGAGGCGGTTGTCACGGTCATTGTCGCTGGGAATCTGGTTATCGGCACGAATCTGGATGAACACTCTACTCTCCGTCACTGCCCTTCTTTCGAATGCGAAGCGAGGGCTGCTGTTCCGTCAAAATCGCGCTGGCTGGCGCGATGCGGGCCGGGTAGCTTCGTAAAATGGCAAAGCCAAGGTCTCGTTACGTCTGCCAGGTCTGCGGTTCGGTCTCGAGCCGCTGGCAGGGGCAATGTCCCGATTGCGCCGAGTGGAATACTTTGGTCGAGGATGCCGGCGCGGTGGTGACGCCCTTCTCGGCGCGGCACAATCTGCGTGGCGGCGGTAAGCCGATCGAGCTGGTCGGCCTCGATCGGGAGGTCCCGCTGCCCGAGCGAATGAGCACCGGCCTCAAGGAGTTTGACCGGGCCGTGGGCGGCGGGCTCGTCGCAGGGTCGGCGACCCTGATCGGCGGCGATCCCGGCATCGGCAAGTCGACCTTGCTGCTCCAGGCCGCGGCACGGATCGCCGCGGCCGGGCGCCCCGTCGCCTACATTTCCGGCGAGGAGGCGACCGACCAGGTGCGTCTGCGCGCCCGCCGCCTCGGCCTTGGCGCGGCGCCGGTGCGGCTCGCCGCCGCCACGTCGGTGCGCGACATATTGACCACGCTCGGCGAAGGCGCGCCGCCGGCTCTGCTCGTCATCGATTCGATCCAGACGATGCATTCGGACCTGATCGAAGGCGCGCCGGGGACGGTGAGCCAGGTTCGCGCCTCGGCGCGGCGAGCTGATCCGCTATGCGAAGGAGACCGGCGCGGCGGTCGTGCTCGTCGGCCATGTCACCAAGGACGGCTCGATCGCGGGTCCGCGCGTGCTCGAACATATGGTCGACACGGTGCTGAGCTTCGAGGGCGAGCGCAGCCACCAGTACCGCATCCTCCGCGCCGCCAAGAACCGCTTCGGCGGCACCGACGAGATCGGCGTCTTCGCCATGGCCGAGGCAGGGTTGGAGGAGGTCGGCAATCCGAGCGCGCTCTTTCTCACTCATCGCGACGAGGCGGTATCCGGCTCCGTCGTTTTCCCGGCGCTGGAGGGGACGCGGCCGGTGCTCGTCGAGATCCAGGCGCTGACCGTCCGCCTGGCCAGCGGCGCGACTCCGCGCCGGGCGGTGGTCGGCTGGGATTCGGGTCGGCTGGCGATGATCCTTGCCGTGCTGGAGGCGCGTTGCGGCCTCAGCTTCTCCACGTGCGAAGTCTATCTCAACATCGCCGGCGGTTACCGCCTCTCCGATCCCGCCGCAGATCTCGCCGTCGCCGCGGCTCTTGTCTCGGCCCTGTCGGAGCGGCCCGTCCCCGCCGACGCGGTCGCCTTCGGCGAAGTCGCCCTCTCCGGCGAGCTCCGTCCCGTCGCCCATGGCGCCCTCCGCCTCAAGGAATCCGGCAAGCTCGGCTTCACCCGCGCCCTGGTTCCCGCCTCGATGAAGGGCGAGAAAGGCGGCCTTGCTTTGTCCAGCTTCCGCACTTTGGGTGAGCTGGTGGATCACCTACTGGGGCGGTGAGCGATTTGGATCGCCTTCGAAACAATCCCTTCATTTCCACGCCTTCTTTTTTGCGGCTGGATAATCTAGCCTCGGGATAATGACCGCGCTCGACATCATCGTACTGCTGCTCGTCCTCGGCGGGCTCGTCCTCGGCTGGTTCAAGGGCTTTGTCGGCGAGGTGCTGAGCCTGGCCGCCTGGATCGTCGCCATCGTGTTCTTGCGGCTGCTCTTTGCGCCGGTGACGAGCGCGCTGACCGGCGTCGTCGGCACGCATGCGGGCGCGGCGGTGCTGGCGTTCGTGCTCGTCTTCGGGCTGGTCTTCCTGGTCGGTAAATTCGTCGCCAGGCGGGTCGGCCGCGGCGTTCGGCGGTCGGTGATCGGGCCGTTCGACCGATTGCTCGGCGCCGGCTTCGGCGCGCTCAAGGGGCTCGATCATCGCGACCTTGCTCTATCTCGCCGCCAACCTCGTTTACGACACGATCTACGGCCGCGCCGCCTCCCGGCCCGACTGGATGGCCAATTCGCGCACCTATCCCCTGCTTTATGCGAGCGGCCGCGCCGTGCTGCACTTCGTCGCCTGGCGCCGAGGCGATCCGACGACCGCCGACGATCCAGCGCAGCGCCCGCCCAACGCGCCGATCACGAACGGAGCGTAGATCCTGCCCGCTACTCGGTGGCACTCCTTTCGTCCCGCGCCTATAGCCACCCCCATGGCGACCACCCTCTACAGCCGTGACATTCTCCGCCTCGCGGCGTCGATCCCGCACCATCGGCGGCTCGACCATCCGCTGGCGACGATTGAGAGAACTTCCGCTGTCTGCGGGAGCCGGGTGGTGGTGGACGTCGTGCTGGATGGAGGAGGGCATATCGTCGCGCTCGGGCAGGAGGTGAAGGCTTGCGCGCTCGGCCAGGCGTCGGCCGCCTTGATGGGTGCGCATGCAGTCGGCCGGACCGGCGCCGATCTGGCCGCGGCGCGCGACGCGCTCGCCGCCTATCTCGCCGGGAACGCGCAACGATCCGGGCGCTTGGCCGGGGCTGGAGGTCTTTGCCGAGGCGCGCCGCTTCTCCGCCCGCCACGCCTCGATCCTGCTCGCCTTCGAGGCCGCCGCCGATGCCGCGGCGCGCGCCCAGCCGAAAGTGGCCTGCGGCTGATGGACGCGGCCGCCGCCCAGGCGACGGCTTTCTTCCTGCGCGACGGGGCGATCATCCTCGGCGCGGCAATGGCATTCGTCATGGTCTTCCGCCGGCTCGGGCTCGGCGCGGTGCTCGGCTATCTGCTCGCCGGCGCGCTGATCGGGCCGCAGGGGCTGGGCCTCATCACCGGCGCGAACGAGATGATCCATGTCGCCGATTTCGGGATCGTCCTGCTTCTCTTCCTGGTCGGTCTGGAGCTGCAGCCGTCGCGCCTGCTGCGCCTCCGCGGCGATATTTTCGGGCTCGGTCTGGCGCAGGTAACGCTCGCCGGCCTCGCCATCAGCGGCGTGGTCTATGTCCTGACGGGCTTCAGCCCAGCCGCCTCGCTCGCCATCGGTCTGCCGCTCGCTTTGTCCTCGACCGCGCAGGTGCTGCCGAGCCTGCGCGCCGATGGCTCGATCAACACCCGCGCCGGCGAGCGGGCTTTCTCCATCCTGCTCTTTCAGGATCTGTCGATCGTGCCTTTGATCACGATCATCGCGGCTTTGTCGCGCGCGCCCGCCGACCCGAACGCGCCGCCGGGCTGGCTGCTCGCAATCTACACGGTCGCGGCAATCGTCGGGCTCGTTCTCGTCGGCCGTTTCCTGATCAACCCGCTCTTCCGCCTCGTCGGCCGGATCAGCGAGCGCGAATTGTTCGTCGTCGCCGGCCTGTTCATCGTCCTTGCCGCTGCGGCGGTGATGGAGGCGTTTCACCTCTCCGCCGCGCTCGGCGCTTTCGTCGCCGGCGTGATGCTCGCCGATTCGCCCTATCGGCACGAGCTGGAGGCGGACATCGATCCGTTCCGCTCGATCCTGCTCGGCCTGTTCTTCGTCGGCATCGGCATGATGCTCGATCTCCACGCCGTCTGGGCGCGGCCGCTCTTCGTAATCGGTATGGCCGCCGCTTTGGTGGTGGTGAAGGCGCTCGTCCTGTTCGGCATCGGCAAGGCGATCCGGATGGAGACGCGGCGAGCGCTCAAGCTCGGCCTGCTGCTCAGCCAGGGCGGCGAGTTCGCCTTCGTCCTCTTCGCCGCCGCGCAGAATGCGTTGCTGGTGGCTCCCGCAGCGGCGAGCCTGTTCAGCGCCGTGGTTACGCTCTCGATGGCGACGACGCCGTTCCTGATGATGCTCAACGAATGGATCGACCGCCGCGCCAGCCGACGCCGGGGCGACGGGATGGAAGGCCCGGAGAGCTCGCCGCCGTCGAGCGCGATCGTCATCGGCTACGGCCGCTTCGGCCAGACCGTCGCGCAGATGCTGATGGCGAAGGGCATCACGCTAACCCTCATCGATTCCAAGCCGGCGCAGATCGAGCTGGTCGGCAGCTTCGGCCAGAAGGTTTATTATGGCGACGGCAGCCGCCTCGACCTGCTCCGCCTCGCGGGTGCCGGCGAGGTGAAGGCGTTGCTCTTCTGCACCGACACGGCGATCCCGCCCCGACGGCTGGAGCCGGTCCTCGCCGCCTTCCCGCAGGCCGCCGTGTTCGTCCGCGCTTATGACCGCATCCACCTGATGGAGCTGGCGCCGCTGGACCTTAAATGCACGATCCGCGAAGTCTTCGAATCCGCCGTGGCGATGGGCCGCGAGGCGCTCGCGCTCTTCTGCGTGGACGCGGAAGAGGTGAACCGGGTCGAGCGCATCTACCGCGAGCGCGATCTGGCGCGGCTCGACAGCCAGACCGCCTCGGGCGATCTCCACGCGATGAGCGAGACTGTGTTCGGCCCGGACAACCCGCTTGCCGATCCGCGGCCGGAGGAGGTTTGAGGCCTCAGGCCGAAGCGCCTTCTTCCTCCAACGCGGCGAGGATCATTCGCTCCCAGACTTCCGTATCGCCGGCTTCGGCCATGGCGGGATCGGGCTCGCGCAGGGTGCGCAGGATCGAGCATGCATCCCCGACATAATCGCGCCAGATCGAAATCGACCCGGCCGCCTGCCGACGGATCGCCGCCCTCGGCATTGATGCTGACGATTCGGCCGGCGATGACCCGCGCGATCCGCTCGACGATCGAAGTGTTGGAAACCGGCATTCGCGACTCCTCTCGTTTCGAGAGGATAACGGAAAAGATCGCGTCCGGTTTCGCCCTAGTTCGCCAGCGCGAGGCCGACCTGGCCTGCTTTGGTCCAACGGACTTCCGCCTCGACGGCATCCTTGCCGGGAAGCTTCAGCAGCAGCGTCTCGCCCGCCTCGGGCATTAGTCCCGTCTCGATCGTGACGCCGCCCTTTGAGACATTCACCACGGCTACCAAGGCTCGCTTGCCGCGATAGAGGATGACCGCGCGTTCTACGACGCCGCGATGCCGGGCCGCGCGGCGGTCGGTGGCGACACGACGTTCGCCGTCGGGCAATTCGTCCGCGCGTGCGGCCGGAGCTTCGCGCCGACGCTCGTCGAGCGAGAGCGGACGCGCGGGCGCGCCTGCTTCGCGGGCGCGGAGCGAGGATCGAAGGCGATGCACGGCAAACCCCCCTGTGAGGAGCGGAAAATAGCCGCTTGAGCCTTACGAAAGCTTTAGCGCGGTACCGTGATTGCGGAATTGATCCGCGATCCATGGACACTGCGTGTGAGAGTCGCGGAGCCTTGTGTTCATAGATTCTGGACCAAGTCCGGGATGACGACGAAGCCGAGGCTTAGCCGTTCTTCTTCGTACCGCCCGATTTCGGTCTGCCGCCACCGGACCGCGAGCCGCCCGACTTCGCCCGCGCGCCTTTGACTAGCGGGATCGCGGCGGCGGCGACCGCGCCGGCAAGCACCGCCGCGCCGGCGGCGATGGCGGTCTTGGGATTGTCGCGGACGAGATCGCGCAGCCCGCCGGCGAAGCTGCCGCTTTCCTCCTGCTCGTCGGGCGCCCTGGCGTGAGGCATGGCGGAATTCGGAATGCTCGACATGGATCGCAACCTCCTTGAAAACGTCGCTAGGCGAACGAGAAGGCCCGACACCGGTTCCGCCGGGAGTGGACCTTGGCCGGGAAGGCGTTAGAGAGGCGCGGTCAATCGATCCGAGAGTTCAAGAATGGCCGACACGCTTCCCGACCGCCTGTCCCTCGACCCCCGCAGCCCGCATTTCGACGGCGAGCTTTTACGCCGCGGTATCGGCATCCGCTTCAAGGGCCGCGACCGCCGCGATGTGGAGGAATATAGCGTTTCGGAAGGCTGGATCCGCGTGCAGGCCGGAAAGACCATGGACCGCCACGGCCGACCGCTGACGATCAAGCTGAAGGGCGAGGTCGAGCCTTACCTGCTAGATCAGGATGGCGGCGGCGAAGCTCCGAGCGAGGGAGAGGGTGGGGAGGCCGCCTAACTTCGACGCTCCGCGGCTGGCATTCCCAACCCTTGCAACGACCGGGTGCTCCTGTAAGCTGCTGGACGGAAGGGGTGGACGTGAAGCTCTATCAAATCGACAAGCTGGCGCAGCGTGACGGTGCGGTCGTCAAGAAAAAGCATGTGCTGGCGGCGTCCGACAAGGAGGCCGTTCGGCAAGCCGCAGACAGTGAAGACTGCCCGATCTGCGACGTGCTGCGCGACGGGCGGAAGATCGGTTCAGTCCTCTAGACCGTTAGCCAATTCTGCCGATTGCAGGCTAGCCCGCGCCGCCGCCGCGTTGCAGGCGCTCGGCCCCCAAGCGCTTGATGTCAGCTTCCCCTTCGTCCGCCATCTGGCGGAGGATCTTGGCTGTTCGGTGGTCAGCCGCGTCGGCGGCGAGACGACGGCACATCTCGACGCGCGCGCGCATGTTCGCAATGGGATCCGATTCCATCCCGACTGGACAGTCGGGCGGACGGCTGTGTTCCTCCGATCGCGAAGAGCGCCGTGATTCAATTGCAACTGTTGCTCGTGCGCAACGGAGCTGGCGATGAAAGTCCTGAGTTTTCAGCGAGCTTTCTATGCCTGCAGCACTTGGGGATGGTGCCCTAGGAGGTCTACCATGTGGCGGACATGCGTCGGCGAGCCCGGAGAGCATGGCGAGTGGGCCGAAACGCTTGCTCAGCACGTCGACCGCATGGCCGATGAAGATGAGAAGGCGCTTGACGCTTTCCGCCCGCCATCGATCCCGAAGCCCCGAGCCAGCGTTTAGGAGGCAAGGCGGAAGGCGGCTAGCCCGTCCTGGGCCGAGACCACCAACAGATTGTCGGGCGTGATCGCGAGCGCGCCGCCTTTCGGCGCCGACCAGACGACGGGATAGGTCGATTGCTGCAGGTCCACGGCAAAGGTCGTGGTATCGCTCGCAACGAAGAGGTGGCTGCCGGTGACGATCACATTGCTCACCAGCGGTCCATTGGCGCTCCCCAGGTCTATCGACGCGCGGACGGTTCCATCGGCCGTGTTGATCAGATCGACGATGGCGCTGTTGGCGCGAATGGCGAACAGCGTGTCGTCGCGTAGCGCCGGATGCCCGACATAGGTTGCCGACGTTCGCCAGAGCGGCGCGGTGCTCGAGAGCGAGAAGCCGAGCAGCGGAAGGGGCGTCGTCGCCCCCCGGTTGTCGGAGAAGGTGAAGATCCGCCCGTTGCTTCCGAGGATGGGCGCGCCGCGATAGCTCCCGAAATAGCTGAGGCCGAAACCGGTGAAATAGGGATTCCGGATCTTGTAGGCGATCGCGCCCGTATCGCGGGTCAGCGCGAAAAGGTTGCCGCCGCCGAAGAAGTAGACATAATTCTCATCCGCCGCGACGCTCTCTCCCTCCTGAACATACCCTTCACCCGGCTGAGTGGTGTCTGTCGCCCAGATCCCGCTCCCGTTGGCCGCGTTCGCGGCATAGACAAAGTTGCCGTAATACCCGGCCTGGAAATACAGATTGTCGCCGACGGTGTCGGCACCCCGCCGTTGCTGAACTGGCTGGCATAGCTGATCACGCCGAGCGCACTGCCGTCGTCAGCCGAGATGATCTGCATTGGAATGCTGCCCGAGGAGATATTCATTGCCATCGAGGCCACCCGTCCGTTCGCGTAGGATGGCCCACTGAAATAATTGATTGCCCCGAGATCGTAGGTCCACAGGATATTGCCGTTCGCCGGGTCAAGCGCGCGGGTGAACAGGTTTCCGTCGGGCTGCCGAACGTTCACGAAGATGCTGCCGCGCCGCGCGGCTATTTCAGTCGGCGGGGAGGTGCTCGCCAAACTCCAGGCGTTGGTGAAATCGGCGGTGTTATAGTTGACAGCGACATAGCCGGTATGCGCCGCATCGCGCTGGAACGTGGCCCAGTCCTTGAGCCTGACATCAAGGTTCACGGTGAATGTTTGGGTCGAGCCAGGATAAACCGTCGAGCAGCTGGCGGTGGTGCAGAGGCGAAAGGTCACGGTCGTGGTGGTTGCGCCGCCGGGCGGAAGCGGGACGGTTTTCAGCGAAACATCGAAGCTGTTCCCGTTCGCCGTCGGTGTGCCGTTCAGCGCGTAGCGCCGGCTGCCGATCTGCACGTCGGCTACGATGGGCGAGGTGCTGCTCCCACTATAGGTCGCGGTGAAGCCGAAGGCCTAGACTCTGGCCTTCGTCAATCGTCACGTTGGCCGAGGAGGCTGAAAGCGTGACCGGTAGCGTCGCGACCGTGGGCGTCCCCGCGACGGGACCGGAGACTTCCCCGCCACCGCCATCCCCGCACCCGCTGATCAGGGCAAGCGCCACCGCCGCCACGAAAAGTCTTGTCGCCCCCATAGCCCCCGCCCCCAAAGCCGAATACTGCTCAGCGCTACGACTTCATATGCGCCTGCCAACCGCTTGGGCAAGAGATGAATTAAGTGTGCGCAGGAACAGGAAATCGCCAAGGTCCCGGATAGTAACTGTCTTCACCGGCGGATGACGGGCGGGGGGTGCCGGCCGCCATCGATCCAGTCCCGAATGTCTCACTCCCACCCATTGCAGACATTGGAGCATCGGCGGGTGCTAGCGGCACCTACCGAGAGCCTTAGCTCGCGCAGCATAGTGGAAGAATTTCCGCTCCGGACCTGAGGGCGCCGAGCTTGTCGCTCCACCACTGCGCCATCAGCACCCGCTCGTAGGCCGCCCGAACACCCGCGATCGGAAAAATGGTGCCCAGGAGAGGACTTCGAACCTCCACGCCCTTGCGAGCGCCAGCACCTGAAGCTGGTGCGTCTACCAATTCCGCCACCTGGGCACGATAGGGGGTAGGCGGGGCGAGTTAGGGGCGCTCGCACTGCTTGTCAACGCGGGCGCGGCGGGGCATGGGCGGCCCAGCTTCGAAGCATATCAAGGGACGTTTCATGGACCGCTTGGTCACCCTGTTCGGCGGCGGCGGCTTCCTCGGCCGCTATGTCGCCCAGGCCCTGTTCCGCACCGGCGCGCGCGTTCGCATCGCTCAGCGCGATCCCGGCGGCGCCTTCTTCCTGAGGCCGCTCGCCCAGGTCGGCCAATGGCAGTTCGTCCGCGCCGACATTCGCAATCCCGCCCAGGTGCGCGAGGCAGTAAGGGAAGCCGACGCGGTGGTGAATCTGGTCGGCGTGCTGCGCGGCGATTTCCAGGGCCTGCATGTCGATGGCGCGCGCAACGTCGCGGAGGCCGCGGCCGCCGAAGGTGCGTGCGCGCTCGTCCAACTCTCGGCGATCGGCGCCGATCCGGATGCGGACTCCGCTTATGCCCGCACCAAGGGCGAAGGCGAGCAGGCCGTCCGCGCCGCCTTTCCAACCGCCACGATCCTGCGTCCTTCGATCGTCTTCGGACGCGAGGACAATTTCGTGAACCGCTTCGCCGCCTTGTCGCGGCTGCTGCCTGTGCTGCCGGCGGTGCGGCCGAAGATGCGGATGCAGCCCGTTTACGCGCAGGATGTCGGCCGCGCCGTCGCCGCCGCGGCGTTCGATCCGGGCACCCATGGCGGCCGCACCTACGAGCTTGGCGGGCCGCAGGTGATGACCATGCACGAGCTGATCGCCTTCATCTGCGAGATCACCGAACGCAACCGGCCGATCGTCGACATTCCCGATTTCGCCTCGAAGCTGGTCGCGCGGCTGACCGGTTGGCTGCCCGGCGCGCCGATCACCTACGATCAGTGGCGGATGCTCGGCCATGACAATGTCGTCTCCCCCGGCGCGAAGGGGCTGGAGGCGTTCGCAATCCCGAAGACACCCTTGATTGCGGTCGTCGAGGGGTGGCTGACCCAATATCGTCGCAACGGCCGCTTCGCCGCGAAGTCGCCTTACTGATTTTCATTCTCCGCCGGGGGGCGGCTCACGGGAGCGTCATGAACACCATCCTCACCATCCTCCTGCTCGGCATCATCGAGGGCGTGACCGAGTTCCTGCCGGTCTCCTCGACCGGCCACCTGATCCTCGCCGGTGCGTTGCTCGGCTATGACGAGAATCACTGGAAGGTGTTCAATATCGTCATCCAGTTCGGCGCGATCCTCGCCGTGATCGTGCTCTATTGGCGAACCTTCCTCGCCGTGCTGATGGGCATGGTGCGGCGCGACGCGGAATCCTGGCGCTTCGTCCGCAACGTGATCGTCGCCTTCCTGCCCGCCGCGGTGATCGGTTTCGCCATCCACAAACAGATCGAGGCGATGCTCGGCCAGCCGCTAATCGTCGCGGTGGCGCTGATCGTCGGCGGCTTCGCCATTTTCGGGATCGAGAAGATGGCGCCTCCGGGCCATGAGCGCGGCGTCGCCGAGATCGGGCTCGGCAAGGCGCTGGCGATCGGCTGCTTCCAGTGCCTGGCGATGATCCCGGGCGTCAGCCGATCGGGCGCGACCATCCTCGGCGCGCTTGCGCTTGGCGTGGAGCGGCGGACGGCAGCGGAGTTCAGCTTCTTCCTCGCGGTGCCGACCATGCTCGGCGCGACCAGCCTCGAATTGTTCAAGAACCGGCACGATCTCGGGCCGGTCGGCGGCGCCGGCATCGTGCTCGGCTTCGTCGTCGCCTTCCTCGTGGCACTGGTGGTGATCCGCTGGTTCATTGGCATCGTTTCGAAGCGCGGCTTCGGACCCTTCGCCTGGTACCGGATCATCGTCGGCGGCGCCGCTCTGGCCTGGCTGCTGGCCCGCTAGGCAAAGGCTCAAGCGGCCGCTAAGCTCCTCCCATATAAGGGAAAGGGGCTCTCACATGAAATATCCGATCTTCCTTGCGATGGCGGCCGTCGCGATGCCCGCCGTGGCTCAGCCGCCGGCCCCGGCCCCGGTCGCCGCTGCCGCGCCGCCGGCTCCAGCTGCGTCGGAACCCGTCGATCCGGCGCGGCTCGAAGCCGCGCGACAGACCGTGGACTCTGTCTGGCCGCTCGGCACTTACGCGCGGATGATGACCGGGCCGATGATGGACCAGATCATGCAGTCCGCCTTCGACATGAAGCTCAGCGACTTCGCGCCGCTCGCCGCGGCGAGCGGCAAAGGGGCCAAGACGAAGCTGCCGGACACCACCCTCCGCGAGACGATGGCCCAGGCGGATCCCTATTTCCAGGATCGCATCCGGGCGATGATGCACGTCATGATGACCGAAATGGCGCCGATGCATGACCAAGATCGAGCCGGACCTCCGCGACGCTCTGTCGCGCGCCTTCGCGCGCAAGTTCACGGTCGAGCAGCTCAACGACCTCAATCGATTTTTCGCCACGCCGACGGGGCGCGCCTACGCTCCCGATTCCCTGCTCATGATGACGGATCCCGACGTGATAAGGACCATGGCCAAGGCGACTCCGATGATGGTGCAGGCGATGCCGCAGATCATGGCGAAGGCGCAGGAGGCGATGAAGCAGTTTCCGCCGGCCCCATCGAAGCCGCATCCCGTCGCGCCGCCCGCGCATCCGCATTGATCGCGCAGCCCAAATCGGGGAAAATGGAGGCCTGAGTCGCGCGGTGCGTGCTCGTTCGTGCCAACTTGCGTATCGAAGGAGGCCCGTTTTGCGTCACTTGCTTCTTGCTGCGAGCATTCCCGCTCTCGCGCTCTTCGCCACGTCCGCTCTGGCCCAGCCGCCGCGTCCCGCGCCGCCCGCGGGGTCATTGAATCTCGGACTCACCCGAGCAGATCGGTCGCCAGATCGATCGGCTGACAGCCGCGATCATGGCCGTCGACGTCGGCCCGGTCGTCGATGCGATCGATCCTGGTGCCCGCGCTCGCGGCGCGCCCACCTCCCTCGGGGACCTTGCCGATCGGCGCAATCCCGGCGCCCGTGCGCGCATGCACCAGGACATCGCGGCGACCACCGCCGGCGTGAATGTCGCCGTGCGCGACGCCGCCGCGGCGGCGCCGATCCTGCTCCAGACGTTGGCACAGGCGCGGCGGCAGATCGCCGCGGCTGCCCGCCAGGCTCGGGCACAGGCCGCCGGCAATGCTCCGCCGCCGCCGTCGGAGCCCGCGGCCCGGCCTTGAACCTTCCGATACCGCTGAACAGCGGTGGACGCGGCGGCTCGGCCGTCGCTAAAGGACTGCCATGTGGCAGCTCTACCAATTCCCGCTCTGCCCGTTTTCCCGCAAGGTCCGGCTGATGCTCGCCGAGAAGGCGATCGCGCATGAATTGGTGCGCGAGTCGCCCTGGGAGAAACGGGATGAGTTCGCCGACCTCAATCCGGCCGGCAAGACGCCGGTGCTGGTCGAGGAATTGCGCGGCATCGTCCTCATCGATTCGAACGCCATCTGCGAATATTTCGAGGAGACGGTCGACCGCGCGCCGATGATCCCGGGCACCGCGCCGAACCGGGCGGAGGTGCGGCGGCTGGTCGCCTGGTTCGACGAAGGACTGTTCGCGCAGGTTGTCGCGCCCCTGATGGAAGAAAGAATGCTGAAGCGGCTGGTCAACCGCGAGGCACCCGACACGCGCGTGCTGCGCGACGCGATGAAGACCGCCAACGCGCATCTCGACTATATCGACTATCTCCTCGACCATCGGCGCTGGCTCGCCGGCGCCGCCCTGAGCCTCGCCGACCTCACCGCCGCCGTCCATCTTTCGGTCGCCGACTATCTCGGCGGCCTCGACTGGCGCGGCCACAAGCAGACCGCCGACTGGTATATGGTGATGAAGTCCCGGCCGAGCTTTCGGCCCCTGCTGGCGGAGCGGATGGAAGTGATCGTTCCGCCGGCCCATTACGACAAGGTGGATTTCTGAGGCTCCGCCTTGACAGGCGGACCGGTCTTGCTCCCTGAAAGATGCTTCGTCCGGAGGTGCCCATGAAGCTGCTGAGATTCTTCTCGCTTTTCCTCGCCGCCCTCATTGGTGTTAGCGCTAACGCGGCCTCGGCCCAGCCGCCTTCGCTGCACCGCGGCGTCAACGTGCTCGGCTACGATCCGATCTGGACCGATCCGTCGCACGCCCGCTTCAAGCAGGCCTATTTCAAGACGATCCACGATGCCGGCTTCGATTTCATCCGGGTCAACCTCCAGGCCTTTCGCCACATGAAGCAGGATGGCGAGCTTGAGGATGCCTGGCTGAAGCGGCTCGACTGGGTGGTCGACAATGCCACTGCCGCCGGCCTCTCGGTGATCCTCGACGAGCATGATTTCGAGCTCTGCTCGGCGAACGTGGACACCTGCCGGATCGCGCTCGGCAATTTCTGGAAGCAGGTCGCGCCCCGCTATCGCAACGCCCCGCCGACGCGTGCTGTTCGAGCTGCTCAACGAGCCGCACGCGCAGCTCGACGCCGACCATTGGAACGCGCTGCTGGTGGACATGCTGGCGATCGTCCGCCGCAGCAATCCGACGCGGACCGTGGTGATCGGGCCGACGCAGTGGAACAGCCTCGACCAGCTGCCGACGCTGAAGCTGCCGGAGAACGACCGCAACATCCTCGTCACGTTCCATTATTACGAGCCGTTCCGCTTCACCCATCAGGGCGCGTCCTGGACGAATATGACCGCGGTCCATGGAATCACCTGGGGCAGCGAGGCGGACCGGGCGCGGCTGGCGGCGGATTTCGCCAAGGTCGCCGCCTGGTCGAAGCAGACGGGGCGGCCGGTCCTGCTCGGCGAGTTCGGCGCCTACGACAAGAGCGGCACGCCGATCGAGCTCCGCGCCGCCTACGTCAACGCGGTCGCGCGCGAGGCGGAGAAGGACGGCTTTCCCTGGTCTTATTGGCAGTTCGACAGCGACTTCATCCTCTTCGACGTGACGAAGGATCAGTGGGTGAAGCCGATCCTCGATGCGTTGATCCCGCCGTCGAGACGTTAGCCGAAGCGGGCCCGGGTTCCCGAGACGATTGCCTTTTCTGATCCCCGGCGAAAGCGGGGGCCAAATCAACCGCGGTCCTGCTGGACCCCGGCTTTCGCCGGGGATCAAGTGGGACGAGCCGTCAGGCGGCGACGCGCAGCCGCGCCTCGTAGCGGTCGGCGAGCGCCCGGAGCGCCGCGGCGCCGTCGCCGCGAAAGGAGGCGCCGTGCATCAGCGCCAGCGTTGCCGGCTCCAGCTCAGCGAGACGGCGCAATGTCGGCGCCGTCCGCGGGCCGAGGCTGGTCGAGGCAAACATGTCCTCCGCCGCCATGGCCGGTTCGACGATGTCCTGCTCCGTCACGGGACCCTCGTTGCCGACATGGGCGAAGAGATCGCCGCAGAAGAGCGTGCGCGTGGTTTCCTCGAAGGCGGCCTGCGCTTCCCAGGCATGCGGCACATGCGGCGTCGGCAGGATGCGGATGCGCTTGCCGCCGAGATCGAGCACCTCGCCTTCGGCCAGAGCGCGCGGCGGGCGGTCGGCGAGATCGTTGAGCGAGACGTCGCAACCGAGCGGGTTGAACACGATCCGCGCCTGCGGGGCGGCGGCGAGCCACAGGTTCATCGCGCCGCATTCGTCCAATTCGACATGGCCGAAGCTGATCCAGCGCAGCTTTTCGACCGGCATGATTCGCGCCACCGCGGCCGAGACCAAAGGGAACATGCCGCGCCCGCCGCAATGGTAGAGGAAGGGCTCGTCGGCCAGCACCAGGAATTGGTTGAAGGTGAAGCCGGCCGGCGGCGCGACTTGCGGCACGAAGGTGGAAAGGCGATAAATTCCGTTCGCGATTTCGTCGATCCGGGTTTCCATTCGAAGCTCCATCCGAAAGGCCTTGAATCAAAGGGCTAGGCAGCGCTTGGAACATGCGACGAACTTGCCACCGGCGCAACAATGAGGATGGATCCCGGCGATGACGCAAATCGTGAAATCGATCATGGGCCTGGCGGCCGCTTGTCTCATTGTCGGCGCGGCGCCGGCGCCCAGGCCGGTCAAGCCCACCGATCCCCGCTCCTGGGCGCCGATCAGCCCCGCGCGCATGTCGGCGATCGTGAAGACGATCGCGTCCGACCCGTTCGAAGGGCGCGGACCCGGCACCCCCGGCGAGAAGAAGACCATCGACTATCTCGCCGCGCAGTTTCGGGCCCTGGGCCTTGAACCGGCGGGGCCGCATGGCAGCTGGTTCCAGACCGTGCCTTTGGTACACACCCAGCTGGACAAGAACGGCACCGCCTCCTTTTCGCTGAAGGGTCAGACCGTTCCGCTGCGTTTCCCGGACGACATCTATCTCGGCACGGTGCGGGAGACGGAACGGGCGAAGATCGAGAACGCGCCGATCGTCTTCGTCGGCTACGGCGTCAATGCGCCGGAGCGGGGCTGGGACGATTACAAGGGCATCGATCTGCACGGCAAGATCGCGCTCTTCCTTGTCAACGATCCGGATTTCGAGGCCGCGCCCGGTGAGCCGGCGGCGGGCAAGTTCGGCGGCAAGGCGATGACTTATTATGGCCGCTGGACCTACAAATATGAGGAAGCGGCGCGGCGCGGCGCGATCGGCGCGCTGATCGTGCATGAGAGCGCGGCGGCGGGCTATGGCTGGAACATTGTCCAGGCCTCGGGCGGCGAGAGCTATAACATCGTGCTCGGGCCCCACGATCCGCGGCCAGTGCTGCTCCAGGGCTGGATCCAGCGGCCTGTGGCGGTGGACCTGTTCCGCCGCGCCGGCCTCGATTTCGAGACGGTGAAGAAGCAGGCCCGTTCGCCCGATTTCCATCCGATCGATCTCGGCGCGCGCTTCTCGGCCGATTTCGCTGTCGCCAGCAAGCGCGTCGAAAGCCACAATGTGCTGGCCAAGATCACAGGGACGAAACATCCGGACGAGACGATCCTGTTCGGCGCGCATTGGGACGCCTACGGCCTCGGCGCGCCGGACGCGCGCGGCCGGCGCATCCGCCCCGGCGCCGCTGACGACGGGCTCGGCATCGCCGGCGTTCTGGAGATCGCCCGCGCCTTCAAAGCGGGCCCGCGACCGGACCGCACCCTGATCTTCGCCGCCTGGACGGCCGAGGAGCGCGGCCTGCTCGGCTCGGAATATTTTTCCGCCCATCCGCTCTATCCGGCCGACAAGATGGTCGCCGACATCACGCTCGACACGCTGGAGCCCCTCGGCCCATCGCGCGACGTCATCCTGATCGGCCAGGGTCAGGACACGCTTGAAGACATGATGGCGCGGCTTGCGGCGGCGCAGGGGCGGACCGTCACGCCGGATTCGCACCCCGAACGCGGCCTCTTCTACCGGGCCGACCATTTCTCGGCGGCGAAGCGCGGCGTCCCGGTGCTCCTGTTCATGGCGCTCGGCGCCGGGCCGGATCTGGTCAATGGCGGCCGTGAAGCCGGGGACCGCTGGGTCAGCGACTATACCGCCCATTGCTACCACCAGACCTGCGACGAATGGCGGCCGGACTGGGATCTGCGCGGCGCCGCGCAGGACGTCGCGCTCGCTTATGCGATCGGGCGGGAGCTGGCCTTCAGCCGCGCGTGGCCGGAATGGAAGCCGGGATCGGAGTTTCGTCCGATCCGGGAACGCTCGGCGGCGGCGCGTCGCTGAGCGCCCGTCCGGAGTCGCGGAACGCCGCTTTCACCTGCGACACCGGCAGCCGGTCGAAGACGACCGGCTGCGCGGGCGGCCCGGATGCGGCCGTCGCTGCGGCCGCGGGCGTCGGGGCGAAGGCATCGGCGAGGATGGGCAGCGTCGGCGCGACGCGGCTCACCGAAGCGGGCAGGCGGGTCGCCATCAGTACCGAGGGCATTTGCTCGTGTCGGGCATAGGCTTGGCGGAACGCGCCGGGTTCGCCCCAGGCGCCGGGCAGGCGGTAGAAACTGTGCGCGCCGATCACCGCCACTTTGGCGAGGCGGAAGGCCCAGGCGGGGACGACCTGCTGGGTGTGGTAATGGGTTGCCTCGCCGACGGGGGCGTAGACATAGCCCGCCAGCGCCTCGGCGGCGATGCGGCGCGCCTCCGCCCAGGCCAGGCCGGACGGAGCCACCGCAAGCGAACCGTCGCACGTAAACGTGAACTGACAGCCGCCGCCGGCGCGCTGCGGCCCCTGATAGACGACGCCGCAGACGCTGTTCGGGAAAGCGGGATGACGCACGCGGTTCAGCACCACCTGGGCGACGGCGCGCTGACCGTCCTCACTCTCGGAACGCGCCTCGTAATAGACGGCTTGAGCAAGGCAATCTTCCGAACGAAGCTGGTCGACCGCGTCGGCCGCGCGAAAGATGACCGACGGCGCGCGCGGATTGTCGATGGCTGCGATCGGGATGGAGGCGTTGATCTGCGCGGCATCCGTTGGCGAGACGTTCTGCAGCACCATCGGCGGGGGCGGCGGAGGGGCATCCGAGGGCGCGGGCGGCGCGACGGAGCCCGATCTCGCGGCGGCGAATGCCGATCCGCCGGGGCCGTAAGCGGCGCCGGCGGGCACGCAGGACGCTGCGCCGACGAGCAAAACCGCAACCAGCCCGCCGCGCGTCGCGAGCGGAAGACTGCTCGATCCTTTCCTGCGCAGCGTGTGTTTTGCCACTGTGGGTTCGCCCTCGCGCCCGGGTTGAGACGGGGCGCAAGCGTGGCTTAGGCACATTCATCCGCGCAATTCTGCCCCCCAATTCCAACTGTCCCGGATGGGGACGACGCGCAGGTCACCCTTACCGGTGCGCGGGAGGGCGGCGCGTCCTCAAATCAGCATCCACGCAAACAGATAAATGACGACCAAGGCCGAGAGCGACAGAATGCCGACCGAGCGGCGGCTGATCACGGCCGCGGCGACCAACACGGTCGGCACGGCATCGGTGGCGATGGCGACGCCCGAGACCGTCCCACGCATCGCCCAGAACAGGCCGAAGACGATGAGGTTGCAGAGCCAGATCCCTTCGCCAGCCGATAGACGGGCACCATGTCGTTCCCCTCGAACCGCTCGATGACCATGAACAGCATCGCGATTCCTCCCGATGTCCTTTCTACCAGAGGAACGGCGAAGCCAGCGAATCCGCGATGGATCGGATAGCGCGTCGAGAACGTTGGGGAGCCGTTCAGAGAGGAATTCCCCTGTATGCGTAAGGCGTTGGTGTGCGTTTCGCTGGCGGCGATGGTTGTCGGCGGGTGTCAGCAGTCGGGCGGAAATGGCGCTGAGCAGAAGAGTGGCGCGACGAGCCAGGAGCTGGCGCAGATCGCTCCGCAGGACCTGCAGGCTGCGGCGACGGACAAGAATGTCCGCGGTTTCTACGAGGCACGGAACTGGAGCGCCGTCTGGACCAAGAATCTGACCAAGGATTTGCGCGCCGCCCTTGCCGACGCGCCGCGCCATGCACTCAAGACCGAAAGCTTCCTCGACGAGACGAAGGGCGGCACCCCGGCCGAGCGTGACGTCGCGCTGACCAAGGCCGCGCTCGATTATGCGAGTGCGCTCGCCTTTGGCGTCGTCGATCCGAAGAAGGTCTTCGATCCCTATACCGTGCCGCGTTCGAAATTCGATCTGCAGGCCGGCCTCCAGCAGGCGGTGGCGCAGGGCCATGTCAAGGATTGGCTGGCGAGCCTCGCCCCGTCCGATCCTGAATATAAGGCCCTCTCCGACGCCTTCCTCCATTATCGCCAGATGTCGGCGGGCCCGCAGCAGCAGCCGATACCCAATGGCGACAAGATCCAGCAGGGCCACCGCGACCCGCGTATCCCCGCCATCGCCGCGGCGCTGCGCCGCTACGGCTTCACCGACGCCTCAACCGCGCAAGCGGCGTCCGGGCAGAATGCGAAGCCGGTCGATCCCGCCCGCTACACGAAGCAGATGGCCTCCGAGATCGCTCGGGTGCAGCTCGATTATGGCATCAAGCCAGACGGGATCATCGGCAATGACACGCTGGAGGCGCTGAACAACGGCGCGGTCGAGCGCGCCCGCATCCTCGCGGTGAACCTGGAGCGCCGCCGCTGGCTGGATCGCAATCCGCCGGCGACCCGGATCGACGTCAACACCGCTGCCGCGATCCTGACCTACTGGCGGGACGGGCAGATGGCGAACAGCCGCCGCGTCGTCGTCGGTCAGCCGGGCTGGGAGACCCCCGAGATCGGCGCCCATATCTTCCGCCTCGTCGCCAATCCGGACTGGACCATCCCCGACAAGATCGCCGACGAGGAAGTAAAGCCCAAGGGCGCGGCCTATATGGCCAAGCAGCATATCGTCACGAAGAACGGCAGGCTGGTCCAGGAATCCGGGCCCGACAATGCGCTCGGCCAAGTCAAGTTCGATATGGACGATCCCTATGCCATCTATCTCCACGACACGCCGGCCAAGGCCCTGTTCGCCAGCCCGGATCGCCACGACAGCCACGGCTGCACGCGGGTAGAGGATGCGCTCGGCTTCGCGCGAATGATCGCCGACGAGCAGGGCATCAGGAACCAGTTCGAGCAGGCGCTGGCGACCGGGAAGGAGAGCTACGTGCCGCTGCCGCAACCGATCCCGGTGCGGCTGATGTACCAGACCGCCTATCTGGAGAATGGCCGCGTCGTGTTCCGGCCCGATCCCTATGGCTGGGACGACAAGCTCGCTCTCGCGCTTGGCTTCAACACCCAGCTCCGCCACCGCCAGCTCAAGCACATCGAGTCACTGGCGCCGTAATTCTCCGTCACTCCCGCGAAAGCGGACGTTCGCTGAAAAGGCAGGAAGCGGGATTCCCGCTTTCGCGGGAATGACCGCTCTGTGTATGGCACCAGCGGAGGTGCCAATGAAAAAGCTGCTGATCCTGCCTCTTCTTCTTGCCGCCGCCGCGCCAGTGCCGCGGCCAGCGTCGCCGCATTTCGCTCCGGCGGATGCTGCGTTCGTTGCCTATGCACAGCCGAATCTGCTCTTCGAGCATGTCCAGCTCGTCGACGGGACCGGCGCCGCGCCGAAGCAGGACGTCTCCGTTCTCGTGCGCGACGGACGGATCGCGGCGATCGGCGCCAACTTAACGGCACCTCCGGGCGTCACCGTGATCAACGGACGCGGCAAGACCTTGCTGCCGGGCTTCGTGATGGTCCACGAGCATATGTTCTATCCCTCGCCCAAGAGTGGGGAATATGAGGAATATCCCTACAGCATGTCGCGCCTCTATCTCGCCGGCGGCACGACGACAATGCGGACCGGCGGCAGTCTCGCGCCTTATGGCGACATCAATACGGCTCACGCCATCGCCGAGGGGCGCCAGCCGGGGCCAGACATCGATGCGACCGGGCCCTATCTCGAAGGCCCGCATCTGCTCAGCGCCAAGATGGCGCAATTGAAGGACGCCGCCGACGCCACCCGCACCGTCGATTATTGGGCCGGCGCCGGCGCGACCTCGTTCAAGGCCTATAATTATATCACCCGCGCGGAGCTGAAGGCGGCGATCGACGCCGCGCACCGGCACGGGCTGAAGCTCACTGGCCACCTCTGCTCGGTCACCTACAATGAAGCCGCGGCCATGGGCATCGACAATCTCGAGCACGGCTTCGCCGTCGCCACCGATTTCGTGAAGGACAAGAAGCCCGACCAATGCCCGCCGCAAAGTGCGGGCGTTGCCGCACTCAACGCGCTCGATCCGGACGGGCAGGAGATCGGCGCCCTGATGCGGACCCTGATCGATCGCCACGTCGCCTTGACCTCGACGCTGACCGTGTTCGAGACCTTCGCGCCCGGCCGGCCCGAAGCGCCCGAGTCGGCGCGCGCCCTGCTGACGCCGCAGCTTCGCGCCGCCTATGAGACGACGTGGACGGCGATCCAGCACTCGCCCCGGGCGGCGATCTGGCGCGAGTTCCTGCCGAAGGAGATGCGGATGGAGCGGCGCTTCGTCGCGATGGGCGGCACCCTGCTCGCGGGCACGGATCCGACCGGCTACGGCGGCGTCGTCCCCGGCTGGTCGGGACGGCGGCAGGTGCAATTGCTGGTCGAGGAGGGCTTTTCCTTTCCCGAGGCGCTCAAGATCGCGACGCTGAACGGCGCCCATTATCTCGGCCGCGACCGCGACGTCGGTTCGGTGGAGGTCGGCAAGCGCGCCGACCTGATCCTGATCGAGGGAGATCCGGTCCACGATGCCGCGGCGCTCGACCATATGTCCACCGTGTTCAAGGCCGGAATCGGCTACGACACACAGAAAATCTTCGACGCGATGAAGGGCGTGATCGGCCTCTATTGAGACCGGATGCGCGTCTATTCTTGCGCGTCGGCGGCGAAGGCGGCGGCGGCGCCGAACAGGCCGGGCTCGGGATAGGTGATGATCTTGACCGGCATCTCGTCCATGCGGCGCTCGAAGCGGCCCTTGGCGACGAAACGGCCGCGAAAGCCCGAACGCGGCAGATGGTCGACCAGCCGCCTGCCGAGGCCGCCGGCGATCACCACGCCCTCGGCGCCCTGCGCCAGCGCGATGTCGCCGGCGACCGCGCCAAGCGCGAGGCAGAAGCGGTCGAGCGCGGCGGCGGCGAGGCTGTCCTCGCCGGCCATGGCCGCGGTCCACAAGGCGCGCTCATCGCGGATCGTCGCCGGTCGGCCCTCGATATCGGCGAGCGCTTCGTAGAGGTTGGACAGGCCCTGGCCCGAGGCGACGCGCTCGACCGAGACGCGACGGTAGCGCTGGCGCAGCTGGATTAGGATTCGGTCCTCGAGCGAATCGAGCGGCGCGAAATCGATATGGCCGCCCTCCGTCTCGATCACGTGATAACGCCCGTCCCGGTGAAGCAATTGGGCGACGCCCAGCCCGGTGCCGGGGCCGACGATGCTGACCACACCGTCCGCCGGGAGCGGCTGCGCTGGCCCGCAGAGGTGGCGGAAATGTTCGTCGCCAAGTTGGCCCACGGCATGGGCAATCGCGCCGAAATCATTGACCAGCTTGAACCGCTCCACCTTGAGCTGGCGGGGCAGCAAGGCCGGCTGGATGATCCAGGGATTGTTGGTGAGCTTCAGCACCTCGCCCTGGATCGGGCCGGCAATGGCGATGCCGGCCGCGGCGGGGAGCGGACGGCCGAGGCCAGCACCGAACGCCTCCCAGGCGGTCTGAAGGCTGGCATGCTCCGCCGCCTTCAGCGTGACCGCGTCCCCGAGCGAGACGACGCGCCCGTCCGACACCTGGGCCAGGGCGAAACGGGCGTGGGTGCCGCCGATATCGACGGCGACGATTTCGCTCACGCCCGCCTCTTCGTCGCGGTGCGGGCTGTCGGGATGGAGCAAAGTGTCACGGGTGAGACGATCCACCCGTCTCTCCTAGCGGCGATTGCAAAAATCGCAACGCGGAGGATCGTCATCTTCTCGTTCTTTGACCCGTGGCGGGATCATCACTCGGCGGGAGCCGCGGCTTCGACCGTGAACCCGCGCAGTGACAGCGATTGGTTCCGCAGCCCTAGCCAGGCAGCGAGCGCGACACCGTAGAGGCCAAGACCGGCGATCAAAGGCAGCGGCTGGAACGGGAGCTGGAGCCGTAGCGGCGCGAGCCCCGCCGCGAAGGCGGCGGCGACGCCGAGCGCTGCCGCGACGAACGGGCCGGCATGGTGGCTGTGCGGCACGTCAAGATGGAAATGGGTCCGCAGCACGACGCTGCGCATCGCCGCCCGCACCGAATAAGCGACGAGCACAGACAGGGCCGCGCCGCCGATCCCGAGCGGCTGCACGAGCAGCAGCGCGGCGGCGATGCCGAGGACGATGCTGATCAGCGTCAGCCACAGGCCGAGCTTCGGGCGCAGATAGACGAAGACGAGATCGCCGATGCTGAAGGCGGCCTGGATCGCCTCGGCGGCAGCGAGCGCGAGCATCGGCCAATAGCCGGCCTCGAACCCCGCTCCCAGGAAGTGGAGCAAGGGACGGCCGGCGGCGAACAGGCCGACGATGATCGGCAGCTGGATGGCGAGGATAAGCCGCGTCGCGGAGGCGAGCGCCTCGCCCGAGCCTTTCGAGCCGCGCGCGGAAAGGGTGCGCGCCACGAGTGGGATGAGCAGCCCGTCGAAGCTCTGGCGCACCTGGCGGATCGGCACAGAAATCTGCTTCGCCATGCCGTAGACGCCGGCCGAGCCCGCGCCGAGCATCAGGCCGACGATCCACAGGTCGACGCGTGTGTAGAGGGCGTTGAGCAGATCGGTCGCCGTATTGGCACTCGCAAGATGCAGCGCCGGGACGAGGGTGGCGCGGCGCGGCCGCCAGGCGCGGATGCGGAAGCCGCCGAAGGTCCGCCGCGCGCCCGCCATCGCATAAGCGAGCGCGGCCAGCGTCCCGCACCAATAGCCGATCAGCAATCCGGTCTCGCGCAGGCCCAGCGTCCAGGCGATCGAGGCGCCGATCAGCAAGGCATAAGGTTCGACCAGGCTGCGGGCGACCACCTCGAAGCGGATGGCGTGCTTCCAGCGGGTCGCGGCGAGGAAGAGATCGAGCAAGGACTGGCCCGCCACCATCGGCGCGAGCGCTGCCACCGCGAACGGAGCGCCGCCGGCGAAGGAGATCGGGAAGAAGGCGGCGATCGCGGCGATCGCACCGCCGACGGCGACGCTGGCGAGCGTCACCAGCAGGACGGCGTCGAGCAGGATGTGGGGCAGCGGCCGGTCGCTACGCCTGCCGTCGAGCAGCTGGAAGATCACCTTCTTCATGCCGAGGCTGCCGACGCTCACCGCGAGCTCGACCGCGGCGACGGCCAGCACATAGGCGCCGAACAGGTCCTTGCCGAACAGCCGCCCGGCAATGAAAAGGAACAGCAGGCGCGCACCCAGCCGGCCGGCAAAGCCGGCGGTCGTCGCCTGCGCGCCGCGGATGATCAGCCGACCGGCATCCCTGGGGTGATTCATTGGCGGCACCGCGGCGGCATTGCAGCCTGCTCTATCGTTCGGCGGCGGCCCGCGCGCAACATTTCGCTTGTCAGGCCGCCGCCGAGCAGCGACCAAGCGGCGCCATGCCGCCCCCCGGTGCCACTTCGGACGCGCGTCCCGTGGCGGCGATCTTCCGCTCGCCGCTATTCAACGCCTCGGAGACGTTCGTCCGGACCCACGCTTTGTCGCTGCGCCGCTACCGGCCGCTGGTGGTGGGGCTGGAGCGGAAGGGGCATGTCCTGCCCGCGCTGGAGGACAAGCTGCTCGTCGCGACCGAGGCGGAACGTGCGGCGCTGAAATTCCTCGGTGCCGCTGGACGACTGGCGGAGCGGCTCCGGCCGTTCGCGCCGCGGCTGATCCACGCCCATTTCGGCACCGACGGGCTGGTCGCGCTGCCGCTCGCCGAGACGCTAGGAATCCCGCTGGCGACGACGCTCCACGGCTTCGAGGTCAGCCGCTCGTTCGAGGCTATGTTCTTTTCCGGCCGTCTCTCCTGGTTGCGCTATGCGGTCGCCAGGCGCCGGCTGCAGCGGCGCGGCGACCTGTTCATCGCCGTCTCAGAGGCGATTAGGGCGAAGGCGCTGGCGCAGGGCTATCCGCCGGAGCGGACCATCGTCCATTATAACGGGATCGATCTCGCCCGCTTCGCGGCGCGGGCGGGACCGCGCGAGTCCGATCTCGTCCTTCATGTCGGTCGGCTGGTCGAGAAGAAGGGGACTCGGCTTCTCCTCAACGCGCTTGTCGAGGTGCCGCAGGCGCGGCTCGTCATTCTCGGCGACGGCCCGCTCCGTCCGAGGTTGGAGCGGCACGCCGCCGCCCGCGGCATTGCCGAGCGCGTCCGCTTCCTCGGCGCACAACCGCCGGAGGAAGTGGCGCGCTGGATGGGCCGCGCGGCCTTGCTCGCGGCACCGAGCATCACCGCGCGCGACGGCGATAGCGAGGGCCTCCCGACCGTGGTGATCGAGGCCGCCGCCGTCTCGCTCCCGGCCGTGGTCTCCGACCATAGCGGGCTGCCCGAGGCGGTGGTCGACGGGCGCAGCGGCTTCGTCGTGCCGGAAGGCGATGCGACGGCGCTCGCGGCGCGGATTGCAGAACTGATCGCCTCACCGGAGCTTCAGCCGCGGATGGGCGGGGCCGCGCGGGCTGTCGCGGAGGAACGGTTCGACGCGGCGCGGCAGGCGACGGCGCTGGAGGCGCATTACGATGCCCTGGTCGAGGCAGGCCCGCGATGCGCCTGACCTACCCTTTGCTCTGGCCGCGGCTCGGGCGGCAGGCGGACCGCGAGCAGACGGTGAATAATGCCGCCGCTCTTGCCCGGCGCGGCGTCGAGGTCACCCTGCTGATGCCACAGGGGTCGGGCGACCCGGCCCTCTCCGCTGACGATCTGCGCGCTTATTATGGGGTCGCAGGCGACTTCGCCCTCGTCCAGCGGCGCACCTGGCGGGTAGGCGAGATGGTCGTCCCGCAGACCTTCTGGTTTCGCCAGGTGCTGGGCGACCCAGTCCTCCGGAGCAGCGACCTTCTCTACTCGCGCATTCCGGTTTCGCTCGCGATGGGCGGCCGGTCTCCGATCCCCTTCGTCTTCGAACATTACCGGCCGTGGCCGGACCGACTGCCGTGGCTCCGCCCGCTCTTCCGCCGCACCGCGCAGGCAGCGCAGAATCTCGGCTACATCCTCCACTCCGAATTCGCCGCCGAGAGCTTCCGGCGGTTCGGCGTCGCGCCGGAGAAGATCCTCGTCGCGCATAACGGCTTCGATCCGGCGCGGATGCGGCCGCCGCTCGATCGCGACGCCGCGCGGGGGGCGCTTGGCCTGCCGCTCGACCGGACGATCGCCGTCTATGCCGGCCGCGTCAGCCCGCGAAAGGGGCTCGAAACATTGCTGGATGCGGCGGCGTGGCGGCCGGAGATCCTGTTCCTGCTTGTCGGCTCGGAAGGTGAGGGGCCGGTCGAGGCGGCGGCGCGCGGGCGGGACAATGTGCGTATCCTGCCGTGGCAGATTCCGGATTCGCTGCCGCCCTATCTGTTCGCCGCCGACATATTGATCATCCCGCCGTCGCGCGCGCCGCTGGAACGGTTCGGCGATTGCGTGCTGCCGATGAAGACCTTCGCCTATCTCGCCGCCGGCCGGCCGATCCTGGCGCCGCGCAGCCCCGACACGGCCGAATTGCTCCGCGACGGCGAAACGGCCCTGCTGGTGCCGCCGGACAATGCCGAGGGCGCCGCAGACGGGCTGGCCCGACTCGCCGGCGATCCGGCCTTGCGGACAAGGCTCGGCGTCAATGCGGCGCGGCTCGCGGACGGCCTCAGCTGGGACGCGCGGGCGGCGCGGATCGCGGCTTTTCTGGAGGAACGGCTCGACGCGGTCAGGCGCCGAGACGCTCGATGATTCGCAGGTCGGCCCGGCGCTGAAGCCGCTGCGACCAGAGCAGGAGCAGGTTGAGCGGCACGCTCTCAAACAGGAAGAACCACAAGGGCGAACCCGCCGCCATGCTGAGGCCGAGCGCGACGGTGCGCGGATTGGCGCCGAGCAGCATTTGCGTCCTGAGCGGCGCCCGGGCCGCATCCCGGCACGTTTCGCTTACTTGTTCTCGCTCTTCCGGCCGCGCTTCAGCGCGGGCGATCGCGCCGTCGATCCTGCCGCCAAGCGGGTCTGAGGCGGTTGCGAGCGCGACGTAGAGACGTGCGAACGGGCTGAACAAACGAGCGAACAGGCCGGCGTCGCGGAGCCGTCCGTCATCCGCCGCATAAGCGTTTTTCAGCCAGGGAACGCCGTAAACCCGCCACAAATAGATGCGACGTTGGCTCTCGGCATGGTTCGACTGCAGGATACGGGAGGCGCCGGAAACGGTGGCGAGCACCCACGCCCAGCCGCCGAGCCAGTCGTCGAGATAGGCCGCAAGCGCGACATAGAGGATGATGTGGCCGGTATAGTCGCAGACGCCGTCGACGAGCTCGCCGACCGGGGAGGATTTGCCGGTGCGCCGCGCGAGTCCGCCGTCCGCGCCGTCGAAGACGTGCCACAGGGCATGGACCGGAAAGCCGAGCAGCACCGACACCGGCCAGGGCAGGCCGGTATAGAGGAACGCCGCGGCTACGATCAGCATCCAACCGGCGAAGGACACCATGTTCGGCGTGACCGGAGTCGGCGCCAGCGCATCGGCCAGCCAGTCGGCAAGGGGATGATAGATGCGGGCATTCAGCCAGTCTTCCAGCTCCGGCGGATGGGTATCGCGCGGCTCGGCCGGATGCGTGCGGGCGCATTCAGGGGATCGGGCTGTCGCTTCGAAGGCAGTCAAGCGAATATTCCTCTCGTCTTTGGGCGTTCTCTCGTTCTAATGCGCAACCAATGCAAAGCGAAAAGTCGCCATTTGCCGCGGGACCGTCCATGATCGGGCTGTTTTTGCTGCGTTTCGAACGTGCCGAGCAGGCGGAACGCCGCATCGCGGGGGCCGCTATTGCCGCGCATCTCGCGGCTTTGGCGGACAAGGCTGGCGCCCACGATATCCGAATCGTGACGGTCAACGACGTGCCGCTGAAGGCGGAGGCGTGGGACGACGTGCGCCGCGCCTGCCCTTCGGCGCGATTCGACGGCTATGAAGGCGCGCCGGCGGTTTCGGTTTCCGGACGGATGCTGGTCGGATCCGACGCGCTTTGCGATTTCGCCGAATCGGACGCCCAGATCCTGATCTGGCGCGGCCAGCCGGTCGCACGGAAGACCGCCGCCGGCGCCGGCACGCTGATCCTGGACGATCACGAAGCCGTATCCTGCGACGATCGGGACGCCGCCGAGCGTTGGCTGCTCAGGCGGACGTCCAAGCCCGGCGACGGGATCGTCTCGCGCCTGATCAACCGGCCGATCTCGCAGGCCATGTCGCGCTACCTCCTTCGTATCGACGGGATCCGCCCCTGGCACATGACGGTGGTGACGGCCTTGTTCGCGATGGCGATGATGGTCGCGCTGGTCAGCCGTGGCTACGGCGCTTTGATCGCCGCGGGCCTCCTCTTCCATGCTGCCTCGGTGATCGATGGTGTCGACGGCGAGATCGCCCGCGCCTCCTACCGCAGCAGCGCCGCCGGCGCGACGCTCGACACGTCGGTCGACATGGCGACCAACATCTCCTTCTATCTCGGCTTCACCCTGGCGATGGTGCGGCTTTACGGCGTCCGCGTCGCCGCGCTCGGCGGCCTCACCCTGGTTTTGGCCCTGCTGGGGCTCGGAATCATGGCGTGGCTGGCGCGGCGCATCGGCCAGCACGGCTTCGATTTTCTCAAGCGCTTCTACACGACGCGATTCGCCAATGGCTTTCCGCGGGTGATCATCGATTCCTTCATCACGATCATGAGCCGCGACTTCTTCGCCTTCGCCTGGGCGCTGCTGATCCTGTTCCGCGCGCCACTGGTTATCACCTACGGCCTCGCTTTCTTCTCCCTGCTGTGGGTCGTGCTGATGCTGATCGCCGCGCCCGCCTTGCTGCGCGAAGGCGAGCCGCTGGCGCCGGCGCGGCTCGCCCTCGGCCGCGGCTCGTCCTGAGTCCTCTTCCATGCAGTGCCTGATCATTGCCGCCGGGCAGGGAACGCGCCTGCGCAGCCTCGCGCCGTCCAAGCCGCTCGCCGAGGTGAACGGCGTACCGCTGCTCGGCCATATCGTCCGGGCCGCGAAGGCGGGCGGTGCCACTTCGTTCCTGGTCGTCACCGGCTATTCGGCGGAGACGGTCGAAGCCTATCTCCCGCATCTTTCACGGACGGCCGGCGTGCCGATCGAGCCCGTCCGCAACCCCGACTGGCTTCGCCCCAACGGCCTCTCGGTGCTCGCCGCCGCGCCTTATCTCGCCGAGGAGTTCCTGCTGCTGATGGCCGATCATCTGTTCGATCCCGAGATCGTCAAGGGCCTGCTGGCGGGCCGATCGGCTGATGCCGCGCTGACGCTGGCGTCGGATTACCACCCGGACAATCCGGAGCTCGATCTCGACGATGCGACCAAGCTGCTCGTCGGCCATGACGGCCGCATCCGCCGGATCGGCAAGACGATCTCCGATTATAATGCGATCGATACCGGCATCTTCCACGCCACGAAGAGCCTGATCGACGCGCTCCATCGGAGCCTCGACGAAGGCGGCTCCGGCTCGCTGTCGGAAGGCGTCCAGCGCCTCGCCGCGGACGGCGACGCCTTCGCCCACGATATCGGCGAGGCCTGGTGGATCGACGTCGACGACGAACCCGCCTTCCTGAAGGCGGAACGTTCGCTCCCGCCGCAATTGCTGCGGGCCTGACCCCTCAGTCCTCGAACGCCTCCACCAGCGTTCGACGGCCGAGCAGGAAGGCATCTGCCGCCAGCCGCAGCGGCGTCACGTCGACATGGCTGGTGTGCGAGTCGATCAGCTGGGCGAATTCCTGGTAGATGGAGGGATATTCGCCCGGGCCCGGCGCGGCTTTCTCCTCGCCGTTGCGGAAGATGCGCGCCCCGCCATCGACGAGCTTGATCTCGTCGCCGGCGGCCGTCTTGACCGCGATCGTCCAGGTCTCGGCGCCCTGCTGGCGCCAATCGAAGGCCGCGGTGATCGGGCCGTCGGCTGCCGGGCTCTCGAAACGGAGATTGGCCGCGATCGGCGCCTGCTTGTTGTTTGGAAAGAGCAATTCCGCCTCGCGCACCAACAGGGCGCCGGGAAAGATGCGGGTGGCGATCGACATGGCGTTGATGCCGGGATCGAAGACTCCGAAACCGCCCGGCTCCCAGACCCAGGCCTGGCCCGGATGCCATTTGCGGACATCCTCCTTCCACTCGATCGCCATCGAAGCAATGCGCTGGCCTTTCAGCAGGTCGGCCGCTTCGGGCACCGGCGGATTATGCTGCGCATGCCAGGTCGCATAAAGCGTCACCGGCTTCTGCGCCGCCAACCGCGCCAGCTCCTCCACCTCGCCGAGCGACACGCCGGGCGGCTTTTCGAGCAGGGTCTGGAGCCCCGCCTCGATACAGTCGCGGGCGATGCCGTAGCGGACTGAGGGCGGCGTGCAGATGGCGACCGCGTCCAGCTTTACCTTCGCGATCATCTCGGTGTGGCTCGGGAAATTGGGGATGTTCGGCGCACCGTCGGTGCTGCGGCTGACCGTCCCGACCAGCTCGAAGCGCGGATTGGCGGCGATGGAGGGCGCATGCTGGTCCTGGGCAATCTTGCCGTAGCCGACGATGCCGATCCGCAGCTTGTCGCTCATCCTTTCACTCCTTCAACATAAGCGCGGGCCCTCGCGCCGGTCTCGGTTGCCGTCCGGCCGGGCGCATAGAGGCCGGAGCCGAGGCCGAAGCCGGCGGCGCCCGCCTCGATCCAGGGCCGCATCGCGTCCGGCTTGACCCCGCCGACGACGAGCAGCGGAATGTCGCGCGGAAGCACGGCGAGCAAAGCCTTCACCATCGCCGGGGCCGCCGCTTCGGCCGGAAACAATTTCAGCGAATGAGCGCCGGCGCGCAGCGCCTCGAATGCCTCGGATGGTGTGTAGAAACCGGGCGACGAAACCATCCCCGCCGCCGCCGTCGCCTCGATCACCGGCGCGAAGGTGCTTGGCGAGACGATGATCCGGCCGCCCGCGTCGCGCACCCGTGCCACGTCTGCCGCCTCCAGCACGGTGCCGGCGCCAACCAGTGCGCGCTCACCGAGGCTCTTCGCCAGGATCTCGATGCTCTTCAGCGGTTCGGGCGAGTTGAGCGGCACTTCGATGATGCGGATGCCGGCCTCGTAGATCGCATCGCCGACCGCCTCCGCCTCGCTGGGTGTGATGCCGCGGATGATGGCGACGAGCGGGCATTCGTCCAGCCGCCGTTTGATTTCGTCCTTCGGGTTCATGACACCAGCTCCGCAAGGTGACGCACGCCGGCGAGGAAGACGGTCTCGCCGTCTATCTCCCGCGCCGTTGCCGCCGCAGATGCGGATTGCGGCGGCGAAGAGCCGCGTCAAGTCCGGCCGGCCGATAACGGCGACATCCTTCGTACCGTCGAGGCCGATTTTGAGGTCATAGCCGATCAACAGTCCGCTCGCATAAGGAGCCGCATCCGCGCGCCGCGTCTTGCCGAGCAGCACCCGCGCCCGCACCGAGAAGAGCTCGGCAGTCAGATCGTCATGGCCGTGGGCGTGCCGGACCCCCGCCTCGAAGGCCGCATTCGGCTCGATCGGGCCTCCGAGCAGGTCGGCGAGAATCGAATGCTCCTTGAGCAGGCTGAACATCTCGCCCGTCATCACTGTGCGGAACGATGCGATGCGGCGGCCCTCCAGATCGATCCACTTGTTGTGGGTACCGGGATGGCAGACGCGGGCCTCGGGGGGGATCATGCCGTCCGCCGCAGCGCCGAGGATCTGCACTTCCTCGCCGCGCATCACGTCGGCCCGGCCTTCGGTTGCATAGGAAACGCCCGGCACGATCGCCGCGCGTCCCGGCTCGGCCCAGACCAGCCGCTCGGCCAGCTCCTGCAGGCCCGCGGGCGCCGGCGCATAGGGCGCTTCGTGCCAGCCGCGATTGGAGCCGATCATTCCGGCCATCAGCAGAGGCAGATTGCCGAGCCGCTCCCTTATCCGCTCCACCGCCGCCTGAAAGCCGCCGTCCGGGATGGAGAGGATGCCGCGATCGTCCTCCATCCGGTCCTCGAGCCGTCCGCCTGGCCCGAGCCGATAGGCACGCCGGTTCGTGGTCCCCCAGTCGACCGCAATGAAACCGTCAGCCCAGCGCATCCATCCTCTCGCCGCCTATGCAACGCTCGGAGCGGCTTTTGGTCCCGTGGGGCGGCGGGGGCTTTCGCAGGGGCGCAATTCCGTTAGGAAGACGTGGGGGAGGGGCCAATCATGCTGTTCATCACCTTGCTATTGTCGGTCGCGGTGGCGGCCACGCCGAATGCCGTGCCGCCGTCTTCGAACCATATCCAGCAGCTGCTCCAGGAGACGGACGGGGCGAGCAAGGAGCGGGCGTTCAAGGTCGATAGTGTGGCGGAAGAATATCAGATCGTCCGCGCGCTCGGGCTGACGCCAGGGGAGCAGTCACTCATCTCCGACCATGGTCGCATGTACGACCTGCTGACGGTTACCGATCCCAAGACCCACAAGACGCGTGACCTATGGTTCGACATCAATTCCTTCTTCGGCAAGGAATTCTGACGCTCAGCGGCAGATGTCGTTCAGGATCGCGTTTGCCGTGTAAAGGGACGGGATGGCAATGCCCTTCGCCCGTGCCTTGGCGACGAGGCCGACCGGCTCGGGCGGCTGTGAGGGGTCGACGTCCGAGGCATAAGCCGGGTCGCGCTCCGCCTCGGGAAGGGTGACGAAGCGGAAGCCGAGCTCGCGATAGAGGGCAATCAGGCGCGGGAGCATGTGCGCGTCGAAGGCGCCGATGTGCATCAGAAGCACATAGGGAATGTCGCGGCCGTAAAGCGCCTTGGAGAGCGTGCGGAAGCCGCGGGCATTCTCCCGCGCGGAATCGAGATAGGCCTGCTCCAGCCTGGCGACGGCGGCCTGGTCGTCCTTCGCGAGGCAGCGGGCATAGGGCTCGTTATAGGCATAATCGGCGAAGTCCATCGTCACCTGGGCGATGTGATAGCCGTGGCTTGCGAGGAAGCGGCGCACCTCCGCGCGCTTCGCGGGATCGGTTCCCTCCTGCAGGAAGGGGTAGCGGAACCAGTGCCAGTCCGCGCCGGCGCCGATCCGCTGCAGAAGCACGTCGTCGCGGGCGATCTGCGCCTCGTAATCCGTGCGCGCTGAGATCGTTCAGATTGGGATGCGACCAGGTGTGGTTGCCGAGCGGGAATCCCGCCTGCCGCCAGGCGGGGAAGACAGCGTCGCTCCCGGGATTGGCTTCGGCGAAGCCGCCGTTGACGAAGCCGTAGACGCCGCTGATTCCCGCCGCCTTCAGCGCAGCGATGATCTTCTGAGCGATGTCGAGCCGGGTCTCACCCGCCGGCAGCGGTCCGTGGACCGGCAAATCGTCGAAGGTGAAGGCGATTTCCGGCGGCTGCTCGGGGCCGGCGAGGGCGGGAACGGCGATGGCGGCGAGAAGGATCGCAAGCAGGCGACGGACAAGGCGGGTCATGCGACGCTCTTGGCATCGGCGCGGACGGGCGACAAGCGACGGCGCGTGAAACTTTCTTCCCCGCAGGCTCATTTTCCCCCGCGTCGAGGCTGGCTCGAAGCGCGCGCGGCCCGCTAGCCCGCTGGCGTACAGTGCGTAATCGAGGGAGGGATCCCATCGCCAATTTCATGTTCGCCACCGGGATCGAGAACAGCATCCCGACCATCAATGGCGGCCGCACCCGCGTCGACGAGATGGAAGTGTGCGGCCATTACCGCCACTGGCGCACGGACTTCGACTGCGTCGAGGAGCTCGGCATCCATTATCTGCGCTACGGGCCGGCAATCTACCGGACCTTTCTCGGCCCCGGGCAAATATGATTGGGACTTCCCCGACCTCACCTTCCCGGAGCTGAAACGGCGCAACATCACGCCGATCGTCGATCTCTGCCATTTCGGAGTGTCCGGACTGGATCGGCAATTTCCAGAATCCGGACTTCCCGCAGCTCTTCGCCACCTATGCCGGCGCCTTCGCCGAGCGCTTTCCCTGGGTGCAGCTCTACACGCCGGTCAACGAGATGTTCATCTGCGCTGTCTTCTCCGCGAAATATGGCTGGTGGAACGAGCAGAAGACCGACGACCGCTCGTTCGTCACCGCGCTCAAGCATATCGTCAAGGCGAATGTCCTCGCCATGATCGAGATCTTGAAGCGGCGGCCGGACGCGATCTTCATCCAGTCCGAAAGCTCGGAATATTTCCACGCCGACAGCCCGGCAGCGATCGGTCCGGCCGAGGTGATGAACTCGATGCGCTTCCTGTCGCTCGATCTCAATTACGGCCGCCGCGTCGACAGCGAGATGTACGAATATCTGCTCGATAACGGGATGACGAAGGAGGAATATCATTTCTTCCTCAAGCACCGCCTGAAGCAGCACTGCATCCTCGGCAACGATTATTACATGACCAACGAGCATCGCGTGTTCGGCGACGGCCATACCGAGGCGTCAGGAGAGGTGTTCGGCTATAGCGAGATCACCCGCCAATATTATAACCGCTACCGGCTGCCGGTGATGCACACCGAGACCAACCTCAAGGAGGGCCCGACCGGACAGGAGGCGGTGCAATGGCTGTGGAAGGAATGGGCCAACGTCCTCCGGATCCGCAACGCGGCATTCCGACCGTCGGCTTCACCTGGTATTCGCTGACCGACCAGGTCGACTGGGACACCGCGCTTCGCGAGCAGAACCACAATGTCAATCCGCTCGGCCTGTTCGACCTCGATCGCAACATCCGAAATGTCGGCAAGGCATATAAGAAGCTGATCGCGGACTGGCGCGACGTGCTGCCCGCCTCCAGCCTCTGCCTCGCCGTGCCGATCGTCGCCGCCCGCGCAATGGGATCGCCAGTTCGCACGCGAGCAGCAGGCGGATGCCGGCGCGACGTCTCGAAGGCTTCGTCACCGAACCTTCCCAGCCGGACGCCGGAACGCGTGAAGATCGCGCGCATCGAGACCTTCACCGTGCCGCCGCGCTGGCTGTTCGTCCGGGTCGAGTCGCGACGAGGGGGCGGTCGGCTGGGGTGAGGCGAGCCTCGAAGGCCATGCCGAGGCGGTCGACGGCGCGTTCGCCGCGCTTCGCGACCGGTTCATCGGCCACGATGCCGTTCCGCATCGAGGACGTGTGGCAGGTCGCCTATCGCGGCGGCTTCTACCGCGGCGGGCCGGTTTTGATGTCGGCGCTCGTCCGGGCTCGACCAGGCGTTGTGGGACTTGAAGGGCAGGGCGCTGGACCTGCCGGTCTGGCAGATGCTGGGCGGCAAGGTGCGCGACCGCATCCGCGGCCTATGCCTGGATCGGCGGCGACCGGCCGCACGAGATTGGCGATGCCGCCCGCTCGCGCCGCGAGCCAGGGCTTCTCGGCGGTGAAGATGAACGCCACCGCCGAGCTCGACTGGATCGGCACGCCCAAACTGTTCGACGAGGTGATCGAGCGGGTGAAGGCGGCGCAGGCCGAAGGGATGGACGTCGGCCTCGATTTCCACGGCCGGGTCCACCGGCCGATGGCCAAGCAGCTCGCCAAGGTGCTGGAGCCGCTCGGCCTGCTCTTCATCGAGGAGCCGTTGCTTTCGGAAAATCCCGAGGGGCTGGCGCAGATCGCCCACCTCGGCGCAACTCCGATCGCGCTCGGCGAGCGGCTCTATTCGCGCTGGGACTTCAAGCCCTTCTTCGAGAGCGGCGCGGTCGACATCATCCAGCCCGACCTCAGCCATGCCGGCGGCCTCTCCGAATGCCGCCGCATCGCCGCGATGGCCGAGGCCTATGACGTCGCGGTGGCGCCGCATTGCCCGCTCGGTCCGCTGGCGCTCGCCGCCTGCCTGCAGCTCGCCGCCACCGCGCCCAACGTCGCCATCCAGGAGATGTCGCTCGGCATCCACTACAATGTCGGCCACGATCTGCTCGAGTTCATCACCGACAAGGAGGTGCTGACGGCGGTCGACGGCTATCTGCCGATCCCGGAAGGGCCCGGCCTCGGCGTCACCATCGACGAGGCTGCAGTGCGCGAGGCCGACAAGGACCGGCACCGCTGGCGCAATCCGGTCTGGCGACTGGCCGACGGCAGCTTCGCCGAATGGTGAGCCTCAGCGCCCGAAGCGGATTCGGGCCGAGGCGAAGAATGTGCGCGGCTCGCCGACCAGCGCGCCGGCGCCGTTGGCGGCGATGAACCAGCGCCGGTCGGACAGGTTGCGCACGCCAGCATTAAGCTCCCAGCGTCCGGAATCGTAGGTCAGCACCGCCTGCTCGGTGACATAGCCGGGCACGCGATTGGTGTTGAGGATGTTGCCGTACATCATGCTGCGGCTTTCGAGGCCTGCGCCGATCCGCAGCCCGTGCTTGTCGTCGCCAGTCAGCTGATAGTCGGTCCAGAGGTGGGCGATGCGGGCGGGGACGCCCTGCGGCACTTTGCCGGTCGCCGCCGGATTGGACGGATTGTCGGTGAGCCGCGCGCGCTGCAGCGTCGCATTGGCGGTCATCCGCCATCGCTTCGTCGCCTGGACGCTGAGATCGCCCTCGATGCCGCGCGTTTTCTGGTCGTTGAATACGGGCGTGTCACCGACCAGGGCGAAGACGTTGTCGCGGCGCGTGTCGAATGCGGCGGCGGTGAGGGCGAGCCGCCCGCGCAGGGCCGAGATCTTGACCCCGGCCTCATATTGCAGGCCGGTTTCGATCGGGGCGAGGCCGTTCTGGGTCGCTTCCGAGCTGAAGTTGACGAGATTGCTGCGGCTGACGCCCACATAGGGCGTGATCCCGGACGTGAGCCGGTAAAGGAGGCCGGCATTCCAGCTGAACGGCGCCTTGGCGCTGCGCTCGGTCACGCTGGGCTGGAAGAGCTGGCCGTTGGGATCGAGCCGCCCCGGCACGGAAATCTGCGGCGTCAGGGAAGTCCGGAACCAGTCCTGGCGTCCGCCGACGCGCAGCTTCAGCCGGCCGCTGAGGTCGATCTGGTCGGTCGCGTAGAGGCTGACATAGGTCGCGCGCAATTCGTCGATCGCGCCCGAATGCTTGGCGTCGCGCAGGAAGGTGAGATTGGCCTCGGTCTCGGGCGGCACGGGCGCGAAGATGTTTGGGATGGCGGGGATGTCGGCGGTGGCGCGGTTGGTGTCGAGTGCCTGGTGGCGGATCTCGAAGCCGGTCAGCAGATTATGGCCGATGCCGCCGGTGCGGAAATGCCAGAGCGGCTCGAGCTGATAGTCGAAATCGTCGAGCTGGTCGTGCTGGCGGCGGAGCTGCCGCCCGGTGAAGCTGCTCCCGCTCACCGTGCCGCTGTCGCCGTTGCGCAGGATCGAGAAGGTCCGGCGGAGAGTGGAGAAGCGGTTGGTGACGGTGACGAACGGGGCCGGAGTCCAGGTGTCGACCGCTTCCGCCCGGCCATAATGCTGGTCGGCGCGCGAGAAAGGCGTGGAATATTTCGCGTCAAGCCCAACGCCCTCGATCGGCAGTCCGTGCAGATAGATGAGGCCGGCGGGATCGGGTGTGCTGTGGATCGAGCGCAGGTCGAGGCTCAGCACGAGCTGATTGTCCCCGCTTTTCCAGGCGATTTCGGGCCGGATCTCGTCGTCGCGGCTGGCGAGATTGCGAAAGCCGTCCGAATGCTGGACGAGGCCGTCGATCCGCGCGGTGACGCCCGGAGCGAGCGGGCCGGTGATCCAGGCATCGGCTTCGACGGTGGCGAAGCTGCCGTAGCGCAGGGTGGCGCCGCCGGCGGGTTGGTTGGAGGGGAGGAAATGGACGATGGCGATGGTCCCGCCCGGCGGTCCGCTGCCGAGCAGGGCGGAGCCCGGCCCCTTCAGGACCTCGATCCGCTCGACACCGTTGAGCGAATGGGGAAGGCCGTTGCGCAGGTCGCCGTCGGAGAAGCCATCGCTATAGATTCGCGCGTCGAGACCGCGGACCAGGTAACGGTCGGAGAAGCCGAAACCGTCGCCGCCGCCCCGGCCGACGCCGCTCGCGTTGCCGACCGCGTCGGTCAGCGACACGCCACCCTGTGCATCGATGAGCCCGCGGTCGATGATCTGGATGTCGGCGGGAAGCTCGTCGAGCGGCGTCCCGGTCTTGCCGACGTCCGCCGGCCGGGCGAGCGGCCCGGCGCGCGTCCCCGTAACGACGATCGTCTGCGCGTCTTCATCCTCGGCGGCGGCCGCGGTAGCTGTCGAGATCAGCAGGAAGCAAGAGAAGGCGGAGAGTGCGCGCATGAGGTCCTGTCGTTATTGCGAATCATTTGCATTAGCAAATAACGAAGGAGTCGATGCGAGTTCAGAGGAATTTGAGCGCCCGGGAGGCGATCAGAAGCGTTGCCGAGAGTAGAAGGGGGTAAACCCGGGGTCGGCGCCCGCCCAGGCTCCGCTGGCGCGCGAAGAATCCGCGGCGGCGACCGGCGCGAGTCCGATCGGGATGTCAGGAACCAAAGCGCGCGATCGCTCGCCTCAGCGGGATGGAATTGCTCCGCCGGAGCGGAATGGCCTTGTCTTCAGGCGACGATCCGGAGGCGGCGCCGGCTGCGCTCGGGAACCGGGCAGAAACCGAGCTCGTCCTGCAGACGGCTCAGCTCGAGCTCGCGTGAAACCCGATAGGCTTCGGCGTAGCGCGCGTCGCACTCGGCTTCCTCCGCCGTCTGCGGACGGTAGAAGCTGACGCATATATGGCGGCCGAACACGTCGTCGCCCCGCATCTTCACTTCTGGCTCGGCGGATTCCGGGAGATTTGCCCGAACCTCGATCAGCCGCTCGATCAGCGCGTCGAGCGACGAGCAGTCTTTGACTTCGATAAAATCCTTGATGCGCTTACTCATCTACCCACCCTCCCGGTCCTTCCCCGGGCCCGAAATACCTTGCGCCGGAATCACCGTGCAAGGACAAATTGCATTTACCCACAGGAGAGTTTCGGAAGGCTGAATCGCTTCGTATGGGTGCGTTCATGAACGCACCCGAATCCCGCCTTCTGACCCTCTCCGTCGGGTCACTCATGCTTCAGCTGGTGCCCCCCCAGGGCGGCAGCATTGCGGCGCTTGTTTACGCGATGCCAGACGGCAAAAGAATACCGTGTTTGCGCGGTGTTGAAGGAAATTCGGTCGACCCGCTCGATCATGCCTGCTTTCCGCTCGTGCCGTTCGTGAACCGCATCCGCGGCGGCCGCTTCTCCTTTCGTGGACGGGAGGTGGTGTTGCGGCCGAACCTGCCAGGTGATCCGAATCCGCTTCACGGCCAGGGCTGGCGCGCCGCCTGGGAGGTGGCGTCGGCGAGCACGACGGAGGCGGAGCTGGTCTTCCGCCACGCGCCCGCCGAATGGCCCTGGGCATATGAAGCGCGCCAGCATTTCGCGCTGGATCCGGATGGGCTGACCGTCCGGCTTTCCTGTAGCAACCGCGACGACGAACCAATGCCGTGCGGTCTGGGCCTTCACCCCTATTTCCCGTGCAATGCGGGCACGCGGATCGATACGGTCGTTGGCTGCGCCTGGACCGTCGACGAGCAGGTGCTGCCGGTGAAGAAAGTGTCGGCGGAGGGGACGTATGACCTTCGCAACCGCCGCATCTGCGGCCAAGGTCTCGACAATGGCTTTGGCGGCTGGAAGGGCCTCGCGCGTGTCGAGACTCCGGGTCTGCCGTTCCGGATCGAACTCTCCTCGCCCGATGCGCCCTTTCTCCACGTCTATTCGCCCGAGAGCGGTGGCGTCTTCGCCGCCGAGCCGGTCAGCCATGCCAATGGAGCGCTCAACGAGCCGGAGGGGGAGTGGCCCGGGCACGGCCTGTGGGTGCTCGCGCCGGACGAGACGATGTCACTGACGACGCGGATCGCCGTGATGCCAGCGGCGTGACCCGCCTTTGCCTTTGCCGCGCGACGCGCTAGCGACGCTAGGATGGAGCAAGAGGAAGGCGCCCTGCGCTGGTGGCAGACCTGGTGGGGCGCGGGCGCGATCGCCTTGCTCTGTGCCGTGCCTCTGCTCTGGCCGTCGCTGCCCCCTTTGGTCGATTTGACGGGACATATGGCGGCTTTCAGGGTCGAGCTGGACCTCGCCCATTCGCCGTATCTGCAGCGTTACTACACGCTCCATTGGGCTGTGATCGGCAATCTCGGCTTGAACCTGCTCGTCATCCCGCTGTCCAAGCTGTTTGGGCTCGAGCTGGCGGTGAAGCTGATCATGGTCTGCGTGCCGCCGATGACCGCGGCCGGTTTCCTGTGGGTCGCGCGCGAGGCACATGGTCGGATCCCGCCAACCGCGCTCTTCGCCATCCCCTTCACTTATTCCTATCCCTTCATCTTCGGCTTCGCGAACTTCGTCCTCTCCGAAGCCCTCTGCTTTCTCGCCTTCGGCCTGTGGCTGATGCTCGCGCGCAAGCGGCTTTGGCTGCTGCGCTCGCTGATCTTCGTGCCGATCGGCGGCATCGTCTGGGCGGCGCACACGACCGGCTGGGGCACGCTCGGCCTGCTCGCTTTCTCGGCCGAATGGGCGCGACGGCGCGACCAGGGGCTGGAGTGGAAGCGGGCAGGGCTGCTGGCGGCGGTGCAATGCCTCTCGCTCTGCCTGCCGATCCTGCTGATGCTGATCTGGCGCTCGGGCGACGTCGCCGGGACGACCGGCGGGCTGTTCAACCTGCTCACCAAGGGGAACAACCTCTTCTATGCGTTGCGCGACCGCTGGTGGTGGTTCGACATGGTCTCGATCCTGCTGGTTCTTGCGCTGCTCGCTTATGCGATCTTCGGCAGGGCAACCGCCTGGGCGCGCGGTCTCGGGCTCGGCGCGATCCTGCTCGCGCTCATCTACGTGCTGCTGCCGCAACGCATCTTCGGCTCCTCCTATGCCGACATGCGGCTGCTGCCTTACACGATCGCTGTGGCGATCCTCGCCATCCGGCCGCTGGAGCATAAGCGACTGCTTGCTGCGATCGGACTTACCTTCGTGTTCAGCCGCATGGGCGGGGAGACGGTGAGCTTCCTCCTCTACGACCGCACCATCCAGAGCGAGCTGCCGGCGCTCGACCATCTTCCGCGCGGCGCGCGGCTGATCAGCTTCGTCGGCACCGCCTGCCGCAGCCGCTGGCCGATGACCAGGCTCGACCATCTGCCGGGCATGGCGGTGGTGCGGCGCGAAGCATTTTCGAACGATCAATGGTCCGTCGCCGGCGCGCAGCTCGACCGTTCGGAATATCCGGGCGGCCCCTTTTCGAAGGATCCCTCGCAGATCGTCGCGTTCGAGCATTGCCCGACCCATTGGCCGACGCTCGACTCGTCGCTCCGCCTCTTCCCGCGCGCGGCGTTCGATTATCTCTGGCTGATCAATCCGCCGCCCTACGATCACTCATTGGTGCAGGGAATGGCGCCGGTCTGGACCAACGGTCGCTCGACCCTGTTTCGGATCGTCGACCATCGCCAGCCGGTCAGCCGATCGACAGATACTTGGCCCGCCGCGACGACCTGAGCGCGTCGCCGCTCTCGTGCGAGAGCGATTCCAGCTCTTCCGCGATCGCGCGGCCAAGCGCCGAGATGGCCGCCGCGGGATCGCGGTGGGCTCCGCCGACCGGCTCCGCCACGATCCGGTCGATCACCCCGAGCCGCTCGAGGTCCTGCGCCGTGATCTTCATCGCCTCGGCCGCTTCCGCCGCTCTTTCGGACGTGCGCCACAGGATCGAAGCGCAGCCTTCGGGCGAGATCACCGAATAGACGCTGTGCTCCAGCATCAGCACGCGATTGGCGGCGGCGATGGCGATGGCGCCGCCCGGAGCCGCCCTCGCCGACGATCGCGGCGACCATCGGCACTTTCAGCGCCAGGCATTCCTCGGTCGAACGGGCGATCGCCTCGGCCTGGCCGCGCTCCTCCGCCTGGACGCCGGGAAAGGCGCCGGCCGTATCGACGAGGGTCACGACCGGAAGGCCGAAGCGGTCGGCGAGCTGCATCAGGCGCGCCGCCTTGCGATAGCCTTCGGGCTTGGCCATGCCGAAATTGTGCGTGAGGCGGCTCGCGGTATCGTCGCCTTTCTCGTTGCCGATCAGCATGACCCGCCGGCCGCCGAGCCGGCCGAAGCCGCCGACGATCGCCTGATCCTCGCCGAAGGCGCGGTCGCCGGCGAGCGGGATGAAATCCTCGATCAAAGCGGCGACATAATCCTTGAGGTGCGGCCGGTCGGGATGGCGCGCGACCTGGGTCTTCTGCCAAGGAGTCAGCCGCGCATAGGTGTCGCGCAGCATCCGGTCCGACTTGACCTGGAGCCGGTCGATCTCGGCGTCGATGTTGAGCTCGCTGCCCTCAGCGGTCTCGCGCAGCTCTTCGATGCGCGATTCGAGCTCGGCGATCGATTTTTCGAAGTCGAGGAAGGTGGCCATGGGCGAAGGCCGGTTAGGCGGGACGCCGCGCCGCGTCAACGCGGCCGGGATCGGCGAGCGGATGGCGGCTGTTGACCAATTCGATCAGGCGGCGGCTATCGACATGGGTGTAGATCTGGGTGGTGGCGATATCGGCATGGCCGAGCAGGAGTCTGGAGCGCGCGCAGATCGGCGCCACCTTCGAGCAAATGGGTGGCGAAGGCGTGGCGAAGGACATGCGGGCTGATCCGATCGGGCGGGATGCCGGCGGCGGCGGCGAGCTCCCGGATCAGCTGGTAGAGGCGGACGCGGCTCAGATGCTTCTTGGCCGACGGGAACAGCCACAGGGAATCGCGCGGCACGAAGGCCGCCCATTCGGCGACCGCGGCGCGGGCGCGGTCGGAGATCGGCACCAGCCGTTCCTTCGCGCCCTTGCCGCGCAGGATCAGGAAGGGCTGGTCCGGCCGCAGGGCGTTACGCGGCAGCGAAACCAATTCGGTCGCGCGGAGGCCCGAGCCGTAGAGCAGTTCCACCAACGCCGAGAGGCGTAGTGCGGGCGACCCGGCTTCCTGGCTCTTGCGGCGCTCAATCTCGGCAAACAGCGCATCCACGGCCCGATGATCGAGCACCTTCGGCAGCGGTCGTCCGCCCGACGGGCGGGGCAGCGCAGCCGATGGATCATCGGCGCGGAAGCCCTCGTCCAAAAGAAAGCCGTAGAAGCGCCGCAAGGCGGCCGCCTTGCGCGCGACAGTCGTGCGCTTCAGCGGCAGCCAGGCTTCGGAAAGCTGCTTCAGATCGTCCTTGCCGGCAGCGGACAGGCTGCCGCCGAGCAGCTCCGAAGCACCCCGCAAATCGCGCTCGTAAGCGAGCAGGGTATTGGTTGCAGCGCCCGCTTCGGCCGCCATCATTTCGAGGAAAGCGGGGATGATCTGCCCGTCCTCGCGCGGAGCGGTCACAGCCGGCTCATCGCCTCGGCGGCGATCATTCGCGCTTCATATTCGTGGCCGACGGCGCGGAGCGCGGAAACGATCTGATAGAGATGCTCGGGCGGAACGCCGCGCCAGTCCGAGGTCTGCATGCCGACGCCGGCGAGGAGGGCGACGGTGCCCGCCTGATGGTTGCGCGCGGCGGCTTCGATCATTGCTTCCCAGCGGGTCGTCGGCGTCGGGTTGACGCCATAGGAGGAGGGGTCCTGCAGCCGCCCCAGGCCGGCGAGGGCCGCGACCAGCAATTTGCCCTTCTCCTCGTCAGCGCGCTTCACGAAGTCGTGGACGCGGCTCGCGGCCAGATCGACGCTGGGCTGGGCGGAGCCGACGGCGAGGATCGACCACGCGCGGTCATCGCCGGTTGCGTTGACCACCCGGCCCCAGCGCGCCGCCGGCCGGTCGAGTCCGGCCGTCATCATTGAGGCGACGAGGTCGGCGATGCGGTCGCCATAGTCTTTCGAGGGAGGCACGCGCGCGGCGGCGGTGGCGGTGAGGATCAGGCGGGCGTGACGGTCGACGGGAGTTTTCGCATCCTCCCAGAGGCCGTGCATCGCATCGACCCGCGCCTTCCAGTCGCCGCCGACGAACGCGTTGCGCAACCGGCCGCCGACCGTGCTCTCGAGATCGGCGGGATCGGTCGCATCGGCGAGGCTGCTGTACATCTCGACCAACGACGCGCTCGAGAAAACGCCGAGCGAAGCGGCGACCTGCGCCGCCTCGACGCGCTGGTCGAGCGGGATCATCGGCGCCCGCGCCTCCCAGGCCCAGACCTGTGCGCCGACTCCGTTCATCAGACTGTCGGGAATCTTGAGGCCGGTCGCGCTGGCGATGCCGAAGCGCCAGCTGTTGATCGAATCGACGCCGTCCCACTGGATGGTGACGGCGCGGCGCGTGTTGGCGCCGGCGCCGATCACTTTCTCCGCCAGCTCCAGATCGATGCCGCCGGCGCCGCTTTCGCCGCGCGCCTGGTCGATCAGCTCGCTGGCCTGGGCCGAATTGCCCCGGAGCGCGGCGCACATCGCGTCGGCAAGCGGCCAGATCGGCTCGTCCGAGACGGCGCGGCCGGGGGCGACGAGCGGGCAAAGCGCGGCAGGATCCGCCGTCGCCAGCGCCGTCTGAACGGCGACGGTGAACATGCGCGGCGTGAACTGGTCGACGTCGATCGACTGGACAAGCAGGCGCGCCGCGTCCGCCTCGCCCATGCGGAGCAGCAGCCACGCGCGCTCCGCCACCCAATCGACCGGGTTCACCCCTGCCGGCGCGGGAATCTGCGAGAGCAAGGCGCGGCGCAGCAGCATCGATTCCCAGCGCGACGGAAGAGGCGCATCAAGCCGCCGCATCAGGCCGGCGAGGAAGACGCCATTGGCATTGCCGAACTCATCCTGCCCAAGGCCCCAGTTCACCGGGGTGAGCGGCCCGATGATGGCGGTCGAACGCCGGGCGAAATCGGGAATCTCGATTGCCTGCGGCTGCTGGCTTTCGTCCTGATTCTCGACTTCGGCCGCGGTCGCATTGTTCTCGACCGCCGGCTCGTCGCTTTCGACGACGCCCGCAATGCCGGGAGCGGCGGCAGGCGGGGTGCCGGGCGTTGCGGTCGGTACCGGGGCGGCCGCAGGCGCGCTGGGGGTTGCCGAGGGCGTAGCCGGCCGTTCCGGCGCCTTTTCCTTGGGCGGGGGGGTGTGTTCGCCGAAGCCAGGCGGCAGCAGCGATTGCGGGCCCTTATCGCGTTGGCCGAAGGCCGGAATTGCGATCGCCAGCGCGGCGCCGCCGGCGAGCAGGAGAATCCTTGAGCGTTGCGCGAAAAGGTGGGTACCGGCTTTTCGCAAAAAGCAACGCGATAACAAAGATCCCAGAGCGGGCCGCGACTTCATGTGCGGGCCGCTCTAGTGTGCCAGCGCTTCATTGGTCACGTCCTGCTCGATCCGCTGCTGCGGAACCTCGGTGTTCCGGGTGCTGAGCCAGACCAGGAAGGCGATCAGCAGGACGACCAGGATCAGAAGGATGATCGGCGCGCGCGACTTGCGACGCCCGGGGGGTGGGGAGATACGCATGGCGCGCCTTTTGCCCCACGACTTGGCCCTATGTATAGCCCCTGCGCATGGATCAGACCCACGTTTCGCCCGATCGAAGCCCAGACCGGAGCATCGTCCTTGTCGGCCTGATGGGCGCCGGCAAGACGACGGTCGGCCGGCGCCTCGCGAAACGGCTTGGGCTGCCCTTCGTCGATTCGGACGAGGAGATCGAAAAAGCCGCCGACCAGAAGGTCTCGGAAATTTTCGAGCGGTTCGGCGAAGCGAGCTTTCGCGATGGGGAGCGGCGGGTGATGCGGCGGCTGATCGACGGCAATCCCAAGGTGATCGCAACCGGCGGCGGCGCCTTCGTCGATGCCGAGACGCGTACCCTCATCCTGCAACATTGCGTCGCAATCTGGCTGGTGGCGGAGCCCGAAACGCTGGCGGCGCGGGTATCACGGCGCGAGGATCGGCCCCTGCTGAAAGGTAAGGATGCGCTCGCCACGTTGCGCGATCTCGGCACGGCGCGGAATCCCCATTATGCCGAGGCCCATCTCCACGTGCCGAGCCGGGGCGGCCCGCACGAAAAGACGGTCGAACGCATCGTCGCCGCGCTGGCCGAATGGCGCGCGGCATGAGCATCGTCACCGTCGCGCTCGGCGCGCGCAGCTACGACATCAGGATCGAGCGGGGACTGCTCGACCGCGCCGGCGAGGTGCTTGCGCCTTATGCGCGTAGCGGGCGGCTGGTCATCGTCGCCGACGCTTCGGTATGGGCTGCGCAGGGCGAGCGGTTGCTTGGCTGCGGTCTCGATCTCGTGCCGGTGCTCGTGCCGCCGGGGGAAGGAAGCAAGAGCTGGACGCAGCTCGCGGCGCTGAGCGAGCGCCTGCTCGAGCTGGGGATCGAGCGGAGCGACCATATCGTTGCCTTCGGTGGCGGCATGGTCGGCGACCTGACGGGCTTCGCCGCCGCCATCCTGAAGCGCGGCTGCAATTTCGTGCAGGTGCCGACGACACTGCTCGCGCAGGTCGATTCGTCGGTCGGCGGTAAGACGGCGATCAACGCGGCCGGCGGCAAGAACATGATCGGCGCCTTCCACCAGCCGGCCGCCGTGCTGATCGATCCGACGACGCTGGACACCTTGTCCGCCCGCGAGATCCGCGCCGGCTATGCGGAGGTGGTGAAGTACGGCTTGATCGGCGACGCCGCTTTCTTCGCTTGGTGCGAGGCGAATGGCCCTGCTTTGCTGGCCGGCGATCCGGAGGCGCGTGCCTACGCCATCCAGACCAGCGTGCGTGCCAAGGCGGCGATCGTGGCGGAGGACGAGCGCGAGACGACCGGCCGCCGCGCCTTGCTCAACCTCGGGCACACCTTCGGCCATGCCGTCGAGGCGGAAGGCGGCTTTTCGACCTATCTGCATGGCGAGGCCGTGGCGCTCGGCATGGCGCTCGCCTTCCGCTTCTCGGCCGAGCGCGGCCTCTGCCCGGCGGCCGAGGCCGAGCGGGCGGTCCGGCATCTCGACGCGGTCGGCCTGCCGACCCGGCTGGAGATCGGCACGCCGGAGAGCCTCGTCGCGCACATTCAGGACGACAAGAAAGCGAGCGGCGGCCGCGTCCCCTTCATCCTCGTTCGCGGCATCGGCGCCGCCTTCGTCGACAAGAGCGTCGCGCTGGAAGAAGTGGAAGCCTTCCTTGCGCGGGAACTCAGCGGGCCGGCGGGCAGCGGTTCCAGCCGGGGCCTTTGACGAACCGCCCGGGCGTGACGCCGGTATGGCTGCCGTCGTGGACCACCTCGACCCCGTTCACGAACACCTCGCGCATGCCGGTGGCGAAGACTTGCGGCTTCTCATAGGTGGCATGGTCCTGGATGGTCTTCGGATCGAAGACGGCGATGTCGGCATAATAGCCGGGCCTCAGCATGCCGCGATCCTTGATGCCGAGATTGTGCGTCGGCAGCGCCGCCAGCCGCCGCACCGCCTCCTGCAGCGTCACGAGATGCTCGTCGCGCGACATAATGGCCGAGCACGCGGGCGAAATTGCCGTAGGCGCGGGGATGGGAGGCGGAGAGCAGGAACACGCCTTCCGGCGCCTGCGCCGCCTCGTCCGAGCCGAAGCTCATCCAGGGCAACTGCACCTCGCGGCGGACATTGGCCTCGTCCATGATGAAAGTAGGCGACGCCGACGCGGCTGCCATCCTCGATGACGAGGTCGATCGCGGTCTCGTCCGGGCTCTTGCCGCGCATCTTGGCGATTTCGGCCAGCGTCTTGCCGGTGAGCGGCTTCAGAGCCGGATTCTTGAAGGAGAGCATCAGCACCTTGTCGGGATGGCGGACGACGAGATCGGCGAATTCCGATTTCTTGTCCGCGCGCATCTCGGACAGGATCCGCGCGCGCACCTCCGGCTGCTTCATGCGCGCGATCCAGGCCTCGAGCCCGCCATCCTGCGACCAGGTGGGGATCGCCGCGTCGAGACCGGTCGCGCCGGCCGTATAGGTGTACATGTCGGCGGTGATGCGCTGGCCCTTCGCCCGCGCCGCGTTCACCCGCGTTACCGCTGCGTCCAGCTTGCCCCAATTGGCGCTGCCCGATTGTTTGAAATGATAGATTTCGGCCGGCGCGCCCGAGCGGCGGGAAATCTCGACCAGCTCATCGATCGCCTCGAGCAGGGTCGGCCCCTCGTTGCGCATGTGCGAGATGTACATGCCTCCGCACTTGCCGGCTTCGGTGACGAGCGCGGTCAGCTCGGGCGTCTTCGCGAAAGTGGCCGGCGCGTAGATGAGTGAGGAGCCGACGCCCATCGCGCCCTCGTCCATCGCCTCGCGCACCAAGGCCCGCATCCGCGCAAGCTGGGCGGGGGTCGGCTGGACATCTCCTTCGCCAAGCTCGTGGACGCGCACCGTGGTCGCGCCGACGAAGCTCGCCAGGTTCGGCGAGATGCCCTTCTTCTGCATGTAATCGAGATATTGGCCGAGCGTCGTCCAGCGGATCGGATATTTGATGTCGCTCTGCCGTTCGACCGCGTGGCGCTTCATCTCCGCGTTCAGCGGGCCCATCGAATCGCCTTCGCCCATCACTTCGAGGGTGACGCCCTGGAGGATGTCGCTCTCGCCGCGGCCGTCCTGGATCAGCGACTCGTTCGCCCAGCTCAGCATGTTGACGAAGCCGGGGGCGACGGCGAGACCGTGGACGTCGATCGTTCGCCGCGCGTTGCCGGCCAGATGCGGCCCGACGGCGGCGATGCGGTCGCCCTTGATCGCGACGTCGCCGACGAAGGGCCGGCTGCCGCTGCCGTCATAGACCGTGCCGCCGCGCAGGATTGTGTCGTAGCGGGGCGCGGGCGCGGCGCCTCCTGCAACAATCAGCAAGGCAGCGGCAGCGAGGATTTTTAAACGCATCGGCTCTCCCCTTTTGGGGGAGAGCCTAGCGGATCGTTTCGGGCTTGTAATCCCGGTCGAGCGGCTCAGCCGCGGTGCCGCATCTTTTCGCCCTCGCTGCGCATCCGGGCGGCGCCGCGGCGGAGCTTGTCAGCGCCGTCATGCAGCTTCGGAATCATGGCGAGCAGCTCTGAGTCGATGAGCCTGCGGCCCTCGCGGGTGGCGCGGGCGATCTGCTCGGCGCGATAGCCGGGCGAGCGCAGCTTGTCGGCCTCGGAGTCCATCTCGCGCGCGCCCTGCTCCATGCCGCGCGCGCCTTCCTCCATGCCGACCGCGCCCTCGGCCATGCCACGCATGGCTTCGCGCCGGGCCTGCTCGCCGATGCGGCGGATTTCCGCCATCCGCTCCGGCGTCAGCTGGCGCATGGCTTCGACACGCGCCTGTTCGCCAGCGCGGCGGATTTCGGCCATCCGCTCCGGCGTCAGCTCGCGCATCGCCTGTTCCTGGGCACGCATGGCTTGCCGCATCGCGTCCTGGCTGACGGCCATCGATTCGCGAACGGCGCGGTTCACGGTCGCGGCGATATGGTCACCATCGACAGGAGCCCAGCCGTCGCGCGGCGGCGCGGGGGGCGGCAGCCGGAGGCGCCAGGGCGGCAAGCGAGGCCATTGGGGGCGCGTCCGGGGCAGGGGGTGCCGGCGGCACGGCCGGAGCATCAGGCACGGACGGTGCTTCCGGAGCATCGGAGGCTTCGTCGGCCGCGGGGGCGGGCGGCGCTTCCGGCGTGGGCGGAACGGCCGGCGCTTCGGCTGAAGGCGGCGCCGGCGGCTGCGGGGCGGCGGGTTGATAGACGGTGGCGACGACCGGCTTCAGCGCGGCGATCGGCGCGGCGATCAGGGCGCAGAGTATCACGAAGCTGCGCACCAGCCGCGGGTCCGGCGCGCCGACGTGCAGGCGGCCGCCGAGGATCGCTTTGACGCGGCGGCCGAGGCTCTTGTCCGCCATGGCGGTGACCGGAAGCCGCGGCGCGCTGGTCTGGCGGGCGCAGCTGAGCAGGGTCTGGGCATAGGCTTCGGGCTCGACCGAGGCGAGCGCCCGCGCGTCCGCCGCTTCCTCGGCCTCGGCGATCAGCCGCCGCTCGAGCAGCCAGAGAAGGGGGTTGAACCAGAAAGCGGCAACGGCGAGCCGCGCCAGGATCAGCATCGCCCAGTCGCGTCGCACGACATGGGCGACCTCGTGGGCGAGCACCGCCTCCGCCTCGTTCGGATTGCGGGCGGTGTCGCGGTCGAGCAGGATGAGGGGACGACGCCAGCCCCAGCTGATCGGAGAAGGCGTGTCGCCGACCAGTAGCCGCACTGGCTTGCGGCAGCCCGCCGCGTCGAGCTCGCGCTCCAAGGCTTCGGACCATGAAGCATCCGGGGCCTCCGCATTTCGAGTCCAGCGATGGAGGGTGGCGAGGCCGGCGAGCAGCCGCAGCACGACCATCGCCGCGCCGCCGAGCCACAACCATTCGATCAGCGGAGTGGGGTCGTCCCAGGTGCTCGGGGCGGCAGCCGGAGCCGACGCCGGTATCGCGGCGAGTAGGTCGGCCGGCGGGAGCGCCGCCGGAAGGGCGGGCGCCGTCTCGTGCACCGTCTGCGTCACTACCGGCAGAGCGGGTAGCAGCCAGACGACCAGAGGCAGAGCGAGGATCATCGCCACCGCGGTGCGCAGGATGGCCGAGCGCTCGCCCGCCGTGCGGAAGCGCAGAGCCGCCGCAACGGCCAGCGAAGCGCCGCTGATCAGCGCCGCTTTCCAGGCCATTTCCACCAGAAAGTCGAAGTTCACGAAGTCGAGGCTCATGATTGACGCTCCCTCGCTTCCTCGATCGCCCGCTGGAGCGCATCGAGCTCCGCGGGGTCGAGATCCTTGGACAAACCGAGCAGGGCCGTGGCCGCCGAGGCAGCCGACCCGTTGAAAAAGGTTTTCACCAGCTGGTGAAGCGCCGATTCCCGCACCTTGGCAGGCTGCGGCACGCTCTCATAGACATAGCTCTGGTCGACGAGGCGATGGCGGATCAGCCCGCGCTTCTCAAGCCGGCCGAGCAGGGTCCGCACCGCGGAATGGCTGGGCGGATCGCTCATCGCTTCGCGCACCGCGACCGCGGTCGCGCGGCCCGCGCTCGCAACGATCTCGAAAATTTCGCGCTCGCGGCGCGGCAGGGTCTCGATCATCCGACTCGCATTCTCTTCTGCTACATCTGTAGCATGCCACAAATGTCGCAGGATGCAAGACGGTTCGTCGACTTCCGCCGCTATTTCGTCGCTGAAACGGCGCGGCCCGCTATTTGCGCGGCTTGCGGAAGCGGTAGACGACGCGGTCGGTCTTGCCGCGGATCGACGGGTCGAAGACGCTCTTCTCGTGATCGTCGGCCGGGTTGCGCAGCAGAGTCGACTCGCCGTCGAGGACGAAGCCGGCGCGCTTGAAATCGGCCTTGATCGTTTCCGGATCGATGCGGTGGAATTTCTCGACCACGGCACGAGTGTCGCCGCCCGCATTGGCGACATGATCGATTACCGCGACCGTGCCGCCCGGCTTCATGGATTGGTAGAGGTTTGCAAGGATCGCGGCCGGGTCCATGCGCGGAAGGCCGAAGCGGGCGCTCTCCCAGTAGAAATCGTGATAATTGAGATGGATCATCGCGAAGTCGAAGGCATTGGGCGGGAGCGCGATCGCGTTGGCCGGCGTCGGGACGAACGCGACGTTCGGTTGCCGCTGCTTCAGCGCCGTCCAGACCGTACGCGCCTTGTCGTTGACGAAATTGGCCGGATCCCAGGCGAAGACGCTGCCGGTCGGGCCGACCGCGCGAGCCATGATCTCGCTATAATAGCCGGCGCCGGCGAACAGATCGAGCGCGGCATCGCCGCGCTTCAGGCCTTCGAATTTCAGAATCTCGACCGGGCGGCGGCTCTCGTCGAGCTTGATCTGGTCGTCCGGCCGACCCGGCGCCGAAACGGCGACTGCGATGTCCGCCGCGGCCGTGGGCGGGGCGGCGTGCGCCATCGGTTTCGTTGCTGCGGGTGTAAATGCGGCCGCGGCCGCCACAATCGCGAAACCCAGGACCGACTTGCGCATGGCATCCTCCCCCACTGGTCGCGGTCTCAATAACCCAACACAGGCCGCCCGACCAGCGACTCCGCACGTCCTCGACGCGCCGGTGACAAAGCGTAGGAATATCGGTCACACAGTGTAGCAAACCATGGTGGCCCAGTGAGCTATGCCGAACTTCGATGCGCGCGGACCTCAGCCAATATTACCAGGCTTTCGCGGACGGAACCGCAGGGCGATTATGTCGGACCGATGCAGTCGCAGGTGAACACCGTTCCGACTTCAACGGATAGTCCCCGTTCGAAGACGGTTGCCTTCGTTTTCATGAGACCAGGCGCGCGGTACATACGCCCAGCGCCGAGCAGGTGCGCCGTCCGATCAACCGCGACGGGGCCGAACGATGGCGAGCCTATGAACCGTGGCTCGGCCCGCTCAAGCAGGCGCTCGGACCTGTCCTCGATCTTTATCCCGCCGTGCCCGAGCCGTCGAGCGACTGACGCACGATCGTCGCGGCCTGGCGGCCCATTCCCGAAGGGTTTGAGGCCCTGTTCGGAGCGGCTCTTTTTCTTGGAACGATAGCCTCCTTTCGGATGGAACGCGCCAATGTAACAATGTTGCAGAATTGACACACAGAGTCATAATCTGTAACAATCTGCCACAAATCGCTCTTGCGCCCCTAATCCGGATCGGGTCTTCACGGTCCGACGTCGTGCGCGATCACGGCGCGACAACAGGGGATGACAGGGATGAAAATAGCCAGCTTTCTGGGCGCGAGCGCGCTCAGCTCTGCCGCAGTCACGGGACTTTTCCTTGCCGCGCCGGCTTCGGCCCAGGGCACGACGGCTCCGGGAGGAGATCCGCAGGTCGCGCAACCGTGCGAGAATCTGCCCGCAGGGGCCCGATCGGGAAAACTGTCTCGCTGCCCACCGGCCTGACGCGAACACGCCGGCGGCAAATGCCGGCAACGCAGCCGGCCCCGACGACGCGATCGTCGTCACCGGCACGCGCATCGCACGGCCGAACCTCAGCTCACCGGTTCCGATCACGAGCGTGACCGGCGCCGAGCTGGAGCAGACCGGCAGCGTCTCGATCGGCGACCAGCTGAACAACCTGCCGCAGACCGCCAGCACTTTCAGCCAGGCGAACTCGACCCGCTTCCTCGGTACGGCCGGCCTCAACCTGATCGACCTGCGCAGCCTCGGCACGCAACGGACGCTCGTCCTCGTCAACGGACGCCGGCATGTTGGCGGCGACATTCTCAACAACGCCGTGTCGACGGACGTGAACACGCTTCCGACCGACCTGATCGAGCGAGTCGATCTGGTGACCGGCGGCAATTCGGCGGTCTACGGTTCCGACGCGATTGCCGGCGTCGTGAACTTCATTCTCAAGGACCATTTCGACGGGATCCAGATCCACGCCCAAGGCGCAATCAGCCAATGGGGCGACGCCGGCTCCTATTATGCTTCTGCCCTGCTCGGCAAAAATTTCGCGGGCGGCCGCGGCAATATCGCGGTCGATCTCGAATATGCCCGCCAGAACGACTTTTTCGGAGCGGAGCGGCCCTATCTGTCGCAGAATGACGCGTTCGTGACGGTCAACGTGGACAAAGCCGGCATCGCTGCCGGCCAGACGTACCTCAATTACGATGGGATCCCCGACGCGCAATTCTTCAACGACATCCACAGCGCGACTATCGATCAGACCGGACTGGTTGCAATGTATAGCCCGACCGGCGCCTGTGGCTCGGGGGGTAACGGTAGCAAGTTTACCTGCAACTACATCTTCACCTCCAACGGATTGGTCGTACCGGAAACCGGAACCCGCATCGGTCTCGGCAGCAATAGCGGCACGCCGACCGGCTCGTTCATCGGCGGCAATGGCGACACGCGCCGCGAAGGGTCGCTGCTGCAATTGCTTCCGCAGCTCGATCGCTATTCAGCGAACCTGATCGGCCATTTCGACATTTCCGATGCGCTGGTGCCGTTCGTCGAGGCAAGCTTCGTACGGACCAACTCCTACGGTGAAGGCGGCTCAGGCCCTGCCTTCTATACGGGCTCGACCATCGACGCATTTTACGAGCGGCCACGGCTCGACAACCCCTATCTCGGCGCCGACGCACGCGCGGTGCTGAGCCAGCAGCTGCTCAGCGTCATCAACCAGGGCTTCAATCCCAATACGGGCGCTGCGCTGACGCCGGCACAGCAAGCGACATTGGCGAGCCAAGTCGCCGACGGTTCGTTCCGTTTCATCCTGCGCAAGAACCTCACCGATCTCGGCACCCGTTCGGAAGCCGCGACCCGCGATACCTATCGCATCGTCGGCGGCTTCCGCGGCTCGTTCAACGACGGCTGGCGCTATGAACTCTCTGCCAATTACGGCGAGTTCCGCGAGAATACGGAAGTGCTCGGGAACGTCGACGTGCAGCGCGAGATCCTTGCGCTCGACGCGGTGCGCGATCCGGCGACGGGCCAGATCGTCTGCGGCTCGAAGCTTGATCCCAGCCGCGCCCTTGTGGGTCCGTTCGGAGGCGCCGTCGGCTGGAACGGCGATCCGAACAATATGCTGGCCGCCGATATCGCGGCATGCCAGCCGCTCAACCCGTTCGGCACCGGCAATGTCAGCCAGGCCGCCAAGAACTACATCGATCAGAACACCACCTCTTTCGGGAAAATCACCCAGCTCGATATCCTTGGCTTCATTTCCGGCGACACCGGGAAATTCTTTAATTTGTGGGGAGGCCCCATCGGTTTCTCGATCGGCGGCGAATATCGCAAGGAGACGGCGTTCTTCCGCGAGGACCCGCTCGTCGAGGCCGGCTACACCTTCTACAACGCGATTCCGAAATTCGCTCCGCCCGCCTTCGAGGTGAAGGAGGCTTTCGGCGAGATACGGATTCCAATCCTGAAGGACGTGCCCTTCGCCAAGACCCTCGAAGTAGACGGCGCTGCCCGCGTGTCGAACTATAAGGGGTCCGCAGGCACCGTCTGGGCCTACAACGTGAGTGGCGAGTATGCGCCGGTCTCGGACATCCGTTTCCGCGCCAGCTATGCCCGCGCCGTCCGCGCCCCCAACCTGTCGGAGCTCTACTCGCCGCAGGGGCAGAATTTCGCCCCCGGCTTCGCCGATCCGTGCTCGTTGAACAATGTCGCCAGCGGGTCACAATACCGCGCTCACAATTGCGAGGTCGCAGGCGCGCCGGCGGGCTACAATTTCACTTATTCCCAATCTCTCGAGATCCTCAGCGGGGGCAACCCGAACCTGAAGGTGGAGACGTCGGACTCTTATACGTACGGTGTCGTCCTCACTCCGCGGTGGATCCCTGGGCTGTCGTTGTCGGCCGACTATTGGAACATCAAGGTCAACAACGTCATCACGGCACCGAGCGCGCAGGGGATCGTCAACAGCTGCTATGACGGCCCGACGCTCAACCCGCTATTCTGCTCGCTCTTCCAGCGTGCAGGGGCGGGCGGCGGTCCGAACGGCGAGGAGCCGTTCCGGATCATCGAAGGCAGCCTGCAGCAGACCTTGCTAAACTATGCGCGGTTGAGGGCCCGGGGCATCGACTTCGAGGCACTCTACTCGCACCACTTCGGCGGCATGTCTCTGTCGTCGCGGCTGACCTATACGCACAATCTCGAAAATGCCTCGTTCACCAATCCCGTGGCTCCGACCTTCGGCGATACGATCCTCGGGGAGCTCGGTACTCCTAAGGACGAGATCAACTGGAACACGAGCGCGGATTTCGGCCAGTTCTTCGTGAACTTGCGTGTCCATTATCTTTCGAAGATGTCGGTTGGCGCGATCGAGGACCAGATCACCTATGAGGGACGCCCGCCGCAGAATAAGGACGATTTCAGCATCCCCTTCTATCCGTCCATTCTCTACCTCGATGCGCGCATCGGCATCAATATCACGAAGGGTTCGACCTTCTACTTCGGTGTCGACAACCTCACCAACCGGATCCCGCCGCTCGGCTCGACCGGCATTGGGGGCGGAAGCGCGATCTACGACAGCATCGGTCGGCGCTACTATGCGGGCATCACCGCGAAATTCTAAATCAGTCCGTCCATCCCACTGGAGCCGGGGATCCCCCCCCGGCTCCTTTTTTTGCGATTTCTTGCGAGCCTGCGGATACCGCCGCGCCGATGCGTGAATTGAAGCTGCGGCAGCTTCAGGCGAAACTGAAGTTTACCGGAACTGGCTTCGCCTGCCCGTCGAATGCATGTTCGCGATAGGGGCCGTCGCGGTTGACCCAATGAAGGAAGAGATGCGCCGACCAGGCGTTCGGAATTGGGCTTGGTGCGGCCGTGCCGATGGTGGACGCCCTGGTAAAGAACCGCATCGCCCACGTTCATGGCAAGCGATACATGGGGCTCCGACCCGAAATCCTCGTCGACCTTTGAAGACGGTTTCGTGTGTCGCGTCTTGCCGAGTTCCAGGTCCCACGCCACGCCGTCGCTATAATCGGGCGTCAGCGACAGGCTGTGCTCGCAGGAATAGCGGTCGAAATGGACGCGGCAGACATCGTTCTCGCGATAGATGCGGAAATAATCGTAAGTGGGGAGCAATTCGCCCCCGACGATGCCGCTGACGACCGGCGTCAGCCCCCACAGGAACTGGAGCATCGGCCTGTAATGATGGCCGTAAAGCTCGAAGGCCGGGCGGCGCAGGAGGTTAGGATGGTCGCGGACGCCGCTCAGAGGGATGGCGCCCGGCACCATCTGCTCTTTCACCTCGAGGAGAAAGGCGCGGGCGACCTCCGGCGGGATCAGCCCCACGAGGAGCGCATAGCCATCGGTCCAATAGTCGCCGGTCACCTTCACGATCACGCTACCGCGTGCGCCGGCGGGCGGCAAGCGCCGGCCAACCGGCGGCGCTTCCCTTGCCGTCGTTGCCGGCTTAACGAGGGCCGATGAGTTCGCGCATTGCCGCCCAGGCCGAGATGCTGGTGGATGGCGGTCGCGTCCATGACGGGGCCCAGCTTCTCCTCTCCGCCGCGGCCGCTGGTGATGCCGAAGCGATCGCAACCCTCGCCCAGTGGCGCATTTCCGGAAATATCGTCCGGCGCAACCTGCCGACGGCGCGCGCTCTGCTTGCCCGCGCCGGAGCGGCGGGGCACTGCAACTCCGTCTTGCTCCACGCCTATTTCCTCGCAAGCGGAACCGGCGGTGACGCCGACTGGGCGGCTGCCATGGGCGCGCTGCGAACGCTCGCGTCGCATGTCTCAACGGCGAATGCCCAGCTCCGTCTGATCGATGCGATGAAGCTGGACGAACGAGGCTTTCCGCGCGCGCTCATCAGCACCCGGCAGCTCGGGGACTCGCCTTATGTCGTTGCGGCGGACCGGTTCGCGACCGCGGACGAGTGCGATTATCTCGCCAAGGCCGCGGAGGCGATGCTCGCGCCGTCGACGGTGGTCGATCCAAGCACCGGTCGCCTGATCCCTCACCCGGTCCGCACCTCGGACGGGGCCATGTTCGGCGTTCGCAACGAAGATCTCGTGGTGAACGCGATCAACCGCAGGATCGCGTTCCTGAGCGACACTGCCATCGAACAAGGCGAGCCGCTCCAGATCCTCCGGTATCGGCCGGGCGCCGAATATCGTGCGCATATGGACGCGCTGCCGGCCGAACCGAACCAGCGCATCCTGACGGTACTGGTCTACCTGACCGACGATTATGAGGGCGGGGAAACCGCGTTCCTTCGCGCCGGCCTGTCTTTCAAAGGACGGAAGGGCGACGCGCTGCTGTTCCGCAATGTGACGGAAACCGGAGAACCGGATCAGACCGCGCTCCATGCGGGCCTGCCGGTGGAAAAGGGCGTGAAGACCATTGCCTCCCGCTGGATTCGCGCGCAGCGCTTCACCTATCCGCCGCCGCAGCCTCTGCTCGATCTTTGACGATATTCGTCCATCGCCCGTTCCCGAATTTGAAGGTCGCAGACGTGCCCGGCGAGAAGTCCGTGTCGCGCCATCCGTAGACCGTGAGTTCGACGCGATCGGGGGCGGGGATGTCGATCCAGTTGAAGCTTTGGCGCTCGTCGCCGCGGACGCGGGTCGAGGTCGCCGTCCCCGCCTGGATGACGAGCTCCGGTCCCGCCGTCTCGACCATCTCGCGGGCGGAGCGCGAGTAAGCGCGGTGATAATGGCCGGCGAGGAGCAGGTGGACGCCGGCCTCGCCGATCGCCTCCAGCGCTTCGCCATGTCGGCCGACCGTCCGCGTCAGGCCCTCGCTCTCGCCGATCGGCATGGCGAAAAGGGGATGGTGGGTGACGAGGATGCGTGTCTTTTCCGGCGCGACGTCGCGAAATCGGTCGCGGATCAGCGCCATCTGCTCGTGGCTGATCCGCCCGTCCTTGAACGTGAGAGAGCGCGCCGTGTTGATACCGAGAACGGCGACGTCCTCATTCTCGAACCACGGACAAAGCGCGTCGTCGATATAGCGGCGGTAGCGGTGCAGCGGCCGCGCGAAGCGGCGCGCGATGTCATAGAGCGGGATGTCGTGGTTGCCCGGGACACCGAGTACCGTGAGGCCCGCTTGCTCGAGCCGGTCGAGAAATTCGCACGCCAGGCGATATTGCGCGACGCGGGCGCGCTGGGTGAAATCGCCGCTGACCACGACGAGGTCCGGCTTCATCTCGGGGAGCAACGCCTCCAGCGCGGCGACGATCGCCGGATCGTGCGCGCCGAAATGGACGTCGGAAAGATGGGCGATCCTGGCCATCGCGACAGCTGAACGAGCGGCCGTGGTCGCGGTTTCAGATCCAGGCGCGGTCGTGGCGGCGTCCGAGCGTCGTCAGCAGCTCATATTGCGACAGGCCGGAGGCCGCGGCGGCGCTCGGCAGATCGTAATCGAGCGCCACCCAATCCCCCTCCGCCAGATCGGGCGCCGCGTCGACGGCGATGGCGGTAAGATCCATCGACACCCGTCCCGCCACCGGCAGCGCGACTCCATCGGCGAGAGCGCGGCCGGAATTGGAGAAGCCGCGCAGATAGCCGTCGGCATAGCCGATGTTGAGGATGGCGAGCTGGGTCGGTCGCTCGGCGGCGAAGGTGGCGTTGTAGCCCACCGTGCCGCCCGGCTCGACGATGCGGCGCTGGAGGATCTGGGCCTCGACCCGCGCGACCTGTCGGATGTCTTCCACCTCGCGGCGCGGGACGCCGCCATAGAGGGCGAGGCCGGGACGCGTCAGGTCGAACGCATAATCGGGGCCGAGACAGACGCCCGCGCTGTTGGCGAGGCTGAGGCGCCGGTGCGGCACCTTGTCCGCCAGCCCGAGGAGCGCGTCGCGCTGGCGCGCGTTCATGGCGGCATCCTCGTCCCCGCAGGCGAGGTGACTCATCAAAGTCTCAATGGCGAGGCCGTCGAGCAGGCCGGAAATGGCCTCGGCGGGCGACAGGCCCAACCGGTTGATGCCGGTGTCGACCATCAGGTCGCACGACCGCCCAGTTTCCCGCCAGCGGTGCACCTGCTCGGGCGTGTTGAGCACCGGGCGGGCTGGCGAGGCGAGGGCGATCTCCATGTCTTCTTCGCGCACGCCGTGCAGTACGGAGATGGCTGCTTCGCCGGCGGCTTCCGCAATCTCTGCGGCCTCGGCCCAGGTGGCGACGAAGAAGTCGCGGCAGCTGGCGGCGGCGAGACGGCGAGTCACTTCCACCGCGCCGAGACCATAGCCGTTCGCCTTCACCGCCGCGCCGCAGGCGGCCGTGCCGCCACGCGCCTTCAGCCAGTGCCAGTTGGCGACGAGCGCCTCGCCGTCGAGGCGAAGCCGGAGGGGCGAAGCGGGGAGGGTCACCGGCGCGGCGATAACGTCCGCGTCGCGCTTATTCCAGTTCCTTGCCCGCGGTTTCGGGCAGCCAGAAGATTGTCACCACCAGAGCCATCGCCACCACGGCGACCGTGTACCAGATGCCGGCGAACGGATCGCCGGTGCGCGCGACGATATACTGGCTGATGAACGGCAGGAATCCGCCGAAATAGCCCGTGCCGATATGATAGGGCACCGACGAGCGACGTGTAGCGGACCCGTGCCGGGAAAAGCTCGACGAGCAGAGCAGCGACAGGGCCGTAGGTCATACCGGAGAGCATGCCTATGATCACGATCGCCAGCACGATCTGCCAATAGCGCGAGAGTGGCGGCACGATCTTCTGGAGCGGATAACCGGCACCCTTCAGCGCGGCGTCCAGCGCTTTCGGATCGGTCACGTTGACCGGCGTGCCGCCGATGGTCACCAAAGGCATTGTGCCGGGTGCCCCTTCGGCCTTGCGATAGCCGACTCCCTTCTTCGACAACGTGTCCAGCACCTTGCCGCAGGCGGTCGGCTGGACCTTGGCGAACGGGTCGAACCGGCAATCGCTGCCGGTGACGACGACCGGGCTGCGCTGCATCGCCGCCGACAGCTCCGGATTGGCCGCGGCGGCCATCCAGTGGAAGAGCGGGAACATGAGGAGGATGGTCAGCACATAGCCTGCCACGATCGGCTTCTTCCGCCCGATCCTGTCGGACAGCCAGCCGAAAAGCACGAACCAGAAGACGCTGATCGCCGCCGCGATGCCGATCATCAGCCGCGCCGCATTGTCTTCGATATGCAGCGCATTCTGCAGGAAATAGAGGCCCTGGAACTGCGCGGTGTACCAGATCACGGTGAGGCCGGCGGCGATGCCGAACAGGGCGACAAGGATCAGCTTCCATTTCGCCCAGCTGTCGAAGCTCTCCTTGAGCGGATTGCGCGCGGTCGCGCCGGCTTCCTTCATCGCGCGGAAGACCGGGCTTTCCTTGAGCTTCAGCCGCACCCAGAGCGACACGGCGAGCAGCAGGAGCGAGAAGACGAACGGCACGCGCCACCCCCAAGCTTCCCATTGGGCCTTGTCGACGAAGCGGTTCGAAACCAGCACGACCGCCACCGAGAGCAGGAAGCCGCCGATCACGCTTGCCTGGATGAAGCTGGTGTAGAAGCCGCGTTTCTCCCGTGGTGCATGCTCGGCGACGTAGATGGCGGCGCCGCCATATTCGCCGCCCAGCGCCAGGCCTTGCAGCAGCCGGAAGAAAACGAGCAGGGCCGGGGCGACGACGCCGAGGGTTGCGAAGGTGGGGATCAGCCCGACGGCGGCGGTGGCGAGGCCCATCAGGCTGATCGTGATCAGGAAGGTATATTTGCGGCCGAGCCTGTCGCCCAGCCAGCCGAACAGGATCGCTCCGAGCGGGCGCACGCCGAAGCCGGCACCGAAGGTCGCGAAGGTCAGCAGCAGGCCGGCGGTGGGATTGGCGGACGGAAAGAAGAGCCTGGCGATGATCGTCGCCAGCGTTCCGTAGACGAAGAAATCATACCATTCGAAGATGGTGCCGAGCGAGGAGGCAAAAATGACGAGCCGGTCGCGCTTCGCATCGATGAGGAGATCGTCCGCCGCTGCCGTCGCCAAGCTTGCCTCCCCTGTTCGCGTGCGGAGCTTAGGAGCGGCCGTCCGCCCCGTCGAGCGCGGCGTGAGCCGCTTCCCAGTTGCGGCCGTCGAAGCCTGTGCGCGGTGACGGTCAGCGCGCCGGGATCGTCGAGCGCGTTGAGGTTGACGCTCCAGGCATCCGGATGGGAGCGCGGCTGGTAGAAGCTTTTCACCCCGCAGATCCGGCAGAAGAGGTGCTCGGCCGCGCCGGTGCCGAAGCGGTAGCTGGTCAGCGTGTCCCGGCCCGAGAGCAATGCGAAATCCTCGTACGGCACGATCAGGTGCCGGAATCCGGTCATCGAACAGATCGAGCAATTGCAGTCGAGGATCTCGACCGCCTCGGGCACTTCCGCCTCGAACCGGACGGCGCGGCAGTGACAGCCGCCTTCGATCTTCACCTCGAATCCCCGGATTATTCCGCCGCTTCCGCCGCCGGCGTATCGAGGAAGAGCTCGACGGAGGGAGCGGGATCGGGGGATCCGCGACTTTGCGCCCGCGCGATGCTCGAGCCGTCGCCCGCACCCCTGCGCCGCTTGAACCGGCCCTCGACGTCGGCGCCGCCGCTGACGCTCAGCGTCTCGTAGAGAATGTCGCCGGTGATTCGGGCGCTATGCTCGAGCGAAACCACGCCGGCCTCGACGGCGCCGTCGACGAGCCCGCCGAGCCGCGCCTCACTGGCGATGATATTGCCGCGAATCTCGCCGGTTTCGCCGAGCGTGAGGCCGCCACAGCGCACGTCGCCGGTCACCTTGCCGTCGATATGGAGATCGCCTTCCGCGTCGATATTGCCGGTGATACTCATCTCCGGCCCGACGAAGGAGAAACGCGCGCCCTTCGCCGGTGCCGGCATGCCCGCTTCCTGCCGAGAAAACATGCCCATGGCTCCCTCCAGAGAGGCCGCCATCATGGCACAAAAGCGGCCCCGATCAAGCCGCGCTTCGGAAGTGGCTCAGGCCGAGAGCAGCTTCAGCGGGCTCTCGATTAGCTTCTTCATGTCCTGCATGAACATCGCCGCGTCCCAGCCGTCCACAACCCGGTGGTCGCAGGAGAGGCTGAGGTTCATCCGCTTGCGGATCTCGATCTTGCCGCCGATCACCACCGGCTTCTCCTCGACCTTGTTGACCGCGATGATCGCCACTTCGGGCCGGTTGATCACCGGCGTCGAGGTGATTCCGCCCATCGGCCCGAGGCTGGAGATGGTGATGGTCGAGCCGGAGAGCTCGTCCCGCGCCGCCTTGCCGGTGCGCGCGGCTTCGGAGAGGCGCAGGATTTCGCTTGCGATCTCCCACGGGCCGAGGCTGCCAGCGTTGCGGATCACCGGCACCATCAGGCCGTTCGGGGTCTGCGTCGCCATGCCAATGTGGACGGCGCCCGAGCGGGTGATGACCTGCGCGTCGTCGTCATAGGTGGCGTTGATCTGCGGGTAGTCGGCGAGCGTGCGCGCCGTCGCCATGATCAGGAAGGGAAGCATCGTGAGCTTCGGGTGGCTGCCCCGGTCGGCGTTCATCATCGCCCGAGTCTGCTCGAGCGCGGTCACGTCATACTCTTCGACGAGCGTGAAATGCGGGATTCGGCGCTTGGCTTCCTGCATGTTCTCGGCGATCCGGCGGCGCAGGCCCACCACCTTCACCTGCTCGTCCTGCCGCGGCGCACGGCGGGCGTGGGAGACGGAGCCGCCGCTGTAGAGGAGGTAGCCGTCGAGATCGGCGTGGCGGATGCGGTCGCCGGTCGTCTTCACTTGCGCAAGATCGATGCCGAGATCGCGCGCGCGCTGGCGCACGGCGGGGGAGGCGAGGGCATGGCGAATCTGTGGCGCCGGCCCCTGTTCCGCAGAGCTGTCCGCGCCCCGCCTGTCGGCCTGCCTGCGCTCGCCTTCGCGGCGGCCGGGACCGGCGCGCTCCGGGCCGCGACGATCTTCGCTTTCGCGGCGTTCTTCCTGCCTGCGGTCGCCGGAGCGGCGGTCCTCGCCCGTGCTCGGCACCGCGGCTTCCAGCTCAGGCCGTTCCTCCACTAGCCCGTCGGTGAAAGCGACCTCGTCGTGCCGCTCGCCTCCCGGCGCCTTTTCCTCGGCCGGCGCCTCGCCTTCCGTTTCGAACACCACCAGCACCGAGCCGATCGGCACCTGGTCGCCAACCTCGCCGGCCAGCTCCAGCACCTTGCCGGCGACCGGGCTCTCCATCTCGACCGTCGCCTTGTCGGTCATCATGTCCGCGAGCTGCTGGTCCTCCTCGACCATGTCGCCGACCTTCACGTGCCAGGCGACGATCTCGGCCTCGGCAATGCCTTCGCCGATGTCGGGCAGCTTGAATTCGTAGCGCGCCATCGGCGTCAGTCCTCCAATGCCTTGCTGGATCGCCGTGCCGATCCGCACCGGGCCGGGAAAATAGGCCCATTCGAGCGAATGGGGATAGGGCGTGTCGAAGCCGGTCGCCCGCTGAACCGGCGCTTCGAGATGGTAGAAGCAGCGCTCCTGGACCAGCGCGGCCAGCTCCGCGCCGAAGCCGGCGGTGCGGGTCGCTTCGTGGACGACGACGCAGCGGCCGGTCTTCTTCACCGATTGCTCGATCGTCTCGATGTCGAGCGGAACGATGGTGCGAAGATCGATCACTTCGGCGTCGATCCCCTCGGCCTCGATCGTCGCCAGGACGACATGGACCATCGTGCCATAGGCGAGGATCGTCACCGCCTCGCCTTCGCGCACGATCGCCGCCTTGCCGAGCGGGATCGTATAATGATCCTCCGGCACTTCGGCCTTGCGGATGCTTTGCCCACGGCGTCACCGGCCGGTCGAAGAAGCCGTCGAACGGGCCGTTATAGATGCGCTTGGGCTCGAAGAAGAGGACCGGGTCGTTGTCCTCGATCGCGGCGATCAGCAGGCCCTTGGCGTCATAGGGATTGGACGGGATCACGGTCTTGAGGCCCGCGACATGGGCGAACAGGGCTTCGGGCGACTGGCTGTGCGTCTGGCCGCCGAAGATGCCGCCGCCATAAGGCGAGCGGATGGTCAGCGGCAGGATGAATTCGCCGGCCGTGCGATAGCGCAGCCGCGCGGCTTCCGAGACGATCTGGTCGAAGGCGGGATAGATGTAATCGGCGAACTGGATCTCGGCGACGGGGCGCAGGCCATAGGCGGCCATGCCGATCGCGGTGGCGACGATGCCGTTCTCGGTGATCGGCGCGTCGAAGACGCGCGTCTTGCCGTATTTGCGCTGCAGGCCTTCGGTGACCCGGAAGACGCCGCCGAAATAGCCGACATCCTCGCCGAGCACGACGACGTTGGCATCGCGTTCCATCATCACGTCATGGGCGCTGTTGAGCGCCTGGATCATGTTCATGACGGTCATTTGCGCTTGGCCTCGAGCTCGGCGACCATCTGCGCCTGCTGTTCCCTGAGGTGCCAGGGCATCTCTTCATAGACGTCCTCGAACATGGTGCGCGACGTCCTGCGGGAAGTCGATCGTCGACGTGACGAGGGTGCCCTGCTTCTCCGCCTCCTTCTGGGCCGCGCGGACCGTCGTCGGCGAGCTCCTTGTCCAGCGCCGCATGGCGCTCCTCGTCCCATTCGCCGATGCGCGATGAGATGCTGCTTCAGCCGCTGGATCGGATCGCCGAGCGGCCAGTGCGCTGCCTGCGCCCTGCGGCCGATAGGCCGAGGGATCGTCCGAGGTCGAATGGCCCTCGACGCGATAGGTGAACATCTCGATCAGCGTCGGCCCGAAATTGGCGCGCGCGCGATCGGCCGCCCAGCGCGTCGCGGCATAGACGGCGAGCGCGTCGTTGCCGTCGACCCGCAGCCCGGCGATGCCATAGCCGACCGCGCGCGCGGCGAAGGTGGTCAGCTCGGCCGCCGGCGATGCCGGAGAAGCTCGAGATCGCCCACTGGTTGTTGACGACGTTGAGGATGACCGGCGCGCGATAGACGCCGGCGAAGGTGCAGGCGGCGTGGAAATCGCCCTCGGCGGTCGAGCCGTCGCCGATCCAGCCGACGGCGATGCGGCTGTCGCCCTTGATCGCCGACGCCATCGCCCAGCCCACCGCCTGCGGGAACTGGGTCGCGAGATTGCCGGAGATGGAGAAGAAGCCGTGCTCCTTCGAGCGAATACATGATCGGCAGCTGGCGGCCCTGCAGCGGGTCGCCGCGGTTCGAATAGATCTGGCACATCATCGTCGACGAGCGGATAGTCGCGCGCGATCGAGGATGCCCTGCTGGCGATAGGTGGGAAAGCACATGTCGTCGCGGGACAGAGCATGGGCGCCGGCCACCGCCACCGCCTCCTCGCCCGTCGATTTCATGTAGAAGCTGGTCTTGCCCTGCCGCTGGGCGCGGTACATCCGGTCGTCGAAGATCCGCACCAGCATCATGTCGCGAAGGATCTGGCGCAGCGTGTCGGCATCCGAGCTTCGGGTCCCACGGGCCGACCGCGTCGTCCTTCTCGTCGAGCACGCGCACCAGAGTGGTGACGAGATCGTGCGTCTCGCCCGCCGGCGCGTGCGGATCGGGACGGCGCACGCTGCCCGCGGGCGGAATCGCGATGTCGGAAAAATCCACCTCGTCGCCCGGCCGCGCATTCGGCTCCGGGACGTGGAGAGAGAGCGCCGGCCGGTTCGGGCGCTCGGGCTGATCGTCCATCCTCTACCCTGTCTTTGAGGCCTGGGCGGCCCCCTAGTCGATTTTGCGGGGCGTTGCACCCCTGCCGACAGAAAGGATGGATGTGCCGCCCGGTTCCAGCCGCCGCTTGCTAGAGGTCGATACAGGCGGCGAGGGATTCGAGCTTGCGGATCCGCTCCTTGAGGTCGGCCAGCTCGATCCGCTCCGCCATGCCGGCCGCGCGCGGCTCGGCGGCGCTCCGACCGGCGCCGAGCTCGAGCCGCTTTAGCTCGAGCCAGCCCTGCCAGCCGCGCAGCGTCGCCGCCACGAAGACGGCGAGTCCCGCGAATGCCAGGCCCGCCACCGCGATTTCGCTCCATTGCTGTGTCATCGCCGCGTCTCCCTCGTCTTTCCGTCTCAGCGCAGGCTTTCGATCTCGTGGGCGAGGCTGTTGTCCTGGCTCGCCATGTAGCTGTCGATCTCGGCGAGCCGCCGGTCCAGGTCCGTCGTCGAGCGGCGCAGCGCCCAGGCCGAAGTCGGGCGCGAGCCGAGGCCTTCGAACCGGTCGGCCGCCTTCGGCTTGCCGATCATGGCCAGAACCAGATAGCCGATCAGCGTCCAGGGGAAGAAGCCGAGCAAGGTGACGAGGACGAAGGCGACCCGGACCAGCGTAACGTCCCAGCCCGTGGCGTCGGCAATGCCGGCGCAGACCCCCATCAGCTTGCCATTGGCCTTGTCGAGCGCGAACTTGCGTCCTGTCCTCATTTGATCCTCCTCAGATTTTCGTTTCGATCTTCAACGGCGCCATCGCGCGCGTCCGCGGCGATGTCCCGCCAGTTCGGATTGTCGGCGGTCACGATCCGCTCGACGGTGCGCACGCGCTCGTCGAGCCGGCGGGCGAGCTCGTGCAGCTCGTCGAGCAGATTCTCGTCCTCGTGGGTGAGGCTGCCATTCTTCCTCCATTGGGTCATGGAGTTGAAGATGATGTACGGCATCGCCACGAACATCATGAACACGGTGAGCAGGAAGGTGATGGTGTGCATCTTTACGCCTCCACCCTCGTATTGAGCCTGACCTTGAGCGCTTCGAGCTCGGCCGTGACTTTTTCTTCGTTGCGGAGCTCGGCAATTTCCTCCTCCAGCGTCTTGGACGCGCCGAGCGCAAGCGCATCGGCGCGCGCTTCGGCGAGATCGGCGTGGCGTTCGAGCAGATCGAAGCGCGAGAAGGCCTCGTCCACCTTCGGCCCGGCATAGGCTTCGCGCAGCCGTGCCCGCTGGGTGGCGCTCGCCAGCCGCGACTGGATCGCGTTCTGCCGGGTGCGTGCTTCGCGCAGCTTGCCCTGCAGCCGGGCGATGTCCGCCTCGGACGCGCGCAGCGCATCGTCCAGCACCTCGATCTCGGCCTCCAGCTCCTCGGCCGTATCGGTGACCTTCTGCTTTTCGACCAGAGCCGCCTTGGCGAGATCCTCACGATCCTTGCTCAGCGCGAGCTCGGCCCGCTCGACCCAGCTCTCCTGCAGTTTCTCGAGACGTACGATCTGCCGATGCATCTCCTTTTGGTCGGCGATCGTACGCGCCGCCGAGGCACGGACCTCGACCAGAGTCTCCTCCATTTCGAGGATCATCATCCGGATCATCTTCGCCGGATCCTCGGCCTTGTCCAAAAGGTCCGCGAAATTCGACGCGACAATGTCGCGCGTCCGGGAGAAGATGCTCATTGGGAAAAATCCCTGAGAGACCGGATGGAGCGGCCGCAGCGGCCGCGGCGGCATCGGCGGCCGTTTCGGCCCGCCGGGGCGCGGCGGGATCGGCGCCAGCCGGACCAGCTCGTCGCGGCCCACATGGATGGTCTCGGCCATCACCGCGCTTACGCCTGGGCCGAAGCGGCCGGAGCGGCCACCGCAACCTGCGACGGGCCAACCGCCGCGCCGACGGCCGTAACCGTCAGGATGATCGAGAACAGGACGGCGACCGCGCTGCTCTTGAAGCTGTCGAACTTGAACATCGTCTTGCTCCCATGAACTTTTGCCCCGCCGTCTCGACGGACGCATCCATGATTACAAAGGCTGTGCCAAGTTCAGAAAATGGCGGAAAACTGCGGAAAATCGCATCATTGGCCGCGATCGCGCGGATGATTCATTCCCAAGATTTGGGACGTCGCACCAATTCTCAGCTTTGGCGTGCGCGGGCGATCACGCGGGCAAGGCTGCCCCGACGGAAGGCGGCCGGACGAGTACCGTCGAGGATCTTGGCGCCGGCCATGAACACCGCGCCGCTGCAGGCGGCGAAGAGCAGCCATCCGGCCGCGCCCGGATAATGTTGCAGATATTGCGTGCCGCGAGTCATCGCCCCGAGCGCGATGGCGTAGATGACGGCCCAGGCTTCGAAACGATTCTTGATGACGAAAAGTCTTAACGCCCTCTTCAGCATGTTCGTTGATCAGCAAGAAAGGGGCCAATGGCGGAATTCCGCCCCTTTTTCGCGCTGGCGACAGCGAGAATGTAAACCTTTCCGACGCCTCGCCTACTCGTCGCGCAAGTCGATCCAGGTCGGCGCATGGTCGCTGGTGCCTTCGCGGGCGCGCACGTCGCGGTCGACTCCGGCTGCAGTCAGCCGCGCCGCGGCGGCGGGGTTGAGCAGCAGATGGTCGATGCGGATGCCGGCGTTGCGGGCGAAGGCGTTCCGCCAATAGTCCCAGAAGGTGTAGATGCGCTCGTCGGGGTGCAGCGTGCGGAGCGCGTCGGTCCAGCCCTGGTCGAGCAGCCGGCGATATTGCGCCTGCGGCTCCGGTTGCATCAGCGCATCGTCCGCCCAGCGCTCCGGCTTGTAGACGTCGAGATCGGTCGGGATGATATTGTAATCGCCGGCGATGACCACTGGCCCGTCGAGCGGGTGCAGCATCTTGGCATGGGCGATCAGCCGCTCGTTCCAGCCGAGCTTGTAATCGAATTTCGGCCCTGGTTGGGGATTGCCGTTGGGCGCGTAGAGGCAGCCGACGAGGATCCCGCAGATCGCCGCCTCGAGATAGCGCGACTGGCTGTCCGCGGGGTCGCCGGGCAGGCCTTTGTGCGTCTCGATCGGATCGCAGGCGCGGGCGAGGATGGCGACGCCGTTCCAGCGCTGCTGGCCGTGCCACACCGCGCCGTAGCCGGCTCCGGCGATCGCGGCTTGCGGAAACTTCTCCTGCGGCGCCTTCAACTCCTGCAGGCAGACGATGTCGGGCCGGGCGCTGTCCAGCCAGTCGAGAAGCAAGGGCAGGCGGCCGTTGATGCCGTTGACGTTCCAGGTCGCGATCCGCATGCCGGCTGAACGCCGCGGCGCGTTTTGGGTGCCTTCCGCTTCGGCTCGTCGCGCGATGCCTCGCAAAGCCAGTCGAAAGCCTCTATTTTGCAGGCACTTCAGGGGGCGGGACGAGTCATGGCGACGGCAGCGAAACCCGACGAGCAGATTTACGATCCGGCGGCGATCATGGGCGGCCTCTACGGCGATGGCATCATTGCGCTGAAGGGCGCCTTTTCCGCGGCCTTGGGTCGAGACGATGCGCGCCGAGGTGATGGCTTTGTTCGAGGAGGCGCGGGCGATTCCGGGGGGCGCGCTGCCGCGCGGGCCGGAGCGCTGGTATGTCGAGGTCCATCCCGGAGCGGATCGAGCGGCTTCGTCGACATCGCCACCCATCCCTGGTTCGTCGCCGTCTGCGAGGCGGTGCTCGGACCAGATTACAAGATCGTCGAGGTGGGCTTCGACATTCCCTTCCCCGGCGCCGCCGACCAGCCCTGGCACCGCGATTTCCCGGCGCCGGAGGCGACGCTGAAGGGCCGGCGCCTCAACTCGCTCGCCTTCAACCTCACCTGCGTCGACACGATCGTCGAAATGGGCCCGTTCGAGATCGCGCCCGGCACGCAATGGGACGATCTCAGCGGCTGTCCCAAGGAGATGTTCCCGCCCAAGGAGCTGTGGCCGCGCTACATCGACCGCGCGCGCAGCAGAAGATGCCGCAGATGGGCGACATCTCCGTCCGCTCGGCGCTCACCATCCATCGCGGCACCGCCAACCGTTCCGAATCAGGCGCGGCCGGTCGCTCGTCGTCGGCGTCGATGCGCCGGACGCGACCAACGCCAATCACCACGACCTCCAGGTGACACGTGGCTGGATCGAGCGTGCTGCCGGCGCGCGTCCGCGACCATCTCACCTATCGAATCACGGACACGCTGGAGCCGGTGATCCAGCATCACGTCATCGAAGGGCTGCTGAAGCCGGCCTACTGATACGGCCTGTCAAAGGTCGGGCAGCCTTTGGCTCGCTTCGCCCCAGCCCTGCAGCGCGCGGCTGGTGGCGCGCTCGAGCAGTTGCTCGGCGTCGCGCAAGCGTGAAGTGGCCGCCGGATTTATACTCGTCGAGCTCGTCCCAGGTGATCGGCGCCGACGACCGGCGCGCCGGGGCGCGCGCGGGCCGAATAGGGCATGATCGCGGTCGCGCCGCGCTGGTTGCGCAGCTAGTCGAGGAAGATCCGGCCCTTGCGCTCGGCCTTGGCGAGATTGGCGGTGAAGCGGTCGGGCTCGGCGGTGGCGAGCGCGATGCGAGAAGCGCATCGGCGAAATCCTTGACCGCGGGCCATTCGGCCTCGCGGCGTCAGCGGCACGACGACATGCACGCCCTTGCCGCCCGGTCAGCAGCGGGAAGGTCTGCGAGGCCCATGTCGGCGAGATGGCGCTTCAAGTCGCGCGCGGCCTTCTTCACGTCCTCGAAGATCGAGCCCCTCGTCGGGATCGAGGTCGAACACCAGCCGGTCGGGCTTTTCGACGTCGGCGATGCGGCGAGCCCCAGCCGTGGAACTCGATCGCGCCCATCTGCACGCAGGCGAGCAGGCCCGGCTGGCGTCGTCGACATAGAGATAATCCTCGATCTGCCCGTCCTTCTCCCGGATCGGGACATGGTGGACGTGCGTCGCCGAAGCTGCCGGCATCGTGCTTCTGGAAGAAGCATTTCTTGGCGCGTCCCTGCGGGCAGCGGACCAGGCTGACCGGCCGGTCGCCGACCCAGCGGCAGCATGAGCGGTGGCGACCGCGCGTAATAATCGGCGAGCTCGCCCTTGGTGATGCCGCATTCGGGAAAGATCATCCGGTCGGGGTTGCTGATCCTGACGCCGTGCCTCGGCGGTGCGCGGCGGCGCCTGCGGCTTCTTCGGGACACCACCTCGGACGCCTTCTTGTCGCCGCGCAGGCCGAGGAAGCTGGCGTGGCGCACGACATTGTCGGCGGTGAATTCGGCGAAGGCGATCTCGGCGACCAGCTCCGGCTTGACCCAATGCGCGCCGCGCGCCGCCGCCCGCGGGCACTCGACCGCGGCGTCTTGTCGGTCGCGAGCCGGTCCATCCGCGCGCGCAGATCGTGCTGCGACCTGCATCGAGAAGCCGGTGCCGACCTTGCCGGCGTAGCGCAGCTCGCCATCCTCGTTGAGGCCGAGCAGGAGCGCGCGGAAGCCGCGGCCCTTCTTGTCGCTCTGCGTCCAGCCGACGATGACGAATTCCTGGCGCTGGGTGCATTTGATCTTGAGCCAGCTCTTGGTCCGGTCGCCGCGATAGGGGGCGTCGGCGCGCTTCGAGACGATCGCCTTCCTGGCCGGCCTCGCACATGGCCGTCGAACAGCTTCTCGCCGTGGCCGACGATATGCTCGGCGTAGAGGATCGCGGGCGGCTTGCCCGCGCCGACGAGCAGGGCCGCGAGCCGCTCCTTGCGCTCGATATTGGGGAGCTCGTCAGGTCCTCGCCGTCGATGCTCCAGCAGGTCGAACAGCGAAGAGGGTGAGGCTCGCGGCCGCCTTCGCTGATCGCCTGCTGGAGCGCCGAGAAGCTGGTGCTGCCCTTCGTCGTCGAGGCGACGATCTCGCCGTCGATCAGCGCCGAGCCCACGTCCAGCGTCCGCGCCGCCTCGACGATCGGCGGCGAATTGTCGGTCCAGTCGAGCCCGGAGCGGGTATAGACCTTGGCCTTCCCGCCGGCGATCGCGAGCATCGCAGCGATAGCCGTCATATTTCATCTCGTGCAGCCAGCCCGAGCCGGCTGGGACATGGTCGACCAGCGTGGCGAGCTGCGGCGGGCGGAAGGGCGGCGGCTTGCCCGTGCCTGCTCTTTCGCGTGATTCCGGCCGTAGCGGGAGCGGCTTTGCTTGCGCTGACGCTTCCGCGCTGGATCCCCGCTTTCGCGGCGCTGCGGGCGGTCGTGCTGCCACCCCTTCAACTCCTTCGCCTTCTTGCCGGCGGCGATCTCCTCCATGGTGCGGCCGGTCGCGATGCTGGTGAGGCGCGTTCGATCAGCGCCGAGCTCGACCGGCCTGGTCGTCGTTCGACCTTGCGCAGCAGCCAGTTCTCGCGCTTCTCGCCGGGCGCGCGGCTTCAGGCGGAACATGCATCCACTCGCCCTTCATCCGCTCGCCGTCGAGGGTGAAGTGGAGATGGCCTTCCTCGATCGTCTTGCGCGGGTCCTTGCCGCGGATCGGCGTCCAGGTGCCCCGGTCCCACAGCATCACCGTGCCGCCGCCATATTCGCCCTTGGGGATCGTGCCCTCGAAGGTCGGCGTAGGACAGCGGATGGTCCTCGGTGCGGACCGCGAGGCGCTTGTCGTCGGGGTCGAGGCTGGGGCCGCGCGTCACCGCCCAGCTCTTCAGCACGCCGTCCAGCTCGAGCCGGAAGTCCCAGTGCAGCCGCGTCGCGTCGTGCTTCTGGACCATGAAGCAGCGCTGGCGCGTGCGGCCGCGCGCGGTGCCGACCTTGCCCGGCGGCTCCGCGCGTCTTCGCGAAGTCGCGCTTGGCGATTGTAGGTGGCGAGCGGATCGGCGCGCCGTTCGCGCCATGGCTCAGGCCCGCTTGCGCGCGGCGGCTGGCTTCGCGGCGGGCTTGGCACGACGCCTTCTTGGCGGCAGCCTTCTTCGCGGCGGGCTTCTTGCCGCCTCCGCCGCCGGCTCGTGCCGCCGCTCGCCCGGGCGGTCGATCGAGCGCTTCTTGAGCGCCGCCATCAGGTCGACGACGTTCGAGCCCTTGGCGCGGGCGCTTCCTCTTCCTCGTGTCGCGATCGTCTTGCCCTTGCGCTTCGCTCGATCAGGTCCTTCAGCGCATCGACATAGCGGTCGTGAAATTCGCTGGCGTCGAACTTGCCCGCTCTTCTGTCGATCAGGGTGGCGGCGAGATCGAGCAGGTCCTCGTCCGGCTTGGCCTCGCCGATGTCGCGGAAGTAACTCCGCGCCTTGTTGACCTCGTCGGCATAGCGCAGCGTCTCCAGCACCATGCCGCGCCCGCAGGGCTTGAGGCTGACGACATATTCGCGGCCGCGCAGCGCCAGCTGGCCGAGCCCATCTTGCGCGTCTTGCGCAGCGCCTCGCGCAGGACGATGAACGCCTCCTCGGCGAGATCGTCGGCCGGCACGACGAAATAGGGCTTGTCGTAATAGATGGACGTCGATCTCGTCGTGATCGACGAACTGGGTGAGCTCCAGCGTCTTCTTGCTCTCCAGCTTGACCGCCTCGATCTCGTCGTCGATCACAGGACATATTTGCCCTTCTCGACCTGATAGCCCTTGACGATCTCGTCGGGGTCGACCGGGCCGATGCCGGGCACCACCTTCTCATATTTGATCCGCTGCCCGGACGGCTCGTGGATCTGGTTGAAGGCGATCTGCGCGCCGCTCTTGGTGGCGGAGAAGATCTCGACCGGGATCGAGACCAGGGCCAGCCTGATCTGGCCCTGCCAATAGGCGCGTGCGGCCATTCGCTCAGCTCCGAAAACTGAATTCGTTGCCAATTCAATCCGCGGGCAAGGGAGGGGTTCCACCGTTCGGGCGATGGAGCGCGCGATCGGCGTGGACAATGAACAAAGCCGTCGCCGCGAAATAGAGAAAGCGGAGCGGATTGCCGCCATCGAGGAGCGTCAGCACGGTGGCGATCGCGTAGACGATGAGCAGGAGGATTGCGGCGCCAAGTTGCGTCCTCCGCCACAGGAAGAGGACCGCGCCGGCGACCTCGGCCGAGCCGAGCAAGGCGAGGTGGACCGGCGCGTAGCCGCCGCCTTCGCCCCGGAAGCCGGCGCGCGCGGTCTGGAAGCTGGCGACGGCGATGAACAGCACATAGATCAAGCGGAAGCCGAACAGGGTCTGGCGAGGGGTCATGTCTTCCGCTCCTCTCGGGCGTCGCCCTCGGTCAGGCGATGCGAATTCGCAGGCGGTGAGGTCCAGGTCGTAGACCTGCTTCAGCCGCCCGATCTGGCGGAGCGTGTCCGGTCCGAACGGCGCGTTGCCCTCGAAGGCATGGAGGACGATACCCTCGAGCAGGTCGCCGAGCGACATGTCGAGATGCTCCGCGAGCCCCTTCAGCACCTTCACCAGCCGCCGCTCGATGCGAACCCCGGTCTGCACCCGCTCAATCTGTTTCATGATGTGTTGGTACCATGGTACCAAAATAATGTCAAAACCGCAACCGCGAAGGGAGCCGCCATTGTCCGGTATGATCGCATCTGGCATCACGACCGAGGGGCCAGCGGAAGGGCGTCGAGTGACAAAACGGCTTGGTTGGGCGCTGGCGATCGTTCTCTTGCTAACGCCGGCGGGAGCAACGGCCTCGTCCCCCGGCGGACGAGGGGAGGAGGCGGCCCTGGCGGCGGCGGAGCGTGATCTCTGCTCCAAAGACGTCGCGCTGATCGGCGAAAACGATGCCCACGGCGACGGCAGCGGGATCGCCTTTAAGGTGGCGCTCGTCCGGCGGCTGGTTAGCAAGTGCCACTTCAACGCGGTCTTCTTCGAGGCAAGCCATTACGACTTCCTCGCTTTCTCGCGCGCGCTGCGGACCGGCGCGCCGGTCTCTCCGGAAATGGTCTCGTCGGCGCTCGGCTGGATGTGGAATCACGATGCCGAGGTCGTGCCGCTCATCCCTTTTCTGTTTGCCGAGGCTGAAGCGGGTTGGGTGACGCTAGGTGGGCTCGACGATCAATTGGGTGCAAGAGGCGCCTTTTATTCGCTCAACGAGATGCTGACGGAACTCACCGCTCCGCTTTCCACAACACGGGCCGCCGAGTGCCGCGAGAGGCTGAGGCAGCGGGCGTGGTTCGATTATCCCGCGGCCGCGCCGCATGACGAGGCGAGCCGCACCCGGCTGGGCTTTGCCTCGCCGACATCGTGGCGGCCTTCCGTGGTGAAGGACCGCTCGCAGCGGGATTTCCATCTCGAACTCGTTGCAAATGTCGCGCGGGACATTGCTCGCGATTTCGAGGCGCCCGAGCTTTATGCCACCGGACGCGACCGCTCCAGTGTATCTCAACCTCCGCTGGCTCGCCGCGCGCCTGCCAGCACGCAGCAAGATCATCGTCTGGGCGGACAACGACCATGTCACCAAGAACGCCACCGCCGATGCCACGTTTGGCCGGGGCCGCAATCTCGGCTCTTGGATCCATCAAGCCTATGGCGCGCGCGCATTCACCCTAGCATTCTCGTCCGCGTCGGGAACGTTTCGTTATGCCAGGCACGACATCAGGCGCGTCCCCGAAGCGTCTCCGGATCGGTCGAGGCGCAGGCGCTGCGCGACACCGATCGTGACACCCTCTATCTCGGTCCGAAACAGCTCGGAGCGATGGGCGCGCTTGCTGGTGGGATCTTCGAGCATCATGCCGTGAAGGCGGATTGGGCCAAGATCGCCGATGGCCTCGTCATATTCCGGAACGAGCATCCGGTGACTCGCGCGGACGAATAGACTTAGACCGGGATTTCGGTCGTATACTTGACCTGCCGCAGCGCGAAATTGGAGGCGGCGTGGGCGACGGACGGATGGGCGAGCACGCCGCGCATGACGAAGCGGTCGTAATCGGCGACGTCCTTCACCGCGATGCGCAGCAGATAATCCCACTCGCCGGACATGGCATAGCATTCGACGATCTCTTCGCGCGACTGGATGAACTGCTCGAATTCGGCGCCGCGCCTCGACGTCTGGCGGGTCATCCGCACCTGGCAGAGCACGTTGACCGCCCGTTCCAGCGCCTCGGCGCTGGCGAGCCGCACCGTGGCGCCGAGCACCCCTGCCTGCTCCAGCGCGCGGACGCGCCGCCAGACCGAGGCGGCCGAGGCGCCAACTCGTTCGGCAAGCGCGGCGTGGCTGAGGCTCGCGTCGCGCTGCAGTTCGCGCAAAATCTTGCGGTCGATCGCGTCCAATGCGATGCGTCTATTTCACAAAATGGAGCTTCTTCGCAATCCTGTTCCAAATTTTGCGGTCGGCCGCGCTGACTTTGAGACGCCTTTTGAGCGGCGCCCGCGTTATAGAATAGAGCGCCGGCAAACGTCTTTTTGCCGACAGGAGGAATAAGTGGCGAGCAATGTGCTGATCGCGAACGAGCCGGTGCTGTTCGACAGGCTCGACGAGCAGAAGCCGGACGCGCTGCTGCAGCTGATCGCTTTGTGCAATGCCGATCCGCGGCCGGAGAAGATCGATGTCGGCGTCGGCGTCTATCGCGATTCCGCGGGCAGCACGCCGATCCTCCGCTCGGTGAAGAAGGCCGAGCACATCCTGTGGGAGAGGCAGGAGACCAAGTCCTATCTCGGCTCGCAGGGCGATCCGCGCTTCACCGAGCTAATCCGGCCGATCGTCTTCGGCGAGAGCCTGGCGGCGGACGATCGGATCGTCGGGCTGCAGACGCCCGGCGGCTGCGGCGCGCTGCGGCTCGGCGCCGAGCTGATCCGCAAGGCCAATCCCGACGCGCGCATCCATGTCGGCGAGCCGACCTGGCCCAATCATGCGCCGCTCATCGCCAGCAGCGGCGTCGAGATGGTCTCCTACCCTTATTACGATTGCGCAGGCGCGGCGCCTGCTGTTCGGCCGGATGGTCGACGCGCTGGAGGAGGCGACGCCGGGCGATCTCGTCCTCCTCCACGGCTGCTGCCACAATCCGACCGGCGCCGATCTCGACATCGGCCAGTGGCGCGAGGTGGCCGAGCATCATCTCCCGCCGCGGGCCTGATTCCCTTTGTCGATCTCGCCTATCAGGGGCTCGGCGACGGGCTCGAAGCGGATGCCGCGGGCACCCGGCTGGTCGTCGAGGCGGCCGACCAGGCGCTGGTCGCGCAGAGCTGCGACAAGAATTTCGGCATCTATCGGGAGCGCACCGGCAACCTTTTCGTCAAGGGATCGAGCCGCCGCGTCGCCGAAATCGCCTTCGGCAATCTGATCCAGCTCGCCCGTACCATGTGGTCGATGCCGCCCGATCACGGCGCGGCGATCGCGCGGATCGTGCTCGACGATCCGGAGCTCCGCGCCGACTGGCGGACCGAGCTCGACGAGATGGGCGGCCGCATCCGTACGTTGCGCGATCGGCTCGCCGTGTGTGACCCACGCCTCTCCTATCTGCGCGAGCAGAAGGGGATGTTCTCGATCCTGCCGATCGGTCCGCAGCAGGTGCTCGCCTTGCGCGAGGAGAAGGCGATCTACATGGCGAATTCCGGCCGCTTCAACGTCGTCGGCCTCTCCGACGACAATGTCGACCGCTTCGCCGCCGCAATCGTGGAGCAAATGGATGGCTGAACCGGTCCTGGCCGAGACACGCACCCGCACCAACGCGCCCGATCCCGATTTCGACTGGCGTCGCGTCGCGTATCTCGTCCAGGTCAGCCGCGCGCTGGACAGGCTCGAGGAGGAGCGGCTCGTTCCCGGAACGGAAGATCCTCTACCAGTTCTAGCGCGCGCGGCCACGATCTGGCGCAGATCCTGCTCGGCTGCCGGCTCACCCACCGGCATGATGCGACCTGCGGCTATTATCGTTCGCGGCCTTTGCTGCTCTCGCTCGGCGTGCCGATCGAGGACGCGCTCGGCTCCGGCATGGGCCGCGCAGGCGGCTATTCGGACGGGCGCGATATCGGCGTCGTGTTCAACTATCCCGAATCCGAACGGCGCCCCGGCCCTGCCCATGTGCGGCGGGCGTCGGCGCGCAATATACGCCCACCGCCGGCTGGGCGCAGGCGATCGACTATTACCGCAAAGTGCTCGGCGACCGCGCCTATGACGAGGCGATCGCGGTCGTGCTCGGCGGCGACGCCTCGGTCGCGACCAACGGCTTCTGGTCCTCGCTGACGATCGCCACGACGCAGAAACTGCCGATGCTGTTCTATATCGAGGACAATGGCTACGGCATCTCCGTCCCGTCGCTCCTACCAGACGCCGGGCGGCGACATCGCCGCGAACCTCGCCAGCTTCTCCGGCCTGACCATCTTCTCCGGCGACGGCACCGAGCCGGCCGAGGCGGCGCGGCTGATCGAAGCAGGCGGTCGGCCACGTCCGCGCCGGCGAAGGCCCGGCCCTGCTGCGCCTCACCGTGCCGCGCCTCGAAGGGCACAGCTTCCAGGACACGCAGACCTACAAGTCGGAGGAGATCGTCGCGTGCGGAATGGGCGCGCGATCCGCTGCCGAAGCTGCAAGATCCTATCTCGTCGGCTCGGTGATGGACGAGGCGGAATGGGAGCGGATCGAGGCGCGACGCCGCAGGCCGATGTCGAGGAGGCGCGCGGCGATGCCGAGGCGCGCGGCGTTGCCGACCCGGACGCACGTGCTCGATCACGTCTTCTTCGAAGGCGAGATGCAGAAGACTGGGCGGCCAGTGGACGCACGGCTATCGCGCGCCCGCCAGCCACGACGAGCCGCAGCCCGAGGGCCAGCGGATCAACATGGTCACCGCCATCCGCCGCACGCTCGACCAGGAGCTGGCGCTCAATCCGCGCGTGGTGCTGTTCGGCGAGGATGTCGGGCCCAAGGGCGGCGTCCATGCGGTGACGCTCGGCCTGCAGGAGAAATTCGGCGCCGAGCGCGTGTTCGACACCAGCCTCTCCGAGGAAGGCATCATCGGCCGCGCCGTCGGCATGGCGCTCGCCGGGCTGATGCCGGTGCCGGAAATCCAGTTCCGCAAATATGCCGAGCCGGCGACCGAGCAGATCAACGATTGCGGCACGATGCGCTGGCGCACCAACAACCGCTTCGCCGCGCCGATGGTGCTGCGCATGCCGGGCGGCTTCTTCAAATGCGGCGATCCGTGGCACAGCCAGACCAACGAGGTGCAGTTCGTCCACAATCCCGGCTGGAAGGTGGCGGTGCCCTCGAATGCCGAGGATGCGGTCGGTCTGCTGCGCGCGGCGCTTGCGCGGCAACGATCCGGTGATCTTCTTCGAGCATCGCGCGATGCTCGACGATGCCTGGGCGCGGCGGCCTTATCCGGGCGACGATTACGTGCTGCCGTTCGGCCGCGCGAAGACGGCGCGCGCAGGGCGACGAGATCACCATCGTCACCTGGGGCGCGATGGTGCCGCGCTGCGAGGCCGCGGCGGAGGGGCGTCTCGGCGGAGGTCATCGACCTGCGCACGCTGATGCCTTGGGACAGCGAGGCGGTGCTCGCCTCGGTCCGGCGCACGCGCCGCTGCCTGATCGTCCACGAGGATCTGCGCACCGGCGGCTTCGGCGCGGAGATCGCGGCGGTGGTCGCAGACGAGGCTTTCCTCGACCTCGACGCGCCGGTGGCGCGGGTGACCATGCCCGACATTCCGAGCCCGCATAATCCGGTGCTGCTCGAACTGGGCGCGTGCCGTCGCGTCGAGGCGATCCGCGCGAAGATCGACGAGCTGGTGGGCTTCTGACGATGATCGAATGCTCGTCCCGGTCGAGCAGGAGGGCACGCAAGGCGGTCGTCCGCGGCCTGGCTCAAGCAGGTCGGCGACCGCGGTCGCGGAGAATGATCCGCTCGTCGAGCTCGAGACCGACAAGGTGACGATGGAGGTGCCGGCTCCGGCGGCCGGGGTGCTGCGGGAGATCTTGCTGGACACCGATGCGAAGGCGGAGCCTGGGGCGATCCTCGGCCGTATTGCACTTGCCATTGAAGTCGAACCTGAATCCGCTCGCCCGAGCGAAGTCGAGCGGCGTTGGCACGGCCATCACGGGCGCCCCTCGACTACGCTCCGGACGGGCGAGACGGCGCAGCGCCACGCTTCGATCCGGAATTGCGCCTGTCGCCGGCGTGCGAAGCGCGCTCTGCTGCAGCATGACATCGATCCGTCCGAGATCCAGGGCACCGGCCGCGACGGACGTATCACCCGCGCCGATGTCGATCGCGCGGTCGAGGCCGCGACCAAGGTCGGCGGGAGCCTCCCGCAACTGCCCAGCCGCGTGTCGCGCAGCCCTCCGATGCCTCGATCCGCTCGCACGATCATTCCGCACGACCGGATGCGGCTGCAGATCGCCGAGAACATGCTGAACTCGGTGACCCGCGCGCCGCACGTCACCGCCATGTTCGAGGCGGATTTCAGCGCCATCATCGCGTCATCGCGAGCGGCACAAGGATGCGTTCGCGAAGAAGGGCGTGAAGCTCACCTACACCGCCTATCATCGTCGCCGCGGCGGCGGAGGCGATGAAGGTCGCGCCGGCGATCAACAGCCGCTGGCACGAGGACCGGCTCGAAATCTTCGACGACATCAATATCGGCGTCGGCACCGCGCTCGGCGAAAAGGGGCTGATCGTCCCCGTGCTGCGCAAGGTGCAGACGTTGATCGCTGCTCGGGCATCGCCTCCGCCGCTCGACGAGCTGATCGAGAAGGCGCGACGCGAGAAGCTGACCGCGCGCGACGTCTCGGGCGGCACCTTCACCATCTCCAATCACGGCGTCTCGGGCTCGCTGTTCGCCGCGCCGATCATCATCAACCAGCCGCAATCGGCGATCCTTGGCGTCGGCAAGCTCGAAAAGCGCGTCGTCGTGCGCGAGGTGGACGGCGCCGACACGATCCAGATCCGCCCCATGGCGTATGTCTCGCTGACCATCGACCACCGCGTCGTCGACGGCCACCAGACCAATGCCTGGCTCGGCCACTTCGTCGAAATTCTGGAGCGCTGGCCGGCGGACTGATCCGCTTCCGCGAAAAAGTGTGAGCGCTAACAAAACCGGTACCCATCGGCCCGCAAATGCGCCATTCTCCGCGTGCAGGGGAGGATGCGCATGCCCGCGAGAATGGTTTGCGTCATCGACGGCGACAACGTTGCTTTTGCGATGGTCGGCGATGGCGGAGAGCTTAAGGCCAATTCCGTTCGCCAGTTCCGGACGAGCGACTTTCCGACCTTCACCGATGCGCTGCAGAATTACACGCGCGCCAACCAGATCGAGACCGGGACGCTGCCGCTCGGTCTCGCCGTCGCCGGCGTCGCGCGCGGGGACATCATCAGCCTAGCCAATTGCCGCTGGTATATTTCGGTGAGCGGTATCCGCGCCTTTCTCGGCCACGACCCCCTGATCCTCAACGATTTCGCGGCGACGGCCTGGTCGCTCGCCGCGCTCGAGCCGCGCCAGATGAAAGCGGTCGGCGTGGTGCCGCCGCGGCCAGTCGCTCCGGGACGCACCTTCATCGTCATCGGCACCGGGCCGGGGCTTGGAATGGCGACGCTGATCGTCCGCGACGACGGCAGCGCCGTGGTGCTCGAAAGCGAGGGCGGCCATGGCAGCTTCGCCCCGCAATCGGAACGCGACGACGCCCTGCTCGCCTATCTGCGCCGCAAATGCGGCGGCCACGTCTCCTGTGAGCGGCTGGTTTCCAATGCCGGTCTTCAGAACATCTACTCCTGGCTGATCGAGCAGAGCGGGCGGAATGGATCCGCGCCGCCGGCCGACCAGATCATCTCGGCGGCACTGCGCGGCGATGCGATGGCGAAAGAGACGGCGGAAATCTTCGCCGCCGCCTTGGGCTCTTTCGCCGGCAACGGCGTGCTGACTACGGGCGCCTGGGACGGAGTCCTGCTGGTCAGTCCCGTCCTGCGCCAGATGCTGCCGCTGCTCGAGGGGACGGCCTATCGCAACGGCTTCGTCGGCAAGGGCAGGATGCGCAAGGCGCTGGAGCAGGTGCCGACCAGCTTCGCCGATAGCGAGAATGCGAGCCTGGCCGGCGCCGCGGTCGCGCTTGTGGCGCGGGGACGGCAGGGCTAGCGACGGCCGTAACTCCTTGCTTTTGCCAATTCTTCCAACATCGTACGGCTCTCGTCCAGCAGGGGGATCCGTAACATGCGCAAACGTCTTTTCGCCTTGATTGCCTCCGCGCTCGCCGTTCCGGTCTTCGCGGCGCCCGCCGCACCGGCGCAGCCCGAGCAAACGCAGCCGCCGAAGAAGGAAAAGAAAATCTGCCGGCACGTCGTCGACAGCGGATCCCGGATCGGCACGAACGTATGCAAGACGGTGGCGGAATGGGAGAAGGACCCGACCACCACCGAGGGATCCCATAGCGCGATTTCCGGACGTCCGTCGGGATATTAAAGTCGGCCGGAACGCTGTGCCGCCATAGCGAAGGGAGCCGTCATGGCCAAGGAAACGCCGCCGCCGCTTAACGAAAGCGAAGAGCAGGAAGCCGAGGAGCGAAGCGCCCCTCGCGCCCGGATCGTCCACGCGGCCGTCATCAAGCAGGGCGAGGACGAGCTGGAACGGCCGGCCTGGTCGCTGTTCTGGTCCGGCCTCGCCGCCGGAATTGCGATCCTTGCCTCAACCTGGGCCCAGGGCGGGCTGCACCAGCGCCTGCCCGACGCGCCCTGGCGCGAGCTGGTCGGCGGGCTCGGCTACAGCCTCGGCTTCATCATCGTCATCCTCGGCCGCATGCAGCTCTTCACCGAGCAGACGATGGTCGCGGTCCTGCCGCTCGCGAAGGAGCCGAACAACCGCAATTTCATGCGGACGGCGCGTCTCTGGTCAATCGTCCTCGCCGGCAATCTGATCGGCACGGCCTTCATGGCGGCGCTCTGCGTCCATGCACACCTCGTATCGCCGCAATTGCTCGGCGCGATGCTCGATGTCTCGGGCAAGCTGCTCGAGAAGAATGCAGGGGAGATATTGCTCCAGGCCGTTCCGGCCGGCTTTCTGATCTCCTCGATCGCCTGGATTCGCTCCGCTACCGACAATTCCGGCTTCTGGATTGTGCTCGTTCTCACCTACGCAATTGCGCTCGGCGGCTTCAACCACGTTATCGCAGGCGCCGCCGAGGCCTTCCTCCTGCTCTGGGCCGGCAAGGTAGGCATCGGTTGGGTCATCGGGACGTTCCTGATCCCGGCGCTGGTCGGCAACATCCTTGGCGGCACGGGCCTCTTTGCCATGCTCGCCCACGCCCAGGTGAAGGAGGAGATCTAGGCTCTTACTTTCGCACCGGCGGGACGAGCTTGATCTCGAACAGCTTCGGCCAGTTCTTGCCGGTGACGAACAGCCGGTCGTGCGCCGCATCGTAGGCGATGCCGTTGAGCACGCTGTCGGGATCGGGCGGCGCCTCCTCGGCGACGAGCCGCGAGAGATCGATCCAGCCGGTGACTCGGCCGGTGCGGGGATCGATGCGGGCGATGCGGGGGGTCATCCAGACATTGGCGAAAATCTCGCCCTTCACCCATTCGAGCTCGTTCAGCCGCTCGACCGGCTGACCGCCGTCGGTGACGGTGATCCGCCGCCGCTCGGTCATCGTCGCGGGATCGAGGAAGCGCAGTTGCGACGATCCATCGCTCATGATGATGTCTTTGCCGTCCTGGGTGAGCGCCCAGCCTTCGCCGGGATAATGGAATTCGCCGACCTGCGAGAAATCCGAGCGACGCCAGCGAAATCCGATCTGTCCCTGCCAGGTGAGGCTTCGGATCTCCGGCCCCCAATTGACGATCCCTTCGCCGAAATAGCGCCGGTCGACCGGCACCGAGCGCAGCACCTTGCCGTCGAGCGTTTCCTCGCGGATCTGGGACTGGCCATTGAGGCCGGTGCTCTCGAAGAGATGACCTTCAAGGTAGAAGAGGCCTTCGGTGAAGGCCTGGATGTCGTGCGGATAGATGTGGACGATCCGATAGCCGTAGACGGGTGGCTTCACCGGGGCCGCGGCAGCGCAGCCGAAGAGCAAAGCGAGGGCGAAGAGAGGGCTCAGCTTCATCAGGGCTCGTTCATGGTCAGGAGGTCGTAGGAGGCGACGATCTCGTCCTTCTGGTTGAAGACATAGACGGCCCAGCGGACTTCGCCCATCTCCTCATTGCGGACCGACCTGGATTTGACGGTCAGCTCCACGCGCATCGCATCGCCGGGATAGAGTGGCGTCAGGAAACGGAGGTTCTCCAGCCCGTAATTGGCGAGCACTGGCCCCGGCGCCGGATCGACAAACAGACCGGCGGCAAAGGAGAGGATGAGGTAGCCGTGCGCGACGCGACCCTCGAAGATCGGGTTCGCCTTCGCCGCTTCCTCGTCCATATGGGCGTAGAAATTGTCACCGGTGAAATCGGCGAAATGCTCGATGTCGTCGAGCGTGACGATGCGGCTGCCGGTCTTGAGGGTGTAGCCAATCTCCAGCTCGGAGATGCGCTTGCGGAACGGGTGGATTTCGCCCTCGATCTTGGGCGCGCCGGGCAGCCATTGCTTGATGATGCTCGACAGGGCGGCCGGGCCGCCCTGAAGCGCGGTGCGCTGCATATAATGGGCGACACCGCGCACCCCGCCCATTTCCTCGCCGCCACCGGCGCGACCGGGGCCGCCATGGACGAGGACGGGGAGCGGCGAGCCATGGCCCGTCGATTCCTTGGCCGATGTGCGGTCGAGAATGACCATGCGGCCATGATAGGCGCCGGCGCCGAGCACGAACTCCTCCGCGACCTCGTTGTCGAAGGTGAAGAGCGACAGCGCGAGGCTGCCCATGCCGCGATTGGCGAGCGCGATGGCGTCGTCGAGATCGCGATAGGGCATGATCGTTGAGACCGGCCCGAAGGCCTCGACATCATGGACGGCATCATTGTGCCAGGGATCGTCGGCGCGGAGCAGGATCGGCGACATGAAGGCGCCGTTTCCCGCGACCGGGGGCGCGTGCGGATCGCCGGCGACGATCCTGGCCGACTTGGCCAGTTCTGCCACCGCCGCGCGGACGCTGTTCAGTTGCGAGCGGCTGGCAAGAGCGCCCATCGTTACGCCCTCCTCGCGCGGATCGCCGATCCTGACCTTCGCGAGCCGTTGGCGCAGCGCTTCCTCGACCGCGTCGAGTTGCTCGGCCGGGGCCATGGCGCGGCGGATGGCGGTGCATTTCTGCCCCGCCTTCACCGTCATCTCGCGCGCGACTTCCTTGATGAACAGGTCGAACTCGGGTGTGCCCGGCGCCGCGTCGGGCCCGAGGATCGAGGCGTTCAAACTGTCGCGCTCGGCGATGAAGCGGACGCTTTCGCGCGCGATCACCGGGTGCGCCTGCAGCTTCATCGCCGTCTGGGCGGAGCCGGTGAAGCTGACCACGTCCTGCAGCGTCAGATGGTCGAACAGATCGCCGACGCCGCCCATGATCAATTGCAGCGCGCCCGGCGGCAGCACATTGGCCTCGATCATGATCCGGAAGGCGGCCTCGGCGAGATAGCCGGTGGCCGAGGCCGGCTTCACGATTGCCGGAACGCCCGCGAGCAGGGTCGGCCCGAGCTTCTCCAGCATTCCCCAGACCGGGAAGTTGAAGGCATTGATATGGACGGCGACGCCCTGGAGCGGGGTGAAGACATGCTGCCCGACAAAGGTGCCGCCGCGCGACAACGGCTCCATCGGTCCGTCGATCAGGATGCGCGAATTGGGCAGCTCGCGCCGGCCCTTGGACGAGAAGGAGAAGAGCGTGCCCGCGCCGCCTTCGATATCGATCCAGCCGTCGGTTCGCGTCGCGCCGGTATCGTAGGAGAGTTCGTACAGCTCCTCCTTGCGCGCCATCACCACATTGGCGAGGTCCTTCAGCATCCAAGCGCGCTCGTGGAAGGTCATCCGCCGCAGCGCCGGCCCGCCGATCCGCCGCGCATGGTCGAGCATCGCCTCGAAATCGAGCCCCTGGCTGCCGGTGACGGCGATGGTCTCGCCGGTGACCGCGCTCTGCACCTCGGCGAGGCCGCCCGAACCGGCGTGCCACTGGTCCTGCGCGTAATTGAGAAGGGTGGGGGTCTTCATCGCGGCCCCCTGTAGCGACCTGCCGCTCGACACGGAAGGCAGGGAGATTCTAGACGGAGTCATGGACCAGGAAACCGCTCCCGCTCTCTCCCTCGTCGAAATCGAGGAAACCCGCGCGATGACCGCGCCCTACGTCGCGCGCACGCCGGTGCACGACTGGCGCGGCCGCGAGATCGACGCGCTGCTCGCACCCGGAACGCGGGTCAATCTCAAGCTGGAGCTGTTCCAGCACGGCGGCACCTTCAAGGCGCGCGGCGCCATCTCGAAGATGCTGCGGCTGAGCCCGAAGGAGCTGGCGCGGGGCGTCTGCGCCGTGAGCGCGGGCAACCACGCCATCGCCACCGCTTATGCCGCCGCCGCGCTCGGCACGACCGCCAAGGTGGTGATGATGGGCTCGGCCAATCCGGCTCGGGTCGCGACCTGCCGCGCGCTTGGCGCCGAGGTGGTGACCGCGCCCGACGGCCGGACCGCCTTCGAGATGGTCGAGGCGATCGCGCGCGACGAGGGCCGCTCCTTCATCCACCCGTTCGAAGGGCCCTATACCGCGCTCGGTACAGCGACGCTCGGCATGGAATGGCTGGAACAGGTGCCGGATCTGGAGGCGGTAATCATCGCCATCGGCGGTGGCGGCCTGTGCGGCGGCGCCTCGGCCGCGATCAAATTGCTGAGGCCCGATTGTCTCGTCTTCGGGGTCGAGCCGACCGGCTCCGACACGATGACCCGCAGCTTCGCCCAGGGAAGCCCGATCGACCACGCCGAGGTGAGGACGATCGCCGACAGCCTCGCGCCGCCTTTCGCTCTCCCCTACAGCTTCGGACTCTGCCAACGGAACGTCGACGACATCGTGCTGGTCGATGACGATCAGATGCGCGCCGCCATGGCCCTGCTGTTCCGCGAGATGAAGCTGGCAGTCGAGCCCGCCGCGGCGGCCGCGACCGCCGCTCTGGTCGGTCCGCTGCGGGACCGGCTAGCGGGGAAGAAGGTGGGCGTCCTCGTCTGCGGCTCGAACATCGATTTCGACACGTTCGAGCGGCACATAAGGCAGGCGGAGCCGGCTACCGCCCGGTGAAATTGGGCTTTCGCTTCTCCATGAACGCCGCCACGCCCTCGCGATAGTCATCGCTGAAGCCGAGCTCGCGCATCGTGTCGCGCTGGAGGTCCAGTTCCTCGTCGAGCGAGTGACCCCAGCTTTCACGGATCATCTTCTTGATCCGGGCGAGACCACTTGTCGGCGCGGCCGCGAACTTTTCTGCGAGCGTATCCACCTCCGCGTCCAGCGCCTCGTCCTCCACGGCCTTCCAGATCAGCCCCCATTCGGCCGCCTTGTCCGCCGGCAGCGGCTCGGCGGTCAGCGCGAGTCCAAGCGCGCGCGCCTGACCGATCAGCCGGGGCAGCATCCAAGTGCCGCCGCTGTCGGGGATGAGGCCGATCGAGGCGAAGGACTGGATGAATTTCGCCGATTTGGCGGCGATGACGATGTCGCAGGCGAGCGCGATGTTCGCGCCTGCCCCCGCCGCGACGCCGTTCACCCGGGCGATGACCGGGAAGGGCAGGGAGGTGATCCGCCGGATCAGCGGATTGTATCTCTTCTCCACCGACTCGCCGAGGTCCACCGCCTCGCCCGGCGCCACCGCGCGATCATTCAGATCCTGCCCGGCGCAGAAACCGCGGCCGGCACCGGTGATGACGAGCACGCGCGCGCGCTCCAGCCCGGAGAGCGCGTCCGCCACCTCCTCGTGCATCCGGACGGTGAAGCTGTTGAGCCGGTCCGGCCGGTTCAGTGTCAGCCGGGCAATGCCGCCCTCCAGCTTGAACTCGATGGTCTCGTAAGCCATGGCGCCGCCTCATGGGCGCAAACGAGATGGCGGACAAGGTCGCCCGGGCGATGCTGGCGGCGGAGGGGACCGGCCCCGCCTGGGGCATGGAGATCGAGGAAGCGCGCGAGGGCTATGCGCGCATCCGCATGACCGTTCGCGCCGACATGCTGAACGGCCACGGCACCGCCCATGGCGGCATGATCTTCGCGCTTGCCGATACCGCCTTCGCTTATGCCTGCAATGGCCGCAATTTGCGCACGGTCGCCGCGCAGGCGTCGATCGTTTTCCTGGACGCGGCGCGCGAAGGCGACGTGCTGATCGCCGAGGCGCGGGAGCATGCGCTTGTCGGCCGCTCGGGCGTCTACCATGTATCGGTGAGGGCGGCGGACGGCCGCGCCGTCGCCGAATTCCAGGGTTTCTCGCGCAGCGTCGGCGGGCCTGTCATCGGAGAGAATGAATGACCGAAGCGTTCATCTGCGACGCGATCCGCACGCCGATCGGCCGCTACGGCGGCGCTCTGGCGCATGTGCGGGCCGACGATCTCGCCGCCATTCCGATCAAGGCGTTGATGGAGCGCAATCCCGGCGTGGACTGGGGCGCGGTCGACGACGTGATCCTCGGCTGCGCCAATCAGGCGGGCGAGGACAATCGCAACGTCGCGCGCATGGCCGGGCTGCTTGCCGGCCTGCCGGACAAGGTCGGGCGGCGTGACCCTCAATCGCCTCTGCGGCTCGGGCCTGGACGCGGTGGCGATGGCGGCGCGGGCGATCGCGGCGGCGAGGCGGACTGCATGATCGCCGGCGGGGTCGAGAGCATGACCCGCGCGCCATTCGTCATGGCCAAGGCCGACGCAGCGCCTTCGACCGCAATGCCGAAATCTACGACACCACCATCGGCTGGCGCTTCGTCAATCCGAAGATGAAGAGCCGGCTTCGGCGACGACACCATGCCCGAGACCGCCGAGAATGTGGCCGCAGGAATTCCAGGTCAGCCGCGAGGACCAGGACGCCTTCGCCGTGCGGAGCCAGGAGAAAGCGCGCCGCGGCCCAGGCGAATGGCCGCCTCGCTGCCGAGATCGTCGCCGGTCAGCATTCCGCAGCGCAAGGGCGACCCGCTCGTCGTCGACCGCGACGAGCATCCGCGCGAGACCAGCGTGGAGGCGCTGGCGAAGCTGAAGCCGATCGTGCGGCCCGACGGCACCGTCACCGCCGGCAATGCCTCGGGCGTGAATGACGGCGCGGCGGCGATGATCGTCGCCTCGGAGGAAGCGGCCAAGCGCAACGGCCTGACGCCTCGCGCGCGCATCGTCGGCGCGGCCGTCGCCGGCGTGCCGCCGCGGATCATGGGCATCGGCCCCGCGCCGGCGTCGCAGAAGCTGCTGCAGCGGCTCGGCCTCAAGATCGGCGACATCGACGTGATCGAGCTCAACGAGGCCTTCGCCGCCCAGGCGCTGGCGGTGCTGCGCCAGCTCGGGCTTCCCGACGATGCCGAGCATGTGAACCCCAACGGCGGCGCCATCGCGCTCGGCCATCCGCTCGGCATGTCGGGCGCGCGGCTCGCGCTGACCGCCGCCGAGGAACTGCAGCGCACGCGGCGGCCAGCATGCGCTCGCCACCATGTGCATCGGCGTCGGCCAGGGAATCGCCATGGTGCTCGAGCGGGTCTAGGCGCGGTCGATCCGCCCCGCATAGCAGCCGCGGCGGGCATAATGGGCGTGGATGTAGGTTACGGACGGATTGGCGAAGAAACGCTCGATCATCGCTTCAGCCTCGCGCCCATCGACGAGGTCGCCATCGATCATCATCCCCGCCTCGTCGAACGTCCGGAGCGACAGCGGCCGCGCCGCGCGCATCGCCAGCGGGATGTCGTCGACGAGAGCGGTCGGCGCGACGTAAAAGGCCGGTCACTCGGAACATGAGGATCTCCATTTCTGCGTTCGGCCCCTCATGCCGCTGCGTGCACGGGCGCGCACTCCGCTGCTTGCGGCCAAACTCGAAGCTTGGTGAAACGGCGCCGCGACCCCATCTCAATTGGTGCGTTGATTGCCGTGAAAGGGCCGCTTTACTAAGGCGGCTGCCGGAGAGTGACATGTATACGACCGAGCTTCAGAAGCCGAAGCAACGTCGCCTCCACCGAGGATCCGGAGAAGCTCGCCGCCTTCGAGGCGCGGGTCGCGGCCGACGAGTTCATCGAGCCGAAGGACTGGATGCCGGAAGCCTATCGCCGCACCCTGGTCCGCCAGATCTCGCAGCACGCCCATCCGAGATCGTCGGCATGCTGCCGGAGGGCAACTGGATCACCCGCGCGCCGTCGCTGCGGCGCAAGGCGATCCTGCTGGCCAAGGTGCAGGACGAGGCGGGCCACGGCCTCTACCTCTATTCGCGCCGCCGAGACGCTGGGGACCAGCCGCGAGGAGATGATCGAGGCGCTGCACTCGGGCAAGGCCAAGTACTCGACCATCTTCAACTATCCGACCCTCGACCTGGGCCGACATCGGCGCGATCGGCTGGCTGGTCGACGGCGCGGCGATCATGAACCAGGTGCCGCTGCAGCGCACCTCCTACGGCCCCTATGCGCGCGCCATGGTGCGGGTCTGCAAGGAGGAGAGCTTCCACCAGCGCCAGGGCTACGAGATCATGATGGCGATGGCCGGCGGGACCGCCGACGCAGAAGCGGATGGCGCAGGATGCGCTGAACCGCTGGTGGTGGCCGTCGCTGATGATGTTCGGCCCGCCCGACGAGGACTCGCCCAACACCGCCCAGTCGATGCGCTGGCGCATCAAGCGCGACACCAACGACGAGCTGCGCCAGAAGTTCGTCGACATCACCGTGCCGCAGGCCGAGGCGATCGGCCTCACCGTTCCCGATCCCGACCTGAAGTGGAACGAGGCAAGGGCGGCTACGATTTCGGCGAGGTGGACTGGGAGGAGTTCTACGCCGTGGTCCGCGGCGAAGGCCCGGTCGCCAAGGAGCGGATGAAGGCCCGCCGCGAGGCTTGGGAGCGAAGGCGCCTGGGTGCGCGACGCCGCCGCGCGCTCATGCCGAGAAGCGCAGCCGCAAGGCGGCAGGCCGCCTGCATGTCGAAAGCCCGACTGGCCGCTGTGGGAGGTGTTCGTGCGCTCGAAGGGCGGGCTGTCGCACGGCATGTCGGCTCGGTGCACGCGCCGGACGCGCGAGATGGCGCTCGAGGCGGCCCGCGACATCTATACGCGGCGGATGGAGGGGGTGAGCCTGTGGGTGGTGCCGTCGGCGCAGATCACCGCCTCCGACCCGGGCGAGGCGGCGGCCGCTGTTCGAGCCGGCCGAGGACAAGGTCTACCGCCACCCGACTTTCTATCGCATCCCCGACCACATGAAGCACATCTGATGGCGTCGCTCCCACCGATCGACACCCCCTCCGGCGCGACCGGCGCCGGCGTCTTCGACGCGCCGGCGCGCGACGAGAATGATGCGCTCTTCGACTTCTTGCTGCGGCTCGGCGACGACAGCTGATCCTGGGCCAGCGGCTCGGCGAATGGTGCGGGCACGCGCCGACGCTGGAGGTCGACCTGCGCTGGCCAATATCGCGCTCGACCTGATCGGCCAGGCGACTTATTTTCTGGCCTATGCCGGCGAGGTGGAAGGCGAAGGGGCGCGACGCCGACCAACTCGCCTTCCATCGCGACGTGCTCGATTTCCGCAACTGCCTGCTGGTCGAGCAGCCGAACGGCGACTTCGCCCAGACCATCGCGCGCCAGTTCCTGTTCTCGACCTGGCAGGAGCTGCTGTTCGACACGCTGGCCGGCTCGGCCGACGCGCAGATCGCCGCGATCGCCGCCAAGGCGGTGAAGGAGGTCGCCTATCATGCCCGGCTCGCCTCGCGAATGGGTGGTGCGGCTCGGCGACGGCACCGAGGAGAGCCGCCGGCGCATGGTCGACGGCCTGGACTGGTGTGGCGGTTCGTCCAGGAGCTGTTCGAGATGGACGATCTCGCCGCTTTCATGGCGGAGCGGGGGATCGGTGCCGACCTCGCCGCCCTCCGCGCGGATTATGATGCAGAGGTGCGGCGCGGTGCTCGCCGAGGCGGCGCTCGACCCGCCGGCCGACCGGCGCCCGATCCTCGGCGGCCGCCGAGGCCATCACTAGCGAACACCTCGGCCATTTGCTGGCAGAGATGCAGTTCCTCCCGCGCGCCTATCCGGAGGCGGCGTGGTGAGCGCTTCCGCACGCTTAGAAGAGTTCCGCTCGTCCCGAGCGAAGTCGAGGGGCGTCGGCATTGAGTCCGAGCAGCGCCCCTTGACGTCGCTCGGGACGAGCGGGGAGGGTGTTTGGCGTGTGCTCAGGGAGGTTCCCGATCCGGAAATTCCAGTCGTGTCGGTGGTCGACCTAGGCATTGTCCGCTCGGTCGAAGCCGAGCGCGGTGGTGATCACCCCCACCTATACCGGCTGCCCGGCGACGCAGGTGATCGAACGTGACATGCGTGCCGCCTTGGACGCGGCCGGCTACCGCGACGTGCGCATCGAAACCGCTCTCTCCCCGCCCTGGACAACCGACTGGATCACCCCTGAAGGCCGGGAGAAGCTGCGCGCCTATGGCATCGCGCCGCCAACCCGCGCGCGCTGTCGAATGCCCGCAATGCGGTTCGGCGGATTGCGAGGAGATCAGCCGCTTCGGCTCGACGCCCTGCAAGGCGCTCTGGCGGTGCCGTGCTGCGCGGAGCCGTTCGACCTGTTCAAATGCCACTGATCCCCGGATGAGCGTCGGCTTTCACAAGCTCGAAGTGGCGGAGGTGGCGCGGGAGACGGCGGACGCCAGCTCGATCCGCTTCCACGTGCCGGAGGAGCTGCGCGAGACCTTCCGCTTCAAGCCCGGCCAGCATCTGACCCTTCGCACTGACATCGGCGGCGAGGAGATGAGACGCAATTATTCGCTCTGCGTCGCTCCGTCCGACGACCTGCTCAAGGTCGCGGTGAAGCGGATCGCCGGCGGCGTCTTTTCCAACTGGGCGAACGAAACTCTCCGACGGCGGCGCCGTGCTCGACGTCATGGCGCCGCACGGCAGCTTCACCTGGGATTTCGATCCGGCCGCCGCAAACCATTATGTCGGCTTTGCCGGCGGCTCGGGCATCACGCCGGTGATGTCGCTGATCAAGACGGCGATGATCGAGGAGCCGGAGAGCCGCTTCACCCTGCTTCTACGGCAATCGGGACAGCCAGTCGATCATGTTCCTGGAGGAGCTGGCGCGGCTCAAGAACCGCTACATGGGCCGGCTCGAAATCTACCATTTCCTCGCCGAGGAGATGGAGGACATCGAGCTGTTCAACGGCCGGCTCGACCGCGCCAAATGTGGCGAGGTGCTTGGAGCATCTGGTCGAGCCGGCGGAGATCGACGCCTTCTTCATCTGCGGTCCCGGCGCCGATGATGGACGCTGCCGAAGCCGCCCTGCTCGATGCCGGCGTCTCCAGGGACAAGATCCATATCGAGCGCTTCACCGCCGGCCGCCCATCCGCCGCTCTGGCCGCCCAGATGCAGGCGCTGCAGCAGGAGGCGGCAGGGCCTGACGATGCTGGTGACGCTCGACGGGCGCAAACGCCGAATCCCGTTCGACGCCGCGGCGGGCAATATCCTCGACAGCGCGCAGGCTCGCCGGTCTGCCGGCGCCCTACGCCTGCAAGGCCGGCGTCTGCGCGACCTGCCGGGCCAGAATGGTGTCAGGCGAGGCGGAGATGGCGGTCCATTACGGCCTCACCGACGAGGAAGTGGCCGCGGGCTATATCCTCACTTGCCAGTCCGTCCCCAAGGGAGAAGGGCTGGAGGTGGATTATGATGCGTAGGTGGGGGGCCGAGCTTCGCGCCTACCGTCGCCCGCCGCGGCCGCCGCCAACTGCGGCGGCGAGGGCATCCGAACGGTCCAGCGCGGCATCGTAATTGATGACCGCGTGGACCACGCTCTGCATCGCGTGCATGCGCTGCGGCAGCGGCGCCGAGGTGCGGCGGATCATCACCGCGATCGCATAGGCATGGCCGTCGGGGCCGGTGATCACACCGATATCGTTATAGCCGGCCTCGACGGCGCCGAGGATCTGGCCGGTGCCGGTCTTATGCGAGAGCGTCCAGCCGGGCTCGAGCCCACCGTGCAGCCGTTGCGGGCCGGTCCTGGTGTGCGACATGATGCCGAGCAGCTTTTGGGTCGAGGCGGCCGAGAGCAATTCGCCGCGCTTCAGACGTGAGAGGGCGTCGACGACGCTGAGCGGCTGCGCCCCGTCCATCGGATTGGCGATATAGCGTTCAAAGGCGGCGCGGCGGGTCGAGAGCGGCAGGGCATCGCGCGCTTTGAAGAAGCCGCCATTATAAGCGTAGCTCTGCTTCCAGGTGAGGCCGGCGATGGCGCTCTGCAGCAGCCGTTCGCCGGGGCCGAAGCGGATCCCGCTGATCCCTTTTTCGCGGAGGAAGGCGCGCACCGCCTCCGGACCGCCGGCGCGCCAAAGCACCGCGTCGTTGCAGGTATTGTCGCTCTGCTGGAGCGCGCGCGTCATCAGCGCGCCGAGCGTGGTCGAATAGCCATTCTCGCCGATCTCGGCCGCGATCGGCTGGTGGAAGAGCGTGATGTCGGACTTATGCAGCGTGACCGGCTGGTCGAAGCTGAGCGCGTCATGGTCGATCTTGTTGAACGCTGTCAGCGCCACCCAGAATTTGCTGACGCTCTGCTGAGGGAAATAGGTGTCGCCGTCGAAGGCGGTGGTCCAGCCGGTGCGAACGTCCTCGACGGCGATGCCGATATCGCCGTTGAAACCCTGGCCGATGGTGCGGACCTCGGCTTCCAGCGTGCGATGCGCCGCGGCCTCGGCGGGATTGATTTCGCGGGGCGCTGAATAGGTGCCGTTCTGCGCATAGCGATGCGCGGCCGCCTTGGCCTGCGCGGCGCCGAAATTGGGAAGCACCGCAAGCGCCAGCGCCGCCGCCGGAAGCACGGTCATCCGCGCCGCATTGGCCAATCCGCGCACCCTAACCCCGCTCCACACGATCTGCTCTCCTAAGCCCTTCTGACCACACGGATTCACCATAGGAATCACATGGTTTATGTCAGCTTAAAGTCCGGCAAGGTCGATGAGCCGTGCTGGTCTTGCGACGGATGAATCTTTCACCCCGTCGGGACGACCGTCGGCCAATCGGCTTTCCATTCTTTCAGCCCATTGAAGCGGGATCGTTCCCCGCTTAAGCTGAAGCCATGTCGGCCAGGGGCCTGCCAGTTTTGTTAACGGCTTCGGGGCCGGTTTCATCGTCCTTCCGGGGAGGCGCGATTTCGCCCGCCGTCCCCGCCGATTGCGATCCTTGAGCAGCCACGCTCACGATCACCACGGCCATTGTCACGCGCCGGTCGATTTCGGACGGGCGTTCCTGGTCGGCATTCTTCTCAACGTCGGCTTCGTCGTCGTCGAGGCCGCGTTCGGCATCATCTCCAACTCGATGGCGCTGCTCGCCGATGCCGGACACAATCTTTCGGACGTGCTTGGGCTGCTCCTCGCCTGGGGCGCGGCGACCTTGTCCAAGCGGGCGCCGACCCGGCGCTTCACCTACGGCCTCGGCAAGACGTCGGTACTGGCTGCGCTCTTCAATGCCCTGTTCCTCGTCCTCGCCATCGGCGCGGTCGCCTTCGCCGCGATCCAGCGCCTCGGCAACCCGCCGCCCGTGCCCGGCCTGACCGTGATGGCGGTCGCGGCCGCGGGTGTGGCGATCAACGGCCTCACCGCCTGGCTCTTCGCGAGCGGGCGCAAGGGCGACATCAATATCCGGGCCGCATTCCAGCACATGGCGGGGGATGCAGCGGTGTCGGCGGGCGTGATCCTCGCCGGCTTGCTCATCCTCGAGACCGGCTGGCTGTGGGTGGACCCGATCGTCAGCCTGATCATCGTCGGGATTATCTTCGCCGCGACGTGGGGCCTGCTCCGCGACTCCGTCGCCATGTCGCTAGACGCCGTCCCGCCGGAGATCGAGCCGAGCTTCGTCGAAGCGAGCCTGATCGCTTTGCCCGGTGTGACGAAGGTCCACAGCCTCCATATCTGGCCGGTGAGCACGACCGAGGTGGCGCTCACCTGCCATCTGGTGATGCCGGTCGCGCCCGACGATGACGAATTCCTCCACAGCACGCAGGCGATGTTGCGGGCTCGGCACGACATCCTCCACGCGACGATCCAGATCGAGCGGGGCGTGCACGCCCATTGCGATCACGCGCACGGCCACGCCCACCACCACCACGAGCACGACGACGGGTAGGTTACCTGCCGGCGAGGGTACGGCGGATCATACCTCCAGCCGATCGTCCGGGCGCGCGACGAGCGCGTAGAGCGCCGGCATCAGGAAGACGATGATCAGCAGGCAGGCGAGCAGGCCGCTGACGATGACCAATGCGAACGGCCGTTGCGTGTCGGTGCCGACGCCGGTCGCCAGCGCCGCCGGCAGCAGGCCGAGAGCCGCGACCAGCGCGGTCATCATGATCGGGCGCAGCCTCAGCATCGCGCCTTCGTGGATCGCTTCTGCCAGCGGCGTTCCGGCCGAGCCGCAGCTCGTTGACATAGGAGATGTAGACGATCGCGGTCTGCACCGAGACTCCGAACAGAGCGAGGAAGCCGATCGCCGACGACACCGAGAAGGTCGTTCCCGTCAGCCACAGCGCGAGAATCCCGCCGACCGGCGCCGACAGCAACACGCCGATGATGCGTGATCGAACGGGAATTTGAGGTTCTTGTAGAGCACGAACAGCAGCATGAAGATGAGCAGCAGGGTGACCGGCACGATCACGCCCATCTGCGCGCGCGAGGCGGTATATTCGCTATATTCGCCGCCCCAATCGAGCCGGTAGCCCTGCGGCAGTTGCACCTTGGCCGCCACTTGCCGCATCGCGTCCTGCACCGCGCCGGCGAGGTCGCGTCCCTCCACCGAGAATTGCACGCCGATGAAGCGGCTGTTGTTCTCGCGGTAGATGAACGACGCGCCGTTCGTCACCGAGATATCGGCGAACTCCTTCAGCGGAAGATGCTGTCCGCCCGGCGTCGCGACCAGGATATTGCCGATCGCGACCGGGTCGTTGCGATATTTGGGATCGAGCCGAACGACGAGATCGAACTCCTTCTCCTGCTGGACGACCTGGGTCGCGACGTCGCCGCCGATCGCGGTCTGGATGAGGTTGTTGATGTCGTCGACGTTGATGCCGTAGCGGGCGATCTTCGCGCGATCGATCTTGATCGAGAGGCTCGGCTGGCCCAGCTCCTGGACCAGGGTGACGTCGCGGATGCCGCGCACCTGCTCCAGCACCTTCTTGATCGCTTTGCCCTTCGTCTGAAGGACGTTGAGGTCGGAGCCGAACACCTTCACCGCGAGCGCGCTCTTGAGGCCGGTCTCGGCTTCGTCGACCGCGTCCTCGGCGGGCTGGGTGTAGTTGAACTGGATGCCCGGGAAGGATCTCGAGCTTCTGGTTGATCGCCGCGATCAGGGCGGGCTTGTCGCGATAGGCGCCATGCCACTGGGAATAAGGCTTCAGCCCGACATAGAATTCGGCGTTGAAGAAGCCGGTGGCGTCCGTGCCGTCGTCGGGCCGGCCATGCTCGGATGCGACGGCCGTCACTTCGCGGGAAGGAATCGAGGATCGCGCGGATCTTCGGGACGATCTTCGCCGATTCGTCGAACGAGATCGTGTAGGGCATGGTCGCGCGGACCCACAGCGCGCCCTCGTCGAGATGCGGCATGAACTCCGCGCCGATCGCCGGCGTCAGCAGCAGAGCGCCAGCGAGCAGGAGCGCGCAGATCGCCACGGTGCGCGCGTGGCCAGGCGAGGCAGAGGTCGAGCCCGCGGCGGTAGCCGGAGCGGATCCGCTCGAAGAATGCGATTGCGCCGCTCGCGAACGCCCCGTCGCATCAGCCACGAGCAGAGCACCGGCAGCAGGGTCAGGGTGACGATCAGCGAGCCGACCAGGGCGAAGATCATCGTATCGGCCATCGGCTTGAACAGGGTCCCCGACGGCCCGGTGAGGACGTAGATCGGCAGGAAGCTGACGACGATGACGGCCACGGCATAGAACAGCGGCCGGTCGACCTCGGCGGCGGCGTCGCGGATCGTCTCGATCACGCTTGCGCCCGTCTCCTCGCGCACGGCGAGCCGGCGATAGATATTCTCGACCATGACCACCGCCGCCTCGACGAGGATGCCGAAGTCGATCGCGCCGATCGAAAGCAGGTTGGCCGACGCGCCCTGGAGATCGAGGCAGGCGAAGGCGAACAGCAGGGCGAGCGGGATCGTCACCGCGACGATCAGCCCCGCCCGGATGTCGTAGAGGAAGAAGATCAGCACGACGACGACGAGCAGCATGCCGCGCAGCAGATTGCCTTCGACCACGCCGGTCGTCACCGCGACCGAGGTCGCAGCGGTCGTAGAAGGGGACGACCTTCACGTCCTTGGGCAGGATCTGCGTGTTGAGCTCGCGGGTCTTGGCCTCGACGCGCTTGAGCACGTCCTGGGTCTTCTCGCCGGTGCGAAGCATGATGACGCCCTCGACGGCGTCGTTCTGCCGGCCGATGCCGAATTGGCCGAGCCGCGGCGCGATGCCGAGCGTGACCTGGCCGATGTCCTTGACCAGCGTCGGAATGCCGTTCTGCACCGCGACGACGACATTGCCGATGTCGTCGAGCGTCTGCAGGCGGCCGAGGCCGCGGACATAATAGAATTGGCCGCCTTCGGAGTAGAAGCCGCCGCCGGCATTGCTGTTGTTGGCGCCGAGCGCGCTCTCCACCTGCTGGATCGAGAGCCCCGCCGCCGCGAGCTTCACCTGGTCGACCAGCACCTGATATTGCATCGTGCCGCCGCCGAAGCCGGAATCGTCGGCGACGCCGGCGAACGGACTTGAACTGCGGCTCGACCGTCCAGTCCTCGAAGGTCTTGAGCTCGGTCGGCGAGCGGTCGGGGCTTTGCAGCGTGTAGCGATAGATGAGGCCCGAGGGTGAGGTCAGCGGCGAGATCGACGGCGTGACGCCGGTCGGCAGGCTGATGTCGCCGATCCGGTTGAACACCTGCTGGCGCGCGAATTCGCGGTCGGTCCCCTGATCGAGGGTGATGACGACATCGGAGAGCGCGTAGAGCGAGACCGAGCGGACGATCATTCGCGTGCGGAATGCCGTTCATCCCGATCTCGACCGGGACCGTGATCAGCCGTTCGACCTCCTCGGCCGAATGGCCGGGCCATTGGGTGATGATCTCGACCATCGGCGGCGACAGGTCGGGATAGGCATCGACCGGCAGCCGGTTCACGCGCGCATGCCGACGCCGATCAGGAGCAGCGTCAGCAGCCCGATCGAGCAGCCGCTGCTGCGAGGCTCGCGCCGACGATGCGGTTGATGAAGGAGGAGCCGGGCGGCGGCGGCAGGTCCGGCCCGGTCGGATGGTCGCTCATTGGCTCTGCATGAACTGGAGGAAGAGCGCGCCGTCGACGACGATCCGGTCGCCGGCTTGAAGGCCGCTCGGTCGATCTGGTAATTCTGGCCGTCGCGATAGCCGAGCGTCACGTGCCGCCGCGCGAAGCTGCCGTCGGGAAGAGCGAGATAGACGAACGGCAGATTCTCGTCGTCGCGAAGCACCGCCGAGACCGGCACCATCAGCCCGCTCGTGACTCTGCGCCGAGCTGGATCGAGACGTCGACATACATCTGCTTCTTCAGGAGACGCGCCGGGATTGGCGAGCACGATGCGCGCGATCACCGCCCGGCGTGTTCGGGTCGACCGAGGCGGAGATATTGTCGACCGTCGCCATGGAAGGTGCCGATGCCGGTGCCGGCGATCGATTGCGGCCGGCGTCGTCGACGGCGACCGTGGCGACGATCGCTGTTCGGGATCTGCGCGAGCACCCAGACGCGCGAGAGGTTGGCGACGGTGAAGCACCGCGCGTGGTGCCGGCCTGAAGCAGCTGGCCCGGCGTGATCGGCTTGTCGACCACCGTGCCGGAGACCGGCGCGCGGATGACGCGCCGCCGGCGCGGGCTGCGGCCGGCCTGCGACTGCGCGCGATCGTGCCCGGATCGACGCCGAGCGCGGCGAGCGCCTGCAGCGCCGCATCGCGGTCGGCCTCGGCGCTCGCGGCGTCGGTCTGCGCCTGCTGCCGCCTCGCGCGCCGAAATGCCGTTATGGGCGGCGAGGTCGCGGTCGGCGTTGGCGATCCGCGCGGGCGTTGCGCGGCGGCGACGACGGCCTTGCGATAGGTGCCGACCGCCGAGGCATAATCGGCCGACTGGACCAGCGCGAGCGGCTGGCCCTTGGCGACATGCTGGCCGAGCGAGACCAGCAGCCGCGTCACCGGGCCGTTGAACGGCGACAGTCACGGTCGGTCGCCTGGTCGTTGTCGAAATCGACCGTCCCGGGCGCCTTGATCGTGCTGCCGAAAGGCGACGCGGAGCGACCGTGTAGAGCTGGATGTGGCTGGCGCTGCGCGGCGGTCAGCCTGACATTGGCGACGGCGCGCATGGTGCTGGCTCGGCGTCGTCGCTTGCCGACGAGCAACCGGCCGAGCAAGCAGCCGCGCGCCGCAAGGCGCGCGAGCGACCAGCGCCTTATTAGTCGCATGGGCGTTCCCGTGAGATCGGGTCGGTGCCACCAGCCGCCGCCAAGCGCCTGGAACAGGGCGGCGGTGTCGGCGAAGCGGCTGGCCTCGGCCTGGACGAGGCTGAGCCGCGCCTGCTGGTAGCGCCTGCTCGGCGTTGAGCACGGCAAGGTAATTGGCATAGCCGTCCTTGTACTGGAGCCGCGACAGGTCGAGCTCGTCTTGGCCGCGTCCGCGGCGGCGGCGGTGGCCTTCAGCGCTTCGGCGTCCTGGTCGAGCGCGGTCAGCGTGTCGGCGACGTTCTGGAACGCGGTCAGCACGGTGCCGCGATATTGCTCGGCCGCCTGCGTGTAGGCGGCGCGTGCGCGCGCGCTGCTGGTGGAGCAGGGTGCCGCCGTCGAAGATCGGCGCCAGCAAGCGCCGCGCCGATGTTCCAGAAGCCGGTGCCGGGCCCGAACACCTGGCCGATCGCCAGCGCGGTGCTGCCGGCATTGGCGCTCAGCGTGATGTTGGGCAGGCGGTTGGCGGTCGCGACGCCGACCTGCGCGCTGGCGGCGTGCATGTTGGCCTCGGCCTGGAGCACGTCGGGCCGCTGCTCGACCAGCGCCGAGGGCAGGCTCAGCGGCAGATCGCTGCGGCAGGGTGAGGCTGGCGAGCGTGAACTTCTCGGCCGGCGCTTGCGCCCGGAAAGCGGCCGGTCAGGACCGCCATCAGATTGTGCTGCTGGTCGCGCTGCTTGGCGAGCGGCGGCAGCGACGCCTCGAGCTGGGCGAGCTGCGCTTGCTGCGCGGCGACGTCGAGGCCGCCGGCATAGCCCTTGAACTTCTGATAGTGCAGGATGCTCGAGCATCTTGCGGTCGATGTCGATCAGCTCGCGGGTCGCGTCGATCTGGTCCTCGAGCGAGGCTTCCTGGATCGCCGCCGCGACGACATTCGCGCTGAGCGTGATGTCGGCCGCGATCATCTGGTAGCGGCTCGCCTGCTCCTGCGCCGCGGCGGCCTCGACCGTGCGCTTGTTCAGCCCGAACACGTCGGGCATGTAGGAGACGCTGAGCTGCGGCGTCACCAGAGTGTAGAGGAAGGCATTGTTGCTCGGCACCGGCGCCAGCGTGCCCGACGGGTCCTGCTCGCGCGTGATGCCGACGCCCGCCGTCACCTTGGGGGCATAGGCGCCGCGCTGCGCGCGCGTATTCTCATGCGCGGCGAGCAGCGCCGCCTGCGCCGCCTTGAGGTTGGGGTTGTTGGCGAGCGCCTGCTCGATCAGAGCGTTGAGCGGCGGCGAATGGAACAGGGTCCACCAGTCGGCCGGAATGTCGGCGCCGCTGACGAAGCGCTGCGCCTCGCCGCCGGTGACGCCGGGCGTGGCGACGGTCGTCGGCGGGAAGCGGATAGGCGGTGTAGCCTGTCGACCTTCGGCGGGGCGGGCGCCTTGAAATTCGGCCCGACGACGCAGCCGGCGAGCAGGCTCGCCAGCAGGGCGGCGAAAGGCAGGCGGGGATGGCGGTCATGCGGGCCAACGGGCCTCGGGATCGGTCGGGCACGGGCGCTGGCGCCGCGATCGGAGGGGAGCGGCGATGCCGGCAAGAGGAATAGAACGAGGCATGGGATTTCCTGTCGCGAAACTGTCCGATCCAGCCTGTGCCTCCTCAGAGGAACGCACCGGCAATCGTAACGGATGAGCCGAAACGCCTGCGAGGCGCGGCTGCCCGAATCCGGGTGCGGCGCCAGCGCGTATCGGATTCGGATCAGGCGAGCGGAGGCGGAAGCGGAGGACGCAAGGAGAGCCCGGCAAGCGGCGGGCCGTCCGTCGCGGGCGGGAACATGCTCGCCCGGACGAAGGCGACGACAATCGGCGCTGGAGGGGTCAGCAGATCGGGCGGGGCCGGGGTCGAGGCCCCATGCGACGTCGATCCTTTCTTCGAGGCGACCGAGCCGGCGGCTTCTTCCGCGAAAGCGACGAACGCCTTGTCGCGAATCGTGGCTCTCACGGGCGGCGATATGGCCCTGCACGCTGCCATGGTGGCAGATCGATGCGGCCAGCGACGTGCCTTGCGTCAGAACGAAAGCGGCGAGCAGGAAGAGTGTGATCAGAGTCGCACACGGACATGAGATAACATCGCCGGTGCTGTCTGCGCAATGGCTTAGCGCGGCAAAGGGCGACGGCACCCTTCTACAAGAAGGCGCGCAGCTTCAGCCAGACGGCCAGCTTGGCGTCGAACGACAGGGTGTAAGCGGGGCTGCTCGACGGCAATGGCAAGAGCGCGAGTCGCGTCTCGCCGGCAAGCTGGGCCAGGCCAAGCGATGCCGATTTGCCGCCGTTGAATCCGACCGCTCGTAGCGCCGGCAAGGCAGCGACCAGCTCGCCGAGGGGATTGGCCTGATGCCTGCGGATATTGCCATCGAGGCTGCCGCGGCGGGTGGCGGTACCGACCGTGTCCCAAAGGCCGACGCCCGCTTCGAGCAGGGCCGCCAGCCGCTCCTCATAAGCGAGCGGTACCAGATCGCGACCGATCACCTCGCTCATCAGCCGCCAGAAATGGTTGCGTGGATTGCCGTAATATTGGCGGCGGGCGAGCGATTCCTCGCCCGGCAGGCTGCCGAGCACCAGCACCCGCGTGCGCTCGTCGACGACGGGAGGGAAGCAGCGCTTGATCTCCTCCATGTCGGTCGTTTCGGGGCGTTTCGGCACGGCAATTCTCTGTTTGGGCAGCGGTAAACGACCTGCTTAGCGAAATCGCAAGGGCGGCGCGGCTAAAGCGGCGCGTTCGCAACCGCAACCGAGCCGTCCTTGCCCTTTCCCGAACCCCAGCCCCAAGCCGTCGCGCACTCCGCCAAAAGCGCCGGGGGAAATGGTGGCGAGCTGCTGGCGCTGACCTCGATCCGCGGCATCGCTGCCTGGTGGGTGGTGCTCTTCCACCTGCGGCTGCTGCTCGTGCCGTGGCTTCCCGGTGGGGCGATCCATGTGCTGGCGCAGGGCAATCTCGCCGTCGACCTGTTCTTCATCCTGTCCGGCTTCGTCATCGCGCTCAATTACGGAGACCGGCTTGCCGGCGACTGGCGCGCGACCGGCGATTTCCTGTTCCGCCGCTTCGCTCGAATCTACCCATTGCACCTGCTGATCCTGTGCGGCTTCGCCGCCTATGTCGGGTCCGCGATCCTGTTCGGCTCCCAGACCTTGGAGAGGCAGCATCCCGGCTATTTCGTCGCCTCTTTGTTTCTCGTCCAGAATTGGGGCCTGTTCGGCGAATTGCGGTGGAATGTTCCCGCCTGGTCGATCTCGACCGAGGCGTTCGCCTATCTCCTGTTCCCGATCCTCATCCGCCTCGTTTTGCCTATCCGGCGGTCTGCATGGCTGCTCGCGGTCCTCGTGCTGGCGCTCGGCCTCGCCGTGCCCGCTTTCTTCGCGCTGACCGGCTATGCCTTTCCCAATGCGGTGCCGCAGACCGGCCTCTTCCGCTGCGTCGTCCAGTTCGCGATGGGAATGTTGCTCTACGAGCTGTGGCGCGCGCTGCGCGGCCGCCCTCTCGCGCTTCCGCTGATCGGGCCGCCGTCCTCCTGGGCCTTGCCTATGCCTTGCTCGGCCTGCCCGTCGTGTCGCTCGCCTGGGCGGCTTTGGTGCTGGGACTGGCACTGACCCGCAAGGGGCCGCTCGACGCGCCGTTCCTCGTCTGGCTCGGCCGCATCAGCTACGCGACCTATCTCTGCCATTATCTCCTGCTGACGGTCTTCAAATTCCTGTTCGTGACGCAGGGCCGGCCCGTGTCGCCCGCTTTGCTCGGGCTCTATCTGCTCGGCGTCCTCGTCGCCTCGGCCCTGCTCTATCACGGCTTCGAGCGGCCGGCGCAGAAGGGGCTGCTCGCCTGGTGGAAGCGCCGTCCCCGCCAGACCGCACCTCGCTCCAGCCGAGTAAGGCCGGCCCGACGATCAATGTGCCGGCGCAGCCGACGGCTTCAGCAGATAGATGTCGTAGCTCTCATCGGTGATCGCCGGGGCGAAGCGGGCGAGAGGCTGCGTCTCCGGCATGGAAGCGGCGCACCTCGTCGGCCGTTCCGGACAGGTACCACACGTTGGCCTCGTTGATCCGGAAGGCCTTCGGCCGGTCGGGAATATGCGTGCGGAAGAGGAAGACGACGGGCCGGCCGCCGGCCTGCAGCCGTCGCGCGTCGTTCAGATAATCGCCGAGGCTGAGGGATAGCCGCGCATGGCGGGTGAAGTGGACGATATGGCCGAAATTCCCCGTCCGCATCATGCAGATGGGTTGTTCGCATAATAAGGCAGGGGTTCCAGGTCGGTGTCCGGATCGCCCATCACCACCGCCTGCGTCAGGTGGTCCCGCTTCAGCAGGCGGCCAAGTCGCGGGAGCGGCTGTAGGGGATGCCGGCAAGGTCGGCGGCGGCGAGACCGAAGGCGATGAACAGCTGGAGCGTGAGCAGGATCAGAAACATCGCCGTGCCGGCATCGGCCGTGCGGCCGAATGGTTTTCGACCCGCCAGCGCTCGGCCACGATCCGCCGCGGCCCTGCGCCGCCAGCCAGTGCAGGATGATGAAGAAGACGAGCAGCAGCGCTTCGTGCCGGTAATAGCCGGGATAGACGAGTGGAAGAAGAGCTCGAAGACGAGAAAGGCGGCCAGTGCGGCGAGAAAGCCGCCGGGCCTGCGCGCGAGGGCGGCGAGCGGCCGAGCAAGAGGATGCTGAGAAAGGCCGCGGTCGTTGGAACGGCGGGAACGAAGGCCGGCATGAAGTCCCAGAAGGAATAAGCCGGCGTCGTGACCGCCTTCCAGACAATATAGGGCGTGATGCCGCCCGGAAACTGGATCGGCGCGGAATCCTGGACGGGCGGATAGACGGTGAGGAAGGCGAGCAGGGCGCCGCCGGCCGCGACACCCGAATTGGCCAGGAACAGGCCATATTTGCGGTGCCATTTCAGTCCCTCCTCGCCGATCAGCTCGACGAGCCAGAAGAGGAGAAAGCAGGCGGCGAGCAGGGCGGCGGGGACATTGGTGTTGCTGAGCAGCGCCAGCACCAGCCCGATTGCGATGCCGCGATGTTCGCCAGCGGGGATAGAGCGCCGCCAATGCGAACATGGCCAGCATCCCGATGCCATAATTGCGCGCGACGACGGCATATTCGTAAAGGCCGAAGCCGCTGAACAGGATGAGGGCGAGCATCCACGTCCGGAAGGGTGCGCGCCAGACAAGGATCGCCATTGCCGCCGCGGCGACGGCGAAGCCGACCGCCGGCAGCACCTGCCGCACCGGCACCAGCGCATGGACGCCGCGCAGCATCAGGTACCAGAGCGCCGGATGGCCCTCGCCGTGGAGGACGCGCAGCATCGCCGGCACGCTGTCGCCGGCGAGAGCAATGCTGAACGCCTGCACCTCGTCCGCGAGAAGACGTGGCGCACGACGAGGAACAAGGCGAGCGCAAACCACGCCGAGTAGAGGGCAATGCGCGCGGCGCGCTCGCGGTTGGAAAGCGGCCCAAGACGGGCGATCTGCAACCGCTTGTCGCCGTCTTTGTCTTCCCCGGCAGCGGGTTCGCGGCGGCGTTGTATCAGGTTGAGATATCGAAAAGGCGTGTGAAGCCGAAGCGTCGGAGGGGTGCCTATCCAAGATCCACCAACGCCTTCATGCCGCGACCTCTGTTCGAGCCGCGCCGGAATGTCCGCGCAGGTCCGCCCCAGCGTCCGCTTCGCATTATCGGGCGGCAGCATCACCGCCACGCTGCGGCTCTCGATCATCCCAGCCTCCCGCGTCTTTAGTGCGAACCTATGGGCCTATGGTTAACGATAGATAAAAAGACCACCGGCCGAACCAGTCTGGGGTCATCGGGAGGATCGCGGCTCGTCTCGCGGCGGCTGGGGGGCCCCTCCCTCGCGCGGCACGGCGCGGTCGAGGATCGGGGTAAGAGGGCCATCGGCGGCGACGCGGCCCTCCTCGAGGAGGAGGGCGGCGATGCACCAGGCTTCGAGCATCTCGCGATGGTGGCTTGCGAGCAGGATGATGCGCGCCCCGTTCACGAAGGCGGCCATCCGCTCATAAGCCTTGATCCGGAATTCGGCGTCGCCAGCCCGACCCATTCGTCGAGCAGCAGGATGTCGGCGGGAAGACGGTCGAGACGGCGAAGGCGAGGCGGACGATCATGCCCGCCGAATAGGTGCGCAAGGGCGCGCCGATGAACGGGCCGAGCTCCGTCCACGCGACGATCTCGTCGACCGCGGCC
>CAVZPV010000006.1:0-11700 GCA_963777295.1 uncultured Alphaproteobacteria bacterium
AGGGGCTGCTCACCTGGTGGAAGCGCCGTCCTCGCCAGCCCGCGATCCTCGCCCCCGCCGAATAGAAGGCGCTCAGAGGCGGTAGAGCGCCTGCGCCGCGAACGACATCCCGATCACGCAAGCCGCTACCCAAGCTCCGACCAGGATCGGGAACAGGCCTTGGAGCCGATCCCTTGGCGACGGGGCAAGGCCGCTGATCGCGGGCGCGATCGCGAACAGGGCCGGCACGAAATAGCGGCCCTGGACGCCGTTGATCACGGTCGGCATCGGCTCCCTGCAAGCGACATACATGGCCATAAAGGTGATCAGAACAACCCCCGCCGCGCCAAGCACCAGGGACAGCCGCGACGAGGCGATCCAGGCTTGCGGACGTGCGGACATCGTTCCGGATCCCGATGATCAGAAGCGGCACCGCCGAAACGTACATCCACAGCGGGAGCAGGTAGGAAAGACGTCCATTCAGCCCGTCCCCCCAGCCATAATGGCCGATCAGGCTGACGAAATAATAGGTTCCCCGGTCCGCGAGGCTATGGCCGAGCAGTCCGTGGCCAACCGGTTGCGAAGGCGGCCAGGCGCGGCCCGACGGGGCTGCTGCCGACGCCGCACCTCAGGTCCACCTGACCTGCACCATGACCGTCAGCGCCCACAAGGCAGCGGCCGCAACGCCGCCGGCGAGCAAAAGGAGGCTCAGCCATTGCCGGTTCCGAATTGCTTGAACCGCCGGCGTGAAGGCGAGCGCGGCGATCGGTGGTCGTACGGATGCGGCGAGGAACAAAGCGACGGCCGCCACAGCCATTCTGGGCGACAGGCTTCAGCCGCGTCGTTTGCCGCAGGCCCAGGGCAACGACGACCAGCGCAAACCCATAAAGGATCGGGTCCGCCGAATTGGACGCGAATTGAAGAAGCGTTCGAGGCAGCAGCAGCAGAACGAGCACCAGCGAATGGCCGAAGGGGAGAAGCCGCAAGCCCAGCGCGACGAGGGCGATTGCGACGAGGCCATTGGCGAGCCGGGCCCAGAGCACAGATTCCTCGACGGTCGCTCCCGCCCAGCGGCCAAGCTCCAGCGCTACGGCCTGAGGCGCGTAGAGGCCGGGGAAATAGCTCATCGCGCCGGGCAGCTCGCTGAAGCGCTCCGCGCCGCTCCAGCGGATCGTAGGAGCAGACCGGAAGGCCGCGACTTCATCCTTCGGCAGCGGCCGCGGCAAGAGGATGGCGACCGGTCGCTGCGCCGACACATAATCGACGAGCCCGGCATCGATCATAGCGCCGGTGGAATGCCCCGGCGGCGTCGACGCATGCGCAGCGGATGGTGGATCAGCGTGTAGGCCCGTTTGACGTGATCATAATCGTCGGGGGCATGGAAATTGGCGAAGGTGAAGTTGAGAATCACCGTCGCCGGTAGCACCAGCGCCAGAAAGATCAGGGCAGGGCTGAAACGACGCCAGACCTCATTCATGGCGCTGCCGCGCGTCACGCGGGTCAACGCGGCCGCTGCTGCGGCACCGCGGGAACGTTGCGCATGTCGAAGTTGAGCGCGGAGAGGATCATCTGCATGCCGGTGAGGATCGGCAAGGCCGCGATCATGACTTCGCCGGCAGTGGCTGGAGCGCCGCTCGCGTAGGACCGGGCCCAGGCGAGGGCGCCGTATGCGGTGCCGAACGTCATCGACGCCATTCCTGCTATCGCCTCCAGAGTGGCGAGCGAAAAGTCGCGGATCAAATAATGGATGAGGAAGCGTCGCAGCATGTTGCGCAGGTTCTTGGCGAGAAAGGGCAGTGCCACGCGCCGTACGCTGAGGTTGCTGCGCTCGTCGCCATAAAGTGAAGCCATCGGCACGTCGCGGATGACCGCCCGCAGCAGGTAAAGGTGCAGCAGCATGTCGGTTTCGAAGAAATAGCGCTCGTCGATGCGGCGCGACACGATCTGCTCGGCGATCGAACGGTGGATCGCCGTATAGCCGTTGGTTGGGTCGAAGATCGTCCAATAGCCCGACGAAAGCTTGGTCAGGAACGACAGCATGCCGTTCCCAATCAGGCGCACGAACGGCATGCCGCGCGTATGCTTCGAGAAAGAAGAAGCGGTTGCCCTTCGTATAGTCGGCGTCGCCGGAGAGGATCGGCCGCACCAGATCCGGCATGAGAGCCGGGTCCATCTGCCCGTCGCCGTCGATCTTGACGAGGATGTCGAAGCCGTCGGCGAGCGCCTGCCGATAACCTGCAAGGACAGCGCCGCCGACGCCGCGGTTGACGGCGTTACGGAGCACCTTCACGCGCCTGTCGGACGATTGCTGCTCGATGAGCTTGCCCGACTTGTCGGGGCAGGCGTCGTCGACACAGTAGATCGCCTCGATGCCGGGTCCGATGCGGTCGATCACCGACAGGATATGATCCGTGACCCGAAAGCATGGGATGATGACCGCGATCCGCGCGGTATCGGCGGCAGCGGCGGCTCGGAAAATCTCGCTGGAATCGATTTTCATTTCGGGAGCGATGCGGCGAGGCGAGGCGCCGGATTCATCCGCGATCCTTCCCGAGAGGGCGGCGGCGCCACACGGTGACCCTGAACAACGTCGGAAAGAACGGCACGCGCCGCGCCGCCAGGAGGTCGCATTGCTCCGCGACGATAGCCTCGATGTCGAAGATGTTCGAATGGTGGTAGTGACCGGAGAAGCCGGCCAGCCGCCTGCCGAATTTATAGAAACCGCTTTCGGTCGGCCCGGAGAGGATCAGCACTCCGTCCGCCCTGAGCAGCGGAATCAGCTGGTCGACGAGCGAAGGAATGTCTTCGTTATGCTCCAGCGAATCCAGCGCGAACATTGCGGCGTAGCTGCCCTGCTTGGCCTCCTCGAGGCTGGTCCGTCGCGCATCCTGCCAGCGGCCGCAGGCGGTCGCGAGAAGCTCGTCCTGCTCGATGATATAATAGGGGCCGCGCTTGTCGATCAGATGGCCGACTTCGCCGGTGGCCGCTCCAAAATCCAGGATCGCACCCTCGGGCGCGAAACGGTCGTAGAACCGAGCCGCCACTTTGGTGCGCTGCCAGGCGACCCATGCCGCCAGCTTGTTGCCATGCACGTAGGACGGGATGCAGCTCTCTTCGATCTCCTCAAATTGCCGGCACACATCGAAGTGGGTCTGCAGCGCTTTGCGGCGACTGGCGACCACGCCTCCAAAGACCATCCTCTCAAGCATGCCGCCCCGCTCCTGTTGATCGGCCCGTGCTACGAGAAGAGGGTTAACAGATCATAAAGCATAATTGCCGGCTGCTCCTCAAACCGAGGCGCTCCCTTCGCGCGGCACGGCGCGGTCGAGGATCGGGGCCGAGGGGTCCGTCGGCGGCGACGCGGCCCTCCTCGAGGAGCAGGGCACGGTTGCACCAGGCTTCGAGCATCTCGCGATGGTGGCTTGCGAGCAGGATGATGCGCGCCCCGTTCACGAAGGCGGCCATGCGCGCATAAGCCTTGATCCGGAATTCGGCGTCGCCGAGCCCGACCCATTCGTCGAGCAGCAGGATGTCGGGCGGAAAGACGGTCGACACGGCGAAGGCGAGGCGGACGATCATGCCGGCCGAATAGGTGCGCAACGGCGCGCCGATGAACGGGCCGAGCTCCGTCCACTCGACGATCTCGTCGACCGCGGCCTTGAGCCTTGCTGGCGGAATGTCGAGGTGCATCCCGATCAGGAAGATATTCTCCAGACCGGTCGCGCCGAGATTGACGCCGGTGCCGAGCCCGAGCAGCGGCGTCGCCCGCCCGATCCGGATCACCCGTCCCGAAGCCGGCGGGAAGATTCCGGCCGCGGTGCGAAGCAATGTGGTTTTGCCGGCGCCGTTCGCTCCGACGACGGCCAGCCGGTCGCCGTCGGAGAGCGACAGGCTGACATCGGCCAGCGCGGTAACGCTGGGGTGGCGGGCGTCGAGCTCGATACGGCGGCCGAACGCCCCCTGCAGCGCGAAGCGGCGCATCGAGCGGGCGCTTGCATGATAGAGGGGGAAGACGACGCTGACGCCCTCGAAGTATAGGCCCGCCATCCTCAGATCCAGTAGACGATGCGCGGCCGCCAGGCGGCATACGCGGCCGACGCGGCGACGGCGAGGGCCAGGGTTGTCCCCGCCGCGATCGGCCAGGAGGCCGCCGCCGGCGCGCCGCCGAGCAAGGGCGCGCGCACGATGTCGAGGAAGGCAAAAAGCGGGTTGGGCCGCAGCAGCCATAGCCGGGCCGCCGGAAGCGCGCTCGGCAGCCAGAAGACCGGCGTCGCGAAGAACAGCAATTGCAGTCCGTTCGTCACCACCTGCGGCACGTCGCGGAAGCGGGCGCCGAGCAAAGCGAGGAGCAGCACCGCGAAGAAGAGGGCGAGGACGAGCAGCAGGAATGCGGGTGCCGCCGTCCAGGCGGCCGCCGTCGGGCGGATACGGAAGAGCAGCATCACCACCGGCACCAGCACCGCGCTGTGCGCGAGCAGGATGAGATTTCGCCAGAGCAGGCGAAAGACGTGCAGCGAGGTCGGCAGCACGCATTGACGGAGCGGCTCGGCGGCGTTGACGAAGGCGGTCGGCGCCTCGGCCGCCGCCGTCTGGATGAACGACCAGAGGACCAGGCCGATCGTGACGTAGGCGGCGTAGGGGCCTGGCGGGCTGCCGAGCGGCAGCGCGAAGACCAGGGTCAGGCAAGCGACCATCAGCACCATGTTGGCGGTGAGCCAGAGCGAGCCGAGCACCGAGCCCGAATAGCGCTGGCGGACGTCGAGCCAGCCAAGGCTGGTCCACATGAAGGTGCGCCGGAGGCTCCCGGCGAGATCGTCGCCCGCTGCCCGCCAGGCTCCCGCCTGCGCGGCGGTCTCGTTGCGGTCCAGCCCGTTCATCCTTCCGCCTCTCTGGCATGGCGGGCGAGGCTCCGCTAGACCGGCGAGCCCGGACAGGGGGCGTCCCGGTATTTCGAAGGTTGTTTCGATTGAAGGTCTGTCACGTCTTTGCGGGTACGGAGGGTGGACGCTGGGTCTATGAGCAGCTCGATGCGCTGAAGCGCGACCATGGCTGCGAGGTCGTCGCCCTGCTCGGCGGCGACGAGGGCCCGACGGTCGATATGTGCCGGCGCGCCGGCATCCGCACCGAAAGCTTCGATTTCCGGCTCGCAAGCTGGCGCGGCCTCTTCACCTTCCCGCTCCGTATCGTCCGGCTTGCCCGCTGGCTGCGGCGCGAGCGGTTCGACGTCGTGCAGTCGCACATCCTGCCGTCGACCGTCTTCGCGCGCCCGGCCGCGTGGCTCGCCGACGTGCCGGTGCGGCTCACCATGTCGACCTCGCCTTATTATCTCCAGGCGCCGTCGATCCGTTGGGTCGAAGCCGCAACGGCCTTCATGGAGACGGGTGTCATCCCGTCCTGCGATATCACCGCCACTCTCTATCGCGAAGCGGGGGTGCCGGAGCGGCGGATCATGCCCTGCCTTTATTACGGGCCGCACGAGGCCGGCTTCGACCCGGACAAGGCGGTGCCCGAAGGCCTGCGCGCCGAAATGGGCGTGCCCGAGGACACGCCTCTGGTCGGCTCGATCGCCGTCTTCTACGCCCGCTGCCCGGACAGCAGCTTCGTCCCGCCCGACACCCGCGGCCGCTTCATCAAGGGCCATTGCGATCTCATCCGCGCGATGCATCAGGTCCGCAGCGAATTCCCGACGGCTCGGCTGGTGATGGTGGGCCGGGGCTGGGGCCCGCACGGCCGCGAGACCGAGGAGGAGCTCGCGTCCTTCGTCCGCGACGAGGGACTGGAGGACGCCGTCTATTTCGCCGGCTGGCGGAGCAGTACGCCGGCGGTGCTCGTCGATCTCGACGTCTCGGTGCAGGCCTCGGTCAACGAGAATCTCGGCGGCACGGTCGAATTGCTGCTGATGGCGCGGCCGACCGTGGCGACGCGCGTCGGCGGTATGGTCGACGCCGTCATCGACGGCGAGACCGGACTCCTCGTCAATCCGAAGGATCCGGAGGACTTGGCCCGCGGCATCTGCGAATTGCTGCGCGATCCGGAGCGGGGCGCCGCTTTGGGGCGTGCGGGTCGGTCGCACATGCTCTCCGGATTTACCCTCACCACCACCGTCCCGCGCCTGTTCGACCTCTATCGCCGCCAGCGCGCCGAGGCCGCAGGCGCCTGGCGCGCCACGGCGAGCGGGGGCCGGCTGATGCTCGCGGCCTTGCTTGCGGTGCCGATCTTCGGGCGGATGCTGCTGTGGGACATTTACGCGCTCAATGTCCTCCCCGCGCGGCTCAAGAGTGTGCGCCGGCGGTTGGCGAGGCGGACGGTTCCGGATTTCTCCTCTCCGCCGCGAGACGGAAGCCGGTCAGGGGAGCGGCTCAGGACGTAGCCGGACATAGGTGACGTAGGAATGCCAGTTTCGCTCGGCGTGGATCGCGCCGAAGACGGGTTCGACCGGGAAACCCAGGCCCTCCTCGCGGAGGGTCAGGCCTCCGATCTGGGCGTCGACCGGCCATAAGGCCGGGAAAATCTGGTAGCACTCCACCTCCCGCTCGAGCTCGGCCTGCCTGCCCGGGTCGCGCCGTTCATCCTCGAGGCTGCGATGGGTGCCGGCATCGGCCATATTGTCGTCGAAGATAATGTCGCGGATTCCGGCCGCGCGGCACTGGTGCAGGCGCGACAGCTTGTTCTGGTGGTCGTCGAAGATGGCGAGCGGGCGGACATGCCTGCCTATCCGTTCCACGATTGGGGCGCAGGAGAAATCGTCGGCCGAATAGGTCGCGCGCAGCGACCGGTAGGTCGGCCCGATCTTGTCCCGGTCCAGGAAGCCTTCGAGCATGAACATCGGGTCGAGGCAATGCAGCTCCGCCTCGGGGACCGCCTGCTCGATCAGCCAGGTGCCGAAGCCGCGCCAGACGCCCACCTCGAAGATGAGATCGGGCCGCAGCCGGCGCAGGAACCAGAAGAGCGCGAAGGCGCTGACGCCGCGCAGGCCATATTCGTTCTGGAACGGCGCCCGCGCCATCACCGGCACGAAGACATTCAGGCCGGCGAGCAAGGTGTCGCGCTCGCCCTCCCAATCCGATTCGATCTTCACCTCCATCGGAGCGACCGTCATCGCGGCCTTTCGCCGCGGACGATGGCAACGATGCGGCGCTGGGTCGCTTCGTCGAGACCTGCATAGATGGGGAGACAAAGCACCCGTGCCGCCGCGTCGTTGGCGACCGGCAGGTTCTTTGGCACCGCCGACGCGATGTCTCGGTACATCGGCATGTTCGAGAGCAAGGGATAGAAATAGCGGCGGGCGTGGACGCCTTCGGCCTTCAACGCCTCATAGAGGCCGTCGCGGTCGGTGCGGAAGCCGGGGCCGACCAGCAATGGAAAATAAGCGTGATTGGGCTCGACCCCTTCCCGCACCGGCAACAAGTGCACGCCCGGAACGTCGGTGAGCAATGTGCGGTAAAGCCGGTCGATCCGCGCCAGCTCGGCCCGCACCGTCTCGAAATGCTCGAGCTGGAGCAGGCCGAGGGCGGCGCAGAATTCGTTCATCTTTGCGTTGCCGCCGACGCTGTCGACATGGAGTTCGTCGACGATGCCGAAGTTGCGCAGCTTGTCGACGCGGGCCTTGCCCTCCGCGCCGGTAACGACGGCGCCGCCCTCGAACGTGTTGAACGCCTTGGTCGCGTGGAAGCTGAAGGTCGAAAAATCGCCCCATGCGGCGATGCTTTCGCCGTGGAGCCGCACGCCGAAGGCATGGGCGGCATCGTAGATCAGCGCGAGCCCGTGCCGCCGCGCGATCGCCGCCAGCGCGTCGACGTCGCAGGGCGTGCCGTAGACGTGAACGGCGAGAATCGCCGAGGTGCGCGGCGTGATCGCCGCTTCGACAGCGGCCGGATCGAGGTTGAGCGTGTCCGGCCGGATATCGGCGAAGACCGGGGTCAGACCGCTCATCCGCACCGCATGGCTGCTTGCGACGAAGGAATAAGGCGTCGTCACCACCTCGCCCTCGATTCCTGCGGCCTCGAGCGCGATCGAAAGGGCCAGCGTCCCGTTCGCGACCAGCGACACCGGCTTGCCGCCGAACAGGGTGGAAAGCGCCGCCTCGAAGCGTTGGTGGAACGGCCCCTCGTTGGTGAGGATGCGGCTCTCCCACATCTCTCGAAGCAGCGGCAGCATCTCGTCGAGCGGCGGTAGGAAGGGACGCGTAACGCGGACCGGATCGGACAAGAAACCCCCTCTGAGCTCAGCCGCCCCATCCGGCCAGCGCGACGCTAGACGGCTCTGGCCCATTTCGCAAAGGCGCGGCGCACGCTCAACGCGAGACTGAACCGCCATTCAGGCGGCAATACTCTCGGCATTCGCCGCCACACTTCCGTCCGCGACCACCTCCTCGGGTTCGAGCAATGCAAGGTGCTCGTGCTCCGCCTGCATCTTGCGGGGGTATCGGAGCGCCCATTTCAGGGCCTGGCGATCATTGCGGAACGAAAAACCTGTAATCGTTTCCGGCTCTTCGCGATGCCAGCGGATGCGGCGCGCCTTCTGCTTCTGGAACTCTGCCTCCTCTGGCGACCGGGCGGGGAGCGGCTGGAAAGCCTCTTCCTCCCAGCCCGCCGCGCGCAGCATCGCCCTGAACCGCTCGGCCAAAGCCGGATTGGCGGTCCAGCGCAGCTCGCGGCCGAGCTCCCTCAGGACGCCGGCGCGATCGAAGCCGGGCAGGCGGTCGCCGGTCGCGCGACGGACCAGCTCATATTCGTGATAGAGCATGTTGCTGCCGAGGCTGATCCCCGGCACCGGCGCCGCGTCGAGCCACGGGCTGTCTCCCGCCAGCTTCACGAAATCCGGAAAGTCGCCGCCGGTGCCGCGCATATAGCCGAGGCCGTTCGAGCGCACCGATGAATAGAGGATGCCGAGCGCGCGGTCGTAATGGACGTAATCGTCGTCCACCGTGAAGAAGCGGCACATGAAGGCGCCATCGGGGCCCGTGGACTCGCAGACCGTCCCGAACCGCTCGAGCACCGCGTCGAGGATCCGGCGCGGCACCAGGCAGTTGGAGAAGACCGGAAGCGCGTGAGCGATCTCGGTCACGCAGCCGGACGAGATCAGCCCGGCGACATGGCGCGTCGAGATCGCGAAGAGCTTTCCGGTCCAGGGCGTCTGCCACAGGCGAAGCGGCGGCGGCACATGACCGATATGGTCGAGCGGGAAGGAGATGAGCGTCCGCGGCCGCGCGGCGGCGATGCGGGCGAGGTCCGCCCAGACGCCGGGCTTGGACAATTTGCGGTCGTAATGGACGCTAAGATGACTGGCGTCCGAGAGCCGCATCGCCTCGCGCACCGCCCAGTCCCAGTTGCGGCCCATCGCGACCTCGCACTCCGGCCGCAAATAGGTGACGCGAGCAAAGCGCCGGCAGAAATCGCGCAGCGGCCGATCCGAGGTGGAATTGTCGCAGAGGAAGATCTCGATCGGCGCATCCTGGGCGGCGAGCGTGCGCAGCGCGTTCATCGCCTCGTCCGGCCGATTGCGGGTTGGGATGACGATGGCGATGGAGCCGGTCATGCGGCGACCAGAGCGGGGAGGGCGTCGAAGAGGCTGCGCGGCACGAAGCCGAACTCCTCGGTAATGCGGCTGACGTCGATCGGTGGGAACGGCACGGTCGGCGCCTTGGGTGCAACCTCCACGCGCCAGCCGCTGGCCTCGGCGAGTGCCGCGAGCAGCCGGCCATGCGAAACCTGAACCCCGCTTGCGACATTGTAGAGGCGGTGCCGGCCGCCAAACGCAATCTTCACGAGCAATTCCACCACATCTTCAACGCTGACATAATCCTTCTGCGAGTCCGACGCGCTACGCAAGTGCACCGTTCGGGAGGCTTTTCCTTCCGCGATGAGCGCGGCGAGGAAGGTGTCGCGCTGGCCGGCCCCATAGACGTTTGCGAGCCGTGCCACGCGCCCCTTGGCGCCGAGCGCAAGCACGGCCGCTTCGCCCGCCGCCTTGGAGACGTCGTAGAGCGCGTCGGGATCGGCCGGATCGAGGATCAAGGGCGTCTCCTCGCGCGCGGGTCCGGTGCCGCGTCGGTAGAGGCGGACCGACGACAGATAGAGGAAAGAATTCGAAATCGGAGGCGGCGAATAAGGCAGGCAGCCGGCCGACATGGGCGGCCATCGCGTCGAGCGGCCGCGCGCGGAAATCGCCGGTCACCCCAACGCAGTCTATGACGTGACCGAGCGGCATTCCCGCCGGCGCCTCCTCGCGACCGAAGGCCTGGAAGGGTAGGCCGCTTCGAGCGAGAAAGGCGGCCAGGTGCGATCCGATGAAGCCACGGGCACCGAGAATGGTGATCACAGGCCACCCATGGGATGGTGGAGCGTGGGGTCGCGGTGGAAGAGAAGCTTGGGGCTAAGGCCGGGGACGAGGCGGAATGGCTCGCCTTCCAGCACTGCCGGATCGCGGACCGCGACGAGGTTGAAGCCGTGCGGTGGCCCTTCCAGATAGGCGCTTTCGAGCGGGACAAGTTCGATCGGTCGGCCGGCCATATCCACGTTCGACTGGAAATCGCGGATGGCGCGGATCGTATAGCCGAAGCCTGCGAGGAAACGGACGATCTCCGTCTCGGCGAGCCCCAGGCTCCAGTCGACATACGCAGCGTGGATCTCGAAGACGATGGCGGGCGCGTCGCGGCGCAGCACGGCCTCGGCGCCGCGCAGCACGTCGAGTTCGGATCCTTCGAGGTCGAGCATGATCAGCCCGACCCGGCCGATCCCGGCCTCGATTGCATAGGCGTCGATCGTCGTGGTCGGGATGCCGCCCCTGCCCACCATGGTGCGGCCATAGGCATCGCTGCCGACGAAGCCGAGCATCGTGCCGGCCTCGCTCCACAAGGCGCGGCGGTCCGCGACCAGATTGTCGAGAGCGTTGAGGGCCGCGTTGCGCGCCAGCATCTCCGCCTGCGCCGCGTCGGGCTCGAAGGCGTGGCACGTGCCGCGCCCGCGCAGGGCATTGGCGACGGCGACCGCCTGGTCACCGAAATAGGCACCGCCGACGATCGCATCGCCGCCGCGGGCTAGGTGGACGAGCAGGCGTGTCGTCTGCGGCTCCCACACATGGTCGGGCGCCGCGGGCACCGACATCACGAAGTCGCGCGCGATCTTCGAGCTGTAGCGGAACTCGAAGACGAGCCCGCTGGCGAGCTGCTTCCTGAGGATGCCGGCCGAGGCGTGGAGAGCGTCGACAACAGGTCCGGTCACTTCATCGCGCACATTAGTGAAACGGCGACCGTCCCGATTTTCGTAGTCCAGCAGGGCGGCGACTATGCGCGCGCGCGTCTCCACATCCTCGCCGAGCCGGCGACAGGCTTCCGACAGAGGATCATCCTGCTCCATCCGCGCAGGCTATAGAGCCTTGCGCGCGAAGGTGGATAGCCTCGCTCGGCGCCGCCGCTTTTCAGGGGATCGAAAATCTGCGAGGGGTTGGCGGAGTTCGAAGGGGGTCGCTTGATGAAGGCCGACGAGGCCGCGCGCCGCGCCGCATTGGAGCCGGAGCCTGCCCGTCTCGGCGACGTCGTGTCGCTCGTGCTCGCCCGCAATTTTCCCGCGCTGACCCCCGCAGATTTCGGGCGGGAATGGGCCGCGCTCGGGCTCGACAGCTTCGACCTGCTGACCCTGCGGCTCGCGGTCGAGGAGGCGGTCGGCGGAGAGATTGCCGACGCGGACTGGGTCCGGACGTCGACCCCCGCGCATCTCTGCA
>CAVZPV010000007.1:0-99053 GCA_963777295.1 uncultured Alphaproteobacteria bacterium
ACGCGGTCAACACGAATCAGCTCAGCGACCAGAATCAATGCCTTGCCGCGGGTCCGGCGCATTGCACTCCGTTCGTGCAGGATTATTTCTATCTCGGCCGCGCCAATACCGACATCACGACCGGCACCGCCACCTCTACCACGCGCCTCTACAGGCTGACTGGCGGCCTCGACGGCACCTTCCACCTTGGCTCCCATGCCTTCAGCTGGCAGATGAGTGGCAATTACGGCCGGTCCGATGAGGAGGGCAAGTCGCCGACCATCATCCTGCAGAATTTCGCGAATGCGGCCGGCATGGTGACGGCCCAGAACCCGAATGGCGTGCCTTGTCTCGCGGGCCTCCAGAACGCGGCCGTCACGACGCTGAGCTCGACCTGCGCGCCGCTCGATCTGTTCGGCAACGGAGTGGCGAGCCAGGCGGCGAAGAATTACGTGACCGCCATCGGCAATCCGAAGAGCCGCAACGAGGAATGGGTGGTCAACGCCTCGGTGCAAGGCGAGCTTCTGCGGCTGCCCGGCGGCGATCTGTCAGGCGTGGTCGGTGTCGAGCATCGCAACGAGTTCGACGAATTTCAATCCCGGCCAGGTTCTCGCCGGCCCGGGCGGCGGTGCATCCTACACCCAGTCGGTCGCGATCGGCTCGGTGAGCGGCCAATATCATACCAACGAAGTCTTCGGCGAGTTGACCGCCGACCTTATCAGCCCGAAGAATAATATTCCGCTCATCTATCGTCTGATGGTCCACGGTGCCGCGCGCTATGTCGATCACTCGACCGCGGGCGGCGATTGGACCTATACGGGCGACACCCGGTGGTCGCCGATTCGGGATATCGCCTTCCGCGCCAATTACACCCGCGCGATCCGGGCGCCGGCGATCACGGAGCTGTTCAACCCGAGCAGCACCTTCTTCAATTTCGCGGAGGACCCTTGCGATCCGCAGCATATCACTTCCGGCCCTAACCCGACGACGCGCCAGAAGAACTGCGCCTCGCAGGGAATCGGTCTGGGGTCGGGCTTCCAGAACCAGAACGGTCAGCAGAACAGCTTCCTGCAGGGCGTGTCGGGTAATCCCACGCTGCACAATGAAAAGTCGAACGCCTATTCGCTCGGCACGGTCATCACGCCGCGTTTCCTCCCCGGCTTCATGCTGTCGATCGACTACGTGCACGTCGTGCTCAAGAACGCGATCACGCAGTTCGATGCGACCCAGGTCCTGGACGCGTGCTACGACTCGCCGAGTTTCCCGAACAATGCGTTTTGCGCGGATGTCACTCGTAATCTGACCGGGAGCCTGGCGACGAATCCGACCACCTACGGTCAGCCGACGTTCGTTCTCACGAGCTACTTCAACGCGTCGGAGCTGAAATATCGCGGCATTCTCGCCTCCCTGGATTACCGCACGAACACGCCGTTCCTGGGGGCGAACAGCGCGATCGACATCAATGCCAGCTATCAGCATCTCGAGGAGCTGAGCACGATCGTGACAGCCGGCGCCGCAATCTCGATCAGCCAGGGGACGCTCGGCTATCCGCGCAACTCCGCGGTCGGCTCCATCGGGTACGAGAACGGCCCGTATCTGATCCAGGCCACGGTCAACTATACCGGCCCGGTGAACCAGGAGGCGCAGGTGCCGGCCAACTTCCGTGAGTTCGAGCATCTCGGTGCCGCGACCTACGTGTCGCTCACCGGAGCGGTCACGGTCAACAAGCGCATGCGGCTCCAGATGATCATCGACAATCTGTTCAATGCAAACGTGCCGTTCCCGGTCCCGGCCGCCGGTGGAACCGTTTCCTACTTCCCGGGCGTTCTGGGACGTTATTACCGGATGGCGGTTCAGGTTAACTTCTAATCGTCCGCATCGACGAGCTGGAAGGGCGGGGCACGACATCGTGCTCCGCCCTTTCTCGTTTCGCGTCCGCGAAGCGAGGCACCGCTTTCCTGTGGACGCTTTTCCGCCGCCCCTTGTGAGCGAGTCGCGGCTGCTTTAGGTTCGCCCTTCGTTCCGGGAGGGAAAGATGGACCCGTTGGTCCTCGTCATCGTCTTTTTGGCCGCCGCCGGCGGGGTCGGGCTCGGCTGGGTGCTGGGCGGGCGCCCGGCTGCGGCGTTGCGCGCGGAGCGCGACCGGGCGCAGGAGGAATTGCGTGCCGCCGGCGCCCAGCTCGCCACCGCCGAGGAGCGGGCGCGGCAGGTGCCGGAGCTCTCCGCCAGGCTGGAGGCGGTGCGCAACGACTGTGCCGAAGCGCGGCAGGAATGCGCGCGCCTTTCCTCGTCGGCCGAGGAACGCGAAAAGGCGTTCGAAGCGCGGTTGACGGAGCTGCGCGAAGCGCGCGAGGCGCTGTCGCACCAGTTCGCCGAGATCGGCGGCAAATTGCTCGGCGAGGCGCAGAAGAATTTCCTCGAACGCGCCGATGCGCGCTTCCACCAGGCCAATGAAAAGACCGAAGCGCAGCTCAAGCAATTGCTCCAGCCGGTCGAGACGACGCTGAAGCGCTATGAGGAGGGGCTGAAGCAGGTCGAGAAGGAGCGGGTCGACCATTATGCCGGCCTTCGCGAGGCGGTGGAGCTGGTCCGCTCGGGCCAGACGCAGGTGCGCGACGAAACCGCCCGCCTCGTCAACGCCCTCCGTTCCAGCCCGAAGGCGCGGGGCCGCTGGGGCGAGCAGTCGCCTGCGCAACGTGCTCGAGCAAGCGGGCCTCTCGCCTTATGCCGATTTTGCGACGGAAGTGTCGGTCGACACCGAAGACGGCCGCCTCCGCCCGGACGTGATCGTGAGCCTGCCCGGTGGCCGCAAGCTGATCATCGACGCCAAATGCTCCTTGAACGCCTATCTCGACGCGACCGAGGAGGTGGATGAGGCGCTCCGCAATGCGCACCTCAAGGCGCATGCCGGCTCGATCCGCACGCATGCCCAGCAGCTCGGCGGCAAAGCCTATTGGCAGCAATTCGGCGACGCCGCCGATTATGTCGTCATGTACATCCCCGGCGAGCATTTCCTCACCGCCGCGCTGGAGCAGGACGAGGGGCTGTGGGAATGGGCGTTCGAGCGGCGGGTGCTGCTGGCAACCCCGACCAACCTCGTCGCCATCGCCCGCACCGTCGCCAGCGTCTGGCGGCAGGAGAGATTGGCGGAGGAAGCGGCGGAGATCGCCCGGCTCGGCAAGGAACTCCACGCGCGGCTCGCGACGATGGGCGGCCACGTCGTCCGCCTCGGCCGCAACCTGGAGCTGGCGACGGGCGCCTACAATGCCTTCGTCGGCAGCCTCGAAAGCCAGGTGATGACCCAGGCCAGGCGCTTCGAGACGCTGGAAGTCTCGGGCGGGGCGAAGGAGATCGAGCCGCTGCCGGTGGTCGACATCAGCCCGCGCGCGCTGACCAAGCTCGATCCCGGCGAGACGGCCGAGGCCGCCGAATAATCAATCGATTGCCTCCTGTTCACCGCCGAGCCGCATCACCGTCTTCAGGTTCATGAATTCGTGAAGCCCATAGCGGCTGAGCTCGCGGCCGTGGCCCGAGCGCTTGACGCCGCCGAACGGGGCCTCGGGCGCGGAGGCGAGCATCTGGTTGATCGCGGTCATTCCCGCTTCGATGTCGCGGATGAAGCGCTCCTGCTCGGCCGGATCCCTGGTCCAGGCCGACGAGCCGAGTCCGAAGGGGATGTCGTTGGCGATCCGGATCGCCTCATCGATGTCGCGGGCGCGGAACACCATCGCGATCGGCCCAAAAATTTCCTCCGCCATCAATGGGCTGTCGAGCGGCACGTCGGTGAGGATGCCGGCGTTCATGTAGGCGCCGGCCCCTTCGGGCGTCTCGCCGCCGAACAGCAAATTCGCGCCGAGCTTCTTCGCCTCGTCGAGCTGCTTCAGCACCGTGTCGCGCTGGTCGAAGCTGGAGAGCGGGCCCATATCCGTCTCTGGATCGAATGGATCGCCGGCCTTCACCGCCTTCATGCCGGCGGAGAATTTCTCCATGAAATCGTCGTAGACGTCGGCGTGGACGATCATGCGCTTGGCGCAGATGCAGGACTGACCGGTATTCTGGATGCGCGCCTTGACGCCCTGCTCCACCGCCGCGTCCAGATCGGCCGAGGGCATGATTATGAAGGGATCGGAACCGCCAAGCTCCAGCACCACCTTCTTCAGCGCCCTGCCGGCCGCCTCGGCCACCGATTTGCCGGCGCCCTCGCTGCCGGTGAGAGTGACCGCGGCGACTCGGTCGTCCGCGATGATGTCCGCAACGGCGTTGGAGCGGATGGCGAGGTTCTGGAACAGCCCCTCCGGCGCGCCGGCGGAGACGACCATCTCCTCCAGCAATCCGGCGACGCCCTGGACGATGCTGGCATGCTTCAGCAGGCCGACATTGCCAGCCATGATCGCCGGCGCGAGGAAGCGCACGACCTGCCAGTAAGGGAAGTTCCACGGCATGATCGCAAGCACCGGACCGATCGGCAGCCAGCGTATCTGCGCCATGCCGCCGGTGGCTAGCTTCTGCTCTTCCGGCGCCAGCATCGCTGGACCGTCCTTGGCGTAGACGCGGAAGGCAGCGATGCATTTCTCCACCTCCGCGACGGAGGTGGCGAGCGTCTTGCCCATTTCCAGCGTCGCCATGCGGGCGAGCCGTTCCTTCTCCGACTCGAAACGGTCGGCGATGCGGGAAAGGAGGGCGGTCCGTTCGGACAGATCGCTGGTGCGCCAGCAGTGGAAGGCCTGGGTCGCCTTATCGAGCTTAGCGTCAATCTCCGAGGGGGCCAGCTCATCATAGCAGCCGATCTCCTCGCCATTGGCTGGATTGACGCTTCGCAACATGGCTTTCTCCCTGATCAGCCGGCGACCGGCACTCCGAACAGGTCGTGCTCGTCCGCATCCTCGATCAGAACGCGAAGAACGTCGCCCGGCTTCGCGTCGGGTGCGTCGCGCAGATGCACTTCGCCGTCGATTTCGGGCGCATCGGCCTTCGAGCGGCCGGTGGCGCCACCTTCCCCGTCGGCGACGTCGATGAGCACGTCGATGCGTGCGGCCGATCTTCGCCTGGAGCTTGGCCGCGGAGATCGCGGCGGTCATGTCCATCAGGCGGGCGTAGCGCTCTTCCTTCACCTCTTCCGGGCACCACGCCGGGCAGGCCGTTCGCCGCGGCGCCCTGCGACCGGCTCGAAGCGGAAGGCGCCGACGCGGTCGAGCTGCGCTTCCTCGAGCCAGTTGCAGCAGATAGTCGAAATCCGCCTCGGTCTCGCCGGGAAAGCCGACGACGAAGGTCGAGCGGATCGCGATGTCGGGGCAGATGTCGCGCCAGCCGCGGATCCGCTCCAGCACCTTCGCTTCGTTGGCCGGGCGCTTCATCGCCTTCAGCACGGACGGGCGAGGCATGCTGGAAGGGGATGTCGAGATAGGGGAGGACCAGCCCCTCCGCCATCAGCGGGATGACCCGGTCGACGTGCGGATAGGGATAGACGTAGTGCAGCCGCACCCAGGCGCCGAGCTTGCCGAGCTCGCGCGCGAGATCGGTCATGTGCGCGCGCACCTCGCCGCACCTTTCCACGGCCAGGCGCTTGTGGCGCAGGTCGACGCCATAGGCCGAGGTGTCCTGGCTGATGACCAGCAGTTCCCTGGTGCCCGCCGCGACCAGCTTCTCCGCCTCGCGCAGGATCGCGTCGGGCCGGCGGCTGACGAGATCGCCGCGCAGCGACGGGATGATGCAGAAGGCGCAGCGGTGGTTGCAGCCCTCGGAAATCTTCAGATAGCTGTAGTGGCGCGGCGTGAGCTTGAGCCCGCGTCTCCGGCACCAGGTTCGAGATAGGCCGAGGGCGGCACCGGCGCGGCGACGTGGACCGCGCCGACCACCTGCTCGTATTGCTGCGGCCCGGTGACCGCGAGCACCTCCGGGAAGCGTCGCGCGGATGACGTCCGCTTCCTTGCCCATGCAGCCGGTGACGATGACGCGGCCATTCTCCGCGATCGCCTCGCCGATCGCCTCGAGGCTCTCCTCCTTGGCGGAATCGAGGAAGCCGCAGGTGTTGACCAGCACGACGTCGGCGCCGGCATAATCGGGCGACAGATCGTAGCCGTCCGAGCGCAGCTTGGTCAGGATGCGCTCGGAATCGACCAAGGCTCTTCGGACAGCCGAGCGAAACCATGCCGACTTTCGGCGGGGAAGGAAGCGTGATTGCCATGGGAGAGCGCGCACATAGGGGCGGAGGGGACATTTTCCTAGGGGCGGCTGGGCTGCAACGCCCAGCTTCGGATCATCGCCGTCAGCCCCTCCACCACCCGCGCCGTACGCCCGTAGTCGACCTTATCCGGAGTATCGACGGCGGTGTGGTAATAGGGATAGCGGAACGGCGCCGTGTCCGTGACCATCGCCGCCGGGATGCCGACCTGCCCGAACGACCAATGGTCGGACCAGTCGATCCCCTGGATGAAGCCCGGTGCCGTGCCGCCCTCGCTCGGAAAGCGCGCGGCGGCGCGGAAGGCGCCGGTGGCGTGCCGCACCCAGGAACGGGAGCCGGTGGTGCCGACAAAAGCAATGAAATTGCCGGTCGACGGATAGAGCAGGCCGAGCGGGAACGGATAATGCTGGCTGTCCGGTCGGTCGCTGTAGAAGCCGATCGTCTCCAGCGAGAGCATCCCGAGCACCGGCTCCCCGGTCCGCTTCAACGCGCGGGCATAGACGAGGCTGCCCATCCTGTCGGTCTTGAAGAAAGGCGGCTCTTCGTTGACGAATAGGACCAGCCGAATGCGGACGGCGGAGCGATGGCGGAGGTCAGCCAGCCCGCGCGCCAGCTCGACGATCGCCGCCGCCCCGGTCCCATTGTCGTTCGCGCCCGGCGCATCGCCGACGCTGTCATAATGGCCGCCGACGACGAGGGTCGCCGCACGGCGATCGGCTGGCTCGACGACCACCTCGATGTTGCGGGCCCTTGCGCCGCCGACGGCGAAGGATTGCCGGTGCACCGGATAGCCGAAGGCGAGGAGTTGCGCTTCCAGATATCGAGCGGCCGCTTCCAGCGCTTCGGGATGGGCAACATTGTGCGGCTGACCGGCGATCGACTCGACATGATCGCGAAGTCGGCCGGCCAACCCGGTCTGCGCGGGCGACAGAGGCGGAAGCGGCCCGGAATAGGACCGTCCCGGAACAGCGGTCATCCAGAGCAGGAGGGCGGCGGGCAGGCCGAACAGCAGCAGGAAGACCGCCGCCAAGGCGCCGAGACGGACCCGGGGCGGCACCCCGCCATAGCCTTCGCCGCTCTCGTTCAGTCCCGCCCCATACGGAACATTCATAGCGGGCTACGCGGTGAAGGCGTAGTGCCCGCCGCCTTTAGTCCACTAGCTCCGCCGCCATCGCCGTCGCTTCGCCGCCGCCGATGCAGAGGGTGGGGAGGATGCCCGCGTCGCCTGCGCGGATCAGGTAACCCAAAGCCGTAGCGCCGCCACGGACATTGAGCTTGTCGCGCGGAACGCCAAGACCCGCCCATAGCGATCATTCCTCTTGGCCCATCGCTGCGACCGCGGCGGTGGGCGGCATCTGTATCGGCTGAGCGGCCGCCGCCCCTGAACGGGGCAGCCACCACCTTCCGCTAGGCGGGGTTGATCGCGATGTTGACCTCGCGCTTAAAGGCCTCCGGCGCGGCGATATAAGGAATGGGGACCGCGCCAATACCCGTCCCGCGCACCACGATCGAACCATAACCGAGCATGCGTCCGATCAACCCTTGATCGTAGGTCAGCCCCTCAACCTTTCCGTTTTGCACGTCGACGCAATGACGCCGCACGACGCCGCTCTTCGCGAGCACCCGCTTGTTCGTGACAGCCAATTCGATCGACTGCCTGACAAGATAGGACCAGCCGAACCAGATCAATCCCGCAATCAAAACCAAAGGAAAGCCGCCCAGGAGCATCAGTACACCGAGGAAAGTCAACAAGGCCGGTCCGATGAACACGGCCCAGTGGATGGTTGCCCGGGAAAGGACAGTCTCGCCCGGCATAAGCGTCTGTTCGATATAGCTCATATTGCCCTCCTCCCTCCGTAGCTAACCGAGGAGCGCGCAAAGGTAAATTGGCCTTTTCGAGGTCTCTGTCCCGGTTCATCGAGCAAGAGCGTGTGGCGCCAAGAAGGACGCCGAATCGAAGCTCAGTCCATCAGCTCCACCGCCATGGCCGTCGCCTCGCCGCCGCCGATGCAGAGGGTGGCGAGGCCGCGTTTGCCGCCGGTCGTCTCCAGCGCGCTGAGCAGGGTGGCGAGGAGGCGCGCGCCGCTGGCGCCGATCGGGTGGCCGAGCGCGGTGGCGCCGCCGTGGACGTTCAATTTGTCGCGCGGGATGCCGAGGTCGCGCATCGCGATCATCGCGACGCAGGCGAAGGCCTCGTTGACCTCGAATAGGTCGACGTCGCCGACGCTCCAGCCGGCCTTCTCCAGGGCTTTGCGGATCGCAGGGACCGGCGCGGTGGTGAACTTTGCAGGCTCCTGGGCGTGGGCGGCGTGGGAGACGATGCGGGCGACCGGCTTCACGCCGAGCCGGTCGGCGACGCTTTGGCGCGTGATGACCAGAGCGGCGGCGCCGTCGGAAATGGAGGAGGCATTGGCGGCGGTGATCGTCCCGTCCTTGGCGAAAGCGGGCTTGAGACCGGGAATCTTCTCCGGGTTCGACTTGCCCGGCTGCTCGTCGGTCGCGACGATCTCCTCGCCCTTGCGCGTCTTCACCGTGACCGGCGCGATCTCGCGCTCGAAGGCGCCGCTCCGAATCGCCTCATTGGCGCGGCGGAGGCACTCGATCGCATAGTCGTCCTGGTGGCCGCGCGTGAACTGATATTCGCGCGCCGCATCCTCGGCGAAGGTGCCCATGGCACGACCGCTGTCATAGGCGTCCTCGAGGCCGTCGAGCATCATGTGATCGTAGACTGTGTCGTGGCCGATGCGGGCGCCCGAGCGGTGCTTCTTCATGAGGTAGGGCGCGTTCGACATGGACTCCATGCCGCCGGCGACGATCAGGTCGGCCGAGCCCGCCGCGATCATGTCGTGCGCGTAGATCGCCGCCTGCATGCCCGATCCGCAGACCTTGTTGACCGTCGTCGCCTCGACCGAGCGGGGCAGGCCGGCGCCGAGCGCCGCCTGGCGGGCGGGCGCCTGGCCAAGGCCGGCGGGAAGGACGCAGCCCATGAAGATCTTCTCGACCTCGATCGCCCTGAGATGCCGGCCCGCTCGACCGCGGCGCGGACCGCGGTGGCGCCGAGCTCGGTCGCGCTGGCGCCGGCGAGGCTGCCCTGGAACGAGCCCATCGGCGTGCGGGCGTAGGAAAGGATGACGATCGGATCGGCGGTCATGGGGGCTCCTGCGTTCAGCTCCGCCCCGGAACAGGCAGGGGGACCGCGCGAAGCGCGGTCGAGGGGGCTGCGTGCTGATCCAGGCCCCCCTCGACTATGCTGCGCATTGTCCCCTCGCCCGTTCCGGCGGAGGAATGAGTGGTGTCCGCGCACATAGTCACCCGCCCGCGCTTGTTCAAATCGCGGGGGCTCTGCTAGGGCCGCGGCAACAGGAGGATCGGATGGAACTCGGGCTCGATTTCGCGCTCGGCGAGATGGCGGACACGATCCGCGAGACGACGCGCCGCTTCGCCGCCGACCGGATCGCGCCCACTCGCCGCCCGCATCGATGCGGAGGACTGGTTCCCGCGGGCGCTTTGGCCGGAAATGGGCGAGCTCGGCCTCCACGGCATCACCGTCGAGGAGGAATATGGCGGGCTCGGGCTCGGCTATCTCGAGCATGTGATCGCGCAGGAGGAAGTGGCGCGCGCCTCGGCCTCGATAGGCCTTTCCTACGGCGCCCATTCCAACCTCTGCGTCAACCAGATCCGCCGCTGGGCGAGCGACGCGCAGAAGGGGAAATATCTGCCGAAACTGATCTCCGGCGAGCATGTCGGCGCGCTCGCCATGTCGGAGGCAGGGGCGGGGTCCGACGTCGTCTCGATGAAGCTGCGGGCCGAGCGGGTGGAGGGCGGCTACGTCCTCAACGGCACCAAATTCTGGATCACCAACGCCGCCTATGCGGACACGCTCGTGGTCTATGCCAAGACGGGCGAGGGGAGCCGCGGCATCACCACCTTCCTGATCGAGAAGGAGATGGAGGGCTTCTCGATCGGCCAGAAGATCGACAAGATGGGCATGCGCGGCTCGCCGACCGGCGAGCTGGTGTTCAACGATTGCTTCGTGCCGGACGAGAATGTGATGGGGCCGGTGAACGGCGGCGTCGGCGTGCTGATGTCGGGCCTCGATTACGAGCGGACCGTGCTCGCCGGCATCCAGCTCGGCATCATGCAGGCCTGCCTCGATGTCGTGCTGCCCTATGTGCGCGAGCGCAAGCAGTTCGGCCAGCCGATCGGCGCCTTCCAGCTGATGCAGGCCAAGGTCGCCGACATGTATGTCGCACTGAACTCGGCGCGGGCCTATGTCTATGCGGTGGCCAGGAATTGCGATGCGGGGAAGACGACGCGGTTCGACGCGGCCGGCGCGATCCTGCTCGCCTCCGAAAGCGCGGTGAAGGTGCGCCTGGAGGCGATCCAGGCGCTCGGCGGCGCCGGTTACACCAAGGACTGGCCGGTCGAACGCTATGCCCGCGACGCCAAGTTGCTCGACATCGGCGCCGGCACCAACGAGATCCGCCGCATGCTGATCGGCCGCGAATTGATCGGGGCGGGGGCATGAGCGCCCCTCCGTTACCCCAGCGCAGGCTGGGGCCTCAGCGAGAGCTGGCGCCGCGTCTTTCACCCGCTGGGACCCCAGCCTGCGCTGGGGTGACGGGAAGATGAGCGACGGCTTGATCGACGGCCTCCAATGGTACGGCTCGATCGCCGGCGCGACCGCGGCCTTGATCGTTTCGCTCGACCTCGGCCGCAAGCCGACCGGCTGGGGCTTCATCATCTTCGTGACCTCGTCGATCGCGCTGGTGAGTTGGGGGTTCCTGTCGAAGGAGGCGAAGGGGATCGGGACCCAGAACATCATTCTGTTCTTCATCAACGTGATCGGCGTCTACCGGTATCTGATCCGCAAGAAGCCGGTGCACAGCGGATGACCGAGATCGTCAGCAAGATCGACGAAGGATCGGAGACCTGTCGCCGCTTCACCGCGCACAATCGCGCGCTTGCGGACGAGCTTCGCGCATGCGTGGCAAAAGCGGCGCTGGGCGGACCGGAAAAGCATCGCGAGCGCCACGTCGCGCGCGGCAAATTGCTGCCGCGCGACCGGGTCGAGCGGCTGCTCGATCCCGGCTCGCCCTTCCTCGAGATCGGCCAGCTCGCCGCCAACGGCATGTATCGACGGCGAGGCGCCGGGCGCGGGGATGATCGCCGGCATCGGCCGCGTCTCCGGCCGCGAGGTGATGATCGTCTGCCAACGATCGCGACGGTGAAGGGCGGCGCCTACTATCCCGATGACGGTGAAGAAGCATCTGCGCGCGCAGGAGATCGCGCGCGAGAACCGGCTTGCCCTGCATCTATCTCGTCGACAGCGGCGGCGCCAACCTGCCGCACCAGGCCGAGGTCTTCCCCGACCGCGACCATTTCGGCCGCATCTTCTACAACCAGGCGCAATATGAGCGCCGAGGGCATCGCCCAGATCGCCTGCGTGATGGGAAGCTGCACCGCCGGCGGCGCCTATGTGCCGGCGATGTGCGACGAGAGCGTGATCGTGCGCAACCAGGGCACGATCTTCCTCGGCGGGCCGCCGCTGGTGAAGGCGGCGACGGGCGAGGTGATCTCGGCCGAGGAGCTGGGCGGCGGCGATCTTGCATGCGCGCAAGTCCGGCGTCGTCGACCATCTCGCCGAGAATGACGAGCATGCGCTGACGATCGTGCGCGACATCGTCGCCACGCTGAACACCGACCAGAGCAGAGCTCGATCTCGACCTGGCCGAGCCGCGTCCGCCGAAGCTCGATCCGGAGGAACTCTACGGCATCATCCCCGAGGACGTCCGCGCGCCCTATGACGTGCACGAGGTGATCGCGCCGCATCGTCGACGGCTCCGAATTCCACGAGTTCAAGCCGCTCTACGGCACGACCCTCGTCTGCGGCTTCGCGCATATCTGGGGCATGCCGGTCGCGATCCTCGCCAACAACGGCGTGCTGTTCAGCGAAAGCGCGCTGAAGGGCGCGCATTTCATCGAGCTCGCCTGCCAGCGGCGCATGCCGCTGCTGTTCCTGCAGAACATCTCCGGCTTCATGGTCGGCGGCAAATACGAGGCGGAAGGCATCGCCAAGCACGGCGCCAAGCTGGTGACCGCGGTCGCGACCGCGCAGCGTGCCCAAGATCACGGTGCTGATCGGCGGCAGCTTCGGCGCCGGCAATTACGGCATGGCCGGCCGCGCCTATGGCCCGCGCTTCCTCTTCACCTGGCCCAACTGCGCGGATCAGCGTGATGGGCGGCGAGCAGGCGGCGAGCGTGCTCGCGACCGTCCACCGCGATGCCGACAAATGGACGCCCGAGGAGGCCGAGGCCTTCAAGGCGCCGATCCGCCAGCGATACGAGGACGAGGGCAATCCCTAGTACGCGACCGCGCGGCTGTGGGACGACGGCATCATCGATCCCGGCGCAGACCCGCGACGTGCTCGGCCTCGCCTTCGCGCCACCCTGAACGCGCCGATCCCGGAGCGGCCGCAGTTCGGCGTGTTCCGGATGTGAGTGACGACGATGCTGCAACGTATCTGGCTCGCCCTGCTCGGCGACGCTGACCGCGGCCTCGCCTTCGGCCGATCGAGGCCGCGCGCGATGACGCACGGTCGATGCGATGTTCGCCGGCCTCGCCGCGCGAGACGGCGCAGGCGATCCTGCGCCGAGATGCGGCCTGAGGGCGGCGTCACCGTCGCCAGCGAGCGCCGGACGGCAGCCGCATCGTTCGCCACCTCAGCTGGGCAGAGTTTGCTGGCAGCTTCAAGCCGGGCCTCGAACACTATCGCGAGGCGCTGACCGACCCCGCGATCGACGTCGATGGCGACATCGCCATGGTCTGGGGCCACTACGTCTTCACGATCGACGGCAAGGCTCACCATTGCGGCGTCGACCATTTCGACCTGGTCCGCGAAGGCGGCGCTGGAAGGTCCTCAACGTCACCTGGTCCAGCGGCGACGGGATGCACGGCCGATGATCAGCTCGCTCCTCATCGCCAACCGCGGCGAGATCGCGTGCCGCATCATCCGCACCGCGCGGCGGCTCGGGCATCCGCACGGTCGCGGTCTATTCGGACGCCGATCGCGCAGGCGCTGCACGTGCGCGAGGCGGACGAGGCGGTGCATATCGGGCCGGCGCCGGCGCGCGAAAGCTATCTGCGTCGGCGAGAAGATCATCGCGGCCGCGCAGGCAGACCGGCGCCGAGGCGATCCATCCCGGCTACGGCTTCCTCTCGGAAAATGCCGACTTCGCGCAGGCGGTGATCGACGCCGGGCCTGATCTGGGTCGGGCCGAAGCCGGCGAGCATCCGCGCGATGGGGCTGAAGGACGCCGCCAAGCAGCTGATGGCCGGAGGCCGGCGTGCCGGTGACGCCCGGCTATCTCGGCGAGGACCAGGCGCCCGAGCGGCTGCAGCGCGAGGCCGAGGCGATCGGCTATCCGGTGCTGATCAAGGCGGTCGCGGGCGGCGGCGGCAAGGGCATGCGCCGGGTCGACGCGGCCGGCGAGTTCGACGACGCGCTGGCGAGCTGCCAAGCGCGAGGCGGCGGCCTCGCTTCGGCGACGACCGCGTGCTGATCGAGAAATATGTCCCAGCGGCCGCGCCACATCGAGGTGCAGGTGTTCGGCGACAGCCACGGCAACGTCGTCCACCTGTTCGAGCGCGACTGCTCGCTCCAGCGGCGCCACCAGAAGGTGATCGAGGAAGCGCCCGCGCCCGGAATGGACGAGGCGACGCGCGCGGCGGTGTGCGGCGCGGCGGTGCAGGCGGCGCAGGCGGTCGACTATGTCGGCGCGGGCACGATCGAGTTCATCGCCGACGCGTCGCGAGGGCCTGCGCGCCGGACCGCATCTGGTTCATGGAGATGAACACGCGGCTGCAGGTCGAGCATCCGGTGACCGAGGAGATCACCGGCCAGGATCTGGTCGAATGGCAGCTGCGCGTCGCGTCGGGCGAGCCGCTGCCGCTGACGCCAGGACGAACTGTCGATCCGCGGCCATGCGATCGAGGCGCGGCTTTATGCCGAGGACCCGGCGCACGGATTCCTGCCCTCGATCGGCCGGCTCGACCATTTCGTGCTCGGCCGACGCGATCCGCATCGACACCGGCGTCGAGGAGGGCGACGCGGATCACGCCCCTTCTACGATCCGATGATCGCCAAGCTGATCGCCCGCGGCGCCACCCGCGAGGAGGCGATCGACCGGCTGGCCGACACGCTCGACCAGGTCGAGGTCTGGCCGGTGAGGACCAACGCCGCCTTCCTCGCCCGCGCCGCCGACGATCGAGGATTTCCGCGCCGGCCATGTCGATACCGGCCTTCATTCCATCGCGGATCGAGCGGCTGGTGCCGGACCCGACGCCTTCGGAAGGCGTCTGGAATCTCGCCGCGACGGCCTTGCTCTCCGCCGACTTCGGCAGCGGGGACGATGCCGATCCCTGGGCGGCGCTAAGCGGTTTCCGGCTCAACGGACCGCGCGATCTGCGCGTCGCGCTCAGCCACGGCGGCGAGACGCGCCTGGTCGACGGCGACGGCGACGTCGCCGCTCGAAGGAATTGCCACGGCATCGCGACGACCGGGTGCTGGTTTTCTCGGCCGGCCAGGCCTTCGCCTTCAGCCTGCCCGGCGCTTCGGGCGCGGGCGGCGGGAGCGGGGCAGCGGACGGTACGCTCCTGTCGCCGATGCCGGGCCGGATCATCTCGGTCGACGTGCGGCAGGGCGACAGCGTGGCAAAGGGGCAGAAGCTCGTCACCCTGGAAGCGATGAAGATGGAGCATAGCCTCGCCGCCCCGTTCGATGGCATTGTCGCCGCGCTGGAGGCAAGGGAAGGCGCGCAGGTGACGGAGGGAACCTTGCTGGTGCGGGTGGAGAAGGCCGATGCAGGGAACTAAGGCTCGCTCCTCCCGAGCGAAGTCGAGGGGCGCCCGTGATGAGTTTGTGCCAGGGCCCCTCGACTACGCTCGGGACGAGCGGAAGCTGACGAGGAGGCGAAGCTGATGCCCGGCCGCTATTATGACGAATGGCGGATCGGCGATCGGCTGGAGCATCAGCCGCACCGCACCGTCACCGAGACCGACAATCTCCTCATCTCGGCGCTGACGCACAATCCGCAGCCGCTCCACATCGACGCCGAATATGCCGCCGCGACGCGAATTCGGCCGGATCGTCGTCAACGGCACCTTCACCTTCGCGCTGATGGTCGGGCTCATCGGTCGGCGACACGACGCTCGGCACGCTGGTCGCCAATCTCGGCTACGACAAGGTGCGGATGCCGAAGCCCGTCTTCATCGGCGATACGCTGCGCGCCGAAACCGAGGTGCTGAGCCTCAAGGATTCGCAGTCGCGGCCCAATGCCGGCATCGTCACCTTCGAACATCGCATGCTCAACCAGCGGAACGAGCTCGTCTGCTCCTGCGAGCGCGCCGCTCTGATGCAGAGGCGGCCGCATTGAGGCTGCGCTCGCTCCTGTTCGTGCCGGGCGACCGGCCGGACCGGATGGAGAAGGCGCTCCGGGCCGGCGCCGACGCCTTGATTCTCGATCTCGAAGACGCGGTCGCGGCAGCTGCCAAGCCTGAGGCGCGACGCGCGGTCGCGGCCTTCCTCGACGCTAATTCGACATCGCCGCTCTGGGTCCGGATCAATCCGCTGGACGAGCGGTGAGGCGGAGAAGGATCTCGCCGGCGATCCTTTCGGTTCACCCCGACGGAATCGTGCTCCCCAAGGCGGAAGGCGGCGCTTCGGTCGCCGAGCTGACGCGACGCCTGACCGAAGCCGGCAATGCGACGGCGCAGATCCTCGCCATCGCGACCGAGACGCCTGCCGCCCTGTTCCAGCTCGGCACTTTCGGCGGCCAGCGGCGGTTGGCGGGGCTCACCTGGGGCGCGGAGGATTTGCCGGCGGCCGTCGGCGCGGTCACATCGCGCGAGGCGGATGGGCGCTATACCCCACCTTACGAGCTGGCACGCTCACTCTGTCTGTTCGGGGCTGCCGCGGCGGGCGTGGCGCCGATCGAGACCGTCTACCCGGCCTTCCGCGACCTGGAGGGCCTCGCCGCGTACGCCGCCCGCGCGCGCCGCGACGGCTTCGCCGGCATGATGGCAATTCATCCCGATCAGGTGCCGGTCATCAACGCCGCCTTCACGCCGAGCGAGGCAGAAATCGTTCACGCACGCGCGATCGTCGCCGCCTTCGAAGCCAATCCGAGCGCGGGCGCCTTGTCGCTTGACGGACGGATGATCGACCGGCCGCATCTCGTCCAGGCCCAGCGCATCCTCGCCGCCGCCGGACTCTGATATGGCCCTGCTGGGCGCGAACGTGTGGACGGCGCTCGGCTTCGTGCTCGGCATGGCGGCGGGAGGCGCGGCGGCGGCCCGGTTGGCGGGAACGTCGGTTCTCGCGGGACGGCGCTGTCCGGTATGCGATGCCAGCCTTAGTTTCTGGCCACGCTTTCCGGCCCTGTCCTGGTTCGGCGCACTGCCTCGTTGTCGCCATTGCGGCTTCGCCACCAGCCGCTTACGGGCGGGAATCGAGGCGGCTGCGCTGCTGGTCGGTGTGGTCGCGATCTTCGCCGCGCCGTTTCCGCTGACCCTCTATCTGGCGCTCGGCGGATGGGCGCTGCTACTGGCGCTCTTCCTGCTTTGGCGTCGCGTTCGCTGACGTCAGGCAGGCGTGTCGGAATCCTTGTAGCGGCTCTCGATGAAGCGGCCCTGAGTCTCGAAGGCGTCGCGGTCGCCCTGCGCCAGCTTGCTGCCGATCTCATCCAGCGCCGTGCTCGCCGCGTCGAGGCTTTTGACCAGCCTCTCGTCCACCGTCAGCCCTTCGCCGTCCCGCTCCTGGCGATAGGCGGGGGGCACGCGCTCGTAGCGGTCGAGCAGATCGGGCAGATGCTTGCCCATCAGTCGCCGCGCCTCCTGCGCGAGCGGGTCGAGCGGATCGGCCTCGGCCAGGTGGTTCTCCAGCAGTGGAAGCCGCGCCCCAATCGCGTCTGCCCGCCGCGCGGCGGGAGCGGGGAGGGCGGAGCGCCGGCTCGCCAGCAACCCTTCCAGCTGCTTGACCACGGTCTTGCGCCGGCAAGTCCTCGCTATAGGCGACCCGCTTCGGTTCCGGATGAAGCGGACGCAGCGAAAAGACGATCAGGATCGCCAGCATCGCGAGGACGACGAGGAACAGGCCCTTGAGCCCGATCGGCCCGACGAACAGGCCGAAGATGATGGTCGCGACGATCAGGGCGACGATCGCCATGCCGAGCGTCGCGAGTCGCCGCGCAAGCGCCGGGGTGCCGCGAGCCGCGCTACGTGCGATTGCCGCCGGTGCGCCGCCTTCGTAGCGGTGGATGAGCTCGTCGAACCGCGCGATCGCGTCGTCTACGCTGTGGGGACGCCGTGGCATCAATGCTCGATCGGCGCCAGCAAGGGCGAGCCGGTGCTGCCGCCGGCCAGCTTGCTCTGCTCGACCCCTTCGGCGCGAGCGATATAGCCGCGGCTCTTCTCGACCTCGCTGGAAAGCGTGGTCGACCGTCTGCTTCATGTTGCCGAGCGCCTCGGCCTTGAACTGGTCGATCATGTCCATCGTGTCGTAGATATTCTGGAAGGCGCGCTGCAGCGTCTCCAGCGGGATCGTCGAGGAAGCCGCTTGCTTGTGGATCTCGCCGGTCTGATTGCGAAGCATGCTGCCGGTCGAATCGATCACGTTCGCGGTCGTCGTGTTGAGCGCGGTGATCTGGTCGAGCACCAGCCGCTGGTTGGTCAGCGCCTGGGCGACCGTCACCGCCGTCCGGAGCGCCGAGACGGTCGTCGTCGAGGCGCGGTCGACGCCCTTGATCAGCTCGACATTGTTCTTCTTGACGAGATCGAGCGCGAGATAGCCCTGCACCGTCACCGCCATTTGGGTGAGCAGATCGGTGGTGCGCTGGCGGGTGTAGAAAAGGGCGGTCTCGCGGATCGCCTTGGCCTTGGCGGGTTCGGTGGCGTCGAGATCGTTGGCCTTGTCCTCGAGCTTCTGGTCGAGCGTCTTGGAGATGTGGATCATCTGCTCGAGCTGGCCCATCGCCTTCCACAGCGCCGCGCGCTCGGTGTCGATCGCCGCATTGTCCATCAGCAGCTCGTCCTTGCCGGAGGCGAGGCCGTCGAGGATCTTCGTGATGTGAGTTTGCGCCGATTGGTATTTCTGGAAATAATTTCCGAGCCGGTTGCCGAACGGGATGATGCCGAGGAACCGGCGGGGCTTCGACAGATTGCCCTGACGGCCCGGATCGAGCTGCTCGACGGTGCGGCGCAGCTCGGTCAGATCGGCGCCGATGCCGCTATCCTTGTCGATCGCCTTGACCGGCCGGTCGAGGAAACGGTTCGACTGGCCGGCCGCGTCGGCGATCTGTTTGCGGCCCATATTGGTGAGCTCGTCGATCTTCCTGCCGAATTCCGGGCTGTTGGAATCCGCCGCGACCAGCTCGTTCACGAACTTGTCGCAGACGGTATCGAGCTTTGACTTCACGCCTTCCTCGATCGGCACGAGGCCGGCCGCCTGCTCCGGCGCGACGCTCTGCACCGGATCGGGCGCCTCGAGCGTCAATTTGGTCTCGGTGGCGGTGGTGGCCATGATCGCTCCCCTCGTCTGTTGCCCGCTAAATGGGGCAGGGGGGCGGGACTGTGCAAGGGGGAAAGTGTATTAATGCTGTACTACAGTCTCACCAGAGACCGGGTATCAGGCGGTATGCGACGGTGCCGCGATAGGCGCGATAGGCGGGATCCCGCGACAGGAACGCCTCCTCCGCGCGGATGCGCAGCGCCATCGCCGTCCAGCACACCGCGTAGGCCGCGACGTTGCGCAGCTCGAAGCTGCTGACGAGGAAGCCGAGATGGGTCAGGGCGTAGCCGGCATACATGGGATGGCGGACGATCCGGTACGGACCTTCGCGGCGCACCCCGCGATTGGCGGGGAGGATGCCGAAGCTGCGCCGCAGGAACGCCTTGGCCGAGATGCTGAAGGCGAGGCCGACCGCCATCAGCACCAGAGGCGCCGTGCCGGGCACAAGGCGCAGCCCGCCCGGCGCGACCAGCAAGGGCGCGCAGGTGCCGCCGATCGAGATCGCCCAGGCATAGGGCGTGGCAATCACCGCGCCGGGGCGGCGGGCGAGGATGAGGATGGCGCTGAGGCCCTCGGAGACTCCGATCAGGATGTTGCAGGCGCCGCTTCCGACCGCCGGCGCCAGCCGCATCATGAAGAGCAGCATCAGCAGCAGCACGAATCCGCGCTCGGCGAGATCGAGCGACACCGCGCGCCAGTCGATCCGCGTCGCGTCCGCCGCGGGGAGGGTGCTCGTGCTTTCGATGCTCATATATTGTCCTTAGCGCGCGGGCGTTAACCAAATATGTGCGCGCCCCAAAAGGAAAGGGCGGCGGAACGAGTTCCGCCGCCCTTCCTTGACAGCTGTCCTCAGGATCAGCCGTTCATCTGAGTCGCGACGTTAGCGAACGTCGTGTTCAGGGTCGTGCCGACGCTGCGCATCGCGGTGATGGCGGCGACGGCGATCAGGGCGGCGATCAGACCATATTCGATGGCCGTTGCGCCTTTGTTGTTCCTGATCAGTCTCTTGAGCTTCAGCATTGTCTGCACTCCCGAATGAGTCGAGATAATCCGGTGAATGAGGGGCAGCTCAGGCGAGCCGCCCCTCATCCGGGACCGGATTAGCTGCCCATCTGGGTCGCGACGTTGCCGAAGGTGGTGTTCAGGGTCGTGCCGACGCTCCGCATCGCTGAGATGGCGGCGACGGCGATCAGAGCGGCGATGAGGCCATATTCGATGGCGGTCGCGCCCTTGTTGCTCTTGATGATCTTGCGAATGAAATACATTTCCGGTCTCCTGTTTGCCAACTGGAAGTCCACACTTCCCGTGCCGCCCCCTTGTCCACTTCGGGCGAGCCTTTCGGGATTTATTGGAAGGAAGTTGCCAAAAGGTTAGCGGCTTCCTTCATATTCGCCTGAGGCTTCATCCGTTGGAGGCGACGTTCTGCTGAACGCCGTTCCACATGGTGATGACGTTGCCGGCGAAGAGCTTGAGGCCGCCGATCATGGCAATGACGATAAGGGCCACGATCAGGCCGTATTCGATAGCGGTCGCGCCGTCCTCGTTGCGGACCAGCTTTCCAAATCGCTTCATCGACCCTATCCCCTTTGGGAAGGCACAGCGCCCATTAAGCAGGGCTGGATAGGTCGTTCTCGTTAATGCTTTCCTACCAACCGGGCCGCTCTTGGAAAAAAATCCGACATTGATGGTGGTAGTGGCGGCGGCGCTGGTCGACGCGCAGGGGCGGGTGCTGCTTCAGCAGCGCGCGCCGGGACGGGCCATGGCCGGCCTTTGGGAATTTCCGGGCGGCAAGGTCGAGCCGGATGAACGCCCCGAAGCGGCTTTGGCACGCGAGCTGTGTGAGGAACTCGGCATCAAGGTGGCGGAGTCGCACCTCGTGCCCGCCGCTTTCGCAAGCGCCCACAATGCCGGACGGCACATGCTGCTGCTCCTTTATCTTTGCCGCCACTGGGACGGCGTGCCGCAAGCGCTCGACGCCGCCGCGCTCAAATGGACGAAGCCGGGCGAAATGGTCGTCGGCGAGATGCCGCCGGCGGACATGCCGCTGGTCGCCGCGCTCGAGCGGCTAATCTGAGCGGGACTTCAGGGCTTCCGCAAGCGATGCGGTAGCACTGCCGCGGCGGGCCGGCTTCGGCTGGTCGGTCGATGGCGCCCAGCCGAGCAGATGGAGGATCTCGAAGCGCTCCGCCGTCTTGCCGTCCGGATCGGCGCGGGAGGCGAAATCGGCCGCTGCCGCGGCGAGGCCGATCCGACCGACTGGTCTCCGCGACCGCGCCGTCAGCACATTGGTCGCGGCCATTGCGCGAAGATCGCGGACCAGCGGGAACAGATCCGGAAATCGAACATCGATGCCCTGCGTGTCGACGACCGGAAGCGCGAACCCTGCCCGCATGAGCAGATCGCCCGCCGCGCGAACATCGATCTGCGGATGGATGTGCGGAGAGATGGCGCCTTCCGCTTCGTCCGCCGCCAGCATCGCGGTCTTCAGCTTTGGCAGCGAGCCCGCGCCTGCCATGGCGGCCAGCAACAGGCCGTCGGGCCGGAGCGCCCGTCGGATCAGCAGCAGCGCACCGGGCAGATCGTCGACGCTATCGAGCGCGCCGACCGACACGATGAGATCGAAGGCGCCGTCGCCGAACGCCAGGAAATCCTCGTCGCATTGGACGCCGTTCGCGTGTTGGGCGAAAACGAAACCGGCGTCGGCCGCAACCACCTCCATGCCCCGCTCGCGCAGCCGCGCGGCGAGATAGGCGTCGCCGCAACCGAGATCGAGCGCCCGCGCAAACGGCCGCCGCACCAGGTCGAGCCGTTCGAGCAGCTCGTCGGCGGCGAGCCGATGGAGGTAGTTCGCCGCCGCGAAGCGCGCCGCCGCGCGGTCGCGCCGCAGCCGCCGCAGCCGTCGGTCGAAGATCGGCGCGTCGCCCATGCCGCCGGGTTCACTCTTTCGCCGGGCCTGTAAAGCCTCCGCCTACAGAAACTGCTTGCGGATGGAGATGCGCAGCACCCGGCCGAGCGGGTCGAGCAGATCGGGCTGATAGCTGATCGGCGTCGCCCCGGTCGGATCGGTGACGTGGATGCGCCGGTCGAACAGATTGTCGAGACCGACAGTGATTCGAAGGCCGTGCATCCATGGATGTGTCCTGCCCATCTTCATCTGGCCGAGATCGGCGAACAGACGGAGGTTGAAGGTGGCGAGGCTCGAGAAATGAAGATTGTCGGTGGTGCCGCCCTGGCCGTCCGGACCGCCGATGACGGTGGTGGCGCTCTGCCAATTGCCTTCCGCGCGCAGGCCGAGTCCGTCCTTGAAGAAGGCGATCGTGCCCTGGATCTGATGCTGCGGCTGTCCGCCGGTGCTGCCGACCGCCGCGCCATGCAGCAGGTCGAGCACCGGCACGCCGTTGCGGACCTGGATCTGATCGCGAATATGCCAGGTGTGGTAGAGGGTGATCAGCAGTCGCCCGCCACCCGGAGCGCCGAACGGACCGCGTCCGCCGCCACCGCGCGGGCCCCCACCGCCTCCGCCCCGTGGACCGCCCCCGCCGCCGGCACGAGGGCCGCCGCCGCCCGGCCGTCTGCCGAACAGCCCCGCGCGCTGCGGTTGCTTGCCGATCGGCAGGATCAGGTTGAAGCCCCAGCGGAAATCCTCCTGGTTCGATCGCGCGAAATTGAGCGGACGCGCGTCAATCGCGATCAGATGCCCTTGCGCGTCGCGGAGGAAGCGGGTGGGGAAGGCCTGCTCGATCGCGAAGGTCGGCGTCGGGAAGGAGGCGATGGGATTGAGGATGCGGCTGTTGGTGTAGTTCGCACTCACGTTCATCTGGATCTTGGAGAAAGGCTGGATGTTCGTTCCCAGCTTGTAGACGCGGCGATTGTCCGCGGTCAGCGCGCGGGTGCCGCCCGTCGTCTCGGTCACGTCGACCGTTTCGTTGCGCACGAAATCGAACACGCGCACACCCGGAGTCACCAGAGTCGGATCGCCGAGCTGGTCCATCGACGGCGGCCCATGCTCGCGCGTCTCGGACGCGATGAAATCCACCTGCGTGATCGGCCGCCAGTTGAGGCCGTAGCCGATCGTACCGAGCATCCCGAAGTCGGAAAGATGATCGTCCTGGAAATTGAAATTGGCCGAAAGGTCGCCGATCGCCGCCAGGAAATTGTTGCGTCGGCTGGTCAGCGGAACGTCGACATTGCCCTGGGCGCTGTAGATGTCGCGGGCGAGCGACACGTCCTGGGCGATGCCGCTGCGCATCGTCTGGCTGGAGAGGCGGGCGAGGCTGCCGCCGACATGCATGGCGGTCGAGATGTCTCCGCCGGGCAGCTTCACCAGCGGGCCGCTGAACAGGAGGTCGGCATTGCCGGTCTGCGACAGCGTATGGGCGGTGTCGCTGGCGCGTGCGCTCACCAGGTCGAGTGGAACGGTGCCGAGCGGATCGACCGCTGGATCGTCCGCCACCAGCCGTTCCTCGAGGCGGCTGACGTCGAGGCCGGTCTGGGTCCAGACCATGGAGTCGCTGAGGTCGTAATTGCTGGTGAACGACCAGCGCCAGGGTGAGACGTCGCCGTTGAGGGTGAGACCGATATGGCCGGTTTGGGTCACGCTGTCGCGCTGGAGCGGATAGCCAACGTCGAATTCGCGCAGGATCGTCTCGCCGGCGGGATCGAACGGATTGCCGGCGGGTATGTCGAGCGTCGCGGTAGGCAGGCCGAGCAGGCTCTGGCTGTCCACATATTGATAGCGGCCGTTGATCGTCGCCGAGACGTTTCCGAAAATGCTGCGATTGTAGATGGTGTTGAGCGTCAGCGTATTGCTGAGCGGCTCCAGGGTGCGGAACCGGCCGATGTCGCTGGGGCTGACCACCGGCTCCGTCGTGCTTGCCGGCGGCTCGACGATATCGCGCTGGCTCTCGAGCAAGGGCGTCGCATGCTGGTATTGGAGGTCGATATTGATCCGGCCGCCCTTCGAGATTCTGAGCACGTCGAGCTGGCCGTTATCGGTTTGGTGATCGCCTTCGGTCGCGATCAGGCTGCTCGCCTCGCTCGTGACCGCCTTGAAGTTCGGCTTGAGAACGAAGTTCACCACCCGTTGGTCGGCGCGGTAGCCGAATTTCAGCGCCACTTCCTCGGGGAAGATGTCGACGCGCAGGATCGCCTCGGGCGGGATGTCGCGTATCTCGGAGAAGCTCGAGATGCGGCGGCCGTTGAGCAGGATGACGGGCGCTCCGCTGCCTCGGCCGCGCGTACTCGCCGTCTGCGGCGCGATCGCATCGAGCAGATCGGAGATGCTGCTCGCGCCATAGGCCTGGATGTCCTGCTCGTTGAGCTGGTTCTCCGGCGGGATGTCGCTCTTCACCTCGCCCGGCAGCCGCTCGCCGGTGACGACGATCTCGTTGGGGTCGTTGCTTTGGCCCTGTCCGTTCCTGGAATTCGGCGATGCGGGGGGCGCCGGCGGGGGCGGCGGAGGGGCCGCCTGCGCCTGCGCGACGAGAGGAGTTACGCCTGCCCCTGCGAGCAGGCCCGCAATGATCAATTTCGGTTTCACTTTGCCCTAACCGTTACGTGCGACCTGGGCGCGCTGCTGCCCAAGCCCTGCTGAACTTGGTCTGTATCGGAAAGGTCCCCTTTCGGTTGCCCCTCGGACGTCCACAACGCGTCCCTGATACGTTCTACCCAGCGACTATGGCGATGGTTTTGCTCATTGTGACATTATGTGTCGCGCCGGCTGCTAGCGGTCCCGCACATAGTCCAGCGCCGCATCCCCGCGGTGCATCACCAGCCGGCCGGGGGCGATGTCGAGTGGCATGTTCTCGAAATCGAAGCGGCCCATATCGTGCGGAATCAGCACGAAGGTGAGATCGTTCGCCTTGCTCGTGTCGATCGGAAAGCGAGGCGAGACCAACTGGTAAATCGGCTCCGCCAGGGTCACGGCGACGGGCTTGCGCTTCTCCTCGCCGGGCAGGCTCCAGCCGTCGTCATTGTTGATATAGTCCTGAAGCGGAGCGCCGGTCTCGAATTCGACCCGGAAATCGATGCCGGGAATGCCGTGCCCATCGGGCGAGACGACATGCAAGGTGAGCGGAGCCTCGGCCGTGTGCGCGGTCTTGCCGGGCGAGAAGAGCGGCGGCACCGGCTTGGGCAGCGTTGTCAGAAAAACCTGGTCGCCGACACGACGCCAGCGGCCGGTCGCTTCCTCGTCAAGGGCGCCGTAAGCGAGGGCATAATCGAAGCGACCGTCGGCGCGCAGGACCAGCTCGGAGGCGGCATCCTGCACGCCCTGCAGCCGGTAATGGCCGACGGGAGAGGGAGCGGCCGGCGCTGCCAGCAGCAGCGCGGCGATCAGCGCTTGTGCGCTCATGGCGGTACCATGCCGGACTCCGCCGCTTTGCGCCATGCTTTTGCACAACTCGCCGCAATGTGCTTCTACGCGCCATGACGCTGCTGGACCGGATGCTCCGCACCATAATCCGCCACGGTCCGCTGACCGTCATTTCCGGCGCGAACACACGTAGCTTCGGCGCCCCGGCGCAGGGGCTGAAGCCGATCACGATCCGACTTTCCGGCAGCGGCACGGAGAGACGGATCCTGCTCAATCCCGCTTTGGGCCTCGGCGAGGCCTATATGGACGGCCGTCTCACCATCGAGAATGGCGATATAAGCGAGCTGGTCGAGCTGATCGCCTGGAATCTCAACTGGGAGGATGACGGCGCCCTCCATGCCCAGCGCTGGCGGCCGCGGCGGGTCGCCGCCTTGTGGGATACGTGGAACTGGAAGCGCCGCTCCCGCCGCAACGTCGCCCATCATTACGATCTCTCGACCGACTTCTTCCGGCTCTTCCTCGACAGGGACCTCCAATATAGCTGCGCTTATTGGACCGACGGCGAGACGAGCCTCGACAATGCCCAGGCGGCGAAGAAGGCGCATATCGCCGCCAAGCTACGGCTCGCGCCGGGCCAGCGCGTGCTCGACATCGGCTGCGGCTGGGGCGGCATGGCTCTCTTCCTCGCCCGTACCGGCGGAGTCACCGTCCACGGCATCACTCTGTCGGAGCAGCAGCTCCGCGTCGCGCGCGAGCGGGCGCAAGCGGAGGGGCTGGCGGAACGCGTCACCTTTTCCCTCACCGACTATCGCGACGTCGCCGGCGAATATGACCGGATCGTCTCGGTCGGCATGTTCGAGCATGTCGGGCCGCCTTATTACGCGACCTTCCTGCGCAAATGCCGCGAATTGCTGGCGCCCGACGGGTTGATGCTGCTCCACACGATCGCCCGCGCCGACGGCCCGTCAGCGACCGACCCGTTCCTCGCCAAATATATCTTTCCCGGCGGCTACATCCCGGCGCTGAGCCAGATCGCGCCGGCGCGGGAGGAGGCCCGGCTCTGGCTCACCGATCTCGAAGTGCTGCGCCTCCATTATGCGCGGACGCTCGCCTGCTGGTACGAGCGCACAGTCGCCGCAGGCGAGGAAGTCGCGCGGCTCTACGACGAACGTTTCCTGCGCATGTGGCTCTTCTATCTCGCCGGCGGCATCGCCGCCTTCCGCCACGACGCGCTCGCCGTCTACCAGCTCCAGCTTGCCCGCCGCCGGGACGTGACGCCGATCACGCGTGACTATATAGTCGAGGCCGAGTCTGCGTTCCGTCAAACCCAGGGAGTCGTATAACCAGTCACAGCGAGAGGGGGTTCGCATGAAAAAAGCTGTCATACTCTTCACAGGCGCCGGCGTGATCGCGCTGGCCGGAGCCGCGCTCGCCCAGGGAGGCGCCGGCAGCGGCACCGCCGTTTACTGGATGACCGCCGACACGACGTCCGGCATGGCCGGGATGATGGGCGGGGCGATGGGTGGTGGGGGCCGGCCGAGCGGCCGCGCGATGATGGGCGCGATGTTCGGCGGCGGCGGCGGTATGAACCCGAACGGCTATGTGAAGATTCTCCGGCTGCAGCTCGGCGGCACGTCGCGCCCCGCCGATCCCAGCGCCGAGCACGATCCGCCGGCCGGTCTCGGCGCCGGACCGAGCCTGCCTCTGGAGACTCCGCGCGAGGTGCAGACCACCGAAACGCCTTCCAACGGCATGCCACCGAACATGGAGCGGCCGCGCGGGCGAATCCTCATCTATTGGGGCTGCGGCGAGCACGCGCGCCCGGGCCAGCCGGTGGTGATCGATTTCGCGACCATGCAGGCCGGCCAGATCCCGCCCGCTTTCGCCCAGGCGATGAACGTTTCGCGCGAGCAGCCGCCGTCGCAGGGCCGCTTTCCGACCTATGGCGAATGGCCCAATTCGAGGTCGCGCGCGCAGGTGCCGCAGACCGGCTCGCTGGTCGGCGAGCATGTCATCCGCGGCAATTATTCGCCCGAGATCCGCTTCACCCTGGCGGCGGGGCAGGATTTCCTCGCACCCGTCACCCTAACCTCGAATAGCCCAGCGCCTTCGGGGGCGGTTCCGGTTGTCTGGCAGCCGGTCCCGGGCGCCCGCGCCTGGTTTGCAAGCGCCATGGGCGGCGGACAAAATGGCGACATGGTCATGTGGACTTCGTCCGAGAGCCAGGCCATGCCGATGATGGATTATATGCCCGACGGCGAGATCGCCCGGCTCGTCCAGCAGCGCGTGCTGATGCCGGCGCCGACCACGCAATGCACGGTGCCCTCGGAAGTGGCGCATGCGGGGCAGGGCATGATGTACATGCTGACCGCGTTTGGCGGCGAGGCGAATTTCAGCCATCCCGTTCGGCCGCTCCACGCGCCGGCTTCCTGGCACCCCGAATGGCTGGTCAAGCTGCGGATCAAGTCCAACTATATGGGGCTGCTCGGCATGAACATGGGCGACATGGGCGGCGGCCGCGCGGAGACGCAGGGCCAGCAGGGCGACAATCCTCCGCCCAAAAAGAAGAAGGGTATGTTCGGCGGTCTCGGCGGCCTGATCCCGCACCCGCGCTGACTGGCGGAGGAGAGTGCCGACGCGCTCTTTCCTCTTTTCGCCTTCAGCGCAGCCAGCCGCGTCGCGCCAGCTTGCGTGGCGAAATGGGAATCCGCTGACGAAGGTCGCAACCGACCGGTCGTTAGCTCGTTACAGACCCGTAGCGGCCTTGCCGCGCCCTTCGAATGGAGAAAGACAATGGGCCTTATCCTGTTGATTATCCTCATCATTCTGCTCGTCGGCGCGATGCCGACCTGGGGTTATAGCCGCGGCTGGGGCTATTATCCGTCGGGTGGCCTCGGCCTCATCCTGCTCATCGTGATCATTCTCCTGCTCATGGGTCGAATCTGATCGCCGACCGGGGCGGGTGAGAAAAACGCCCGCCCCGCAACCGCTCCTCAAGTCGCGGGTTGTGGGCTGACACGCGGGCAAAGGAGTACGCATGGCGTCGAGACCACCGTGGTTGCCAGGAGGGGGAAGGGGGCGTCGGCCTCATCGTCCTTCTGCTGATCATCGTCGCCGTCCTGATCTTCTGGGCCTGGTCCACGCATCCCCCGGGCAGTTCGCAGCCGTCGGCGGCCGGCGTGCCGCCGACGCCCCCCGCCAAGGCGATGCCGACTTCCCATTGATCCCGCTCTTGTCGTCGCGCAGGATGCGGTCATGCCGGCTGCCGCTTCGCTCGTTCGCAATCTCCTGCGCGAGGCGGTGGATTTCGCTTTGCCGCCGCGCTGCCCGGCCTGCGGAACGATCACGCCCGAGCCGCATCGATTCTGCTTCGATTGCTGGCAGTCGCTGACCTTTCTCGGCGATCCGTGCTGCGCCTGCTGCGGCCTGCCTTTCGCCTACGGCGATTCCGCCGGCTTGTGCGGCCGCTGTCTGGCCGAGCCGCCACCCTTTCAGCGCTTGCGCGCCGCGGTCGCCTATGGCGAGGTGGCGCGCAGCGTCGTGCTCAAGCTCAAATATAGCGGCCGCCCCGGCCTTGCCGAGACGCTCGCCCGCTTCATGCGGCGCCACTTGCCAGAGCTGGGCGGAGTGGAGAAAGCTCCTTTGCTCGTGCCGGTGCCATTGCACCGCTGGCGGCTGTGGAAACGCGGCTACAACCAGGCCGCCTTGCTCGCCTCGGCTCTGGCGCGGGGGGGCCTCGATGTCGCGCCCGATCTTCTCCGTCGCGTCCGTGCCACGCCGCCGCTCAAGGGGCTAGGCCGGCGCGAGCGCGCCTTGACGGTGCGCGGCGCCTTTCGAGTGACGGAAAAAGGCAAGGCGGTGCTTGGTGGGCGACCCGTCATCCTCGTCGACGACGTCTTCACCACCGGCGCCACCGCCGGCGCCTGCGCGCGTGCGCTGAAGCGAGGCGGTGCCGCGTCGGTGGCCATATTGTGCTGGGCCCGGGTCGTGCAGGAAGAAACGAATTGATCGATGGGCCCTGTGTTGGCGCGGAACGTTGACAACATAGGTGACGGCGCGCCACGCCGACAGGAAAGCGAGGAAGGACAATATGGCGCGAGTGGAGATCTACACCAAGTTCGGCTGCCCCTATTGCGCGCGCGCCAAGGCTCTGCTCGGCCAGAAGGGCGTCGAATATGAAGAATATGAGATCAACTCGATTCCGGGAAAGCGCGACGAGATGCTGGAGCGCTCGAACGGCCGGCATACCGTGCCGCAGATTTTCGTCGACGGCCGCCATGTCGGCGGATCCGACGATCTCGTCGCGCTCGAGCGCGCAGGACGGCTCGATCCGATGCTTGCCGGCGGATGAGCCGGATCGCGCTCTACCAGGCGCGGACCGGCATCGATCCGGCGAGGAATGCGCGCGATCTGGTCGCCGCCGTCGAGGAGGCTGCGCGCGGTGGCGCGGCGATGCTGTTCACGCCGGAGATGAGCGGCCTGCTCGACCGAGACCGTCAGCGCGGCGCCCCGCATCTGAGATCCGAAGCCGAGGATCGAGTCCTCGCGGCCGTGCGCGAGGTCGCGGCGCGAGCCGGCCTGTGGGTCCATCTCGGCTCGCTCGCGCTGAAGCGCGAGGACGGGAAGCTCGCCAATCGCGGTTTCGTCATCGACGATCGCGGGGAGATCCGCGCCACCTATGACAAGCTCCATCTGTTCGACGTCGACCTGCCGACCGGCGAGAGTTGGCGCGAATCCGCTTCCTACGTACCAGGCGAGCGGGCGGTGGTGGTGGAGACGCCGGTCGGACCGCTCGGCCTTTCGATCTGCTACGATCTGCGCTTTTCCGATCTCTACCGCGCGCTGACCGATGCCGGGGCAAAGATCATCGCCATCCCGGCCGCGTTCACCGTTCCCACGGGCCAGGCGCACTGGCATGTGCTGATTCGGGCGCGAGCGATCGAGGCGGGGGTGTTCGTCATCGCCGCCGCGCAGGGCGGACAGCATGAGGACGGACGCGCCACCTACGGCCACAGCCTCGTCGTCGGTCCCTGGGGCGAGATCCTTCTCGACATGGGGAATGAAAAAGGCCTTGGCTTCGCCGATATAGAAGTGGAGCGGGTGGACGCGGTGCGCATGCGCCTCCCGGCCATTCGTCACCGCCGTCTTATTCCACAGCCCGAGCATCGTCCTTGATCATCTTCGACCTCAAATGCGCGCCGCAGGGCCATGTCTTCGAGGCTTGGTTCGGATCGACGGCCGATTACGAGGCGCAGAAGGCGCGGGGGCTCGTCTCATGTCCGCTCTGCGGTTCGGGCGAGATCGACAAAGCGCCGATGGCGCCGGCGGTCGGCGCCAAGGGCAATTCGACGCCCGCCGCTTCCACGGAACTCTATTCGGGCCAGCCGGAGCAGATGAAGGCGATGCTCGCTGCGGCCGCCGCGCTTCAGCGCAAATTGCTCCAAGGCTCGGAAGCGGTCGGCGACCGCTTCGCCGACGAGGCGCGCGCCATCCATCTCGGCGAGGCCGAGCAGCGGGCGATCCACGGCCAGGCGACGCGCGAGCAGGCCGAGAGCCTGGTCGAGGACGGAGTCCCGGTCGCGCCTCTCCCTTTCCCGGTCGTCGATCCCGGCGCCGAGAATTGACCCTGATACGGCCACGCCCTAGGTCGGGCGGGCGCGGCCCCGTAGCTCAGCAGGATAGAGCGACAAATTCCTAATCTGTAGGCCACAGGTTCGAATCCTGTCGGGGTCGCCAGTTTCGAGGGTCAATCAGCCATGAGCCACAAGCACGATCCGAGCGACGGCGATCTCGTACGTCCCGCGCCCAAGATGGCGGTCCCGGAGGACGTCCAGGATGCGATCCGTACCCTGATCCGCTGGGCGGGCGACGATCCTTCACGCGAGGGTCTGCTCGACACGCCCGCGCGCGTCGCCCGCGCCTGGAAGGAATATGCGAGCGGCTATGAGGAGGATCCGGCCCACCATCTCAGCCGCACCTTCGAGGAGGTGGGCGGCTATGACGAGATCGTGCTGCTGAAGGACATCCCCTTCCAGTCGCATTGCGAGCATCATCTGGCGCCGATCATCGGCAAGGCGGCGATCGCCTATCTGCCGAACGAGCGGGTGGTCGGCATCTCGAAGCTCGCCCGCGTCCTTCACGGCTTCGCGCGGCGGCTGCAGGTGCAGGAACGGCTGACCGCGCAGGTCGCGGACTGCATCTGGGAGCATCTCCAGCCGCAGGGCGTCGCGGTCGTCATCGAGGCAAGCCACGCCTGCATGACCGCCCGCGGCGTGCACACTCCCGGCGTGATGATGACCACCAGCCGCATGATGGGCGTCTTCCGCGAGGACGAACGCAGCCGCCGGGAGGTGCTGGCGCTGATGGGATATTAAAGCGAAATCCTCCCCTGCGTTCGCAGGGAGGAGCTAGAGGGCCTCAACCACCGCCCGCCGCAATTCTTCCATTCCAAGCCCCGTTTCGCTCGACGTGGCGATGATCTCCGGGTGCGCCGCGGGATGCTTGCGCGCTTCCTCGGCGGTGGCGTGCGTGACTGCTTCGCAGTTCGCTCGCCTTGATCTTGTCGGCCTTGGTGAGGACGAGGCGGTAGCTGACCGCCGCGTCGTCGAGCATCTTCATGATCTCGCGGTCGATGTCCTTGAGGCCGTGGCGGGCATCGATCAGCACCAGCGCGCGCTTCAGCACGGCGCGGCCGCGCAGATAATCGTTCACCAGATGCCGCCATTTGCGCACCATCTCCTTCGGCGCCTTGGCGAAGCCGTAGCCCGGCATGTCGACGAGCCGGAAACGGAGCGGATCGCCGACGTCGAAGAAGTTCAGCTCCTGCGTCCGCCCCGGCGTGTTCGAGGTGCGGGCGAGGCCGGTGCGGTTGGTCAGCGCGTTGAGCAGGGACGATTTGCCGACATTGGACCGGCCTGCGAACGCCACTTCGGGCACGTGCGGGTCGGGCAGGAATTTGAGGCCCGGCGCGGACTTCAGGAAGGTGACCGGGCCCGAGAACAGCTTGCGGGCAAGCGCGTCCAATTCCTCGGTCTCGACCTCGCTCACGTCTTGGCGGGCTTGCCGGGCGTCGCATCCTTCGGGGCGTAGCGACGGTAGAGCCAGCGCTGCTGGATCAGGCCGTAGAGGTTGTTGCAGACATAATAGAGCTGCAGCCCGGCCGCGAACGGCGCGAAGATGAACATCATGAACCAGGGCATCAGCATCATCATCTGCTGCTGCATCGGATCGGTGGCGGGCGGGTTCAGCCGCATCTGCAGCCACATCGTGATGCCGAGCAGGATCGGCAGGATGCCAAGCGCGAGGAAGCCCGGCGGCGTGAAGTGGAGATAGCCGAACAGATTGATCGGAGTCATCGGATCGGGGGCGGAGAGGTCCTTGATCCACAGGATGAACGGCTTGTGCCGCATCTCCACCGAAACCATCAGCACCTTGTAGAGCGCATAAAAGATCGGGATCTGGATGAAAATCGGAAGGCAGCCCGCCATCGGGTTCACCTTCTCCTCCTGGTACAGCTTCAAAATCTCCTGCTGCATCCGAGGCTTGTCGTCCTTATGACGCTCCTGGATCGCCTTCATCTTCGGCTGGACGACGCGCATCCCCGCCATCGACTTGAACTGCTTCTGGGCGACCGGAAAGAGCAGGGTGCGGATGATGATGGTGAGGCAGATGATCGCCACGCCGAAATTGCCGATATGGTCGTAGAGCCACATCAGGAGGGCGAAGATCGGCTTCATGAACCAGCGGAACCAGCCCCAGTCGATCGCCCGCTCGATCGGCGTATTGAGCTCGGACGAATAACGGTCGAGCAGCCGCACTTCCTTCGCGCCGGCGAAGAAGTGGGAGGTGATTGTCGCCGTCTGGCCGGGCGCGACCATCGTCGGCGGCGCGGCGAAATCGGCTTGGAAGCCGCCCGCCGGCGCGGTGCGGAAGGAGGCATCGACGCCCTCATGCTGGTCGGGGACGAGCGCGGTCAGCCAATATTTGTCGGTGAAACCGAGCCAGCCGCCGTTCGAGGCGAAATGCTGGTCGCCCTTCTTCTTGAGATCGTCGAAGCTCCAGCTGTAATTGGCGACGCCGTTGAACACGCCGACCGGGCCGACATGGATGCTCCAGGTGCCGCGGTCCGCGGAAGCCGAGGCGCGGCTGACGAGGCCGTACGGCCGCGGGGCGACCGCGCCCGTCCCATGATTCTCGACCGACTGATCGGCGGTGAAGAGATAGGCATCGTCGACCGCGAAGCGGATGTGGAATGTCTGGCCCTGGCCATTGTCCCAGCTGAGCGTCACCGGAGTCTGCGGCGTCAGGCTGGTGCCGCTCGCCGTCCAGACGGTGTTGGCGTCCGGGAGCTTCACGCCTTGGCCGGTCCAGCCGAAATCGGCGAAATAGGCGTTGGGGGTGCCGGAGGGGGAGAGGAGGCGGAGCGGCGGCGAATTGGGCGCGATCGTCTCGCGATGGGTGGTGAGGACGAGATCGTCGATGCGCGCGCCCTTCAGATTGATCGAGCCGGCAAGGCGCGGCGTCGCGATGGCGACTCGCGGCGTCTCGGGCAGCACGGTCCTGAGGTCGCGCACCGCCATCGTGGATTGCGCTGCGGGACTCGCTTGCGGCCGGCTGACCGGCACCTGCTTGCCGTTCACCGTCCGCGTGACCGGCGGGTTGGCGGGCATCCAGCGCTGGCTGACATAGCCCCAGCCGAGCAGGACGAGGAGCGACAAGGCGATCGCCAGCACGAGGTTGCGATTGTCGGTCACTCAAATCCTCTCATGGAACCGGATCATGCCCGGAGCCGCCCCACGGATGGCACCGGGCGAGGCGCCGGGCGGCAAGCCAGCTCCCCCGCAGCGCCCCATAGCGCCGGAGCGCGGTGATTGCATAGGCCGAGCAGCTCGGCTGGAAGCGGCAGCTCGGCGGGATCATGCGCGAAGGCCCGATCTGCCACGCCCGCGCGACCAGGATGAGCGCCTTGGCGATCATTGAACCTTCCCCTCAGAAGCGCTGGCCTTGGCGACCTTTCGAAGCGCCTTCTGCAGCTCGTCCCGAAGCAGCCCGTAATCGCGCTCGATTCCGCCAGGCCGGCCGATCAGTACCATATCCGCGCCGCCGACCCCGCTGTCCGGCAGCAATTCGCGGGCAAGGGCACGGAAGCGGCGCTTCATCCGGTTACGCACCACCGCACCGCCTACCTTGCGGCTGACGGTGAGGCCGAGGCGGACCGACGTATCGCCGTCGCCGCGGTCGCGCAGGAGCAGGATGAAGCCGGGCATGGGCGCTCGGCGCCCGCTGTTGGCGGCGAGGAAATCCGCCCGGCGGCGGAGCGTCTCGTAGGTTTTTTTGCCCAGGCGCCTGCCGGCGATTAGGCGGAGAGCCGCTTGCGGCCGCGGGCGCGGCGGGCGGCCAGGACCTTGCGGCCCCCGACGGTCGCCAGACGGGCCCGGAAGCCGTGACGCCGCTTGCGCACGAGATTGCTCGGCTGGAAGGTGCGCTTCATCGCTCATTCCTCAATGATCTGAATTGAAAAGGGCCGCCTGTGGCGGGCGGCCGTTATTGGCGCGCGGTTAGGCAAAGCCGGCGGCAAAGTCAATCTCGCGCCCGATCCATCGCTCTCATTTCGGGTGTCGCCGCTTTTTTGCAAGACGCGGGAATAAATCGCGCCGCCGCTCCGTCTCTTCCGCAGCAACACGAGCAGGATGGAAAAGATGGACGATCCCAACCGCCGCGGCTTTCTCCAGTGCATGGCATGGGCCGGCACCGGCCTCGTCTGGACGATGAGCGGCGGGATCGCCGGCGCGCTGCCGATCGAGGCGGCCGAGGCAAAGGGTAGGGCGGCGACGCTCGTCCAGCCTTTCACCTTCGTCCAGGTCAGCGACAGCCATATCGGCTTCACCAAGGACCCCAATCCCGACGCGCGCGCGACCTTTCGCGAAGCGGTGGCGAAGATCCGGGCGATGCCGGAGAAGCCGGCCTTCATCCTCCACACGGGCGACGTCAGCCAGCTCTCCAAACCCGAGGAGTTCGACGACGCGGACCGGATCCTGTCCGAAGCCGGGCTTCCGACCTTCCACGTTCCCGGCGAGCACGACATGCTCGACGAAGGGCAGGGCAAGGCCTTCCTCGACCGCTACGGCAAGGGGACGAAGGGTGACGGCTGGTACAGCTTCGATCACAACGGCGTGCATTTCGTCGCTCTCGTCAACGTCAAGAACCTGAAGGCGGGCGGCATGGGCCATCTCGGGCCCGACCAGCTCGCCTGGCTGCGCAAGGATCTCGCCGGCCGCCCCTCGAGCCAGCCGATCATCGTCTTCACCCATATCCCCCTCTGGCTCGTCTATGCCGAATGGGGCTGGGGCACGGACGACAGCGCCCAGGCGCTCGCTCTGCTGCGCCGCTTCGGATCGGTGACCGTACTCAACGGCCATATCCACCAGGTGCTGCAGAAGGTGGAGGGGCACGTCAGCTTCCACACCGCCGCCTCCACCGCTTTCCCGCAGCCGGCACCCGGGACGGCGCCAGCCCCCGGCCCGCTCAAGGTGCCGGCGGGGCGGCTCCGTTCGCTGCTCGGGATCCGCGAGATCTCGATCGTCGGCAATGGGCCGCCCCCCTCGATCGCCGAAACCCCCCTCGCCTGAATCTCCAACTCAATCAGCAGGACCATCATGACCAGAGCCCTTCTTGCCGCTTTCGCCGGCGCGCTGATCGTCACCGTCGCACCGGCGCAGGCCCAACCCGCAGCGACAGCCGTGACCGTGAAGATCGACAATTTCACCTTCGGCCCTCAGGCGCTCACCGTTACCACCGGCACGACCGTCACTTGGATCAACCAGGATGACATCCCGCACACCGTCGTCGCGACCGACGGCAAGAGCTTCCGCTCCAAGGTGCTCGACACCGGACGACCGTTTCTCCTTCACCTTTGCCCGGCCGGGCCGCTTCGGCTACTTCTGCTCGATCCACCCGCACATGACCGGAACGGTGCTGGTGAAGCCGCGCTGAGCAAGCGTGCCGAGGGAGGAAATCGCTGGCCCAGCCCCTGTTTCGAAGCTCGCTTCGGTGCCTGTGAGCCAAGCCGGTGGCGCCGATCTGGAGGCGTTTCGCCGTTCGATGCTGCCGCACATGGATGCTGCTTATTCCTACGCCACGTTCCTCAGTCGGGACAATGTGGCGGCCGAGGATCTCGTGCAGGAGGCGTATCTTCGGGCGTTCCGGAGCTTCGGCACCTATCGTGGCGGCGATGCCAAGGCGTGGCTGTTCGCGATCCTCCGTTCGTCCTTTGTCGATTCGGTGCGCGGACGGAAAGAGGCCGAGGCGGCCGACGATGAGGCTGCCGCCCTGCCGGACGAAGCGGATACGCCGGAGGAGGCACTGATCCGCGCGGCGGACGCTGCATCCGTGCGACAGGCGGTCGACGAGCTGCCAGAGCCGTTCCGCGAAACCATCGTCCTGCGCGAGCTCGAGGAAATGAGCTATCGCGAGATCGGCGACCTCATGAAGGTCCCGCTCGGCACGATCATGTCGCGCCTGTCGCGGGCGCGGCGGATGCTGACGGCGACGCTTGGCGGAGGAGGACAATCATGACGGCCTGCCCCGACCGCGAGGTAATGCTCCAGGCGCTGGTCGACGGCGAGCTCGACGCCGCCAACGCGCTTGCAATGGAAGCGCATCTGCGCGGCTGCCCCGGCTGTGTGGCCGAATATCGGCGGGCCGCGGCGCTGCGCGAGCGACTTGGAGCCGAGGACGTGCGGCCGGCCGCTCCGCCGGCGCTGCACGCCAGGATCGAGGCCGCCCTGGAGCGCGAAGCGGCAGGGCGGCCCGTGGAGGTTCGCCCGCCGACGCGCCGCTGGCGCCCATGGGCGATCGGTGGCTGGAGCGTGGCCGGGGCGATGACGGCGGTCGCCGCCACGCTCGCTTTGCTGCTCGTCCAGCCGGCCGGCCCCAACCTTGCCGACCAGCTGGTCGCCGACCATGTCCGCTCGCTGCTTCCCGGCCATCTGATCGATGTCGCCACCTCCGACCGGCATGTGGTGAAACCCTGGTTCAACGGCCGCATCGACTTCGCCCCGCCGGTCCCGGAGCTCGCCGACCGCGGCTTCCCGCTCGTTGGCGGCCGGCTCGACGTCGCGGCGGGGCGGGTCGTGCCGGTGCTCGTCTATCGGCGGCGTCTGCACACGATCAATCTGTTCATCCTGCCCGCCGGCATGGCACCGGGCGAGGGGAGGGCGTCCGCGTCCACCCCGCCGGGCTATTCGCTCGTCCACTGGCGGCAAGGCCGGCTCGATTTCTGGGCCGTCTCCGATGTCGGCAAAGGCGATCTGGAGCAATTCCGCGACGCCTTCACCGCGCGCGCTCGCGCTTAGGCCGACAAGCCGCCAGCTCCCGCTTTCGCAAAATCGTTGACTCGCGCGCGCCTCCCGGCGGATTGAGAACAAAAAGGGGGGCTCGATGGTCGCGCATGTCGCCACGGTGGCGTTTCTGGGGCTGGAGGCGCGGGCGGTCGAGGTGCAGGTGCAGATCGCCAGCGGCCTGCCCAAGTTCCTCGTCGTCGGCCTGCCGGATAAGGCGGTGGCCGAGAGCCGGGAGCGGGTCTACGCCGCACTCGCCGCGATCGGCCTGTCGCTTCCGCCCAAACGCATCACCGTCAACCTCTCGCCCGCCGATCTGCCGAAGGAAGGCTCGCATTACGATCTGCCGATCGCGCTTGGGCTGCTCGCGGCAATGGGTGCGATCGATACCGAGATGCTGGCCGGCTATCTCGCGGTGGGCGAGCTTGGGCTGGACGGGCGGATCTCCTCGTCGCCGGGCGTGCTGCTCGCCGCGATGCACGCCTCGGCGGCCCACCTCGGCCTCATCTGTCCCGCCGCGCAAGGATCGGAAGCCGCCTGGGCCGGCGATATCGAGGTGCTGCCGGCAACCGACCTCATCGCCTTGCTCAACCATTTCCGCGGCAATGCGGTGCTGTCGCCGCCCGAAGCAGGGGAGGCGGAGCCGCTCGGCTCCGGGCCGGACCTCGCCCAGGTGAAGGGGCAGGAGACGGCGAAGCGGGCGCTGGAGATCGCGGCGGCCGGGGGCCACAATCTGCTGATGAGCGGACCGCCCGGCGCCGGCAAGTCGCTGCTCGCCGCCTGCCTCCCCGGAATTCTCCCCGACCTCACCGCGCCCGAAGCGCTCGAAGTGTCGATGATCGCCTCCGTCGCCGGAGCGCTCAGCGGCGGGAAGCTGGTGCGCAACCGTCCTTTTCGCGCGCCGCACCATAGCGCCTCGATGGTGGCTTTGGTCGGCGGTGGGTTGCGCGTGCGGCCGGGCGAGGTCAGCCTTGCCCATCTCGGGGTATTGTTCCTGGATGAGCTCCCGGAATTCCAGCGGCAGGCCCTCGACTCGCTCAGGCAACCCCTTGAGACGGGCACCGTCTCCGTCGCCCGCGCCAACGCGCATGTGACCTTCCCCGCCCGTGTGCAGCTGATCGCTGCCATGAATCCGTGCCGTTGCGGACATCTGGGCGACGCCGCGCTCGCCTGCTCGCGCGCGCCGCGCTGCGCGGCCGATTATCAGGCGAAGGTTTCGGGTCCGTTGCTCGACCGGATCGATCTCCACGTCGAGGTGGCGGGCGTCGCCGCCGCGGACCTCGTCCTGCCGCCGCCGGCCGAAGGCTCGGCCGAGGTGCGCGGCCGCGTTCAGGCCGCACGCCAGATCCAGACCGACCGCTACGCCGACGCTGGCGTGCGCACCAACGCCGAAGCCGACGGCGAATTGCTCGACCGCGTCGCCACCCCCGACGAGCCCGGCCGCCGCCTCCTCGCCCAGGCGGCCGAGGCGATGCGCCTCTCCGCCCGCGGCTTCCACCGCGTTCTCCGCGTCGCCCGCACCATCGCCGACCTCGCCGGCAGCGACGGCGTCGGGCGGGTTCATGTTGCCGAGGCGCTCAGCTATCGACGCGTGGCGCCGAGGAATTGAGAAAGGAAGAATTGACCTGGGTCAACTTGACTCGCGGGTCGCCCCCTTGTTCTTCTCGTAAAGTTAGCAGGGGGAAAACACATGATCTGCAAGCGTTTAGAGTTTGTCTTCATCGCGGCTGCGATCGCCGCCGGCGCCGCGGCTTGCCAGGGTGCATCGGCCGCGCTCAGCGTGCTCGTCCCTCAGAAGGGGGTCGGGGCACCTTATGGCGCGCGTGATCCCTATACCTGCAGCTCGACGACCACTCCGAAGACGGGCGCAATCACGGTGGCCACAGCTGAGGAGTATGCGATCTGCGGGTTCGAGCACGAATCCAACGGATTCCTCTACCTCGTCGAGAATGTGAACCTGCAGGTCGGCAGGGGCGTGGTCCCGCGCGGTACCTTCTATATCCCGAAGCCCGGCATGGACCCGAAAGCCCCGGTCTATGCGCTCCGTGGCACGTACGATTGGTATCAGTGCGGCAAGGAGGATCCGACCTACGCCCCTTACGCGCCCGGCAAGAATTGCAGCGTCCATCACGAAGTCAATGGCAGCGGCAGCTGCGCCCGGACGACCTTCGGCGACTGGAAATGCAATCTGGAGATGGGCAACCCCGGCGCAGAGAATAAGTCGGGCGTCGCGCCGCCGAAGGGCTGAGCGCAGGCGTCCGATTACTGCACCCGCGTCACCTTAAGCCCCTTTGCCGCGAGCATCGCCTCCACCGACTCCGGCCCCGCCAGATGCCCCGCGCCAACGGCGACGAACACCGTGCCGGGCTTCGCCATCCGCGCCTTCAGCCAGTCGGCCCAGCGGGCGTTGCGGTCGAGGAGGAGCGATTTCCGAAGCTCGGGCGAATCCTTCAGATCGTCGTTGAAGGTGCGGGCGATGCCCGCGACGTCGCCGGCGTTCCAGGCCCGGATCATCGCCTCGAACTCGGGCTTGGCCTTGTCCACCTCATCGACCTCGTCGACGAGAAACGCGGTTTGCGCCGCGTCGGAGAGGTGATCGAACAGGCCGAATTGCTGGTCCGCCGTCTCCAGCCCTTCCAGCGGCTTGCCGCTCTTCCGCCACGGCCCAATCAACGTCTCCTCGACGCCGGCATTGGGATCGAGGTGGAGGCGCTTGAAGATCACCGTGTTGAGCAGCAGCCCGGCGGCCCAGGTCTTCATCTTGTCGAGCACCGGCTCGGGCAGGCCGCTTTCCGCGATCATCGCCTTCAGCGCGGCGCGCTTCCCGGGCGGCACCCGCTCGACAAGGGGCGGCAGGCCGGGCTTCATGCCGAGCTTCAGCAGCGCCTGCGCGAGCGCATTGGCATCGTCGAGATTGCCGATCTCCAGCACCAGCTCGTCGGACGCGCCGAGCGCCTTGTCGAAGGTGGGCGTCCGCCAATGCTCGCCGTCCGGCAGCAAATGGAAGGTGCCGAACAGGTAGATGGTCGTGTCCTTGTCGGAGAGCTTCCACATCGCCGGATGGCCGTGCGGCAAGGCCGGTGCCGCGTGGTGGGCCGGCGCAGCGCCGAGCAACGCAAAACCGGCAATGGCCGGCATCAGCCGGGAAAAGAGCTTACCACGCATTTGAAACCACCCTCCGTCGCTGCCGCGCCCCTTTCGCGCCGGCTTTCTTGACCCTCTTAGAACCATGCGCCAAAGCGTCGCCAGACTTTTGTTGCAATGCGGAAAGACGCACCTTGGCCGAGCAGCCGCCGAGCTTCCAGCGCCTCATCCTGACGCTCCATGACTATTGGAGCGCGCAGGGCTGCGTCATCCTCCAGCCCTACGACATGGAGATGGGCGCGGGGACCTTCCACCCGGCGACGGCGCTGCGCGCGCTCGGGCCCGATCCGTGGAAGCGCCGCCTATGTGCAGCCCTGCCGCCGCCCGACCGACGGCCGCTATGGCGAGAACCCGAACCGGCTCGGCCATTATTACCAATATCAGGTGATCCTGAAGCCGAGCCCGCACGACCTGCAGGAGCTGTATCTCGGCAGCCTCGCCGCGATCGGCATCGACTCCGCTGAAGCACGACATCCGCTTCGTCGAGGACGATTGGGAGAGCCCGACGCTCGGCGCCTGGGGGCTCGGCTGGGAAGTGTGGTGCGACGGGATGGAGGTGACCCAGTTCACCTATTTCCAGCAGGTCGGCGGCTTCGATTGCAAGCCGGTGGCGGGCGAGCTGACCTACGGGCTGGAGCGGCTCGCGATGTACATCCAGGGCAAGGACAACGTCTTCGATCTCGCCTTCAACGATGCGGGCGTGACGTACGGCGACGTGTTCCTGGAGAATGAGCGCGAGTTCAGTCGCCTAGAATTTCGAGGTCGGCGAACACCGAGACGCTGTTCGACGCTGTTCCGCAAGGCCGCGGACGAGTGCGAGACGCTGCATCGAGCGCCGAGCTGCCGCTTCCCGCCTACGACCAGGCGATCAAGGCGAGCCACATCTTCAATACTGCTGCAGGCGCGCGGCGTGATCTCGGTCGCCGAGCGCCAGGCCTATATCGGCCGCGTGCGCGACCTGGCGAAGGGCGCGTGCCAGGCGTGGATGGAGAAGAACGGGTGGGCGGCGTGAGCGGATGACCTTGCGAGCGGTACTCGACCGCACTGCTCGCTTCGCGGTCAGAACCTCTCGAGTGCCTGATTTCCTCCTCGAACTCGCTCCGAGGAAATCCCCGCGCGGATGCAGGCGAAGGCGTCGGCCGATCTCGCGCGGCTGTTCGAGGCCGAGCTGGCAAGGCGGGCCTCGCGCGCCGAGGCGATCGAGACCTACGCGACCCCGCGCCGCCTCGCGCTGATCGCGCGCGACCTGCCCGCCGCGACCGAGCCGGTGCGGGAGGAGATGAAGGGCCCGCGCGCGTCGGCGCCCGCCGCAGGCGCTCGAAGGCTTCCTGCGCAAGACCGGCCTCACGCGCGAGCAACTGGAGGAGCGCGACGGCGTCCTGTTCGCGGTCATCGACAGCCCGGGCCGCGCCACCGCCGACGTGCTGGCCGAGGCGATCCCGGCGCATCGTCCGCGCCTTCCCCTGGCCCAAGTCGATGCGCTGGGGCGCGGCGTCGGCCTCGACCGAGAGCCTGCGCTGGGTGCGGCCGCTGCAGGGCATCGTCGCCTTGCTCGGCGAGGAGATCGTGCCGTTCGAGATCGCCGGCGTGACGAGCGGCGCCGCGACGGTGGGCCATCGCTTCCACCATCCGGGCGTCGATCACGATCGGCGGCGCCGACGATTATGCCGAGAAGCTGCGCGCCTGCCACGTCATCGTCGACCGGACGAGCGCGCGCGCGATCATCCGCGAGGGCGCGCACGCGGCGCTGCCGCCGAGGCCGGGCTGGCGCTGGTCGAGGACGAAGGGCTGGTCGCCGAGAATGCCGGCCTCACCGAATGGCCGGTGCCGCTGCTCGGCCGCTTCGACCCGGCCTTCCTCGACGTGCCGCGCGAGGTGATCCAGCTCACCATGCGCGACCAACCAGAAATATTTCGCCTGCACGCGACGCGGACGGCAAGCTGGCGCCGACACTTCGTCTGCACCGCCAATATCGACGCGAGCGGACGGCGGCGCGGCGATCGTCGAGGGCAACGCGCAGGTGCTGCCGCGCGGCTGTCGGACGCGCGGTTCTTCTGGGAGCAGGACCTGAAGGTGCCGCTCGAGGAGCAGGCGACGAAGCTCGACCGGATCGTCTTCCACGAAAAGCTCGGCACGGTCGCCGACAAGGTCGAGCGGGTGGCGAAGCTGGCGCGGTGGCTGGTCGAGGAGGGGATCGTCAAGCCCGCTCCCCGAAGAGGGGCCGCGAGCCGGAGGAGGGGCGTCCGGACGACTCCCGCCACCACTCGGCTGCGGCTGGCCCTCCCTCTCCCGCAGGGGAGAGGAGCTCGCCGACCTCGCCGAACGCGCCGCCCGCCTCGCCAAGGCGGACCTCGTCACCGGCATGGTCGGCGAATTCCCCGAGCTGCAGGGCGTGATCGGCGGCTATCTCGCCCGCGCGCAGGGCGAGCCGCCCGCAGTCGCCGACGCGATCCGCGATCATTACAAGCCGGTCGGGCAGGGCGACGAAGTCCCGACCGCGCCGGTGACGGTGGCGGTGAGCTTGGCGGACAAGCTGGATACGCTTGTCGCCTTCTTTGCATCGATGAATTGCCCACCGGATCAAGAGATCCGTTCGCGCTTCGGCGGGCAGCGCTCGGCGATCATCGCTTGTTGTCGACAACTCGCTGCGGCTGCACTTATGAGCTTGCTCGAGCGGCTGATCAGTACTAGTGCGATTGCGGATCATGTCGCAGACGACGATCGCTTGACGCGTCGCAGTTGCGGGACGATCAGCTGCGATGAGCGAATGATCGACTCGGCGATGAAGTCTAGACGAGCTGGCTAGATCGCGAAGCGATCGGCACGCGGTGATTTCGGACGATAGCTAGCCGCTCAAGCTGTTCTGCTCGACTTCTTCGCCGACCGCCTCAAGGTCCAGCAGCGCGAAGCCGGCGTTCGCCACGACCTGATCGACGCGGTGTTCGCGCTCGGCGGAGAGGACGATCTCGTCCGTCTGCTCGCCCGCGTCCGCGCGCTGCAGGCGTTCGTCGAGACCGAGGAGGCGCCGAATCTGCTCGCCGGCTACAAGCGCGCGGCGAATATCCTGAAGAAGGAGAATTGGGACGGCTCCCGCGAAGGCCGGAGCCCGGCGGCGAGGGCGCTGACGCGAGTCGAGCGGTCGCTCCTCACTGCGCTCGAGCACGGCGCGAGGATCGGCTGTCCTACACGCCGTGCCGAGGAGGCCGCTCTGATCGCCGCGCTCGATGCCGCCGAGCCTCGCGCCGCGACGCGGTGGAGGCGGAGGATTTCGAGGGGGCGATGGCGGCGCTGGCCAGCTTGCGCGCGCCGATCGATGCGTTCTTCGACAAGGTGACGGTCAACGATCCCGATCCCGCCAAGCGCGAGGCGCGGCTGGACCTGCTCGCGCGGATGCGGCGACGCGGTGCATCAGGTCGCCGATTTTTCGCGGATCGAAGGGTGAGGCTCGCGCGCTCACACGCCGTGAGCGCGGATTTCCATCACACGATTTTAGACATGATAGCGCTAACGGCGCGCGGCTTCCGCGCGGGTCATGGCGCGTGCGCAGGGAAGGCTGGGATGACTCAGTACGTCTATCGCTTCGGCGGCGGAGTTTCGGAAGGCGCGGCGGGCGACAAGAATCTGCTCGGCGGCAAGGGCGCGAACCTCGCCGAGATGGCCTCGATCGGCCTGCCGGTGCCGCCGGGCTTCACCATCTCCACCGAGATGTGCGCCCGCTATTATGCCGAGGGGCAGGCTTTCCCCGACAGCCTGCGCGCCGAGGTCGCCGACGGCCTCGCGCATATCGAAGGAATCACCGGCAAGAGGTTCGGCGACGAGGACGATCCGCTGCTCGTCTCGGTCCGCTCGGGCGCGCGGGTGTCGATGCCGGGGATGATGGACACCGTCCTCAACCTCGGCCTCAACGACGAGACGGTGGAGGGGCTCGCCGCCACTTCGGGCGACGAGCGCTTCGCCTGGGACAGCTATCGCCGCTTCATCCAGATGTATTCGGACGTCGTGCTCGAGCTCGACCATGCGCGCCTTCGAGGAAGCGCTGGAGATCGCCAAGGAGGATAAGGGCGTCCACCTCGACACCGAGCTGGACGGCGGAGGACTGGCGGCGCCTGGTCGCCGACTACAAGGAGCTGGTCGAGGAGCATTGGGGCAAGCCCTTCCCGCAGGACGTGCACGAGCAGCTCTGGGGCGCGATCGGCGCGGTGTTCGGCTCGTGGCAGTCGGAGCGCGCCAAGGTCTATCGCCGGCTCAACGACATCCCCGGCGACTGGGGGACGGCGGTCAACGTCCAGGCGATGGTGTTCGGCAATATGGGCGAGACCAGCGCCACCGGCGTCGCCTTCACCCGCGATCCGTCGACCGGCGAGCGCGCTTATTACGGCGAATTCCTGATCAACGCGCAGGGCGAGGACGTCGTCGCCGGCATCCGCACGCCGCAATATCTGACCCGCGCCGCGCGCGAGGCGGCGGGGGCGAAGGCGCCGTCGATGGAAGAGGCGATGCCGGAGGTGTATCGCCGAGCTCGCCGCGCGTCTTCGACCTGCTGGAAGGCCATTATCGCGACATGCAGGACATCGAGTTCACGGTCGAACGCGGCAAGCTGTGGATGCTCCAGACGCGCAGCGGCAAGCGCACCGCCAAGGCGGCGCTGCAAGATCGCGGTCGACATGGCCGAGGAGGGGCTGATCACGCAGCGAGGAGGCGGTGCTGCGGGTCGATCCGCAGGCGCTCGACCAGTTGCTCCACCCGACGCTCGATCCCGACGCCGAGCGCGACGTGATCGCCAAGGGGCTGCCCGCCTCGCCGGGCGCGGCCTCGGGCGCGGCGGTGTTCGACGCCGACACCGCCGAGAAGCGCGCCGGCGGCGGCGAGGCGGTGATCCTGGTGCGGGTCGAGACCTCGCCCCGAGGACATTCACGGCATGCACGCGGCGCAGGGCATCCTGACCGCGCGCGGCGGCATGACCAGCCACGCGGCGGTCGTCGCGCGCGGCATGGGCCGGCCCTGCGTCGTCGGGCGCGGGCGGCATCTCGATCGACTATCGGCGCGCGGCTGATGCGCGTCGGCGGGCGCGAGGTGAAGCGAGGGCGACACGATCACCATCGACGGCGCGACCGGCGAGGTGATGCTCGGGCGAAGTGCCGACGGTGCAGCCCGAGCTGGTCGGGCGATTTCGGCACGCTGATGGTGTGGGCGGATGCGGGGCGGCGGCTGGGGTCCGCACCAACGCCGAGACCCCGCTCGACTGCCGCACCGCGCGCGATTTCGGCGCGGAGGGGATCGGCCTCTGCCGCACCGAGCATATGTTCTTCGACGCCGAGCGCATCACCGCGGTGCGCCAGATGATCCTGGCCGAGGACGAGGCGGGCCGCCGCGCCGCGCTCGACAAGTTGCTGCCCGACCAGCGCGCGCGATTTCGCGGAGATCTTCCGAGATCATGGCCGGCCTGCCGGTGACGATCCGCCTGCTCGATCCGCCGCTCCACGAATTCCTGCCGCACGAGCGAGGAGGAGTTCGCCGAGGTGGCGGAGGCCGCCGGGCGTCGACGTCGAGACGCTGCAAGCGCCGCGCCGCCGAGCTGCACGAGTTCAACCCGATGCTCGGCCATCGCGGCTGCCGGCTCGGCGTCACCTATCCCGAGATCTACGAGATGCAGGCGCGCGCGATCTTCGAGGCGGCGGTCGCGGTCGCGGCGGACGGCGGCGAGGCGCCGATTCCGGAGATGATGGTGCCGCTGGTCGCGACCAAGGCGCGAGCTGCGACATGATGAAGGCGAGTGGTCGACGCGCACGGCGGAGGCGGTGTTCGCGGAGAAGGGCACTAGGCTCGACTATCTGGTCGGCACGATGATCGAGCTGCCGCGCGCGGCGCTGAGGGCGGGCGAGCATCGCCGAGGAAGCGCGAGTTCTTCTCGTTCGGCACCAACGATCTGACGCAGACCACGCTCGGCGTCAGCCGCGACGATGCCGGCCGCTTCCTCGGCACTTATGTCGAGAAGGGCATCTACGCGCAGGGACCCGTTCGTCAGCATCGACGTCGAGGGCGTCGGCGAGTTGATCGAGCTGGCGGCGGAGCGCGGGCGGGCGACGCGGCCCGAAGCATCAAGCTCGGCATTTGCGGCGAGCATGGCGGCGATCCCGCTTCGATCGCCTTCTGCGAGGCGACCGGGCTCGATTACGTCAGCGCCTCGCCCTATCGCGTGCCGATCGCCCGGCTGGCGGCGGCGCAGGCCGCCCTGCGGCATCGTCAGGCCAGCGAGGCGCTGGGGCTGCCCTAGGTGCGAGTCCTCTTTCCAGACGGGGGGTGCAGCAAGAGCGACGGGCGCCACCCTCTCCCCTTGCACGTCAGGGGACGCCGGTGTTGAGCTGGCTGGGCTGCGGAAGCCTGGCGGAGGCCCGGTGGAGATCATACCCGATTTCTGGGTGCTGTGGACCATCATTGCGTTCATGATGGTGCTCGCCGTCATCGTCGAGGTGCGGCGGTGGCTGGACCTGCGCGCGGCGCGAAGATTGAAGCGGTAGCCGCCAGGCTCCGGCGTCTTCACAACGGTCAGAGGGGCGGGTCGCCTTCGGCCGCCCGCCTGCGGGCCTCGTCCTTCGCCGCTGCGTGGCGGAGAGAATCCATCTCGGCCGCATCCTTGGACAAGCGGCGATTCTCCACCTCCAGCGCCTCGCGTTTGCGGACTTCGTCGTAATAGGCGCCTTTCCAGCGGCCGCCGCCGCGCAGGATCGCGCCGATGACGAGCCCGAGCAGGAAGACGAGGCCGACGAACAGCCATTGATTGGTCGTGAAGGCGATCACGGAAAGCGTCTCCTCCGTTGGAACACGCTTCCCAGAACCGGAGGAGGGGGCGGATTGTTCCGCCCCCGTCCCGGATCAATGGTTGATGAAGTTGTCCTTGATCGAGCAGGCCGCGGGCCCGAGGATCACGATGAACAGGGTCGGCAGGATGAACAGGATCAGCGGAACGGTCATGATCGCCGGCAGACGCGCCGCCTTTTCCTCGGCCCGCATCATCCGCTCGTTGCGGAACTCGGCCGAGAGCACGCGCAGCGCCGAAGCGAGCGGGGTGCCGTATTTCTCGGTCTGGATCATCGTCGTGACCACGCCCTTGACCGCGTCGAGATCGACGCGGGTGGCGAGATTCTCGAACGCCTGACGGCGGTCGGTCAGGAAGCCCAGCTCGATCGCGGTCAGCGCGAACTCGTCGCCAAGCTCGGGATAGGCCCTTGCCCAGCTCGCGGGCGACGCGGTTGAAGGCGGCGTCGACGGTCAGGCCGGCCTCGGCGCAGATCACCAGCAGATCGAGCGCGTCGGGCAGGCCCTTGCGGATCGCCGTCGTGCGCTTGCTGATCTTGTTCTTCAGGCAGATGTCCGGCGCCTTGTAGGCGAGGATCAGGGTCACCGCGACCAGCGCGTAGCGCTTGAGCGAGCCCCAGTCCGGAAACCAGTCGAGCAGGTAGACGCCGACAATGACGATCACGCCGAAGCACGATCGGCATCACCAGCCGGCCGAAGATGACGCGACGGCGCAGATCCTTGGAGCGGATGCCCGCCTGCATCAGCTTGTCTGCTGCGCCTTCTGAGCTGCTCGTCCTGCAGCACCTTCAGCGAGCCGAGCAGCGTGCGGATCTGGTCGGCGGTCTCGTTGCGTTGGCGAGCTTGGCGGCGGCGCTTCGAGGTCGAGGCGGTGATGCCCGCCTTCAACTGCTCGCGGCGCTCGTTCAGCGCCTTGACGCGCTTCGCCATCGGATCGCGCACGGTCGTCGCGGCATAGATGGCGACGAGCACGGCGAAGGCCGCGACCGCGGCGAGCAGCGTCGCCACGTAGAGGACGTCGACGCCGAGCAGGGTCGGGTGTGGAGCGGGGGTCATCTTTGCTGCGCTCCTAGATCTCGAAATTGACCATCTTGGCCATGATGAAGACGCCGAGTCCCCATCCAGACCACCCCGCCGATGCCGGCGATGATCAGCCGCTGATCGGTGAAGAAGTGGTTCATGTAGTCGGGGCTGATCCACCAGATCATGACGAAGACGATGAAGGGCAGCGAGCCGACGATATAGGCCGACGCCTTGGATTCCGACGACATCGCCTTGATCTTGAGCTTCATCTGGCCGCGCTTGCGCAGCACGTCGGCGAGGTTGGCAAGCGTCTCGGCGAGGTTGCCGCCGGTCTCGCGCTGGATCGCGAGGGTGATGACGAAGAACTGGAACTCGGGCGTGCCGAGCCGGTCCGCGGTCTCCTGGAGCGCAGCCTCCATCGTTCGGCCGATCTTCATCTTGTCGGTGACCGAGCGGAATTCCTCGCCGACCGGGCCGGGCAGCTCGTCGCCGACGACGCCCATCGTCTCGGTGATCGGCAGGCCCGAGCGCAGGCCGCGGACCAGCAGCTCGATCGCGTCCGGGAACTTGCGCGAGTGAACTTGCGATGCGCCGCTTGATGAGCTTGCCGACCACGAAATGCGGGATGCCGATGCCGAGCGAACAGCGCCGACGAAGCAGGCGAGCCAGAAGGGCATGCCCGCGGAACATGCAACAAGGCGATCACGACGGCTGCGATGCCGAGCGAGACGCGAGCCATATTGGCCGACGGTCCAGCTTGCCGGTCATCGCTGCAGCCGTTTTGCGCAGCAAGGCGGGGTTCGGCAGGAAACGCTGCGCGAAGTTGTCCATCTTGGTCTGGGCGCGGCTCTGCGGTGATGCCGCTGCAGCTGCGCCTGCGCCGCGACCTCGTTGCGATGTTGCTGTGGCGCTCGCGCACGCTTTCGAGGCGCCGCAGCGACGCCTTCGCGGTCGAGGGCCCGGCGAACGCGAAATAGCCGAGCGCGACGGTCCCGAGCAGGCCCAACGCGAAGATCAAGATCGGCAACATGGACACGTCCGCTCCCACTCGTTGCGCGCCGCCGGTGCGACGGCACGCATTTGCGTCAGGCCTTCGCCTTGGCGGGCGCCTTGTTCAGCAGCCCCTTGATGGTCGAGCTTGCTTGATCAGCGAGGCCGAGCCGGCTTCGCTCGTCTTGCCCGCCGCTTCCGCCTGCTCCACCGTCTGCGTCACCAGGCGCGATGAGCTGGTTGAAACGGCTGGCGCGACAGTCTTGGCGCCGCGTTGCCAGCCTCGGCGAACGGCTTGCCGAGCTTCGCCGCCTGCGCGGCGAGCTTCTGCTCGGACGGGATGACCAGGTCGATCTTGCGCTCGATCGAGGCCTCGAAATCCTTGCGGCTGATCTCGAGCTGTGCGCCGGCCGGCACGCGGTTGGCGACGCACGATCACCTTGGCCTGCGGCGCGTTGGCCTTGAGCCAGGACAGGATGCGGATCGTGTCGCGCGCCGCGGCGAGCGTCAGCTCGGTGACGACCACGGCGACGCTGGAGTCGCTGGACCAGATGCGGATGCTGGACCAGCATCGCGCGCGGCAGATCGACGACGGTGCATCTCGAACGCGTCGCGCATCTCTTCCTGCAGCTGGTAGAAGGCCGAGCCGTCGGTCAGGAACGGCGAGTTGATCGGCGCTTCGGCCGACAGGACCGCAGAGCTTCTCGTTCGCCTTGACCATCGCGCGCTCGATGAACAGGCCGTCGATGCGGCTCGGGTTCTCGATCGCGTCGGTCAGGCCGCGGCCGGGCTCGAGGTCGAGCGCCAGCGCGCCGGTGCCGAAATGGACGTCGAGATCGAGCAACGCGGTCGATCGGTTGCCCTTGTCGCCGAGCAGCCAGGCGAGCGAGGTCGCGACGGTCGAGGCGCCGACGCCGCCGCGCACGCCGATCACGCGCGACCGTGCACGTGCGGTCGCTCGGAGCCGGCTTCGGCGATGCGCGGGCGCGTAGATGCGTCAGCCTGCGCATGGGCGAAGGCGTCGCGCAGCATGGTCCGGGGTGAACGGCTTCAGCAGATAATCCTGGATGCCGCGACGCGAGCAGGTCGCGATAGAGACGCACGTCGTTGACCTGGCCGGCAGCGATCACCACCGTGCCGGGCTCGCAGACCTCGGCGAGCGCGTTGATGTCGTTCAGCGGATCCGCCGATTCCGACAGGTCGACGAACAGGATTGCGGGGCTGGCCGAGACCGACAAGCGACTGCACCGCGTTGCGCAGGCCGCCCTTGTTGACCTTCTCCGGCGCCCAGCCATGCTCGACGGCGACCGGCCGCAAGCATCTCGGCGGTCGTCTCGTCGGAGACGAAGGCCGAGAAGGGATCGCGCAGGGCCGCGGCGCGATTGTGGAGGGGCGCGTTCATCAGTTGGAGCTCCTGGTGTTGGCGGCCGGAAGACCGTTGGCGCCCGTCGGCTTGGCGTCGCGATATGTCCTGATCGCCTTGGCGGCGGTCGCCGGATCGCCGGTCACGCTTCCGGCCTCGCCAAGGACGAGATCGTTCGGATCGGCGATCATCGCGGCGAGGTTGCTGTTGGTGGCGCAGCCGTAGTTCATCGAGGTCGCGCTCGGCCCCTGATGCTCGTCGGCGAAGGGGCAGCCCGGCACGTGGGCAAAGCTGCGGCTGACGATCACCCGAACCGCGCCCGGCTCGGGGCGCCCGGCAACCACCGGGACGGCGTCGCTGAGCAGAAGCCCGTATTCGGCCGCCACCCGCGCGACGTCGGCGCGCACGGGGGTGCTGGCATAGAGCGACTCCACGGCGACGTGGTCGCCGTAGCCGAGACCCAGCGAGCTGAACCAGGCGCGCAGCCGGGCGCGCTCGGCGACCGGCAGGCCAGGGCCGGGATCGGCAAGCTCGAGCACATAGTCGACGCGCTGAACGACGGGCTGGTTGAACGAATAGAGGCTGCCATTGTCCTGCAGCGTGTTTTTCTTGTGACCCGCGTCGGCGGCGGAGGCCGACAAGGCGGCTCCGATCACGATCAGGGCGAAGAGGGTCTTGCGTGCCATGGTGTGAAGATCCTTTCGAGCGGTCACGACGTCAGAAGCTGAAGCCGGGAGCAGCCGTGGTCGGCTGCTGCGGCTTGATTGCGGCATGCTCCTCCGGCTTGCGGATCGGCATTGGGGTCGGCGCGACCGGGTCGCCGACGCTGCCGACGGCGGGCGCCGCCTGCTGCGAGGGCGCGACCGTCGGCACCGGCCGCGGCTGGCCGGTGCGATGCTCGGCGGTGTTGGTGAACACCCGCTCCAGCGTGCCCGGGGTACGGTAGCCGTCGGTCGGCAATGCGATCTCGTTCGCATTGGCCGGATGGACCAGATAGGGCGTGACGACGATCACCAGCTCCGACTCGTTGCGCTGGAAGCTGTTGGACTTGAACAGCGCGCCGATGATCGGAAGGCTGCCGAGGAACGGTGCCTTGTTGGTCGTGTTCGAGCTCGAATTGCTGAGCAGGCCGGCGATCATGAAGCTCTGGCCGGAGCCGAGCTCGACCGTCGTTTCCGTGCGGCGGGTCGTCAGCGCCGGGATCTTGAAGCCGTTGAGCGTGATCGAGCCCTGATCGGTGAGCTGCGATACTTCCGGTCGCACCCGCATCGAGATGCGGCCGCCTTCGAGCACCGTCGGGGTGAAGGCGAGGCTGACGCCATATTGCTTATATTCGACGGACGTGCCGCTGAGGCCGTTGGTCGTCACGATCGGAAATTCGCCGCCGGCGAGGAAGCTCGCCGTCTCGCCCGAAAGCGCGGTCAGCGTCGGCTCCGCCAGCGTGTGCGCGCGGCCGTCATTCTCGGCGAGATCGAGCGCGCTCAGAATGTTGATGCCGAACAGCTTACCGGCGCCCAAAAGGCTGGAGCCGGTGCTGCTCGCGGTGCCCGAGGTCGTACCGGTCGACGACGACGTTACGCCGGTAAACAGACCTCCGCCCGGCGTGTATTGCGTCGCGATGGAGCGGCCTTGGCCGATGCCGAACTTGAATCCGCCGGTGTTGTCGAACGATGCCAGATTCATGCCGATCGTCTTGACGAAGGTGCGGCTGACTTCGGCGACCTTGACCTGGAGCATCACCTGGAGCGGGGTCGCCGTCTTGAGGCGGCTGATCACCTGGACCTCCTTGCCGACGACGCCCTGGACGATGCTGGTCGCCTGCTCGACGTCGGCCGGGCTGGCCACCGTGCCGTTCAGCACGACGAGGCCGTTGAACGTCTCGACCTGGATCTGCGCGTCCGGCATCGCGGCGCGGATCACGCCGGCGACATCGGCCATGTTGGAGCCGACATGGACGTTGGCCGAATAGACGGTCCGTCCTTCCCTGTCGGTGGCGAAGACCGTGGTGACGCCGGGCCCCTTGCCGAAGACATAGATCTGGTTGGGCGAGCGCACCTGCACGTCGGCGACCTTGTCGTCCGCGACGAACAGGTCGCTGATCGGGGCGGGGAGCCGAACCATCTCGCCTGTACCCACCGAGAGGGTGAGATCATTCGCGGGACGGACAGCGGCGGAGCCGGCGGCCATCAGGGGAGCCGGCGTCACCGCCAGGCTCGCCGCGAGCAGCGCCGCCGTCGCGGTGCCGAGCGTCGCGCGGTTGAGAATGGACGTGATCATTTCTTGGCTCCCGTCGGGACGTAGGTGACGTTATTGCCGCGTGCGACGCGGACGACTCCGGGCGAATTGACAAGCTGGTTCATCGCACCGACGGCGTCGGCGACCTTGGCTCCGGCCTGGCCTGGCGTCGCGTTCGCCGGGGCACCCGAAGGCGCCTTGGTCGGGACGGTCGCGCGCTGGAAGCGCGAAACCTCGGCGCCGACAGTGTAGGTCGGCGTGGTGTCGATCGGCTGGCTGGCGACGTCGATCAGCATCTCGCGCGCGGCCTTGGGATCGGTGCCGGCCGGAACCTTGACCTGACCCGAAGCGATCGCCTTCTGCAGCTCGACATTGTTGTCCGCGAGCGAGCGGAGCGACAGCGAAAGCTGGCCGATCTGCTGCGCGACCGCGATCTTCTCGGCGATCTTGGGAGTCGCCTCGAGGGTCACGTTCGAGAAGTTCTTGACCTCCGGCTTGCCGTCCTGGCCCTGCGCGCTCATGCGCTGGTCGGTGGCGAGCACGCGGATGTTGCGGATGATCGTCTCCGAGGCCTTGAGCGCCGGACCGTCGCCACCGCCGACTTCCTGCGTGAGGACGATGTCGACCCGGTCGCCCGGGAAGATGAAGCCCGCGACGCCGCTGGTCGGCGAAACCGGAACGGTGATGGCGCGCATCCCCGGTCCGAGCGCCGCGGCGAGGAAGCCCCGCTCGCCCGGCTTGATCAGCGAGCCCTGGGTGATCGGCTCGCCCGCGGCGATCTCGTTGCGCACAACGGTGCCGATCAGGTCCTGCGGACCGGCGGGCGTCTGCCCCTTGATGAAATAAGCAGGTTGGGTGAGCGCATCCGGCCAGCGCTGGTAGCGCAGCGCCTCGGCGTCGATGATCGCGCCGACGGGCAAGGCGTGGGCGGCGACGAGCACTTCCGGCCCGTTCGCTTCCCGCTGCAGCATCGGCACAGCCCGTGCGCTTGGCGCGCTGGCGCCGCTGAACATGTTCTTCGCCATCAGAGCGGTGACCGCCGCGACGACGACTGCTCCGATCAGCAGCATGAGTTTCTTCACATCCATGACGCCAGTCGCCTCCTAGGCCGCGCTTTCAAAGCAGCCTCACACATCAGACAAATTGGTTAAGAAACCGTTCGCTAATCAGCCACATGCCGGCGAAAGCGATTGCGATTCCGTACGGGATCTCGAGTTGTCCGGTCGCCTTGCGCAGCTTGTGCGCGGTCAGCAGCGCCACCGTGAGCAGGCCGCCGGCGACCGACATGATGAACAGCAATTTCAGCAATGCGAGTGGCGGCAGCCACAGAGCCAGCGCCGCCAGCATCTTGACATCGCCGCCGCCCATCGCGCCGAGCGCGAAGGCGATCGCGAAGACTCCGAAGACGCCGAGGGCGACTCCGATATGAAGCGCGACGCCGGGCCAGAGGTGCAGCCCGCTCGCCCACCAGAAGGGGATTGCGCCGAGCGCGAAAGCCGCGTTCAGCCAGTTAGGAATGGTCCGGCTGCGCCAGTCGAACACCGCGGCTGCGGCGAGGCCGCAGGCGAGCAAGGCGACAAGACAGGTGGCGATCCCCCCATTCATGGTTAGCGCCACTAGACTTACTTACTTTCAAAACCGTAACCGGCGATGATGCCGACCGCATCTTTCGACCGCCGCGCGATTCCCTCGGGTTCGTGTTTCTCCACCTGGCCGGCGCCCGACGGCTGGCCCTACCGGCTGCTGCACTGGCCGCAGGAGGCGGGAAGTAGCCCTCGCGGTAGCCTCGTCTTCGCGAACGGCCGCGGCGATTTCGTCGAAAAATATTTCGAGGCGGACGCGCATTGGCAGTCAGAAGGGTGGGACGTCACCGCATTCGACTGGCGCGGGCAGGGCGGCTCGCGCGGCGACATCCGGAGTGGCCATCTCGACAGCTTCGATCCGCTGGTCGACGATTTCGAGGCGCTGATTGCGGATTGGCGGCGCCGGACGCCGGGGCCCCACGTCGCCATCGGTCATTCGATGGGCGGCCATCTCCTCCTGCGGACGCTGATCGAGTGTAAGCCGGCGCTGGACGCGGCGGTGCTGGTCGCGCCGATGATTCGAATCAACAGCGGCATACTGCCTTGCTGGGCAGCGGCGGCGACATCGAACATGATGTGCGCCTTCGGCCTGTCGCGGGTGCCGACGTGGCACGTACCGAGCACGCCGGGATCCTTTCGTCAGTCGATCCTCACCTCTTCGCGTGAGCGATTCGAGGACGAATTGTGGTGGTGGGAGCAGCAGCCCGGCTTCAATCTCTACGCGCCGACCTGGGGCTGGCTGCGCGCCGCTTATGCGTCCTCGGCCCGGCTCACGCCGGAGCGGTTGCGGGAGATCGATTTGCCACTGCTCCTTATCGGCACGGATCGCGACAAGCTGGTCAGCGCCGCCGCGATCCGGGAAGCGGCGGCGGTGATTCCCGAGGCAGAACTGCTCATGTTCCCCAATGCCGCGCACGAGATCCTGCGGGAAGCGGACAAGGTGCGGCTGGCGGCGTTCAAGCGGATCGACGCCTTTTTCGACGCGCATGCGCGATGAGCGCACGGGCGGACATTGCGATCGTCGGCGCCGGCATGGCTGGGGCGAGCCTTGCCGCGGAGATCGCCGGCGCGGCCTCCGTCCTGCTTCTCGAAGCGGAGGACCAGCCCGGCTATCATGCCACCGGCCGCTCGGCGGCCTTCTGGTCGGAAACCTATGGCGGCCCCTGGATCCAGCCGCTCACCAGCGCCTCCGGCAGGTGCTTGGGCGAAGGCGGCTATTTGCGGGATCGGAGCGGCCTCCATATCGCCGCCGACGCCGCCGGCGAGGCGGTGCTGGCGCGGATGGAACGGGAATTCGCCGGCGCGGTGCCGCTCGAAGTTCTGGATCGGACTGGGATCGAGGCGCGAATCCCCGGCCTGCGCTCCGGCTGGAAGCGGGCCCTGCTCGAACCGACTTGTCGGGACATCGACGTTGCGGCGCTCCACGCTTTCTATCTCGCGACCGCCCGCCGCAAGGGTGCGCGACTGGTCACGAACGCGCGGCTGGTGAAGGCCGAACCGGGGCTGGGGGGCTGGTCGCTCGGCACCACTGCGGACCGGTTCGAGGCCGCCATTCTCGTGAATGCGGCCGGCGCCTGGGCCGATCCGGTGGCGATACTCGCCGGTATCGGACCGCTCGGCATCCAGCCCTACCGCCGAACGCTCGCCCAGCTTCGCGTCGCGCCGCCCGCGCCCGCCGATCTGCCGCTCGTCATCGATGCGCTCGGCCGCTTCTATTTCAAGCCGGAGGCGGGCGGGCGGCTGTGGCTGAGCCCGCATGACGAAACACCCTCCGACCCTTGCGACTGCGCGGCGGAGGAAATGGACGTCGCTCTGGCGATCGCGCGGCTGGAGGCGGTGGTGGACTGGCGGATCGAGCGGGTCGAGCGCCGCTGGGCCGGCCTCAGGAGCTTCGCGCCCGACCGGCTGCCGGTCTATGGCTTCGCGCCGGCGCGGCGGGACTTCTTCTGGTTCGCGGGGCAGGGAGGCTTCGGCATCCAGACCGCGCCGGCGGCGGCGAAGCTCGCCGGCGCTCTGCTATTAGGGACGCCGCCGGACGAAATGGTCGCCGACATCGACCCGGCGCCCTACGCGCCGCGGCGCTTCACAAACTGAGACGCCGCATCGCAGGCGAGCCGGTCGGCGCGCTCATTCTCCGGATGGCCGGAATGGCCGCGCACCCATTGCCAGGTCACCCGATGTGGCGCCGCCGCCTCGACCAGCTCCTGCCACAGCTCGGCATTCTTGACCGGCTTCCTGTCGGCCGTCTTCCAGCCGTTGCGCTTCCAGCCGTGCACCCATGTGGTGATGCCGTCGCGCACATAGATGCTGTCGGTGTGGAGCGTGACCGTGCAGGGCCGCTTCAGCGCCTGCAGCGCCCTTATCGCGGCGAGCAACTCCATCCGGTTGTTGGTGGTGAGCGGCTCGCCGCCGGATAGCTCCCTCTCGCGATCGCCCGCGCGGATGATCGCGCCCCAGCCGCCGGGCCCCGGATTGCCCTTGCAGGCGCCGTCCGTGAAGATCTCGACGTCAGCCAAGTCAGGCCGCTTCGAGTCCGCGCGGCAGCTTGAAAGTCATCCGCTCGACGACGCCGTCGCTTTCGCGCTCGGTGACCTCGAAATGGCGTGACAGGAAATCGACCACTTCGCGCACCAGCACTTCCGGCGCCGATGCGCCGGCGGTGATGCCGAGGGTGCGGACGCCATCCAGCCACATGAGATCGATGTTGGATGCGCGGCCGATCAGGCGCGCCTTCGTCCCTTCGCGCTCGGCGACCTCGACGAGGCGCAGCGAGTTGGAGCTGTTCGGCGAGCCGATGACCAGCACCGCGTCACTCGCCCGTGCGATCTCCTTCGCCGCCGCCTGCCGGTTGGATGTGGCGTAGCAGATGTCCTCGCCGCGCGGCCCGCGGATGCCAGGAAAGCGCCGCTCCAGGATTCCGATGATGTCCGACGTATCGTCGACGGAGAGGGTGGTCTGGGTAAGGTAAGCGAGCTCCGTCTTCTCCGGCGGCTGCACCGCTTCGGCGCTTTCGGCGGTCTCGATTAACGTCATCCGGCCGTCGGGCACCTGGCCGAACGTGCCGATCACCTCCGGGTGGCCGTGATGGCCGACGAACAGGATGTGACAGCCGCGCTCGACCAGCCGCTCCGCCTGGCGGTGGACCTTGGAGACGAGCGGGCAGGTGGCATCGAGATAATCGAGGCCACGCTCCTCCGCCCGCGCCGGCACGATCTTGGGCACGCCATGCGCCGAGAAGACGACCGGCCGTCCGTCGGGCACCTCGTCCAGCTCGGCAACGAAGACGGCGCCCCGGCCCCGCAGGCTGTCCACGACGAAGCGGTTGTGGACGATCTCGTGGCGTACGTAGACTGGCGCGCCGTAGCGCTCCAGAGCCAGCTCCACGATGCGCACCGCCCGGTCGACGCCCGCGCAGAAGCCGCGCGGCGCCGCGATCAAAAGATCGAGAGGGGGCAGGGATGTCGCCATGGCGCGGCTCCTACGATGAAGAGGCGGCGGCGTCCACCGGGGGCGGCGCCCGTCGCGCTTGCCTCAGCCTTGGCCCGTTCCTATGATCCGCCCGCTTTCCCTTCATGAGCGTGAGGTGCTGTTTTCGTGTCCAAGTTCAAGGCGGCGGCGCTTGCCGCGCTGATTCCCGTCGTCCTCGCCGGCTGCAGCATGAACGGCCGTGTGACCGAGAATGGCGTTATCACCACGCGCTCGGCCTGCCCGGCGGTCGCCATCCCGGCCGCGACCGGGGACGTGACCCTGTTCAACCCGGAGACCGCTCGCGACGAGACTGCGATCGACGTAGTCGCGACGATCACCAACGTCCGCTCGACCTGTGACGAAACCGGCAACGTCATTGTCACCAACGTCACCTTCGACGTGCTCGGGCAGCGGCACGATCCGCACGGCGCCCGTGACGTCGTCCTGCCCTATTTCGCGGCGGACGTGCAGGGCGGGACCAATGTCATCTCGAAGAGCATCGGCCGGGTCGGCCTCCATTTCGCCGACGGGCAGCTCCGCGCGCAGACCTCAGGCTCGGCGACGAGCCAGGTGCAGCGCGCTGCCGTCACCTTGCCGGAGGACGTTCGTCGCCAGGTGACTCGCGAGCGCAAGCCCGGCGATGCCGACGCGGCGGTCGATCCGATGTCCGATCCGCACATCCGCGACGCGGTGCGCCGCGCCACCTACGAGGTGCTGGTCGGGTTCCAGCTCACCCACGACCAGCTCGCCTATAACGCGACGCGTTGACTTAGCGGCGGCGAGGCTTCAGAGCGGCGCTGTCGCCGGCCGACCAGCCGGTGCGCGCGCGGGAGAGAGCGGAGGGTTTCACCCACCGCCGCCGAAGGAGCAACCGCCCCGGAATCTCTCAGGCAGAGAGGACCGCGCGCGCACAGACACTCTGGAAAGCGCTTGCCTTAGCTTCGGCGACGGTGGGCCACCGAAGGGGTAACCCGCCTTCGCTCCGATTGAATCCGGAGCTACGGCGGGGAAAGCTCTCAGGTCCAGCGGACAGAGGGGGATTCGGACGGCGAACGGGCTTCGGCCCGCCTGCCGTCGCGGCCCCCGGAGACCTGGAATGAGCGACGCCCCCGACCGCCTGCTTCCCCTCAACGACTGGCATGTCGCGCACGGCGCGCGGATGGTCTCCTTCGCCGGCTATTCGATGCCGATCCAGTATGAAGGCATCATGGCCGAGCATCGCTGGACGCGAGACATCGCCGGCCTGTTCGACGTCAGCCATATGGGGCAGCTGATCGTCACCGGCGCCGAGGCCGAGAGCGTCTCGAAACGCTGCTTCCGGCCGACCTTGCCATCCTCAAAGACGGCCGGCTCCGCTACTCGCTGCTCCTCGCCGACGATGGCGGCATCATCGACGACCTGATGGTCACCCGCCGCGGCGGCCATTTCTACGTGGTCGTCAACGGCGCGACGAAGGAAGGCGACATCGAGTACATGACGGAGCGGCTGCCGCGTGGCATCGTTATCGACCATATGAAGGAGCAGGCCCTGCTTGCCCTGCAGGGGCCGAAGGCGGTCGAGGCGCTGTCGCGGCTGGTGCCGGGGGTGGAGGAGCTTGGCTTCATGACCGGCGGCGTCTTCTCACTTGGCGGGACCAATGTCTGGATCAGCCGCTCCGGCTATACCGGCGAGGACGGGTTCGAGATCTCGCTGCCCGGCAGTCGCGCGGTCGGGATCGCCGATCTGATCGCATCGCAGCCGGAGGTGAAGCCGATCGGCCTCGGCGCGCGGGATTCGCTGCGGCTGGAGGCGGGGCTGCCGCTCTACGGCCACGATCTCGATCGCGGCACGACGCCGATCGAGGCCGATCTCGAGCTTCGCCATCTCCAAGCGCCGCCGGATGCACGGCGGGTTCGCCGGCTCGAACCGGATCGGGATGGAGCTGGAGCGCGGGCCGCTCCGCCGCCGCGTCGGCCTGTCGGTCGAGGGCCGCCAGCCGGTGCGCGAAGGCGCAACCGTGGTCGACGGCGAAGGCAATGAGGTCGGCAAGGTGACGAGCGGCGGCTTCTCGCCATGCCTCGAGGCGCCGATCGCCATGGCCTATGTGCCGACCGCCAGCGCGGAGGAGGGAAGCGACATCACCCTCGCCCAGCGCGGCAAGCTCTTCCGGGCGAAGGTCGTGAAGATGCCTTTCGTCCCCCACCGCTATCATCGCAAGGGAGCCGCCTGATGACGGTCTATTACACCAAAGAGCATGAATGGATCGCGGTCGAAGGCGGCCAGGCGACCGTCGGGATCACCGATTTCGCCCAGGGCCAGCTCGGCGACGTCGTCTTCGTCGAGGTGCCGGGGCGCCGGCAAGCAGGTGACGAAGGGCGGCGAGGCGGCCGTCGTCGAATCGGTGAAGGCGGCGTCCGACGTCTATTCGCCGGTCAGTGGCGCAGGTGACCGAGGCCAACCAGGCGCTGGTCGACGACCCCTCGCTCGCCAACACCGACCCGGAGGGCGAAGGCTGGTTCTTCCGCCTCAGCCTCTCCGACCAGGAGCGAGCTCGAGCGGCCTGATGGATGCCGCCGCATACAAGACCTTCTGTGACGGCCAGTGACGGAAAATGAGGAGCGGTTTGTGAGCGTCAATTCCTCCTCCCAATGGTCGCCGACCGATTATGCGGCCAATGCCGCCTTCGTGCCGGCGCTCGGCGCGCCGGCGCTGGAGCTGCTGGCGCCGCAGCCGGGCGAGCTGATCCTCGACATCGGATGCGGCGACGGCGTCCTGACCCAGAAGATCGTGGCGGCCGGCGCAAGGGTGATCGGCCTCGATGCGTCGGCCGAGATGGTCGAGGCGGCGCGGGCACGCGGCGTGGATGCCTTCGTCGCCGACGCGCAGGCGCTTGATCTCGAAAGTCAGGCTCTGCGCTTCGGCCATTTCGACGCGGCCTTCTCCAACGCCGCCCTGCACTGGATGCTCGATCCGGACGCGCGTCGCGTCGGGCGTTTATTCGGTGCTGAAGCCCGGCGGCCGCTTCGTCGGCGAGATGGGCGGCGACGGCAATATCGCGGCCTCTGCGCGGCGGCATCCGGGAGGAGTTGCAGGAGCGCGGCTATCGATCCCCGACGAGGATCCGCAATGGTATCCGAGCGTCGAGGAGTTCGTCCGCCGTCTATGCCTGCAGCCGGCTTCGTCGAGATCGATGCGCAACTGATCCCGCGCCCGACGCCCTCTGCCGGCCGGCGTCGCCGGCTGGGTGAAGACCTTCCGCGCCGGATGGCTCGATGTCGCCCAGGTTCCCGCTGAGGCACGCGACGAGATCGCGACCGCGGTCGAGCGGCGGCTCCAGCCGCGCCTCCAGCAGAGATGGCAACTGGATCGCCGATTATGTCCGTCTCCGCTTCTCGATGCGGAAGCCGGAAGAATGACCTTCTTTTCGCTAAGGAGCTTTGATGCGTTACCTACCCCTTGCCGATGCCGACCGCAGCGAGATGCTGCGGCGATCGGCGCCGCCTCGATCGACGATCTGTTCGTCGACGTGCCCGAGGCGGCGCGGCTCGCCGGCGCCGATCGCAGGGCTTGCCGAACGCATGCCAGCGAGATGGCGGTCGAGCGGCAGCTTGTCCGCGATGGCGCGGCAGCAACCTGGTCGCCGGCGAGGTGCCGTTCTTCCTCGGCTGCGGCGCCTATCGCCACCATATCCCGGCGAGCGTCGATCATCTGATCCAGCGCGGCGAGTTCCTGACCAGCTACACGCCCTATCAGCCGGAGATCGCGCAGGGCACGCTGCAGGTCCTGTTCGAGTTCCAGACCCAGGTCGCGCGGCTCTACGGCTGCGAGGTCGCCAACGCTTCGATGTATGACGGCTCGACCGCCTGCTGGGAGGCGATCGGCATGGCGCGGCGGATCACGCGGCGCGAGCAAGGCGATCCTCTCCGTCGGGCCTGCATCCCGCATTATGTCTCGGTCGCGAAGACGATGGCGACGTTCACCGGCGACGAGCTGGAGACCGCGCTGCCGGAGCTCGACGCCCGAGCCGCGACACAGCGCCTCGCTGATCGAGCAGATCGACGGCGAGACGAGCTGCGTCGTCGTCCAATATCCCGACATTCTCGGCCGCATCGCCGATCTCTCCGAGCTGGCGGAGCGCGCCCATGCAGCAGGGCGCGCTGCTGATCGCGGTGGTGACGGAGCCGGTCGCGCTGGGCCTGATCACGCGCGCCGGGCGAAATGGGCGCCGACATCGTCGTCGGCGAGGGCCAGTCGATCGGCGTCGGGCTCAAGTTCGGCGGCCCTTATGTCGGCCTGTTCGCCACGCGCGACAAATATGTCCGCCAGATGCCGGGCCGGCTCGCCGGCGAGACGGTCGATGCCGAAGGCAAGCGCGGCTTCGTCCTCACCCTCTCGACGCGCGAGCAGCATATCCGCCGCGAGAAGGCGACCTCGAACATCTGCACCAACTCGGGCTGTGCGCGCTGGCGTTCACGATCCACATGACCTTGCTCGGCGAGAAGGGGCTGCGGCAGCTCGCCGCGCATCAATCACGCAAGCGCGCGTGCGCGGCCGCGGACCGGCTGGCGCGCGTCCCGGGGGTCGAGCTGGTCAACGACAGCTTCTTCAACGAATTCACGCTACGCCTGCCGGGCGAGGCGCGGCCGGTGGTGCGGACGCTGGCCGAGCAAGGCGTGCTCGGCGGCGTGTCGCTCGGCCGGCTCTATCCGGGTGCCGAAGCGCTGCAGAACGGCCTGGTGGTCGCCGTCACCGAAACGAGCAGCGAAGAGGATGTCGAGGCGCTTGCCAAGCGCGCTTGAGGAGGCGCTGGCATGAGCATGAACCCGTCCGGCTGGCGTCCCGACCCGCCCTGAAAGCGACGTGGAGCGAGAAGCCGCAGACCTGCACCGGCAACGCGCGTTGATGCTGGAAGAGCCGCTTGCTCTTCGAGATGGACGAGGACAGCGCGGACCGGCGTCGATTTCGATGCGAGCGCCCGGCGGCGCGAGCCGTCTCGGCGGGCTCGAGCGCAACCGCCCGATCGGTCTGCCCGGCCTCTCCGAGCCGCGAGGCGGTGCGCCACTACACCCGCCTCAGCCGGCAGAATTACGCGATCGACCTCGGCCTCTTCCCGCTCGGCTCGTGCACGATGAAGCACAATCCGCGGCTCAACGAGAAGATCGCGCGGCTGCCCGGCTTCGCCGACATCCATCCGCTCCAGCCGGTCGACACCGTGCAGGGCGCGCTGGAGGTGATCGCGAAGCTCGGCGAATGGCTGCGTGACGCTCACCGGCATGCACGGCGTCGCGATGAGCCCGAAGGCCGGCGCGCATGGCGAACTGTGCGGCCTGCTCGTGCATCCGCGCCGCGCTGGAGGCGCGGGGCGATGCGCGCGAGGTCGTCCTCGTTCCCGAAAGCGCGCACGGCACCAATCCCGCCACCGCCGCCTTCGCCGGCTATCGGGTCGAGAACATCCCCGCCAACGCGCGACGGCCGGGTCGATCTCGAGGCGCTGAAGGCGCGGCTCGGGCCGGACGTCGCGGCGGTGATGATCACCAATCCCAATACCTGCGGCCTGTTCGAGCCGCGACATGATCGCGATCTCCGAGGCGGTCCACGCGGCGGGCGGCTTCGTCTATTGCGACGGCGCCAATTTCAACGCGATCGTCGGCCGGGTGCGGCCCGGGCGACCTCGGCATCGACGCGATGCACATCAACCTCCACAAGACCTTCTCGACCCCCACGGCGGCGGCGGGCCGGGCTCGGGGCCGGTGGTGCTTCTCGAAGGCGCTGGCGCCGTTCGCGCCCTTGCCCTTCGTCGAGAAGCAGGGCGGATCATTACGTCCTGGTCGAGGAGGAGAATGCGGGCGAGCATCATCCCGACAGCTTCGGCCGCATGGTCGCCTTCCACGGCCAGATGGGCATGTTCACCCGCGCGCTTGCCTATATCCTGAGCCACGGCGCCGACGGGCTGCGGCAGGTCGCCGAGGATGCGGTGCTCAACGCCAATTACATCCTGCGCAGGCTGGAGGACGTGCTCGACGCGCCGTTCGGCGCCAGCGGGCCGTGCATGCACGAGGCGCTGTTCTGCGACGAAGGCTTCGCCGATGGCCTCACCACGCTCGATCTCGCCAAGGCGCTGATCGACGAGGGCTTCCACCCGATGACCATGTATTTCCCGCTGGTCGTCCACGGCGCGATGCTGGTCGAGCCGACCGAGACGGAATCGAAGGCGGCGCTCGACCAGTTCATCGGCGCGATGCGTTCGATCGCCGAGCGGGCCAAGGCGGGCGACCAGAGCCTCAAGGCCGCGCCGATCTACGCGCCGCGCCGCCGGCTCGACGAGACCCTGGCGGCGCGCAAGCCGGTGCTGATCTACAGACCGCCGCAACAGGCCGAAGCGGCGGAATAAGGGGAGAGGGAGACGGACATGCAGGGAGCCGCAGGCGCGCCCAATCCACTGTTTGGATACGTCATCATGGCGGTCGTGCTTGCGATCGTCCTCATCGTTCGTGTCCGGCGCGTCAACCAGGTGCGGCCGCTCAACGTCGAGCGGCTGTGGGTCATTCCAGGCATCTATCTGATCCTGGCCGTCCTCGCCTTCACGACGACACCGCCGACCGGAGGCGCGGGGTGGTTGGCCTCCGCGATTGCTCTGGCACTGGGTGCGGCGCTCGGATGGCAGCGTGGGCGGCTGATGCGGATCGACGTGGATCCAGCGACGCATGCGGTGACGACGGTACAATCGCCGGCTGCCATGCTGTTCATCGTTATCTTGATCGCGCTTCGCTCAGGCATGCGTTCAATGGCGCAGAACGGCATGGGCGGCATGTTCCATATATCGCCGGCCATGCTCACCGATGTCCTCGTCGCCTTCGCGCTCGGCCTGCTGGCGGTACAGCGGCTCGAGATGTTCCTGCGCGCCCGTCGCCTGGTCCTGGAGGCGCGCGGCCACCGATCTCTGTGAGCGGTCCCCAGCCATTCGTCATCGAGCCGGACGGCGATCCCCGCCGCAGCGCGCCGCACGTCGCGCGAAACACCGGGCCGATCGCGGCAGCCCTTCGCGAGGTCCTCCCGAAGCGCGGGCTGGTGCTGGAAGTGGCGAGCGGCACCGGTGAGCATGCACGGCATTTCGCCCGCACCTTTCCCGAGCTTCACTGGCAGCCGAGCGATCCGGACCCCTCGGCACTTACGTTCGATCGAAGCGTGGCGCGCCTCCGGAACCGACAACCTCCTCCCGCCGATCGCACTCGACGCGAGCAGCCGCGACTGGCCGCTCGACGCGGCGGACGCGATCCTCTGCATCAACATGGTTCATATCAGCCCCTGGGCGGCGACCCTGGGCCTGCTCGATGGCGCCGCGCGGCTACTCGATCCCGGCGCGCCTCTGATCCTCTACGGCGCCTATCGCCGCTCGGACGTGCCGACGGCGCCGAACAACGAAGCGTTCGACCGATCGCTCCGCGCCAGCAATCCCGAATGGGGCCTGAGGCGGCTGGAAGATGTCGCCGCCGAGGCCGGCCGACGGGGCTTGGCGCTCGAAAGTGTCGTTGCGATGCCCGCGAATAATCTGACGTTGGTCTTCAGGGCGGTCTGATCTTCCGCGATCAATGGCGGAGCGGGGGAGACGCTTCCTGCGCGAACCGCAGGACGAGCAATGTCCAAGCCGCACCGAAGGCCCAGCCGCCGATCACGTCGCTCGGCCAGTGGACGGCGAGCAGCAGTCGGGTGAGGCCGACGGTTGCCGCGACCACCAGCGCTGCCGCGACCGCGGCGCGGCGATGGCGCGACGGCGCGACGAGCAAGGCGAAACCGAGCCAGGCGATCATCGAATTGGCGGCGTGCGCGCTCGGAAAGGAATAGGAGCTGACCGCATCGAGCCGGCCGGCCGGATCGGGGCGCATCCGGCCGATCAGATCCTTCTGCCCCTCGACCAGAAACCGACCCGATAGCACCAGGGCGAGATACAGCAGGGCAGGTCGGCGCCCGCACCGCAACGCGATGACGATCAACGCGAGAAGCGAGAGCGGCAGCAGCACATAGGCATTGCCGAGACGGGTCACGACACGCGCTTCCGGCGCCACGCCCGAAGCATGGAATAAAGGCAGCAGGTTGGTGTCGGCCGGCGAAAGCGGGCCACCGAGCAGCAGCATCGCGAGCCACAACAAGGCCAGCAAAATGACGAGAAAGGTCGAGCGATCAGCGAGTGGCACAGTCGTTTGTCCACGGCCTTGCAGCTTTCGTCCAGAGCCTGCTGCGACGGAACGAAATCTGGCGCCGCCAAGCCGATTCACGAATGGGGCGAAATTGTGTTACGCCTTCGACTCGGGAGCGGGGTCGCATGGAATCGAACCAACGTTACTGGGCACGCCGTGCCGTCGAGGAGCAACGCGCCGCCGCGCGGGCGCTGACTCCGGAAGCGCGCGCGCGGCGCTACGCATTGGCCGAAGCCTTCGCGCAGAAGGCCGAGCTCTGCGTCCCCGAACCGGCCTGCGATCTCGTCATTTCCTGAGCGCATGATGCGGCTGTCTTAACGCCGCAGCACCACTTCCTCGACCTGCCGCCGCCCGCCCGTTCGCCCGAGCTGCACGAAGACGTCGATCGTGCGGCTCACATAATGGTGGACGTCGTCGCGGGTAAGCTGGGTTCCGGCCTGCAGCACAAGCAGCACGATCTGCTCGATCGCGCGTTCGGCGCTGTCGGCATGGACGGTGGTCATCGAGCCGGGATGGCCGGTATTGACCGCGCGCAGGAAGGCATAGGCTTCGGGCCCGCGCAGCTCGCCGAGGATGATCCGGTCCGGCCGCATTCGCAGTGACGCGGCGACGAGATCGTTGGCGGTGACCTGCGCCTCGCCGAGATCGCTGCGCGCGGCGAGCAGGCCGACCATATTTTCGTGCCGGACGGAAAGCTCGGGCGTGTCCTCGATCAGGATCAGCCGTTCCTCGGCCGGGATCTCGCGGATGAGGGCGTTGAGGAAGGTGGTCTTGCCGGTCGACGTGCCGCCCGAGACGAGGATGTTACGCCGCGCCTTTACCGCCGTCGCGAGCATGCCGGTGATGTCGCCGGCCTCCAGCTGCGCGGCGAGATCGCGGTCCACCTCGGAAGCGCCGAAGCCGGTGCGGCGCTTCGTCGCGGCGAAAGCGCCGGTTGCGACATAATCGTCGAGCGAAAGATGCGGCGCGACATGCTTGCGGATGGCGAGCGCAAGCGGGCCGCGCGTCGCCGGCGGTGCGACCACCTGCACGCGCGCGCCGTCCGGCAGCGTCGCCGAAAGCAGAGGATGCTCGCGGCTGATGCCCTGGTGCGAGAGCGCCGCGATCTGCCGGGCGAGCCGTGCCAGCGTCGCTTCGTCGAGGGTGGGAATTTCGTGTCGCTCGATGCCGCCTCCGGTTGTCTCCGCCCAGATCTCGCCCGGCCGGTTCACATAAATATCGGTGACGTCCGGACGCGCCAGCATTCCGGTCAGCGGCGCCAGATAGGCGCGTAAGTAGAGCCCGGGCTCGACGGCGGTGGCGGCCGCGGCGCTCATTTGCGCGCCTCGCTGCCACTGAAGTCGAGGTCGTGGGCGACGAAGATGCTGATGCTGGTGCCGGCGGGAACGGTCAGCGTCGGCACGATCCGGTTTTGCGGGAGCATAGCCGCCAGAGCGGTGCTGCTGCCGTTCGTTGCCGGGAGGATGATCACATTGTTGCCGGCGAGAGCGCCCGTGCCGATATTGGCGCCGACTTCGAGCGCCGTCTGCAGGATCGCGCTTCCGAACCGCTCGAGGAAATGGCTGTTATAATGGCCGCTGATGCCGCCGCGGCCGAGCGTGTCGGCAGCCGGCGAGTCGATCGCGATCGTCGTGCCGTCCGGACGGATCATGCGCGTCCAGGTGATCAGCGCCCGCTTCTGACCATTGGCGACGTCCGAGCGGTATTCGCCGATTAGCCGGCTGCCGCGCGGGATCAGGATGCGGGTCCCGTCGAAGCCGCGCACGTCACGCGAGACAACCGCGCGGGCGAGGCCGGGCCGGGTGGAATCGAACGCCGTCTCGAGCACGGCCGGAATCAAGGTGCCCTCGGCAACCGTCGCGCTGCGATTGGCGAAGACGCCGGCGCGAACCCGACCGCCCGACGAGACGGTGCCGCCGAGGGCGTTGCCGTTCACGATGCTCACCTGACCCGCAGGCGTGGAGGCCGGCGTTGCCGCGGTGGTCGTGTCCACCACCAAAGCGGGCCCAGTCGCGTTGCGCGGCGGCTGGGGCGGCGGCTGGTTGATTATCTGCGGCGCCGGCTGCGGGACGTAGACGATCTGCGGTGGCGGCGGAGGGGCCGGCGGTGGAGGCGGAGGCGGTGGTGGTGGGGCGGGTTTCTCCTCCACCTGCACCGCGGGCTGCGGCGCCGGCACGGGCGGAACGAAGAGTGGCGGCGGTGGCGCGGTTCCCGCCTGGGCGGCATCGGCGGCGCGCTGGCGGATCGAGGGCTCGCTCAGCGATTGCCGCCGCGCATTGAGCACGCTGAACAGGATTGCGCCGGCGACGATCGCGGCAATGCCGAAAGCGAGGCCCGACGGACCGCCGCGCGGCAGCCCGACGACCGGACGGACGCTTGCTTCCCGTTCATCAGTCGGCGGAGGCGGGGGGGCGCCGACGCGCGGATCGCCGCCGGCTTCACGGGTGGCCATTGGCGTTCCTCCGCGGCGTTAGCCGGTCCGCGCGCGCGATGCGCTTGTCCATGCGGAAGACCAGCCTCTGCGACACGCTGTCGATGACGAAAACGTCGTCGCGCATCATGCCGTTGACCAGAGTCTCCTTGCCCGCCTCGTTCAGTGCGTAGACGGCGGGGAGCGAACGGTCGCGCGGCCAGCTGATATAGGTGTGGCGGCCGTCATCGCTGATCGCGCTCGGCCGCAGCGCCTTGTCGCCGCCAAGCTTGTAGCGGCCATGGCCGTTGGCCGACGGCGCATCGTCGGCCGAGCCCGTCGCGCTGTCGCTGGGCGCGGGATAGTGGAAGCGGACGGTGTAGGCGATCTGCTCGGGGGAGGCCGGCACCAGCTCGAAATTGTAGAAGCGCACGTTGGTGACGACGATCATGTTGGTCGGCACCGCCTGCAGCGTCTTCACGAACAGCAGGTCGCCGCGATGGTTGGCGGTCACCTGCCAGGCATTGCTGTCGCCGACCGCGACATTTTCCACCTGCTCGTCCGGCGAAAGCTCGACGGTCACCGCATAGCCGGGCGCGCCCTGGAGCTGGAACACCGTGTCGGCCTTGAACTCGATCGACTGGATGCGCGGATCGCCGGGGCCCGGCTGCGGCCGCTCCTGCGCCGCCAGAGGCGACGCAACGGCCGCCAGGGCAGCTGTCAGAAGGCAAAGCAGGAACCTCACAGCGGCGGTTCGGCGGCGCGGCGCGCCTGCGCCCGCTGCGCGGCGGCGCGCGCGGCAGGGGCAAGCGGGGAAGCGGGAGAGGTGGGCGGCGCGAAGGCGCCCGTGCTGGGCACGACCGCGGCGCCCGGCGTGACGACGGTGACGTTGGTGGTGGTCGGCACCGCGACCACAGGCGTGGCGGCGGTCGACACCGGCGTCGCCGAAGCCGGCGGGGCCGTCTCCGGGTCCTTGCGGTAGCGCAGCACCTGGAAGCCGAGCGGATTGATGAACCGGTCCTCCAGCTTCATCGGCTCGCCCGAATAACGGTAGCGGATCACCGCCACCCATGAGCGCGGCGGCTGGGCGACGCCGTTCGCGTCGCGGCGGATCGTGTCGAAGCGGACGAGCGCTGCATCGCGGCTCACCGGCGAGACGCTCTTCACCTCGGTCTCGACGACCGTGGTGCGCGGATAGGTGACGAGCGGGCTCAGCGGGTTCGAGACCTGCATCAGGTTCACATAATCGGCACGCGCCGTTTCGGCCGACCAGAGAGAGACCCGGCGATAATTGGCCTGGACCGTATCGATGTCGAAGCTTTCGCGCGCGATCACATATTGGACGAGGAAGCTCTGGGTGAGCGCGCTGTCGGGCGAGACCTTGTCCGGATTGAGCGGCTTCAGCGCCTGGACGTAGCCGGTCGTCTTGTCGACCATCAAAGTATAGGGCACCACCGTCTTCAGCGGCATCAGCACGATCAGCGCAAGCGCGAGCAAAACGGCAACAGCCGTCGCGCTCCCCGCCACCCACCAGGCGGTGCGGCGCGAGCGGGCGACCTCCTCCAGACGGTCGCGATTCCAGGTCGCGGCCTCCCGATAATAAGCGTCGAGCGCTTCGCGATTTTGGTCGTTCATGTGGTGCGGTCCCGGCGCCGGGCGCTTGCGGAGACTCGTGTGCGCGTGCTGCGGCGAAAGCTTTGTCCGAGCGGCGGCGGCGCGACGCGGTCAGGCAGATCGCGCGCGGCAGGCGCGGCGCTGCGGCTGCGCTCGGGTTGATAAGGCGAAGTGAAGGTGGCGACCGGCCCGCCGGCCGCGGCCTCGCGGCGCTGGGCGTTGCTGATCGCATCGACGACGGTGGCGGCGCGGGTCCGTCCTTCCGCCGCGGGGGCGGGGGCGGCAGGAACGGTCGCGGCTCCGGCGAGCGCCGCGACCGGCATCTGTTCGCTGCGCAAGGCGGAGGCCATCCGGGTCGCGGCGGTCCGCCAGCTCGGCGCGAGCCGGAAGGCGAAGGCGACGCGCGCACAAGCGTAGAGCAAGGCGAGGATGATCAGGAAGAAGATGCTGGCGACGAGCAGCAGCTCCGCCGGCACGTTCGGCATCGCCTCGCCGGCGGCGCGGCGGGAGAGGATGTCGGCGAGCCAGGGCTCGGCAAGGGCGAGCTCGAGGGCAAGCGCGATCGCGGTGCCGACGGCGGCAAGCGCGGCGGCAGCAAGCACCCGGACCCAGCCCTCGAACAGCCCACGTGTCTGCTCGAACAGAAGGAAGGCAATGAAGAAGGGCCCGAGCGCGAGCATCAGCCCGGCGATCAGCCGCACCGCCGCCAACGAGCCCACCGCGCCAAGCAGGAAGATGAGTCGCGCACCGCCGAGCGCAAAAGCGTTGAAGCCGGCGAAAGGCGGAGGCGGCGTCTGCATCGCGGGATCGGCTTCATTCTGGTTCGGCGGACCGATCACCACCGTTGGCTCCCCCGCGCCGAGAATGGCCAAAGCGGCGAGTGCCTGGTCGACCGTGTCGAGCCGCCCGACCATGCCGCCGCCCGTTCCGGGAAGGCCGCTCGGCACGCCGATGTCGGCGGTCAGCTCAGCCGGCCCCCGCAGCGCGACGTCATAGACAAGGGTGCGGTAGGCGGGCCAGCTCGTCGCCAGCGCCACCACGAAGCCGATCTTGATCAAGGCAAACACGCCCTCGCGCATGTTCGGCGCGTGGCCCATCAGCAACCGGTAGCCGAAGATGGCGACGAACAAAGTGAGGAAGCCGGTGAGCAAAGTGGCGAAGGTCGAGCCCGGCGCCAGCAGGCCGAGATAGCCCTGCGCGCCGATCGACTGCGCCTGGCAATCGACGAACGCCATCATCGAGCGGACGAAGCCGATGTCCGGCGAGACGATTGGGCAGATCGCGGCCATCAGGCGACTTCCAGCAGGCGCGGCATCCACTCGGCGGGATCGTCGCCGGTCTCGGCGCGGATCTCGTCGAGCAGCCGCACGGTGCGTTCGCGGCCAGACAGGATGGTGAGCAGGTCCTGCTCGCCGGTGAGGTTGAGCCGCGCCACCACGCTGTCCGCGCCATGCTTGATCAGGAAGCAATGCGCGGTGTCGGGCAAGCGTCCGCACCAGGTCGAATTCGTGCGCGGTGAGGCCGAAGCCGTCGATATAATCGGCGGCGCTGCGCCTTCGGATTGGCCATGAAGATCTGGGTCGCGGCCTGCTCGATGATCGCGCTGGCGATGCGGCTTTCGAGCGCGTCCTGCGCGCTCTGGGTGGCGAAGCCGACGATGCCGTTGCGCTTGCGGATCGTCTTTTCCCAATCCTTGATGCGGCGGACGAAGACGTCGTCGTCGAGCGCCTTCCAGCCTTCGTCGACGACGATGATCGCCGGGCTGCCGTCCAGCCGCTCCTCGACGCGGTGGAACAGGTACATCATCGCCGGCGTGCGCAGCGCGGGATCGTCGAGGATCTGGGTCATGTCGAAGCCGACGGCCTCGGCGGTCGAGATCGGTCAGGTCGTGCGTCGTTGTCGAACAGCCAGGCGCGCTCGCCGTCGCCCCACCAGGGCCGCAGGCGCGACCAGAGGTCGGCGGCGTGCGGGCGGTGGCCGCCGCGGAACAGCTCGGCGAAATAGCGCAGGCGGCGATGGTCGGCGGCTGGTCGAAATTGGCGTCGACCGCGTCCTTGATCCGCGCGACGTCGTCGACGTCCGCGCCGCCGGCGAGCAGCGCGCAGCCAGTCGATCAGGAACTGGCGGTTGGCCGGTGTGTCGGGCAGCTGCAGCGGATTGAGGCCGGTGGGCTTGCCCGGCCGCAGCACGTCGTAGCGGCCGCCGATCGCGCGGATGAAGATCTCCGCGCCGCGATCCTTGTCGAAGAAGATGATGCGCGGGCGGAACTTGCGCGCCTGGGCGAGCAGGAAGTTGAGCACCACCGTCTTGCCCGAGCCCGACGGGCCGATGACGGTGAAGTTGCCGAGATCGCCCTGGTGGAAGTTGAAGTAGTAGGGCCCGGCGGCGGTGGTCTCCAGCAGGGTGACCGCCTCGCCCCAGTGATTGCCCTCGGCCTGGCCGAGCGGGAAATTGTGGCAGCTGGCGAGGCCGGCGAAATTGCCGGTCGAGATCAGGCCGCGCCGCGCGATATATTTGAAGTTGCCCGGGAACTGCGCCCAGAAGGCCGGCTCCAGCTTGATGTCCTCGCGCACCGCGATGATGCCGAGATCGGCGAGCGCCGCCTGCACCTCGGCGACGCCGTCGTCGACCTCGCCGGCGATTGTCGCCGCGCACCGCGATCGTCAGGTGGTGCTCGCCGAAGGCGGCGCGGCCGGCGGCGACGTCGTCCTTGGCGTCGGCGAGGTCGGCGCGCAGGCTCACCGCCTCGTCGTCGGCCGCGCGCATGCGGCGCAGCGCCAGGTTCATCCGCGACGAGCGCCGCCTGCCGGTCGACGAAGCCGAAGCTCTGCGACACGGTCAGCTCGAACGGCAGGCGCAGCAGGTCGTCGAGCATGCCGGGCGCGGTCTGGCCCGGATAATCCTTGATCGAGACCATGCCGACGAAGCTGCGCGGCGGCGTCGCCCGCGCCGGCCCGAGCTCGAGCGTCTCCTGGCCGAAGCTGACCCGGCGATAGGGCAGATAGTCGCCGAGATCCTGCATGCGGCAGCAGCACCGGCCGCATCTCGCCATTGTAGAGAGCGGAGAGGAACTCCAGCGGCTCGGAGCAGGGGCCCTGCGGCGTCGTCGTAGACGCCGAGCAGCCGCGGCTCGTAGCTGCCGAGCGCCGCCATCAGCGCGTCGCGCGCGCTGGTCGAGCGCGTGGCAGTTCGTACGCTGGCTGCAGTCGCGGCTCGCTCGCCGAGGCGCGGCCGAGCCGCTCGCGGAACGCGGTCGATCGACGCCGACCCGGCCCTGCAGCGGGCGGCGGACCAGGGTCAGGAACAGGTCGTTGACGTAGAGCCTTCGTGCCGGCGAGCCGCGCGCGCCAGGCCGCGTCGAGCTGGCGCGAGAAGGCATCGGGAATCGCCGGCGCAAGCCCGGCGTCGACCCGCGGCGGACGACGTGATGGTAGAGGGCGAAGCGCGAGGAGCCGATCGCCCGCAGCATCGCGTCGCGCAGGCCTTGCGATAGTTGAGCTCGTCGGTGTCGGCGGTCTCGAACAGAAAACCGCGCAGGTGGATGACCTGCATCAGCAGGCCGTCGCGAGTCTCGATCGTGGGGTCGTCGACATGGCGCGCATAGGGCAGGTGCTTGCCGCGCCGGCTGCTCGCGCGCTGGCGGCTTCGCGCGGTCGCCGCGTCAGGCGCGGTAGGAGTTGCATCGCCAGATCGCGGTAATTGCGCACCCGCGGGCAGCGCTGACCCGGGTCAGCCACAGGTCGAAGAAGCGCGGCTCGCGCAGGCACAGCAGATAGCCGACGACGTGGACGACCAGCGCCGCGAGCAGCACCCAGGCCGAGTGGAAGATCAGGAACAGTTCGGTCGCGACGCACGGCGTTGACGACGAAGTAGCTGTAGGTGACGCCCGCGAACATCTGCGGCCGGGTCAGGGCGACGAACAACGGATCGCGCTCGAGCCCGTCATGGTCCATCACTGTCCCAGCCGTGCCGTCGACTGGATGCCGGCGACGATGGCGGCCGCGCCGAACAGGATGAAGCAGCCGAGGATCACCGTCGCGCCGTAGCGCCAGTTGATCCGGCCGGTCAGCATCATGAAGCCGACCGACGCGACCGCGATCACCGCGACGACGGTGGCGACAGTGCCGAGCAGGGTGCCCTGCGAGCCAGCGCACGGCCGAGACGATGACGCCCGATCCGGCTGGATCCGACAAAGTGTCCTGCGCCCAGGCGGCCGAGCCCTGAACCATCGCGACCAGCGCCGCGAAACCGGCGGCCAAACGCCTGCTACCCAAAAAACCCATCCTCCGCCCCATGTGCGATTCGCCCCACCGATACTGCGCGCCCTGGCCGCGCTTGCCAACACCTTATGGAAACGGGGCAATTCCGGAAACGGGCAGTCTGCCAGTCGCGATCTGCGGAGACGGCCTGTTTGAATGGACGAATCCGGAGAAAATGAAGAGATGATTCCGAGAGTGAAGCAAGGTCATCCGTCATAGCCAAATTGTGCGATGCAAAATAGAACCATTTCGGGTTTAATCTATCCACAGAAAAAGTTTCGAAATGCACCGAATCCTCAATTGACGCAGAAGCCTTCTCGGCCAAGGCTATAGCGCCTCCTACTCGACCACCGCCTACGCCTATGACGGCGCGTCGCGCCTGCAGACGATGACGCACGATCTCGCCGGCACCGTCAACGACCAGGTGCTCGGGTTCGGCTACAATCCCGCCTCGCAGATCGTGCAGCGCACGCGCAGCAACAGCGGCTGGGAATATACCGAGCAGGTGCAGGGGACGAAGGCCTACGCGGTCAACGGGCTCAATCAATATACCAGCGCCGCCGGCGTGGCGTTCGCCTATGACGCGAACGGCAATCTCAGCTTCGACGGAACCAACACCTACAAATATGATGCGGAGAATCGGCTGGTGTCGGTGACGGGCGGGACGGGCGTCACCTTGTCCTACGATCCGATGGGACGCCTGTGGCAATATGCCGCGCCGAGCGGGAGCGGGACGGTCCGGTTCCTCTACGACGGCGACCAACTGACGGAAGAGGAGAATACGTCCGGCGCCTTGCTGAGGGCTCTACGAGCATGGGCGTGGACGAGGACGATCCTTTGGCCTGGTATGAATATACCGGCGGTACGTTGCGTCGCTACTTCCATGCCGACCACCAGGGCTCGATCGTGGCAGTGGCAGACGATGCCGGCAACGCGCTCGCGATCGACAAATATGACGAATGGGGCGTTCCGGCGGCGGGCAATGCGGCGATTGGGACTGCTCCCCAGCGGTTCCAATATACCGGCCAAGTGTGGCTTCCTGATCTCGGTCTCTATTATTACAAGGCCCGAATCTACTCGAGCCGGCTTGGCCGATTCCTGCAGACAGATCCAATAGGCTATAAAGATCAGGCCAACCTATATGCTTACGTAGGGAATGATCCAGTTGACGGTAAGGACGCCAGTGGTGAACTAGGGATACTCACAAACGCCGTTGCGGATTGCGCAACCTTGGGAGATTGCCATGCTGATGCATATGTTGACGCAATGTTCAAAGGTGACACAGCGCACGCACAAAGTTCGAAAGCACGAAGTCCTGGAACAAAAGCGGGCAGCGCACTGACCGGATTTGTCGGCGTGTCCCATGACGTGATTGCTGAATACGGAAAACATCATGGCGTCTCTGCTGCTGCTGGTGCTCCTGTCAAGGCTATCGGTGCCTTGGGGGCGGCAGCTACTGGAGCGTTCAAATACAAAGAGCTAAGGGAGGAGGGATACACGCGGGGGCAAGCCGCGACGGGAGGGGCCACAAAAATAGGCACGGTCGTAGTAGCTGGATTGGTGGGTGAAGCTCTGGATCCGCTTGGCGGCGGTTTGATTGGGGCGTACGCTGCCTGGGCCACTGATGAAGGGACCGGAGCTAGCGACCATGCAGGGACCACTGCGGCGTGGGTTGTTAAGCGGGTCCAGGAAGGGGCAATTCAGCAAAGGATCGATAGAGCCTCCAGTGGCTTACACCGCATGATTCTCGGCAAAAGTCTATACGATCAACTATATGGAAACTAATATAAAATGGAATGCCTAGCCCATACGAATTTTGGCCGAGTATTGATTGCTCTACTATTCCCCTTATTCCTTTTAGCCAACTTGGTGATTGGGATAGCTATATGGGGAAATGGCGGCCCATATTTCGCTAGCAATGTAGAAGGATACATCCATTTATCCGGATGGGGGTGTGTATTACTCTGGTGTTTTAGGTATTGGCCTTCCGCTATAAACGCCTTCAGCGCCGGAGAGTGCCTGATATATATGTCAGGCGACAAAATATCTCTGTTTGCTCAATCTTTTCGGTGCCTGGATATAGATTTTATTTCGCTCGGTAGTTCTTTTGGTCTAAAAAAGATAGTTCTTCGTACGAAGAATGATGGAGTTTTGCAGTTTGACGCGATATTTATTAAAGAGAATCCGGAAGATGTTATTACTATGATTAATTGTGCTCGCTTAAAATGGTGCGATTCTACTAAAACTGAAACTAATTAGGAAGAAGTTCGTCAATTCCGGGGACACAATACCTAACTGGTAGTAGCTTGGGCATGCGAGTCGTAATTACGCTGACACGTGCAACAATCCCAATTGACCGCCGCGTGAGTGCGCGATAGCCTGCTGTCATGTCCCGTCTTCCGCGCCTGGTTCTGCCTGGCATACCCCACCATGTGACGCAGCGGGGCAATCGGCGTGAACGGACGTTTTTCGAGGACGGCGATTATGCGCTCTATCTCGACCTGCTGGCGGACGGGGCCGAGCGTGCGGGCGTGGAGATCTGGTCCTATTGCCTGATGCCCAATCACGTGCATCTGATCGCCGTTCCCGGCGACGAGGATGGCCTCAGGCGCTGCTTTCGCTTCGTGCATCGGCATTATACCGGCTACATCAACGCCCGCCTGCGCGTGACCGGCCATCTGTGGCAGGGGCGGTTCAGCTCGGTTGCCATGGATGAGCCTCACTTCGTGACGGCGCTGCGCTACGTCGCGCTCAATCCGGTGCGGGCGCGGCTGGTCAAGCGCGCGGAGGATTGGCGCTGGTCGAGCGTGGGAGCCCATTTGTCGGGGCAGGACGATCATGTCGTGAAGGTCGCGTCGGCGCTCGAGCGCGTGGGGGATTTCGCCGCATTCCTGGGCGAGAGCTTCGATGAGGCCTTGAGCTATGCCGCGCTGCGCAAGGCGGAGAGCGTCGGCCGGCCCGTGGGCTCCCCGGAATGGCTGGCCGACATGGAAGAAGCTACCGGGCTGACGCTCCGACCCCAGAAGCGTGGGCCAAAGCCGAAGGCAGAGTTTAGCGAATATTTGCACGTGTCACCGTAATAGCGGTAACTCGGCAGCAACTATGACTATTTACCGATGTACTGTCAGTCTAAACTGGTCGTGATCATGTTGTGCTGGAATGTGGGCTATGAAAAATGACGAGGATAGTAATTTTCTGACCTATATTCCTTCGCATTGGATCTCAAATTGATCATAGCAATGATTGCTGTTGCGGGAGTGATGCGTAGGTATAGCTACGTCGTAGCTTCGAGTGCTATCATGGCTTTACTCATGACATTGTGGGTTTATCTCCTTCATGATGTCCCCTCCAAATCGCGAGTGTTTTTGGCCGAGCTTTACGTGTTTACGATTTGGTTTGTTGCCGCTATGTTTTGGGGGTCACTGACGTGGCTGATCGCTCGACCTCTGATTAAGAAAAGGTCGTCGAAACGGTCAGACCACTCTGGCTTGTCTGATATATTTAAGTAATATGCATAGAGCAATGCGGGGTAAACAGCAATTACGGGACACAGCACCTAACTAAAATCCGCTCAACCGCCTCACCCGGGCAATTCCGGGGACACAATACCTAATTGCCAGCGACTGAGGGGGAGGGCACTCTGCGCCATGGACCGCCTCGCGCACATCGTAGTTCCCGGCGTCCCGCACCATGTGACGCAGCGCGGCAACCGGCGGCAGGAGGTGTTTTTCGGCGAGGAGGACTACGCCGCCTACAAGGCGCTGGTGGCGGAGGCGTGTTCGGAGAACAACGTTCGCTGCCTCGCCTGGTGCCTGATGCCGAACCATGTCCACCTCATCCTCGTGCCGTCGACGGCGGACGGCCTGCGCGCGGCGCTGGCGGATGCGCATCGCCGCTATTCACGGCGGATCAACTTCGCCAGGGGCTGGACCGGCTATCTGTGGCAGGGGCGGTTCGCCTCCTATCCCATGGACGACGCGCATTTGATGACGGCGGTCCGCTATGTCGAACTCAACCCGGTGAAGGCGAAGCTGGCGAGGCGGGCGGAGGAGGCCGGTGAATTAGGTATTGCGTCCCCGGAATTAAAGGGGAACAATGACTGGAGCAAGCAATCCGGACAATTTGATGGGTCTAGTGTATGGCGACTAAGCAAAGATTGGCGTTGGGCATAGCTGTGTTGCTGGCCTCCTGTGTTACGGGGAGTTCATCGGTCGGCGATAATCAATTTTACGTGCTTGACGATCCACTGAACAACAGATTTATTTTGACTTACGCAAATCTAAGTCATAATACAATGTGTTTGTCACCGGCCAGCTGGCCAAATATAGAAGGAAATATAGATACTATGTCCGATGAAATAAGTGTTTCCGTAGATCGTCGAGTCTATCCGCTAAATACAGATGTTGTGGATTGCCTTACATGTATGTCAAAGGTCGGTCCCGCCAAAAGTCTAAATGCCTTTCTTAACTACTCGAATTTCAACCTACCAAAAGAGGTTAGATATACAGCAAAAACTCTGCATTTGGTGCCGCGTGCGGTAAAATGCGACTAATCTAGTTCAAGGTTGAATTCCTGGGGTGCGAATTCCGGGAATACCGGGCACACAATCCTAATTGGCAGAACTGAGGCCGAGGCCATTGGGTGGAATCAAGTTCTACGGCACCTCCGCCTTAAACGGTCCCACCGGCAACGACACTTCATCGAACAGGTTAACCGTCGGGCTATCCGCCCAAGCATAGCGCACCCGCTTCACTGGCCGCCCATCCCCCGCAAGCACAACCCGATCCCCCTCCCCGCGCCCCATAGCGTACCGGCAGCTCCCCTCCGTCTCCCCGCACAGCTCGAACCCAATCGCGCGGTCGCTGCTGCGGGTGTGGAGGGCGCCGGTGACGCCGGTGAAGGTGAGCGCGATGCTGCCGTCGGGGAGGCGGCGGGCGGAGGCGATTTGGGGGCCGGAGGGCGGGGCGGGGTCGCCATAAGCGAGCGCTTCCATCACGCGGGCGAGGCGGCGGCCGACTTCGTGCTTCTCGCCGGGATGGATGTCGAACGGATCGCCGAGGTCGATCGTCACCGCGAGCGCGGCATGGCCGTCGCGCTCCGCGGCCAGCCGCTGCGCCTCGCGTACCTCCGCCCAGCCGCTCGGCCCGGGCTTGGTCGCCGGACTGCCGTAGCTGGAGAGCTGGACGATGGCGAAGGGGATGCGGGGCCGAGCCAATTGGCGCCGCCAGTCCGCCATCATCGCGCTCAGCCGCGCTTCGTAGCCCGGATTGTCGGTGTCCGATTCCCCCTGATACCAGGCGATGCCCTTCAGCCCGAAGCGGCCGAGCGGCGCGATCATTCCATTGTAGATCACGCCCGCGCCGGCAATGTCGTCCCACGGCACGCGCGGCTGGCCCGGCGGCGTGCGGCGCTCGATCGCATAATGCCAGCCGGCGGCGAGCGGCAGGATCGTCCCGTCAGCGAGGGTGAGCTTCATCAGGCTCGCCGGCCCCGGCATGCCGCCATTGGCATAGACGTCGTGGCAATTGACGACGATCACGTTGCGGCCCGGATGGAGCACGCCCGGCGCGATCCTGTACTCGCGCGGCGCCGTCGGATTGCCGCCGCTGCCGACGGGAATAGCGTTGACCCAGGTCATGTCCATGTCGTCGACCGGGCCGATGGCGAGGATCGCCCCCTGCCGCGCCTGGGCCGCGGTGAGGGTCACTTCCTGCCGGAACCACATCATCCCGTCATAGGCGGCGAGCTCGGGCATGCCCCAATGTTCCCAATAGTCGATCTTCGGCACCGGCTTCCAGTCGAGGCGCGCGTCGGGCTGCCAGGGCTCGGCGCCGGGCTTGTCGCCGGTCGCGCGGCGCCACCATTCGCCCCAGGCCTCGCCGGCCTGGCGCGCGGCGGCGGCGGGGTCCTGTGCGTAGAGGCGGAGCAGGTCGGCCTGGGCGCCGCGGCCGACCGCGCGCTGCGCCGCCTCGCCCATCCAGGCGCTGATCTGGGTGCCGCCCCAGCTCGAATTGATCGCGCCGATGGGGACATCGGTCCGTTTCCGCAGATCCTGGACCATATAATAGCAGGCGGCGGAGAAAGGGCGGACCGTCTCCGGCGCCGCGACCACCCAGGCGGGCGCCTGCGCGAAATCGGCGCGGGGGGCGAGGGCGGTCGCCTTGGCGATGGTTATCAGCCGCAATTTGTCGTCGGCCGAGGCCTGCGACTGGTTCCAGGCATCCTGCGCATTCTGGACCTGCAGCTCCATGTTCGACTGGCCGGAGCAGAGGAAGACGTCGCCGACGAGGATGTCGTGCGCCTCCGCTTTGCCGGTCGGCGCGGAGATTGCGAGGGTGAATGGGCCGCCGGCGGGCATGGCGGCGAGGGCGATGGCGAAATGCCCGTCGGGTCCGGCGGGGCCGCTTCCCTGATCGCTGCCAAGAGAGATACTCACCGTCTCGCCTGCCGCGGCGGTGCCGGTGACGAGGATCGGCCGGTCCCGCTGCACCACCGCATGATCACCAAACAGAGGATCGAGCCGTGGCGCGGCTGTCGCTGGTAACGCTAACATCACGAGAGGAAGGGCGGTCAGGGTCCAGCGCATTTTGCATCCTCGTTCGGAAGAAATGGTGAGCCCAGCTGGATTCGAACCAGCGACCTACTGATTAAAAGTCAGTTGCTCTACCGACTGAGCTATGGGCCCTTGGCGCGGGTCCTGTCCCTAAGTGCGGGCGGGGGCGGGGTCAACCGGCGCATCCTTGCGCAGCCGCGCGAGCAGGTGGCGGATGGTGAGTCCGGTGAGCGGGTCGCGCCAGTCGGGCGCGATCTCGCCGAGCGGCTCCAGCACGAAGGCGCGGCGGCGGAATTCGGGATGGGGGATAATGAGACCGGCGCCTGCCCAGCTCCCCTCCGACCAGAGGACGATGTCGAGGTCGAGCACGCGTGGTCCCCAGCGGCGGCCGGGGCGGCGGCCGAAGGCGCGCTCCAGCGCCTTCAGCTCGTCGAGCAGTCCGGCGGGTCGAGCGGCGAGCGCAGGATGCGCCACCGCGTTGGCGAAAGCGCGGCCGCCGGGGCCGAGCGCCTCGGTGGTGCGGATGCGGGACAGGCGCTCGACGCCCAGCGCGGCCGCGGCGGCGGCAAGCGTCTGCGCCGGCGCGCCGTGACGGCCGCGGCGGTTGGAGCCGAGGGCGAGGGCGTAGCTCGTCGTCACGCTCATCGCCGCCGCCCTAGTCGCGCGAAACATGATCCTGTCCCCCGTTCCCGCGCACGAGGCGCCGCGCGATTGCCCGCTCTGCCCGCGCCTCGTCGCCTATCGCGAGGCGCTGCGGACGACGCATCCCGATTGGTGGAACGCGCCGGTGCCCTGCTTCGGCGATCGTCGAGCCTGGCTCGCCATCTGCGGTCTCGCGCCCGGCAAGCGGGGGGCGAACCGCACCGGCCGGCCGTTCAGCGGCGACCATGCCGGGCTGCTGCTCTACGAGACGCTGGCGAAATTCGGCCTGACCGAGGGGACGTACGATCCGGAGGGCGTGGACGATTTCGGCCTGCGCGGCGTTGTCATCATCAATCCGGTCAAGTGCGTGCCTCCGCAGAACAAGCCGATTCCGCAGGAGATCGCCATCTGCACGCGCACCTATTTCCGGCCGACTTTGACGGCGCTGCAGAGCGTGCGCGTGATCATCGCGCTCGGCCGCATCGGGCATGAGGCCGTCGTTCGCGCGGCCGGCGGGCGTCTGGCCGCCAATCCGTTCGGCCACCTCGCTGAGCATCGCCTGCCGGACGGGCGACTGTTGATCGATAGCTACCATTGCTCGCGCTACAACCAGAATACCAACCGCCTGACGCGCGCGATGTTCGAGGCTGTGTTCGAAACAGCGCTGCTGCACTTTCAATGCTCGCCGGCGAAAGCCGGGGGCCAGATCTAAGTCCGTACTGGACTCCGGCTTTCGCCGGGAAACGCCAAGCGGGTGCTTCAGTCCGCCGGCTGGTGCCGCGCTTGCAAAACCTGAATGACATCGGCCCAGCCGAAGCCCTTCGCCTCCATCAGCACGATGAGGTGATAGAGAAGGTCGGCGATTTCCTCGGCGCAGCCGTCGGCGTCGCGGGTGACGGCGGCGAGGGCGACTTCGACGCCCTCTTCGCCGATCTTCTGCGCGATGCGCGCCGGGCCTTCGGCAGCGAGGCGGGCGCTGTAGCTGGTGGTGTCGCCGGAGGCGATGCGGCCGGCGACGATCTTCGACAGATCGACGAGCCATCCCGGCCCCTCCGTCTCGCCGCCGAAGCAGCTTTGGCGTGCCGAGATGGCAAGTCGGCCCTTCCGGATCGGCGAGCACGAGCAAGGCATCGCCGTCGCAATCCTCATGGACCGAGACGATGCGCAGCCGGTTGCCGCTCGTCTCGCCTTTCTGCCAGAGCCGCTGCCTTGGAGCGGCTGAAGAAGGTGGCGAAGCCGCTCTCAAGCGTCGCCCGCAGCGCTTCCTCGTTCATATAGCCGAGCATCAGCAGCGGCGCCGCTCGGCGGTCCTGGACGACGGCGGGGAGGAGCCCGTCCATCTTCTCCCAGGCGAGACTCGGCAATGTCGGCCGCGCTCAGCGGCGCATTTCGATCCCGCATCGCGGCGAGATACTCCTTCAGATCGGGAATGGAGATGATGCGGTCGTGGAAGATGGTCGCCGCCAGCGCACCGCTCGCGCCCGCCCATTGGAAGGCATCGCGGAAATGCTCCGGCGCGCCGGCGCCGCCCGAGGCGATGACCGGCACCGGCACCGCCTCGACCACCGCAGCGCGTATGCTCGATGTCATAGCCGTGCGCGGACGCCGTCGCTGCCGCATGCAGTTGAGCACGATCTCGCCGGCGCCGCGATCGACCGCCTTCGCCGCGCCCAGTCCAGCGTCCGCCGGCCGGCGTCGCGCATGGTGTCGGGCGCCGGTATATTGCTTCACCCGATAGTCGCCGTCGCGCGCAAGCTGTCGATTCCGAGCACGACGCACTGGCTGCCAAAGGCATGGGCGAGCTCGCTCGATCAGCTCGCGGCCGCTCGAGCGCGGGCGAATTGACCGAGACCTTGTCGGCGCCGGCTTCGAGGCAGGCGGCGGCCTGGTCGCGTGTGCGGATGCCGCCGGCAACGGCGAACGGGATGTCGATCACCGGCGCGACCCGGCGCACCCATTCGAGTCGAGGCTGCGGCCTTCGGCGCTGGCGGTGATGTCGTAGAAGACGAGCTCGTCGGCGCCTTCGTCGCGATAGCGCATCGCCTGCTCGACGATGTCGCCGGCATCGCGATGGTCGCGGAACTGGACGCCCTTGACGACGCGGCCGTCCTTGACGTCGAGGCAGGGGATGATCCTACGCGCGGGCAAGCAGCGCCTCCGCGAGCCGCGATGCGGCCTTCCCACAGGGCCTTGCCGACGATGGCGCCCGCATCGGTATCGCGGAGCCGGTCCAGATCGTCGAGCGTGGCGACCCCGCCCGAGGCCTGCAGTGCGAAGATGCGGCAGCGGCCGCGCGCCGTGCGGGCGATACAGAGTCGAAATTCGGGCCCGAGAGCATGCCGTCGCGCGTGATATCGGTGAGCAGCAGGTGCTGCGCAGCAGGATAAAGTGCAGCCAACTCCCAGAGGCTGCGGCCGGAGCCTCGCGTCCAGCCGGAGTGCCGCGACGATCGGCTTCGCCGGCTCATGCGTACATCCAGCGAAAGCGTTATGCGCTCGCGGCCCGAACTCAGTCGAGCCACCGGGACACCATGTCGGGCTGTTCACTGCGAGACTGCCGATCACGACCCGCGCCACTCCGGCATCGAACATGCGGCCGAGCTGGTCGGCGTTGCGAAAGCCGCCGGCGACCTGAAGGTTCAGCGGCGCCGATGCGCCCGAGCGCGCGATCAGGTCATGCTGAACCGGCTGCCGGCATCGGGCGCCGTCGAGGTCGACGATATGCGCCCATTCGCGCCCTGCCTTCGGCGAACGCGCGCGAGCGCTTCGGCCGGGATCGTCCGAATAGCTCGTGGCATCCTCGAAACGGCCTTGCGCAGCCGCACGACGCTGCCGCCCATGAGGTCCATCGCGGATAGAGCAGGTACGCCACTCTTGCGCCCGTCCGCACGCCATACTGAGCTAGACGGTTCCCAGTAGAACCCGGTCCTGCTCCAGAAAAGCCTTCAAGAATCGTGCGCCGGCGTCGCTCGACCGTTCCGGGTGGAATTGCGCACCGAGCCGAGTTGCCGCTGCGCACCACCGCCGGGATATTCGCGACCGTAATCGGCGCTCGCGACCGTCGTCCGGCCCACGATCGCAGGCAAAGCCATGGGCGAAATAGACATAATCGCCGTCGCGAAGACCGATGGCCTCGTCGCGGACAGCGAGACGGCTCCAGCCCATGTGCGGCACCGGCCGGCCCTGCGCCGGTTCCAGCGCGCGCACCCGGCCGGGGATCAGGCCGAGGCATGGAGTGTCGGATCCTCCTCGCTGCGCTCGAACAGCAGCTGCATTCCAAGGCAGATGCCGAGCAGCCGGCTGGTGCAGCTTGCGTGAGCGTCTCGCGGAGACCGCAGCGCCTCGATCTGCCGCATCGCATAGCCCGCCGCGCCGACGCCCGGCAGGATCACCCGGTCGGCGCCTGCGATCGCTTCGGATTCGCAGGTCACCTCCGGCGTCCAGCCCGAACCGCTCGAAGGCGACGCCGATCGAGCCGATATTGCCGTAGCCGAGATCGACGATCGCGAGCTTCACAGCACTCCCTTGGTGCTCGGGTAGCCTCGCATCGCCTTCGCGCGCAACCGCCTGCCGCAGCGCGCGGCCGAACGCCTTGAAGCAGGCTTCGGTCTTGTGGTGGTCGTTCTCCCCGTCGACCTTGACGTGGATTGCGGCGCCGAGGCTGTCGGCGAGCGAGCGGAAGACATGGGGCGTCATCTCGGTCGGATAGGCGCCGATATGGCTCGCCTCGAAGCCGCCTTCGAACTGCGCGAAGGGGCGGCCGGAAAGATCGATCAGCACCTGCGCCTCGGCCTCGTCCATCGGCAGCGCAAAGCCGAAGCGGCCGATGCCGCGCCGCTGATCGCCAAGCGCCTTGGACAAACGCCGTGCCAAAGGCGATCGCGCAATCCTCGATGCTGTGATGGGCGTCGATCTCGAGATCGCCTTCGCAGGTGAGCAGCAAGGAGAAGCCGCCATGCGCTGCCACCTGGTCGAGCATGTGGTCGTAGAAGCCGATGCCGGTCTCGATGCGTGCGCGGCGTGGCCCGATCAAGATCGACGGCGACGGCGATCTTCGTCTCCTTCGTCTCGCGTACAATCTCGCCGCGGCGGTGCGGCGACGCGTGTCTCATCGATCGCCGAGGGCGGCGAGCGCGGCCTCATTCTCGGCGTTCGGTGCCGATGGTCAGCCGCAGGCCGCCGGGCGCGGCGTTGGGGCGGAAGCGGACGCGGATGCCGAGCACTTGCAGCTTCTGCGCCAGCGCCTCGGGCTCCTCCACTTCGAGGAACAGGAAATTGCCGCCGCCGCTCCGCACGCTCTTCACCAGCGGTGAGCGGGCGAGGAGCGGCGCCAGCCGCTCGCGCTCCGCCTTGATCCGCTCGATGCGCTGCTGGTGGATCGGCGCGGCGCGACGGCGCTGAGCGCGGCCATAGCCGCTTCGATCGACAGGGCTCGGCAGCGGGTAGGGCGGCAGCGCGCGCGCGGCGATGGCGGTCAGTTCCGGCTCGCCGATCGCGCCGCCGATCCGCGCGCCGGCAAGGCCGAAAGCTTTGGACAGGGTCTTCAGCACGACGAGATTCGGCCGCTGTGTTGCTTCCTCGGCGAGGCTCGGCGCCTCGGAGAAGTCGAGATAAGCTTCGTCGAGCACGACGATCGTCTCCGACAGCGCATCGGCCACGCGCAGCACGTCTGCGGCTGGGATGACGTTGCCGGTCGGATTGTTGGGCGAGCAGAGGAAGGCAAGCTTCAGGTTCTTCTCGCTCCGCCACCCCGGCGAGGAACGCGTCGGCGTCGAAATCGAAATTCGGCGTCGAGCGGCACCTCGATCACCCGCGCGCCCTGCAGATGCGCGAAATGGGCATAAGCGGAGAAGGTCGGCTGGCAGATCGAAACCGCATCCTCGCCAGGCCGGCAGAAGGTGCGGATCAGCATGTCGATCGCGTCGTCTGCGCCGCGTGTGATGACGAGATTTCCGGCGCGACGCCATAGAGCGCCGCCATCGCGTGGACGAGGCGCGCCGGGCGCGGCTCGGGATAGCGATTGACGCCGGCGGCGAGGCCACCGTCGCCGAGCGGCGGGAACGGGTTTTCGTTGGCGTCGAGCTTGATCGCTTCGGACCCGAAAGGTCATTCGCATGGGCGGCGATGTCGAAGGGTGGCAGCGCGAGGATTTCGGGCCGGGCGAGGCGCGGTGGCGAGCGAGCTCATACAGGCGCTCTCCAGCCGGGCTTCGGCGGCGCGCGCATGGGCCTCAAGGGCTTCCAGCCGGGCGAGCGCGGCGGCGGGGCGCGGCAATGCGGCGGGCTGCCTCGCGCGTTACCGTCTGCACGCTGATCGCCTTGAGGAAAGTAAAGACCGAGACGCCGCTCCAGGCACGCGCCGCGCCGTCGGTCGGGAGGACGTGGCTCGAGCCGGCGAGATAATCGCCAAAGGTCTCGGCGGCTAAGGTGCCCGCAAAGATGGCGCCGGCATTGCGGATGCGGGCAACCAGCGGCTCAGGATACGCAACTGCGAGCGAGAGATGCTCCGGCGCATAGGCGTTAGCGATCTCGGTTGCCTCATCGAGACCGGCAGCGAGGACGATCCGTGTGTGCGCCAGCGAGGCTTCGGCCGTCGCGCGGCGCGGTAGTGTTGCGAGTTCTCGAGTGGACTTGCGCCGCCGCCGCTTCCGCCAGCGCGGCGGACGGGGTGACGAGCAGGACCTGGGCGGAAGCGTCATGCTCGGCCTGGCTGAGCAGATCGGCCGCGACCATCGCCGGATCGGCGCTTTCGTCGGCGATGACCATCAACTCGCTCGGCCCGGCTGGCATATCGATTGCCGGACCCCCGGGAAGCGAAGAGACATAGGTCTTGGCTTCGGCGACCCAGGCATTGCCGGGGCCGCAAATCTTGTCGACGCGGGGAATGTTGCCGGCACCGAAGGCGAGGGCAGCGATCGCCTGCGCGCCGCCGACGGTCCAGACGGATTCAATTCCGCACAATTCTGCCGCGAGGGCGATGACCGGATCGAGCCCGCCGTCGGAGCGCGGCGGCGTCACCGCGACCAGCTCCCGCACACCGGCCGCGCGGGCGGGGAGGGCCAGCATCAGCAGGGTCGAGAAAAGCGGAGTCTTTCCGCCCGGAATGTAAAGGCCGACCCGATCGATCGCCCGCCAGATCTTGCGAACGGTCAGGCCGGGCATTGTCTCCAGCGCGTGCTCGGCGGGGAGGCTGCCTTGGTGGAAGGCGGCGATGTTGCAGGTGGCAAGCTCGATCGCCTCGACCTGCTCCGGCGCCAGCTTTGACCTTGCTTCGGCGACAATCGGCGCCACGGCGACGCATTGCGGGGCCGCGCCGTCGAGCCGTTCGGCTTGCTCGCGCAGGCCCTGCCAGCCACGCTCGCGTACATCGTCGACGATCGCGCGCACCGCCGACTGCAAGGCCGCATCCCTGCGCTGCGCCGGGCGCGCCAGCACCAGAGCGCGCGCCTCCGCGTCGAGTGTGGACCAGTCGAACGTCTTCACATCATCATCTTTTCGATCGGAACGACGAGGATGGCGGAGGCGCCCGCCTCCTTCAGCTTCTGCAGCGTTTCCCAGAAGACCGATTCCTGGCAGACGGCATGCACCGCGAAATGGCCGGCGCGACCGTGCAGCGGCACGATCGTCGGCGCCTCGGCGCCCGGCAGGATGGCGGTGATCTTCTCCAGCGCCTCCTCGGTCGCGTTCAGCATGATATATTTGGAATCGCGCGTCGCCAGCACGCCCTCGATCCGGCCCACCAACGGCGCGACGAGCGGCGCCTTGGCCTCGGGCAGCGGCCGGCCGGTGCGGACGAGCAGGGCCTCGCTGTCGAGCACCGTCTCCACCGCCCTGAGCCGGTTGGCCTCCAGCGTCGAGCCGGTCGAGACGAGATCGCAGATGAAGCTTGCGACGCCGAGCCGCGGCGCAAGCTCGACCGCGCCGTTCATCTCCACGATCTCTGCGGCAATCCCCTTTTCGTCGAGAAAGCGGCGGAGCAGACGCGGATAGGAAGTGGCGATGCGCGATCCGGTCAGCGAAGCCGGTCCGCGATACTCGACCGTCTCGGGCGCCGCGATGCGCAGGCTGCAGCGGCCGAAGCCCAGCCTGGCGAGCACCTCCAGCCTTTTGTCCGGTTCGCCGAGCGCGAATTCCTCCAGCACGTTGGCGCCGACAATGCCGAGCTCGCAGACGCCGTCGGCGACGAAGGTGGGGATGTCGTCGTCGCGCACGAACATCAAGTCTGCCGGGAAATTGTCGATCGGCGCGGTGAGCTCGTTGCGGCCGCTGCGGATGCGCAGCCCGGTCTCGCGCAGCAAGCCGCGGCTGTCGTCGGAGAGGCGCCCGGACTTCTGGATCGCGATGTGCAGGCGGGATTGGTCGATCAGCATCGGGAAGTCTCCTGGCCGTCGATCGTGTCGAGCGCGCGGCGATAGCCCTGGTTCGCCTCCTGGCGCAGGAAGCGGGCGACGCGGACGATCGTCGTCGTGCTGACGCCGGTCGCGTCGTGGATCTCGCGATAGGAGAGGCCGGTGCCGTCGAGCAGGCGCGCAACGTGCCAGCGTTCGGCCATCGTGCGGATCTCGACCGGCGTACAGAGATCGACGAGCAGCCGGCCCATGTCCGCCTCGCTGCGCGGCGTCAGCAGGGCGGCGCAGAGGTGGGCGGTGAGGGCGCCTAGGTCCCGGGTGGGAACGACTTTTGTTTCGAGATCGGGCTTCATTTCGTTACATCGTGATAGAACGATAGAACGCATCTAGGCGCGAGTAGGAGAGGAATCAACCCGCCGCTGGAAGAAAAAAGCGCCGCGGCATCACGTGGAAGCCGGAGATCTCCTGTCGCCGGAGCCGGCCCCCACGGCGGCTCCGGACCTGCCGCGGAAGCATCCGGAGGCGCGTCCCGATGTCGGGCCATGGCAAAAATTTCGTTTTCGTAACGATGTCGACGATCCGGGCCGCCTGCGAAAGATCGTCCCATTTCGGGTCTTTCCCGATCCGTCTTTCGCGGTTATCCTGCAAACTCACGTCCTCGGCTGTGATATGTAAGGAGTTCGGGTTCGTACTGCTGAGGATCCGATGCTGGAGGCTCCGACGTGACCGCCATTTTTCAGCAGCTACGTCGAAATCCGACGGCGACTTCTCTCGGCCTGGTCCAGGATTTTGTTGCCGGGGCCGCCAAGGCCGAAGAAATGACGGTCCTCAGGGACTTGGTCGGCGACGCCGCGCGGGCCCTCGGCTTCGATCATTATGCGATGGTGCATCACGTTCGTTTCGGTGTGCCTTCGAAACATGTCCGCCTCACCAACTATCCGCTCGAGTGGCTCTCTTATGTTCGCGAGCAGGAGAAGCTACCCGATCCGGTCCTGCGAGCCGCGGAACGGGCATCGAGCGGCTTCAAGTGGGAAGCGCTTCCCCACCTCCTCACGCTGACGAAGCAGGAAGAGGAATATATGCGCCGCGCCGAACGGCATGGCATCTCAAAGGGCTATACGGTTCCCAACCATGTGCCCGGCGAGACGTTCGGCTCGTGCCATTTCGTCGTTCGCAGGGACCGCGAATTGCATGACGAGAATGTCCCGGCGGCACAGGCACTCGGCAATTTCGCATTCGAGGCGGCTCGGCGGCTGCTTTCGGAACGGGGCGAGAGTAGCGAAGCCTGGATCCAGCCGGCGCCGCTTTCCGACCGCCAGCGGGAATGCCTTTTGTTCGTCGCGCGCGGCAAGAGCGATTTGATCATCGCCCAATTGCTCAACATCAAGCCCCGGACCGTGAACGAACATATCGAAGCCGCGAAGCGACGTTATTCTGTCGCGACGCGGTCGCAGCTCCTGGTGCGAGCGCTGTTCCGTAGCGAAATCTGCTTTTCGGAAGTGCTCTAGTCAGCGGCGGCGCAGGGCGAGGCGAAGGCCTCCCCGCGGGCGGCAATTCGGCCAATGATACCAGTCGGGTGTCTTCGCGTCCGCCAGCACCACCTCGTGCTTTTCCAAAACTTGCCGCAACAGAGCCCTGATCTGCAGCAGCGCGAAGTTCGCGCCGATACAGCCATGGGCTCCGCCGCCGAACGGCACGAAAGCGAAGCGGTGCCGGGCGCGAACCTGCTCCGGCTCGAATTGCGTCGGGTCGTAGGCCAGCGGCTCTTCCCAGACGGAAGGCAGCAAATGCGTCAGCATCGGATTGACGCCCATGATCGTGCCGGCGGGGAAATCATAGCCGGCAAAGGAGACATCGCGCACTGCCCGGCGCCAGAGGACTGGCGCCGCGGCATTCAGCCGTAATGCCTCCTTCACCGCCCTTTCCGCCTGCTCGCAACGCGCAATCTCCTCGACGCTCGTCCGCATCGGATCGAGAATGACGTCGCAAAGCTCCTCGCGCACGCGCGCCTGCCACTCAGGATGCCGCGCCAGATAGTAAAGCGTTGAAACCGACCCGGAGGACAAGGTATCGAAGGAAGCGGCGATGACGAAGGTGAGATGGCCGATTATCTCCTCATCGTCGATCAGGCCGGCCTCGCGCATCCGCATGAGTACTGCCAACAGGTCGGTACGCTCTTCCGCCAAGGGCTGATCGAGCATCGAACGGATCAGGCGGGTCACATGCCGCTTCGCCCAGCGCGCACGCCATTCCGAATTCCCCGGCAACGGTGTCGTGACCACCGACGTCGCCGAGCGCATCAGGAAGCGGAAGGCGAGGAGGTCCTCTCGGGTTGCCTGCTCCGCGTCCCGGCCGAGAAAGACCGCATAGCCGTTGGCGAAGGTGAGCCGCTGGGCGAAATCATACACCTCCACGCTTCTGCCGGACCAGGCGGCGCAGAAGCGCTCAATGTTGGCCGAGAAAACGGAGAGATAATGGCTGAGCTGGTCCTGCTTGAACGCGGTGGCGATCAGCTTGCGATGCCATTGATGGTCGGCGCCGTCGCGGAGCAGGAGACCGCCGTCGAAATGGCGGCCGAACACCGGCTTCCAGCCACCGCGCGAGGAGAAGTTGCCCGCCTGGTCGAACAGGACAAATTCGTTCGCTTCCGGTCCGATCAACTGCACGTTCCAGTTGCCGCAGGCATAGAAACGATGGACCCGGCCGTAGCGCTCGTACATGCCGCGCGCGAAGCGCTGCGGATCGCGGACGGCGAAGGGCAGGATACCGAAGACGGGCAGGCCGCGCCGCCCCGGCACGTCGGCAAGCGGGCCTTGCCGGATGTCCGGCAGTACGAGGTCGACCGGTGCCGGCTTGCGGCTCTGCGCGATGGGCGGAAGGAAAGGAGCGGACACGGCGGTCTCCAGCTATTCGGGGTCCTCGCTACCAGTATGCGCGTGGCCTGCCGCCCCCGGTAACTACCCGGGTTTCCCGATCATGCGGGGACACGCATTTTCAGGCGAACGACAGGAGTTCGCCCATGATCGACCTCGTGCTGCCCGAGGCCCGTTATCGTTTCGCCGCGGCGCTGATGGAGATGCACAGCGACCGCAAGCAGGTCTTCGTCGACCGGCTCGGCTGGTCGCTGCCCGCGCGGGGAAGCTGGCTCGAGGTCGACCAGTTCGACAATGACTATGCCGTCTACCTGTTGGCGCTGGACGGGGGCCGGCACCAGGGATCGGTGCGGCTGCTTCCGTCCACGGGTCCGACGATGCTGGATTCGCTCTTCGCCAGCCTGTGCCCGGACGGGGCGCCGTCGGGCGAGGATGTCTGGGAGATTTCACGGCTCGTCACCAGTCCACGCGATGCGTCGGGCACGAGCGTGCTGCGGCTCCATCGCCTGATCGCGCTCGCCCTCATCGAGTTCGCGCAGCTCAACGGAATCAGCCGCTACAACCTCATCGCCGAGGCGCGGCGGGTGCCCGCCTTGCTTGCGATCGGATGGCAGGTCGCGCCGCTCGGCTTGGCGACCTGGTGCGCGGGCGAAGAGCTGCAGGCGCTTCAGGTCAGGATCGACGACGAGACGCTGGAGCGCGTCCGTGCGCGCGTCCGCATCTGGCGGCCGGTGCTGCAGGTGAGGGAGGATCAGAAATGGGCAGCATGATTACGATCAGCTCCCCCGGCGGGAAGGAAGCGCAGGCGGGAAAGGGCGAAGGGAGCAGGACCATGGCCAGCGAGCATCTCGTCCGCCCGCGAGCGGCGAGGGGCAATTCAAATCGGGTCGCGGCGCGCGAGATCCTTCTCGAGATCGAGATCCTTCTTCAGCGCCTGATGCATCTCGCAACGCCGCCGGAGGACGAGGAGGCGAGCCTGCTCGAAGCGGCGCGGCAAATCTACCATAGCCGGCGGTCGCGCGACCGGATCTTCGGGCCGGACCTGTTCGCCGATCCCGCATGGGACATCCTGCTCGACCTCTTCATCGCCAAGCGCGAGGCGCGGAGGGTGACGATCTCGAGCGCCTGCGCGGCGGCGTCGGCACCGACCAGCACGGCGGCGCGTCACATCGCCCATCTCGTGCAAGAACGGCTGGTGGTGAGGGTCTCCCGTCGGGAGGACGCCCGCAGCTCCTATCTCGACCTGAGCGCGGCGGCCGATCGCAAGCTCACCCAATTGTTACGGGAAGTGGCGCGATCGGTGGACGATCGCGTCTGATCGAGTCGAGTGCCGTCGAGACATGGGCGGCGGCATGATGCAGCTCGAGATCGTCGAGCTGCCGGAGCACCATGACGAGATCGTCCTGGATCGCCTTCAATTGTCCCCAATCCTCGTCGGTCCGAGGCTGCTTGGCCTCCATGGCAATCCCCGATCGGTTTGCATCTTAATATAACCCAAGACGGGTGCCGACAAAATGACAAAATAAGCGTGCAAAAATCGTTAATCCTGTTGAATAAACCGAAATGGATCAAGTTGTTGTAGTTTACGGACGCGAGACCGCTATAGCGGCGGGCACGGCCGAGAGCATGTTCCCCCACGAGCGTGCCGGTCGGGCGTCCCGGCCTCTCGGGGCCGGGACGCTACTCCGCCGTCCCCAAAATCGTCGCCGAGTCGTGCCACCCCGCCGCGAAGGCTGGACACCTTTTGCCGAGCCTGCGAAGCGCCGCCGAGCAGGTGGAGGCGCGGATGATGGACGGGCGAAACAGAAAGCGGCTCTTCATTCTCATTTTCTGGGCCGCGTGGGCGTTCGCGCTGATCATGGCACTGCTTCCCCAGCCGCCGCAGGTGATGGGCGATGCGAACGACAAGATCCAGCATATCGTCGCCTTCGCCGCCCTGTCGGTGCTGGCCGTCCTCGCTTATCCGGGGCTTGGTCTGCTCCGGATCGGGCTGTTCCTCTCCTTCTACGGCGCGGCCATCGAGGTGCTTCAGGCGATTCCCGTCCTTCACCGGGACAGCGATTTCTGGGACTGGGTTGCCGATACCGGGGCGGTGATCGTCGCCCTCGCGCTGGTCCAGGTCTATCTGGTCCTGCGTCGGACCTGAACGCCGCTCGGCGCCGCTTTCTTGGCCGTTGCCTGTCGCGCGACGGTCTTTCCATCCGATTTCCGAACCTTATTTAATTTGACAGCGCAGGGGATACGGGGTCCAGCGGCGGGCGGACGGGCTGTATTTCCCTCGCTGCCGGCAGTGGGCGGAACCAGAGCGCGATGCGGTTGCTCGAAGAGAGCTGGCAGCCGGCGACGCCTGACCGGCTGTCGGGAGGTCATGGGAAGAACGGTGCGTCGGGTTGCGCGCCTCGGGAGAATGCGGGTGGGAAATGCGGAATCCATTGCCGGGCCGGTGCCATGGGCGACGCGGCGCATTCACCCGTCATTCACGCGTCGAGGGACCAGTCTGCCGCTGGGACAGGCATTGCCTGAAGGGGAAGAGCGGGACATGATTTCTACCGGTCGTGCGCGCCGTCTGCTCGTCTCGATTCACGACGTGTCGCCGGAATTCGAGCCGGCGGTCGATCAGCTTTACGCGCAGCTCACGCGCCTCATAAGCGGACCCATCGCCATGCTCGTCGTGCCGGATTTCTGGAACAAGGCGCCTCTCGCCGGCGCCCCGGCTTATCGCGCGAAGCTTCGCGCCTGGGCGGATGCCGGGGTCGAGATGCTGCTGCACGGCTGGAGCCATCGCGACGAGACGACGCGGCATCGCGGCTTCGCCGCATGGAAGGCGCGCAGCATGACGGCGGGGGAGGGGGAGTTTCTTGGTCTCTCGCGCGAGGAAGCCGCGCGGCGGTTGCGCGACGGTCGCGCGACGATCGAGGACGCAATCGGACGTCCCGTCACCGGCTTCGTGGCGCCGGCCTGGCTTTACGGCGAGGGTGCGAAAGAAGCGCTGGCCGAGGAAGGTTTCGAAGTGGCCGAGGATCATTTCCGCGTCTGGCGCCCGGCGGACGGCGCGACCGTCGCGCGCGGTCCGGTCATCACCTGGGCGAGCCGCAGTCGTGCACGTACCGCCGCGTCGCTCGCCTTCGCCGCTTTCGCCCGCCGCGCGCTCGCGCCGCTGCCGACTTTGCGCATCGGCGTTCATCCCGGTGACGTGCGCAAGCCGTCGATCCTTCGCAGCATCGAGGACACGGTCCGGATCTCCGCCGCCGGCCGGCGCTGCGTCAGCTATCGCGACCTGGCCGGCGGTCACGGCCTGCGGAGCATGAACTGATGGACGCGCGCGGGCTCCGGATCGCCCTGTTCAGCGGCAATTACAATTACACGCGGGACGGCGCCAACCAAGCGCTGAACCGGCTCGTCGACCATCTGCTGCGGCAGGGCGCGGCGGTGCGTGTCTATTCTCCGACAGTGGAGGAGCCGGCGTTTCCCGCGCGCGGCGATCTGGTGAGCATTCCCTCAATCGCGCTTCCGGGGCGAGGCGAATATCGCCTGGCCTTAGGGCTGCCGCACCGCATACGGCGCGATATCCTGCAATTCGCGCCCAACCTCTTCCATGTCAGCGCGCCGGATATTCTCGGCCATCGCGCTGTGAGCTTCGCGCGCAGCCTCGATCTTCCGGTCGTCGCCTCGGTCCACACCCGCTTCGAGACCTATTTCCGCTATTACGGGCTCGGCTTCGTCGAGCCGCTGGTCGGGATGGCGCTGCGCCGTTTCTACCGACGCTGCGACGCGATTTTCGCACCCTCCCTGTCGATGGTGCGGCTGCTGCGCGAGCAACGGATGAACGACCGCGTCGGCCTGTGGACCCGGGGGATCGACCGCCATGTCTTCAATCCGCAACGGCGGGACATGGGCTGGCGCCACGCGCTCGGCATCGCGTCGGAAATGCCGGTGATCGGCTTTGCCGGCCGGCTCGTGCTGGAGAAGGGGCTGGACGTCTTCGCCGACGCGATCGACCGGCTCGCGGCGCGGCGCGTGCCGCACCGGGTGCTGGTGGTCGGCGATGGACCGGCTCGCCAATGGTTCGCGAAGCGCGTGCCCGATGCGGTCTTCACCGGCTTCCTGCAGGGCGAGGCTCTCGGAAGCGCCATGGCCTCTATGGACATGCTGTTCAATCCGTCGGTGACCGAGACGTTCGGCAACGTGACGCTCGAGGCGATGGCGGCCGGAATTCCGGTGGTGGCGGCGCGCGCGACGGGCAGCGACAGCCTCGTCGAGGACGGCGTCACCGGCCGGCTGGTCGTCCCGGGCGCGGTCGACGATTTCGCGGCGGCGCTCGCAACTTACTGCCTCGATCCGGAGGCGCGTATCGCCGCCGGCCGGGCCGGCTGGGAGGCGAGCCGCCGCTACGGCTGGGACGAGGTCAACCACGCTTTGGTCCAGGGTTATTTCCGAGCGATCCACGGCCGCAGCGAGCCTCGTCAGGCTCATGGCGGCCGAACCGTGCCGGCGCCCTGGTGACGAGCGGCTGATTTCGGCTCCTGACAATGCGCGACGCGCTTTATACACCGCCTTCCCAGGGATCGGACGGCGGCTGCGCCCCGTCCGCGAGCGGGAGTTGCCGGTGCGTGATCGTGAACCTGTTCCTGCCAATGTGATGGAAGCCGCGGACGATCCGGCCTCGGGCGGCCAGCCGAGATGGGTGAGCTGGGTCGGGCCGCTCATTTCGGTCGCGATCGTCGCGGCGGTGCTGCTCAGCGTCCGTGGCCTGAAGATCGCCGGCATCGCGGCCCTGCTGCCGCGCACTCCGCTTTTCTGGATCGTCTTCGCAATCTCCTACCTCGCACTGCCGGCGAGCGAATGGCTGATCTACCGCCGCCTCTGGAGTGTGCGGCGCGGCGCCTTCCTGCCGCTCCTGCGCAAGCTGGTCAGCAACGAGATGCTGCTCGGCTATAGCGGCGAATTCTATTTCTACGCCTGGGCACGGCAGAGCTCCGGCGTTTCGCGGCCGCAGCTCGCGATCAAGGACGTCTCGATCCTCTCCGCCATGACGGGCGTGAGCGTCGCCCTGCTTTGCGGCCTCGTCGCCTACGCGACGCTCGGCGGGGCGGCGCTCGGCCCCTATGCGCGCCAGCTTTATGCCAGCGCTGCTTTCGTGCTGCTGATTTCCCTGGCGGCGGTGTTCTTCCGGCGGCGGGTATTCAGCCTGCCGGCCGCGGACCGGCGCTTCATCGCGATGGTCCATGCTACCCGGCTGGCTTTGGTCTCGCTGCTCACGGCGATGATGTGGCACATGGTGCTGCCGGACGTCGCCTTGCGCTGGTGGCTTTTGCTCGTCGCGCTCCAGCTCGTCGTCTCGCGCCTGCCGTTGGTCACCAACAAGGATTTCATCTTCGCCGGCATCGCCATCGTTGCGCTCGGCCGGCAGGTGCGGATCGCCGAATTGCTGACGATGATGGCGGCCCTGATGGTGCTCGCCCATGTCTCGGTTGCCCTGATGCTGACCGCGCTCCAGTTCCGTCCGCGCGCTCGGAAGGCGACGGCTTGAAGATCGTCGACGTCTCCGCTTTCTACGCACCGCAGGGCGGCGGCGTGCGCCTCTATGTCGAGGAGAAACTGGCCTGGGCGCCAAAGCTCGGCCACGATCTCGTCGTCGTCGCGCCGGGGCAGGAGACACGCACCGAAAGGCGCGGCCTGGGGGCGCGGATCGAGTGGATCGCTTCGCCGCCACTGCCGGTCGACCGCCGCTACCATTATTTCCGCTCGCGCTACGAGGTGCAGGCCCTGCTCGACCGCGAGACCCCCGATTTCGTAGAGGCTTCCGCCCCGTGGCGCTCGGCGCAGATCGTCCGCTGGTGGGGCGGTGCCGCGCCGCGGTCTTTGGTCATGCACGCCGATCCGATCGCCGCCTATGGCTATCGCTGGCTCGGCGGCGTCGCGACGACCGGAGCGATCGATCGCGTCCTCGCCTTGCCTTGGGCCTATTTGCGCAACACGGCGGACGACTTCGACCGCGTGGTGACGGCGAGCGAGAGCTTTTCGGAGCGGCTGGTCGCGCAGGGAATGCGCAACGTCGTCACCAATCCGATGGGCGTCCAGGACGGCACCTTCTCACCCCGGCTGCGCGACGAAGCGCTGCGGGCGGAGCTGCTCGAAAGCTGCGCTCTGCCCGCGACGGCGACCTTGCTGCTCGGCGTCGGGCGACTCTCGCCGGAGAAGAGATGGCCGCTCGTCGTCGAGGCGGTGGAGATTGCGTCCCGCTCAGCGCCGGTCGGCCTGGTCCTGATCGGCGACGGCGGCGAACGCGAGAAGCTCGCGCGTCGAACTGCGGGCCTGGCCAGTGTACGTCTTTATGGCCGGGTCGCCGAGCGCGACCGGCTCGCGCGCCTGCTCGCCAGCGGCGACGCGCTGATCCACGGCTGCGACGCCGAGACCTTCTCGATCGTCGGCGCCGAGGCGCGGGCCTCCGGCTTGCCGATCATCGCGCCCGACCGCGGCGGCGCGGCCGATCATGCGCGGGCGAGCGGCGGCCTCATCTTCCGCTCGGCAAACGCGGCCGACGCGGCGCGGGCGATCGGCGAATTCATCGCCGCTCCACGGCGAACCATGCCGGCCTCGGGGCGAACGATGGAGATGCATTTTCGCGAGCTGTTCGCGGATTACGAGGCGTTGATCCTCAGTAAGCGGCCGCGCGAAGCGGCAGCGTGAGCACTGGCCGGTGGGCCTCGTCCTCGACCTCGACCCAGCCGCCGAGATCGGCCTCATCGCGGGAGAAAAGCCGGGTCCGCACCACTTCGCTGGCCGTCTGGAACGCACGGCTGAGCGCCGCGACGTCGTCGGCGCAAGTCTCGCCGACCACGTCCGTGGCCTCGGACGTATCGCAGCAGACGTTGAAATAGTAACGCGGCATCGGTGCCCCTGACGCGCTTGCTCTGCCCGTTCATTGGTTCCCTTGCAAGACGGGGCAGTGGATCGATTTGCCGCACTTGAGGCCCCACTTATCGTCCTCGGAGGCTGCTCGCGTTGACTCCCTCCCGTCATCCCGCCACCCCTTCGATCCATAGGAGGGAGCGTCGTGCGGCCAAGGCCGGGGGACGCGAGTCGGGGGTCGCCTCGTTCTTCGAGAGGCACCGTCCGCCACAAATTGGATCAGGATGTTCGGTTCATTCCGAGCGCGCGTTATAGCGCTCGCCGCTACTC
>CAVZPV010000008.1:0-527065 GCA_963777295.1 uncultured Alphaproteobacteria bacterium
CGTAAGCCCGACCCATCAGGAAGGTGTTGACCGTCAGCCGCGCGCGCCGCGGATCGGGCGTGAAGTCGAGGTCGTCCGGCAGGTCGGCGCAATGGAGCGTGTGGCCGCGATAGATGAGCGCGCGATTGGGCCGCGCCTCGAACCGCGCGATCTGCTCGTAGATCGGCGTGCTGCCTCTGATATAGGCGGCGTCCGGCAGCCCGTGCCGCGCCACATCGCGATGCAGCGCCGCATCATAGGCGGCGTGGCGATCGGCAGAGATCGTCTCGAAGCCGGTGGCGCGATGGCGGTAGAAGGCGGTGCCGCCGCGTTCGGCGCCGTCGAGATAATGGAGCAAGGCGACCCGCTCGGCCTCGAACCCGTCGAAATGCGGCAGCCGCTGGATCGGCGTGAGCTCGGCCGGCCGCGTCGTCACGATCGAATAGCCCGCCGAGATGATCGCCGCCGGCTCGGCGAAGCCGAATATCTCGGCAATCAGGTCCTGCACCGGCGCGAGGAAGGCGTCGACGTCGCCGGCCGCGACCTCGGCGCGCAGGCCCGGATAGTGGCGGCCCAGCACTTGGTAGTCGAGCGTCTCGGCCTTCGCGCGAAGCGCAGTCGGGATCGGGCACGAAATCGTCGATCACGATCACCGGCTGCTCGCTCCTCGACCGATATGATCGATCCGGACCGACGACATGATGTCAGGCCGCCTCGGGCGCCCGGCAATGGCGGGCGATGAATTCGTCGTGCGTCGGATAGGTCCGCGCCGCGTCGCGCATCAGCCCGCGCAGCTTGCGCAATTGCGCCGGCGCATCGACCTGCGGCCGCGCATCGACGAGCCGGTCATAGTCGCGGGGGATGATTCCCTGCCCGAGATAGAGCGCGAGCCAGCTCGCGTTGCGGAACAGCTCGTCGTCCGGCGAGACCAGCCGGGCATGCGCGGTGAAATGCTTGATCTTGTATGCGAGCTCGTCGGGGACCGGCATTGCCGCGCAGTCGCGCCAGAACGGCTCGGGGCGGCTGTTGGCGTGATAGTGAAGGATCAGGTAATCGCGGATCCGCTCCCATTCGTTGATCGTCGCGCGGTTGAACTCCTCGGCGTTGAGCGGATCGTGATCGCGGTCCGGCAGCAGCCGCAGCAGCCGCTCGATCCCCATCTGGACGAGGTGGAGACTGGTCGATTCGAGCGGCTCCATGAAACCCGCCGCAAGTCCGAGGCTCACGCAATTGTGGCTCCATGCCTTGGCGCGGCGGCCGGCGGTAAATTTGAGCAGGCGCGGTTCGCCCAAAGGCGCGCCGTCGAGATTGGCGCGAAGTACTGCCGCCGCCTCATCGTCGCTGATGAAGCCCGAACAATAAACGTGGCCGTTGCCTTGCCGGTGCTGCAGCGGGATTCGCCATTGCCAGCCCGCCGCGTGCGCGGTCGGCGCGGGTATAGGGCGTCAGCGGATGCGAATTGGCGCACGGCATGGCGAGCGCGCGGTCGCAGGGCAGCCAGTGGGCCCAGGATTCATAACCTACGCCCAGCGTGCGCCCGATCAACAAGCGCGGCGAAGCCCGAGCAGTCGACGAAGAAATCGGCCGCGATCTCGCGTCCGTCGTCGAGCCGGACATGGGTGATATTGCCGCTAGCGGGGTCGCGCGCGACCTCGATGATCCTGCCCTCGTGGCGCACCACGCCCCGCGCCTCGGCATAGATTGCGCAACAACCCGGCATAGAGGCCAGCGTCGAAATGATAGGCATAAGCGTGGGTCGAGCGCACATCGCGCGGGTTGTCGACCGGCGGGCCGAAGCGGTTCTCCCGCGCCAGGGCCTTGCACATCGAATAATCGTCGAACGGCGTTGGATCGCCCTTCAGATGCTCGCGCAGCCAATAATGGTGCAGGCCGACGCGATCGAAATCCGCGCCATGGGTGCCGAACGGATGGAAATAACGGCTCTCCGCTGCGCCCCAGCCGACGAATTCGATGCCGAGCTTGAACGAGGCATTGGTTGCCTTGACGAAATCGACTTCGTCTATGCCGAGCGCCGCGTTGAACGATTTGATCGGGGGGATGGTCGCTTCGCCGACGCCGACCGTGCCGATCGCATCGGATTCGACGAGCGCGATGGCGACGGTCCCGCCCAGCGCATCGGCCAGCGCCGCAGCCGCCATCCAGCCGGCAGAACCGCCTCCCATAATGGCGATGCTGCGCAAGCTATCGGGATGGCGGGCTGCGCCCGTTTCGTCTCGCTCCGTGCTCGATGACATGGGATATTTATGGCCCCCGACGGCGCCGGAGTCAGGCCGAAATTTGGCCGGGACGCGGTGGCTGACGAATTTGCCGCAAGGGCATACGTATTCTTGATCCAAATTCCGATCTTGGTGACACAAGGCAGCAAAGAGGGGATTGCGGGCAATTCGGATGAAGAGGGTTTTCGATTGGCCGGGCGCGCGCTCGGTCTGCTCGGTCTGATACTGCGTCCTGCCACAGGCCGTTGGCGCGCACCCGGCTTCCAGCGCGACCGCGGCGAACTTTCGCGCGCGGCTTCCCCAGGACGAGGTGATCTATTTCCTGCTGCCCGACCGGTTCGACAATGGCGATCCGTCGAACGATCGCGGCGGCCTGACCGGCGACCGGCTCGTCACCGGCTTCGATCCGACCAGCAAGGGCTTCTACCACGGCGGCGACCTGAAGGGCCTGATCCGCCGGCTCGATTATATCCAGGGCCTCGGGCGCGACCGCGATCTGGGTGGCGCCGATCTTCAAGAACAAGGCGGTGCAGGGGCCGCCGGGCCACGAGAGCGCCGGCTATCACGGCTATTGGATCACCGATTTCACCCACGTCGACCCGCATTTCGGCACCGACGCCGATTCAAGGCCCTGGTCGACGCGGCCCACGCGCGCGGAATGAAGGTCTATATGGACATCGTCGTCAACCACACCGCCGACGTGATCCAGTATCGCCGAATGCGACGGCAAGCGCGCCTGCCCCTACCGCAGCATCGCCGATTATCCCTATCAGCGGCGCGGCGGCGTCGGCGGCCCGGCGATCAATGCCGGCTTTGCCGGCGAGCGCGATCGGCAGCGCGGCCAATTTCGCGCAAGCTGACCGATCCGAATTACGCCTATACGGTGCAGGTCGATCCCGAAGGCCGAGAGCACATCAAGGTTCCGATCTGGCTCAACGATCCGATCTATTACCACAATCGCGGCGACAGCACTTTCCGCGGCGAATCCAGCCACGATGGGCGATTTCGGCGGCCTCGACGATCTCTTCACCGAAAATCCGCGCGTCGTGCAGGGCATGATCGACATCTATTCGGCGACTGGATCGACCGATATCGGCATCGACGGCTTCCGCATCGACACCGCGCAGCACGTCAATCCCGAATTCTGGCAGCGCTTCGTGCCCGCCATGCTCGCCCGTGCCACGCGCGCGCGGCATTCCGAACTTCCACATCTTCGGCGAGGTTGCGACCGAGCGAGATGGATCCGGCCGCACACCGCCGTGAACACGCGCGTCGACAAATTGCCGGCGGTGCTCGATTTCTCCTTCATGCGCGCGCGGTGGTCGATGTCGTTGCCGAGCAATGCCGGCACCGACGAGCTCGCCACGCTGTTTCGCGCCGACCCGCTCTACGAAGGCGGCGCGGAGGCAGCCCTGCGGCTGCCGACCTTCCTCGGCAATCACGATGCCGGCCGCTTCGCGCATGTTCGTCCGCGCGCTTCCAGCCGAAGGCGAGCGACGACGAGGTGCTGAAGCGCGACATGCTCGGCCACGCGATGCTGCTGACGCTGCGCGGCGTGCCGACCATCTATTCGGGCGACGAGCAGGGCTTCGCCGGCAATGGCGGCGATCAGGATGCGCGCGCAGGACATGTTCCCGAGCAAGGTCGCTTCCTACAATGCGGAGACGCTGATCGGCACGAAGGCGACGACCGCCGAGGCCAATTTCAATCCGAACCACCCGCTCTACCGCGAGATTGCGGCGCTCGCCCGCATCCGCACCAGCCACGCGCGCGCTGACGCGCGGGCTTCAGCTCATCCGTTTTTCATCCGACAAGCCGGGCCTGTTCGCCGTCTCGCGCTTCGATCCCGAGACCGGGCAGCGAAATGCTGCTCTTGTTCAACACATCGACCGAGCCGGTCGACCAGAATGTCCGCGTCGAGACGCGCTCGACCCGTTTCACCACGCTTGCCGGATACTTGCCCGGCCGAAGCAGCCGCGCCGGGGAGCGTTCACGTGATTGTCCCGCCGCTCGGCTATGCGGTGTGCGATGGCAACTGAGATCGTGCGGGACGAGGCCGCCGCTGCGGCGAGCGAAGTGGCCTGGTGGCGCGGCGCGGCGATCTACCAGATCTATCCGCGCAGCTTCGCGGATTCGAACGGCGACGGCATCGGCGATCTCGCCGGCATCACCGCGCAGCTCGACCATGTCGCCTCGCTCGGCGTCGATGCGATCTGGCTGTCGCCCTTTTTCACCTCGCCGATGCGCGGATTTCGGCTACGATGTCGCCGATTATTGCGACGTCGACCCGGTGTTCGGAACGCTCGCCGATTTCGACGCGCTGCTCGAGCGCGCGCACGCGCTCGGGCTCAAGGTGATCATCGACCAGGTCTATTCGCACAGCTCCGACCAGCATGCCTGGTTCCTGGAGAGCCGCGCGTCGCGCACCGGCGAGAAGGCGGACTGGTATGTCTGGGCCGACGCGAAGGCCGACGGGTCGCCGCCCAACAATTGGCAGTCGGTGTTCGGCGGTCCGGCCTGGACCTGGGATGCCCGGCGCGGCCAATATTATCTGCACAATTTCCTGCCCGATCAGCCGGACCTCAACCTGCACAATCCGGCGGTGCAGGACGCGTTGCTGGAGGTGGCGCGCTTCTGGCTGGAGCGCGGCGTCGACGGCTTTCGGATCGATGCGATCAACTTCGCGATGCACGATCCGGAATTGCGCGACAATCCGCCGGCGCCGGACGGCGGCAAGCGCACGCGGCCGTTCGATTTCCAGCAGCATGTCTACAACCAGTCGCACCCCGACATCGTCCATTTCATCGAGCGGCTTCGCGTCGTGGTCGACGAATATGGCGCAGGGTTCACCGTCGCTGAAGTCGGGGGCGACACGCCGCTCGTCGAGATGCGGGCCTTCACGCGGGGCAATGACCGCCTCAACAGCGCCTACAGCTTCGATTTTCTCTATGCCGGGCGGCTGACGCCGAAGCTGGTAGCGCGGGTGGCGGAGGATTGGCTGGAGGAGGATGGCTGGCCGACCTGGGCGTTCGAAAATCACGACGCGCCGCGCGCCATCTCGCGCTGGGCGCCGGCGGAGCATCACGACACTTTCGCCCGCACCAAGATGCTGCTGCTCTGCGCGCTGCGCGGCTCGATCATCCTCTATCAGGGCGAGGAGCTCGGCCTGCCGCAGGTCGACGTGCCGTTCGAGAAGCTGCGCGATCCCGAGGCGATCGCCAATTGGCCACAGACCTTGAGCCGCGACGGCGCCCGTACGCCGATGCCATGGACGGCCTCGGCGCCGAACCTCGGCTTCTCGCCCGCCGAGCCGTGGCTGCCGGTGGGGGAGAGCCACCGGGCGCTTGCGGTCGACGCGCAGGAGCGCAACGAGGATTCGCTGCTCCAGTTCACACGCGCCTGCCTGCGCCTGCGCAACGATCACCCGGCGCTGCGGCAGGGTGCGATGCAGATTGTCGAAGCCGGCGTGCAGCTGTTGGTATTCGAGCGGATGATGGATGGCGAGGGGTTGCGCTGCACCTTCAACCTTTCGGCGGAGACCGCGCCGTTTACAGCACAGGGCCGCCTCCTGCTGCAGGCCGGCGAGATCAAGGAAGGCCGGCTCGGCCGTTTCGCCTCGGTCGTCGAGTTGATCTAATGAACGCGGCCGAGGCCGGCCGCGCGATGAACTTGCCGCCGCACGGGGACTTCCCCGACCAGAAGCTCAATGAGATCGGCTGGGCTTCGCGCGTCGCCATCCAGCTGCAATTCCTGCTCCCCGATCGGGCGCCGGAGACGGGCGGTCGGTGCTCGAAACATTGCCGGCGAAGGCGAGGCGGCTAGAGGTCGACCGCTTCTCCGGCCGCGTCGAAATGGGCGGGCGAGGAATGGTGAAGAGCGTCGTTCCGATCTCCTCCATTGGGATCATCGGAACGGCGGACGGTCAGCCAGACGATGGCGAAGACGAGCGGCCCGAACAGGATCGCGGCAAGCGTCGTGGCGGCGCTGTCGGGCCAGCGGAACGCGACGTCGGCCGAGGCCGCGGTGAAGGCGCTCAGCGCCAGCAGGATCTTTATCACGGGAGGGTCTCCTTCGCGTCGGTGCCCGTGCCGGCATCCTGTAAGCCCGCCTTGGCGCGAATTTGTCTGGTTTGTGTCAGTCGCAGTCCTCGGTCGCCGCGCCGGCCGGCCCCTTGACTCTTCGGCCAACACATAGGAATCCAAGAGCAATCGGCAGCGGGTCCTGGCCATCGAACGATGACTCGGCCGACACCGAAGGCGGCCCGTCTGGCACATCGGGCAACATCCTGAAACATGGGGGCACACTCCGGAAAACCCGGGCCCCTACCGCTCGGACAAATCTTTAAAGGGGTCCTTTTCGTATGCGTTACCTGTTCGCCGCCACTTGCCTTACGCCGGTCGCTCTGCTCGCCTCCCAAGCCGAAGCGCAGACCGTCATCTCCGGCGCGTCGACGACTCCGATCAACACGTCGACCGCGAACGGCGGCAGCCCGAGCGACGTCCAGATCAGCAGCACCGGATCGCTCAAGCCGGCCACTGGCCCCGCCGTCACGGTCGACAGCAACAACAATGTCGACAATGAAGGCGCGATCCAGATCACCGACGTCGACAATACCGCCGGCATCCAGATCCAGGCGGGTCGCAGCTCCAACATCACCAACGGCGGCACGATCACCATCGACGAGACCTTCACGGCCGCCGATACGAACGGAGACGGGATCGCGGATCCGCCTTATGCCAGCGGCACCGGGCGCTATGGCATCCACGCTCTGGGCGCGATGACCGGCACAATCACCAGCAGCGGGGCGATCACGGTCAAAGGCAACAATTCGGCGGGGATCGCGCTCGACGGTCCGCTCACCGGCTCGCTCAGCAGCACCAGCGCGATCACCGTCACCGGCAACAACGATTTCGGCATCCATACCGGCGACGTCAGCGGCGCGGTCTCGATCGGCACCGGCACGATCAGCCTCGTCGGCCAGAATGCCGTCGGCGTGGCGCTCGACGGCAATATCGGCGGTCAGGTGACCTTCCAGGGCTCGGTCAGTTCGACCGGCTTCGCCACCCTCACCCCCGGCGAGACCAATACGGCCGACCTTCTGGTCGGCGGCCCGGCGGTGCGGATCCAGGGCAATGTGGCCGGCGGCCTGCTCTTTACCGCCCTTCCGGCCACCAGCACCACCAATACGGACGTCAACAATGACGGCGTGCTGGACGCGGGCGAAGGCACAGCCTCGATCGCTTCCTACGGCAGCGCCCCGGCGGTGCAGATCGGATCGTCGACAAACCCGATCACCATCGGTGCCCTTTCCGCCGGCGCGGCGAACGGCAGCGGCATCCTCAACGAAGGCACGATCAGCGGCAGTGGCCTCGACGCCGGTTTCAGCGCGACCGGCATGCAGATCGGCGGCCTCGGCGGCACGGTGACGATCGCCGGCGGGCTCAACAATGCCGGTACGATCGAGGCGACCTCGGTCGACAGCAATGCCACCGCCCTTCACATCGGCTCGGGCGCGACGCTCGGCTCGATCGTCAACAGCGGCATCATCACCGCGACCAGCGCGCCCACCGCGTCGACCGCCACGGTGCAGGCGATTTCGATCGACGCCGGAAGCGGAGTGTCATCGATCACCAATTCCGGATCGATCGGCGCCCAGACCACCGGGACGGGGGGAACGGTGACCGCGATTGCCGACCGTTCGGGTGGGCTCACCATGGTGCAGAACCAGGGCGCCATTCTCACCTCCACGACGACCGGCCCGACTGGGATTGCGATCGACCTCAGCGCCAACACGACTGGAGCGACCGTCAAGCAGCTCGCATCGACGGGGAGCAATCCGTCGCAGATCGTCGGCGACATCCGCTTCGGCGGCGGCAGCAACCTGCTCGATATCGAGTCCGGCACGTTCGCCGGCAACACGACGTTCGGCGTCGGCAACAATCAGGTGACGTTGTCTGGAACCGCGCAGCAGACCGGCAACATCGATTTCGGCGGCGGTACGGGCAGCCTGACGCTCGGCGGCACAGCTTCGCTGCAGGGCGCTCTCGCCAATGCGGGCAAGATCGGGGTCACCATCAATGGCGGCAATCTCGACCTCACCAATAATGGTGCGGTATCGATCAGTTCGCTGAACGTCGGCGCACAGGGCGCCTTCACCGTCAACGTCAACGGCACGACCGGCGCCCACACCCTCTACGACGTCGCCGGCCAGGCGAGCTTCGCGACCGGTGCCAAGATCAACCTCAAGCTCACCAGCGTCGGCGGCAATAGCGGCTCCTTCGTCATCGTCCACGCAGGCAGCCTGTCGGGCGCCGACCAGCTGACGGAGGCCGGGGCGGTGGTGCCGTTCCTGTTCAATAGCTCGCTGTCGGTCGACCAGGCGGACAACGAGATCCTGCTCAATCTCAGCCCCAAGACGGCGGCCCAGCTCGGTCTGAACCGGTCGGAGTCGACGATGTTCAATGCCGCCCTGCAGGCGATCGATTCCGACAGCGCAGTGGCCGGCGTCTTCCTCGATGCGCAGAATGTGGGCACGCTGCAGAGCGCCTTCCGCCAATTGCTGCCCGACCATGCCGGCGCGGTCTTCCAGTCGGTCGCCCAGGGCTCGCGCGCCGAGATGCGCGCGCTCGAGGACCCGCTGACGCCACTCCTCGACATGGGCGGCTGGGGGATCATGTTCCAGCAGGTCGCCTGGGGCGAGAATAAGGGAATGGGCGACACCGACTCCTATCGGACGATCGGCTGGGGCCTGGGTATCGGCCCGGAATTCAAGATGGGCTCGTTCGGCAGCGTCGGCGTGACCTTCTCCTACCTCTCCGGCACCGAGAAAGACGGCAATATCGACGATCAGATCAGCAGCAACGAATATGAGCTCGCCGCCTACTGGCGCGCCCATTGGAAGGGCTTGCGCGCGTTCGCCCGCGTCTCGGGCGGCTACCTCACCTTCGACAGCGACCGTTTCTTCCTCGAGAATGACGGCACGACGACCGTATCGCGCACCGCCAAGGGAAGCTGGAACGGCACGGCGATGACCGGCGTGGCCGGCCTTTCCTACGAGGTCCATAGCGGCTCGTTCAGCTTCCGTCCCGCCGTGAGCATCGACTATGTCCGGCTGAAGGAGAATTCCTATGCCGAGACAGGCGGCGGCGCGGCGTTCGATCTCAACCTCGATTCGCGCACCAGCCACGAGGAAGGAGTCAACGGCACCGTGACTCTCGGCTACGACATCGCCCGCGCGAAGACGTCCGACGCGACGCAGGTCCGCGTCGAGCTGGAGGGCGGCCGGCGCGAGCTGATCGGAAGCTCGATGGGCGCGACCACGGCCCATTTCGCCGGTGGCGCCGACTTCACCTTGCTTCCGGATTCGCGCGACAGCGGCTGGCTCGGCCGCTTCCGCCTGCTCGCGGGCACGCAGGACTTCCAGGCTGGTGGCGAAATCGGCTCCGAGGAGCAGCAGGGGCACCAGGCGGTCTCGGTCCGCGCCAACGTCCTCGTCCGCTTTTGAGGAGCGCGGAATCCGGCCGGACGTGGCGGCGGCGCCACGCTTTATGTCTTCATCCTGACGGGGTCGAAAAAACCTGTATAGAAGAGGCGGCTAGGTCTCTGGCATGTTGATGGAAGCCGTCCAGGTGGACGAAAAGAACCGGATCCTGATCGTCGATGACGACGAGGCGCTGCGGCGCCTCGTCGGCGACTTCCTCAAAGGGCATGGTTATGCCGTGTTCGAGGCCGATGGCGGCCAGGCGATGCGCAAGATCCTCGAGCAGGAGGCGGTCGACGTCGTCGTGCTCGATGTCATGATGCCCGGCGAGGACGGACTGTCGCTGGCGCGGGCGCTCTCCGCGCGGCGCGATCTCGGCATCATCATGGTCTCGGCCCTGGGCGGCGAGACCGACCGCATCATCGGGCTCGAGGTGGGCGCCGACGATTATCTACCCAAGCCGGTGTCGCCGCGCGAGCTGCTCGCCCGTATCCGCGCCGTCCTCCGCCGCCAATTCCAGCACGAGCCGGAGAGCGACGCGGGGGTGGCCTTTGTGTTCGAAGGCTGGACCTTCGACGTGCTCCGCCGCGTGCTTCGCGATCCGCTCAATGTCATCATCAGCCTGTCCGACGGTGAATTCTCGCTGCTCCGCGTCTTCGTCGAGCGGCCGCAGCGGGTGCTGAGCCGCGACCAGTTGCTCGAATATTCGCGCGGGCCGGACAGCGACGCCTTCGACCGCGCGGTCGATACCCAGGTCAGCCGCCTCCGCCGCAAGCTCGGCACGCGAACCGAGACCGAGCTGATCCGCACCGTCCGCAGCGAAGGCTATATGTTCCTGCCCAAGGTCGCCCGTCGGTGACAACGCGGCGGCTTCGCCTGCCGCAGTCGATCCTCGGCCATACGATGCTGCTCGTCGTGGGCATCGTCGTGCTGCTTACCGCCCTGAACCTCAGCATCATCCTGTTCCGACCGCCGCCCCGGGATGTGCCGGTTTCGGCCTACGAGGTGTCGCGGTTGTTGAGGGGCGAGCCGATCGCGAAGGAGAATACGGCGATTCAGCGCAGTGTCGCCGATGCACCGCCGGCTCTTCCTCGCAGCTCTGAACGGGACGAGCTGCTCAAGATCGCCCTTGCCCATCAGCTTGGGCTCGCGCCCACAGACGTGCGAATTCACCAGACCGACACGCGTCGCGGCCGCTTTCCATTCAGGGTGAACCAGGAACGTCGCGAGCTCGCCGATTACGGCATCGAGCGCTTCGATCCGGTGATCTTCGGCGCCTTCACCGCCGCCGCGCGCATGGCGGACGGCCGATGGCTGGTCGTGGCGCGCAAGGGCAGCCAGTCGATCGACAGCTGGCAGGCGAGCACCGCCTGGAGGTTCGTGATCGGGCTGATCATCGCCGTCATCGTCGCCTGGCTGTTCAGCGCGCGTCTGGCGCGCCCGATCCGCGCCTTCGCCGGCGCCGTCGAGCGGATCGGCGGGCAGGAGCAACCGGAGCCGGTGGAGGTGAGCGGGCCGTCCGAGATCCGGCTCGCCGCCATGGCGCTGAACGACATGCAGACGCGGATCAGCCGCTACGTCGCCGAACGCACGTCCGTGGTCGGAGCGCTCGCCCACGATCTGAGGACGCCGCTCTCGCGCCTCCATTTCCATCTCGCCGCCGCGCCCGACGAGGTGCGGAGCAAGGCCGAGGCCGAGATTCGCGAGATGGAGCAGATGATCGCCGCCACGCTCGAATTCGTCGAGAACGAGACTCGCTCGCGCCCGCGCGAGGCACTCGATCTCGCCTTGCTGGTGGAAGGCGTGGTCGACGATCTCGCCGATCTCGGCCGCGACGTTCGGCTCGAGCGGGCGGCGCCGGCCACCGTCTGCGGCGATGCCCTCCTGCTCAAACGGCTGTTCGCGAACCTGCTCAACAATGCGGTGACCTATGGCCGCCGCGCGACGGTGACGCTCGACACGCTCGACCACAAGGCGGTCGTCGAGGTGGTCGACGAAGGGCCGGGACTGGCGGCCGGGGATCTGGAGCGCGCCTTCGAGCCTTTTTACCGTGCGGAATCCTCGCGCAATCGTGCGACCGGGGGCATGGGGCTCGGCCTCGCCATCGTCCGCGCCGCCGCCCAGCGCCATGGCGGCGACGTGAGCCTCGCCAACCGGCCGGAGGGCGGCCTCTCGGCCAAGGTCACTTTGCCCACGCTCTAGGCCTTAGCCGAGCAGCAGCCGGGCGATTGGCGCCAGCAATTCGGCCGGACGCGGCAGCCGGGCGAGGATATAGGCGAACAGGCCGAGCAACATGGCGGTTTCCCAAGGTGGCCGGATCCGATCGGAACCGACCCAGCCGTCGAACGGGACAGGAGGAGAGAGCCTGTCGGCCTCACTTTTGCGCGCGGAAGGTGACGCGGCCATGCCGCGACCGTGGCGCTCCCTGTCGCCGCGGCCACCGCGCGACAAGGTTCAGCGGGTGGCCGAGAGCAGCCAGGCGGCGGCCTGGACGGGCGTCTTCTTGTCGGTGTTGCGGTCGACCATCAGATTCGCCTGCCGCATGCGGTCGATCGGGATGCGGCCGAGCAGAGGCTGGAGCGCGGCGACGAGCTTCGGATCCCGTGCTGCGCGCGGCGAGAGCAGGATCACCGCGTCGTAATTGGGCAGAGCATGCTTCGGATCGGCGAGCGTGACGAGATCGAGCGCCGCGACGCGTCCGTCGGAGGAGAAAGCAGAAACGACGTCGGCGCTGCCGTCGGTGAGCGCGCTGTACATGAAGGTCGGGTTATAGGAACGCGTAGCGGCGAAATGGAGGCCGTAGGCGGTGGCGACCGCACGCCACTCCGGCCGGTTCAGGAACTCGATGTCGGTGGCCAGGGTGAGGCGTGGCGCCACCTGGGCGAGATCGGCGATCGACGCGATGCCGAGCGTCTTCGCCCGATCCCGCCGCATCGCCAGCGCGTAGGCATTCTCGAATCCGAGCGGGCCGAGCAGCCGGACTCCGTCGCGCCGCGCGAGCTGTAGGGTCAGCTCGGCGCGCATGACAGCGGCGGGCGGCGTATCGCGGCGGCCGAGCACGTTGGTCCAGAGCGTTCCGGTATAATCGACATAGACGTCGAGATCGCCCGCCGCGAGCGCGCGATAGGCGACGGCCGAGCCGAGATCGTCGCGCCGTTCGGTGCGGTAACCGGCCGCGCCGAGCCGGTCCGCCATCGCGCTGGCGAGGATATATTGCTCGGAGAAATTCTTGGCGCCGATCACGATGGGACGGCCAGTTCCCGACGCAGCGCCGGCCGGCAGCAAGGCGGCAGCAAGGGCGGCAACGAGCAGGCCGAGACCGGTCCAGATGCGCGGCTTTGAGCGCAGGGCGACGCCGCTCTCGATCAAGGCGAGCAGGCCGTCCGCGATCAAAGCCAGCGCCACCGCCGCCGCGCATCCGGTGAGGACGCGCACCCAATCTTCTGTCTGGAGACCCGAGAAGATGAGGTTGCCGAGGCTCGGCTGGCCGACCGTGGTGGCGAGCGTCGCCGCGCCGATCGTCCAGACGGCGGCGGTGCGGATGCCGGCGAGGATCACCGGCGCGCCGAGCGGCAGCTCGACGAGGAGAAGGCGCTGGCGCCGGGTCATGCCGACTCCGTCCGCCGCTTCGATCACCGTGGGGTCGAGCCCCTGCAAGGCGGCGATGCCGTTCCGAAGAATCGGCAGCAGGGCGTACAGGCTGAGCGCGATCAAAGCCGGCAGGAAGCCGAGCGCAGGCAAAGTCGCGCCGGTCGCGCGATCGATCATCAGCAAGGCCGGATAAAAGAGCGCGAGCAAGGCGAGGGCCGGAACGGTCTGGATGAGCCCCGCCAGCCCGACGGTCGGCACCCGCACCCGAGGCCGCGCCGCCGCCCAGAAAGCGAGCGGCAGGCCCACCGCGATGGCGATGAGGATGGCAAGGCCGCTCACCAGCACATGGCCGCGCAACAAAGGCGGCAGGTCAGCAAGCGAGGCGGCGAGGGAAGGGCTCATGGCCGCCCCGCCAGTTCAGCGATCCGCTGCGCCTGGACGCGTGGCACCGCCACCAACGCCTGCACCGCTTCGTCCTCATGGCCCGCGAGCAGGGCGGCCGGCGCGGCGTCGGCGCGGATGCGCCCGTCGATCAGGACGACGATGCGGTCGGCGAGCAGCAGGGCTTCGGTCATGTCGTGCGTGACCATGATGGTGGTGAGGCCGAGCCGGTCGTGGAGCGCGCGATAGGCGCGGCCGAGCTCGTCGCGGGTCAGCGGGTCGAGCGCGCCGAACGGCTCGTCCATGAGCATCAGCGAGGGCCGCGCCGCCAGCGCCCGCGCGAGCCCCACCCGCTGCGCCTGGCCGCCGGAGAGGGTACGCGGCGCCCGTGTCGCGAAATCGGGCCCCAGCGCGACGAGATCGAGCAATTCCGCCACCCGCGCGTCGCGCTCGGCCGCCGGCCTGCCGCACAGGAACGGCACGATCGCGATATTCTCGGCGACGTTCATGTGCGGAAAGAGGCCGATCCCCTGGAACGCGTAGCCGATCCGCCGCCGCAGCGCCGGCGCCGTCGTTTCGCGCACGTCCGCCCCGTCGACGCGGACAATGCCGGCATCGGGCTCGACCAGCCGATTGATCGTCTTGAGCAAAGTCGTCTTGCCCGAGCCCGACGGCCCGACCAGGGCGACGAACGCGCCGGACGGAACGGACAGGCCGATATCGTCCAGCACAGGCCGCCCGCCGCGCCGCATGGAGATGCCGTCGAGCCGGAGAAAGTCGGGACTGCCCACGCACCGACTGTCCAGTCCTTCGCCGCCGCTGGCAAGAGCGATCGGATTCCGGCTGGCGGAAAGGCGTCAGGTCCGTCTAGCCTCTGAGGATGATTTCAGCGCGCGATCACGAACGCGTTCGCGTCGGCTGAAAGAAGGAAGCTTAGGCGTCCTGCTCCAGGAACAGTGACGCAAGCATGCCCACGCTGAGCAAGGCAACGAGCAGTGCGAGTGTCACGAAATCCTCCCTTGAGTCGCGCGGGCTACCCCTAACCTCTTATTAAGTCAAATTAGCGACCTCCAAAATGCGCGTTCGCCGCAAAAGTGGCTCGCTCCGGCCACGAGCCGCCGCTTGGCCGCGTCGGGCCGGGAGCAATGGCGCCCCTCGTCCGTTTTCATGCCCACAGACGCGGCCGGAACCGCACGGCCCTTTCGGCCGTCTGCATGGCCTTCAGCAAGGGAGAAATGTCATGAAATCAGTAGCTTTAGCGATCGCGCTTCTGTTGGGCGGCACGGCGCTGGCCCAGACCTCGACGAGCGGCGACATGGCCACCAGCCAGAACCAGTCATCGACCCAATCGGCGAGCGGCCAGACCCAGGCCGGCTGGAACAACACCAGCAGCCAGACCAATATGGCGACCAATGCAGTCGCTTCGACCGGCTCGATCGTCCAGCCGAGCAACGCCAATCCGCGGCGCGACGCGCGCGGGATCCCGGTGATCTCGCTCGCGGCGGTGGTGCCGGCGGGCTATAACGGCACGCCGAGCGGCGACAGCGGCATGGGCGGTCCCCTGCTCGATCCGAATACCGGCCAGCCGGTCAGCGATAATGGCAATTATCCGGCCTGCACGCGCCACACGACCGACAAGTGCGTCCAGACCTACGAGCGCCATCACCGCCGCTGACGCGGATTGTGAGCCAAGGAAGACGCGGTCCGGCACCCCGCCGGGCCGCGTTTCCTTTAGGAGAGGCTTCCGCTACGGCACGGCCATGGATCTCGACGATCAGTTCCGGCGCTATTTCGGAACCGCCGATCTCGCGGCTGTTCCGCCCAACGCGCTTGCCGCCGGGCTGGAGCATATGCAGGTCGATCTCGGCCTGGAGAAGGACCGCGGCCGCCGCTTCGCCCTCTGGGCGGTGATGTACATGCTCGGTGCTGCACCGGATCTCGAAATTGCCTTTCCCAATGAGGAAGACCGCGAGGCCGCGCGTACCTTCATGGACCTGACCGATCGTTCCGCCGGGGGCTGAACGACCATCACGCTCCGCATTTGCAGCGGATCGTCGGCCTGTTATGCAGGTAAGAAAGGGGGGCATTTTCTATGACTTCGATCGCACGTTGGGCTCTGGCCCCGCTTGGCCTCCTGCTGGCCTTGCCGCTCGGGGGGAGCGCTTGCGCGCAACCGACCGGGCAGGCGACGTGGACGGTGCGGCCCGAATGGGTGAAGGCGGACGAGGAATTTCTCGCCAGCGACGCGCTCCAGGGCCGCGGCAGCGCGACTCCGGACGAGGCGAAGGCCGCCGCCTGGGTCGCGGACCGGTTCAAGGAATTCGGCCTTGCTCCCGCGCCCGGCATCGGTGGCTATCTGCAGACGGCGACCGTCATCCAGCCGACGCTCGGCGCCGCGCCGGTGCTCAGCGTTGGCGGGCATCGGCTGCCCGGGGTCCAGCTGCTGATCGCACCGCCAAGCGTGGTGCGGGGCAAGCTGGCGGTGGCGACGTCGGACGATCCCGCCGCTTTTCCCGCCGGCGACGTGGTCGCGATCGCTTCCGCCAAGGGCTCCCCGATGACCATGGCCCGCGCCGCCGCCGCGCACAACGTTCACCTGCTGATCCTGCGTCAGAGCCGGGATACGGATCGCATCTGGCAGCAGATCGGCGGGCGGACGCGCTTCTCCGCTTATCTGGACGGCGACACGCCGCACGGAACCGCCATCGCCATCCTCCCCGCCGCCGCCTTCGACAGCCTCACCGCGCAGGCGGGGCAGGAGGTGGCGCTGGAACTGCCGGGACTGACGCTCGAACGGCGCACGACCACCAATGCCATCGGCTTCCTTCCGGGTATCGATCCGGATGCCGGCGTGCTGCTGCTCAGCGCCCATCTCGACCATCTCGGCCGCCGCTCCGACGGCACGATCATGCACGGCGCCGACGACGATGCCTCCGGCACGACGGCGGTAGTGGAGCTTGCGCGCGCGCTCGCTCATGGTCCGCGCAACCGCCGTTCCATCCTGTTCGTCTGCTACGGCGCCGAGGAAATCGGTGAATTCGGGTCGCGCTATTTCGGAGAGCATCCGCCCATCCCGGTCTCGAAGATCGCCGCCAATATCGAGTTCGAGATGATCGGCGCGCAGGATCCGAAGCTGCCCAAGGGCATGATGATGATGACCGGATTCGATCGCTCCAACCTCGGCGAGGCGCTGGCGGCGCACGGCGCGCTCGTCACCGGCGATCCCTATCCGCAGGAGCATTTCTTCGAGCGCTCGGACAATTACCAGCTCGCGCTGAAGGGTGTCGTCGCCCACACGCTCTCGGGCTGGGCGGTAACCCCGGTCTATCACCAGCCGACCGACACCATCGCCAATCTCGACATCCCCTTCATGACCCGCGCGATTCAATCGATGATCGAGCCGGTGCGCTGGCTCGCGACAAGCGACTTCCAGCCGCAGTGGAAGCAAGGCGGCCAGCCGCAGGGTTAGCCTTCTCCGATGTCCCGGCGCCCTTGCGAAGCGGCGGGCAGCGTGTGACACAAGGCGCTGAAAAAGCAGGGGAGGCGATTATGCGCGCGTTCATTCTGGCCATGTTGTTCGCGTCGACCGTCGCCGGGGCGGAGATCCCCACGCCGTCGCGGCCGGCCACCGATCCCGCTTCCGTCACCTCCGCCGCCAATCCCGACGCGCGGCCGATCCCGAACGAGGATCTGAGCTACAGCCGCCGCCTCGGCTCGGTTGCGTGGAGCGCGGACGGCAGGAGGCTCTTTCTCGTCACCAACCTCACCGGTCGGATGAACATCTGGCGGATGGACGCGGACGGCAGCTTCCCCGTGCAACTCACCCAGTCTGACGACGTCCAGGGCGACCTCACAGTCTCGCCGGACGGCCGCACCCTTTATTATGCGCAGGATCGCGGCGGCAACGAGATGCACGACATCTACGCCGTCCCCGTCGACGGCGGCGCACCAGTCAACCTCACCAACACGCCCGACCAGCGCGAGAGCGACATGGCCGTGTCGCCCGACGGCCGCATGCTCGCTTTCTCCACCAAGCCGAAAACGGCGGCGCAGGTGAATCTGGCGGTGATGGACCTCGCCTCGCGCGCCGTCCGCCCGCTCACCCACGAGGCCGACCCGCAACGCCGCTGGACGACGGTCGCCTGGGTGGACGGCGACCGCGCGCTCATCGCTAACCGCTCGAACGCCGACGAGACCGAGGCGGAGATCTGGCGGATCGATGTCGCGACCGGCCAGGCGACGCGCCTCTTCGGCAAGGCCGGCATCGTCTATCAGGCGGGCGACGCCACAAGCGACGGCAGTACCATCGCCCTGCTCTCGAATGAGAGCACCGGCCAGCTCCACGCCGGCCTGCTCGATGCCGCCACCGGCCGGATCCGCTGGCTGGCGCCGACGCCATGGGAGCAGGACGGTGCCGCCCTCTCGCCCGACGGCACGAAGATGCTGGTGCGGACCAGCGAGGACGGCCGCATCGCCTTGTCGCTGGTCGACACCGCGAGCCTCGCCGCGCGGCCGGTCGCGCTGCCGCCGGGGGTGAACAGCCCGGCCGCTGAGCATCCCTTCTCGCCGGACGGGCGCAGCCTGCTCGTCTCCCATTCCGCCGGCAATGCGCCGGTCGAACTGGTCCGCGCGGACGTCGCCAGCGGCCGCGCCGCGCCGGTCGCGCGCTTCGCCATGGCGAGCCTCGATCCGCGGATCCTGCCGCCGAGCCGCGTCGTCACCTATCGCAGCTTCGACGGCACCCTGGTCAGCGCTATCCTCACCATGCCGTTCAACCTGAAGCGCGACGGCAGCAATCCGGCCATCCTCTTCCCGCATGGCGGGCCGACCGGCCAGGCGCTCGACGGCTTCAGCCCGACCGCGGCCGCGCTCGCCTCGCGCGGCTATATCGTCATCCAGCCCAATCCGCGCGGCTCGACCGGCTACGGCAAGGCCTTCCAGACCGCCAATTTCCAGGACCTGGGCGGCGGCGATCTTAAGGACGAGATCGCGGCGAAGAGCTTCCTCGTCGCCACCGGCTATGTCGATCCCAGGCGCGTCGGCATCACCGGCGGCTCCTATGGCGGCTTCATGACCCTGATGGCGATCGGCCGCACGCCCGGCGAGTTCGCCGCGGCGGTGCAGGAATATGGGATCATCAACTGGCGGACGATGTGGGAGCATTCGGACGCGCTCCTCCAGGCCTATGAGAAGAGCCTGCTCGGCACGCCGACGGACAATCCCCGAGTCTACGACGCCACGTCGCCGCTCACCTATATCGGCCAGGCGAAGGCGCCCTTGCTGTCGCTCCAGGGCGAGAACGACATCCGCGTGCCGCGCGAGCAGGCCCAGGAAGTGACCGACGCGCTGAAGGCGAAGGGCAATGTGGCGGAGGTGGTCTATTATCCCGCCGAAGGCCACGGCTTCCAGAAGCGCGAGAATATCGAGGATTCGCTGCGGCGCACGGTGGAATGGTTCGATCGGTATTTGAAGGGCGGGAAGTAGGTTCCAAATGAATGAACAGGATTTTCGGTATTGGGAGGAGGCGTTCCGTTCCGCTGGCTTCACCGTGGAAGCGAGCCGCTATTATAACGAAGCATTCGGCTCCTGGGTGATCGAGCTGTCGCGAGAAGGGCTGCCGCGGCAACGGGTTGCGTGGGATGGAAGGGATAAGTGGCTGAGTGTGGAGGCATGGGCCTCGAGCGGATCGTGGATGGACAAGTGGGTGGGACGCAAGAAGTCCGAGCAAACCGTGGCGGCTACGATCGAGCAACTGGAAGGACCACCCCGGTGGTAAGGAATTGAATAGGGATTGTGTCCCCGGAATTCTAATTCAGTCGCTCCGATTCATCTGCTCGAACTGTCTTCTGGTCTCGGGATCCATTTGGTAGAAACCGCTCCGCGGCGGCTCAACCACCGCAGGCGGGAACGCCGTCCAGCTTCGCAGCTTCGGGGCTCGTTAGAAGCTGCGAGTAGCGGACCGCCCCCAGGACGAGGCCCGCATCGATCGTGTTGAAGCCGAGATCCGTGATCGTGCTGCGGACCTGGCGGCAGAAGTGGCCGGGATCGGCATTGGCGCCGTTGAGCCCTTGCAGGCTCGGCGCCCACCAATCCTGCGCGCGCAGATAGGCAGCGATCGTGCCAAGCGCGCTGCCGTCGCGAATGAGCGGAAACGCGAGCACTTCGCCGTAGTGGTGCGCAACGTCCGCACCGGCCGCAACGGCGGCGGCGTCATAGGCACTCCGGCAATCCGCGTCCGTTTTTGCCTCGCCGCAATCGACTTCCACCGCGGAGAATGCGGAGACGCGCGGGGTCTGGAAGCCGACGATCCAGGTGCCGATCGTGATGTAATCGAGATCGTCCAGCTTTGTGTTCTCGGCCGTCACATTGCTCTTGCGGCGATCCCAGCCGCCCTGGCGGCGGGGCAGCCGCAACGTGATGTCGAGCGGAATCCACAAGCGAATTCGAGTGGTCGAGCAGCTGCTGCTCCTCGATCGAGGTCGAAAACAACTTGCTGATCGCGGAATCGATCGTCGTCGCCAGCTGCTTGTTGGCGCTTGCGGAGATCGTGGTGACCAGCGGCGCCGGCGCGCTCAGCAGCTTGGCGGCCTCGACGACGGCGGCAAGCGCCGTTCCGGCCGCCGAGGACGAGATGCTGTCGTCGCCTTTCAGGTCGACGGTGACGCTGGCGATGTCGCTGGTCGTGCTGCCACGCACCAGGAACATCGAAAGATCCATGGCCTGATGCCGGAGGGTGCGATTGAACGCCTCGCCGCCGCTCCGCGAGCTGTCATGCGTGATGGTCGCCAGCGGAACCGTGGCGTTGAACTGCCCGGACACCAGCTTCAGGGAGAGGGCGGCATTGTGATGCGTGCCGACGAAGAACCGTTCGACCCATGAACGCTCCTTATAGGGATAGATTTCCGGATTTCGGTCCGCCGGGGCACAGTCGCTTTTCGCGGTAATGATGAAACGCGTATAGGTCCCGCTTGGAATATAGTGTGCCTGGCCTGCAAACGAGACGAGGGTGGCGGGCGTAATCAAAATGAGCTTGTCGGTCGCGTCTTGCTGAGACGAGCCGGGCGCGCCCGGCGCCATTCTACTGATGTTGGCGGGACTTTCCCGTGCCGGTCCGGCGCAATCGCCATCGGCCGCCCTTTGGGCAATCGCCGGCTGCGCGAATGTTGCACAACTCGCCAAAGCGACGGCGAACAAAAATGGACGATGCGGCATGCCCCAACCCCCCGACGGCAGAATGCAGTTGGAAGCTAATCCTATTCCGGCTTGAGGTCCAGCGACGCCTCTTGATTCTGATTTCTTGCGAAGAAGTCCTGTCGTCTTCCGTCATCGCCATCGGAAATTCCATTTGGATCGGCGCTACATCACCTGCGCCAGCAGCTCGTCGACCCGCCGCTGCGCGTCTGCCAGCGCCTGGTCGACGCTCTTCGTTCCAGCGATCGCGGTTGCCAGCTCCTCGCCGATCAGGCCCTGGATCGCCGACTGGCGCTGGACGTAGTCGGGGAGCTGCTCGCCTTCCTGGGCCAGCGGGGCGATGTCCTTGCGGTGGGGGAGGGCTTTGAACTGGGCGCTGTCGACCACCGCCTGCACCGCGGGAATATGGCCGGTGCGCGCCCAGTCGTAATTGTGGCTCGCCATGAACTTGAGGAACCGGGCAATGGCGGCGCGCTGCCCGGGCGTGCGCTTGCGCTTCGGCATCACCCATGAATGGCCGTCGACGAAGCTGGCGTCATGCCCCCAGAGGCGCGGATAGGGATAGACCTGATAGGCGTGGTAAAGCGGCCGGCCGGGCGTGTTCGCCTCCTCCTCGAACGCGCCGATCATCCAGGTGCCGACCGGGAAGATGCCGCCCTCGCCGTTCATGAAGCTGGCGAGCGCCGCCGGATAATCCTGGTGGTGGGTGGAGAGGTTCTCGACCTCGATCGCGCGGAACAGCTCGACGATCTCGCTTCGCCTCGGGCGTGCGCAAATTGATGTGGCGCGCGTCGGGGAAGATGACCGCATTCTGGGCCATCATGTAGGTGTAGAGGTTGCGCACGTCGCTGGCTGGATCGTTCGACCTCCGACTGGATGAGATAGGGCTTGCCGGTGCGCGGCGACGAACTGGCGGGCTTGGGCCAGCAATTCGTCGGGCGAATGGGGGAAGATCGGCCTGCCGTCCTTCACCAGTCCGGCCTTGGCCATCAGCCGCATGTTGACGTGGAACAGGCCGCCGATCGTGTCCCAGGGCATGGCGTAGAAATGGCCGGCCTTGGTGACGCCGCGGCGGCCGGCGGCGGTGAAGCTGCTCTCCGCGAGCCCGGCTTGCGCGGAGAATGTCGTCGACCGGCTCGAGCAGACCCGCGGCCTTGGTAATCGGAGATCATCGACTGGTGCATGGTCACCAGGTCCGGCGGGTCGCCGGCGGCGATCTGGGCGGTGAGCTGCGGGTAGCCGGGCCAGGCGACGATGTTGACGTCGAGGTCGATGTCGGGGTTCTCGGCCTGGAAGCGGTTGATCAGGGTCGTGATGATCCCGCATTCGCCCTCGGCCTTTGAGACGTCGATGTTGTGGCCGTAGGCGGCGCCGCACTCGCCGAAGAAGCGCTGGACGCTGATCTTGGTGCGATGGCTGCCGGCATGGCAGCTGACGAGGCGGCTGCGGCGATGACAGCGAGTGCGAGGGCGCGCAGCTGCCTCACCGGATCGCCGCTCCCGCCATGGCGCGCACGATCTGCTTCTGGAAGAGGATGTAGACGATGAAGATCGGGATCGAGGCGAACATCGCCTGCGCCATCAGGAAGCCGAGCCCGCTCGTCTGCGCATAGTTCATCTGCGAGGAGGCGAGGCCGACGGTGAGGGTGTAGCGGTCGCTGCGGGTCGCCGAGATCAGCGGCCACCAATAGTCGTTCCACGCTGCCGAGGAAGGTGAAGACGCCGAGCGTCGCCTGGGCGGGGAGGGTGAGCGGCAGCAGCACCTTCCAGAAGAGGGTGAAGCGCGAAGCGCCGTCGAGCATCGCCGCCTCGTCCAGCTCGCGCGGGATGGCGCGGAAATATTGGGTCATGAAGAAGACGCCGAAGGGCGAGCAGAGGCCGGGCAGGATCAGGCCGGGATAGCTGTTGTGGAGGTGGAGCTGGGCGAACAGCTGGTGGCGGGGCAGGATCACCGCCTGCTCCGGGATGGCGAGGCCGAGCAGGACGAAGACGAACAGCGCGCGCTTGAACGGGAATTCGAGCCGCGCGAAGCCGTAGCCGGCGAGCGAGCAGAGGATCAGCACGCCGGCGGTCGTGCCGAGCGAGACGATCAGGCTGTTGAGCAGCCAGCGGAAGGTCGAGGAGCCGCGCAGGATCGCGGCGTAATTGGCGAGCGTGTAGGGCGGGCGAGAGCGCGGTGGCGCTGTCGCGCATCAGGGCGTCGTTGCGCCTTGATCGAGAGCAGCAAAGTCCAGACGAGCGGCGCGACCATGATCGCGGCGCCGATGAGGACGCCGATCAGGGCCGGCAGCGGCAGGCGGTCGCGCGGGGCGCCCATCAGGCGGGCTCGCGCCGCGGTGATCGCCCAGTATTGGACGAAGGTGACGGCGAGGACGAGCAGGAACAGCAATTCCGCCGCGGCGGTCGGCATAGCCGAGCTCCCAGCGGCCGAAGGCGATCTCGTAGATGAACAGCACGATCGGCCGCGAGGCGCCGCTCGGGCCGCCGGCGGTCAGCAATTGCGACTGGCCGAAAATCTGCAGCTGCGCCGCCGTCTGCAGCATGACGACCAGCACGATGGTGCGGCGGATGGAGGGCAGGGTGATCCGCCAGAAGCGTCGTCCAGCGGCTCGCGCCGTCGAGCGCCGCAGCCTCGTACATGTCGCCGGGGATCTGCTGCAGGCCGGCGAGGAAGAGCATCATCGGCAGGCCGAGGGACCACCAGATGGTGGTGATGGCGATCGCCGGAATGGTGAGGTTCGGATCGCTGAGGAAGGGGAGCGGTGCATCCGAGCGGTGGAAGACCTTCGCGATCAGCCCCGCGTCCGGCGTCAGGACGAAGCGCCAGATCAGGGTGACGATCGTCACCGACAGGACCGAGGAGGAGAAGAAGATGCCGCGGAAGCATTGCCGCGCCGCGCGCGGGCCGGTTGAGCGCGAGCGCCAAGAGCGAGAGCGAGGATGGTGAGCGCCGGAACGATCAGCAGGGTGAGCTTGAACGTGTTGGCCACCGCTTGCCAGAAGATCGGATCTGCCAGCAGCCGCGCATAATTGTCGAGCCCCACCCACTTCCGCCCGCCGAACAGATCGGCATCGTTGAGGCTGAGCCCGATGCCGAGAAACAGCGGAAAGATGAGAATGAAGGCGTAAAGGACCAGGAACGGCCCGATATAGGCATAGCCCTCGAAGCGGCGGGCGCGATTCATTTACTCGCGCACCAGGATCCCCTCTCCCCTTGTGGGAGAAGGTGGCCCGCAGGGCCGGATGAGGGGTGCGCGGCGGAGCCGCGCCGGACTCGTCCGGCACCCCCACCCCTGCCCCTCCCCACGGGGAGGAGGGGGATAGGCGCAGTCTCCCCGTACTGCACGATCATTCGCCCGCCGCGTGGTGGCCGGTGCCGTCGGGTCCGAACAGGTGGGCGGCGGCGCCGTCGATGCGGAGGCCGACCTTGTCGCCGATGCGGACGCGGCTATTGCCCTCGTCCTCTGCGGTGATCGGCTCGCCGTCGGCGAGGCGCGCATAGACAAGGGTGCGTTCGCCGAGCCGCTCGACCAGGTCGACAGTGGCCTGGGTCGTCGCCTCGCCATTGGCCACGGAGACATGCTCCGGGCGCAGACCGAGCTGGAGAGCGCCTTCCGCAGAGACCCGGTCGCGCGGCACCCGCGTCTGCACTTCGGATCCGTCGCCGAGCCGCACGCGCGACGAAGGCGCCGTCGCCCTCCACCAAGGTCGCGGTCAGCAAGCGTCATCGCCGGCGAGCCGACGAAGCGGGCGACGAAGGATTGGCCGGGCCGGCTGTAGACCTCCATCGGCGCGCCGACCTGCTGGATGCGGCGGTCGTTCATCACCACGATGCGGTCGGCCAGCGTCATCGCCTCGGCCTGGTCGTGGGTGACCATGATGACAGCGGCCTCGACGCGCTGGCGCAGCTGGGCGAGCTCGACGCGGGTGCGCATTGCGCAGCGCCGCGTCGAGGTTGGAAAGCGGCTCGTCGAGCAGGAACAGCTTCGGCTGCTTGACGATGGCGCGGCCGATCGCGACGCGCTGGCGCTGGCCGCCGGAAAGCTGGCCGGGCTTGCGGTCGAGCAGCGGCTCGATCTCGAGCACCTCCGCGGCCTGCGCGACCCGCGCTGTCGATCTCGCTCGCGCGCCACCCGTAGCGTTGCGCAGCCCGAACGCCATGTTCTCGCGCACGCTCATGTGCGGATAGAGGGCGTAATGCTGGAAGACCATCGCGACGCCGCGCTCGCCCGGCGGCAGCGTGTCGATCCGCCGCCCGTCCAGCGTCACCTCGCCGCCGTCGAGCGTTTCGAGCCCGGCGATGATGCGCAGCAAGGGTCGATTTGCCGCTCCCCGAGGGGCCGAGGAACGCGACGAACTCTTTTGCATCCATGGTGAGGGAGACGCCGTCGAGCACGCGCGTTTGCCCATAGGATTTGCGGACGTCGCTGAGTTCCAGGCTGTTCAAGCGCCTCTCCCGGCGCCGGAAATTGCATGTTTGGAACCGGCCCGCAACGGTCGAGCGAGCAATAAAGCAGATAAATGCGATTTTTACGTCTTTACGCTTCCGATCCGCTCGCTAGTAGCTGTTCGCGCGTGCCGTGACCGATTTTGACGCCAACCCGTTCCGCATCGATGCCGCCGCCGAAGGCGAAGGCTCGCGGCTAGTCGTCTCCGGCCGGGAGGTACACGCACCTACGCTGTCGCGGGCGGCGAGCATCAGGATTATCTGACCTTCTTCGGCGCGGTGGCGGCCGATTTCGGCACACGGATGCCGCACGTCCATGCCGGACCGACGGGGGCCTCTCCGGAGGCCGAAGCGGAGCCGCACTGGCAGCCGCTGATCACCGAAAATCTCCACCCCAGGATCCTCGCCGGCTATGGTGACCCGGCGGTGCTGAAGACCGACGACGGCTGGTATCTGGTCGCCACCTCCAACGACGCCCCCGACGCCTTTCCGATCCTCCATTCGCCGGACATGGAGCGCTGGACGCACAAAGGCTTCGTCTTCCCGGAAGGGCAGGCGCCGGACTGGACGGCGCAGGGCCGACGCGTCGCCGATTTCTGGGCGCCGGAAATGGCGAAGGTCGGCGACGAATATTGGCTCTGCTATACGGCGCGGCAGCGCTCGAACGCGCTCGCCATCGGCCTCGCCAAGAGCGACAGCCCGCTTGGGCCGTGGCGTGACCTCGGCCGGCCTCTGCTGAGCGGCGGGGAGGTCAATACGACCGGTCTCGACGACGATCCCGACCGGCCGCTGATGAGCGGCGGCGTGATCGACGCGCATATCTTCATCGACGCAAATGGCGACCGCTACCTCTTCTGGAAGCTCGATACGAACGGCGTCTGGCCCCGTCCGCTCGCAGGGCTGCTGCGCCAGCGGCCGGAGCTGATCGACGCCCTGTTCGAGAGCGAAGCCGACCGCCGCACCGCCGCCTTCGCCGCCGCCATCCAGCCTTGGGCAAACGGGCGCCGGCCGATGGAACGCTTCTTCCTGATGCAGCCGTTGATCGAAGCGGTGCTCGACAATTGGCGGCGCGTGCTGCGCGTGCTGGAATCCTGCGAGGATGCAGGCCCCATTCTGGCGGCAATGCAGACGCCGATACACGCGCAATTGCTCGCGCCGGACGGCGGCTCCTTCCTCGGCGCGCCGAAAATCGTGCTGACCAACGACCTCGACTGGGAAGGCCATCTGATCGAGGGGCCGTGGGTGACTCGGCAGGCGGGACGCTACTGGCTCTTCTATGCCGGCAACGATTTCGGAACGCCCGCTTACGGCATCGGCGTCGCCGTGGCCGACCACGCGCTCGGCCCCTATCTCAAGCAATCCCAGCCCCTGCTGCGCTCGACGCCGAGCTGGTGGGCGCCGGGGCACGCCTCGGTGGCGCAAGGCCCGGATGGCGCGCCGCGGCTGTTCTTCCACGCCTTCTTCCCCGGCAGCGGCGGCTACAATGCCTTCCGCGCCTTGCTCACCGCCCGGCTGCGCTTTGGAAAGGATCGGGTGGAGGTTCTCTAACCGGTAGACTTTAGCGTCAGGTTCGGGACGGCACGTGTGCAAGGGAATCCGCATAAGACGGCGCGCCGTCCGTTTCCGCCCGGACCCGCTCTTCGAATTTCCGCAACGCGCGGAACGCCTGTTCCGATGCGGCCGCCTCGGCGGACGGATCGAGATGTTCCGGCACGAGGCCGAGACCGAACAGGGCTGCCAGCCAGGAATCGCGGGTGAACAGCTCTTCCTCGTAAAAGGGGAGACGGCCGCGCTTCAGGAAATGATGAAGCGTGTGGCCGAGGCTGTCGGACAGTGGCCGGCTTTCCAGGCCGCGCCAGAATTCGCCTTCGGTGCGGCCGGAGCGGAGATAATGGAGCGCGAGGAAGTCGCGGACGCGCAATGCTTCCTGTCCGGCGCGGCGATTATAGTCGGCGAGCTCGATCGGATGGCAGTCGCGCCCCGGCAGCAATTCGAGCGCGCGCCGGATCGCGCTGTGCGCGAGCGCGAGGTTGGTCCATTCGAGAGGATCGAGGGCGACCGCGGCGTCCCCGAGCGCCAGCACGTTATGGACCCAAGGCCGCGGCCGACGACCTGGCTTGAGGACGATAAGCTCGGCATCCTCGGCCTTTTCGTCGGCCGCGAACGTACCCCGGGCCCGGCTTTCGGTGGCGGCAGAGGCGCCGTAAGCTAGACCCGCCAAAGCATGCTCCCGGCCGGGCGCAATCCAGCTCCATCCAATGTCGGTTGCGGTGACGACATCCGTTGGAGACGGCATGGCGGGTTTGGAGCCGATCAGCAGCCGGTCGACGGGGAGGAAGGCGCTCCAATCCTCCCAATGCTCGTCGATCCGGCTGAGCAGGGGCGCGGTGGGGCCGGCGCAGTCGAGGAACAGGTCGGCCTCGAAGCGGCGGCAGTCCTTCAGCAGGATCGCCGCCACCCCGCCATCTTCGCGCCGCTGCACGCCGCCCAGCTCGCCGCGCGCGCGGACGAGCCGCCGGCCCGCTGCAGCCGAAAGCTGCGCCGCATAGGCGGTCGGCTCGAGGCGCAGCGCATAATCGAAGGTCGAGAGCAGCGATTGCGGATCGTGGTTCGGCAGCGCGAAGCGGCCGTTCGCCGCGAGCGCGCCGGCGGCATTGTAACGGTGGAATGGCGCGGTCAGCCCGGCCCGGTGCGCCGCCGTCCACACCTGATGAAAGGGAATCGCGCCGAGTGGGAGGCCATGGTCGCCATGGACGTGGAGCCAGGACTCGCCGCCGGCAGACCAATGCTCGAAGCGCAGCGCGAGCCGCGGCGTCGCCGCTCCGGCGCGCACCAACGCCGCTTCGTCCAGCCCGATCTCCCGATGGAAATGATGGATGGCGGCAAGGCTGCCCGGCATCCGGTCGGCGAGCGCGGCCGGATCCGGGGGCAGTTCGACCAGCATGATCCGCGCGCGCGGAAGCGCCTTGCCGAAGGCGGCGGCGGCGGAAAGGCCGGTGAGGCCGCCCCCGAGGATCACCACCGAACCGATGGCGCGGGGCCGCTCCATCACGCAGCCCCCGATGGTCGCGTTGCGCGCGGCGAGGAAGGCGGCATGATCCGGCATCGCCGCCACTTGCTCGGCAATTTGCCCGCGCAGCCGGTCCATTCCTTGGCCGAGGCGCATGGCATCCGGCGCATCGGCGCGCTGGTCCCAGGCCTCGGGCACAATCCCCTGCCCGATGAGCACGGCGATCCAGCTCGGCTCGAAGAACAGGCCTTCGCTATATTTGACGACGCGGCCCGCGCGGCGGAACAGCTCGATCTTCTCCAAAAGGCTGTCCGGCACGCGCATCGTGCGGACGTGGTTCCAGAAGGAGGAATCGTCGCGCTCGGTCGCGTGATAATGGAGGATCAGGAAATCGCGGATCCGGTCATATTCGACGTCGATCAGGCGGTTGAACTCGTCGCGATCGCCTGTGTCGATTGCGCCGATCGGGAACAGCCCGATCAGCTGCTGGATGGCCGCCTGGACGAGATAGATGCTGGTCGATTCGAGCGGCTCGAGGAAGCCCGAGGCAAGTCCGATGCCGATCACATTGCCGACCCAGCTCCGCCGCCTCCGGCCGGCGCGGAAGCGGAGCAGCCGTGGCTCGGCGAGCGGAGCGGCTTCGACCGCGGCGACGATCGCCTCGGCGGCCTCGTCGTCGCCGATATGGGCGCTCGAATAGACATAGCCGTTGCCTACCCGGTGCTGGAGCGGGATGCGCCAGCGCCAACCCGCCTTCATGGCGATCGCCCGCGTCAGCGGCTCGATCGGTCCCGGCGGCGCGGCGCAGGGGACGGCGATTGCGCGGTCGCAAGGCAGCCATTGCGACCAATCCTCCCAGGCTTCGCTGAGCGTGTCGCCGAGCAGCAGGCTGCGGAAACCCGAGCAGTCGACGAACAGATCGCCTTCGATCCGGCGGCCGTCGGCCAGCGTCAGCGCGGCGACGTCGCCGCTCTCGCCATGCCGCTCGACCGAGACGACGCGGCCCTCGGTGCGCCGTGCGCCATGATCGGTGGCGTAGGCGCGCAGGTACGGGCCGAAAAGCGTCGAATCGAACTGATAGGCATAGTTGATCCGCGACAGCAGTGACGCCGGATCGGTGGACGGCGGCACGAAACGGTTGGCCGCCGCCATCACATTGGCGGGCGAATAATCGAACAATTCGTCCCGCCGCCCCGACGCGCGCGTCCGCAGCCAATAATGATGGAACGGCACGCCGTTCACCGGCCGCGCGAAATCGCCGAACGGGTGTAGGTAGGACGTGCCGATGCGGCCGAAATCGCGGAAGGCGATGCCGAGCTTGAAGGTGGCGTTGGTCGCCTTCATGAAATCGGCCTCGTCGATGCCGAGGCTCTCGACGAAGAATCGCAAATGCGGGAGCGTCGCCTCGCCGACGCCGACGATTCCGATCTCCTCCGATTCGATCAGCTCGACGGTGCACGCCCTGGAAAGGCGGTTCGCCAGCGCCGCCGCGACCATCCACCCCGCCGTGCCGCCGCCGAGGATGACGATTTTCTGGACCCGCTCAGGCACCCGCTTCCCGCCCGTTTTGCCTCAGTCGCCGGCCGTTTCCCTCACATGCATTGGGTCCGCCGTGCAACACTTATGATAAATCTTACAATTATATTGTGTCCCCTGGCCCGCATGGATTATGTCGCGAACGTTACGGGTCCCGCCAGAGGATCGCTCGAAATCGCCTGGGGAGGCTTTTGATATGCGCGTGAAGACTCTCATTCTCGGTTCCGCGTCGATCGCCATTCTCGCGCTGGGGGCCACGCCCGCCTTTGCGCAGACTGCGCCCGCCAACGACCCGCAGCAGCCCGCCGGCAACGCCAATGCGGCGCCACCGACAGCGGCGTCGTCCGACCCGGCGGCCGCGGGAACGCCCCAGGCCTCGGGGCAAGAGATCGTCGTCACCGGTCTGCGCCGCAGCCTCCAGTCTTCGGAGACGATCAAGCGCACCTCGCCCCAGATCGTCGATTCGATCGTCGCCGAGGATATCGGCAAGCTGCCCGACGTCGCCGTCTCCGATACGGCCGCGCGCATCCCCGGCGTCGAGGTCCTCCGAAGCGGTGGCGAGGCTAGCACGGTGCTGGTCCGCGGCCTTCCCTATTTCGAAACGACCTATAATGGCCGCGAGATCTTCACCGCGGAGACGCGCGTGGTCGCCTTGCAGGATTTCCCTTCGGGTGCGATCAGCGCGTTGGAAGTGTACAAGACGTCGACCGCGAATCTGGTTGAACCCGGTCTCGCCGGTTTGATCAACGTCCGTTCCCGCCGCCCGTTCGATTTCAACGGGCTGGAGATCGCCGGCAATTTCTGGGAGCAATATGCGAGCCAGTCCCAGGTCTGGCATCCGAACGGCAACATCCTGATCAGCGACCGCTGGAACACCGGCATCGGCCAGATCGGCGCCCTGATCAACTTCTCCTACACCGAGCTAACCTATCTCGATTCGACACGCTCGAATACCGACTTCGTCGCCAATGATGGAATCGGCAACGGCAAGTCCGCGCGATTCCCCGACATCGACCGGGTCGACTACGGCTCCGGAGACCGCTCGCGCCCCTCGATCAATGCGGCCTTGCAGTGGCGCCCGACCCCAGGCCTGGAATTTTACGCCGAGGGCCTGTGGCAGGGTTTCCGAGACAAGATTTCCGACCGCGAGCTTGAAGTGCCTCTGTGGGGCGGCCAAGCTTACAATAATGTGGTGCTGAAGCCCGGCACCGATCTGCTGCAGAGCGCGGAGATCGTCAATCCGTTCCGGCCGGATGGCTTCCAGGGCGGCACGTTCAACAAGACGAATACTTATCAGTTCGCCATCGGCGGCAGCTACGACAAAGGTCCGCTACGTATCTCGGCGGACATCGCCCGCACCCGCAGCCAGTTCACCGGCGACACCGAAAGCGTGGACTACGCCTTCTCGCATCCGGTGACTGTCGATGCGACGATCAACGCTAACGGCAATGGGCCGCAATTCTCGCTTCCCGGCTTCGACGCCTCCGATCCCAGAAACTACATCTATCGCGGCTTCTACGAAGAGAGGCAGATCGCCAAGGGCGACGACTGGCAGGCACGTACCGACGTCGAATATCAGACGGGCCTCTCGTTCCTGCCCAAGATCGAGATCGGCTTCCGCTACGTCGACCGCTACGCCCACCGCCAATATGGCAACCATTATTTCGGCGGCGATCCGGTCCTCAACCAGAACATTCCGCTCGACGCGGTGCCGCTCGACTACGAGCTGTTCCACACCGGTTTCCGCGGCGACAGCACGTCTGTTTTCGATCAATGGCTGGCGCCGACCTATTACAGCATCCAGACTAATCAGGCCGCGATGCGGGCCTTCTCGCACAATCTCGGCGATCCCGACTTTCTAACGCCGCCCGCGCCATTTCCGGACCAGACTTATAGTGCGTGGGAGAAATCCTATGCCGGCTATGCCCAGCTTCATTACACGTTCGGCAATGAAGCCGCCTTCCATGTCGAAGGCTTGATCGGAGTGCGGCCGGTGGTGACGGACGACCGGGTCACCGGCAGCACCGTCACCAACGGCGCCTATGCGCCGATCACGATCACCCAGCATTATACGGACTGGCTCCCCAACATCGATGCCAACATTCATTTCAATCGCGAGCTCCAATTGCGCCTGTCGGCGACTCGGACGCGCACGCGGCCGGACTTCTCGCTGATCGATCCGGGCGGGTCTGTCGCGCCGCCGCCGACTTGCGGAACCGATCCGAATACCGGACTGCCGATTCCGCAAGGCCCGAATTGCATTCGAACCCTGAACACCGGCAATCCCAACCTCAAGCCGATGGTGTCGAACAATTACGATGCCTCGCTCGAATATTATTTCTCGCGCAACGGCTTCGCAGCGGTCGCCATCTTCCGCCGCGACATCAAGGATTATTTCGAGACCTTCCAGACATTCGTCGACAATCCCGATTTCGGAGTCGTTCTCGCCACCGCACCGTTCAACGCGTCGAAGGCGCGGATCGACGGCGTCGAGGCGCAGTTCCAGACGTTCCTGGACTTCGCATCGCTACCCGGCTGGGTGCGGGGCTTCGGCGTCCAGGCGAACGTCACCTATCTCCACAATTGGGCAACGCTTCCGTCGGAGCTCGGCGGATACACGCTGCCGATTACCGGCGTGTCGAAGTGGACAGGCAATTTGGTCGGAATGTACGAGCGCGGCGGCCTGTCGCTACGCCTGTCCTACAATTTCCGAAACCACTTCCCCTCCCTGTTCCGCCCGGATCTGCCTCAATACCCGCAGGGTGTGCCGGGTAGCCGCCTCTATACCGAGACGGTCCAGGGACTCGCCCGCCTCGACTTCTCCGGCAGCTATACCTTGACGCACAATTTCACGCTTTTCGTCGACTGGACCAACATCCTCAATAAGCCGTTCCGGACCAACGAGACCACCAATTTTGCCGGCGGCGACACGGTGACGGTACCGCGCGCGGTCCAATATCAGGAAAGCATCCTGTCGCTGGGTATTCGCTTCCGCTTCTGACAATTGCGGAGGGGCTTCGGCCCCTCCGTCTTTTCACGGAATGGCTTAGTGGGGCGCGCGCAGGCTTTCGCCCACGGCAGGCTTGCCGTCCTTCCAGATCAATGGCGCGACGTAGAGATAACGCGTCTGGTCGAGGGGATGGCATCCGGGCGTCACGGACCAGGCGTGAAAGGCGATGAAGCGGCGGGCGCCGACCTCGAAGATCGCCTGGTGGCCGGGGCCGCTAAGGCAGCCGAGCGAACCCGAAAAGCTGTAGAGGATCGGATCCTTCGCCGCTGTGCATGGCCCGGTGGCCGAGCCGCAGGTCGCGTAGCCGATCGCATAAGGCGACAGCCGCGCTCCCTGCGGCCAACCATAAAAGCCGCCCGAGAAGAACAGCACGTACTGGTTGTCGATACGGGTCATCGACGGCGCCTCGACCACGTCCTGCTCCCAATTCTTGCGGTCGCTGCGCAGCAATTCGACCGGATCGCCGGTGACGGAGAGCCCATCCGGCGATAATTTCTGCGCCCACAGCGAGGCCGGCTTGCCGACCGCATTTCCGTCATTCTTGAAATAAAGAATGAGGCTTCCGTCCGCGTCGCGGAACGCGTCCGGGTCGATCGAGCCGCCGAGCGGGAACTGGCAGACGAGCGGCGTCGGCGAGTCCGAACGGAACGGACCCGCCGCATCGGCCGCGACCGCCGCACCGATGCACTGGCGGTCGCTCTTCCGATCGTCGGCGGTGAAATAGAGGACGAATCCCTTGTCTGTCTTCAGCACCTCCGGCGCCCAGGTCCGCCCACCCTTCGCCCAGGCCGGCAGGACTGGCAGGGCGTCGTGGGGCTTGCCGTCGGGATCGCGCAAAAGCTCCCAATGAACGAGATCGCGCGATATGGCGGTCTGGACGTTGACATGACCGCCGGTCGGGTTGGTCGCATAAGCGAGGAAGCGATTGCCGTCGGGAAGAACGAACGGGTCGGGGAAATCGGACTGCAGGGCCGGAACGAACGGCTCGGCGGTTGCCGCGGGCGCGGGAGTCGCGGCGAGCGCGGCGGTGGCCAAGCCGATCGGGGCGGCAAGGGTCAGGAAGGCGCGGATACGGTGCGGCATGGCTGGGTTCCTTGTTCGGGACCCTTTATTATCATATCAATCATATGATCAATGGGCCGGTAAAGAGGGTCCAAGCGGAAGGGGCGCATCATGAGCAAAGGGAGATGGACGATGATCCTCGCTGCGGCGGGTCTCGCCGGTTCGGCACAGGGGGCGAGCGTCTCGCGCGCGCCGTTCGGAACCCTCCCCGACGGGCAGAAGGTAGAGGCGGTCACGCTTTCCAACGGCCGCCGCATGAGCGTTCGCATCATCACCTACGGGGCCTCGGTTCAATCGGCGATCGTGCCGGACCGGCACGGCCGCCTCGCCGATATCGCGCTGGGCTATCCGACGCTGGACAAATATCTCGAATGGCCCGCCTTCCTCGGCGCGACCGTCGGCCGCGTCGCGAACCGCATCGCCAAGGGCCGCTTCACGCTCGACGGCCACACCTATCAGGTGCCGGTCAACAATGGACCCAATGCGCTGCACGGCGGACCCAAGGGATTCGACAAGCAGAATTGGCAGGTGGTGGAGACCAAGGACGGCGCCGAGCGCCAGCGTCACCTTGCGGCTGGTCAGCCCCGACGGCGACATGGGCTTTCCCGGCACGCTGACCGCCACCGCCACTTACTCGCTCAATGAGAAGGACGAATTGTCGGTCGAGTATAAAGCGACCACCGACAAGCCGACGATCGTCAACCTCTCCAACCACACCTATTGGGATCTCGCCGGCGAAGGCTCGGTCGAGGGCGCGATGGGTCATTTGCTCACGATTCCTGCCGATCAATATTCGCCGACCGACGCAACGGCGATCCCGACCGGCGAATTCCGCCCGGTCGAAGGGACGGTGTTCGACTTCCGCCATCCGACGCCGGTCGGCGCGCGGGTGCGCGACGCCTCGGACCAGCAGATCGTCTTCGGCCGCGGCTACGATCACAATTGGGTGATCGCCCGCACCATCTCGCCCGAGCCGCGGCTGCTCGCCCGGGTCGAGGAGCCGAAATCGGGGCGGGTGATGGAGATTTTCTCCAACCAGCCGGGCCTCCAATTCTATTCGGGCAATTTCCTCGACGGGACCACGTCGGGCAAGGCCGGCAAGCTCTACCGCGAGGGCGACGCGCTCGTGCTCGAGCCGCAGATGTTCCCGGACACGCCCAACCATCCGGACTTCGGCTCGATCCGGCTGGACCCGGGCCAGACCTACCGCAACGTCATCATCTGGCGATTCTCGACGAGCGCGGCGCACTGATGAAAGCGGTTTTCCGGATCTTCGCGGCCGCCGCCTTGCTGGCGGCGCCGGTCCAGAGCTTCGCCGCACCCGCCGAGTCGCTACGGTGGACGGCGGCCGAAGCCAATGGCTGGTACGCGAAGCAGCCCTGGCTGACCGGCGCCAATTTCATTCCGGCCGATGCGATCAACCAGCTCGAAATGTGGCAGGCCGCGACCTTCGATCCGGCCGAGATCGACCGCGAGCTCGGCTGGGCGCAGCGCGAATATGGCATGAACACGATGCGCGTCTTCCTCCACGATCTCGCCTGGCAGGAGGATCCGGAGGGGTTCAAGCGGCGCGTCGACCAGTTCCTCGCCATCACCGCCCGCCACGGCATCCGCCCGGTCTTCGTCCTGTTCGACAGCTGCTGGGATCCGGACCCGAAGATCGGCCCGCAGCACCCCCCCATTCCCGGTGTCCACAATACGCGGTTGGGTGCGCAGCCCAGGCCGCGCGGCCTTGATGGATCCCGCGCAGGAGCCGCGCCTGCGCGCCTATGTCGAGGATGTGGTCGGCAGCTTCGCCAAGGACCCGCGCATCCTCGCCTGGGACGTCTGGAATGAGCCGGACAATCTCGGCGGCGGCAATTACAAGTGGCCGGAGGTGGCGCGGGAGCGCGCGCGTGTCGCCGATCTGCTGCCCCGCGTCTTCGCATGGGCGCGCACGCCGCCAACCGGTCCAGCCGCTGACCAGCGGCGTCTGGAGGGGCGACGACTGGTCGCCGGGCGCGAAGCTCGGCGCGGTCGCGCGCATCCAGCTCGGTGAATCCGACATCATCAGCTTCCACGATTATGGCTGGCCGGAGGAATTCGAGCGGCGGGTCGCGCAGCTGAAGGGTTAGGGCCGGCCGCTCCTCTGCACCGAATGGATGGCGCGCGGTGCCGGCTCGACGGTCGATACGGTGCTGCCGGTAGGGCAACGCGACGATGTCGGCATGATCAACTGGGGCTTCGTGCAGGGCAAGATCCAGACCTGGCTCCCGTGGGACAGCTGGAAGCGGCCTTACGTGCTGGAGGAGCCGACCATCTGGTTCCACGATCTGGTGAAGCCCGACGGCACGCCCTATCGCGAGCGCGAGGCGGAGATTTTCAGAAGCCTGCGCGCGTCGGCGCGCGGACTTTCCGTCAGGCCCGGGATTACGACGCCTTCTTTCCCTCGCGTGCCTGCTGGCGCTCGACGCGCTCGATGACGACCATCACGTCGGCCACGATGATGCGCATCGCGTCGTGCGCGCTGTGCGCGTCGTGGGCGCGGATCGCGTCGAGCACCGCGCGGTGTGCGGGCAGGCTGGCGCGGTGGGCGTTGAAGCTGGCGGCGAGGCCGGCGAAGCGGTTGCTGAAGCGGATCGAGGTGCGCAGCGCGGTCGCGACCACGTCGTGGAACTGGCGGTAGAAGGGATTGCCGCTCGCTTCGAGGATGGCGATGTGGAAGGCGATATCGGCCTGGAGCGCGTCGTCCTCGTCGCGCTCCGCCGCCTCCATCCGTTCGTAGCCCGCTTCGATCGCGTCGACCGCGGCCTCGTCCGCGGCGCGGGCGGCGAGCGCCGCGGCGGCGGGCTCGATCGCGATCCTGAGCTCGCAGAACTGGCGCAGCAGATCGAGCGAGAACTTCCGCTCGAGCATCCAGCGCAGCACGTCCGGATCGAACAAATTCCAGGAGGAGGGCGGCTGGATCGTCGTGCCCTTGCGCGGACGGGCGGTGAGCAGGCCCTTGGCGGTCAGCATCTTCACCGCCTCGCGGGTGACCGAGCGACTGACCTCATGCTCGGTGGCGAGCTCGGCTTCGGTCGGGAAACGGGTCTTCTCGTAATGGCCGGTGACGATGGCGCGGCCGAGCGCGTCGAGCATCGCGAAGGTCAGGTTGCGGCCGAATCCGTCCGAGGCCCGGGCCGCGCCGACCGCAGGGGGCGCGCCCCTTTCCCTCTCCCCGCTGGACATGCTCATTTAATCATATAATTCCTGAGCCGAAACGGCAATATCGCCACTGAGCTATGGCCCCGGTATGACGGGTCGGGACCGGGGAGGAAACAGTGCAGCTTGCCACGATCGATATCGTCGTCGTCGTCGTTTACGCGATCGCGATTTTCCTTCTTGCCCAATATGTCAGCCGCGAGAAAGCGGGGCACCAGAAGGACACGTCCGATTATTTCCTCGCGTCGAAGAACCTGCCCTGGTGGGCGATCGGCGCCTCGCTGATCGCCGCCAACATCTCGGCCGAGCAGATCGTCGGCATGTCGGGTTCGGGCTATGCGATCGGCCTCGCCATCGCCTCCTACGAATGGATGGCGGCGGCGACCCTGCTTGATCGTCGGCAAGTTCTTCCTGCCGATCTTCCTCAGGAACGAAATCTACACGATGCCGCAATTCCTGAGGCGGCGATACGGCGCGCGCTGCCGATCCTGATGGCGGTCTTCTGGCTCGCTCTCTACGTGTTCGTGAACCTGACCTCGATCATCTGGCTGGGCTCGATCGCGGTCACCAAGGTGGCGGGCATCGACCAGGACCTGGCGCTGGTAATCCTCGGCGCCTTCGCCTTGCTCTACCAGATTCGCGGCGGTCTCAAGGCGGTGGCGCTGACCGACATCGTCCAGGTGACCCTGCTCGTGCTCGGCGGGCTGGTCGTCGCCTTCCTGACGCTGGGCAAGATCGGCGCCGGGGCCGGCTTCATCGCCGGTTTCGCCAAGCTGATGCACCAGGCACCCGACCACTTCCACATGATCCTGAAGAAGGGCGATCCGCATTATATGGACCTGCCGGGCCTGTCGGTGCTGATCGGCGGGATGTGGATCGCCAATCTCAGCTATTGGGGCTTCAACCAATATATCATCCAGCGCGCGCTGGCGGCGAAGAGCCTGGACGAAGCGCAGCGCGGCGTGCTGTTCGCGGCCTTTCTCAAGCTGGTGATGCCGCTGATCATCGTCCTGCCCGGCATCGCCGCGGTGATGCTGGCGCCGGGCCTGCCCAAGCCGGACGAAGCCTATCCGACGATGATGCGGCTGCTGCCGACCGGTCTGCTCGGCCTCGTCTTCGCGGCCCTGATCGCGGCGATCATCGCCTCGACCGCCTCCAAGATCAATTCGATCGCGACCATCTTCACGCTCGATCTCTACGCCAAGTTCCGGCGCGAGCCGACCCGGGCGGAGGATGCCGAAGGACGCAGCCAAGGCGAGGAAAAGCATCTGGTGCTGGTCGGCCGGGTTACCGCGATCGTGGCGATCCTGATCGCTATCTTCGCCGCGCGGCCGCTGGTCGGAGCCTCGGAGCAGGCCTTCCAGTTCATCCAGGAATTCACCGGCTTCTTTACGCCCGGCATCACCGTCATCTTCCTGCTCGGCCTGTTCTGGAAGCGCGCGAATGAGGCGGGCGCCTTCACGGCGGCGGTCGCTTCGGTCGTGCTGTCAGCTCTCTTCAAGTTCAGTTGGGCGAGCCTTCCCTTCATGGATCGTATGGGTGTCGTCTTCCTGATCTCGCTGGCCCTCGCCGTCATCGTCTCGCTCGTGACGCCGCCGACGCCCGCTACCGACACGATCGATACGAACAACGTGCGCTATGCGACCCGCACCGGCTTCAATGTCGGCGCGCTCGGCGTGGTCCTGATCCTGATCGCCCTCTATTACACCTATTGGTGATCCTCGGCCGCCTTGGGCGGCGCGATGGCGCGGGCGAAGGGCTTCGAGAGACCGTGATAGAGCCGCTCGCGGCAGACGAGGCCGCTCGCCGCGTCGGCCAGCAAAGCGGTGGCGAAGAGCGGGATGATCATGCCGCGATTGGCGGTGGTCTCGGAGAGGATGATCACGGCGGTGAGCGGCGCGCGCACCACGCCGACGAAATAAGCGGCCATGCCGAGCAGCACGATCGCGCCGGAGGGATCGTGCGGAAAGAGCGGCGTCAGCAGATTGCCGAAACCCGCGCCGACCGAGAGAGACGGCGCGAAGATGCCGCCCGGCACGCCACTGAGCGTCGTCGCCCCCGCCGCGATCAGTTTGGCGGGCCCGAACCAGAGCGGCTGGCCGTGATTTTCGATCAGCTGACGCGTGGCCGCATAGCCGGTCCCCCAGGTCGCGCCATGGGTGACGATGCCGGTGACCGCGATGGCGAGGCCGCACAAGGCGGCGAAGACGACCGGCCGCGCCTTCAGCCGCTGCGTGAAGGGCCTGCCCGGCACGGCCAGTGCGAGCACCAGGCGCGCGAAGAGGCCGCCGATAATGCCGCCGCCGATGCCGGCAATGGGCGCGGCGATCAGCACGGCCCGCACGCTGAGAGAATTCGCGCAAAGCGCCGAAATAGACATAGTCGCCGGCGATGCCGAGGCTCGCCAGTCCGGAAATCATCACGGCGCCCATCACCAGGATCGCCACTTTCTGCTCGTATGCGGCGGCAAGCTCCTCGATCGCGAAGGCAACTCCGGCCAGCGGCGTGTTGAAGGCGGCCGCGACGCCGGCCGCGCCGCCGGCGATAATCACCCCGGCCGTCATCGGCACGCGGAACAGCCGGTGCACCCAGACCATGACCGCCGCGCTGGTCTGCACCGTCGGCCCCTCGCGCCCGGCCGCGCCGCCGACGGCCAGCACACCCACCGTCATCGCAAGCTTGGCCGCCGCCGTCCGGAGCGACACGAGCGGCCCCATATTCGGCGCCGCCGGATAGCGGCTCGCCGCGATCACCTGCGGGATGCCGGAGCCCGACGCGGCCGGAAAATAGCGGCGGGTCAGCCAGGCGATCGCCGCGAACACCGCCGGCGTCACAACCAAAGGAAGATAGGGATAAGCCGCGAAGAGGCGCAGGAAGAGATGCTGTGCCCTGTCGCCCGCATTCGCGAAAAGAATGGCGGCGAGGCTCAGCAGCACGGCGCCGATCACCGAGGCGGCGCGGCGGCGCAGTACCGCCAGCGGCGCATGCAGCCGCCTGCGGCCGCTGCGCCGCCAGACGATCGAGATACGCCGTAGGAGTCGTTCCGCGACCTCCGCGACGAGCTCGGCTCTGTTCCGGATCACCCGCGCTCCCTAGGCGCGGTCTATCCTCCCGGCAATCGCAGCGGTTCGGATTGAAAGGAGTTGGCGCGTGCTTCGGCCGCCGCGCCCAGCAATTGCTTGCGGAGGCCCGTGCCGGCGAGGTGCCGATCGACATCGTCGCAGCCTTCGCGGACCAGCTGCTTTCGGATTTCACGCATGTGGCGATAGCGGCCCGAGCGCGCCAGCTCGAAGGCTCGCTCCACCGTCGGTCGTCTCGGTCCGTCCCTCACTTCATCCTGCTGATCTTTTTGCTCCCGATGCGATCAACCATCGGTTGCTGGACCGGTTCTAAATCTTGACCTCCATCAAGGCTTCGGCCACCGCGGCGTGCTGCCAGGCGAAACAGAACGGCGTCTTCGCCGTTCCACCGACGAAGGAGGTGCGGCTTGAGGGAGGACGAGTGGGAAGCGGTCGGAAAGCTGCCGCTCTTCGCCGGCCTGCCAGCGGCACAGATGGAACGGCTGCTGCAAGGCGCGTCGATCCAGCGTTGCGCTCCGGGAATGGTCCTGTTCCAGGAGGGCGAGGCCGCCCGGCACCTGCACGTTCTGGTCAGCGGCGTCGCCGATCTCACCAAGATGGAGGGCCGCAAGGAATGCGGCGTGCTGATGTTGTCGGCGGGCGACATCTTCATGCCGGCGGCAGCCCTGTTCGACGAGCCCTATCTCACCTCCGCGCGCATCCTCACTGCCTCGCGAGTCCTGTCGCTCGAACTTTCGGCGGTGCGTCGCGAGCTCCCCGGCAGTGCTGCCTTCGCCGTTCGGCTCGGCCGGATCATGGGCGGCCAGTGGCGGATGGCGGTGCGGCACATCCTCGATATGAAGTGCCGGAGCGCGGCACAGCGGCTCGCGGCCTTTCTGCTGAGGCTGGTCGACGATGGTCCGCTCCGGGACAGCGTCGAGCTGCCGATCCCGAAGCGGCATCTTGCCTCGCGCGTCGGCATGACCGCCGAGACCCTGTCGCGCGCCTTGCAGACGATCGCCGACCATGGCCTGCACGTCCGCGGCACCCGGATCATCGTCAAGGACCGGGCGAAGATCCAAGCCTTTTGCGGACCGGATCCCTATCCCGAGCCCGCCGACGAAGCGCTCTACGTTCACGCCTTCTAACGCCGACGCGCGCTGCCGGCCTCCGGCCGCTGAGAGGAATGGCCGGAGGCCGGGCGCCGGCTTCGGCCGCGGAGCCGGCATTCGGAGCTGCCGACGGGATGGAGATCGGCGGCTATGTCGAAGCAAACCGCGGGAGGAAGAGCGCGTTCCGCGACTTGACCGGCGTCAATCCGTCGCCGTTTGGGGTGCTCGATCCGGCCCGAGCATGCGTTCGGCGAGAAGCTGAGCGATATGCAGGGTCGGGCGGCCGCCGTGGCGCTCGATCTGCTCGCGGCAGCTGAAGCCGTCGGCGAGGATCAACGTGTCGGGCGGCAGCTCGCGGACTCGCGGCAGCAGCACGCGCTCGCCGATCTTGCAGCCGACCTCATAGGTCTCACGCGCCACGCCATAGGCGCCGGCCATGCCGCAACAGCCCTGCCGCGGCCGCTCGACGTCGACACCGAGCCGATCGAGCAGGACCTTTTCGGCATCGAAGCCGATCACCGCATGGTGGTGGCAATGGGGCTGGACCAGCGCCTTGCCACCGCGGTCGGGGGTCGGAAAGCGATCGGCGCGAGCAGCCACGAAATCGGCGAAGTACACGACCTGCGTAGACAGCCGCTTCGCCTCGGGCCGGTTGGGGAAGAGGTTGGGAAGCTCGTCCTTGAACGCGGCGGTGCAGGCAGGTTCCAGGCCGATGATCGGCGTTCCGGCTTCGATGTCGTCGGCGAGGCAAGCGAAAATCGCTTCGAACTGCCGCTTGGCGCGGTCGAGGAAGCCCCAATCGTACAGCGGTCGTCCGCAACAAAGCGGGCGCGAGGGAATGACAACCTGGAAGCCTGCACGTTCGAGAAGCCGCACCGCGGCAATGGCGGTTTCCGGCCGGAAGTGGTTGTTGAACGTGTCCGGCCAGAGGAGCACCCGCTCGCCGGCCGCCGGCTTGTGCTTGCGAAACCAGCGCCGGAAGGACTGGCGCGCAAAGGGCGGCAGAGGCGCCCGCCTGTCGATGCCCGCGATGGCCTTGGCGAGCGGCGACAGGAGCTTCGACTGCGTGAGCAGATTGGCGAAGGCCGGAAAAGGCTCGGCCAGCTTCGCCCAGATCTGGATGAGACCCATCGAATAAGCCGCGCGCGGACGCAGACGGCCCTGATAATGATGGGCGCGGAATTCGGCCTTGTAGGTGGCGACGTCGACGCCCACCGGGCAGTCGCTCTTGCAGCCTTTGCAGGCGAGGCAGAGCGACAGTGCCTCTTCCACCTCGTCGCTGCGCCAGCCGTCGGCGATCACCTCGCCGCGCACCATTTCGTGGAGCAGATGGGTGCGCCCGCGCGTACAATGCTTCTCCTCGCCGGTGGCGAGATAGGAGGGGCACATCACCTCCTCGCCCACCTGCCGGCGCCGGCATTTGCCGACGCCGACGCAGCGGATGGTGGCGTGGGCGAAGGAGCCGCCGTCGCCGGCGAAGCCGAAATAGGTGTCGAGCTTGGGTGGCTGATACTTCGGGCCGAGCCGCAGGTTGGAATCGATCGGGAACGGCTCGATCGCCTTACCCGGGTTCATCCGGTTGTCCGGGTCCCAGATCGATTTGAACTCGCGGAAGGCCTGGACCAGCTCCGGCCCGTACATGAGGTTCAGCAGCTCGGCGCGCGCTTGGCCGTCGCCATGCTCACCCGACAGCGAGCCCCCATAGCCATGCACGAGCTGCGCCGCGTCGCGCATGAAGGCGCGGTAATTGGCGATGCCGGCTTCATCGCGGAAATCGAAATCGACCCGGCAATGGATCACGCCGTCGCCGAAATGGCCATAGAGCGCGGCCGTGTAGCCGTGGCGGGCAAACAAGGCCTCCAGATCGCGCATATAGGGGCCGAGCCGGTCGGGCGGCACCGCGCTATCCTCCCATCCCGGCCAATGCGCCGGCTGACCGGCAACGAAGGCGGTGGCGCCGAGCGAGGCTTCGCGGCCTGCCCAGATTTGTTTCTGGGCGGCGGGATCGGAGACGATCCGGCAGCGGCCGCCATGGCCGGAGCGTTCCGCGATGCCGCGGACATTACGCTCGGCCTCTTCCTTGCTCTCGCCGCCGGCCTCCACAATCAGCCAGCCCTTGCCTGCGGGGTAGAGATCCATTCCAGGCGCGCCGATCCGCTTCAACGCGGCGTAGGATTTGCCGTCGAAGCCTTCGAGCGCTGCAGGGTGCTCGGCCAGGATAGATGGCACTGCGTCGGCGGCGGCGAAGACATCGTCGAAGGCGAGGAGGGCGAGCGCCTTGCAGCGTGGGCTCGGAACCAGCTTCAGCGTCGCGTCGAGGACGAGAACGCAGCTTCCCTCGGTCCCGGTCACGGCGCGGGCGACGTTAAAGTCGCGGCCCGGGAGCAACGCGTTGAGATTTTCGAAGCCGGAAACGAGGCGCGGGATCTTCGGGAAGCGCGCCTCGATCAGCGCGCCGTAACGGTCGCGCAACGCCAGCAGGCCCCGGTAGATCTCCGCCTCGCGTCCCCCGCCGGCGAGGATGCGGGCGAGCGCCGCCTCGTCGGTCGGGCCGAGGTCGAGCAAAGCACCGTCATAGGTCAGCACTGTCAGCCGCTCGACATTGTCGGCGGTGCGGTGCGCCGTCACCGAGTGGACGCCGCAGCTGTCGTTGCCGATCATCCCGCCCAGCGTGTTGTGGTCGTGGGTCGCGGGATCGGGGCCGAAGGTAAGGCGGTGCTTTTCAGCCGCGTCGCGCAGCGTGTCGAGGATACAGCCGGGCTCGACCCGCGCCCGCCGCGCCTCCGGGTCGAGTTCGATCAGATGATGAAGGTGGCGGGAAAAATCGATCGCCACCGCCGCGTTGCAGGCTTGGCCGGCAAGGCTGGTGCCGCCACCGCGCGGAACGATCGGAACCTCGTGCGCGCGGCAGAGCCGGACCGTCTCGATCACCTCGTCGCGATTGCGTGGGCTGACGACGCCGAGCGGCACCTGCCGGTAGTTGGACGCGTCGGTCGCGAACAGAGCCCGGCCACTGGCGCCGAAATCAACCGCATCGCCAAGCGCCTTGCGAAGGTCCGCCTCCAGCGCGATCGCCGCCTCAGGCGCCACGCGTTCCCGATCGGCGGCGATCCGGCCTGTCTCGGACCGGGTTACCACGCGCCCCGGCGGGGGCATCAGACCAGCTCGCGCACCACGTCGGAAGCGATGGTCAGCGCGATCTTGCCGCGGCCCGGCGTGCCGCGGGCAAGCGCCTCGGCGAGGTGCAGGGCCTGCTTGGCCGTCGTCTTCGGCGGCATCGGCGGCTCATTGGGATCGACGACGCACTCGATCAGGCACGGCCCCGGCATCGCCAGCGCCTCCCGAAGCTGATCGCCGCAGCGCTCCGGATCGTCGATGCTGATCCCGGCGATGCCGCAGCCGCGGGCGACGTCGACGAAGTTGATCGGCTCCAGCTCGCAGGCATATTCCGGGTTGCCGAGGAACACCATCTGTTCCCATTTGATCTGGCCGAGCGTGTTGTTCTTGATGACGACCAATCTTCACGTCGAGATTGTATTTCCGAAGCGTCACCAGGTCGCCCATCAGCATCGCCATGGCACCGTCGCCGATGATCGAAACCACCTGCCGGTTCGGGTAGGCGACGGCCGCGCCGATCGCATAGGGGAGGCCGCAGGCCATGCTCGCGAGCGTGCCCGAGCAGCTGAATTGCTGACCCGGCCGCATGTCGATGTGCCGCGCGGTCCAGGAGGTGATGGTGCCGCTGTCGGTGATGATGATCGCATCGTCCTTGAGCAATTTGTTGAGCTCGTGGGTGACGACCTGCGGCTTCATCGGAGTCTCGCGCCGCGTGCCGCGCTCGTGCATCAGCTCGCGCCAGTCACGCATCGTCTCCTGCGCGGCCTTGAGATGGGCGTCGCTCGGGTTCGGCCGGACGAGCGGGAGCAGGGCCTCCAGCACGCGGCCGCTGTCGCCGACCAGCCCGGCCTCGACCGGATAGCGAAGCCCGATCCGCTTGGGATCGAGATCAATCTGCACCGCCCGCGCGCTGCCGGGCTTCGGGTAGAATTCGACATAGGGGAAGCAGGAGCCGACGATCAGCAATGTGTCGCAGCCCTCCATCGCCTCCTGCGAGGCGCGGGTGCCGAGCAGGCCGACGCCGCCCGTCGCGTAGGGGCTCTCGTCGGGGATGGCGCCCTTGCCGAGCAGGGCCATGCCGACCGGCGCCTTCAGCCGCGCCGCCATCGCCTCCAGCTCGGCCCGCGCGCCTAGCGCGCCGCGGCCGGCGAGGATGAACGGCTTCTTCGCCTGCGACAGAATCTCGGCGGCGCGTTCGAGTTGCTTGGGGTCGGGAAGATGGCCGCTCGGCGCCATGATGTTCGAGACATGGTCGGGAATGTTGCGCTCGGAACGGTCGTCCTTCGACACCGCCTGAGACTGCACGTCGACCGGGATGGTGATGTGGGTCGGCTGGCGATAGCCGAGCGCGATGCGGCAGGCCATTTCGGCCACATTCTGCATATGCGCCGCGCCCATCACCCGCACGCTGTAGGCGCAGGCGTCCATGAACAATTTATCGAGGTCGACATCCTGCTGGGTGAAGGTGTCGAGCAGATCGTGATGCTGGAGCCCCGTAATGGCTAGGACCGGCTGGCTATCGAGCTTGGCGTCGTAGATGCCGTTGAGGAGGTGGATGCCGCCGGGGCCGGAGGTTGAGAGGCAGACGCCGAGCTTGCCGGTGAACTTGGCATAGGCGCAGGCGGCGAAGGCGCCGACTTCCTCGTGCCGCACCTGGATGAACTTGATCTCGTCCTTGCGCTCCCGGAGGGATTCGATGACGCCATTGATGCCGTCGCCAGGGATGCCAAAGATGGTGTCGACGCCCCAGTCGATCAGGGTCTGGACGAGTATGTCTCCTGCGGTCTTGGCCATGACGTTGCTCCTCGGTGGATTTGAAAGGTTAACCGGCGCCGCGCGGGGCAGGTTCCGGTTTCTCCGATGAATTGTCGGTCACAATGCGCGGCGCGGAGAGGATGATGTCGCGCGGCACCTTCTCGACGTCGGTGACACCGGTCAGCGCCATCGCGACGCTGAGCTCGTCGCGCAGGATTTCGAGCGCCTTGGTGACTCCGGCCTGGCCGTAGGCGCCGAGGCCGTAAAGATAGGCGCGGCCAATGAAGCAGGCGCGCGCGCCGAGGCCGAGGAACTTGAGCACGTCGAGCCCGGAGCGAACGCCGCTATCGACATAGACCTCCATCCGGTCGCCGACCGCCTCGACGATGTTGCGGCAGGATCGAGACGGTGGAGGGCGCATTGTCGAGCTGCCGCCCGCCATGGTTGGAGACGAGGATCGCGTCGGCGCCGGCGTCGGCGGCCATGCGCGCGTCCTCGGGATCGAGGATGCCCTTGACGATCAGCTTGCCGGGCCAGAGCGAGCGCACCCATTCGAGCGTCTTGAGGTCGAACGAGGAATCGAGCTGGCTTTTCACCAGCTCCGCCATCTCCTTGACGTTGCCGGACTTCACCTTGTCGGCATAATTGCCGAAGCTCCAGCGCTTGGAATGCAGCATCGCGAAGGCCCAAAACGGGTTGCTGACGATGCTCCAGATATTGGCCGGCGTCAGCTTGGGCGGCACGCCGAGGCCATTATGGACGTCGCAATAGCGCGTGCCTTCGACGTGGAGGTCCATGGTCAGGATCAGCACCGGGCAGCCGGCCGCTTTTGCCTGTTCGAGCAGGTCCTTCGAGAAGCCGCGGTCCTTCTCCAGGTAGAGCTGGAACCAGAATGGCTTGCTCGACCGAGCTTGCGACGTCCTCGATCGAGAGCAAGGCGTTGGTTGAAAGCGAGAAGGGGATGCCGAAATCGTGCGCGGCGCGGCACGAGAGGATTTCGCCGTTGGACCAGACCGCGCCGCACATGCCAGTCGGGCCGATCGCGACCGGCATCGCCACTTTCTCGCCCAGCATCGTCGTTTCGAGCCTGCGGTTCGAGACATCGAACATCACCCGCTCGCGGAAGCGGACCGCGTCGAGGTCGGCGCGGTTGGCGCGGAGGGTGATCTGCGCAAAAGGAGCCAGCTCTCGACATAGTCCATGAACGGCTTCGGCACCCGCGCGATGCGCGCGCTGGCGCAGATCCTCGATGCTGGCGATATTGCCGGGCGCCTTCCTCATAGCTCGCCTCTTCTGGCCATCGGCCGAGATCCGGTCGCCGATCCGGCAGGCGAGCGCCTGGATGGTCAGCGACGGATTGACGGCCGCCGCTGGTCGGAAACAGCGAGCCGTCGCAAATCCAAAGGTTCGGGATCGACCAGGTGCGGCCGTCGCGCGTTGATGACGCTGTCCTTGGGTCGGTCGCCCATCCGCAGCCGCCCATCAGGTGCGAGGTGTCGTCGTCGTCCCAGAGATCGTGCGCGCCGGCGGCTTCGAGCACCGCAGCGCATCGAGCCGATCGAATGCTGCATCAGCCGCCGGTCGTTCTCCGAATAAGAGAAGGTCATCGCGCGGAATGGGGAGGCCATACTGGTCCTGCTCGTCGTTAACGACCTCGACCCGGTTTCGCGCCGCGGCTCGACCTCGCCGACGATCCGTAGGCCCGCGATAATGGTTGTAGCGGGTCATCTCCTGGCGCAGCTTCATGCCCCAGAGGCCGCGGTTGATCGCCAGCGTCCTGCGCCCAGCCGACCGGCAGCGGCCCCTGGCTCATGAACGCGTAGCCGCCGTGGAAATCCTTACCGCTGTCGTCGTAATTCCAATGCTCGGTGACGGCCATGCAGGGCGGCGCCTTGTAGCTCCTGATCTCCTCGTCGAGATAGCCCCAGACGCCGGGCCCCGAGTGGCACATGAGGTGCGTGCCGACGAGACCCGTCGTCGTTCGCGAGCCCGTCCGGGAAATCCGGGCAGGCGGAGTTGAGCAGCAGGCGCGGAGTTTCGATCGCATAGCCGGCGACGACGACATGGCGCGCCTTCTGCCGGCGCCAGCGCCCCTCGCGATGGTAGAGGAGGCCGGTCGCGCGGCCGTCCTTCATCTCGATGCGGCCGACCATCGCAGGTCGCGGATTTCGGCGCCAGCCTTGATCGCGCGCGGGATGAAGGTGACGAGCACGCTCTGCTTGGCGTTGGTCGAGCAGCCATAGGCGCAGAAGCCGCGATAGACGCAGGGATGCGCCATGCCGCGCGGCGCCGAGAGCGTGGCGAGCGGGAGCGGCGACCATTTGATGCCGAGCTTCTCGCAGCCGCGGGCGAGGACGAGGCCCGAGCGCGTTCACCTCGTGCTCGCGATAGGGATAGCGCTTGCGCCGCCGGCTCCACGGATAGCGGACGGGCCCCGCCATCTTCAGCGCCTCCTCGGCTTCCTCATAATAAGGCTCCAGCTCGTCAAAGCTGATCGGCCAGTCGCGCGCGTAGCCAAGTTGCGAGCGCGCACTTGAACCATTCGGGCCGCCAGCTGAGGCGCGATCATCGTATAGTGGACGGTGGTGCCGCCGACGCCGCGACCGCAATTGTTGCTGCCGAGCTCGATCGGATCGGCGCCGCCGGTGATGCGATCGTCGGTCCAGTAGAGGCCGCCCTGCGCACTTCTCGTCCGAGGCGAAATCCTCGAGCGGCCGCCAGAACGGGCCCGGCCTCGAACGCGACCACCGAAAAGCCGGCTTCGGCGAGCTTGCAGGCGAGGGTGCCGCCGCCCGCGCCGGTGCCGACGATGGCGAAATCGACCTCCTCGCTGTCGGCATAGCAGTGCATCGGGACCCAGCCGCCGGGGCGGAAGACGTCCGGCGCGCGGCCGCCCTGGCGCGGGGTGTCTCAGCCTCAGTGCATCGGCGCACTCCTCCGCTTCCCACGGATCGCGCTCGTTAAAGCCGAGCCGGGCATAGCCGCGCGGGCGAGGCGGGCCCGCCGAAGCCGATTTCGCTCCAGGCGTGCCGGATGCGAATAATAGACGGCCACCGTCTCCTTCAGCAGTAGATGGACGAAGAAGCCGCCCGGCGGCAGGTTCCCCCACCAGCGGCCGTCGACACGGCCGTGCTGGACGTCGGCGAGGAGCTCGTCCTGCTGCTGCGGGCGTGAGATCTTCGAAAGCCTTGCCGTGCCGGTCGCGCGCTTCGGCCGCGATTCCTTTCAGCCCTTGCCGCCACGCCTCGCGCATCGGCGGCATGTCGGCATAGCGGTAGCCGGGGCCGTCGGTTGTTGAAGAGCTTCTCGTCGATCCAGGGGACGATCGGCACCGGCTCCTCGCGGTCGGGCTGCGGGATCAGACGCGCCGTCACCGCTTCGAGCAGCCGCCATTGCTCCTCGGTCAGGAAGCGCCGCTGCCGGTACCTCGTCAGCCGCCGCCGTACCACCTCGCGGGTGCGGTCGTTCCACGACGGCGAGTCCCATTTGTCGAGCACGTCGTAGCCGGCATAGGGGTTCGGAATTCGCTCGCTCACGCGCCTTCCTCCAGCAAGAGGCAGCATGGCGAGGCCGACAATAGCGATGCCGAGGAAAGCGGGCGGGGCGGGGAGCGGCGGCCCCTGCAGGATCATCTGGCTCCAGTTGCGCCAGCCGCCCATGTTGCGGTGGATTCCGTAGGCATGGAAGATCGGGCCGGCGATCCCGAGCACCGCTGTCCCTTGAGCAGCAAACGTGCGGCCGGAACGAGAAGCGGCGTGACCGCCGTAGCGGCGAGCGCCGCCGCGGCGGCCGGTGGGATCGTCACCGGCGCGTACATGACCGGATTCTGGAAGGACCCGCGGAAATGAAGAATCCCCGCTTCGGCGGCCGTGCCGACCAGGGCTGCCGCCGCGAACGGCGCGATCAGCTTCGCGCCGTCGCTGCCGAGGAGGCGCGTCTCGCCGCGCGCGAAGCGCTGACGAGCAGGCCGAAGATGCCCGCGAGGCCGATCGCCGCCGGCGCGCCGAGGGGGGCATCGATAGAAGATGTTGAGCAGGTCGAAGCCGCCTTCGCGCTTGCCGAGGTCGTAGACGTGGAAGCCGACGCCCGCCGCGCCGGTCGCCATCGCGCCGGCGAAGACGAGCTTTTTCGCTTCCTGGGCGGTGCCGGGCGGAGCAGGGTCAGCGCCGCCGCCACGATGGTGATCGTGGCGACCGTCGGCGCGATGAACATCGCCTTGTTCTTGAACGAGCCGCGATAATGTTCGAGCGCGCTGTCGAGTGGCGACGCTGAAGGCGAGGATGGCCGCGCCAGCGCCGAGCGCCCGCGCGGCCGCCACCTCCTTCGCCTCGCCTTTCGGCGCGGCGCGACGCAGCGCTAGCCACGTCCCCACCGCGCCCGCGAAGACAAGCGCACCAACGGCGAGCAGCGGCCGATGCGAAGGCTCGGGCTGGCGCATCCGGCTCAGGCCTTCGCCTCCGCGTCGGCATTCCAGCGCCGCGTGGCGAAGAACAGGCCTGCGCCCGCCGCCGCGGCAGCGCCCAAGCGCGGCGAGGCCGAGCTGCTTCTTGTGGGTGCTGACCCACAGCTCCGCGCTGTCATCCACCGCCTCGGCGTCGAAGCGGCCGTGGGCGCCATGATCGCCGGGTACCGGCTCGAACAGATTGTCCTTGCGGTCGGGGCTGACCGGCTCGGGTCTTGCTGGCTCTTGAAGCCGGTCCGCGCGAGATAATCGTCGAGCAAGGCGAGGCGACCTTGTTGCCCCAGATCGCCTCGACGGTCGGCGCGCCGACGAGCATCTTCCTTGCGCCCGTCGTGCGCCGCGAAATAGATGCGCTCGCGCCGCCACTTCCGGCTGATAGACGGTGCCGACCGGGCGCGGCTTGCCCGGCAGCTTCGCTCTGATCCAGTCGAATTGCGGCGTGTTGACGCCCGGCATCTGGACCATCGTGATGCTGACGCCCGTCTTGGTCGTGGAGCAACTCGCAGCGGACGGAATCGAGGAAGCCCTGAATGGCATGCTTGGCCCCGCAATAGGCCGATCTGCAGCGGGATGCCGCGATAGGCGAGCGCCGAGCCGACCAGCACGACTTACCCTTGTTGCGGGGCATCATCCGCTTCAGCGCGGCGCGGGTGCCGTTGACCTGGCCGAGATAGGTGACGGCGGTGACGCGCTCATATTCCTCCGGCGTCACCTCCATGAACGGCGAGAAGATGCCGGCAAAGGCATTGTTCACCCAGACGTCGATGGGGCCGAGCTCGTCCTCGATCTCGGCGGCGGCCGCTCGACGGCCGCGGCGTCGGAGACGTCGGTCGGCACGACCAGGACCTTGCCGCCCATTTCCTCCACCTCGCGGCTGCGTCGCCTTCGAGCCCGTCCTGGCCGCGGGCGATCAGGCCGACATGGGCGCCGTGCTTCGCGAACTCCCGAACGGTCGCGCGGCCGATGCCGGCCGATCCGCCGGTGACGACGACGATTTCCGGCTTGCTGTCCATCACACTTTCCTTTCCACGAAATTCCAGTCCGTCGCAGCGGCACGCTCGCGTCCACGCAGTAGCCAGGCCGCGCCGAGCCCGCCCATGCCGAGCCACGATGCGATGAGCAGCAGAACGGCCGGCAAAGCGGGAAGGTGCGCCGACGGCAGCACCAGCCACGCGCATTCGATCAGCCGCATCGCCAGCGTCGCGACGGCGATGATCGTCAGCGCCCGATTGCTCCCGCGCACGCGCCACGAGCAGATGGCGAGGAAGGGCAGCACGCCTTGGCCGAACACGATCGCCCAGGTGACGACGCTCCAGATCCCGACGTCACGCTCCAGATACCAATGCGCCTCGATCGGAATGTCTCCCGACCAGATCACGATATATTGCATGGCCTGGATGTAGGCCCAGAAGAGCAGGGCGGTGATATAGGGCCCGCTCGCCGCGAAAGGCGGCTTCTCGTTCCGTCCGGGCAGCGCCAGAGCCATCGCGAAGGCGATCCCGCCCATCCATTGGCCAGAGAGGAAGATCAGGCCGTAGATGGAGGAGTGGAATTGCGGCTCGATCGATTCCGACCAGTCAACGCCGAGCCAGGAGCCGATCAGCGCGTAGAGGATCAGCCCGAGCGCGGCGATCGCCGCCCGCGACTGCTCGCGCGCACGCGCCAGCGCCTGCTGGAGGGCGATCAGCACGGCGAAATAGAAGATGGCGCGCAGGATCCAGAAGAGCGGCGACAGCCAGAGCGCCTTGAACGCGGGCAGATCGGGATGCGGTGCCGCCCAGGGATAGATGAACCGGAAGCCGATCAGCACCGGCAGGAAGTATAAGGCAAGGAGCGGCAGCAGCGAGGCGCCGGCGGCGAGCGGCGGCGCGAGCAAGGGCCGCCATGAACCCGGCACCGAGGCGACCATCATCAGGATGGCGAGGCAGCCGATGACGGTCTCGCTCAAGCCGAGGAAGGCGGCGAGCCAGACGGTGAGCGCGACGTGCGGCACGAGCAGCAGCCCGATCAGCGCGCCGATGCAGCCGGCGACACCAACGCCGAGGGCGATCTGTCCCGCCTTCATCGCGCCGCCTCCGCGAGCAATTTCGCGCGCGCGTCCGGCGGCACATCGTTGATCGTCGCCGTCCGGCTGCGCTGCAGCGCGCGGATGTAGGCGGTGATCGCCCAGCGATCGGCCGGCGGCACCCGGTCGGCATAGCTATACATGGCGCCGTAGCCATTGGTGATGACGTCGACGAAATGGGTGTCCGGCGCCGCCACCAGCCGCGGATCGTGATAGCTTGGCGGCTGCGGCATGCCGCGCTGGACGATCATGCCGTCGCCGTCGCCGCCCGGCCCGTGGCAGGGTGCACAGAAGATGTTGAACCGCTCCCGCCCGCGCTGGACGAGCGCGAGGCTCATCGCCGGCTTCTGGGTGAGGACGTTCCCCGTGGCGGCGTCGCGCGCGACCGTCCCCGCCGGCGCGGCCTGCAGCACCTGGCCGTTCGGGAACAGGGCGGCGGGCTCGTAATCCCGATATTTCTTCTGGTCGCTCATCTCCAGATTCTGGCCGCAACTCGTGGCCAGCAGCAGGACGAGGAGGGGAAGCGCGCGTCTCATAGCCGCACCGCCTCAATCGTCCAGGCGCCAAGGCTGCCGAGGAAGCCACGCGTTTTTTCACGATCGAATTTAGGGTCACTCGCCTCGATGTAGAGGAAGAAGCGGTCGTCCGAGGCCATGCTGAAGCGCGGCGTGCCGAACAACGGATGGTGCAGCTTCGGCAGGCGGTTCAGCGCGAGCATGCCGAAAGTCGTGAAGAGAACGGCGCACAGTATCATCAGCTCGAAATCGACGACGAAGAAGGCGGGCAACGCCATAGATCGGCCGGCCGCCAACTTCGATCGGATAATCCAGGTTCACATAGATCTGGGTGCCGAGCGCCAGCGCGAAATATCCGAAAATGCCGCCGCAGAAGCCGAGCCAGCCCATCTTGTGGTCCTGGATCGCGAGCACCTCGCTCCAGGCCCTCGACCGGATAGGGCGAGAAAGCATCGAGGCGGCGATAGCCGGCTCGCACGCGCCTGCCTCGCCGCCGCGAGCAGGGCGTCGGCCGTGCCGAATTCGCCAAGCGAGACCGAGGATCGGCTCAGCCACGGCCGGCCTCCTTCTTCTCGCGCGCGAGCACCTCCTTGTCCTCGAAGATCGAGATGGAGGGGAGGTAGCGGAGGAAGAGCAGGAAGGGCGTCAGGAACAGGCCGAGCGTGCCGAGGAAGATGCCCCAGTCCCAGAAGCTCGGCGGAATAGGTGTGGAAGGAGGAGGTGACGAAGTCTTTGTAGAGGCTGGTGACTAGGATCATGTAGCGCTCGAGCCACATGCCGATCACCACCGACATGCTGATCAGGAAGAGCAGGATCGGATTGTCGCCGCACCCGCTTGAACCAGAGGCCCTGAAGCGGCACGAAGTTGCACAGCACGGCGCCCCAATAGCTCCACGCATAGATGCCAAGGAAGCGGTCGTGGAGTGTCGCGATCTCGTGGACGTCGCCCGAATAAGCGGCGTCGAACACTTCGAAGATATAGCCATAGGCGGTCATCAAGCCCGCTCGTGAGCAGCACCTTGGCGAGCACGTCGAGATGGCGTTCGGTGACGATATCCTTGAGCCCGAACAGGTGGCGGACGGGAATGGCGATCATCGCCACCATCGCGAAGCCGGAGAAAGCCGCGCCGAGCACGAAATAAGGCGGGAAGATGGTCGAGTGCCAGCCGGGAATCTGGCTCGAGGCGAAGAGCAGGGAGACTTCGCTGTGCACGGAGACGACGAGCGGCACGGCGATGGCGGCGGTGGTGCGATAGGCTCGGTTCCACCGCTCCCAATGCTTGGCCGAGCCGCGCCAGCCCAAGGCGAAGATGCCGAAAAAGATTTGCCAGCCGCGCTTCTTCGCCCGGTCGCGCACCGTTGCGAGATCCGGGACCAGGCCGATATACCAGAAGAGCAGGGAGACGGTGAGGTAGGTGAGGACCGCCCAGATGTCCCATTCCAGCGGGCTTCGGAATTGCGGCCAGACGCCCATCGTCGCCGGATAGGGGAACATCCAGTAGAAGAACCACGGCCGGCCGAGATGGATGATCGGATAGATGCCGGCGCAGGTCACAGCGCAGAGCGTCATCGCCTCGGCGAAACGATTGAGCGAGTTGCGCCAATCCTGCCCCATCAGCAGCAGCATGGCCGAGATGAGCGTTCCGGCATGGCCGAGGCCCAGCCACCAGACATAGAGGTGGATGGCGAAGGCCCAGTTGACCGGGATGTTGAGGCCCCAGACGCCGACCCCCCAAGTGAACAGCCATGTCACCGACGCGAAGAATAGAGCCAGCAGCGACAATGCGATGATGAAGGCCACCAGCCACGGAATCTTGGCTGGGAAGCGGAGCGGGACGCTACCAATCTCCCGCGTGACGTCGTGGAGCGACTGGTCGAGATCGAGGGCGGGCGGGTGCGTGCTTGCCATCAGGCCTCGTCCGTCCGGTCGGAGAGGCGGGCGAGATAGGTGGTGCGCGGGCGGGTATCGAGCTCGCCGAGCATGGAATAATTGCGGGCGGACCGGCGCAGCTTGGCGACGGCGCTGTTCGGGTCCTTCATATTGCCGAAGACGATGGCGTTGCTCGGGCAGGCCTGCTGGCAGGCGGTGACGACCTCGCCCTCGCGGACCGCCCGGTCTTGCTTGTCGGCATCGACCTGGCGCGCCGCGGATGCGTTGCACGCAATAGGTGCATTTCTCCATCACGCCGCGGCCGCGCACGGTGACGTCCGGATTGCGCTGCGCCTGGATCGTGGCCGGCGCCTTGCTCGTATAGTCGAACCAGTTGAAGCGCCGAACCTTGTACGGGCAGAAGCTGGAGCAGGTCCGCGTGCCGATGCAGCGGTTGTAGACCATCTCGTTGAGCCCGTCGGGGCTGTGGACGGTGGCGTGGACGGGGCAACCCATCTCGCACGGCGCCTGCTCGCAATGCATGCAGGGCACCGGCTGGAACATCGTGTCGGGATGGTCGAGCCCGCCGGCATAATAACGGTCGACGCGCAGCCAGTGCATGTGGCGGCCGCGGCGCACCTGGTCCTTGCCGACGACAGGGACATTGTTCTCGGCCTGGCAGGCGATCGCGCAGGCGTTGCAGCCGGTGCAGAGATCGAGATCGATCGCCATCGCCCAGGCCGGCTCCTCCTGCTCCCAATCGGGGTAGAAGGAGGTGCGGTCCTTCTCCTCCGGCTTCTCAGCCACCACGGACGCGGCAGCGACGGTGCGGACGAGGTCCGCGCCTTCGGCGTCGATCGCCTGATATTGCTGGGTGACGGCGACGAGCGTGCGGTTGGGGAGCTTGTCGACCGTTCCCGGCGCGCTCCACGGCGCGGCGGTGGTGCGGATCGAATAGGCATCGTAGCCGATGCCGTCGCCGACCCGGCCGGCGTTGCGGCGGCCATAGCCGAGGAACAGCGTGACCGCCTTTTCCGGCTGGCCGGGAAGGATCCAGGCGGGTCCCTCGACCGTGCGGTTCTCGCTGGCGACGCGCAGCATGTCGCCATTCTCCGCGCCGAGCGACTGGGCGAGCGCGGGGCTGATCGCGATCACATTCTCCCAGGTCGTCTTGAACAGCGGCTTGCCGAGCTCCTGCAGCCAGGCATTGTTGGCGTAGCGGCCGTCCCAGATGGTCGGGTCGGGCCGGAACAGGATTTCGACCTCTTCGCTTGCGGGCGTGCGGAGACCGCCGACCGAGCCGTTGCGGGCGCCGCCGACACGGGCGCGGCGGCGCTGTTCGGCACAAGGCCGGAGCGCAGCGCCTCGTGCCACGCATTGTCGTCGAGCGCCGGCCAGCTTGCGCGAACGATGTCGCGGGGCGGCTGGAACGTGTCGCTGGTCAGGCCGGCGACGAGGCTATGGATCGAGCGGCTGTCGTAGAGCGGCTGGACCAAAGGCTGGATGATCGTCGCAGTGCCGTCGACCGCGCGCGCGTCGCTCCAGTCTTCCAGGCTGTGTGGGAGGGGGAGGTGCCAATGGCTTGCCGCAGCGCGTCTCGTCAGCGTGGGTGCCGGCATGGATGGTGAGCGGAATCCGGCCGTAGAGCGCCGCGAAGTTCAGATCGTCTGGCGCGGCATAGAGAGGGTTCGCGTCGAACGCGATGAGCATGCCGACCTCTGCGCGCCGCGATGTCGCGCGCGAGATCGGCGAGCGAACCGGCGGGGGCGGCGAACAGGACCGGCTCGCACGCAACTGGACGGTCTGGCCGACATTGCCGAGTGCCTCGATTGAGCCGCGAAGATGATGCCTGCACTGCGGGCCGATGTGTGGCGCGCCGGCCGTGATGCAGCGATGCGCCGCGTGCGCCGGCAAGGGCGCGCGGCTGCCTCCGTGACCCAGCCGCCTCGCGTGGGGACAGATCCAATGCCCGTGGCGGCACCGGCTGCGGCGCAGATCCCGAAGACAGGTGGTGCAGAAGTGCCGCGGAAATCGGCGGCAGCCGCGACGGGGGAACGGCGAGCCGGTGCAGTGCGGCGCTGCCGGTCTGGGTCGGTGTCGTCTCAGCCATGAACAGGCGGACACGCTCGGCCGCCGGCACATTCTGCCGCGCCGGGCGGCCCAGGCGCGAACGTTCGTTACCTGTGCCGGGCCCTGGCCCGAGCAGGTCGTCGTCGAGGCTGACGATAACGCGCGCGTTCGCCAGATCCGGCAGGGTGTCGACCGGTCTGCCCGAAGACAGACGTGACGTGACGCTCCGCCGGAAATCCTCCAGCGGATCGAAGCCGTAGACGCGCGCGTTCGGCAGCGCCTTGGCTAGCTCGCCGAGCTGGCGGATCAAGGTCGGCGAGCTGGTCGGGCCGATCAGCAAGGCGAGACCGGCGCCGCCGTTGGTTGCCCATTGCCGGCGCAGCTTCGCCATCATCGTGTCGAAGTCGGCCCAGGTCGCCATCTCGCCCTTCAGCAAAGGCGCCTGGCTGCGGTCGGGATCGTAGAGGTCGAGGATCGCCGCCTGGGTGTGAAGGCTGGTGGCGCCGCGGCTCGCCGGATGGTCGGGATTGCCTTCGAGCTTGGTCGGCCGCCCGGCATGGGTGGTTGCGATCACCGGCTGGGCATAGCCGGCGAAGGTCACGGCGGTCGCATAGCTGCCGGTGCGATTCTCGACCGCATCTTCGGGCCGGTTGACGTAGGGGACCGCCTCGGCGGAGCGCTGGGACTGGCAGCCGGCAACGCCAGCGAGCGCGAGCGACGCACCCATCACCCGCAGCAATTCGCGCCGGTTCGCCTGCCAGAATTCGAACTGGCTCGGGAATTCGGCCTTCAGCGCCTCCTCGAAATTGCCGTCCGCCGCCGCTTCCTCGAGGCTGCGCCAATAAGCGCGGCCCTGCCGCCCCTCCAACCGCGCCCTCAGCGCGCCGATGTCGAGAGCCCCGCTCACCGGTGGCACACCGTGCAATGGGTGAGGTCCTTCGGCCCGTGAATATGGTAGCGGCGCATCAATTGCGCGCCGAGCGCACGGCGGTCGGCGGGCGGAGTCCAGTTCGGGTTGAACACCTCGTCACGCGGCCGCAGGCGCGGCCCCGGATCGCGGTGGCAGTCGAGGCAGAAATGCATCACGAACGGCTTGGCGCGGTACATGAGCGGCATTCGGTCGACCCGGCCGTGGCATTCGAAGCAGCTCACGCCCTTGGCGATATGGATGTCGTGGCGGAAATAGACGTAATCGGGGATGCGTGTGACGCGGTGCCAGACGAGCGGCTTGTTCTCCGCCAGGCTTTCCCGCACCGGCGCAAGCATCGCCGCCTGCGTCCAGATTTGCGAATGGCAGCTCATGCAGACATGGGTCGCCGGAAAGCCGGCATTCGCGCTCGTTTCGACCGACGTGTGGCAATAGCGGCAGTCGAGGCCGAGCTCGCCGACATGATGCTTGTGGCTGAAGGGGACCGGCTGCTCCGGTGCGCGGTCGACCTTGGTCATATAATCGGATCGCGCGATCACCTCCGGAATGACGATGACGCCGAAAAGGACGCCCAAAGGGATCGCCACGAGCGCGGCGCGCATCCACGTATCGGCAGTGCGCGAGAAGATTTGCGCCACCCGGACCTCATGTTTTTTCCTGTTCGGTAGCCGCAGGGCGAACGGCCATGGACGGCCTCGGTTCCCCCGATTGTATCGGTCGCGATACGTCGCTGGAACGAAAGCATCGGGTGGCCGTTCGCCCTTGGACTTTTCGTCCAGATTGCAGGGCGCCCATGAGCGAATCCGCCAACCCGGCCGGTTACGAACGATCGGACGTGCCGCCCTCGTTGCTGCTCGCGCTCGGGCTCGGCTTCGCGTTGATGGTTGCGCTCGTGATGGGTATCCTTGCCGCCACGTTTCCGCGCGCGCTGAACGACGACATCAAAGGACCCACCCAGGCGCTTGCGCCCGCACCGCGCCTGCAGACGGCCCCCCGGCGCGACCTCGTCGCCTATGACGCGGCCGAGCGTCGGCGGCTGGAGACCTATGGCTGGAGCGATCGGACGCAGGGACGTGTCCGGGTGCCGGTCGATCAGGCGATGCGGCAGGTCGCCGCACAAGGCTGGCGGAGCCAGGGCCAGTGAGGGGGTTGGCGGCGGCCGCCGCGGCCCTCTTCGCCATCCTTTCCGCTGCCGCGCCGGCGCAAGGTATCCAGCCTTCCGCTTTTTCTTCCTTCCAGTTCCGCCAGCATCCCGGCGGCCAGCTTCCGCTCGATACGGCGCTCCGCGACGAAACGGGACAGACGGTCAGGCTCGGCAATTATTTCGGCCGCCGACCGGTTATCCTCATCCTCGAATATCTGCATTGCCCCAATCTGTGCGGGCTCGTCCTCGGCGGGACCGTCGCAACAATGGCGCAGGCGCATCTCCAGCCAGGGCGGGACGTGGAGTTCGTGGCGATCAGCATCGATCCGCACGAGACGCCTGCAGACGGGGCCTCGGCGCGCGGGACTTACATGGCGCGGTTCGGTGGGAAGAACGATCCGTCCGCGTCCGGTTGGCATTTTCTCACCGGGTCGGAGCCCGCTGTCCGGCGGATCGCCGACGCGGTCGGCTTTCCGTACCGCTGGGATCCAGCGCTGCGCCAATATGCGCACCCGGCCGGCTTCGTCGTCGCGACTCCGGACGGACGGATCTCGCGCTACATGCTCGGCTTGCAGCCGACTCCCGACGCGCTGAAATCGGCCGTCGCGACCGCGGCGAGCGACAAGGTCCAGCCGCCTGTCCACCCCTTGCTCCTGCTCTGTTTCGGCTACGATCCGCAGCCGGGCACCGTTCAGGCGGCGGTGATCCACGCGCTTCGGATCGTCGGCGCAGTCTCGGTGCTGATCTGCCTGCTGCTCATCGTGCGGCTGGCGCGGCGGCCGGCGCGGAGCTGAGCGGTGCATGGCGTTCCTCTTCTGGCCGGTGCGGGCGGGCGGCGGCTATGCCGCGCATTGGGACGCTTTGTTCATCGGCCTGCTCATCGTTGCCGTCCTGACCGTCGGGCTCGTGGTTTTCCTCATGGTCCTCTATGCGGTCCGCTACCGGCACGGCAGCAAAGCCGACCGCTCCGACCGCACGAAGAAGAGCTGGCGGTTCGAGGTGAGCTGGACCGCGGCCTCCCTGTTCATTTTCGTCCTTCTCGGCATCTGGGGCGCGCATCTCTTCGTGAAGCTTTACCAGCCGCCCAAGGACGCGCTGCAGATCTTCGTCGTCGGCAAGCAATGGATGTGGAAGGCGCAGCATCCCGGCGGCCAGCGCGAGATCAACGAGCTTCATGTGCCCGCCGGCCGCGACGTGCGGCTGGTCATGGCCTCGCAGGACGTGATCCACAGCTTTTTCATCCCGGCCCTGCGCATCAAGCACGACGTCGTTCCAGGCCGCTACGAGACGCTCTGGTTCCGCGCCGACCGGCCCGGCCGCTACCATCTCTTCTGCGCCGAATATTGCGGCACCGACCATGCACGGATGGGCGGCTGGGTGACCGTGATGGTGCCGCGCGAATATGCGCGAATGGCTGACCAACAACGGGGGGCAGCCGACGCTTGCGGCGCAGGGCGCGAGCTTTGTTCCGCCGCTACGGCTGCAGCGGCTGCCACGGCCCTGGCGGAACGGTGCGGGCGCCGCCGCTCGAAGGCATCTTCGGTGGGCCGGTACCGCTCAGCGATGGCAGCGTCGTCATCGCCGACGAGCGGTACATCCGCGATTCCATCCTGACCCCGAAGGCGCAGATCGTCGCCGGCTACCAGCCGATCATGCCCTCCTTCGCCGGCCAGATCGGCGAGGACGATCTCGCCAAGTTGGTCGCTTACATCAAGTCGCTCGGCCCGGAAAAGCCAAGGGGGCAATGATGCACGGAACCGGCACCGAAACCTATCTCAGCGCCCAGACGAGGCTGCGCTCGTGGTTGCTCACCACCGACCACAAGCGCATCGCGCTTCTCTATTTCGCCTCGATCACTTTCTTCTTCTTCGTCGGCGGGCATCGCCGCGACGCTGATCCGGCTCGAGCTGATCACGCCCAATGGCGCGTCTGGTGAGCGCCGACACCTACAACCGCCTCTTCACCATGCACGGCATCATCATGGTGTGGTTCTTCCTCATCCCGTCCATCCCGACGACGCTCGGGCAATTTCATCATTCCGATGATGATCGGCGCGCGCGACCTCGCCTTTCCCGCGGCTCAACCTGCTGAGCTGGTATCTGTTCATCGTCGGCGGGCTGCATCACGCTGACGGCGCTGCTGCTCGGCGGCGTCGACACCGGCTGGACCTTCTACGAGCCGCTCTCGACCGCTTATGCGAACGGCTATGTCGTGCTCGCGGTGCTCGGCATCTTCATCTCCGGCTTCTCGTCCGATGCTGACCGGCCTCAACTTCATCGTCACCATCCACAAGCTGCGCGCGCCGGGCATGACCTGGTACCGGCTGCCGCGTCTTTGTCTGGTCGACCTATTCGACGAGCCTCATCCTGGTCCTCGCGACCCCGGTCCTCGCGATGACCCTGCTGATGCTGGCGGCCGAGCGAATCCTCCATGTCGGCATCTTCGATCCCGCGCTCGGCGGCGATCCCCTGCTCTTCCAGCACATGTTCTGGTTCTACAGCCACCCGGCCGTCTACATCATGATCCTGCCGTCGATGGGCGTGGTCAGCGAGATCGTGCCCTGCTTCGCCCGCAAGAGCCTGTTCGGCTACAAATTCGTCGTCTGGTGCTCCATCGCGATCGGCGCGATCGGCTTCCTCGTCTGGGGCCACCACATGTTCGTCTCGGGGCAGTCGCTCTACGCCAGCCTCGTCTTCTCCTTCCTCAGCCTATGCGGTCGCGGTGCCATCAGCGATCAAGGTGTTCAACTGGATCGCCACCATGCACAAGGGCTGGATCCGGTTCGACGCGCCGATGCTCTATGCGTTCGGCTTCATCGGCCTGTTCACGATCGGCGGGCATGACCGGCCTGTTCCTCGCCGCGCTTGCCGTCGACGTCCACGTCACCGACACCTATTTCGTCATCGCGCATTTCCACTACATCATGGTCGGCGGCGCGGTGATGGGCTATTTCGGCGGCCTCCATTATTGGTGGCCGAAGATCACCGGGCGGCTGCTACCCGGAATATTGGGCGCGCTTTGCGGCAATCCTCACCTTCTTCGGCTTCAATCTCACCTTCTTCCCGCAGTTCATTCTCGGCTACGCTCGGAATGCCGCGGCGCTACCAACCTATCCGCCCGAATTCCAGATCTGGCATGTCCTGTCGTCGGCTGGCGCAAGCATCCTCGCGGTCGGCTATGCGCTGCCGCTCTTCTATCTCGCCTGGTCGATCCTGAAGGGCGCGCGGGCGCCCGCCAATCCGTGGCAGGCGACCGGGCTCGAATGGCTGACCCGATCGCCGCCGCCGCCGCACAATTTCGAGCACGACGCCGGGGTGGTGCGCGGCCCCTATTGATATGACCTGAACGGCAATCCCTGCCCGCAGGCCGCGAATGTCTGAGCAGGCGCCCGACCTTCCAATATGCGACGATCGCGCGCAGCAGGACGAGGCGTCGACGCTCGGCATGTGGACCTTCCTTGCGACGGAAGTGCTGTTCTTCGGTGCGCTGATCGCCGGCCTATTTCGGACTATCGCATCACCCACCCGGCCGAATTCGTCGAAGCCGCGCGGCATACCAAGGTCGTGCTCGGCACGATCAACACGGCCGTCCTGCTCACCAGCAGCGCCTTCATGGCGATGGCGGTGGAGATGACGAGCGCGGGCCGTCGCCGCGCCGCCGCCCTGTGCCTCGCCGTCACGGCCGCGCTCGGCATCGGTTTCCTCGTCATCAAGGGCTGGGAATATTCGATCGAATATAGCGAGCATCTGGTGCCGGCGCTGAATTTCGACGCCGACCGCTACGGCGGCATCGCGCAGCTCTTCTTCCTCTTCTATTTCTTCGCGACCGGGCTTCACGCGCTCCATCTCACCATCGGCATCGGCCTGGTCGGCGGCCTCGCGATCCGCAGCCGCGACGGAGCAATCCGCCGCGAGCCGATCAGCGTCCGCATGATCGGTCTCTACTGGCATTTCGTGGATGTCGTCTGGATCTTCCTCTTCCCGCTCATCTATCTCGTCGGGAGGAGCTCTTGAGCGCGGCGCTGAAACGGATCTGGCTATGCTGGCTCGCCCTGATCCTGTTGCTCGCAAGCACGACCGGGATCGCCTTCCTGCCGCTCGGCCGCTTCAATGCCTTCATCGCGCTCGCCATCGCGACCTCGCAAGGCACTGCTCGTTCTGATCGTCTTCATGGAGTTGAAGCGCAGCTCGGGCCTGGTGCGCGCCTTCGCCGTTGCGGGCTTCTTCTGGCTCCTGATCCTGCTGACCCTGACCTCCGCCGACTATCTCACCCGCCGCGATACCAATGCTCCGTGGCAGGCCGACGGCGACGTGCACGTCGGGATGCGGTGACGGCGTGATCCGCGTCATCTCCTACTGGAAGGCGATCCTGGCGGGCGTCGCGGGCGCCGTCGCCTGGGAGATACTCGCCCGGCTGCTGATGCTGGCCGGCTTTCCCTTCTACGATCTCGTGAAGCTGCTCGGCACGCTCGTCGTGCCGCGGTCCGACCCCTGGCTGTGGTGGCCGATCGGAATGGCGATGCTCGCGGCCGTCGGCGCGCTGTGGGCGATCTTCTACGCTTATTTCTTCTGGTCGGTGCTCGCGCGGCCGCCGTGGCAGCAAGGGCTGGTCTTCGCGATCGGACCCGCCCTGCTGACCATCTTCATCCTCCGGCCTCAGCTGGAGCTGATGCACGGGCATGACTCGCCCGCGACCGGTTATGCCGGCCTGTTCGGTCTCTCCGGCGGCTGGCATTCGCCGGTCAGCATCCTCGTCGCCTATGCCGTTTATGGCGTCGTCATGGGCGCGCTCTACACGCGGCCGGTCGGCGCGCCGGTGGGCAAGAAGCGGATTCCCGTCGTCAAGGCCGGTCCGCCCGGCGGCGGCGGAAACGAGCGCGGCGACTGCCGCCTCGACGAATTCATGTTCGCGACCGGAATCGAATGCTCCTACCCGACCCTCGAAGGCGGCCGCTGGCGCATGGACGAAATGGCGATGTGCGGCCATTATCGCTACTGGAAAGAGGATCTCGGCCTCGTCCGGGACCTCGGCATCCGCTACCTTCGCTACGGTCCGCCGCTCCACGAAATCTATCTCGGCCCCGGCCGCTACGACTGGTCGTTCATGGATGCGGTCGCCGCCGAAATGCGGCGGCTCGGCATCTGTCCGATCATCGATTTCTGCCATTTCGGCGTTCCGGACTGGCTGGAGAATTTCCAGAACCCGAAGGTGCCCGAAGCGCTCGCCGCCTATGCCGGCGCCTTCACCGAACGCTATCCGTGGATCGCGCATTATACGCCGGTCAACGAAATGTACGTCTGCGCGCGATTGAGCGCCCTCGAAGGCCTCTGGAACGAACAGTGCAAGGATGAGCGTTCCTTCGTCACCGCGGCCTGCAACCTCGCCAAGGCGGCCGTGCTGGTCACGCAGCAGGTCCGCCGCCACCGGCCCGACGCGATCTTCGTCGCCAATGAAAGCAGCGAATTCTACCAGGCCTGCTGCCCGGACAAGGATATCGGCCACATGGCCGAGTTCGAGAACCAGCGCCGGTTCATTCCGCTCGACCTCTATTTCGGCCGCACGCTGCGCGACGATATTCGCGATTTCATGTTCGATCACGGCATGAAGAAGGAGGATTATAACTGGTTCCTGCAGCAGCCCACGCCGGAGCGCACCATCCTCGGTGTCGACTATTACGATTGGAACGAGAAGGTGATCGAGCCGGATCATCGCGCGCGCTCATTGGGCGAATTGTTCGGCTGGTACGTGATCGTCGCGCAATATTTCCGCCGCTACCGGCGGATGATGATGCATACCGAAACCAATTACCGCGATCCGCGCGGGGGCGCGCTCTGGCTCTGGCGGCAGTGGCACAATGTCGAGCGCATCCGCGAGGCCGGCGTGCCGGTGGTCGGTTTCACCTGGTACAGCCTGACCGATCAGATCGACTGGGGGATCGCGGTCAGCGCGCCGGTCGGCAACGTGACCCCGGTGGGCCTGTTCGACATGAACCGCGACCTCCGATCGGTGGGCCTCGCCTATCAGCAGCTCATCGAAATGTATCGCGGGAAGGTCCCGGTCCAGGCGCAATGGGGCGAGCTGCAGAAGACGCCGCCGATCGTGCCGGAGCCGGGCGCGAAGGAAGCGACATCATGAGCCTCTGGCAATGGCTCGCCCGCGATCCCGAGCCGCTGCAGCGGCCGCGTCTCGCCGGCGGGATCGTCGGCATCGGCGCCGCCTTCGTCGCGGCCGCCCTGGTCTGGTCGACCGGCTCGGCCGATCCGCCGGCCCGCGCGATCGGAATCGCGCCGTGGCTCCTCGTCGTGCTCAGCATCGCGTCGCTCGGCATCGCCGGGGCAGCCTATGGCGCGGTCTTCCAGCGCGCCGCCAATGACCGGCGCGGCGGTTGGCTGTTCGGCCTCGGCTGGGGCTTCCTCACGTGGGCGTTGGGGCCGATTACTCTCTGCCAATGGGCGCTTGCCAGGCCGGTTTCGGCGGGTTGGCCCGCCGCGATCCTGCTCGCCGGCCATCTTCTCTGGGGCCTGCTGCTCGGGACGCTTTTCCCGTTCGTCCAGAGCCGCGTCGAAATGAGCAGCGGCAAGGCCCAGTCGCCGCGGCAGCGCGGACTCGACCGCCGTGCCCTGGCCGAGCATGCGCCGCGCGACTACAAATTGACTCCTGCCCACGGGCGGCAGGAGGAATAAAGCCTCGCGACTACAGCCTCAGGAACGGCCGCCCTGGCTCTGCTCGTGGCTGCCTTGGCCGAGGTCCACCTTGCTGGCGGTGCCCGGCTTGGCAGCGCCGCCGCTGGTGCCGTCGCTTTCATTGGCCTGCGCTTGCTTCTGGTCGGCCTGGCTGGGGCCGCCGGCGTCGCCGCTTGCCATCCCGCCTTCCATGCCGCCGGATTGCTTTTTCGCCTGCGTGTCGTCCTTGGTGTCGGTTCCGGTCATCTCGCTGCTCCTTCGCCGGATCAACGATTGGGGCCGCCATTTCGTTCGACCGGAAGCGGTTGGGTCAGACGCAAAGCCTTGCGCAGGTGCGAGACGTCCGACGGCGAGACCGGCGCGGCGCGGTTGCCCCAGGCGTTGCGGACATAGGTGGCGACGTCGGCGACCTCCTGGTCGCTCAGCTTCCAGGCGAAGCTCGGCATGGTGAGCGGCGCCGGTCGGGTCGGCGTCGGCCCGGTGCGAGCGCCGGCGAGGATGAGGTGGAGCAGGCCGGTCGGGTCCTTCTGCTGGGCAACGGCGCTGCCCGGAAGCGGCGGGAAAATGCGCGGCTGGCCGCTGCCGCTGGCAAGATGGCAGGAGGCGCAGCCGTCGGAGAAGATTGCGGCGCCGCGGCGCATCGTCGCCGCATCCGGCGCCGCGGCGGGCGTGTCGGGACTCGCCGGCAGGCTCTTCAGATAGGTGGCGATCGGCGTGAAGGTCGGCATCGCTGCAGCAGCGAGGTCGAATAGGCCACCACCTCCGCCATCGGTCCCGCCGGCATTGGCATGGGCGTTGCGGCCGGTGCGCAGATACTCGACGATGTCGTCCACGCTCCAGCGGCCGAGGCCGGTCCGGCCGTTGCCCGTGAGATCGGGCGCGACCCACTCATTCAAGCTCGCAGCCCTGCAGGACCTGGTCGCGCTCCGCCGCGCCGGCGAGGTTGTGCGGCGTGTGGCAGGCGCCGCAATGGCCGAGGCCCTCGACCAGATAGGCGCCGCGGTTCCATTCCGGCGACTGGTTCGGATCGGCGACGAAGCGTGCCGGGCTGGAAGAACAGCTGCGTTCCAGGCCGATCATGCTGAGCGCGGATATTGAGCGGGAACGGCAGCCGGTTGCCGGGCGGCGTGTAGCGGACCGCCGGCACCGTCTTGAGCCAGGCGAGGATCGCGTCGCTATCGGCGCGGCTGACGATGGTGAAATGCGGATAGGGGAAGGCGGGGTAGAGGTGGTGTCCCGTCGGCGCGATGCCGTCGGGTCAAGCGCGCGGTAGAATTGGTCGGGCGTCCAGGTGCCGATGCCGGTTGTCCGGATCGCCGGTGAGGTTGGCCGAGTAGATGACGCCGAACGGCGTCCGCAGACCCAGGCCGCCCGGCGAACGGCTCGCCGCCCTGCGCGCGTGTGGCAGGAGACGCAGTCGCCGGCGATGGCGAGATAGCGTCCCCGCCGCAGAGGTCGGCCTGCGGGCCGTCGGGAATGGGCTGCGGTGAGGATCGGCGAGCGGCGCGGGCGGCGGCTCGACCGATCGCCTCGTGCGGATAGCTCATCGCCCAGATCCAGGTGCCGACGACGATCAGCGATCAGCAGGAGGATCAGGATGCCGATCACGGCCAGGCGTGCGGCGAACGACGCGGCCGTGCTCATGCCTGCACCAGAGCGCCCGGCGGCCTTCAGGTAACGCGACTTGATCGCGTCGGCGGCCATGTAGGCGAGCGCGGCCAAGGTGCCGGTCGGATTGTAGCCGGGGTTCTGCGGGAACAGGCCGGCGCCGGTGACGAACAGGTTCGGCACGTCCCAGCTCTGCGAGTAGCGGTTGACGACGCTGTCGGTCGGATTGTCGCCCATCATCGTGCCGCCGACATTGTGCGTGGTCTGATAGGGCACGATGTCGAACGGCGCCTTGCGCGGCTTGGGATGCACGTGAGCAGGCGCCCATCGTGCGCGCGATCTCGGCGGCCTTGTCGGTGACATAGTCGCCATCTTGATATCGTTGTCGGGGAAATCGAAGGTCATCCGCAGCATCGGCCGGCCGAACTGGTCGCGATAGGTCGGGTCGAGGTCGAGATAATTGCCGCGCTGGGCGTAGCTCGAGCCGTGGACCGAGATGGAGAAGTTGCGCAGGAAATATTGCGCCGCCGCCTGCTTCCATTGCAGGCCCCATTTGGGCACGCCGTCGGGCACCCGCGTCATCTCGATCGGCCGGGCGCCGGTGACGAGGCGCGGCGATATAGGCGCCGCCGATGAAGCCCAGCCCGGTGTGGTCGAAATTGTCGCCGTTATAATCGTCGATCACCGAGGCGAGCGCGCCGGCGCCGATGAACGGGTTGAGCAGCTTGTCGTCGAAGAAGACGTCGACCGAGCTCATCGTCTGGTAGCAATAATTCTTGCCGACGACGCCCTTCGCCGGTCGCGGGATCGTAGGGCTTGCCGATGCCGGAGAGCAGCAGCAGGTGGACGTTGTGCAGCTGGTAGGCGGTGAGCGACGACGATCTGCGCCGGCTGGAAATATTCGCTGCCCGCGCTGTCGACATAGGTGACGCCGGTCGCGTGCTTGCCGTCCGCCGTGCGCTCGACCTTGAGCACTTCGCACTCGGTGCGCAGCTCGAAATTGGGCTTCTGTCAGGACGTAGGGGATGATCGTCGTCTGCGGCGACGCCTTGGAATAATTGCCGCAGCCGAACTTCTCGCAGAAGCCGCAGAAGGTGCATTTGCCGAGCTGCAGCCCCGAGCGGATTGGTGTAGGCTGCGAGAGGTTGCCGGCCGGGTGCGGGAAAGGGATGATAGCCCATGCTGCTCCGCCGCCTGCGCGAACAGGGTCGGGCGCATAGGTCATCGGCAGCGGCGGCGTCGGATAATCCTGCGCTGCGCGGCGCCCTCGAACGGATTGCCGCCGGCCTGCATCGCGCCCTTGAGATTGCCGGCCTTGCCCGAGGTGCCGCAGATCATGTCGAACATGCGTGTAATAAGGCTCGAGATCCTGGTAGGTCAGCGGCATGTCCTGGAGCGTCAGGTCCGCGGCCGCGCGGCTTGCCGTAGCGCTGCTCGTTGTGGCTCTTGCAGCTTGAAGTCGGTCTCGCAGCCAGCGCCAGATCTGCGCCGTTCCAGTGGATGCCGGCGCCGCCGACCCCGGTGCCGGGCAGGAAGGCGCCCAGCGTGCGCATCGGCAGCGCGGTCTGGTTGACGTTGTTGCGGAAGGTGAGCGTCGAATACGCGACGTTCTGGAACAGATGGTGGCGCCACATGTAGCGCAGTTCGTCCTGGTCGAAGGTCGTCGCCAAGTTGACCGGCGTGTCGCGCGGCCGCCGCGCGCTCCAGCGCCAGCACGTTCAGTCCCGCGTCGCACAATTGCTGCGCCATGATCGCGCCGGTCCAGCCGAAGCCGACCAGCACGACATCGACCGGGCTTCGCGCATGGCCATTGCCGTCAGCCTCGCGTCCAGCCGGCCGGCCGCGCAGCCCCACCGGCTGGACCGGCACCGGCTGGTTGTAGCGCGTGACCCACTCCGAATAATCGTAATGGGCGCCGGGGAAGCCGATCATCTTCCAGGCGGCACATGTCGCTTGTTGCCGCCGTAGATCGGGTCGGAGAAATAGCCCTCCATCACGTTCTGCAGGAACATCGTGAAGAAGGCCTTGGACGTGATCGGCGCCATCGAGCTGGAGCTCGCCGGCCTCGATCTGCTTCAGCAGCGCGTCCTGCTGGTCCGGCTCGAGGTCCTTGAAGCGCCTTGCCGTTATCGCGCCGGCCGACATGCTGCCTCGATGTCGGCGATGGCGGTGCGATAGAATTGGGCCGGCGTGAAGCGGCTCTGATAGCCCTGGCGTCGGCGCGCCCTTCGGCCACGGGCCGCCGAGATAAGAAGTGATCGCCCGTGCCGTAGGCGCCGGCGAGCTGGCGGTCGATGAAGGTGGGGACGCCCGCCTCGGACGCGCTTGGGCCCGTCGGGTCCGGCGGAATGATCCGGTCGACGGCGGCGGTGATGAAGGCCATTTCCGCGGCCGAGAGGAAGGTGCCGCCCTCGGGACGCCGGCGGCGCGTCGGCCATGCCGTCCTGCCACGGCAGGCTGCCCTTGAAGCTTTGGGAAGGTTCGCCGAGCAACCCGTCATGGCGCGTCGCCGCGCCCGCCGCGGCGACGGAGCCGGCGGCGAGGCCGAACGCCAGCAGCTCCCGCCGTCCGATCCTGTCCGGTCTTTCGCTCGGCATCCAGTGCCTCCCGCTGCCGTTTCGGCCGTTCAAGCGGTAGCATCTCGAATTGGTTCCGCCTCCGAATCGCTATCGCGCATGGGCGACGTGCGTGGACGTGAGGATCGGGCAGATTGTCCTCTCTTAACAGCAGCTTGTGTCGACCCGCCGCGTGAGGATTGATTCATGTCAAATTTCCCGTCCGTGCCGCTTGCAGTGAGAACGGGAGCGAAATCATGGCAACCTCCTCTCCGGTCTGGCCGTTGAACCTTGATTGAGATCAAATTCGGCGATTAATCGTGGTTGTCCGGCAGAGAAACGTTCCTCATCCAACTCTTCGCTCCGACCCCTCGCGGCCGCGCCAGCGCGTGGAAGCAGCGCGGCGGGCGCTGGCGGATGGGCTGGAGCGCAGCCACCGTGCGATCGAGCGTTACCGGACTTTGCTCGTCCGTCTCCACGATCCAACCGAAGGCCGGCGGAAGGGTCGCCCCGCTCAGGCCGGACGTCGGTTCTTGCGGACGATCGCGACAAGGATGATGCCGAAGGCCGCGAGACGGATCAGGTAGAGCAGGCTGCGCTCCTCGTCCGGCACCGCCGCGAGCGACAGCAGGGCCTGGCCCAAACCGAAAAGGAAGAAGGCCCAGGCGAAGGCGAGAAACAAGCCGTCGCGCGTCCGCTTCCAGAAACGCAGGAAGAACAGGCCGGCGACAAGATATAAGGCGGTCGCCGCACCGGCGAGGAAGGTGATGAGGGTCGTCATTCTTCCTCCACGTCCCAGATAAAGCCGAATAGCAGCACGAGCAAAGCAACCAGAGCCAGCAGCAGACGCACGAGCCGCAGATCCACATTGGGAAGGAAGATCAGGTCGAGCACCACCGCCAGATTGTTGGCGGCGAGAAAGAGGAAGCAGAGGCTGCTCCAGAAGAGCAGCCGCGCGCGCGACCGGCGCCAGCCCGCGTAAAGCAGCCAGGCGCAAGCGGTGCTCGTGGCAAAGCAGAGGAGATAGACGATGGCGGCGAAGGTCTGCTGCACCATCAGTCCTTTCTCAACCTGAACGCATCGGCGAAGGCGGCGAGCGGGTTGGGAATGGCGCCGACGATCAGACGCCGCACGGCGTCCGGGCTCCGGGCATAGAGGCATTCCGTTCCGTCAGCCAGCCGCGCGAGGTCATCCGACGCTGGCCGGTAAGCGCCGTTTTTCGCTTCGTCGACGATCGCCAGTCCCGCGGCGGCCAAGGCCTCCAGTCCGTTGGCGACGATGAGGTCGCTCGCCCGCAAGGCGGCGACCAGCTCCGCGCGCGACCACAGCCGCGGCTCCCGCTTCAGCAGGAGGAGCAGTTCCAGCGACCAGACCGATCGGAAGCTCGATCGGATGAAGTCCGCAATCTCGTCGTCAGACGCCACTTGCCGCGATGCACTCCGGCTTGTCGTCCCGCCGCCCTGGTGACGCGCTTAGCCGCCTGAATCGGAATCTGGCAATCCCTGCTTAATGTTCATCGGGCAAACGCATTTTTTCAGATGAAGGGGAAATTTCCTCTGCTATGATCGAACCGAAGCCGACCGGGGGGCCGGCACCACTTTAGAGGGGGGAGGGACGCGACTGAAGGAGAGTTGAGTGAACGCCCAGACCCCGCACGACTTTCTCGATCGCCGCAAGCTCGTCACCGCGCTTGCGCGGCCTTCGCCGCGGCGACTTCACGGTCCGCCTGCCCGAAGAGGCCGAAGGGATCGACGGCGAGATCGCCACCCTGTTCAATGAAGTCGTCTCGCTCAACGAGGAGATGACCCACGAGTTCGAGCGGCTCTCGCAGGTCGTCGGCAAGGAAGGCAAGATCACCCAGCGCGGCCGCGTCAAGAACGCGACCGGCGGCTGGGAAACGGCGATCCGCTCGGTCAACGAGCTGATCGAGGACATGGTGCAGCCGACCGCCGAAGTCGCCCGCGTGATCGGCGCCGTCGCCAAGGGCGACCTCTCGCAATCGATGACGGTCGAGATCGACGGCCGGCCGCTGCGCGGCGAGTTCCTGCGCATCGGCAAGGTCGTGAACACGATGGTGGAGCAGCTCGCCTCCTTCGCCTCGGAGGTGACGCGCGTGGCGCGCGAGGTCGGCACCGAAGGCAAGCTCGGCGGCCAGGCCAACGTGAAGGGCGTCGCCGGCACCTGGAAGGATCTCACCGACAACGTCAACGCGATGGCGACCAACCTGACCGGGCAGGTGCGCAACATCGCCGAGGTGACGACCGCCGTGGCCTCGGGCGACCTGTCCAAGAAGATCACCGTCGAGGTGAAGGGCGAGATCCTCGAGCTCAAGAACACGATCAACACGATGGTGGATCAGCTCAACGCCTTCGCCTCGGAAGTGACGCGCGTGGCGCGCGAGGTCGGCACCGAAGGCAAGCTCGGCGGCCAGGCGCAGGTGCCGGGCGTCGGCGGCACGTGGAAGGACCTTACCGACAACGTCAACCTGATGGCCGAGAATCTGACCGGCCAGGTCCGCAACATCGCCGAGGTGACCACCGCGGTGGCCTCGGGCGACCTGTCCAAGAAGATCACCGTCGACGTGAAGGGCGAGATCCTCGAGCTGAAGAACACGATCAACACGATGGTGGACCAGCTCAACGCCTTCGCCGCGGAGGTGACGCGCGTGGCGCGCGAGGTCGGCACCGAAGGCAAGCTCGGCGGCCAGGCGCAGGTGCCGGGCGTCGGCGGCACGTGGAAGGATCTCACCGACAACGTGAATCTGATGGCCGACAATCTCACCGGCCAGGTGCGCAACATCGCCGAGGTGACGACCGCGGTGGCCTCGGGCGACCTGTCCAAGAAGATCACCGTCGACGTGAAGGGCGAGATCCTCGAGCTGAAGAACACCATCAACACGATGGTGGACCAGCTCAACGGCTTCGCCTCGGAAGTGACGCGCGTGGCGCGCGAGGTGGGCACCGAAGGCAAGCTCGGCGGCCAGGCGCAGGTGCCAGGCGTCGCCGGCACCTGGGCGGACCTCACCGACAACGTGAATCTGATGGCCGGCGAACCTGACCGGTCAGGTCCGCAACATCGCCGAGGTGACCACCGCCGTGGCCCGCGGCGATCTTTCCAAGAAGATCACCGTCGACGTGAAGGGCGAGATCCTCGAGCTGAAGAACACGATCAACGTCATGGTCGACCAGCTCAACGGCTTCGCCTCGGAAGTGACGCGCGTCGCCCGCGAGGTGGGTTCGGAAGGCAAGCTCGGCGGCCAGGCGCAGGTGGAAGGCGTCGCCGGCACCTGGAAGGATCTCACCGACAACGTGAACCTGATGGCCGGCAATCTGACCGGCCAGGTCCGCAACATCGCCGAGGTGACCACCGCCGTGGCGAGGGGCGACCTGTCCAAGAAGATCACCGTCGACGTGAAGGGCGAGATCCTCGAGCTCAAGAACACGATCAACACGATGGTGGATCAGCTCAACGGCTTCGCCGTCGCGAAGTGACCCGCGTGGCGCGCGAGGTGGGCTCGGAAGGCAAGCTCGGCGGCCAGGCGCAGGTGCCCGGCGTCGGCGGCACCTGGAAGGACCTCACCGACAACGTCAACGCGATGGCCGCGAACCTGACCGGCCAGGTCCGCAACATCGCCGAAGTGACCACCGCCGTGGCGCTCGGCGACTTGTCGAAGAAGATCACCGTCGACGTGAAGGGCGAGATCCTCGAGCTGAAGAACACCATCAACACGATGGTGGACCAGCTCAACTCCTTCGCCTCGGAAGTGACCCGCGTGGCGCGCGAGGTCGGCACCGAAGGCAAGCTCGGCGGCCAGGCGCAGGTGCGCGGCGTCGCCGGCACCTGGAAGGACCTCACCGACAACGTCAACCTGATGGCCGACGAACCTCACCGGCCAGGTCCGCAACATCGCCGACGTGACCACCGCCGTGGCGCGGGGCGACCTGTCCAAGAAGATCACGGTCGACGTGAAGGGCGAGATCCTCGAGCTCAAGAACACGATCAACACATGGTCGACCAGCTCAACGGCTTCGCCTCGGAAGTGACGCGCGTGGCCCGCGAGGTCGGCACCGAAGGCAAGCTCGGCGGCCAGGCGCAGGTGCCCGGCGTCGGCGGCACGTGGAAGGACCTTACCGACAACGTCAACCTGATGGCGACCAACCTGACCAACCAGGTGCGCGGCATCGCCGACGTCGTGACCGCGGTGGCGCAGGGCAATCTCAAGCGGAAGCTGACGCGTGGACGCCAAGGGCGAGATCGCCGCGCTCGCCGAGACGATCAACTTCATGATCGAGACGCTCGCCGACCTTCGCCGACCAGGTGACCAACATGGCCCGCGAGGTCGGCATCGAAGGCAAGCTCGGCGGCCAGGCGCGCGTGCCGGGCGCCGCCGGCCTGTGGCGCGACCTCACCGACAACGTCAACCAGCTGGCCGCGAACCTGACCAATCAGGTTCGCTCGATCGCCGACGTGGCGACCGCCGTGACCAAGGGCGACCTGACCCGCTCGATCGCCGTCGAGGCGTCGGGCGAGATGGCGGCGCTCAAGGACAACATCAACGAGATGATCCGCAACCTCAAGGAGCAGACGCTTGAAGAATGCGGAGCAGGATTGGCTCAAGACCAACCTCGCCCGCTTCCGCCGCATGCTGCAGGGCGAACGCGACCTCACCACCGTCTCGAACCTGATCATGTCGGAGCTCGCGCCGCTGGTGAACGCGCAATATGGCGTGTTCTACGTCACCAAGCGCGAGGAGGAGGAAACCAAGCTCGACCTCGTCGCCAGCTACGGCGCCGAGAGCGTCGGCGAGCTGAAGCGCGAGTTCAAGCTGCGCGAGGGGCTGGTCGGCCAGGCCGCCGCCGACAAGCGCCCGATCCTGCTGAAGGACGTGCCGGGCGACTTCATCCGCATCGGCTCCGGCCTCGGCCACGCCACGCCGGCCAACATCACCATCCTGCCGGCCCTGTTCGAGGACGAGGTCAAGGCGGTGATCGAGCTCGCCTCGTTCAGCGAGTTCAACGAGACCCACCAGACCTTCCTCGACCAGCTGATGGAATCGGTCGGCATCGTGCTCAACACGATCGCCGCGACGATGCGCACCGAGGGCCTGCTCAAGCAGTCGCAGCTGCTGACCCAGGAGCTGCAGGCGCGCCAGACCGAGCTCACCACCAAGCAGGAGGAGCTGCACGCCACCAACGAGGAGCTGCAGGAGAAAGCCCAGCTGCTCGAAAACGAGAAGAAGCAGGTCGAGGCCAAGAACCTCGAGATCGAGATGGCCCGCCGCGCGGTCGAGGAGAAGGCCGAGCAGCTCGCGCTCACCTCCAAGTACAAGTCCGAGTTCCTGGCCAACATGAGCCACGAGCTGCGCACGCCGCTCAACTCGCTGCTGATCCTCTCGAAGCTGCTGGCGGACAATCCGCAGGGCAATCTCAACGAGAAGCAGACCGAGTTCGCGCGCACCATCCACTCGGCCGGCTCCGACCTGCTCAGCCTGATCAACGACATCCTCGACCTGTCGAAGATCGAATCGGGCACGGTCTCGATCGAGGTCGGCGAGATGCCGATGAGCGGCCTCGAAGCAGCATATGGAGCGGACCTTCCGCCAGCTCGCCGCCGACAAGGGCCTCGACTTCAACGTCGAGTTCGACGACGAGCCTGCCGGCAACGATCCGCACCGACGAGAAGCGGCTGCAGCAGATCGTGCTCAACCTGCTGTCCAACGCCTTCAAGTTCACCGCGCAGGGCGGCGTCACGCTTGCGGTGCGCTGCGCCGACGCAGGGCTGGAGCACCGAACCATCCCGGTGCTGCGCGACGGCGGACAGGCGATCGCAGATCGCCGTCACCGACACCGGCATCGGCATTCCCGAGGACAAGCAGAAGCTGATCTTCGAGGCATTCCAGCAGGCCGACGGCACCACCAGCCGCAAATATGGCGGCACCGGCCTCGGCCTCTCGATCAGCCGCGAGATCGCGCGGCTGCTCGGCGGCGAGCTGCAGGTCCGCTCGCAGCCGGGCGAAGGCTCGACCTTCACCCTGTTCGTGCCGCTCCAGGCGGTCGCCGCCGGCGACCGCCGGCGCAGGCACCACCGCCGCGCTACGACAATAGCGGCGCGCATCGTGCCGACGGCGCTGCCGACCGGCTTCGAGGTCAGCGACGATCGCGACAGCGCTCGGCGACGAGCCGTTCGTGCTGATCGTCGAGGACGATCCCGACCTTCGCCTCGATCCTGCTCGACCTCGCGCGCGAGGCGGGGCTCAAGGGCGTGGTCTCGACCGCCGGCGCCGGCACGCTGGCGATGGCGCGCAAGCTCCAGCCCGACGCGATCACGCTCGATCTCGGCCTGTCCGACATCGACGGCTTCGTGCTGCTCGACCTGCTGAAGCACGATCCGCAGACCCGCGCACGTGCCGATCCACGTCATTTCCGGCGCCGACAAATTGTCGTCGGTGATCGAGATGGGCGCGTTCGGCGTGACCGAGAAGCCGGCCGAGCAGGAAGCGCTCGGACAGCGTCTTCGCGCGATCTCGAAGCGCATATCCGGACCGCCGCGCCGCTGATCGAGATCGTGCCTGGCGCTGCCGATGCGCCAGCGCCCGGTGCCGCGGATGCCGCGGTGCCGGAGCTTGCCGGCGCCAAGGTGCTGATCGTCGACGACGACATCCGCAACATCTACTCGCTGACCAGCGTGCTCGAGAAGTACGACGTCGAGGTGCTCCACGCCGAGCGCGGCAAGGACGGCATCCTGATCCTCGAGCAGACGCCGGGCATCGACGTCGCGCTGATCGACATCATGATGCCGGAGATGGACGGCTATGAGACGATGCAGCAGATCCGCAGCAAGCCGGAGCTGGCCGAGCTGCCGCTGATCGCGGTCACCGCCAAGGCGATGAAGGGCGACCGGCAGAAGTGCCTCGATGCGGGCGCGTCCGACTATATCGCCAAGCCGGTCGACATCGACCTGCTGCTGGCGCTGCTGCGCGTCTGGATCGCCGCGCTCGCGCGAGCGGACGGCGGAGGCCGTGCCGCGCGCCGTCGCGGCGAGGCGCCGCGGCGCTGGAGACGAGCGAGGCGGCTGAATCAGCGTGACCAGGCGCGCGCACGCCAGCGGACCCGAGCGGCTCGCCCAGGCTCCTCGACGAGGAGGCGGCGGAGCGGCCGCGCGTGCTGGTCGTCGACGACGACGAGCGCAACCTGCTCGCCATCCGCACCGTGCTGGAAGATCTCGGCGAGGTGGTCGATGGCGCGCTCGGGCGAGGAAGCGCTGCGCCACCTGCTCAAGGGCGAGTTCGCGGTCATCCTGCTCGACGTCTACATGCCCGGCATGGACGGCTACGAGACCGCCCAGATCATCCGCAGCCGCGAGCAGACCAAGCGCATCCCGATCGTCTTCCTCTCGGCCGTCAACAAGGAGACCGAGCATCTCATGCGCGGCTATGCGATGGGCGCGGTCGATTATGTCTTCAAGCCGGTCGATCCGGTCGTCCTGCGCTCGAAGGTCGCGGTGTTCGTCGACCTGTTCGAGATGACGCACGGAGATCCAGCGCAAGGCCGACGCAGGAGCAGGCACTGCTCGACGCCAATCTGCGCGCCAATGCCGAGCGGCTGCGGGTCGAGCAGGAATTGCGGCTCGCCGAGCAGCGCCAGGCGGCGATCATCCAGTCGCTGCCGATGGTGCTCTATCTGGAGGAGCTCGACGCCTGATCCGCGCGCGCCCAAGTTCGTCAGCGGCAATTTCGCGGCGCTGACCGGCTTATACGTTCGACGAGGTCCAGGCCGACGCCGGCCTGTGGGCGGAGCGGCTCCATCCCGAGGATCGCGAGCGGGTCGCGACGGCGCTTGCCGGCGCGGCCGGAAGGCCGCTCGCTGCGCGGTCGAATATCGCTGGCAATGCGCCGACGGCAGTACCGGCATTTCCTCGACCAGGCGGTGCTGCTGCGGGATGCCGAGGGCAATCCGATCGAATTTGCCGGCACGCTGCTCGACGTCACCGACCGCAAGGAGCTGGAAAGCCAGCTGGTCCAAGCGCGCAAGATGGATGCGATCGGCAAGCTGACCGGCGGCATCGCGCACGATTTCAACAATCTGCTCGCCGCCGTGCTGGGCGGCCTCGGCCTGATCGAGCGGCGCGCTGCCGCTGCAGCGAGGAGCAGCGCAAGCATCGCTCGACATGACCCGCCGCGCCGCCGAGCAGGGCTCGCGAGCTGGTCGGCCGCCTGCTCGCCTTCGCGCGGCGCCAGCAGCTCGAGCCGGCCTGCATCGACGATCGGCAATCTGGTCCGGCTGCGGTCACCGATCTGCTCGCCCATACGCTCGGCGGCCTCGTCGAGCTCGACTGGACGATGGCGGGCGATCTCTGGTCCGCCTTTGCCGACCAGGCGCAGCTCGAGCTCGCGCTTGATGAACCTGATCATCAACGCCCGCGACGCCATGCCCGACGGCGGCACCATCTCGGTCACCGCCGCGAACCGCGCAGGTCGCCGCGGACGAGGTGCAGGGGCTGTCCGCCGGCGAGTATGTCGTGCTGACCGTCGCCGACACCGGCTGCGGCATCTCGCCCGAACATGCTCGAGCAGGTGATGGAGCCCTTCTTCACCACCAAGGAGTCGGCAAGGGCACCGGGCTCGGCCTGTCGATGGTCTATGGCTTCGCCAAGCAGTCGGGCGGCGCTTTTCACCTGCGCAGCCGGATGGGCGAGGGAACGCGCGCCGAAATCTGGCTGCCGCGTGCCGGGGACGAGGAAGCGCGGAGCACCGGCAAAGCGGAGAAGGCCGCGGCGGCGGCGGCGGTGCGGCGGCTCGATATTCTCCTCGTCGACGACCATGAAGGCGTCCGCGAGACGACGGCTGCTTTGCTCCGCGACCTCGGCCATGATGTCGTCCAGGCTGGCGACGGCCCCGAGCTGCTGGCTTTGCTCGACGGCGCCGACGGCGTCGCCTGCAATCTCCTGATCAGCGACTATGCGATGCCGCACGTCTCGGGCGCCGAGGTCATCCGTCAGGCGCGCGAGACGCGGCCGGACCTGCCGGCGATCCTGATCACCGGCTATGCCGACGCCCAGTCCATCTCCCGGCGCCCGGAAGGCGTGCAGATCCTCGCCAAGCCATTCACCCCCGACCAGCTCGCCTCCGCGATCGCCGCGGCGGTGGTGGACAAAGCACCAGCTGCCGCACCGCTCCGCGCGCGCCAGCCGGCGATCGTGCAGGCGGCGGAATAAGAAAGGGCGAAGGGGCCCCCTGATCAGGGGCGCTTCAGTTCTTCCTGGCCGGTGAAGATCGCTTCGAGGCGCTGCCGGGCAAGCTGGAATTCATGCTCGAAGCCGCCGCGGCGGCAGAGCGCGATCTCGCGCGCCATCGCATCCTTGATCCTGCCGATGGCCTGTTCTTCGAGGGCTCCCGCATGCTGCAGCTCGTTGCACAGCTGGATCATGCCGGCCGCGGTGGTGAGGGCGCGCATGCCGATGAAATCCATCGCGTCGTGGAGACGCCTTTCGTCCTTCTGATCCATGACACCTCCACTCCGCTGATTTTGGCGGAAACATTACGTCGGGATGGAGGAGGATGCCAGCGGGAGATGCCTAACCCGAGTTCCGAAGCGCCGTCGCGACGGCGTTGATCGAAAGCTGGATGCCCTCGCTGACGCGCGGATCGCTCTCGCCGGCGCGGTGGCGCTTCAGCAGCTCGATCTGGAGCAGGTTGAGCGGCTCGATATAGGGCAGGCGCAGCCGGATCGAGGCGTCGAGCGACGGCTTCTTCTCCAGCAGGCGGGATTGGCCGGTCACCTCGAGCAACGCATCGTGCGTGCGCTGCCAGCCGTCGCGGATCCGGCCGAAGATCGGTTCGCGCAGGCCGCTTGTCGGCGACCGAGCTCTGCATAACGCTCGGCGATCGCCATGTCGGACTTGGCGAGCACCATCTCCAGATTGTCGAGCGTCGAGCTGAAGAAGGGCCACGCCTCCAGCATCTCGCGCAGCATCGCCTGGTCGGCGAAGCCGGCGAGCGCCTGGCCGACGCCGTACCAGCCGGGCAGCATCACCCGCGCCTGGCCCAGCTGAACACCCAGGGGATGGCGCGCAGATCCTCGATCCGGTCGGAGCTTGGTGCGGCTGGCCGGGCGCGAGCCGATCTTGAGGTCGGCGATCTCGGCGATCGGGGTCATCTGGCGGAAGAAGTCGGCGAAGCCCTCGGTCTCGTAGACGAGGCCGCGATAGGCGCGGAAGGCGGCGCCGGAAATCTCCGCCATCGCGCCGTAGAAGCGATCGCGTCCGGCGCCGGGAGCGCGGTGCTCGAGGGTGGCGAGCATCGTCGCCGAGGCGATCGCCTCCAGGTTGAGCGCGGCGGCTTCGCGGCGTGCCATATTTGGCGGCGATCACCTCGCCCTGCTCGGTGATGCGGATGCGGCCCTGGACGGTGCCGCGCGGCTGGGCGCGGATCGCCGCGAAGCTGCGAGCCGCCGCCGCGCCCGACCGCGCCGCCGCGGCCGTGGAAGAGCTGCATGCGCGGCGCCGTGCCTCTCGAACACCTCGGCGAGCGCGCGGCTCGCCTGGTGCAGGCTCCAGACCGAGGTGAGATAGCCGCCGTCCTTGTTGGAGTCCGAATAGCCGATCATCACTTCCTGATAGCCGCGCGCGCTGCGTCGTCGCGGCGACCTCGGGCAGGCCGAACCAGTCGCGACATCACCTCCGGCGCCGCGCTCGAGATCGCCGATCGTCTCGAACAGCGGCACCGCCATGATCGCCGCGCGCGGCGGCGTCGCCGGGTCGCCAGAGGCCGGCTTCCTTGAGCAGCAGATTGACCTCCAGCAGGTCGGAGACGCTGCGCGCCATGGAGATGAGATAGGTGGTGATCGACTGCCGGGCCGTATTGCGCATGCGCCTCGGCGGCGGCGCGGACGATCGGCCAGCTCGGAGCGGGTCTCGTCGCTATAGTCGCGCATAGGGCGTAGCGAGCAGGCGCGGGCTGTCGAGCTCGCGGCGGAGCAGCGCGACGCGGCCGATCCTCGTCGAGCGCCGCATAATCCTCCTCGACACCCGCCTGCCTCGAGCAGCTCGGCCACGACGCGCTCGTGCACGGCCGAATTCTGGCGCAGGTCGAGCGTCGCGAGGTGGAAGCCGAACGTCTCGACCGCGCGGATCAGCCGGCCGAGCGCGCCGCCACTGGCGAGCAGGCCCGCCGCCGCTCTGGCCGAGCGACACGGCGATGGCGCGCAGGTCGGCGCGGAACGCCTCCGGGTCGGAATAGGGCTCGCCAGTCGACGCTCGGACGCGCGCGCCGGATCGCGGCCGGTGAGGCGCGCGATAGGTTGCGGCGAGGCGGGCGTAGATGCCGGTCAGCGCGCGGCGATAGGGCTCGTCGCCGCGTGTCGGCGAGGCATCGCCGGACCGCTCGGCGAGCGCTTCGACGTCGGGCGTAACTCTGGCGAGTTCGGTCGAGATCGAGAGATCGGCGCCGAGCGCATGGACCGCGTCGAGATAATGAGACGAGCACCGTCTCGCAGGCGCGGCCGAGCGCCAGCCGAAGCGACTCCGCGTTGACGAAGGGATTGCCGTCGCGGTCGCCGCCGATCCAGCTGCCGAGCCGAAGGAAGCTCTTCGGCCGCCGCCCGAGCGCCCGTTCCCAGCGCGCGTAGAGCGCCGGGAGGGTCGGCAGGAAGACGTCGCGCATGGTAGGCGAGCGCCGTCTCGACCTCGTCGGCGACGTACAGCCGCTCGCGCCTGAGCGGCCGCGTCTGCCAGAGCAAGGCGATCTGGCGGAGCAGATCGCCGCCTCGACGAGATCGCCGTCGGGCGTCTCCTCCCGCGCCGGCATCGCGCGCGCGCATCAGCTCGGCGATGCGGTTGCGATGATCGATCATCGACTTTGCGCCGCACCTCGGTCGGGTGGGCGGTGAGCACGGGGACGATCAGCGCCCGCTCCAACATGGCGGCGACCGCCTCGTGGTCGATGCCCTTCTCTTCAAGCTCGGCCAACGCTTCCTCGAAGGTCGCTCCGGGCTCGCGCGCCACCCCCTGCCGGTCCTCGGCGAGGTTGGCGAGCATCGAGAAGAGCATGAAGCCGCGCGTGAAGGCGAGCGTATCGTCGAGGTTGAGCGCGCCGAGGCCGAGATCGGCCGACCTCGCGGCCGCGGTAGCGGTCGACCGAGCTCTGGCGGATATGCTCGATCCGCTCGAACAATTCCTCGCCGCCATAGGCGCGGATCACGTCGCCGAGCAGGCGGCCGAGATAGCGTATATCCGGATTTTGCTCGATCGCGCCGCCCGCGCGCGGGGGAGAAGGCTCGTCGTTCACATCTCGCCTCCGCTGAAGCCGGCCGTTGGCGCTGCCTCTAGCGTTGGCTTGAGCGAGGCGTCCAGCCCCTCATCCTCCCCGCGAGCGGGGGATAGGTCGTTACTTCACCGTCGGTGTTGAATTGATCAGCAGGTCGAGCTGGGATTGGCAGCCATGGTCGATCAGAGCCTTGGCGAGCACGCTGAGATCGTCGGGCACTGTCGCGAGGCGAACGAACTTTAACTGGGTGGTATCGCCGGCCGACCATGCGAATTGATAATCCTTGCCTTCGGTAATCGGCAGCTGCTCGGGCCAGACCAGGGTCGCGGCGCCGGCCTTCCATTCGATCGACTGGGCCTTGCCGTCCGCCGCCTTGATGGCAAGCGTTCCGCCGGTCGTCGATTCTGGCCGCCAGAGGGTAACCTTTGCTGGCCCGGCGAGGCAGAAGGTGCCGCTCTGCGACACATCGACATCCCACAGGCTCGGCACGGTCGCGACCTCGCCCGAACGCAACGCGCCGAAGCGGCCGCGCGGATTGAAGGCCGAGGCGAGCTGGGCACCCCCGCCGAGGCTGAAGGTGCCGGGGCCGCGCAGGATTCGCTTGCCGGTTGCGACGAGGACAGTGAGCACGTCGCCCGACTGGAGCGAAAGCGAGGCATTGTCGGGCAGCATTCGGCCCTGCTTGTAGGTGGTCGCGCTCGGGCCGATCGCACGGAGCACGAGCGGTGCCGCGGCCGCCGGTGCCGGCATGCCGGCCACGGCGACACCAGCTATCAAGGCTGCGAGAATCTTGCTCATCTTCATCGTCCAGCTCCCATCCTGGTCCCTGGTCCGCCCGACTCAGCGGGCGTTGGCGACATTGTAGCGGATCGTCTCGTCCTGCGTGAGGCAGCGCCGCGTCGAATGGTCGCTGCCCTGCTCGGCCACCGCCTTCTGCTTGTACATGACATCCGTCAGCAACTTGCGCGACACGCCCATCCGGATCAGGAAATCATTGTCCTCGCTGGCGAGCATGGCCGAATCCTGCTCGATCGAGCCGACGGTCGCGGCCGCCTTGGCGTCGCTGCCGGAAACTTCGGAGCGGAGCGCCTCGCGGTCGCCAGTATGGGTGAACATGTGGACGATGAAGAGGCCGCCATCGTCCACGAAACGCGCGACTCCGCCCATGAACAGAAAGTTGCAGGCCGAGAAGCAGGCCCAGCCCTTGGGGATGCGGGTCGGGATCATCGCGTCGCGGACGAGCTTGCCGGCGGCATTGCCGGCGCGCGCGTCGCCGCCGGGCGAGCGGATCCAGATTTCGTCGATCGGCTTGTTGGCATCGAGCGCCGCTTTCAGCCGGTCGGGCGCGCCTTCGTCGATCACGCCTTCGGCGCGAAGCACGCGGTGGCCGCTGCTCGTGTCGAGACTGAAATGCATCTCGCGATAGGTCGACCAGTTGAGATCCTTCGGACAGGTCGGGTTGTCCGGGTCTGCTGCTACCTGCTGCGCGGCCGCCGCCTGGCTCCAGAGCAAGGCGAAAGCGGCGACGAGTGGGGCGGCGCCGCGGCGCATCGCTTCAGACCCGCGTATAACCGCTCGCGCCCGGCGCGCGGCACATCCGCTTCGGCGCCGTCGTCTCCTCGCCGTTGACGATCACGACGTCGGTGACGGTGAGACATTGGGTGCCGTCGGCGAGCTTCTCCTGGCTGTTGACCGTGGACGAGCCGCTAACGTTCTGGCGGCTGTCGCTCTTCCAGGTCGAGGTCGTGCCCACGCCGCCGCGCATTGCCTCGTTCGTCGCCGCCGCCGCCTGCTGCTGCTCCTTGCAGTCGAGCAGCTTGGTAATGGCATCCGAGAGAAGCGAGGAGGTGGGCAAGGAAACGCCGCCGACGCTCGACGGCGCACCCGCCCGGTCGGCCACGCGCGAGGCGAGCCCGCCGAGGAAGCCGCCCATCGCCGACCTCTTCTGCTTGGCGGCACTGCTCTGGTCGCAACGATGATTGTCGCCGGACGCACCCTGGGCCGTTGCCGCATGGGGCACCAAGGCGAAAAGGAGCAAGAGTGAGGCGAGCCCGAAAAGCGTACGCAACATCAACGGTTTCCCCCTCCGTCAAGTGCAAGCGGCGAGCCTATGCCGCTGGTTCGGCGCCGTCAATGGAGAGGCGCGCGGCAAGCGCGTCGAGCTGCCTTTGCTGCCGGGCGAGCGCATCGTCGACGCTCTTTTCCCGACGCTCCCGCCGCAGCGCCACCCGCAAGGCGCCGGCAACGGGGACTGAGACCTCCTTCAGCGCGTCGAGCTCGGCGCCGCTGATCGACGAGCGGTCGGGTCGCGGGCCGACCAGGATCCAGCCGAGGCAGGTGCCGTCTTCGAGCGTCAGCGGCAGGCGCAGGCGGAAGAAGGGATCGGCGGGATCGAAGGCGAGGGTGCAGGCGGGATCGAGCGCGGTCGCATGGCTCCAGGCCTCCACCTCGGCGGGGGTGGCGCCGCGCGTTTCGGCGATATGGCCCTCGATCACCGCCGCCAGCCGCACCGGCCGCACACCCGCTTCGATCCTGTCGAGCACCTCCTTCAGCACCTCGGCCGCTGGTGCGACGTGGCGCAGGTCGCGCAGGCAATCGGGCAGGCCCTCACGCAGGGCGACGAGCTTGCGGTGAAACTTGCGCTCCGACCATGCCTGTACCCTCTCATAGACGGGCGTGATCAGGATGGTCGCGACAGCGGCGGCCACGACCGGTCCCGTGCCACTCGAATTCTGGCCGAATTCGTGCTGCACGAATTGCTTCACCGTCTCGATCACCACCTCGAACACGGTCGCCACCGCCAGCATGATGATCGCGACCGAGGCGGAGCGGCTGATCGCCGCCTCCGCGTCGTAGAGCCGGTAGCGCATCAACGCGACGAGCAAGCCGAGCTGGAGCAGCAGGAACGCGAGGCCGAAGGCGAGACCGGCCACGACCTCAAGCGCGAGTTGGTGGCCGAGGCTGTCCGCGCCGAGCTTCAACATGTCGGCGATCATCGAGGTGCCGAGGAAGAGGGCGTAGCCGGAAAAGCCGAGCAGAGCCCATTTGAGTTGCTGCCGCTCGTCGCCGGCCGGCGTCTCGCGCAGCCGCCAGACGAGGGTCAGCACGCTCGCGGCCATGAACAGGATGAAGGCGCCGCGATAAATGTCGCCGCCCAGCACGAAGAGTAGCGGCAGCAAGGCGAGGAGAATCAGCCCGCCGCGCGGCCGCAGCCGGCCGTGGGGGAAGAGGAGGATGCCGCCGAGCAGGCAGACATTGCCGAGATCGTAGAGCGCGCGGTGCAGCGCCGCCGGGACATGGGCGACGAGCTCGAGGAAGTCCGCCGCCGGCTGCTCGGTCGCGAGGGTGAGGAGGATGGCGAGCGATACGATCGAGCTGGTCAGGTCATGCTCCTTGCGGCGGTGAAGCACCCAGGCCGAGACGAGCAGGAACGGGTAGGTGAGCAAATGCATGAGATCGACGAAGCTCAGCACCCAATGCGGGATGCCGAGCGCCCGCGCGCCCTGTTCGATCGATCTTTCGCCGGTGGTGAGGGTGACGTCGCGCTGACGTCGTTCCGGCGTGCGGATGGTGAAGACGACGTCGCGGCTCTCATTGCCGTCGAGAAGATCGCCAAACAAAGCGTAATCGGCGTCCGTCGTCTTTGCTTTGGCCTCCGCCCTACTGCCCGGGAGCGGCACGACCGGCGAGACCGGCACGCCGTCGATCGCGACGATGCGGTCGCCCGGCTTGATCCCGGCAGCCGTGGCTTTCGGTCCGACGGGGAACCGGATGAGCGTGAGATTATCGGGTTCCAAGGCCAGCCCGGCACGGCTGCCGAGGACGAGCGGGCTGTTGCGGCTGGCGTCGGACAATCGATACCAGGTCCCGGCGACCGGTCCCACCACCGCCAGCGCCAGCGCGACGAACCAGAGGATCCGGAACGCGATCAGCGCCGGACGCCCGAGATCGGGCAGCCGCTCCGGCAGCTTCAGCCGGAACCCGGGCAGCCTCGCCGCCAGTCCGGACGCACTCCCATCTGCCATAGGCGCCCCTCACCTGGGAACTCGCCTGCGGTGATAGCATGGCCGGGCGGCGCGAACAGGCCCCGTCCGCGCCGCGCCCCGGCTTGCCTCTCCGCCGCCGCCGCCTTACCCCTCGCGGAAAGGAGAGGGCGATGCGGATCGCATGCCTGGGCGGCGGACCCGCCGGGCTCTATTTCGCGATTTCGATGAAGCTGCGCGAACCCGCGCACGAGATCGACCTCTTCGAGCGCAACCGCGCCGACGACACGTTCGGCTGGGGCGTCGTCTTCTCCGACCAGACGGTCGAGAATCTGATGGCGAACGATCCCGTCTCCGGCGCGATCATCCGCGACGAATTCGCCCATTGGGACGATATCGAGGTCCACGTCCACGGCGAGACGATCCGCTCGTCGGGCCACGGCTTCATCGGCATCGGCCGCAAGCGCCTGCTCGCGATCCTCCAGGAACGGGCGCGCGACCTCGGCGTCGCGTCTCCATTTCGAGCATGAGGCGAGCGCCGACCTCGACGATTGGGCCGATTACGACCTTGTCATCGCCGCCGACGGCGCCAACAGCCGCATCCGCAACGCCTATGCGCGAGCATTTCGGCGTCGACGTCGCAGCTGCGCCGCAACCGCTTCTTCTGGTTCGGCACGACCAAGGCCTTCGAGGCCTTCACCTTCGCCTTCGAGCAAACCGAGGCGGGCTGGGTCTGGGCCCATGCCTATCGCTTCGACGCCGGCCTCTCGACCTTCATCGTCGAGATGGCGCCGGAGACCTGGGCGAAGCTCGGCCTCGATCGCATGGACCAGCCGGAGGCGATCGCTTTCTGCGAGCGGATCTTCGCGGCCTATCTCGACGGCCAGCCGCTCATCTCCAATGCGACCCATCTGCCGGGGCCGCAGGCCTGGCTGCAATTCCGCCGCATTCTGTGCGAGCGCTGGTCCTACCGAAACCTCGATCCTGCTCGGCGACGCCGCCCACACCGCCCATTTCTCGATCGGCTCGGGCACCAAGCTCGCGCTCGAGGATGCGATCAAGCTTGCCGAGGTGCTGAACCGTCCCGGGCTCGAACGCGAGGCGGCCCTGTTCGAATATCAGGCCGAGCGGAACCTCGAAGTGCTCAAGCTCCAGAACAGCGCCCGCAATTCGACCGAATGGTTCGAAACGGTCGAGCGCTATCTGCCGTTCGAGCCGATCCAGTTCGCTTATTCGCTGCTCACCCGGTCGCAGCGGGTCAGCCACGAAAATCTGCGGCTGCGCGACAGGCCGTGGCTGGAGGGCGTGGAGCGCTGGTTCCAGTCGAGGGCCCTCGGCACGCCGGTCAACGAGCCGGCGCCGCCCATGTTCGCGCCCTACCAGCTGCGCGAGATGCGGCTCGCCAACCGCGTCGTCGTCTCGCCCATGGCGATGTATTCGGCGGTCGACGGAGCGCCTGACGACTTCCATCTCGTCCATTATGGCACCCGCGCCCAGGGCGGCGCCGGCCTCCTTTATACCGAGATGACCTGCGTCTCGCCGGAGGGGCGGATCAGCCCGGGCTGCGCCGGCATGTATGCGCCCGAGCACGTGCGGCCTGGAAGCGGATCGTCGATTTCGTCCATGCCAACGGCCGGGCGAAATTCTGCCTCCAGCTTGGCCATTCCGGGCCGAAAGGCAGCACGAAAGTGGGCTGGGAAGGCTATGACGTGCCGCTGGAGAGCGGCAACTGGCCGGTGATGGCGGCCTCCGACGTGCCGTGGACGCGAGCGCAACCAGGTGCCGCGGCCGATGAATCGCGCCGACATGGACGCGGTGCGTCGCCCAGTTCGTCGCCGCCGTTCGGATGGGCGAGGAAGCCGGGCTTCGACATGATCGAGCTGCACGCGGCGCACGGCTATCTGCTCTCCAGCTTCATCACGCCGCTCACCAACAAGCGCACCGACGAATATGGCGGCAGCCTGGAGAACCGGCTGCGCTTCCCGCTGGAAGTCTTCCGCGCGATGCGCGCCGCCTGGCCGGCGGACGAAGCCGATGTCGGTCCGAATCTCCGCCACCGACTGGATGGGCGAGCTCGGCGTAACGCCCGGACGAGGCGGTGCGGATCGGCCGCGCCTTCGCCGAGGCGGGCGCCGACCTGATCGACGTCTCGGCCGGCCAGACCTGGGCCGAATGCCACCCGGTCTACGGCCGCATGTTCCAGACGCCCTTCGCCGACCGGATCCGCAACGAGGGCCAGGTCGCGACCATCGCGGTGGGCAACATCTACGAGCCCGACCATGTGAACTCGATCCTCGCCGCCGGCCGCGCCGACCTCGTCGCGCTCGCCCGGCCGCATCTGGTCGATCCGATGTGGACGCTGCGCGCCGCCGCCGGCCACGATTATCGCGGCGTCCACGTCCCGCCCCAATATCTCGGCGGCATGGCCCAGCTCGCGCGCAACCTGCAGCGCGAAGCCGAGGCGGCGCTGAAGGCATGAGGCTGGCGGGCCAGCATGCATTGGTGACGGGCGGCGGCACCGGCATCGGCGCCGCGATTGCGCGGGCGCTGGCGGCGGAGGGGGCGCGGCTGACTCTGGTGGGACGGCGGCTCGAGCTTCTGGAGAGGCCGCCACTAGCCTCCGCTCGTCCCGAGCGAAGTCGAGGGGCGCGGCACAGAGTCCGAGGTGCGCCCTGCGATTTCGCGGCGAGCGGCGTGAACTGACGGTTTTTTTGTTGCTCGCCGACGTCACCGATCGCGAGCAGGTCTTCTCCGCCTTCGCCAGCGCCCGCGAAAAGCTCGGCCCGATCACCATCCTGATCAACAATGCCGGCATGGCCGCGAGCGCGCCGTTCGCGAAGGTGACGCCCGAGCTCTGGCGCGAGACGATGGCGGTCAATTGCGACGCCCTGCTCCATTGCTGCCAGGCCGCCTTGCCCGATCTGCTTCAGGCTGAAGCGGGGCGGATCGTCACCATCGCCTCGACCGCTGGCCTGCGCGGCTATGCCTATTCGGCGCCCTATGTCGCGGCGAAGCACGGCGCGGTCGGTCTGATGCGCGCGCTCGCCGAGGAGCTGAAGGGGACGAATGTCACAGCCAACGCCATCTGTCCCGGCTTCACCGACACCGGTCTCGTCGCCGAGGCGGTGGCGAAGATCCGGGCGAAGACCGGCCGCTCGGAGGAGGAGGCGCGGGCGTCGCTTGGCGCGGATGAACCCAAGCGGGCGGCTGCTCGCGCCGGAGGAGATCGCGGCGGCGGTATTGCGATTGTGCCTGCCGGAAAGCGGTTCGATAAACGGGCAGGCGATCGAAATCGGGGGAGACGGGATTTGAATTTCGATCCGGCGCAACACGCGCCCGAGCATTTCGTCTGGGACTATGCCGACGGGGTGGCGACCGTCACGCTCAGCCGGCCGGAGCGGAAGAATCCGCTGACCTTCGAAAGCTATGCCGAGCTTCGCGACACGTTCCGCGCCCTCGTCGCCGCGCGCGAGGTGAAGGCGGTGGTGATCGCCGGCGCCGGCGGCAATTTCTGCTCCGGCGGCGACGTCCACGAGATCATCGGGCCGCTCACCGAGCGTGGGATGCCGGGCCTGCTCGACTTCACCCGGATGACCGGCGATCTCGTCAAGGCGATGCGAGCCTGCCCACAACCGATCATCGCCGCCGTCGACGGCGTCTGCGCCGGCGCCGGGGCGATCCTCGCCATGGCCTCCGACATGCGGCTCGCGACGGCGCGGGCGCGGACCGCCTTCCTCTTCACCCGCGTCGGCCTCGCCGGCTGCGACATGGGCGCCTGCGCCATCCTGCCGCGGATCATCGGCCAGGGCCGCGCCTCGGAATTGCTCTTCACCGGCCGGACGATGAGCGCGGAGGAGGGCGAACGCTGGGGCTTCTACAACCGCCTCGTCGAGCCCGAACGCCTGCTGGACGAGGCGCAGGCGCTGGCGCGCGACCTCGCGAGCGGCCCGACCTTCGCCCACGGCATCACCAAGACGCAGCTCAACCAGGAATGGGCGGTGAGCCTCGAAACCGCGATCGAGATGGAGGCCCAGGCCCAGGCGATCTGCATGGGCACGAACGACTTCCGCCGCGCCTTCGAAGCCTTCGCGGTGAAAAAGACGCCGGAGTTCAAGGGTGACTGACGACTTCCTCGCCTGGCCGTTTTTCGACGAGAGCCACCGTCGGCTCGCGCGAAAGACTGGAGGACATGGTGCACGCCGCGAGATCACGCGACGAGGAGCCGGCGGATGTCGATGCCGCCTGCCGCGATCTGGTGCGCAGGCTCGGCGAGGCGGGGTGGCTGCGCTACTGCGTGCCGGCGGCGTGGGGCGGCGTGCACGAGGCGCTCGACGTCCGCTCCGCTTGCGCTGATCCGCGAGACGCTGGCGCGTCATTCCGGCCTCGCCGATTTCGCCTTCGCCATGCAGGGGCTCGGCTCCGGCGCGATCACCCTGTTCGGAACGGAGGCGCAGAAGGAGGCGTGGCTCCCCGCCGTCGCGCGCGGCGAGGCGATCGCCGCCTTCGCGCTGACCGAGCCAGGCTCCGGCTCCGATGCCGCGGCGATCGAGACGAAGGCGGTGGAGACGCGAGGGCGGCTACGTCCTCGACGGCGCCAAGACCTACATCTCCAATGGCGGCATCGCCGATTTCTACGTGACCTTCGCCCGCACCGGCGAAGCGTCGGGCGCGAAAGGCCTCTCCGCCTTCCTGGTCGAGCGTGGAACGCCCGGCTTGGACGACAGCGAACGGATCGAGGTGATCGCGGCCCATCCTCTGGCAACGCTCCGCTTCGACGGCTTGCGCCTGCCGTCCTCCGCCATCATCGGCGAGCGCGGGCGCGGCTTCCAGCAGGCGATGGCGACGCTCGACGTCTTCCGCACCACTGTTGGCGCCGCCGCGCTCGGCTTCGCCCGCCGTGCGCTCGACGAGGCGACGACGCGCGCGCTGGAGCGGCGGCTGGGGGAGGGGCTGCTCGCCGACAATGCGGTTGACCCAGGCGATGCTCGCGGAGATGGTGCTCGACGTCGAGACTTCCGCCTTGCTCATCTACCGCGCGGCCTGGCTGCGCGACGTGAAGGGGCAGCGCAACAGCCGCGAGGCGGCGCTCGCCAAGCTGCACGCCACGGACAGCGCGCAGAGCGTGATCGACAAGGCGGTGCAGCTGTTCGGCGGCCTCGGCGTCACCCGGGGCGTGCCGGTCGAGCGTCTCTATCGCGAGATTCGCGCGCTGCGCATCTATGAGGGAGCATCCGAGGTGCAGAAGGTTGTGATCGCGCGCGCCCATCTGGCGGAGCATCGCGCGTGAAGGCGCTGTTGCCCCCGGGCTGGCCGCGGCCGAAAGGCTATGCGAACGGCATCTCCGCGCGCGGACGTGTGATCGTCACCGCGGGCGTGATCGGTTGGGACGAGACGGAACGGATCGTCGCGCCGGATCTTCCCGGCCAGTTCCGCCAGCTGCTCCGCAACATCCTCGCCATTCTCGCCGAGGACGGTGCCGGCCCCGAACATATCGTCCGCATGACCTGGTATGTCCTCGACCTCGACGAGTATCGCGCGAGCCTCCCCGAGATAGGCGCCGTCTGGCGGGAGGTGATCGGCCGTCACTTCCCGGCCATGGCGGTGGTCGGGGTGACGGGTCTCGTCGAGCCCGCCGCGCGCGTCGAGATCGAGGCGATGGCCATGGTGCCGGACTGATGCAATCGGCACAGCGCGACAGCTTCGTCCGCGACCGGCTGCCGCCCCCCGAGCTCCAGCCCGAATTCCTCTTCGAGCTTCCCGAGCTTCATTATCCCGATCAGCTCAACGCCGCCGTCGAGCTGATCGATAAGGGCCCGCAGGACGCGCCGGCCGTGATCAACGACGCCGGCACCTGGACCTACGGCCAGATGCGCGACCTCTCCGACCGGATCGCGCGGCTGCTGGTCGAGGAAGAGGGACTGATTCCCGGCAATCGCGTCCTTTTGCGCGGTCCGAACGGCGCGATGCTGTTCGCCGCTTGGCTCGCCGTACTCAAGGCGGGCGGGATCGTCGTTGCGACCATGCCGATCCTACGGCCGGGCGAGATCGCGACAATTCTGGATCGGGCCCAGATTCATCATGCGATCGTGGACGAACGCAGCCTCGGCGATTTCATGACGGCGGCCGATGAGACTGGACTGATCCGCTCCCTGCTCGTCTATCGCGGCGATGGGGGCGGTGGCGCGCTCGAAAAGCGGCTTCGCGACAAGGCTAGTGGATTCGAGCCGGTCGCCACGCACCGCGACGATGTCGCCATTGTCGCCTTCACCTCCGGCACGACCGGCCGTCCCAAGGCCTGCATCCACTATCATCGCGACGTGCTCGCCTCGGCCGACAGCTTCGCCCGCTACGTGCTGACGCCGGAACCCGGCGGCCGCTGGATCTGCTCGGCGCCGATCGCCTTCACCTTCGGCCTCGGCATGCAGCTGATTTTCCCATGGCGCTTCGGCGGCGCGGCGATCACGCTCGACCAAGCCGGGCCGAAGCCGCTGCTGGAGGCCATGGCAAAGCACCGCATCACCCACCTCGCCACCGCGCCCACCGCCTACAAGGCAATGCTCGGCAAGCTGGAAGGGCACGACATCTCATCCCTTCAAATCTGCGTCTCCGCGGGGGAGCATCTGCCCGCCGCGACCTGGCAGGCATGGCGGGAGGCGACGGGGCTTCGCATTGTCGACGGGATCGGCGCGACCGAGATGATGCACATTTTCATCTCCGCCTCGGGCGACGACATCCACCCCGGCGCGACCGGCAAGGCCGTCCCCGGCTATCGCGCCTGCGTGCTCGACGGGGCGGGGAGGCCGCTGGCGCACGGCGTGGGTCGCCTCGCGGTCAGGGGGCCGACCGGCTGCCGTTACATGGACGACGAGCGCCAGCGCGATTACGTGCAGCATGGCTGGAATGTCACCGGCGACACCTACCGCCAGGATGAGGAAGGCTATTTCTGGTATGTCGCCCGCTCGGACGACATGATTGTCTCCGCCGGCTACAATATCGCCGCGCCGGAGGTGGAGAACGCCCTCTATCTCCACGGGGCGGTGGCGGAGTGCGCCGTGATCGGGGTCCCGTGCGACGAGCGCGGGCAGAAGGTGAAGGCGTTCGTCGTCACCGCCGCCGGCCATGAAGGCTCGCCCGAGCTGGCGCGTGCGCTCCAGGACCATGTAAAGGCGGCGATCGCCCCCTACAAATATCCAAGAGAGATCGAGTTCGTCACCGCTCTGCCGCGCACGGCGACGGGCAAACTTCAGCGCTTCCAACTGAGGACGCTTTGATCCTTACCAGATGCGGACGCGGTCCTCGGGCTTGAGGTAGAGCGCCTCGCCCGGTTTGACGCCGAAGGCCGAATACCAGCCGTCGATGTTGCGGAGGACGCCGTTCACCCGGAATTTCCGGAAGCTGTGCGGGTCGCCAAGCGTCATCTGGCGGATCGCGTCGGGCTGCATCTTGCCCGCCCACGCCTGCGCCCAGCCGAGGAAGACGCGCTGGTCGCCGGTCAGTCCGCCGAGCACCGGCGCCGGCCTGCCGTGCAGCGAGCGGTGATAGGCGTCGAGCGCGATCGAGAGGCCGCCGAGATCGGCGATGTTCTCGCCCATGGTGAGGCCCGGATCGATGTGGAAGCCGGGTACCGGCTCGTAGGTCGCATATTGGCGGCCGAGCGCGTCGGCTCGGGCCTTGAACGCGGCGGCGTCGGCGGGAGTCCACCAGTCGCGCAATGCACCGGCGGCGTCGATGGTGCGGCCCTGGTCGTCGAAGCCGTGGGTCATCTCATGACCGATGACGCCGCCGATCGCGCCATAATTGATCGCCGGATCGGCGGGGGCGTCGAAGATCGGTGCCTGGAGGATTCCGGCCGGAAAGACGATGTCACGCAGCGAGCCGTTATAGGCATCGTTGGTCTGCGGGGTCATCGTCCACTCGCCGCGGTCGACGGGGCCGTCGCTGCGGCGGACGAGGAAGGCCCATTCGGCGGCGGCTGCGTTGCGGACGTCGCCGAGCAAATCGTCGCGCCGAATTGCGACGCCCGAATAATCGCGTTGCGGCTTGTCGGGATAGCCGACCTTCACCGTATAGGTATCGAGCTTTTTCAGCGCCTCGGCCTTGGTCACCGGCCCCATCCAGTCGAGCTCGCTCGATGCGGGCTCGGAAGGCGGCTTTCACATTGGCGACCAGATCGGTGACCTTGGCCTTGGTCGCGGGTGGGAAGTAGCGGGCGGCGTAGAGGTCGCCAACCGCCCAGGCGATGGTGCCGAAGCAGCTTCCCGGATCCGCGCCGCAATCGCCGCCGCCGACGGCGACGATCGCCCGCTTCCAGCGCGGCTGGATCTGGCCCTGGCCGGTCAGCACCTTCCCGTGCAGCTCGAAATTGGCGTCGACGAAGGGCTTGGAGAGATAGGGCGCCGCAGCATCGGCGACGCGAAACGCCATCCACGCCTTGAGCGCATCGACGCGGCGTATCGGCGTAGATGGCGGCGAGCTTCGGGAAGGCGCTCTTCTGGGCGACGATCAGGGTCGGCTTGCGGGCGACGCCGGCGGCGGCGAGGAACGGACCCCAATCGAAGCCCGGCGCAAAGGCGGGAAGATCGGCCGGCGCCATCGGATTATATTGGGCGGTGAGGTCGCGCTGCTCGACCTTGGTCCAGCTCGCCTCGGCGACCCTCGTCTCGAAGGCGACACGCCGCTTCCGCCGCCGCGCTCCGGATCGGGCCAGCCGATCAGGGCGAGCAGGTGCGCGGCATAGGCGCGATAGGCATCGCGCTGGGTCTTGAGGTCCGGCCGCAGATAATAATCCCGGTCGGGGAGGCCGAGGCCCGACTGGCTGAGATAGACGGCGTAGCGGCCGGGCTGCTTGAGATCGGCGTCGATGCCGACACCGAACAGGCCCGGATAGAGGCCGCCCGCGCCTTCGCCCATCAGGCGGGCGAGCGCAGCGCGGTCGGAGGCGGCGCGGATCGCGTCGAGCTCTGGCTTCAGCGGCGTCGCGCCGAGCCTCTCCGCCTGCGCCTCGTCCATGAAGGCGGCGTAGAAGCGGCCGACCTTCGCCTTCTCGTCTGCGCGTTGGGCGGTGAAGTGCGCGCGGCATTCTCCATCAACGTCGTGGAGCTGCGCCTCCATCCGGTCGGTCATTTCGAACCGGCGCGAGGCTGCCGACCGGTCGGCGGGAATGGCCGTGCGCGCGAGATAGGCGCCGTTGGCATATTGGAAGAAATCGTCGCCGGGCCGGACCGCTTTGTCCTGCGCCGTGAGGTCGAGCCCAAAGGGCGGGTAAACCGGCCCCCGCACCACCGCCGCAGCCGCTGCAGAAAGCGCCAGCGCCGATAATGCCGCGGCGCTCCAGATCGCGATTTTCCCCATGTCCCTCTCCCGTTTTGCGCGGGACGATAGAGAGGGAAAGAGAGGCCTGTCCAGCAGGCCTCGACGAAAGGCGTCAGCAGCCCTGCGGCTGGGCCGGCCCGACGACGCCGGGGAGGCGGCGGACGCCTTCGAGGCATTTGACCGCGGCGGCGCCGGCGGGACGAGCAGTCGCGGGCGTGGCAGAAATGGGCGCCGACGTCTCCGCTTTCGGTTTGCTGCCGAACGGAGTTTGCGGCTTGTCCGACTGGCCGGACAGAGCCCATTCAACCGTATTCAGCCGCTGCTGCGGCGTGTCGGTGCCGATGCGGGCCATAGCGGCGGCGGTTGCCTGCTGAGCGGTCATCGGCTTGTATTGACGCACGACCGAGCGGCCGAAGCTGTCGATGCTTGCCTGCGCCTGCGCGCCGGGGACCGGCGCGTCGCCGGCGGCGATGGCGGCGGCGAGCTTGGGATCGACGACCGTGGTCGTCGGCCCGGTCGCGTCGGCGAGGCTCGACGGATCGGAGGTCAGGCGCCGCATCAGCGCGATTTGCGGCTCGGTGCCCGTCGGCAGCGAAGCGGAAGGCGGTCGGGTGGCCCCAGCCGCCGGCCCAGCGGTAGAAGATATGGCTTCCGACCACCGCATCCTTGGTCAGCGATCCGCTCCAGTACGGCACCACCCAATTGGTGTGATAATGGGTCGACCAGCCGACCGGCGCGATAGACCTTGCCCGCCAGCGCCTCCTCGGCGACCTTGCGGGCGCGTTCCCAGAGCGCGGCGACGGGCGTGCGGTTGAGCGCACCGTCGCAGGTGAAGGTGAACTGGCAGCCGGTCGAGCGATCCGAGCCCTGGAACACGACGCCGCAGACGCTCTTCGGGAAGGCGGGATGGCGGACGCGGTTCAGCACCACCTGCGCGACCGCGCGCTGGCCGTCGATGGGCTCGATCGCCGCCTCGTAATAGATGGCGGCGGCGAGGCACTCGGTGGCGCGGAGCTGGTCGGCGGGTGTCGCGAAGGCTTCGCGATAGGGGCGGGCGGCGGGGTTGGGGTCGGTCGAGATCGGGATGGCTGCGTTGATCGCCTGCGCGTCCTGCGGCGTCACGTCGCGGAACTGGAGGGGCTCGGGCACCGGCGGCGCGCCGAGGCCGGGAACAAACAATTGCTGGCTCGACACGATCCTGGGCACATTGGCGCGGGCCGGATCGGAGCCTGAGGCCGTCACGCTGAGGGCGGCCAGCAGGTACAGCCCAGCCGTCGTCGCCAGCACGAGGAAGGCGAACCATTGCTTCGCGTGCGGCAGCCGCGGCCGCCAGGGCAGGCGCAGTGCAGGCATGGTCAGCATATTGGACGTCATTCGTGACTCCGGAAAGTCGGCGCCCTTACCGGAAGGGCTCCTCATTGCGCAACCGGAAGGGGCGCGGCGCCGGACGGACCGATATGGAGATACGGCCGGTTGCGGGCACGAAAAAGCCGTCCCTTCAGCGGAAGAAATGGGGAGGAGTTCAGCATTTGCAACGGGTTATGCTCAGGCGTGCGGCAGGCGCCAGGATGGATAGAGCCGGTTCTCGCCGGCCCAATAGAGGCAGAGCCGGTTGCCGGCCGGATCGCGCAGATGCGCCTCGCGCCAGCCCCAGCTTTGATCGGCGGGGGGCGAGTCGAAGGCGATGCCGGCGGCTTGCAGCCGCTCCACCCACGCATTGAGCTGCGCACATTCGAAATAGATCACCGCGTCGCCTGCCTTCAGATCCGGCTCCAGATGGATGGAGAGGGTGGCGCCACCGGGACATTCGAAACGCGCATAATGCGGCGGCGAATTCGACGATCTGCCTCAGCCCAAGCGTGCGATAGAAGGCGACCGATTCCGCATAGTCGCGCGCGGGAAGAGTGACTTGGTTGAGGTCGATCTCGCCCGACGAAGCGGCGTGATGGCCCATCGGGCCATGGCCGCCGCCGAAGCCCGGCGCGGCGGCGAGGGCGGTGCGCAGGAAGGCCCGCGCCCGCGCCACCGCCTCCGGCAACGGCCGTCCCCGCGCAAGATGGACGGCGATGGCCGAGGCAAGCGTGCAGCCGGTGCCGTGGCTGTGCTGCGTCTCGATGCGTTCGGAGGTGAAGCGGATCGCTTGGCCGGCCTCGATCAGAATATCGGTCAGCGTCGTTCCGGCGAGATGGCCGCCCTTGGCGAGCACGGCCGCTCCCGTCCGGGCGGAAAGTGCCGCGGCGGCCTCTTCGAGTTGTTCGGGACGTCTCGACCATCCTTCCGGCCAGCGTCGCGAGCTCCGGCCCATTGGGAGTAATGAGCGTGGCGCGCCGCGTCAGCCGCTCGAAGGCGGTGACGGTCGCTTCGTCGGCCAGCCTGTCACCACTGGTTGCGACCATGACCGGGTCGAAGACGATGGGGATATCACCGACGCGTTCGAGCCGCGCCGCCAGCGCCGCCGCCGTTTCCGCGCCGCCGATCATGCCGATCTTGATCACGTCCGCGCCGAGATCGCCCAGCACCGCGTCGATCTGCCGCAGCACCATCTCGAACGGCACGGGCATTACCGTTTGCACGCCCAGCGTGTTCTGCGCGGTGATGGCGGTGATCGCGGTGGTGGCGAAGCCGCCGAGCATGGTGATGGTCTTGATATCCGCCTGGATGCCCGCGCCCCCGCCGCTGTCCGAGCCGGCAATGATGAGGATTCTGGGAGGGGTCACTTCAGCTCGACCCCGCCCGCTCGTCCCGAGCGTAGTCGAGGGGCGTTGGAACAGAGTCCGAGCTGCGCCCCTCGACGACGCTCGGGACGAACGAGGAGGGAATATGGCGCGACCCCTTTGATAACCTCCTCAAGCCGGTCCTTTTCGGATCGCCGAGGCCGGATATTCCTCCAGCCATTTCGCCTCGCGCGCGGGCCTGCGCTCCAGCCTGCCGCCGCAATTCGGGCAGATGAAATTGAGGCGCCCATCCGCGCACTCAGCGCAGAAGGTGCATTCGAACGAGCAGATCCAGGCTTTGTTCGTGTCGGGCGGCAGGTCGCGGCCGCACAATTCGCAATCGGGGCACATGTCGAGGCTCACGCCGCCTGCACCGCCTCGCAGATCGAATCGACCACCTCCTCGACCAGAGCCTTGTCCTCGCCCTCGGCCATCACGCGGATCAGCGGCTCGGTGCCCGACTTGCGGATGACGAGGCGGCCGGTGCCCTCCAGCCTCTTCTCTCGGCCTCGGCGATTGCCGACTTGACGCTCTCCTGCTTCAGCGGCGCGCCGCCGCCGAAGCGGACATTCTTGAGGAGCTGCGGCAGCGGGTCGAACTGGTGGAGCATCTCGCTCGCGGGCCGCCCTTCCTCGACCAGGCAGGCGAGCACCTGCAGCGCCGCGACCAGCCCGTCGCCGGTGGTCGCATAATCGGAGAGGATGATGTGGCCGGACTGCTCGCCGCCGACATTGAAGCCGCGCTCGCGCATCGCCTCAAGCACATAGCGGTCGCCGACCTTGGTGCGGATCAGCGAGAGGCCGTTCCGCTCGAGGAACCGTTCCAGCCCGAGGTTCGACATCACCGTCGCGACGATGCCGCCGCCTTCGAGCATCCCGCGCCGCGCCCAGCAGAGCGCGATCAGCGCCATCAACTGGTCGCCGTCGACGATCCGGCCCTTCTCGTCGACGATGATCAGCCGGTCGGCGTCGCCGTCGAGCGCGATGCCGATATGGGCGCCTTCCTCGACCACGCGGGCCTGCAGCGCGGCTGGGGCGGTCGAGCCGACCTTGTCGTTGATGTTGAGGCCGTTGGGCGAGACGCCGATCGCGCATGACCTCGGCGCCCAGCTCCCACAAGCGCCTCGGGCGCGACCTTATAGGCGGCGCCGTTGGCGCAATCGATCACGATCTTGAGCCCGTCGAGCCGCAGCTCCTCGGGGAAGGTCGACTTGGCGGAAGTGGATGTAGCGGCCGCGTGCGTCCTCGATCCGCCGCGAGCGGCCGATCATCGGCGCGTCGACCAGCTGCGGCGCCTGCTCGATCAGCCGCTCGATCGCCGCCTCGTCCTCGTCGGAGAGCTTGTAGCCGTCGGGCCCGAACAATTTGATGCCATTGTCCTGATAGGGATTGTGGCTGGCCGAGATCATCACGCCGAGATCGGCGCGCATCGAGCGGGTGAGCATGGCCACGGCCGGCGTCGGCATCGGCCCGACCATCACCACGTCCATGCCGACGCTGGTGAAGCCGGAGACGAGCGCCGTCTCCATCATATAGCCGGAGAGCCGCGTGTCCTTGCCGATCACGACGCGGTGGCGATGGTCGCCGCGCAGGAAATGCGCGCCGGCCGCCTGGCCGACCTTCTGCGCCATCTCCGCGGTCATCGGCGTCTGGTTGGTGCGCCCGCGAATGCCGTCTGTGCCGAAATATCTGCGAGTCATGCGTTCCTGTTCCCCTTGCGCGCCCTTTAGCGCCAAGCCGCGCGGAGTGCGAGGGCAGGGCGAAAGGGATGTAATTGCCTTGCCCCCGGAGCACGTTACAAAGGCGCGAATGTCGCAGGCCGCGCGCATCTTTATTGGTCTCATCGCCGGCCTGCTTCTCGGCATTGCCAGCGCCGCCTGGGCCTCCGGATTCGCATCGGGGGCGATCCCGGTCGCCGAAACGGTGGGCGGGTTATGGCTCGATTCCCTCCGGATGACGATCATCCCGCTGGTGGTCGCTTTGCTGGTGACCGGCATCGCCACTTCGGCCGAGGCGGCGCGGGCCAGCCGCCTCGCCGGGCGGGCGATCCTCTTCTATGTCGTCTATCTCTGGATCTCGGCGATCCTCGGCGCGGTCCTGACGCCGATGCTGCTCCATCTTTTCCCGTTGCCGGGAGGCTCGGCGGCGGCCCTCAAGCATGCGCTATCCGGCGCGGGCAGCAATGTCGGCGCCATCCCGACCTTCGCCGAGTTCGTCCGCTCAATCGTGCCGGAGAATCCGATCTCGGCCGCGGCCGGCGACCAGATCCTGCCGCTCATCTTTTTCGCAACTGCCTTCGCCTTCGCGCTGACTCGCCTCGCCGCCGACACCCGCGAGCTGCTCGTCACCTTCTTCCGCGGCATTGCCGACGCGATGCTGGTGATCATCAATTGGGTGCTGCTGCTGGGGCCGATCGGCGTGTTCGCGCTCGCCTATGTCGTCGGCGCAAAGGCGGGTGGGGGTGCCTTCGGAGCGCTCATCCATTACATCCTGATCGTCTCGGCCTGCGGCGTCGTCGTCTGGTTCTCGGCCTGGCCGATCGCGGCGATCGGCGGGCGCGTCGGCTTCCTCGATTTCACGCGCGCGGTGGCGCCGGCCCATGCGGTCGCGATCAGCACCCAATCCTCGCTCGCCTCGCTGCCGGCGATGCTGAAGGGGGCGGAGAAGCTCGGCGTGCCGGTCGCCGCCTCGGGCGTGGCGCTGCCCCTCGCCGTCGCCATCTTCCGGGCGACCGGACCGGCCATGAACCTCGCGGTCGCGCTCTACATCGCCCACTGGTACGGCATGCACCTGACGCCGTCGCAGATCGCGGCGGGGATCGCGGTGGCGGCGATGACGGAGATCGGCTCGGTCAGCCTGCCCGGCGCCATCTCCTACATCAGCTCGATCGCGCCGGTCTGCATCGCCATGGGCGTGCCGATCGAGCCGCTGGTTCTGTTCGTCGCGGTCGAGATGCTGCCCGACCTCATCCGCACCGTCGGCAATGTCGCGATGGACACGGCTGCGGCGACCGTCCTCGCCCGCCGTAGCGGCTACGGTCCCGAGGACGCGGTCACGCATCGGGACGAAAGGCTAAAGGAAGGCCCTGCCGCCTCGGGCTGAGCCTCAAAAGGTCTTCCAGGCCCAGGCAAGCGGCGAGACCTTCGGCGCGTGCCAGGTGATTATGGTCAGCCAGAAGACGACGCCACCGAGCCCGGCGATCCAGCCCGGCGCCGCGTCGCGCCAGCGGGCGCGGCGGGCGAGGAGGGCGGCGAAAGGCACGAAGGACGTCCTCGCCTCCCATTGCAGCCAGGGTTGGCCCATCGCCCGCTCTTTCTTCCGGTCCTGCCCGGCCGAGCCGAAAATGGCGAGGATCAGGATACCGCCGTCGAAAATGATATTCCGCGAGCGATCCCCAGAGGATCAGATGGACGATCGCCCAGAGCGCGAAGGACCAGTTCATCGGATGGCGGGTGATCGCGAACACGCCGGCCGCCGGCCGCGCCTTCCGTGCCGCGCCGGGGTGCGGGAAGGCCGGATTGCGGACGAACGAGCCGATCAGCAGGATCGAGGCGACGAGCATGATTGCAGAGGCGATCGGCCAGCCACCAGTCCGGCGCGATCCAGATCAGCCGCTCGTCGTCCAGCGCCAGCCAGGCGAAGGCGACCCAGAGCAGCGTGGCCGCAGCGACCAATCGAATAAAGCAAGGTGAAGCGCAGCTCGCCGACCGCGCCGATCAACTTCAGCCGCAGCGGATGTGACAGAAGGAAATGGGTGCCGACGAAGGCGATGGTCGCCAGGAGCAGGCTGGCGAGCGCCATCAGCGGCGATAGGCCTGCGGCAGGTCGCCCGGAACGAGGCTGCGATAGCGGTCGCGAAGCTCGGTCTGGTGGTTGGTGAGCGGTTGCTGGACGCCGTCGATCAGGACGAGGACGGGCGCCGTGGAAAGCTCGAGCGGATCGCCGTCCCACACCACCACATCGGCGCGGCGGCCCGGCTTCAGCGAGCCGATCTCGTCGCCCATGCCGATCGCCTCGGCCGGCGCGGAGGTGATCGCCTCGAGCGCCTGCGCCCAGGTGAGGCCGGTGGCGCCGGGCACGCGCCCGACCGCGACGAGATTGCCGGCATATTGCCGTTCCCAGCGCACCTGACGCGATTCCTCGTCGTCGATCATGCCGATCGAAACGTGGACGCCAGCCGCCCGCATCCGCCCGACATTGGACTGGGTCGAGGCGAGCTGCTCGAAACTATTAGGCAGGTCGGTCAGCGCCGAAGCGATCACCGGCACGCCGGAGGCGGCGATCTCGTGCGCGACGGTCCAGCCCTCGGCGCAGCCGACGAGGACGAGGCGCAGGGCCGGGAATTCCTTCCTGAGCCCCAGCACCTGGAGGATGTCGCTCGCCCGCTCGACATGGACGAGCAGATATTGCCGCCCCTGCAGCACCGGGACGAGCGCCGCCGCGTCGAAGCGGGTGAGCAAAACGTCCTGCGGCCGGCTGACATTGCCGCCAAGCAGGGGATTGTTGGCGGTCGGCTCGTCCTCCAGCCCGTAGGCGCGCTGATCGTTGGCGCGGGCCCGGCGCTGGGATGCCGGACCAGCGATCGGCGCGCGAAGCGTCAGGTCGCGCGCCTCGCGCAACGCGTCGTGGAACAGGACATAGGCAGCGGCGCGACTGCCGCCGGCATCGGCCGCGCCGGTCTCGCCCAATTCGACGAACTGGAAGGCGCGGGCGCGGGTGATCGGGTCCATGTCCGCGCCGAGATCGATAACCGCGCCCTGGCCGCCGAAGATGCTGCGCGCGGTCGCCGGCGCGACGATGGCGCGAGTGACTCCGCCGGCGCGGTTGATCGCGATCGGCTGCGCGCGCGGGTTGATCGCGGGCGCGACGTCGATCGCCGCACTGAACGGCGAGGTCCGCGCACTGATGTCGTTCGAAGCGTCCTCCGCGTCCACTTCGGCAAGGCCGACGCGGGAGAAACCGGCGACGATGCCCGGCGTCACCCATTTTCCGCTCGCATCCACCATTTGCGCTCCGGCGGGCACGACGACATTTCGGCCGGCCGCGACGACGCGGCCGTCGCGAATGACGACGGTGCCGCCGGGGATCGGATCGGAGCCATCCCCGAGCGCGACCGTGCCGCCGGTGATGGCGATTGTCTGTGCAGCCGCAGGCGCCGCTGACAGCATCAATACCGCGGCCAACACGGAACGGAGGGGAGGGAGGGACCGGATCACTTCACATCCCCTTCGCCGGGCTGGCCGAGCTCGAAATCGCTCACCGGGCGCAGCTTCGGGTTCATCGCATCGTAGAGCATGGCGCCGTCGATCCAGACCTTCTCGGGCCGCGTGTAGACGCTCAGCGGATTGCCGTTCCACAGCACCACGTCGGCCATCTTGCCGGGCCTCAGGCTGCCGGTCTTGTCCGAGATGCCGAGCGCCTTGGCGGGGTTGAAGCTCAGCCATTCCCACACCTCCGCGTCGGGAATGTTGATGCCCGATCCGCCGTCCCGCCGCCTGCGCCTTGGCCGCTTCCTGGTAGAGGCGCTGGATGCCGTTGGGGTCGTCCGAATGGATCATCGCGCAGGCGCCGGCATGGTGGACGAGCGCGATATTCTCCGGGATGCCGTCATAGGCTTCCATCTTGAAGCCGTACCAGTCGGCCCACATCGCCGCGCAGATATGGTTTTCGCGCAGCAGGTCGGCGATCTTGTAGGCCTCCACCGCGTGGTGGAAGGCGGCGACGTGATAGCCGAACTCCTTCGACATATCGATCACGTTCGCCATCTCGTCGGCGCGGTAGCAATGGTTCTGGACGAGGATCTCGCCCGCCAGCACGCCGCGCAGCGTGTCCATGCCGATATCGCGGGTCGGCGGCTCGCCGCCGTGCTTTCTCATAATTGTCCCAGCGGCGCTTATACTCGACCGCGCGCGCCCAGGTCTCGCGGTCGAGCGCGATATTGCCCATCCGGCTGCCGGGCATCTGGTTGCGGCTGCCATAGACGCGCTTGGGATTCTCGCCGCACGCCATCTTGAGGCCGTAGGGCGCGCCCGGGAATTTCATCGCCTGGACGGTGCGCGCCGGCACGTTCTTGAGCACGACCGAGCGGCCGCCGAACAGGTCGCCCGAGCCGGGCAGGATCTCCAGCGTGGTGACGCCGCCATTGGCGAGCGCGCGGCTGAAGCCCGGATCCTGCGGCCAGACGCTGTGCTCGGCCCAGACGTCGGGGTGGACGGGGCCGGTCAACTCGTTGCCGTCCTGGTGCGCCTCGACCGCGGGCGAGGGATAGTCGCCGAGGTGGCGAGTGGACGTCGATGATGCCCGGCGTCACCCACTTGCCGTGCGCGTCGATCCGCGTCGCGCCGGCGGGGATCGGCGTGTCGGGTCCGCCGATCGCCTGGACCACTCCGTCGGCCAGGATCACCGTGCCGTTCTCGATCCGGCCGCCTTCGCCGTCATAGACGGTGCCGCCGGTGATCGCGGTCAGCACGCCGGGATAGCGATGATAGGTCGAAGGATAGGGATCGCGCGAATAGGTCTGCGGCGGCGCGGCAGAGGCGGTTTTCGCGGGCGGCGCGGAGGCCGCGCAGCCGACCAGCGCGCCGAGGGCGAGGGGAAGCCAGGCTAGATTGGGGAGGTTGCGCATATTTTCCTCAGGTCACGCCGTGCATCAGCTTCTTCAGCAGCGGCGAGATGAACAGCAGGATGACCCCGGCGCCGATCGTCAGCTCGCCGCCGATCATGAACGTGCCGAGATAGGTGTGGAGGCTGAGCTCCGGATTGGTGACCTGGCCGCCGACCGTCTGCACCGACGCGGCCTGCGCGGCGGCGCCGGCAAGATATTCGCCGATCGAGATGGACAGGAACCAGACGCCCATCATCATGCCGACGACCCGCGCGATCGACAGCTTGGTGATCATCGACAGGCCGACCGGCGAGATGCACAATTCCGCGATCGAATGCAGGAAATAGGTCAGCACCAGCCACCAGAGCGAGACCCGGAAGGCTCCGTTGGCGGTTGGCCCGCTCAAGGCCAGCACGACGAAGCCGAGCCCGACCAGGACGAGCGCCAAGCCGAACTTGACCTGGATCGACGGCTCCCAGCCCTTTTTGGCAAGCGCCACCCACAGCCAGCTCAGGATCGGCGCGAACATGACGATGGTGATCGGGTTGAATTGCTGCGTCTGGCCGGCCGAGATGCGCGAAGCCGAACAATTCGAGCGTCGGTGTTGCGATCGGCGAACAGGGTCAGCGACGAGGCCGCCTGCTCGAACAGGGTCCAGAAGGTGACGTTGAAGACGACGAGGATGATCGCCGCCAGCATCATCTGGAATTCGACCTTGTCGCCCACCCGATAGGCCCAGATCGGAATGCCGATCACGGCCAGCAGGAAGGTAACGAACAGCACCTTGCCGAGGAACGGCGTCGCCCGGACATATTCAACGATGCCATGTCCGGCCGCCGCGTCGGGCGCGTTCAGAACGTTCTGGAAGATCAGCCAGAAGAGCGGGACGGCGAGCAGCGACAGGATGTAGATCGGTGATCGCGCGGTCCGGGCCCCGGCGCACTGGCGGCTCGCCATAGCCGGCGAGGCGGCCGCCCTCGAACTGGATCAGCGCGAAGCCGATCAGCATGCCGATCGAGACGACGAGGAAGCCGGCCCACCAGCCGAACCAGTCTGACGAGCGAACGGGCAGGCGAACTGACCGCCGATCGAGCCGATGTTGATGCCCCAGTAGAAGATGGTGAAGCCGGCGTCGCGCCGCCGGTCGCCCGGGCGCATAGAGCGAGCCGACGATGGTCGAGATGTTGGGCTTGAAGAAGCCATTGCCGATCACGATCAGGCTCAGCGCGATGCAGCATCAGGTTCATGTAGAAGGGCGAACGGTCGCCGCCCGCGCTGAAGCCGCCCTTGGCGATGGTGCGCGCGACCTGGCCGTTGTCCGCCAGCGAGCTGCATCGATCCATCGGGCAGGCCGTGCAGGGTCAGATGCTGGCCGTTCATCGCGATCGACTGCACCTTGGTGCCCTGATCCATGACCGAGCCGCCATGCTGGATCTCCGAGACCGCGTAACGGGCGCCATCGATCACCGCATAGGGTTTGGCCTGGTCGCCGCCGAAGCAGAGCGTGAAATAGCCGATCGCCATCATGATCGCGCCGAACTTCACCGCGCGCTTGGAGCCGAGATAATGGTCGGCGAGGAAGCCGCCCACCACCGGCGTCAGATAGACGAGGCTGAGATAGCCGCCGACGATCCCGTTCGCTTGGTGATCCGCAAGCAGGAAGTGGTTGACCAGATAGAGCACGAGCAGGACGCGCATGCCGTAGAAGCCGAACCGCTCCCACATCTCGATCGAGAAGAGGCGGGCGAGCTGGGGCGGATGCCCCATCCAGGTCTTTTCCGCATAAGGCTGGACGTGGCTGATGTCCGGCTCGGCCGGATTGTCGGCGGTCGGCGTTTCGACCATGAACCCACTCCCTGTTGTCCCGCCGTGTATCCCGGCTTTGGTGGCGGCAACCTAGCGGGGATTCCCGCCTTGTGAAGCCGGATTGTTGACCCGGCACGAGGCTGGTAGCGCCGGCGCATGTTCAACGACCTCAGCTCGACCCTCTCGCTCCTTGCCACCCGCCGCTCCGGCCGCCCGCGCGACCTGGTCGAACCGGGCCCCGATGCCGGACAGCTTCGCCGCATCCTCGAGATCGGCATGCGCACGCCGGATCATGGCAAGCTCGCGCCGTGGCGCTTCATCCATGTCGCGAAGGGACGGCGCGGCGATTTCGAAGCGATGCTCGAACGCGCCTATAGTGCGGGAAAGGAGGAGGAGCCCGGCCGGCTGGAGCTGGAGGCTGTGCACCGCTTCGCCCAACAGGCGCCGGAGCTGATTGTCCTCGTCTCCAGCCCCGTCGAAGGCACCAAGATCCCTCTTTGGGAGCAGGAGCTGTCCTGCGGTGCGGCCGGCATGAACCTGCTGCTCGCCACCCATGCCTTGGGTTTCGCCGGCGGCTGGGTGACCGGTTGGGCCGCTTATTCGGAGGGAGTCCGCCAAGGCCTCGGCCTGCAGGGGCAGGAGCGGGTCGCCGGCTTCCTCTTCCTCGGCACGCCCGGCATGGAGCTGGAGGAGCGGCAGCGACCGGCCTATGATGATGTGGTGACCCAATGGTCGCCGAAAGCCGGTTAAGACACTTGACCCCCGCGCTGTATTAGAACAGTATGTCAGTGATGCCGACCGAGGAACGTCCCGTCTATCTGCGCCTGCGCGATTCCATCGGCGCCTTGATCCTCGAGGGAAAGGTGCGCGACGGCGATCCCCTGCCCTCGGTGCGCAGCCTCGCCGCCGAGCATGGCGCCAATCCGCTGACCGTCGCCAAGGCCTATCAGACCTTTCAGGACGAGGGGCTGGTGGTGGTGAAGCGCGGCGTCGGCATGTTCGTCGCGGATGGCGCGGCCGAGCGGCTACGCACCTCCGAACGGGCCGATTTCCTCAAGCATCGCTGGCCTGGCATCGCCGCGCAGATGCGGCGGCTGGGCCTTAAGGTGGAGGAACTGGTGGAGCGGGCGCTGGCCTGAAATTTCCGGCCGTCGCAACCAGTGCGAGACCCGCCGCGCCGCGGCTGGACGGCACAAAAGCCGGGCGATAAGGAGCCGGCTGGGGTGTGAGAGGGAAATCCTCACTAAGATGATGAAATTAGGCCGCCATTGGCGGGCTGTCGCATTGGGAACGGCGCTGGCTATTTGGCCGGCCCTTCTTGCTGCGCAGGACAACACCACCGTCGGCAATCCGCAGCTCCGGAACTTCCAGCTTCCGGGCGAGCGGACAACTCCGCCGCCCCAGCCGCAGACGGTCGTGCCCACTCTCCCGGCGACGCGGCCTCCGGCCGCCCCGACGAACAGGACGCGCACCGCAGCACCGGCCCGCGGGCCAGCCCGCACTCCGATCGCGCCGCCCGAGCGCGCCGCGCCGCGTGTCGCCAAAGCGCCCGCCCGAACACCCAGGTCGAGTGAGGTCGAGCGGCCAAAGCCGACGACCCATGGGTCGCCCGCACCGATTGCTGCGACGCCGGCCCCGGTGCCGGCCGCGCAAGCGCCGGTGGCGGCGCCGCAGCCGGTGCCAACTCCCGCGGCGCCTGCGGAGAAACCGGCGCCGTCCAGCTTCAACTGGCTGTGGCTTGCGCTGCCTGCTTTGCTCGTACTTGCCGGGCTCGCTTTCCTCGTCCGCCGTCGCGTGTCTGCCGGCCGGCAGGAAGTCGTCGCGGACGACGGGCCGCCCCTGCCGGAGCCGGCGCCCGAACTTCTGCTGGACGAGGTCGCGACGCCCGCGCCCGAGCCGGTTGCCGCCGAAGCGCCGCGGCCCTGGCTCGAGCTCGACATCGAGCCCGACCGCGCCGCCTCGACGCCGAGCGAGGCCAGCCTTCATTACGATCTCGTCATCACCAATGTCGGCGGCGAGACCGCACGCAACATCCGCATCGACGCGCGCATGTTCAATGCCGCCGACGAGCAGCCGATCGGTGCCTTCCTCGGCGGCCCGATCCACCGCCACAGTGGCTCTCCGCACATCACGTTGCCGCCCGGCGAGACTTTGCGCATCGCCGCGGCGGTGCAGATGAAGAGCGAAGAGGTGCAGGTGATCGAGCTGCAGGGCCGCCGCATCTTCGTGCCGAGCGTCGCGGTCAACCTCGCCTACGATTGGGGCCAGGACGGGGGCGGGCGGTCGTCCAAATCCTGGCTGGTCGGCCGCAAGGCGGAGAAGCCAAGCGACCGGATGGGCGCGTTCCGGGTGGACCTTGGGCCGCGAATTTATCGGTCGGTGGGCCGGAAGGATACCAAGCGGGTGATGGTCTGACGCTCAGCCGCTCGCCAAGGCCTCGTCGGAGACGGAATAGAGCAGATCCGCCCCGGCCGTGACCTGCGCAGCCAAACCCTGCGCTTCCGGCACCGCCTGATTGAGATAATAGTCGACCGCCGGCGCGCTTCATCGCCGCGAAGTCCGGCGCCTCGCCGTCCAGCGCCTTGGCTTGGCGCTGCATGAGCCAGCCGCAGACGGCCGTGCCGAGCATCGTCAGGAACGGATAGGAGCCGGCGAGGCGGTCGTCGGCCGAGGCTGCGGCGAGATGATCCGCCACGCGGAAGCAGTCCGCCGTGAGCGCGGCCAGCGGGCCTTCCGCCACGACCCCGATCTCGCGGAGCAGCCGGTCGAGCACCGCGCCGCCCTCCAGTCCCATCTTCCGCCCCACGAGATCGGCGGCCTGGATGCCGTTCGTGCCCTCGTAGATCGGCGCGATGCGGATGTCGCGGAAATGCTGGGCGGCGCCGGTCTCCTCGATATAGCCCATGCCGCCATGGACCTGGACGCCGAGGCTCGCCACCTCGCAGCCGATATCGGTGCCATAGGCTTTGACCAGAGGCGTCAGCAGGTCGGCGCGCAACTTCGCGTCGCTGTCGCCGAGGCTCGCCCGGTCGGTCTGGCCGGCCGTGTAATAAGCGAGCGCCCGCGCCGCCTGGGTCAGAGCTCTTCATCCTCAGCAGCATCCGGCGGACGTCGGGATGATGGACGATCACCGCCGGCTGTCCGTCGCGCACCCCCTGCACCCGCTGCAGCGCGTAAGCGACGGCCGCCTGCGTTGCCCGCTCGCCGATCGAGACGCCCTGCAGGCCGACATTCAGCCGGGCATTGTTCATCATCGTGAACATCGCCCGCATCCCTTCCTGCTCGCCGCCGATCGGCCAGCCGATGCACGTCCCCTCCTCGCCATAGGCCATGACGCAGGTCGGGCGAGGCGTGGATGCCAAGCTTGTGCTCGATCGAGACGCAGCGCACGTCGTTGCGGCTGCCGTCGGGCAGGATCTTCGGCACGAGGAAGAGGGTGATGCCCTTCGTCCCCGGCGGCGCGTCCGGCGTGCGGGCGAGGACGAGGTGGACGATGTTGTCGGCGAGATCGTGCTCGCCATAGGTGATGAAGATCTTCTGGCCGCTGATCCGGTAGCTGCCATCGCCGACAGGTTCGGCGCGGGTGCGGAGCGCGCCGACATCCGAGCCCGCCTGCGGCTCGGTGAGGTTCATCGTCCCCGTCCATTCGCCGGTTACCAGCTTCGGCAGCCAAAGCTTTCTTTGCTCATCGGTGCCGTGATGCTTCAGCGCCTCGACCGCGGCGGGCGTAAGCATCATTACTAGCGAAAATCCCATGTTCGCCGCGCCGAGATCCTCCATCACGACCGTGGCGAGGCTGAGCGGCAGGCCCTGCCCGCCATACTCCTTCGGCCCCGCCAGCGTGCCCCAGCCACCCTCGACATAGGCGCGATAGGCTTCGCGGAAGCCCGGCGGCATGGTGACGCCGTCGGGTGACCATTTGGCGCCGGTCTCGTCGCCGATCCGGTTCAAGGGCGCGAACTCGCCCGCGGCGAGCGCGCCGGCACCTTCGACGATCGCCTCGATGACGTCGGGCGTGGCATCGGCGAACTGGTCGTGGCCGGCCAATTCGTCCATTCCGACGACATGTTTCAGCACGAACAGCTGCTCGGCGGCGGGCGGGGTGTAGGTCATCGGCCTCGGCTTGCCTGGAGAGGGTGGGCGCTATAGCGCGGCGCCGTGACGCCGCCAAACCCGCCGCTGGCCACCCGCATCGCCCCTTACGGCAAGGCGGCAGTCGTCGAGGCCTGCCGCCTGATCCTTGCCGGCGAGCCGGTCGCCGTGCCGACCGAGACGGTCTACGGCCTCGCCGCCGACGCGACGAACGAGGCCGCCGTCGAGCGCATCTACGCGGCCAAGGGCCGACCGGATTTCAATCCCTTGATCGTCCATGTCCGCGATCTCGCCAAGGCAGAGGAGATTGCGACCTTCTCCGATGCGGCGCGAGCGCTGGCGCTCGGCTGGTGGCCGGGACCGCTGACGCTCGTCCTCCCGCTGAAGCCCGGCGCGCCGATCGCGCCGCGCGTCACGGCGGGCCTGCCGACCATCGCGCTGCGTTGTCCGGCGCACGAGGCGATGCACACCCTGCTCCGATCCTGCGGCCGGCCGCTTGCGGCACCTTCCGCCAATGTGAGCGGTTCGATCAGTCCGACGACCGCCGATCATGTCGTCAAATCGCTGGAGGGACGGATCCCGTTCGTCATCGACGGCGGCCCGACCGAACACGGCCTCGAATTCGACCATCGTCGCGGTGGACGAAGGCGGCATCCGCCTGCTGCGCCCCGGCCCGATCGACTTCGCCGAGCTGAAGGCCCTCGCCAGCCTCGCCGAGGGGGAAGCGAAAAGCGGGATCGAGGCGCCCGGCCAGATGCGCAGCCACTACGCGCCGGCTAAGCCGCTCCGCTTCAACGTAGAGACCGCCGAGCCGGATGAATGGTTGATCGGCTTCGGGTCCGTGAAGGGCGACGACAGCCTGAGCGCGAAGGGCGACCTGCGCGAGGCGGCAGCACGCCTCTTCCACGCCCTTCACAAAGCCGAAGCTCAGGCCAGACCTCGCATCGCCGTTGCGCCGGTGCCTGAGAGGGGCATCGGCCGCGCGATCAACGATCGTCTCCGCCGGGCTGCGACCCCCAAATAGCCGCGACAATTCGCGACAATATTCCCGCTTCGCCGGGAAACATCTGCGACGCGTGCACCGCATCTCCGTGTCTGCAGCGCCGATTCCCGGCGCGCGAGAAGGAGACAGACGATGAAGAAGACCATCCTGGCATTGGCCGCCGCCGCCGTGACCCTCACCGGTCTCGCGACCGCTGCCGATGCGGCCCCGCTCGGCAAGCGCGAAGTCCGCATCGAGAAGCGCATAGATCAGGGCGCCCGCACCGGCAGGCTCAGCCGCGGCGAGGCGGCGAAGCTGCGGATGCGCCTCGCGGGCATCCGCCGGGTTCAGAAGGTCCGGCACGCGCGGATGCAGCTGGCGAAACGGCGTATCGACCACCGCCTGACCAAGCTGAGCACTCGCGTCCGCTACGAGAAGCACCGCGGCTGAACGAGAAAGGGCCGGGGCATAAGCTCCGGCCCTTTCGCTCTGGCGACCCTAAACCGCCGCCGCGTCGCTCTTCACGCGGTTGGCGAAGCTCTTGCGGAGCTTCTTGAGCTTCGGCGGGATGGTGGCGAGGCAATAGGGGTTTCGCTGGCCTTCGCCGGACCAATAATCCTGGTGATAATCCTCGGCCGGCCACCAGGTGCCGAGCGGCTCGATCGTGGTGACGATCGGCGCCGGCCAGTCCGCCCGCGCCCGCTCGATGGCGCGGCGCGCCTCGGCTTCCTGCTCGGCATCGCGCGGGAAGATGGCCGACCGATATTGGGTGCCGACGTCATTGCCTTGGCGGTTGAGCTGGGTGGGATCGTGCGTGGCGAGGAACAGGTCGAGCAATTGGCCGTAGCTGATCATGTCCGGATCGAAGGTCACCCGGATCGCCTCGGCATGGCCGGTGTCGCCGCCGCAGACCTGCTTGTAGGTGGGATGCGCCGCATAGCCGCCGGTATAGCCGCTCTCGACCTTCGAGACACCGATCACGTCGTTGAACACCGCCTCCGTGCACCAGAAGCAGCCGCCCGCCAGCGTCGCCTGATCCTCGGCCATTTCGAATCTCCTTGCCTGTGCCGCCGACATAGGCGGCTTCAGCCGCGCGGCAAGTCCGGCAGGCGCTGGCGGAGCGCCAGCATCTCCGCCCAAGGGTCGGCGCGCTGGCGCGCGAGCCGGGCGGGTACGGTTCGGATGGTGAAGGCTTTCGGATCGAGCTTCGGCCCAAGCTCGTCCCAGCGCAGCGGAGTCGCCACCGGCGCGCCAGGACGGGCGCGGGTGGAATAAGGGGCGACGGCGGTCGAGGTCGGGTCGTTGCGCAGATAGTCGATGAAGATCCGTCCGACCCGCTCGGCCTTGGAGACCTTGGTCAGATATTTGTCCGGAGCATCGGCGGCCATCTGAGCGGAGACGCCGCGGGCGAAGCTCTTGACCTCGCGCCAGTCCGCCGTCGGTTCGACCGGCACGACGACGTGGAGGCCTTTGCCCCCGGTCGTCTTGACGAAGCTGTCGAGGCCGAGGCCCTTCAGCCGCGCCCGCACCTCGCGCGCGGCAGAGATCACGTCGCCGAAGCCGAGCCCCTCGTCGGGGTCGAGATCGAAGACGATGCGGTCGGCCTTGTCCGGACGATCTTCGGTGACGCCCCAGGGATGGATTTCCAGCACGCCCATCTGCACGAGCGCGATCAGGCCGGCGACGTCCGAAATGTAGAGATAAGGCTCCTCGAAGCCGGGGATGGCGACCTCGTGGAGCTGCTCCGGCACGCCCGAGCCGGCATGGCGCTGGTAGAAGCATTTGGTCTCGCTCCCGGCCGGACAGCGGACCATGGTGATCGGGCGGAACGCGACGTGCGGCAGCATCTCCTCCGCCACCGCGACATAATAGTCCGCCAGCTCGCCTTTGGTGATCCCCTGCTCCTGGTAGAGCACCTTGTCCGGGCTGCTGAGCCGCACGCCTTCGACGAACCGCTCGCTCATCGCGCTGCCTCCAGATTTTCCGCCAGCGCCGCCGGCCGGGCCTCGGGCTGGAGCTGGTTCATCCGGCATTGCTCCGGCGCCTTGTCCGGCCGCCAGCGCAGGAACTTGGTGCCGTGGCGGAAGCGCTTGCCGGTGACATGGTCGTAGCGCACCTCCACGACCAGCTGGGGCCGCAGCGGCTCCCATTCACCGGTCCGCTCGGTCGACCAGCGGCTGGGGCCGCCAGGTGCATCGCCGGTGAAACCCGGCGGCTCGATCAGCTTCTCCAATCTCTTGGTCAACGCCGGCCGCTCGTCGGCGGGGATGGCGGAGGTGAAGCCGACATGGTCGAGCTTGCCGGCCTCATTGTAGAGGCCGAGCAGCAGCGAGCCGACCTCGCGGCTGTTGGTGCCGTAGCGAAAGCCGCCGACGACGCAGTCCGCCGTCTTCAATTGCTTGACCTTGAGCATCGCGCGTTCGCCGGATTCATAGGGTCCGTCGCGGCGCTTGGCGACGACGCCGTCCAGCGCTTCGCCAGCCATGTTCAGCCAGGATTGCGCGATTTCGCAATCGAGCGTGAAGGGCGAAAGGAGGATGTCCGGCCGCGGCGGCGGCGTGACCAATCTCTCCAGCGCTTTCCGCCGCTCCGAGAGCGGTTCATCGACAAAGCTCTTCCCACCCAGCGCCAACAGGTCGAACAGCATGATCTGCGCCGGAGTCTCGTGCGAGAGCTTGCGGACCCGGCTCTCCGCAGGATGGAGTCGCAGCTGCAGTGCATCGAAGGAAAGCACGCCGCCGACGGGAATGATCAGCTCGCCGTCGATCACGAAGCGATCGGCCGCGATCGCCCTCACCGCCTCGACCATCTCCGGGAAATAGCGCCCTAGCGGCCGCCCCGCCTTCGACATCAAAGCCACCTCGCCGCCGTCGCGATAGGCAAGGCAGCGGAAGCCGTCCCATTTGGGCTCGAACTGCCAGCCCCCCACCTCATCGGAATCGTCGGGCAAGGCGTGGACCAGCTTCGCCTCCATCGGCGGCAGGCCCGGTTTGAGGGCAAGTGAGTCGAAGGCGGCCATCATCTCCAAGACGACTCCGCGAGAGGCCGGTTCCACCGGACCCGAAACGAACACGGTTCGCCGCCGCAACGGCCTGCGGCGAAACCACGCGGTAAGCTTTGTTTTCGATAATTGCGGTGAGTCGCTCGTCCAGCGCGGCGAGTGGACCTCAGGTCATTGAATCGAAAGGAATTTGGGTTACATTCTGAATCCAGAGCGGAGGGGTTCAATCGTGGATTTTTCGCGCAGGCAAATGCTTGGCACCGGTGCTGCGGCCGGTCTGTTGGCAGCGGCGACCGCCGCAAATGCACAATCGCTGGCTGAAATCGTCGCGCATCTGCGTGATCCGGAAGCCGCGCCCAAGCCGGTCGTGCCGGTCTCGCCGTTGCCGGCGCAGCCGGCCGTGCCCGCCGTCACCGGCCCGATCAATCCGGCGCTTCTCGCCCGCGCCCGCGCCGCTTTCGACCGCCACCGGTCGATGGTCGCCCATGGCGACGTTGTCGGCATCACCGATTTCAGCCGGCCGTCAAACGAACCGCGCTTCTACCTGCTCGACACGGCGAGCGGCCGCGTCACCAGCCATTATGTCGCCCATGGCCGCGGCTCGGATCCGGACCATAGCGGCTGGGTCGAGCGCTTCTCCAACGCGATGAATTCCGAGGCCTCGTCGAATGGCGGCTATCTGACCCTGGATTATTATCCGGGCAAATATGGCCGGTCGCTGCGCCTCTCCGGCCTCGATTATTCCAACTCCAATGCCCAGGCGCGGTCGATCGTCGTCCACAGCGCCTGGTATGCGGAGCCCGAGGTCGCCGTCGAGCATGGCAAGCTCGGCCGCTCGGAAGGCTGCTTCGCGCTCAGCTACAGCAGCCTCCAAGAAGTGCTGCAGCGCCTCGGCCCGGGCCGCTTCCTCTACGCGGACAAGATCGCCTAAATCCAAAGCGGCGGCTTCTCCCAGCGAGCGCGGTTTCACCTCGTTCGAAACGAACGGCGTTCGCCTCGAACACCCAATCGGCTAAGGTGAATCGGAATCCCAGCGCACCGGGAGCGCATGTGGTCCGTAGCCGCAAAGTCGAACTGAAGCTCGGGCTGGGTCGGCACGCTCGCCCCGGTCGTCGAATCCCGCGTGGACCGCACCATTTGGTGCCTCGATCATCAGGACAGCGCGCTCGAGCTGGTGCTCGACGAGGGCACGATCCGCGGCGGCGGGGAACAGCGGCCGCTCGACGAGGTGAGATCGAACTGAAGAGGGGCGATCCCGAGGCCTTGCTCGATCTCGCGCGCAGGCTGGCGGAGAGCGTACCGCTTCGGCTCGGCGTGCTCAGCAAGGCCGAGCGGGGCTTTGCACTCGCGAGTCATTTCGGGAAGGTAGCGCGGATCGGTCCGTTCTGGCGCTGACTGTCATCGCGCCGCAATCGAAAGCTCCTAACGCAAGCCGTGGCAAGGGGCCGCTTTTGTCGCGCGGCTTCGGACAGGGGCGAGACGATGACGAACGAATGCGAACAGGACCATGCCTTTCATGTCGAACGGGCGCGCGCCGAGCTCGACGCCGCCTATCGCGCCGTGTCCGGCGATGTCGCTGCGGCGCATCTCCGCCTCTGCGCGCTCCACATGCGGCAGGCGCGGGAGAAGCCGCCGCGGCCGCCGCTGGTGAAGGAGCTGGAGTGGCTGGAAGGCCTCGCGCCGCTCCACGAACAGGCGCTTCTGATCGCCTGAACGACGGAATCGTGGTTAACGCGCGTTAACAGACGCGCACGGCTTTGTTAGGCAGGCCGGATGTGGCTTGCGAGTCCCGGTAAGAAGGCGCGGCTTTGGCTTGTTTCCGCCGGCTGCACCTTGCTGCTGGTGGCCAGCGTCTCGCCGCCGGCCCGGCTGCCGATCGACCCCTCCGTCTTCATCGATGCCGCCTGCGCGGCCGGGATCGCGGGATGCCTCAGCGTCCCGCCCGCCGCGCCGGCGCCGCCGGCCGCGCCCAAGAAGCCGCCTTTGCCCGCCTGGTTCACGGCCGGCCCCGGAGCCGCCATCCGCATCCTCGTCAGCCTGCCACAGCAGCGCGCCTGGGTGTTCGACGGCGGCGACCTGCTCGCCACCGCGCCCGTCTCGACCGGCCGGCGCGGGCACGAGACTCCGGTCGGTCGTTTCCACATATTGGGAAAAGCGGTGCACCATCGCTCGAATATCTACAGCGATGCGCCGATGCCCTACATGCAGCGGCTGACCCAATCGGGCATCGCGCTCCACGCCGGCCATCTTCCTGGCTATCCCGCCTCGCACGGCTGCATCCGGCTGCCCTGGGGCTTCGCGAAGCGGCTTTACGGCCTCACCAACGGCGCGACCCGGGTCACCATCACGCGGACCCGCCCGCGCTCGGCCAGGGACGCGGAGAGGTTGGCGTGAGTGCCGCAATCTGACCGGTTCAGCACTTTCGTTTTTCGTCCTAAAAGCCGCTCGATGAAGCGTTCATATCTTTTCGGGATCGCGGCGGTCGCCCTGTCACTGGCGGGTTGCGGAAGCCAGCCGCAGATACCCACCGGCAATGGCGTCGACCCTGACGCGGCCGCGGCCGGGGCGGCCGCCAATGCGCTCGTGGCAAACGCCCTCGCGCCTGCCGACCCGAACGATCCGGCGCATCTTCAAACTTTAATCGCGCAGGCCATGCCGACCGCCATCCCCGATGCGAAGGACGCGCAATATCGCAACGTCCGCGGCGGCGCGGGCGGTGCGGTGTGCGGTGAGGTGGCGGCGAAGCCCACGGGCCGCGCGGCGCCCGTCTTCCGCCCCTTCGTCATCAATCCCGACGGGCTTGCCGTGGTTGCGGCGACGCCGAAGCTCGCCTTCGACGATCCGGCCGACTTCACGGCCGATGCCTGGATCCGGTGGTGTGCCTCGCCCGAGGAGTTGCAGAAGCTTGCGCCGCAGCTCCGCCATGCGCAGGTGAGCCCGGCGCCCATCGGGAACGATGTTCAGGCAGGCGCGGAACCCATTCCTCCCGAAATGCCGGGCTCGCCCACCGCCGCGAAGCCGGCGCCTACGCCCAAGCCGCCGCCTGCCAGAGTGGACAGCTTCTTCAACTCGGTCGAACATAGCGGGCGCTGAGTCCGCCGGACGGCTTCAGCCTTGTTCGCTCTCCGCGAGAGCGGCTTCCTTCTCGGCCAGCAGCTTCGCGCGCATCGTCTCGCCGCGCCGGGCGCGCGCCGCCATCGCTTCCCACGCCTCCGCCGAGCGCAGGCAACGTTCGCGCACATTGGTGAGCGCCGCATTGTCGGCTTCGGCCCGGGCCTCGTCGGCACGGGCGGCATAGAGTTCGTGGAGGTTCGTCATTGCCTTCTCCGGGGCGGCGATTCGGCGTGCGCGCCAGGGCAGGCGAGAAGGAAGGGCGGCAAAGCGCCAAAAACCGTTCGTTTGCGACTGGTTGCGGAACTTTCGTAAGCGCCCCGCCGCCCAAATGCAAACCGCCCGGAGGCCTTTCGGGGCCGAGCGGAACCGCATAAGGGAACGGCGCGTCTCCCCATCGGGACATTTCGCGGGGCAGTCGTGGCGAGCATATTCGATATCGTCGTTGTCGGCGCGGGCGCCGCGGGCATTTCCGCGGGGCGCAGGCTCGCCCAGACCAGCGTCGGCCTGTCCTTTCTGATCGTTGAGGCGTCCGACCGGCTGGGCGGCCGGGCGTGGACGGTGATGCGCGAGAACATGCCGCTGGATCTCGGCTGCGGCTGGCTCCACTCGGCCGATCGCAATCCGTTGGCGACGCTGGCCGAGGAAGCGGGCGCGATCCTCGATCGGTCGCGGCCGACCTGGGGGCAACAATTCGCCAATCTCGGCTTCACGCCGGCGGAGCAGGCCGAGGCGGCAAAAGCCTATGAGGAATTCGACCGCCGCCTGCGCGAAGCGCCGCCGGCGAGCGACCGCGCACTCGACGCGCTCGATCCGGACGGTCGCTGGAACGGCTATCTCGAGGCACGGAGCGGCTATCTGAACGGCGTCGGCCTCGCCCAGCTCTCGGTCGCCGATTATCTGGCTTATGACGAGGCCGCCACGGACGAGAATTGGCGGTTGCCGGACGGCTATGGCGCGTTGATCGCGGACGCGGCGGAAGGGCTGCCCATCGAGCACGACGCGCCGGTGTCGCGCATCGACCGGAGCGGAGCGCCGCTGCTCATCGAAACGGCGCGCGGCAGCCTTTCCGCGCGCGCCGTGATTGTTTCCGTGCCGCCGGCGGTGCTGGCGGAGGATAGGCTTCGCTTCGATCCCCCGCTCGAGGACAAGGCGGAGGCCGCCGCCTGCGTCCCGCTCGGTCTCGCCGACAAATTGTTCCTCCATCTCGACCATGCTGAGGAGCTGGATGCGGATGCACATATGCTCGGCAATCCGAAGCGCGCGGAGACGGGCAGCTATTATCTGCGGCCGTTCGGGCGGCCCCTGATCGAATGCTTTTTCGGCGGCGCCGGCGCGGCGACGCTCGAAGGCGCGGGCGAAGGGGCGATGGCCGATTTCGCGGTCGAGGAGCTGGTCGCGGCGTTCGGCAGCAGCTTTCGCAAGCGGCTGCGCCCGCTCGCCGGCTCGGCGTGGGGCGCCTCGCCGTGGATTCGTGGCGCCTACAGCCACGCCATGCCGGGTCATGCCGAAGCGCGGCGGACGCTGGCGGAGCCGGTCGAAGGCCGCATCTTCTTCGCTGGAGAGGCCTGCTCGGCCCACGACTTCTCGACCGCGCACGGCGCCTGGGAAACCGGCGTCGCCGCCGCCGAAGGGGTGCTGGCGAGCCTGGGATTCGAATCGTCGGTCTAGACCGGTTGCTTCGGTCGTTCCCCGGTGACGGTGAAGGCATCGCGATAGGTCAGGGTCAGCACATTCTCGTGCGCCTCGTTCTCCACCTCGATCCGATGGTCGAGGTTGAGGTGGCCCTTGTGGATGCCTTCGCACACCAATTCGCGCGCGCTTTCCATCGCCTGCTCGCGCGCGGCCTCGACGTCGCGAAGCTCCAGACCTTCCTCGTCGATGGCGATGACGTCATTGTAAACGTGGAAGTAGAAGCGCGGCATGGGCGCCATAGCGAACTTGCGTAAGTGAAGTTCCTGGATTTTTCGCGGAAGTCTGGCGTGTGTCGCCCGATTGACACGCTGAGCGCAAGCCACGGCACGGTGATCGAGACCGGCGCCGCCGATGCGCCCTTCCCGCCCGCATCCTGACCTGCGGCTTTTACGGTTTGCTTCAGAATCGTGACGGCAACACGCGGTGGGCCCCTCTTCGAGCGATTAAGCGGCATTAACCACTCACCGCTTCCGCCGCACGGCTGGCCCGGCTTCGCGCGTCCGAAACGGCGGCGCAATCATTGTCCTCTCATTATGAAACAGACCCATCGCCCCACCCACCGCGCCGTCGGGCTGCTCATCGCCGCCACCGCGCTCCCCTTCAGCCCCCTCCTCGCGCAGGATGTGCAGGCGCCGACCGCGCCGCCGCCGACGCCGCAAAGCGCGACTTCGCCGCCCGCCGAGCAGGCGCCAGTGACCCTGTCAGGGCCGCCGGCGCCGACAGTGACGCAAACCCCGGCGCCGGTCCCGCCAGTGGCCGTCGCCCCGCCCGCGGCGTCGACCCGGGCAACGACATCCGCCGTCACGCGCACCCGCGCGGCGGCGCGCGCCCCGGTCCGCGCCCCGGTTTCCTTTGCCACGGCCTCCCGCTCGACCCGGACCGCCCGGTCGACGCGCGTACCGGCGACAAGTTCGGCGGTGGCCACTGCGGCGCCCGCGGCCACGTCCGCTCCTGTTGCCGCGCCGCCGGCGGCCACTCCCGCTCCGGCCATAGCTCCCGCTCCGCCGCCGGTGGCCGCCACACCGGCGCCGGCCGCGCGGCCGGCTCGGTCGCTATTGCCCTGGCTGGTGATCGCCTTGCTGGTGCTCGCGGTCGCGGCCTTCGCCCTGCTTCGTCGTCGCCGGCGCGAGGACGTCTATGACGAGGAATTCGTGCCGGCAGCCGAGCCAGCCGCGGTCGTGGAGCCCGTCGCGGAAAGCGGCCGGCCGTGGCTCGATCTCGCGCTCCAGCCGGTTCGCGCCGGAGTCGAGGGCGATGAGGCGGTGGTCGAGTTCGCGCTGCGGGTCGACAATCACGGTGCCGCGCCGGCGCGCGACGTCCGCGTCTCCGCCTTCATGCTGCAGGCCGGCGCCTCCGAGGCCGAGCGCAATCTGATCCAGCCGCAGGCGATGCCGGCGGTCGAGATCGCGGCGGGCGAGACCAAGAAGGTCGAGACCACGGTCGCGCTGCCGACCGACAAGGTCGAGGGCGATTCCGTCCTGCCGGTCGTCGTCGCCGACGCCCGCTACACGCTTCCCGACGGCAGCGAGGGCCATACCTCCGCCACCTTCGCGATCGGCGTGCCCGACGGCGAGGAGCTCGCGCATTTCGCCGTCGACAATCCGTCCGGCCTCCACGACGACGTTGTCGCGAAGGCCCTCGGGGAGATGGAGAAAGCCTGAACCTTTGCGAGAGTGCAAAAGGAAAGGGGCGGCCCCGGATGGAGCCGCCCCTTCTTTCTATCCGTCATGCCAACCCTTCGACGTCGCCTGCGGCAGCGCTCAGGATAAACTCCGGCTGGCATCCCGGTGAGGTTGAGGCGCGAGCGTCTTCACCCGCCGGGGCCCCAGCCTTCGCTGGGGCGACGAGCAAATTACTTCACCTCGACGGTGGCGCCGGCTTCCTCGAGGCGCTTCTTGAGCTCCTCGGCTTCGGCCTTGTTGACGCCTTCCTTGACCGGCTTCGGTGCGCCCTCGACCAGCGCCTTGGCCTCGCCGAGGCCGAGCTGGGTGATCGCGCGGACTTCCTTGATCACGTTGATTTTCTTGCCGCCGTCGTTGACGAGGATGACGTCGAACTCGGTCTTCTCTTCCTCGACCGGAGCGGCCGCGCCGCCGCCGCCGGCCGGAGCCGCGGCAACCGCCGCTGCCGCCGACACGCCCCAGCGCTCTTCGAGCGCCTTGGCGAGGTCCGCGGCTTCGAGAACCGTCAGCTCGCTGAGCTGATCGACGAGGGATTTGATGTCTGCCATTTTAAGTCTCCTGGTGCGGGCATGCGGCCCGTGGGTTCAGTTCGAAAGCGAAAAATCAGGCGTTTTCGCGGGCCGCATAGGCCCCAAAGACGCGGGCCAGCATCGCGCCCGGCTCGCTGATGGTCCGCGCGATCTTGGTCGCGGGCGCCTGGATGAGGCCCACGATGCGAGCGCGCAGCTCGTCAAGCGACGGGAGCTCGGCGAGGGCCTTCACTCCGTTGATGTCGAGAATGGTGTCGCCCATCGCGCCGCCGACAATCTCCAAGCGATCGTTGGTCCTGGCGAAATCGACGGCCACCTTCGCCGCGGCGACGGGATCCGCCGACGTTGCGAGCGCCGTCGGCCCGGTCAGCAGATTGCCGATCCCGGCGTAGGGCGTGCCCTCGAGAGCAATGAGAGCGAGCCTGTTCTTCGACACTTTGTAGCTGGCGCCCGCGTCGCGCATCTTGATGCGCAAGGCGGTGGACTGGGCGACCGTCATTCCGAGATTGCGGGTGACGACCACCACGCTCGTCTCGTTGAAGGTCCGCTTCAGATCCTCGACCAGCTCGGCTTTCTGAGCTCGATCCATGCCACTTCCTTCACAATGCCCGCGCGAAATGCCGCCCGGGCAGGGTTGATGTCCGTGAGGGGAGGGGTTCGGGCCGGAGACCGGCGCGGGCCGCGTTCGGCACCATCGAGACGGCCGGCGCGGCGGAAACTCTTCCCCGTCTAGGCTGGAGATTAAGCCCCTCTCGGGGCTCCAGCTGTCTCGGACGGACGCAAAAAGGGCACGGCCCCGTTTGCGGAGCCGCGCCTATACAGGAATTGGCAACAGGATCAAGCGCCTGAGGCGCCCCCGTTTACGGAGCCCTGCGGCCGGTGATGAAGTGAACGATGAAGACGATGATCGCGATGACCAGCAGGATGTGGATCAGCGAGCCGGCAACATGGAAGGCAAGGAAGCCGAGCAGCCACAGGATCAGCAGGATGACGGCAATGGCGAGAAGCATGACAGATCCTTTCAGACCGTGATGGGACCGGCGGCAGTGCCGTGTCAGGGGCGTAACGGCTTTTCGCTCGCCCGGTTCCGCCGGGTCGAAAGGTCACCTGCTCGCCGGCCGCGACTTCGGCACGGCGTCGGAGTGCCGCCGGATCAGCTCGAAATCGAGCAGACGATGCGGCGCCGGCTCCGGCGAGCCGCCCCCGCGCCGGACGATCTCGGCAAGCATCGACACCGCTTCCTCCGAAATGACGGCGACCGGCTGCCGGACGGTGGTCAGCTCGGGCCAGATCGTGGTGGCGAGCGGCGTGTCGTCGAAGCCGCACACACTGAGGTCGGCCGGGACGTCGAGCCCGCGGCGATGCGCGACCGCGACGACGGCCGCCGCCATGTCGTCATTGCTCGCGAAGATGGCGGTCGGCGGTCGCTCGCGCGACAACAAAGCCTCGGCGGCGTCCAGGCCCGAATGATAGGTGAAGGTGCCGGCCGCGATCAGCGTCTCGTCCACCGCCAGCTCGGCATCGGCGAGGGCGGCGCGATAGCCGTCGAGGCGCAGTCCGGTCGCGGCGTGATTGGCGCGGCCGGTGATGAAGCCGATCCGGCGGTGGCCGAGCGAGATCAGGTGGCGGGTCATCGCGCGGGCGGCGGCGAAATCGTCGATCCCGATCGAGGGCAGGTCGGTGCCCTGACGGATCGAGCCGGTGGCGATGACGGCGATCCCCGCCTCGCGTAGCGCCTGGACCAGGTCGGGCGCGTCGCAGACCGGCGGTGGCAGGATGATGCCGTCGAGTCGCGCATCGATCAGCATCGCCGCCGCCTTGGCGAGATCGTCGGCGGGGCTGTGGCGCTTGACGATCAGCTGGGCGTTGACCTGGCTGCACCGCTCGAGCGCACCGATCAGGAATTCGCTGACATAGGTGGCGTTCGGGATCGAGCAGAGCAGCCCGATCCGCAGGATTTCGCCGCCGGCGAGCGTCTTTGCCGCGGCATTGGGAATGAAATGCAGCGCCCGGATCGAATCCTCGACCAGGCGCTGCGTTGCCGCACGGACATTGCCCTCGCCGTTAATCACTCGCGAAACGGTCATGGACGACACGCCGGCATGACGGGCGACGTCGTGGATGGTGGCGGACCGCTGGCGGCGGCGGGGCAGTCTTTGTTCCACTGCTTATTCTATCTCTTCATTCGGGAAGGTCGCGCAAGCGGGACGTCGGCGCGGGCAAAGGGCGGCGGCGCCGGAGCGCCGCCGCAGGGGGAGGACCTTCGACCTCTTGCCCAATCCCTAGAAGGTGCCCCGCAGACCCAGCATGATGGTGCGGCCGCCATTATAGTCGGTGAAAGCCGCATTTTCGAACTGGAAGTATTGCCGCTGCTGGGCCTTGGTGATGTTGACCACGTCGAAGGTGAGCTCGACCGGAACGTGCCACCCGAACATCTTGTGCAGGTCGAACACCGACGAGAAATCCCATTGCTGGTAGTTGTCGTTGAACAGGCCGGCGAGGGTGATGCCGTTCTGCGGCGCGGTCGCCGCCGGATTGGCCTTGTAGAAGGTGGTGGAGAGCCTGAGGCTCACCCCGTGATTCTCGTAATAAGCGGTGATGTTGTAGGTGTAGGGCGGAACGCCGGTGGCGACGGCCGGGGCGGCGCCGCGTCCGTTCTGATCGATGATCGTCAGGTTCGAGTTGAAGCCGAGTCCCTTGATCCAGCGGCCGAAGATGAAGTCGAGTGGCTGGATCCAGGTCATCTCGATGCCGTCGACGGCGAGCTTGCCGCTGGCATTGACCTGCTCCTGGAGCACGACGCTCGCACTGTTCGGCCCGCCGCGCGAGTTGATCGCCGCCTGCTGGGTCGGCGTCAGCGTGTCGAAGGTCACGCCATATTGGGCGAGATTCGAGAATGGTACGGTGGTCGAGCCGGTCACGGTGAAGCCGGTGAGCAGCTTGCGGAAGACGGCGATCGCGATCAGCCCGTCATGGCTCGGATAATATTCGAGGCCGAAATCGTAATTCTCCGCGATGAACGGCTTCAGCGCCGGATTACCGACCGAGCCGACATCGGCCGAGGGCGAGCTGAAATTGAGGCCCGGCAGCATCGAATTCGGGTTTGGCCGGGTCATCGTCCGCGACACCGCGGCGCGGAGGATAGCGTGGTCGCCGATATCGTAGGCAGCCGTCGCCGACGGCAGCCAATTGTCATATTCGTTCTTCGTATTCACGAAATTGACGATGTTCGGGAACTTGCCGCCGTCCGCCGGCGCCACCGCTGGCGCTGGCGGCGTATCGCGCGGATCGGGAAGCGAGACGAGGCCGCCGATCGTCTGCCACGTCTTCACCCAGCGGACGCCGATGTCCCAGCGCAGCCGGCTGCCGCTGACATGGGTGTCGCCGTTGAGCTCGGCATAGCCGCCGAGCGTCTTCTCGCGCACCAGGCCGCCGCTGGCGCCGGTGTTGGAGGAACCGACCGAAGGCTCGGAATTGTGGAACTGGTCGTAATTCGAGGCCTTCTTGAACTGGTCCCAGTTGAGGGTGATGAAGCCGTCCGGCCCCGCCTCCAGGAAGTTGGCGAGCTGGGACTGCGGGACCAGCGAGCCCTGATAGGTGACCGGCCCGGTCGCGCCGGCGGTGAAGCCGGTGCCGTAGCCCGGATAGGTCGGATAGCCGGCCGGCGCGGCGCCGGCGGCGTTCAGACCCTGGCAGGGCGGCTGCGAGTTGGGCGAGGGCAGGAACACGCTCGGATTGTCGCCGCAGACGGCATTCTGCCACGCCTGGCTGTTGTCATAGGCGGTAATCAGCCGCCTGACGTCGTCATAGGCGACGCCGACCTTGATGTTGAAATGCTCGTCGCCCCAGGTGAGGTCGCCGCGCGTGCCCTTGGTATAGGTGCTCCGCCGTTCGTCCTGGATGTTCAGGCGGCCGCCGTTCCAGCCGAAATTGGCCGGATTGTTGAGGTCGATATTGGTGGTGACCTGCGGAATGGTGCCGTTGTTGACGTAATTGACGGTGACGCCCGAGCTCGGCGGCGTGATGACGAGCACGCTCGGCAACTCGCGGTGGAAGCGGCTCTGCGTCCAGTTGCCCTGGATGTCGAACTTCAGCTTGTCGCTGATCTGGGCGTCGAGGCCCGGATTGACGCCCCAGAAGGTCGTCGTCTCGATGAACGGCCGATATTCGAGAAAGAATTGCGAATTGGCGTAGGTCGCTGAGGTGACGACACAGCCGGTGGTGCAATTGCTGTTGTCGACCTTCATGTTGAGGGGGATCGCGGCGCCGTTGCGGCCGACCCAGTCCATGTCGATGCGCTGGAGGTTGTTCTTCAGCTTCCCGGCCATCGAATCGACGTAGAAGTGGAGGGCGTCGCTCGGCCGCCATTCGAGGCTGATGATGCCGGTATAATGGTCGCGCGTGCCAAATTCGTCCGAGGGCCGGCTGAGGCGCGGGATGATCGCATTGTCGATCTGCTGGATGGTCAGCCCCGGATTGTGGGCGAGCAGGAAGGCCTGGTCGATCGGCGTGCCGGGGACGAGGCCGTTGCCGGCATTGGCGGGCACCGTCGAGGGGATGGTCCAGTTGCCGCCGCCGGTGCGTGTTGCACGGGCTCGCGTGCCGCACTGCGGCGGCTGCGTGCGAGGTTCGGGTTGGTCCAGCCGATCGTCTCGTAGCCGGTCGTGCGGGTCTTGTTGCGGGCGCCGGCGACGCCGGCGAGGATGCCGAACGTGCCGTCGCCGTTGGTGTAGCTGGCGAGCGCGGAGCCGCGATAGCCCCAGTTGCTTGTCGAGGCTGTTCTTGGTGCCCTGACAATGAATAGGTGAAATGCGTCCCCGGATTGTCGAACGGCCGGGCGCTGCGCATGTTGACGATGCCGGCCGCGCCGCCTTCGAGCATCTCGGGCAACGGGCTCTTGTCGACCGTCAGGCGGGTGAAGAGCTCGGTCGGGAACAGGTTGAGGTCGACCTCGCGGTTGGTGTTCTGCAAGTCGGTGCGGCCGGTCGAGGCGATGGCGATCGGCGCGTCGTTGAGCTCGACGCGGGTGAAGCTGGTGCCGAGGCCGCGGATCGAGACTTCGAGGCCCTCGCCGGTCGTCTCGCGGGTGATGATCACGCCGGGGACGCGGTTGAACGTCTCGGCGATATTGGTGTCGGGGAACTTGCCGATCTCTTCGGCGAAGATCGAATCGGTGAAGCCGACCGAATCGCGCTTGGCGTTGATCGAGCGGGCGAGGCTGCCGCGATAGCCGGTGACGATGATCTCATTGTCGCTGGAGGCGGTGCTCAACTCGGTTCCCGACGTCGTCGGCGCAGCGTTCGGATTGGCCGGCTGCGGCGTTCCGGTCGAGGGCGGCGGCGCGGGCGGCCCAGCGGGCTGGCTATCCTGCGCCGCGGCGGCATCGGTCCAGGCGAAAGCGAGCGCGGCGGCCGTGCACAGCAGCAGGCCGGAACGGGTGACGGATTTGTGGCGTGTTACGGTCATGGCGGCCCCCAAAGCGTTTCCTCTCCGGGCGGTGCTCTTGCACCTGCCCCTTACGCATCACTGGCGGCCGGCCGTCGCTGGGCTCAGACCGAATGTTACCGCTATCATTGGATAGCCGAGTCGCGGCTTCCGGTCAATGCGCTTACGAAATGACACCTCCGAAATCAGGGCTCAGTTACCGATACCATTTTGATTCCGTTGGCCGGAAGAGCCGTTTCAGAGCAAAAAAAGACTTGAATCAGGCCGCTGCGGCGGCCGGGCAGGCGGGCAAGCTTTTGCCTGCCATCGCCGGAACGAGCCGCGCGGGGACGGCGCGACTGTAGAGGAAGCCCTGGCCGTAGTCGCAGCCGAGGCGGAGCAAAGCCTGCTCCTGCTGGACCGTCTCGATCCCTTCGGCGACCACTTCCATGCCGAGGCTTCGGCCGAGGCTCAGCACCGCGTCGATGATCGCATGATTGCCGCTGCGGCCGCCAAGCCCCTTCACGAAGCGGCGGTCGATCTTGATCGTGTCGACCGGAAATTGCTGGAGGTGCGACAGCGAGGCGAAACCGGTGCCGAAATCGTCGAGCGCGATCTTCATCCCTGCATCGCTCAGCCGCTTCAGCGCCCGCTCGACATATTCGGCGCCGCGCCCGAGGAACACGGTCTCCGTGACCTCGACCTGGATCCGCTGCGGCGGCACGCCGGCGCGATGCAGCCGTTCAAGCAGGGAATCGGCGAAATCCTCGCGCCGGAACTCGGCTGCCGCGGCGTTGATCGCGACGTGTCCGAAGGCGATTCCGCGATCCTGCCAGCGAGCGATGTCGGCGATCGCCCGGTCGATGATCGCGTCGCTGATATCGGCTGCGAGGTCCGGGATCCTCGAACGCGGCGGCGATGGTCGAGGGAAGCTGCAGGCCGCGCTGCGGATGCCGCCAGCGCAGCAGGGCCTCGAAACCGATGAGCGTGCCGGTCTCGAGATGGACCTGCGGCTGGTAATAGGGGACGACTCGCCCCTCTTCGAGGGCGGAGCGGGCGAGGGTAAGCATCGAGCCCCTTTTCTGCACCTCTTCGCGCATCGCCGGGGCGAACAGCTTAAGCCTGCGCCGCCCCGCCGCCTTGGCGGCATAGAGGGCGATGTCGGCATTCTTCATCAGCTCCGAGCGGGTGCGGCCGTGCTGCGGGAACAAGGCGGCCCCCATGCTGGCCTGGAGGTCGAGCATGCGGCCGCCATGGACGCAGGGCTCGCGCAGCCGCTCGTAGAGCGTGTCGGCGACGAGGTGGATGTCGCGCGGGCAGGCGGCGCCGGTCAGCAGCAATGCGAATTCGTCGCCGCCGAGCCGGAAGACCGCGTCGTCGGCGCGGATCGCACCCTTCAGCCGCGACGCGAAGGCGCACAGCATGGCATCGCCGCCGTCATGGCCGAGCGTGTCGTTGACCCGCTTGAACTCGTCGACGTCGACGAGGAGCAGGGCGAATTTGGTTCCCGCTTCGATCGCCTCTTGCACCTCCCGGTCGAGCTTCTGCTGCATCAGATTGCGGTTGGGGAGGCCGGTGAGGCCGTCATGGTTGGCGATCCAATAGGCCTGCTCCTCGGCCTGCTTCTGCTCGGTGATGTCGCGCGCGATCGACATCAGCTTCACCGGCCGCCCACCGGAATCGCGCAGCGGCGCCACCAGAATGTCCCACCAGCGCCCGCCGCCCTTCGCGTCGCGGACGGTGAAGCGCCCGATCTCGCCGTGGCGCGCCGAGGCGAGCGCTTCCTGCAGCTTGCCATGGTCGGTGGGCGCGAAGCGCACCGCCCAGCTGTCGCCCGAAATCAGCTCGCCGCTCCCGACCTCGGCCTGCTCGGCGGCCGGGTTGGCGTCGAGGATCCGGCCCTGAAGATCGAGAAGAACGATCGAATCCGGGCTCGCCTCAAGGATCGAGCGGTTGAGCGACTCGATCTCGCCGAGCGCCTCCTGGGTCGTTACCCGATCGTTGACGTCGGTGCAGGTGGCGAACCATTTGGCGATGGCGCCGTCGCCGTCGCGATAGGGGACGGCGCGCACCAGGCACCAGCGATAGGAGCCGCTGCGGTGGAGCAGCCGGATCTCAGCCTCATAGGTTTCGCCGCGTGCGCAGGCAATGCTGCCATCGCGACCGGGTCCGTTCGGCGTCGAGCGGGCAGATCACCTCGCTCCAGCGATAGCCGAGGCAGTCGCAATGCGGGCGCCCGGTAAATTCGCACCATTGCGGGCTGACATAGGTGCAGCGCCCCCTGGGATCGCTCTCCCAGATGATCTGGGGAATCGAATTCGAGCATGTCGTAGGCGCGCGCATTGCTCTCGCGTAGCGCCGCTTCGGCCTGCTGGCGCTCGGCCAGCCTTTGCTCCCAATCCCGCTTCTGGCCGCGAACCCGGGCAAACAGGAAGAGCAGGAAGACCGCCACCCAGAAAGCAAGCAGGCCGAGATAGAATTGATCGTCCGTGATCAGGGTACGGCGCAGGAATGATGCCGCGGAGGCGGAAACGGTAGAGGCCGGGCTTCGCATGGTCGCCGGTCTGGATGGCGAAGGAGACGATGTCGTCGAACTGCGGCGCGGCCAGCGCCGGCGCGACGGGATGGGCGGCGAGCCACCAGTCGGCGACGCGCGCGTCCTTGAGGCGCAGGGTCATCTCCAATTCCCCGCGCGCGGCGCGGAAATCGAGACGGTTGAACTTGGTGGTCGTGCTGAATCCGGGCTTGCTGTAGCGCGGATCGTGATTCTTGAGGAACAGGCTGAGCTCGTCCGACGGGCCTTCGAACCCCAACCGGATGGTGACATCGTCATATTTCGAAATGTCGACGCCCTTCGCCCACCCTTTGGGATCGGTGAGCAGCTCGTAGCCGCAATAGCGATAGGCGAATTTCCGCCGGAGCATGCAGTCCCACTCGAGCGGCCGGGCGCGGTTGAGCGCGATCCGGCTCGCGCCGCCGACGTCGCCGTCGGAATAGACGGCGGCGGTCGGATGCTCCGTCGGCGTGAAGGCGATGGTGCGGGTGAGCAAACGGCCCTGGAAGGCGACCGCGGCGACGGTGAGCGCCAGCAGGGCGAGGATCAGCGCCTCCACCCCGTAGCGGACCATCACTAGACGTACCCACGCGGACGCTTGACGCGTCATCGGACCCCCTCCTCGCGCCGCTTGGCATGTGCGGGGGCAAAGCCGGAAGAGGGGTCCCCACACCGCCCTTCGAGCCCGCCGCACCGGCGTGGCCGCATCCTTGGCCGCTTGTGCTGAAGAAAGAGTTAGCGGAGGCCCGTACGCGGCCCTTTGTCAGCCGTTGGCGAAGCGGCGGGCGCGGGGCCATTCGGCGCCGTGGACGATCTCGACCGCGCGGGTCGCGGCCTGGGCAAGGTTCGACAGCAGGTCGACGGTCTGGCGGGGGATCGGTCCGGGCGCCGACCAATAGGCGCCGATCGCGAGGCGCGGCCGCGGCTTGCCGATCGGGAAGACGGCGAGGCGGCGCACGAAGGTGGCCTCGTAAGCGGGCAACGGCAACCGCCGGTCCGCGCGGATGTCGGGAACGAGGATCGGCCGGTTCTGGAGCATGGCCGTGCCGGAGATGGAGGCGTCGATCGAGAAGCTGTGGCCGGCCCAGAGCGGTGCCATCGCATCCTCGGCGATATAGCGCACGTGCTCGCCCTCGCGGCGGACGATGCAGATGCCGTCGGCGCCAACGAGCAGCCGAGCATGGCCGAGCAGGGCCGCGACGAGGTCCGCCTCGCTCTCCGCCGATGCGAGCTCAGCCATTGCGGCCGCCAGCCGCCGCCGGCGCGCGATGTCGTGATGGTCCGCCTCTCCGTCCATCCGGCCATGATGGCCAAGCCGTTCTTATGAAAGGTAAAAAGCGGGTACGGTAGAAATACGGGGCGTTCCAAGTCTGCCGGGATGACGGGTTTGGCAAAAAGAAGAGGGCCGGAGCATCGCTGCCCCGGCCCCTCCTGTTCGCATCCGTCGCGGCGTCAGGCGGACGCCAGCTCCGCCGTGTCGACCTTGAGGCCCGGGCCCATGGTCGAGCTGAGGGCAACCTTTTTGACGTACTTGCCCTTGGCGCCGGTCGGCTTGGCGCGGACGATCGCGTCGACGAACGCATCGAAGTTGCGCCGCAGGTCCTCGGCCGGGAATGACGCCTTGCCGATGCCGCGAGTGGATGATGCCCGCCTTCTCGACGCGGAACTCGACCTGGCCGCCCTTGGCGTCCTTCACCGCCTTGGCGACGTCCATCGTCACCGTGCCGAGCTTCGGGTTCGGCATCAGCCCCTTGGGGCCGAGCACCTTGCCGAGCCGGCCGACGATGCCCATCATGTCGGGCGTCGCGATGACGCGGTCGAAATCGATCGTGCCGCCCTGGATCGTCTCCATCAGATCTTCCGCCCCGACGACGTCGGCGCCGGCCTCGCGCGCCTCGTCGGCCTTGCCGCCCTTGGCGAACACGGCGACGCGCACGGTCTTGCCGGTGCCGGCCGGGAGGGTGACGACGCCGCGCACCATCTGGTCGGCGTGGCGCGGATCGACGCCGAGGTTCATCGCGATCTCGATCGTCTCGTCGAACTTCGCCTTTGCGCTGGTCTTCAGCGAGCCTCGATCGCCTCATCGACGCCGTAGAGGCTTCTCGGGATCGACGGCCTCGGCGAGCGCCTTCTGCTTCTTGGTCAGCTTCGCCATCGGATCAGCCCTCCACCACTTCGAGGCCCATCGCGCGGGCGGAGCCTTCGATGATCTTGGTCGCCGCCTCGAGATCGTTGGCGTTCAGGTCCTTCATCTTGGTCTGGGCGATCTCTGCCAGCTGCGAGCGCTTGATGCGGCCCGCCGAAGCCTTGCCCGGCTCCTTCGAGCCCGACTGGATCTTCGCCGCCTTCTTCAGGAGGAAGCTCGCCGGCGGAGTCTTCGTCTCGAAGGAGAAGCTGCGGTCGGCATAGACGGTGATCACCGTCGGGATCGGCATGCCCTTCTCCAGCTCCGTGGTCGAGGCGTTGAACGCCTTGCAGAATTCCATGATGTTGACGCCGCGCTGGCCGAGCGCAGGGCCGATCGGCGGCGACGGGATTGGCGGCGCCCGCGGGCACCTGCAGCTTGATATAGCCGGTAATCTTCTTTGCCATGTCTCTCACTCTGTAGGGGAGCGGGCGACGAAGGCCGCCGCTCCGGTTCAAGTTTAGCGGTCCAGACGACGGATGCCGAAGACATGCCTCCCGCAGCAATCAGGGGCAGGGGCAAGCCCCCGACGCCCGCTCCAACCATGTCGGAAGGCGGCGCCTTTAGCGCAAGTGGGGGCGGAGGGGAAGGGGCGCGCGATCTCTTGTAACGAGAACCTTAGGTGCCCGCCCCTCCGCAGGATGGCGGAGAGCTTCACGTATCGATGCTCAGTCTTGGATCAGGCTGCGAGCAGCGTTTCAATTCGCTCCAGTTCCTGTGCGAACTCGAAGCACAGCTGTGCTGCCTCATCGTCCGGGAGCCAACGTGCCATCTGCGGGAACACCACCTGATGAAAGCGTTGCGTTCGGCGGTCCCAAGGTGCTGCGTCGTGAGCCGATCTGGCGAGTTCTAGCAGCGCCATAAGTTCCTGGCGCACTTCTTCCGGGTCGATCCTCGTGGGGTCAGGCCTGGTATCCTCTAAGCCGAGCCCGAACTGGCGGGGGCCAAAAAGGTCGGGTTGGTCGGGCATTAGTTCGCTCGCAGGAAAGCCGGACGGCATCTATTGCGGAGCGGAGGCAGCCCGTGCAACAGTTCGGGACAAAGAAGATCGGGGCGCTTTGGCGGACAGGCTGTGGGGGGAGTGTGGATAAATCGGAGCTTGCGCAGGCCATTTCGGCCTTCGGTGCCGCTGCCAAAGAAAAGTTAGCCAACACCGGAGCCACGGGCAACCCGGAAGATCAGCTCCGTGCCCCGCTGGAAAGTCTGATCCCGCGAACTCGCTTGCGCGGCGGGGCTTGCCCAGACGTTCGTGCTCGTCGGCGAAACGCCGCACGCCGAGACGGGCACGCGGCCGGATTATTCAGTCACCGCCGGCAGCAAGGCGAAAGCGCTGATCGGCTATGTTGAGCTGAAGGCCCCCGGCAAAGGCTTCGACCCGCGCAAGTTCACGGATCCGCATGACAAAGCGCAATGGGCGAAGCTGCGCGCGCTCCCCAACCTCCTCTACACCGACGGCAACGGCTTCTCGCTCTGGCACAATGGCGAGATCGTCGGCGCGCCGGTGCCGCTCGATGGCGACATAGAAACATCCGGCGCGAAGCTTGCCGCGCCCGGTGCGCTGCTCCGGCTCGTCCACGACTTCCTCACCTGGACACCCATCGCGCCAAAGAAGCCGGAGGAGCTGGCGGTGACGGCCGCGCGGCTGTGCCGCTTCCTGCGCGACGAAGTGCTGGAGCAGCTGGAGGTAGAGAACGCGCAGTTGAAGGAACTGGCGAAGGATTGGCGCGCGCTGCTCTTTCCCGATGCCACCGATGAACGCTTCGCCGATGGCTACGCGCAGGCCGTCACCTTCGGCCTGCTGATGGCCAAGTCGCGCAAGCTCGATCTCGGGCAAGGCCTCGATCCCGTCGCAAAGGAGCTGGGCAAGACCGATACGCTGATCGGTGCGGCGCTGCGCCTGCTGACGAAGGAGCAGGAGGTGCTCGGCCCCTCCCTCGACACGCTGGTCCGCGTGCTCGATGTGGTGGATTGGGATGTGATCGCCAAAGGCGACCCGGAAGCCTGGCTCTACTTCTACGAGCAGTTCCTGGCCGTTTACGACAACAAGCTGAGGAAGTTGACCGGCAGCTACTACACCCCGCCGGAAGTCGTGCAGGCGATGGTGCGGCTGTGCGACGAGGCGCTGAAGTCGCCGGGCCGCTTCGACCGTACAAGGGGCTGGCGGACCCGGACGTGCAGATCGCCGATCCCGCGGTGGGATCGGGCACGTTCCTGCTGGCGCTGCTCCGCCACATCGCCGCGGCCGTCGAGGCGGATCAGGGGAAGGGCGCGGTGGGCCCGGCGATCGGAGAGGCCGCCAGGCGGCTGTTCGGCTTCGAGCTGCAGTTCGGCGCCTATGCCGTGGCCGAGCTAAGGCTGATGGCCGAGATGATCGACCTCGGCAGGCCACGTGGGCTGCCGCACTCTCTACGTCACCGACACGCTCAGCGATCCCGCACGAGAATTTCGAGAGCGGGCCAGGGCATCTATAAGGAGATCAGCAAGCAGCGGCGCAGCGCCAACGAGGTGAAGCGCGCGCAGCCGATCACAATCGTGATCGGCAATCCGCCCTATAAGGAAAAGGCCAAGGGCAAGGGGAGCTGGATCGAGCAGGGCGGCGGCAACCGCGCCGCGCCGCTCGACGATTGGCAGCCGCCGCGGAATGGAAGGTCGGCGCAGATGCCAAGAACCTCCGCAACCTCTACGTCTATTTCTGGCGCTGGGCGGCGTGGAAGGTCTTCGAACAAGGCGCAGGCGGACGCGACAAGGAGCCGCCGGTCGAGGAGAATCTATCTGGGATAATTTGCTACATCACCGTGTCCGGCTTTCTCAAAGGGCCCGGTTTTCAGAAGATGCGCGCCGATCTCAGGCGCGACTGCGACGACATCTGGGTCATCGACTGCTCGCCAGAAGGCCACCAGCCGGAGGTGGCGACGCGAATCTTCCAAGGCGTGCAGCACCCTGTCTGCATCGTCCTCGCCTCCCGCTCGCCGGCAAATAACCCTAAGGTGCCGGCGCCGTGTGCGCTACCGCGCCCTGAAGCCGGGCAAGCGCAGCATAAGTTCAAGGAACTGGCCAGCGTAACTCTCGGCCGCATCAGGCTGGGTCAGATTGCCCCGTCAGAGCGGCGCTCAGCCATTCCTGCCCCAACATGTTCGGGCAGTGGGCGCGACTTCATCGAGTTGGAGAACGTCTTGGGCGATGCTGGATCTTGGAGTGATGCCCGGTAGAACATGGGTGATAGCGCCGGATGCTTCAGTCGTTAAACGACCGTTGGCAAGCACTTGTCAAGCGAGAAGACGTTCGGAGCGTCGAGCAAACCTTTTTCACCCCCACACACGGCAGGGCGTTTGCCGAGGTGATAAGCACATCGGGAAGTCTGCTACGCCTATGCCGGGTCAGGCACACTCCGCTCGCGCACTCGATGACATATTGGCGGATGCCCGCCTACCCGGGCGAGAAGACGCAACACGGGAAGAACTCACCCTCACTCGTCCGATCCGGTATGGGTTTCGTTCATTCGATCGGCAGTGGCTGATCCCTGACAGTAGATCTAATAAACCAGCCAGCTCCCAAATTGTGGAGTTTGATCAGCAACAAGCAGGTTTTCTTGACGGCTTTAAGCCGCTCGTCTCCTCGAAACGGTCCAGGCGTCACGCTAACGGCGTCACTTCCGGATCACGACCACTACAAGGGATCATTCAACGGCCGTGTGTTTCCGCTCTGGCGCGATGTGGCCGCGACGCAGGCGAATGTGGCCGATCCGGTGCTGGCGGCGCTCGCAAAGCTCTACGGCGGCGCGCCCGATCCGGTGGATGTTTTCGCTTATGTGGTCTCTCTGCTGGCCCACCCGGCGCTATACGGAGACCTTCAAGGCCGACTTGGTGCGCCCCGGCCTGCGCGTTCCGCTAACGGCGAACAAGACACTGTTCGATGAGGCGGCCGCCCTCGGCCGCGAGGTGATCTGGCTGCACAGCTTCGGCGAGCGCCTTGCCGACGGCAGGCCGGCCGGCCCGCCACGGTTGCCGCCCGGCCGGCGCCCCGAAGTGCTGGCGGGGCACGGAATCCCATCAACCCCGGAAGGCTTTCCGGACAGCATCGACTACGATGCCGGCCAGAAGCAGCTCAAGGTCGGCATGGGGCGGATTGGGCCGGTGCCACCGGCTGTGTGGGCCTATCAGGTCTCGGGCAAGCACGTGCTGACCCAATGGTTCAGCTACCGCAAGAAGAACCGCGAGCGCCCCCTGATCGGCGACCGCCGCCCGCCCTCGCCGCTTGGCGACATCCAGCCGGACCATTGGCTGCCCGAATATACGGAGGAGTTGCTCAACGTCCTCAACGTCCTCGGCCTGCTCGTCGATCTGGAGCCGCGCCAGGCAATCCTGCTGGAGCGTATTGTGGAGGGGCCGCTAGTGACTCCAAGTATGCTGAAGGCCTGAGGTCGCGAGGGTGGCAAAGCCGCCAGTTGAGCGCGGGGACCTCCGTCCTCGCAGGTCGCCTTACTTAACCCGTTCGACCTGCTCGAACTCCAGCTCGACCGGGGTCGCGCGGCCGAAGATGGAGACGCCGACCTTGACGCGGCCGCGGTCGAAATCGAGCTCCTCGACGACGCCGTTGAAGCTCGCGAACGGGCCGTCGAGCACCTTCACCTGGTCGCCGATCTCGTAATCGACGTTGATCTTCTGCTTGGGCGCGGCGGCGGCGGCTTCGTCCTTGGTGTTGAGGATGCGCGCGGCCTCGGCGTCCGAGATCGGCTGCGGCTTGCCGCTCGAGCCGAGGAAGCCGGTCACCTTCGGCGTGTTCTTGACGAGGTGATAGACGTCGTCGTTCATGCTCAGCTTGGCGAGCACGTAGCCGGGGAAGAATTTCCGGTCGGACGTGATCTTCTTGCCGCGGCGGACCTCGGTGACCTTCTCGGTCGGCACCTCGACCTGCTCGACGAGCTGATCGAGGCCGAGGCGCGTCGCCTCCGCGTTGATCGCATCGCGGACCTTGTTCTCGAAACCGGAATAAGCGTGGATGATGTACCAGCGCGACATGGAATTTCCCTAGCTCAGCCTAACTCAGCAGCCCCAGCAGGCCCTTGACGATGGCGTGGAACGCCGAATCCGTGCCGAAGAAGAAGGCGGCAAGCATGGTGGTCATGATCACGACCATGATCGCGCTCTGGATCGTCGCCTTCTGCGTCGGCCACACGATCTTGGCCGCTTCCGTGCGGACCTCTCCGAAGAACTTGCCCGGGCTGAACTTCGCCACTCTGCCTTCACCTTCGATCGATGCGAAACAGGCCGAACGATCCGGCTTTTTCCCGGACCCGCCTCAGCCTGGCGTTAAATCCCCTGGTTCCCTCTATTTCTCCGGCCCAGCGGCCGCAAGCCTGGCAGGAGTGGAGGGGCTCGAACCCCCGGCCCTCGGTTTTGGAGACCGATGCTCTACCAGCTGAGCTACACTCCTAAGAGCCAGAGGGACCGGCCCTTAGCCGTGGCCGCGGGCAGGCGCAAGACCGATGTAGGTGGGGACGGGCCGGGTGTGAAGGCCAAGTCCCTCTCCCGTTGCGGGAGAGGGACAGCGCGAAGCGGCAGGCTGAGGGAGTGTCCCCGCCTTGCCCTCACCCTCCCAAGCCTGACGGCTTGGGCCCCCTCCCTCTCCCGCAAGGGGAGAGGGGCTATTGTTCCAGCCGCACCACGGTCACCGATTTGGGCGGAAGGGTCAGCACCAGCCTGCCGTCGCGCGTGGTCGCGGAGACGGGCTTCGGAGCCACCGTTTCCGGCGCGGCGAAGCTGTTGACGCTGTCGACCTTCGGCGCGGTCAGCGTCTCGCCGGTGGCGGCGCGAAGGCGCGTGCCGTCGATCGCCGGGGCGATCTCGGCCGGCTGGTCGGGATCGACATTGGTCAGTGCCAGCCACAGCGTGCCGGACGCGTCGCGCGCCGCCACCGCATCGACGCGGGGCAGGGCGATGTCGCCATGCCGGTACGTCCCCGCATCGAAGTGGACCGGGATCGCCGTCGCGCCCTGGAATGGGACATAGAGGTTGTAGACATAATAAGTCGGCGTCCGCACCATTTTCGGGCCGTCGGTGAGCAGCATCGCCTGCAGCACATTGATCATCTGGGCGATGTTGGCGAGCCGCACGCGGTCGGCGTGGCGGATGAAGATGTCGAGGTTGAGCGCGGCGAGGATGGCGTCGCGCAGGCTGTTTTGCTGCTGGAGGAAGCCGGGGTTGGTGCCCGGAGTCGCCGCCAGCCAGGCGCCCCATTCGTCGACCGCGAGCATCAGCTTCTTCTGCGGATCGTAGCGGTCCATGATCGCGGTCTGGCTGGCGATCAGGCCGTCCATGCGGAGCGTGTCCTTGAGCAGGGCCGCGTAATCGTCCGCGCCGAAGCCGGTGCTCTTCAGGTGCGGCGGCCAGCCGCCGGTCGAGTAGGAATGGAGCGAGACGCCCTCGATGTCCCAGCTCCAGACCTTGTCGCGCCAGGCCTTCATCACCGCTTCGGTATAGTCGCTTGAGCCTGAGTCCCAGCCGACGGCGATCCGCTTCATCGTCTGGCCGGCGGCCTGCTGGGCCGGATTGAGGTTGCGGGCGAAGCGGGCGTAGAGCTTCATCTGCTCGACATAATGGTCGGGCGACATGGCGCCGCCGCAGCCCCAATTCTCGTTGCCGAGGCCGAGATAGGCGATGCGATAGGGGGCGGGATGGCCGTTCGCCGCGCGCTCTTTGGCGAGTGTCGTCGGAAGGGCCGAGGTCATATATTCGAGCCATTCCTCGGCCTCGCGCGGTGTGCCGGTGCCGATATTGACCGAGACATAGGGTTCGGCGCCGATCTGGCCGAGGAAGTCCATATATTCCTCGGTGCCGAAGGCGTTCGGCTCGGTGACTCCGCCCCAGTTGGAGTTGAGCGTCACCGGCCGCCGGTCTGCGGGGCCGATGCCGTTGCGCCAATGATATTCGTCGCCGAAGCAGCCGCCCGGCCAGCGGACGTTGGGCACATGGATCGCGCGCAAGGCCGCGACGACATCGCTGCGAATGCCGCGCACGTTCGGGATCGGCGAATCCTTGCCCACCCAGATGCCGCCATAGATGCCGGCGCCGAGATGCTCGGCGAATTGGCCGAAAATATCCCGCTCGATACGCGGGCCGGGATGTGTCGCGTCGATAGCGACGGCGATCGGCGCGTTCGGCTGCGGCGCAGGTGCCGCGGCGATGAGGCTGAGGGCGGCGAAGGCGAGTGCGGGGCGGTGCAAGATCGGGTCGCTCCTTGAGAGGCGAGGCGCCGTTGCTCCTCCCCCGGAACGGGGAGGAGCATCAGGAATGCCTTGAGTTTTGCTCGACGGCAATGACTGGCCGTGATCGGCGGCTAGATCAGCCCAGCGCGACCATCAGGACGAAGACGATGACGAGGCAGGTGCCGCTCGCGCAGCAGAGCAGGGCGACGCTGCATTGGTTCATGACAGGCTCGTAGCGCTGCATGACACCTCTCCTGGGTCGCTCTTGAGAGCGACTCCGGAAGGGTCGAATATCACTTGCGGCGCGGCCGGAAAAGCGATCCGCTGCCTTCCTCGCCTTCGGCCGCATCGACCGCGGCACCGAGTTTAGCGACGATCCGATCGAGCTGCGCGCGCTCGGCGTCCGACAGCGTTCCGAAGATCGCATCGACCAGCTTCAGCCGCAGCGGTTCGGTGGCGGCGATGGCGCGGCGGCCTTCCTCGGTGATCGAGATGCGTTTGACCCGCCGGTCCGCCGGATCCGGCTCGCGGCGCAGCAGGCCAGCGCGTTCGAGCGCGTCGAGCGATTCGGTGACCGTGCGGGGAGCGAGGCCGAACAATTCGGCGATATCGGTGGCGCGCACCGGTCCCTCGCGGTCGACCAGCATCAGCACCTTCGTCCGCGCGAGTGACGCGCCGCTCGCCGCCATCCGCCTGTCCATCAGCCGGTGGAGGCGGAGGAACAGCCGTCCGAAATCGGCGGCGATGGTGTCCGAATCCGACATAGGGTTAATGAGGACCCTCATTATATGGTATTGCGCAATTCGGCAAGAGGGCGCATGAGCGCGCCGAATTGGCTCGATCGAGGAACCTGATGGCGGAACAGATTGAACCGGCCCCGGACAACGGCCGGACGGGACAGGAAGATCCATCGGCTGCCGCCGGGGACGGCGCGGCGCCGTCGAAGGGGCGCAACCGGCGCGTCGGTCGCATCCTGGCGGTCATTGCCCTGATCGTGCTCGTGGCGGTCGGGATCTGGTATTACAATTACGAGACGCGCGGAAAATATTACGAGTTCGACCAACGACGCCTACATCCAGAGCGACGCCGTCATCGTCTCGTCCAAGGTCGGCGGCTATGTCGAGCAGGTGCTGGTGGGCGACAATCAGGCGGTCCGCGCCGGCCAGCCCCTGCTCCGGATCGACCCGCGCGACTATCGCGCCCAGGCCGCGCAATATCAGGCGCAGATCGACGTCACCCAGGCCAATGCCCAAGGCGTGCGCGCCCAGATCAGCGAGCAGCAGGCCGCGGTCACCCAGGCGCAGGCGCAGCTCGCCGCCGCCCAATCCACGCTCGCCTTCGCCCGTTCGGAAGTCGCGCGCTACACCCCGCTGGCGGCGACCGGCGCCGAGACTCGCGAACATCTCTCCCAGCTGCAGCACCAGGAGCGCGACGCCGCCGCCCAGGTGGCGAGCGCCCGCGCGGCGCTGACCGCGGCGCAGCGCCGGATCGGCACGCTCAACGCGCAGGTCGGCCAGGCGCTGTCACAGGGCAAGGCGGCGCAGGCCCAGCTCGCCGCCGCCAACGTCAACCTCGGCTCGACGATCATCCGCGCCAGCATCGACGGGCGGATCGGCAACAAGAGCGTCGAGCCCGGCCAGTTCGTCCAGCCGGGTCTCCGGCTGATGTCGATCGTTCCGGTGACGCGGCTCTACATCAACGCCAATTTCAAGGAGACGCAGCTCGCCTTGATGCGGATCGGCCAGCCGGCGACGATCAAGGTCGACGCGCTCGGCGGGATCAAGCTCGCCGGCAGGGTGGAGAGCTTTTCGCCAGGCACCGGCGCGCAATTTTCGCTGCTGCCGCCGCAGAACGCGACCGGCAATTTCACCAAGATCGTCCAGCGCGTGCCGGTGCGCGTCTCGATCGAGGCGAATCCGGATGCGCAGCGTCTGCTGCTCCCCGGCATGTCGGTCACCGTCACGGTCGACACGTTCGGGGCGCGCGGCGACCTGAAGCGGATCGAAAGCGAGGAGGACGCCCGGAGCAAGGCGGGCAAGTGAGCAGCGCCGCGCCTCCCGCCGGCCGCGCCGCCGGGTCGGCTGCCGCGCCGGAGCGCGCCGACCTCGCCGCCTGGCTGGCGGTGGCTGCGGGCAGCCTCGGCGCCTTGCTGGCGTCGCTCGACATCTCGATCGTCAATTCCTCTCTGCCGACCATCCAGGGCGAGATCGGCGCCAGCGGCACCGAGGGGACGTGGATCGCCACCGCTTTTCTCGTCGCCGAGATCGTCATCATTCCCTTGAGCGGTTGGCTGGTGCGGGTGTTCGGCCTGCGCACCTTCCTTCTGGTCTGCGCGCTCACCTTCACCGGCTTCTCGGTGGTCTGCGGCATCTCGACCAGCCTCACCCAGATGATCATCGGCCGCACCGGCCAGGGACTGACCGCCGGCGCGATGATCCCCACGGCGATGACGATCGTCGCCACCCGCCTTCCGCCGAGCCAGCAGCCGGTCGGCAATTCCCTGTTCGGCGTGACGGTGATCCTGGGGCCGCTGGTCGGCCCGCTGATCGGCGGCTGGCTGACCGAGAATGTCAGTTGGCATTATGCCTTCTTCATCAACGTGCCGGTCACCGCCATGCTCGTCATCCTGCTGCTGATCGGGCTGCCGCACCAGAAGGCGCATCTCGACGAATTGTTCGACGCGGATTGGCTCGGCATTGCCGGCATGTCGATCGGACTCGGCGCGCTCACGGTCGTGCTCGAGGAAGGGCAGCGCGAGCAATGGTTCTCCTCGGCCCTCATCGTCCGGCTGAGCCTGCTCTCCCTGTTCGGCTTCGCCCTGCTGGCTGCCGGCCAGGTGATGGCCCGGCGGCCGGTGATCCGCCTCAAGCTGCTGCTCGACCGGCAGTTCGGCGCCTGTTTCGTGATGGCGCTCGTGCTCGGCGTCGTCCTCTACGGCACGTCCTACGTGATCCCGCAGTTCCTCGCGATCATTGCCGACTATAACGCGCTGCAGTCCGGCCATATCGTCCTGCTCGCCGGCATTCCCAGCATGATCCTGATGCCGTTCACGCCGCTGCTGCTGCGCCACATCGACATCCGCATTGCCGTCACCTTTGGCATGCTGGTCATGGCCCTGTCCTGCCACCTCGACACGACCCTGACCGCCTCGTCGACCGGCGACGATTTCGTCCACTCGCAATTGCTGCGCGGCGTCGGCACGATCTTCGTCATGCTGTTCCTGAACCAGGCGGTGATCCGCTCCGTGCCGCGCGAGCTGGCGGCCGACGCCTCCGGCCTGTTCAACGCCGCGCGCAACATCGGCGGATCGATCGGCCTCGCCATGCTCGGGACGCTGCAGGACCAGCGTAACTGGCTCCATTCCCGCCGCCTGGAGGACGCTCTTTCCGCCAACTCGTTGAACGTCCAGGATTATGTCTCCCAGACCGCGCATATGCTCGGCAGCACCGATGCCGCCATCCAGATGATCGGCAACATGGTCGCGCAGCAGGCTTTGGTGATGACCTATGCGGACATGTTCTGGCTGCTCTCCGTCGGCATCCTCTTCATCACACCGCTCGTCCTGTTCCTGCGCCCGCTGCCGAAGACGGCCGGGCCGGCCGCCATGCACTGAGGTCCCAATGCGCCGCTCGCTTCTTCTCCTGCTCCCGCTCCTCGCCCTCGCCGCCTGCACGCTCGGCCCCGATTACAGGGGACCGCCGCCGGTCGGCTCGGCGGCCAGCAAGGATGCCCGTTTCGTCCGCGGCGGCGACGCCGTCACCCCCTCCACGCCGGCGGCTGCGCATTGGTGGACCACGCTGAACGATCCGACGTTGAACGCGCTCGAGGACTGGGCGCTCGCCGGCAATTACAACGTCGCCGCGGCCGAGGCGCGGGTTCGCGAGGCGCGGTCGGCGCTTCGGATCGAGCGCGCCAACGAGCTGCCGCAGGTCGCCGCCACCGCCATGTACGCCCATGCCGACCTGCCGCCGATCAATCTCGGCGGCGGCTCATCGGACAAGAGGACGGTGCTCAATTTCTACAATGTCGGCTTCGACGCGAGCTGGGAGATCGACCTGTTCGGCGGCCAGCGCCGGACGATCGAGGCGGCGCGGGCGACGCTCGGCGCCTCCGAGGCGAGCCTCAGCGACGCGCAGGTCCAGCTCAGCGCCGAGGTCGCCCAAGCCTATATCAATCTGCGCGACCGGCAACAGCGCATGGCGCCTGATCCGCGAGCAAAGTGCCTTCGAGCAACGCATGCTGGCGCTGACCCAGCAGCGTTATGCGCGCGGCACCGCTTCGGCGCTCGACGTCGAGCGGCTGCGCGCACAGTTCGAGAATACGTCCGCGCAGGCGGTGCCGCTGCAGGCGGAAATCGAACTCCTATCTGCGATGCGCTGGCGGTCGCTGACCGGAGCGACGCCGGGCAGCCTCGACGCGATGTTGCAGGCGGCGGGCGCGGTACCGCTGCCGCCGGCCTCGGTCGCGGTCGGCGATCCGGCGGACCTGCTGCGGCGGCGTCCCGACATCCGCGCCGCCGAGCGGAAGCTGGCCGCGGCGACCGCGCGGATCGGCGTCGCCGAGGCCGCGCGCTTCCCGCGGCTGAGCTTCATGGGGATCCTCGGCATCGGCGGCACCTCGCTGTCGGCGCTGACCAATCTCAACAACATCACCGCGAATCGCGCTTCCGCAGCTCCAGTGGGGCCTGCTCGATTTCGGCCGCAGCGGGGCGCGCGTCCGCCAGTTCGAAGCGCAGCGCGACGAGGCGGAGGCGCTCTACAAGCAGGCGGTGCTTGGCGCGCTGCAGGATGCGGAGGATAGTCTGTCCCGCTTCGGCCATCGCCGCGAGACGGTGGCGTCGTTGGTCCGCCTGCGCGAATTCGGCGGCCGCGCCTCAGCCTTGATGCAGCAGCGCTACGCCGCCGGCACCGCGACCTTGATCGACACGCTCGATGCCGAACGCCAGCGCACCGCCGCCGAACAGAATCTCGCGGACGCGGTGGCGGCCATGACCAACGACTATGTGGCGATCCAGAAAGCGCTCGGTTTGGGGTGGGAAGCGGCGCCGTCGTAGCTCCTCCCCGTTGCGGGGAGGAGTTGGTTAAGCCGCGATATCGTAGGGCTGGATCTCGCCGGACAGATAGAGGTTGCGCGCCTTGGCGCGGCTCAGCTTGCCCGAGCTGGTGCGCGGCAGGGTGCGCGGCGGGACCAGCTCGACCACGCAATTCATGCCGGTGATCGCGCGGACGCGCTCGCGGATCTCGTCGCGCAGGCGGGCGCGCTCGCTCTGCGTCGGAGGTGCGGCACTGGACGAGCACCGCCGGCGTCTCCTCGCCGCCCGGCGTGGTGATCGCGAAGGCGGCGATGTCGCCGGCCTTGAAGCCCGGCAGCTGCTCCACCGCCCATTCGATGTCCTGCGGCCAGTGGTTCGGCCGTTGATGATGATCATGTCCTTGGCGCGGCCGACGATGTAGAGATAGCCGTCCGACATATAGCCCATGTCGCCGGTGTCGAGCCAACCGTCCGCGCCAGGCAGGCGTCGGTCGCCTCCTGGTCGCGGAAATAGCCGACCATCACCGACGGGCCGCGGCACCAGACCTTGCCGATCGCGCGCTCGGGCGAGCGGCGTGCCGTCCTCGTCGCGGATCTCGATCTCCATGCCGCGCGCCGGCTTGCCGCAATTGACGATCGCGCGGTAGCGCTGCGGCCGGTCGCGCTGGACCGTGCCGCCGCCGGAAAGCTGGGTCTCCTCGACCAGCTCGACGACGATGCCCTTCGCCCGGCGGCATGATCGAGACCGCGAGCGTCGCCTCGGCGAGGCCGTAGGCTGGGCAGGAAGCGCTTGGCGTTGAACCCGGCCTCGGCGAAGGCGTCGACGAAGGCCTGCATCACGTCCGGCCGGATCATGTCGGCGCCGTTGCCCGCGACCCGCCAGCGCGACAGGTCGAAGCGCTCGGCGACCTTGGTCTGGCTGCGACGATGCGGCGCGCGCAGATGTCGTAGCCGAAGGTCGGCGAATAGCTGAGCGTCGTGCCTTGGTTGCGGCTGATCAGGTCGAGCCAGGCAAGCGGGCGGCGCGCGAAATCCTCGGTCTTCAGATAATCGGTCGAGACCTGGTTGGCGACCGGCGAGAGCAGGCAGCCGACCAGCCCCATGTCGTGATACCAGGGCAGCCACGAGACGCAGCGATCGCCGTGCGCCGACGCTTCATGCCGTGACTGTGCGCGGCGAGATTGTCGAGCAGGCCGCGATGGGTGATCGCGACGCCGTGCGGGAAGCGGGTCGAGCCGCTCGAATATTGGAGATAGGCGATCTCGTCGGCGTGCGGCCTGGGGCAGCGGCGCCTCGGGCGCCTCGCGGCGTCGCGAAGCTCTCCCAGCTCGAGGCCCTGCGACGCCGGCCGCCTCGCGCGGCGGCTCCGCGCCATCGGCGGCAAGCTCGGCCGGGTAGAAGCAGCAGGATGGGGTCGGAGCTGTCGAGCTGGACCTGCGAGCTGGTCGATATAGGAATCGCGCGCCGCCGAACGAGGTCGGCAGCGGCAGCGGCACCGGCCAGGCGCCGGCATAGATCGCGCCGAAGAACAGCGCGGCGAAATCCGGCCCGGTCTCGGCGACCAGCGCGATGCGGTCGCTCGGGCTTCGACGCCGGCGCGCGATCAGCCGGTGCGGCCACGCGAGCGCATCGCGGCGCAGCTCGGCAAACGGATAGGCGCGGACGAGCACTGCCGCGCGGGTCGTGGAAGTTGAGCCCGCGCACCCCCTGCGCCGCATAATCGAGCGCTTCTCCGAGCGTCGCGAAATCCGCGAAACGGCGCGGCAGGCGATCGTCCGTCGGTGTCGGAACGAGGGTCTGGGGCACTGCTCTTTCGATCCTCACAGAAGTTGAAGCGTCGTTCTGACGGCCGAGTTCCGTCCTTCGGGCTTCGGCCGCGTTTATCATCGGGCCGGACTGTGGCACAATGATGGCGCGTGCAGTCTGAACCTCAGCCAAGCCGAGCGAAACGAAAAGCGCGGCCGCCGCTCGATGCCGAGGGGCTGGAGCGCCTCGGCCTCTTCTATGCCGGCCGCTATGCGACGACGCGGGCGAAGCTCGCCGATTATCTGCGCCGCAAGCTGAAGGAACGGGGCTGGAGCGGTGCGGGGCAGCCGCCGGTGGAGGCGCTGGTCCAGCGGTTCGCGGACCGGGGTTATGTCGAACGACGCCGCTTTCGCCGAGGCCAAAGCGGGCGCTTTGCTGCGGCGCGGCTATGGCGAAAGGCGGGTCGCGCAGGCTCTCCGCGCCGCCGGCATCGACGGCGAAGATGCCGCGCCGGCGCGGCAGGAGGCCGGGCAGCAGGCCGAGGCCGCGGCGCTTCGTTTCGCGCGGCGGCGGCGGCTCGGGCCGTTTGCCGAGGCCCCGCTCGACCGCGCGGAACGGCAGAAGGCCGCGGCGGCGATGCTTCGCGCCGGCCATCGGCTCGACCTCGTGCGCCGCATCCTCGATGCGTCCCCGGGCGAGATTCCCGACCCCGACCTGTCCTGAAACGTCAGGAAAACACGCTCCCATTAGGGTGAAAGCCATGTTAGTCCTTGGCGTTCAACAGGATGAAACGGCAGCAGAATGACATCGCGCCGGGAAATGAGAGCGGATGAGGCCGCCCCCGGCGGGGAGGGGCGCGACGTGTCGCACCCCGAGGACGAGGCGCTGGTCAAGCTGACCGGCACGATGAAATGGTTCGATGCGACGCGCGGCTTCGGGTTCCTGGTCAGCGATCAGGCCCAGGGCGACATCCTCGTCCATTTCAGCGTGCTCAAGGAGCATGACCGGCGCAGCCTGCCCGAAGGCGCGGTAATCGAATGCCTGGTCGCCGAGCAGGAGAGGGGCCTGCAGGCGCGTAAGGTGCTCTCGATCGACCTCAGCCAAGCGGTAGTGCCCGAGCCGACCCGGCCTTCGATCGGCGGACCGCGCGAGCGGGTCGATCCCTCGGCGCTGCTCGATCAGGCCGGCGGGTTCGAGCCGGTTCGGGTCAAATGGTTCAACCGGCTAAAGGGCTACGGCTTCCTGGTCCGCGAGGATGATGAGGAGCAGGATATTTTCGTTCATATGGAGACGGTTCGCCGCGGCGGCCTCTCCGATCTGGCGCCCGAACAGTCGCTGCGCGCCCGCATTGCGATGGGCCGCAAGGGACCCCTTGCCGTCGAGATCGAGCCCGATTGACGCCACCTTCGCGTCGCGCTCGTTCCTCGACCCACTCCGCGCGAAAGTCGCGAATGCGGCGTTTCGCGCTCATCGGGTTGCTCGCTTTCGTCGGCGCGACCGCCGCGCTAAGCGCCGCGCCCGAACCGTTCACAGCCGGCGAGCGGCATCTGGCAACCACCTCCCCGACGGCCGCCGAGCGCAATCGCGGCGAGGCGGCGTTGCGGATCACGATCTGGTATCCGGCGTCCGCGTCCGAGGCGGAGGTGGATATCGGACCGCCCAAGTCGCCCTTGTTCGTCGCGGGGCGGGCGGCGAAGGACGCGGCTTTCGCCGACGCGCGGCGGCATCCGTTGGTTCTGCTTTCGCATGGCTTCGGCGGCTCTGCCCGGCAGATGACCTGGCTCGGCACGGCCCTCGCGCGCCACGGTTCTATCGCGCTCGCTGTCGACCATCCGGGCGCCAACAGCGTGGACGGCATCACCGACGCCGGCGCCTACGCGCCCTGGGAGCGGGCGGCGGACCTTCGCGCCGCGCTCGATTTCGCGCTCGCCCGGCCTGAGCTCGCCCGCCACATCGACAGCAGGCGCATCGGCGTCGCCGGCTTTGCGCTCGGCGGATATGCCGCACTCCTCGCCATCGGCGCCCGCAGCGATTTCAGGCGCTTCGCCGCCTTTTGCGAGAGCCGGCACCGCGATGCCATGTGCGACCGCCAGCGCGAATATCCGCTCGACTATCGCCGTCTGCGGGAAATCCTTTCCCGTCCCGGGATGCAAAAGATCGCGGCGGACGAATCGTCCCGCCCTGCCGATTCACGAATTCGCGCGGCATTCCTGATCGCTCCGGCATTCGTCGAGGCGCTGGACCCCACCAGCCTCGCGCGGATTCGGGTGCCGATCGCCGTCCTGCTGGGAAGCGCCGATCAGATCGCGCCGCCAGCGACAAATGGGGCGCGTGCCGCCCGCCTCATTCCCGGCGCGAGGCTCAGGATATTGCCGGGCGTCGGCCATTACGATTTCCTCTCGGAATGCGGCCCCGCGGGATTCGTGTCGGTCGCGCCTTTGTGCGTCGATGGCCGAGGCACCAAGCGTGCGCGAACGCACAGGATAGCGGCGGCCGCGGCTGTCGCGTTCTTCGACAGCCGGCTGGGTCGCCGCTGAGCCGCCATATCGGGCATGCCGGGGCCGTTCGCGGACCGCCGGGAAGCGTCGCGCGCCGCCGGCTTCCCGTCCGACCCCACTTCCCCCGCGCCTTAAATCGCTTTAGGCGGCGGCCATGGGATTGCTGAAGCAAATGTTCACCTGGTGGGAGGGCGCGACACTCACCACCAGCCTGCATAGCTGGATGTTCGGCCGCCAGGTCGGCACGGACTCGCTCGGCAACCGCTATTTCACGTCGAAGACGGGGGACCGGCGTTGGGTTATCTACCGCGGCCTCAACGATTCCAGCCGGGTGCCGCCCGAATGGTTCAGCTGGCTGCACCATCAGATTGACGGCCTGCCCGACGAGGCCTTGCCGCCGCCGCCCAAATTCCTCCGCCAGCCGACGCCGAACCTCACCGGTACGCCGAACGCCTATCGGCCGTCTGGCGCGCTCGAACGCGGCGCCCAGCGCGCGGCGGCGAGCGGCGATTACGAGGCCTGGACCCCCGACGAGGCATGAACCGCGCTCCCGCGTCCCTGATTTTTGCGGCGTTGGCGGCGCTCGCCGCCTGCAACCCGAAAGGCGCGCCCGAGCGGCAGGACAATGGCCAGGCCTCGGCCGAGCCGCAGACGGTCGACATTCCGCAGACGGTGACGAGTGAGGCGCCGGGCACGACGCCGATGGCGCAGCGCATCGCCGTCATCGGCCTGCTCAACAAGCGCGACGGCGTCGAGAAGGACTTCACGCTGAAGCCGGGCCAGGCGATCCGCTATGGCGACGTCATCATCCGCCTGCGCGCCTGCGAGACCACCGCGCCCTGGGAGATCCAGCAGCTGACCGGCGCCTTCGTCCAGCTCGACGTCGCCGATCCCAAGGGCGTCTTCCACCGCGTCTTCTCGGGCTGGCTCTACAAGGAGACTCCGTCGCTCAACGTCGTCCAGCACCCCATTTACGATGTCTGGCCCAAGAGCTGCGCGATGACGCACCCGGATGCGGGCCCATCGACGGTGCGCGTCGGATCGGTGGCGAGCAACCGGTCGAGCGCGCCGAACTCAGCGGCGGTGGCGGGCAAGCCCACGGCGGGATCTCCAACCGCGCCCGCGGCGCCTGCGCCAGCGCCGCCCCCGCCGTCGGGCACGCCCGCGGACAGCGCCTCGGTCAACAGCACCAGATAATCTTCCTGGCTGATCTCGACCGCGCCGAGGCTGCGGAGGTGATCGGTCATGAACTGGCAGTCGAGCAGGCGGTAGCCGCCGACCTTCAGCCGCGCCACCAGCCAGGCGAGCGCCACCTTCGAGGCGTCGCGCCGGGTCGAGAACATCGATTCGCCGAAGAAGGCGGCGCCGAGATTGACGCCGTAGAGGCCGCCGGCCAGTTCGCCATCCTGCCAGCATTCGATCGAATGGGCATGGCCGCGCAGGTGGAGCAGCCGATAGCTCTCCTCGATCTCGGCGTTGATCCAGGTCTCCTCGCGGTCGGCGCAATGGCTGACGACCTGGGCAAAGGCGGTGTCGCGGGTGACGGTGAAGGCGCCGGCGCGAAGCGTCTTCCGGAGCGAATGCGAGAGGCGAAAGCCGTCCAGCGGCAGGATCGCGCGCCGCTTCGGCTCGACCCAGAACACCTCCTCCGCGTCCCGCGCGTCCGCCATGGGAAACACGCCGATGGCATAAGCGCGCAACAACAGATCGGGATCGATCATCGCCCCGCGCTTGTCCCGCGGCGAGGCGGAGGTCAACATCCCCTCTCGCTCTCCCTCTTCCTCTCCCGCAGGGCGATTGTGCAATTTGCAAACGCGACCTGTTGACTCGGTTCCTGCGGCCCCCATTTTGAACGTGAATAAGAGGCACCAATGACCCATCCCTGCGTTGGGTCTAATTGCGGCGATAGCTCAACAGGATAGAGCATCGGATTGCTAATCCGGAGGTTGCAGGTTCGAAGTCCTGCACGCCTCCGGGATTAGCCGCTTCTCCGCCGGCTTTTGCTTTGGCGATTACGTAGTTTACAAACCTAGCGAAGCTAGTCGTTGCTGATGATGACTACGGGCCCGGCGCTTAGACGCTTGAGCTGACCAAGAACACAATCGATGCGCTTGTATTTGGCGGCCGAATCTGGGTGGAAGTGGAGTGCACCGCTTGCGTCATATCTCAGCCATTGGCGCGGAGAGTGGCAGCGCTTCGAAATCACCGCCATCTGGCTGTCGCTAAACCTCGGGAAGGGCTGGCTTTCTGTCGTCGCGGCTGGGCTTGCCAGCATGAGAGCCAAAACCATCACTCCGGCTTCTCCGGCACTGGCTTATGCTTCACCAGCTTGCCGACGCGCTCCCGGAAATGGTCCGGATCGTCGTCGCACTCTAGGGCGCGGGCGGCTCCCTTGAACTTGTCGGATTGGAATTTCTGCTCGCTCACGCGCCCACCATATCAGGCGCTTGCGCCGGTGTCGCTGTCGCCCAAAACGCGGATAGTTCTGCCGCGGCGCATCAAGTCTGAGCACCGCCGGTTCGGCAATTATATACTTTACTCAACCAGCGGAGATTCGCGATGTCAGAGGAAGAGTCCGGTGCGGGCGATCACGGACCCAGCAGGTTAGCTGGCGCGGGGATCGTTACTCGGTATGTCCAGCCCCTGAAGTATCAGCCAATTCCAGCGGACTTGACCGCTGCCTGCGTCCATCTGCACCCAAGCGCTGCGCCGGTCATCTCGCGAAAGAGTGATGACGTGCTCATTTAGCAGCCAAACCAGCTTCGTGATGCTGTCTCTGAGATAGTCGTAATCGTAGAGCCTGCGCTTGCCGTTCAGAACGTTCTTCACGCGGTCTCGATGCAGGCGATCGAGGCAATAGCGATAGAGCCTCACCATCTCGTCCTTGGTCATCCCATCGCTGCGGTCTCGAAGGTCCGGAAAGCCAAATCTACCCGGCACGGACCTAACCGGCTTTGGGAAAAAGTCAGCGTGAAGCTCCCCGAGCATTTTGAAAATCGCGTCCGCAGAATATTCGTTCTTGAACTTTCCGCTACGGGGTGAGCGGGAGGTCCCCGTGGGCGACGACACATCCCAGCGCGACAAGTTCGCAAACCATACGCAGCTGCAGCATTCCGTACTCAGCGGCCAGGTAATCTTCGCCGAACATCGGCCCGGAAAACTCAGGTCGCCGCGAGCGATCAAGCGAGCGGAGGCGATCCCTTACCTCGGCCATCAAATTCACGTAGATCCCAGATATCTCGTTTTCCTGAGATGTGATGGTCATGTCAGACACTGTAACCTACTCCGAAGAGGAGACGGTGGCGTGAGGCGGCGCTGAAGCGGATGCTGGCCGCGCCACACGAAAAGCACAAGCCGCTTCGGAAGCAGGCGACACGGAAGCCGGTGTCGGCGTCGCTCAAGTCGGAATGATCGTCGCACGTCTAATCGGCGCGTCGATTGCCATCGGGAGTGTAGTGCTCCTTTGGTTGGCAATTTCAAATGGCGAGCTTCCGGGGTCATATTCATGGTGGCCCCGCACTCAACGAGCAACCGCGCCAGTTCGGTTTTGGCTGGCATGGACGGGATACGCCGTCCTCGGGCTGGTGGGGCTGCTGGCGGCCATTGCGGCGTGAGGTCACCCCCTCGCTCTCCCCGAGGGGAGAGGGGTTATAGGATCTCCTGCACCTTTTCGTGGGGACGGCAGAGCCTTACGCCTTTGTCGGTCTCGACCAGCGGGCGCTCGATCAGGATCGGGTTGGCGACCATGGCGTCGAGCACCGCGTCCTCGTCCGCGCCTTCGAGCGCGGCGGCGGCCGGCTCCTTCCGGCGCAGGCCCTCGGACGGCCGCATTCCGGCGCGGTCGTAGAGCCGCTTCAGCGCCTCGCGGCTCGGCGGGGTCTTTGAGATACTGGACGATCGTCACGTCCGCGCCCGCGCCTTGCAGCGCCTCCAGCGTCTTGCGCGACGTGCCGCAATTGGGATTGTGCCAGATCGTCGCCTTCACTGTTGTCTTCTCTCCCCGTTCCTCGGCCAGCGCGTCGCGATATTCGGACGAGCGCTTCAGCCGGTCCATGTAGGTGATCGGGCGGCGGCTCTTCCGATCGAAATCGTCGCCATTGAGCGTGCCCGCGGGCGCCGCAATGGTCCTGGCAGCTATGGTCGTCCTCGAGCCGCACGCCGGTTGGCGTCCGGCGGATGTGGAGCGTGCAATGGCCGCCGTCGGTATTCGTCTCGGCCTCGCGGTAGACAAGGCCGCCCGGCTCCGCATGGGCGATGCCGGAGATGCTGCATTCGTGGCCGTTGTAGAATTGGAGCTCGGCCCGGAAATAGGCGCGACGCGCGTCCAGCCGCACGATCTCAAGCACGTCGTCGGACCAATATTTGCTGCCGTCGACCAGCCCGTTCCGGAAATGATGGTCGTAACGTCCCGCGATCGCCGACGGGTCGAAAGCGGCGGGGCCGGCGGCGGCCGACGCGAGGCCGACACAAAGGAGCAGGATCGCCTTTCTCATGTCCGCTTTGCCTCCTCTACGAAGTCCACGTCCCGCCGCTCCGGCCCGATCGCCGTCCAGACGATCAGCACCACCGCCGTCACCCCCGCGACGAGGGCGAGCGCGAAACCGTAATCGCCGTGCTGCCCTTTCGCGATGTGCGCTTGCAAAGGAGAGTTCAGCGCGGCGATCAGATTTCCCAGCTGATAGGCGAAGCCGGGGAAGATGGCGCGGGCAGCCGGAGGCGACAGCTCGTTCAAATGGACCGGCACGATCCCCCATGCGCCCTGGACTGCGACCTGGATCAGGAAAGCGCCGATACCCAATAGGAGGGGTGTCGACGCGTAAGCCCAGAGCGGGATTACCGGCAGCGCCAGCAGGCTGGCGACGATCATAGCGCGCTTGCGGCCGATCCGCTCGGACCAGATGCCGAACGAGATGCCGCCGACGATGGCGCCGACGTTCATCGCCGCCGTCAGCAGTCCGCTCACATGCGTTCCGAAATGATGTTGCTGCTTGAGGAAGGTGGGATAGAGATCCTGGGTGCCGTGGCTGAAGAAGTTGAACGCGGTCATCAGCACGACGAGGTAGAGCGCGATCTTCCAGTTGCCGAGCAGCTGCCGCACTGGCTCCCACCACGGGCCGGACCGCGCTTTCGACCGCTCCTCGAAGACGGGGCTCTCCTCGACATGCATGCGGATGAGGAGGACGAGCAAAGCGGGAGCCACGCCGACCATGAACATGCCGCGCCAGCCGATCCGGTCGAAGAGCAGGAAGAAGACGAGGCTGGCGACGAAATAGCCCGAGGGATAGCCGCTCTGCAGCAGCCCGGAGACCGGGCCGCGCAGCTTCGCCGGAATGCTCTCCATGACGAGGCTGGCGCCGAGCCCCCATTCGCCGCCCATCGCCACGCCGAAGCAGAAGCGCAGAACGAACAGGGTCACGAGGCTCGGCGCGAAGCCGGAGGCGAGCTCGAGAATCGAGAAGAGGATGATGTCGACCATCAGCACCGGCCGCCGGCCGAACCTTTCCGCCAGCCAGCCGAAGACGAAGGCACCGACCGGCCGCGCCGCCAGCGTCACGAGGATCAGGTAGGTAACCGTCTCGATGTCGGTGCGGAACTCCTTCGCAATGTCCGAGAGCATGAACACCATCAGGAAATAATCGAAGGCGTCGAGCGTCCAGCCGAGATAGCTCGCCCAGATCGCGCTGCGCTGCGATCCGCTCAGCGATTTGAGCTCTGCCAGCATCCTCTTCTCCCGCTCGCCGCCGCCGCTTTGGCCCGCCCGCCGGCCCTTGTCGAGATGGTGAGGCCGCAGGAACTCTGGGCCCCCGTTTCCGGTTCTAGAGAGTGTCTGGATCGAAAGCGTCTGCATGAACCCGCACAATGCCGCCGCCCTGCAGCTGTTCGGCATCCGGCTGATCGGCGCCAATGCGGAAAATGCGCGCAAGCTGCTGCTGACGATCGTTTTCGCCCTGGCGGTGTGGCTGATCGGCTGGTTCCTGCGGCGGCTGCTCGCCTGGGTGGGCCACCTAACCGACAGCGCGCGGCTTCGCTTCTGGACGCGGCAGGGGACGGCGATCGTGCTGACCGTCCTTTTGGTCCTCGGCATCGCCTCGATCTGGTTCGACAATCCCGGCCGGCTCGCCTCCGCGATGGGCTTCATCACCGCCGGCGTCGCCGTCGCGCTGCAGCGGGTGATCACCGCCGTCGCCGGCTATGTCGTCATCCTGCGCGGCAAGACCTTCAACGTCGGCGACCGCATCGTCATGGGCGGCGTGCGTGGTGACGTCATCGCGCTCACCTTCATGCAGACGCAGATCATGGAAATGGGCGAGCCGCCGCCCGTCCAGGACGCCAAGCCGGCGGTCTGGGTGCACAGCCGCCAGTTCACCGGCCGTATCGTCACCGTCACCAACGACAAGATCTTCGATGAGCCCGTCTACAATTACACCCACCATTTCCCGTACATCTGGGACGAGATCCGCCTGCCGGTCCGCTATCCGGACAAGCGCCACAACGCCGAGCAGATCCTGCTCGACGCCGCCCGCCGCCACGCGCTGACTCCGGACAAGATTACCGGCGAGGCGCTGGAGGAGCTGGAGCGGCGCTACAATCTAAAGGCGCTCGACATCGAACCGCGCGTCTACTGGCGGATCACCGACAATTGGCTGGAGCTGGCGCTGCGCTTCCTCGCGCCGGACCACGGCACCCGCGGCATCAAGGATGCCATGAGCCGCGACATCCTCGGCGCGCTGGACGAGGCGGGGATCGGCATCGGCTCCTCGACCTCCGAGATCACCGGCGTCGCGCCGCTCAAGGTGGAGCTGACGCGGGTGCCTGGACAAGCGACGAGCTGAGCCCGCCCCCTCGGTTCATCCGGCCTGAACCGGCGTCGGCTGTACCGGGAGCGGCTGGCCGTGGGTGGCGGCGGCCTTGTAGGCGGGCCGCTCGCGGCAACGATTGGCATAATCGACCAGCACCGGATCGAGCCGGTCCTCGATCCCGAGTGCGCGGGCGAGGCCGAGCGCGTAGCCGCAGGAAATGTCGGCCGCGGTGAAGGTTTCGCCGAGCAGCCAACGGCCGCGCTGTAGGGGCGCGATCAAGGCCGCCGACTTCCGCACGAAATTATCGATCGCGAACATCGCGCCCCAATTCTGCTTCTGGTCCTCGGGCGCGAAGAAGCGGGTCGCGATGGTGACGTTGAGCGGCGCGGTCAGCGAGCCCTCGCCGAAATGGAGCCATGAGAGGAAGGCCGGCCAGCACGGATCGTCCGTCGCGGGCATGAGCGGCGTCGGGCCGTAGCGCGTGCCGAGATATTCGACGATCGCGACCGATTCCATCATCCTGACGGCGCCGTCCTCGATCGCCGGGAAGGCGCCGGTCGGGCTGCAGGCGATGAAGTCGCGATCCTCGAACCGGCTGGGGAAATCGACCGAGCGGACCTCGTAGCGCAGCCCCATCTCCTCCAGCATCCAGATGACACGCAGTGCCCGCGTCGGCGGCGCACCATAGACCTTGATCATGACGATCCTCCTGCTCCCGAATCCCGTTTGGGCGCGATCATATTAGCGCCGAAACGTCATCATTGCAGCAGTGCACGCCAATCAGGGTTCCCGCTCGGCCGGCAAATCATGCCCGGCCTGATGAAGCACGGCTTTCGACGCGTGGCCGGAGGCATCGAGCGTGAAGCTGAGCTGCGCGTCGACCATCTTCCAGAAGAACTCGGTCTCGCTGGAGGGGAAGATCTGTGTGGCCGGCTGACCGGTGATCTGCGCCATCAGCCGATTGCCATCGCGGGTGATGGCGAGCGTCGCGTTCGGGCCGAGGCGGTAGCGCCCGGTCAATCGATCGAGCTGCGCCGGCGTGAGTGGCACGACAGGCCAGGTGCGCGGCGGCGGCGGGATCGGCTGAAGCGGCATGAGCGGCATACCGGTCAGCAGGTACAGACCGAGATCGTCGGCGGCGGGCTCCGCAACGCCGTTAATGAGGACTACGACCCCTCGTCCGCGCACCGGGTCGAAGCCCATGAAGGCCGTTGAGCCGCCGGTCTCGCCATTGTGGAAGACGATCTCGCCGGCTGCCGTCTTCAGCAGGGTCAGGATGATGCCGATCCGGGCAGTCGGGCCGAAGGCATCGGCACGGGGCGCGCGCATTGTCGCCAAGTCTTCCGCGAGCGGCCCCCGCACGCGCCCGAGCGCGGCGCCGAGCAGCGTGAGGAGGTCGTCCGCGTCCGAACGGAGCGCACCCGCACCGGCCAGCGCGTTCATGTCCCACGGGACGGTCCGCCGCATATAGGCATCGTGCGGCTGGGCGAGACGAGCTTTCTGGTCGGGCGACAGGGCGATCACGGTGTCATTCATGCCGAGCGGGCCGGTGATGCGGCGGCGGACGAGCGTCGCATAGTCCGTGCCGGCGCGGCGGGCGAGGAGATCACCGAGCAGGCCGACGCCGAGGTTCGAATATTCATACTGGCTGCCGATGTCGCGCGTCAGCCGAATCTGCTTGAGGCCGTCGAGCAAATCTTGCTCAGAATAATCCGCGTAGGGATTGTCAGAATCCTTCGGCGCGAAATTGGGCGGCAGCCGCGGCAGGCCCGAATGCTGGGTGGCGAGATCGAGCAGGGCAATCTTGCGTCCGTTGTATTCGGGAAGGGTCACGCCGACGGGCAGATATTTGTCGGCTGGATCGTCGAGCTTCACCTCGCCGGTGCGCACCATATCCGCCAGCAGGAGACCGGTGAACACCTTGGTGAGCGAGCCGAGCTCGAACAAAGTACGCCCATTGAACGGCGGCCCGTCAGCCGGGCCGCGCGCGACGATCCGGCGCCCTTGCGGGGTGATGATCCCGACGACGATGCCCTCGCCCGGCCGAGCGGCGATGCGCGCGTCGAGCAGCCGGCCGATTTCGGCATCGGAGGGAATGGTCCAGGCGGAGGCCGGCTCGGTGGAGGGGCGCGTGAAGGTCAGCGGGAACGCTGTTGGCCCCTGACGCCATTCGCCGACCCAGGCATGCGCCGCCGCATCCCATTTGCCGGAATAGATGCCGCTTATCGTCGGCACCTTCAACGACAGGACGCCCGCCGTCGCCGCAATGTCGGACAAGGGAAGCCCGCTGACATTCTGGTCGGGGCTGTCCAAGGTGCCCTGAAAGCCGCCATGGCCATCCGGCTTGATGTGGACGGTGAGGTGGAGCATCGCAAACGGCGAGGGCCGAAGCATGCCGAGCCAGTCGCCGGTTGCCTCCTGCGCCGTTGCCGGGGTCGACCAGGCGAGAAAAGCCGCAGGAATCGCCAGCCATCCCAAGTGCTTCGCCATAACCGCTCCTTGCCGATCCACATCCTCTTACGTCGTCTCCACCCTCGCCGTGAAGAGGTTGAGCTTTCGGAAATTTGCGCATCGTCCCCGCCCGTGCGAGGCAGAGGGGCGATGCGCCTTGCTCTTTGCCTCCTCCTGCTGGCGGTGGCGACCGCACCCGCGGCAGCCACGGCGCCGCCGCATCTGGCGCCGCACGGGACGACGAAGCAATTGATCGTCGACGACAAGCCGTTCCTGATCCTCGGCGGCGAGCTGGGAAATTCGAGTGCCTCGGACCTCGTCGCGCTGAAGCCGCATTGGGCCGATTTCCGGCGCCTGCGCATGAACACGGTCGTGGCGCCCGTCACCTGGGAGCTGATCGAGCCGGCAGAGGGACGATTCGACTGGAGCTCGGTTGATGGCCTGCTCGCCGATGCGCACGGGGCGGGCCAGCATCTCATCCTGCTCTGGTTCGGTAGCTGGAAGAACAGCATGTCGAGCTACGTGCCCGCTTGGGTGAAACGAGACCAGGCGCGCTTCCCGCGCACGCAGCGGGCGGACGGGCAGGGGAGCGAGATTCTCTCGCCGCTCGCGCCGGCCAATGAGGAGGCGGATGCCGGCGCCTTTCGGGCGCTCATGGCGCATCTCAAGGCCGTGGACGGCGACGATCACACGGTGATCATGGTGCAGGTCGAGAATGAAATGGGCATGCTACCGACCGCCCGCGACCGCAGCCCCGCCGCCGATGCCGCCTTCTCCGGACCGGTGCCGCGGCCGCTGATTGACTGGCTGGTTCGCCACCGGGCCGCGCTCGTGCCGGAGCTGAAGGCGCTGTGGGAGGCGAATGGCGCCCGCACATCGGGCGATTGGCGCAGCGTCTTCGGATCGGGAGCGGCCGGCGAGGAGGTGTTCACTGCCTGGTGCTTCGCCAGTTATGCCGAGGCCGTCGCCCGCGCCGGCAAGGCGGCCTACGATTTGCCGATGTATGTCAACGTCGCGCTGAACCGCCCCGGCCGCGCGCCCGGCGACTATCCGAGCGGCGGGCCGCTGCCGCATCTGATCGACGTCTGGAAGGTGGGCGCGCCGTCGATCGATTTCATCGCGCCGGACATCTATTTCCCGAATTTCGGCGAAATCCTCGGCCATTACGATCGCCCCGACAATGCGCTGTTCATCCCCGAGGCGAACCAGGCGGGGCGGGCGGAGAGCCCATCCGAGGCGATGCTCGCCTTCGGCCGCTACGACGCCTTCGGCTTCAGCCCCTTCTCGATCGACACCGCCACGGGACCGGGCGCCGAGGCGCTTGGCGAGGCCTACGACCTGCTGAGCGACATCGCCCCGCTGATCCTCGCCGCCCGCGGCACCGGGCGGATGACCGGATTCCGTCCGAACATGGCCTATGACGGCGCCGTCGACGACGCGCCGCAGAGCGCGACGCTCGGCGATTACCGCATCACCGCTTCCTTCCTCGACACCTGGACGCCGAAGGAAGGGCAGAAGACCGACACGCATGGCGCCCTCGTCATCCAGCTCGCCTCCGACGAGTATCTGGTCGCCGGCAGCGGCGTCACCTTCACCTTCGCCCCCGTCACGCCCGGCCCGCCGCAAGCAGGGCTCGAACGGGTGGAGGAGGGGCGGTTCGTCGACGAGCAATGGCAGCGCGGCCGCGTCCTCAACGGCGACCAGACCAACCAGGGTCGGTTCGTAAGGCTGCCCTCCGATACATGGGGCATCCAGCGGGTGAAGCTGTATCGGTATCGGTGAAGGTCAGCTCCTCCCCGTTCCGGGGAGGAACAGTTACGTCGCCACCACCGTCGCCGGATCGTAGGCCCTCTTATAGCCCCAGTCCGTCCGCACCGTGGCGCCGCCGCGGGCGACGGATTCCAGGATCGCGGCGATCAGCCTCTGGTCCTGCAGCCCCTCCTCGCCGGGCGAGACGAGCGCCGCGCGGCCGCGGACGACGTCGCTCATCCAGTCCATCTCGCGGGCGAACTGGTCGATCTCCTTGATCTGCGGCGCGGGGCCGGCGCCGTCCCCAATCAGCTGGAGATGGTTGCCGCTGTAGAAGCAGCCCGGCGCCGCGACCATCCGTCCGCGTTCGCAGAACACCTCCCAGTCCATCGTCCCCGAATAATCGAACGAGGTCGAACCCTCGCCAATCGCACCCGAGGGGAAGCGGAACTGCCAGGAGATCAGGTCCGGCACGGTGCGGAAGCGGGGATCGCTGCGGTCGGTCTGTTCCCAGGCGCGGACCTCCGTCGGCTCCTCGTTCAGCAGATAGCGCGTGCCGCTGATCCCGTAGATGCCCATGTCGGCAAGCGCGCCGCCGCCCGATTCCCGCATGTCGAGCCGCCAGGCGTCGGAGGGATCAGAGAGGTCCGACTGTCGGCCCATCTTGGTGATCACCACGCGCGGCTTGCCGAGCTTGCCGGTGCGCAGGAGCCGCATCGCCGCGAGATTGAGCGGCTCGTAATGGCAGCGATAGGCGATCATCAATTTGCGGTCCGCCGCCTTCGCCGCCGCGATCATCCGCTCGCAATCGCCGGGGTTCGTCGCCATCGGCTTCTCGCAGAGCACGTGCTTGCCCGCCTTCAGCGCCCGGATCGTATATTCAGGATGCATGAAGTTCGGCAGGACGATGTAGACGACCTGGATGCGCGGATCGTGCGCGATGCGGTCGAAATTCTCGTAATCGTAGATGGCGTCGCCCGGCAGCCCCTGCTCGGTCGCGATGCGGTGCGCCTTGTCCGGATGGCCGCTGACCAGAGCGGCGAGTCGGGCGCTGCGGCAATTGTGGAAGCCGGGAATGATCTGCCCCTGCGAGAGCTTGCCGAGGCCAACGACCGCGAAGCCGACCCCGTCGCCATTCGGGCGCGACGCGGCGCCCGTCTGCGCGGCGGCCGGTGCCAGCATCCCCGCGGCTGCGCTCCCGAGGCCCAGCTGGATCAACCCGCGGCGGGACAGAGGGTCGTTCATGGTGCCGGCTCCTCGTGAAGACGCCGCAGACTAGCAGAAGATCGGTCAGGCGTCCCAGACCGGTTCCTCGACTCCGAAATGACGGGCCAGCGCGCGGATTGAGCCCGCATAAGGCGCGCGCAGGGCGTTGATCCGTTCGACGGATCGTGCTTCCGGGGTCACGAGAAAGCCGGCCAGAGCGAGTTGGCGTGCCGCTGTCTCGACCGTCTCGGGCGACAATTCCCAATCTTCGCAGGGCTTGAGACCGATCAGCTTGCACAGCTGCCGCGCCGTCTTGGCGCTCGCTTCGAGCAGTAATTGCGCATGGCCCTTATGCGGGTCCTCGACCGCGACCAGGGTCAGCACCGCCGTATCCGCCATCGCCCCGAGCGCCGTGATCCAGTCGCCATGCGCCTCGTCCGAGCGGAAATAGGCGATGATCGGATGCGACTTGTGGGCATGCTGGACGTAGGCCGCCCATTCCTCCCAGCGGGAGAACATCGCCGCAAGCTCGCCGTCGAGGCCAAGCTTCTTCTGCGTGAGCAGGACGCGGACGGGCGAGGCCGGCCTGCCGGCGAGAGTGGCAAGGCGGATGACGAGCGGATCGCGCGCCTGCAGCGCCATCTGCAGCTGCACGATATAGGTGAGGGTGAGCGTCACCACCTGCAGGCCGCACAGCCCGCAACCGACGACGATGAACCGCGCGAGTCCGTGCACCTGCACCCCGTTCAGCCCCAGGGTCATCATCGCCCCGCCGGTTTGGAACAGGGCATCCCAGAAGCTGTGAAGGTGCGGCCGAAACTCGTCTCCGCGAGCGTGGATCATCAGCGCCAAGCCCAGCGCCAGGGCACAAATCCAGGCAATGAACACGCACGCCAGGAGGACGCCGACGAAGGAGCTTGGAATCCGGATCGGCCGCTTGCGGCTGAACAGACCGAAAATGCAGCGCCAGGCGGGCAGGACGCCCGAGCGGACGAAGGATGGGATGCCGACGCTGAGCCGTACTCGCCCCGGCACCACCACGGTCGAGAAGACGTCGAGCAGCACGGCGGCCGCGATCAGTCCGCCGAGAATGAGCTCGATCGTCTGCAAGAACGGCCGCCTTTCCGCCGGCGTCGGCCGGAGGGGCGGCGCGACTGATCCAGATTAAGACGCTTCGCCATGGGGACGGTTCCGGTTCAGACGGCGGCGGGTCTCCGGGACGAGCAGAAGCCGGCGGACGCGACGCTTCAGTGATCGGGGACGGATCTCGATCGTGTGCACGATCCGGTCGGCAAGATCGCAGGCGCACGTACTCGCGCATTCCGCCTAGATCGTCAGCGTGATCCCGCGCGCTGCCGACGCACCGTCACCAGGGAACCGAATGTCATAGTCGGCTCGATAAGGAAGGCCGCCGTCGGGATCGGGCATGTAGCCCCAGATGCGGCGAGCATGGCCGCCGCCGACGGCGAGGGTTCCGATCGAGCAGCGCATCCTTGCGCGACAGCTCGGCGGCGCGGGGCCGGGATGAGCGCCGAAGTCGAACAGGAGCGCGAGCGTGCGCGACCGATATTCGGCGACAAAAGAGCCGATTCCCGTGACCGGAATCTGCTGCATCCCCGGCGGCAGCGCGACCGAATAGGTGCCGACATTCGGGACGGAACCCGCCCCGGGCTCGCGATGCCAGCCGGCTTGCGTCCGTCCGGTCGGCGGAGATGCAACGACGCCCGATGCACTCATCGCAATCAGCGCGACAACGGCTGCCTTTCTCAGTCCCATGACTCTAACTACTCCCAGATGCGCGGCACAACGTCACCTCCCGTCCTCTCGACTTCGGGTGGACGGCACACAGCGCTCTCGCGCATCTGCTGTCGCGTAAATAGACTTGCATGCGGACGCCGACGCACCGGCACACGACCGGCATTGTCACCATCAATGGCGTCTCCTTCCATGCCTTGTTCGACACCGGAGCCAGCTCCACAACCCTTACGGTGAAAGCGGCGGCCCGGCTGGGGATCAAGCCGGACAGCCCCGGGGTCAAGCCGGCGGGCTATAGCGGCGGTCTCGGACGGCGTCCGGTCCAGGTCTGGTCGATGCCGCCAATCACGCTCAAGATCGGCGACGAAGAAATCCGCAATGCGCGGATCATGATGAGCGAGTTGATGGGCGACGACACCGACATTCTGGTCGGCGCGGACTTCTTCATCTCGCATCGCGTCTATGTCGACAATACGGCGCACCGGATATTTTTCACCTATACGGGCGGCGAGCTGTTCAACAAGAAGGCGCATGGCGACGGGAATGCGGCAACGACCGCGGCGACGGCAGTCGCTGAGCCCAAGGATGCGGACGAATTCAGCCGGCGTGGGGCGGTTTTCGCGGCGCAGCACGATTCGACGCGGGCGCTTGCCGATTTCTCGCGTGCCGTCGATCTCGCGCCGAAGGAGCCGCGCTATCTCGTCCAGCGCGCCGGGGCGCATCTGCAAAATCATCAGCCGCTGCTTGCCCTCGCCGACTTCGACAAGGCGATCGCGCTCGATCCCGCCAACGTGCCGGCGCTGCTCGGACGGGCCCGGCTACGCATCGGCCGCGGCGAGCGGAAGGAAGCCATTCCGGACCTGAACGCCGCGGCGCAAGCCGTGGCGCCGACCGCCGACGAGCGGCTCGTCATCGGGACTCTCTATGAAAACGCTTTCGCTTACGGGCCGGCGATCGGCGAGTATGACCTCTGGATCCGCTCCCATCCCGAAGACCGCAATCTCCCCGCCGCCCTCAACGGCCGCTGCTGGGCGCGGGCGCTTGCCGGCCAAGACCTGCCCAAGGCGCTCGGCGACTGCAACAAGGCGCTGAGCCTGGCTCCGCATACGGCTTCGTTTCTCGACAGCCGCGGATTGGTCCGGTTGCGCATGGGCGATTGGGACAAGGCGATCGCCGATTATGACGAGGCGCTGAAGCTCCGGCCGCGCATGGCCTGGTCGCTCTACGGACGCGGCATCGCCAGGCGGCACAAGGGGCTCGCCAAGGACGGCGACGCCGATATCGCCGCCGCAATCGCCATCGAATCCGACCTGCTGGAGCGGGCGAAGGCGCTCGGCATCAACTGACGCGATTGATCGCGAAGCGGTTGACGAACGGCGCGCGCCGGGCTTGAGGCGGGCCATGATCAGCCTGTTTCTCCTTGCCCTGCTCGCAACCGGTCCCGTTTCACCGCAGCCTTCCGCCGAACCGAATGAGGCGGCGATGATGAAGGCTGACGACGAGGCAGTGCGGCGCGGCTTCACCAAGATGCGCCACACCATCCCGGCCGCCTTCCAGGGGATTTTCCGCCGCACGGTCGAGGAATGCAGCGTCGTGACCGACAGCGCGCTGACGCTGCGGCCGACCCGGATCGTTACCGCCACCGGCGAGGGCGAAGTCCAGTCGGTCAAGGTGGAGGCGCCGCGCAAGATCGTCGTCGACTCGATCTATGACGGCCATGGCCAGGTGTGGGAGCAGACTGACACGATCCTGCTGGGCCGCGACGACGACCGTGTCGCCCTCCAGACCGCCGCAGGCCCCGACACGAGGCTCCGCTGCCCCGCCCATCCGGCCGCCGCCGCCGGAGCAGCCGCCGCGACACCGCCGAAGGGCTAGGCTCGGCTCAATTCCCCTTGTCGATCCGCAAAGTATAGCGGCCGGTCGAGCGCTTCGCGACAGCATTGGCGGCGATGATGTAGCGGCCGGTCGCCGGCAGGGTGATGCTCAGCTTCGAATCGTGGCCGCCGCCGCTGTCGTCGTCCCACTTGCGAAACGGGCCGTTCGGCTGATCGACCACGACCCAGGAATTGAAATCCGCCGACCGCAGGGTCACGGTGATCTGCTCGCCCGCGATCCCGTCATAATAATAGCCGTCCATATATGTGTCGTCGCTGCGCAAGATGCTGTTCGGAGTCAGCACGCCGTCCACCTGTTGCCCGACGCGCAGGACGGGGAGCGAGCGGCCGGCGAGGGAGGAGATATCGACGCCGCCGGATGACGGGGCGGGGTTGCTTTGCGCGACCGTCTGGGCGCCGCTCGTCGTATAGGCGCGGACGCCATAGCGGCAGGGATCGGTGGTACATTTCACCATCCGCACCTCCAGCTGGACGTCGGCGGCGCCGCCCTGCCATTCGACGATCGGCACGTCGTCGGCCTGCAGGTCCTTCGAGAGGATGTTCCCCGCATTGTCGTAAAGGATCATGTCGATGTCCGAGCAATCGGTATCGCAAAGCCCCATGATCTCCGTCTTGCCGCCTCCGATGACATGGAGGGTAAAGCGCTCGCTGGCCGAGCCGCGCAGCGTGCCCATGTGGATCGGCGAATCCACATGATAGCCGCGCGACCGCATCTGCTCGTCGGCCTTGTCGAATAGATGCTGGATCTGTTGCGCCCATTGGTCCTGGGCATGAGCGGGCGGCGCGAAGGCTGTGGCGCTGGCCGCGGCGACGATCGAAAGAAGCGCAAGTCTGCCTTTCATCAGGCTCTCCCCCATTGCCACGATGATTGCGAGTCGCCTCCACCCGAGCGGCAATAATACGCTATCGCAAAGAGATTGGGGATAGGCCGGCTCAGGCATCGTCGGCGCTGCCTTGATCGCGCGCGATTGGCCAGCAACATGCCGACCAAAGATACTGAAATAGCGCGATTAAATTGTGAAATATAGGTTCGAAGCGCTCAGGCTTGACGATATCGCGATTCGCGCGCAGCCTGCATCGACGAATCCTATTCAAGGACAGAATTGGCGCCTGGAAGGAAAGCTCAAGAGAGGAAGAAGCGGCCGGACGCAGGAAAAGGGGGGGGTGGCATGAAAAGTCTAAAGATTGCGGCTCTCTATATTGTTCCTTTTGTTGCACTCGTCGCCGGCGCCTGCCACCACATTGGCTCGGGCAGCGGGGCGGCCAAGGACGAGGCGGAGCAGGCCGGTGTTCCCGATTCGCGATTCGTCCACGCTAGCGAAGATTATTTCCACGACATGGACGGCGGCATTCCGCTGTCCACGCAGGAGGTACAGGGCCGCAACATGTGGCTCGTCTGGACCGGCGGCAACGATCGTTTCTGGGATACTTTGGGAACGCCGACCCTGGGCGCGTTCGATCTGCTGAAGATTGTCGCGCCGCCGCTAGACAGCCCGTTGCGGCGGCCGACCCGCTGGCAATGGCTGGGAGCAGTCAACGAGCCCTGCTTCAAGGCGGCCGACAAGCCCGATCCGCAGCGTTTCGGCCTTTACCTCGATGTGCGGGATCCGACATGTCCTCCCGACCCGTTCGCCAACGAGACGAAATATCCGGGCGTCAGGATCGGGGCGCGCGGAGAGAAGCTTCCGAACGGGCAGGTCTTCCCGGTCGGCTCTTATTATGGCTGGCCGAGCGGGATCGTCGGACTTCGCCTGTTTCCCAATCCCGCCTTCGATGCGAAGGCGGCGAAGGCCTGGGATCCGGTCCGCTACTATAGCGACCCCGCTTACTACACGAACCCCAAGCTCGTCCGGCCCTATCGCGTCGGCATGGCCTGCGCTTTCTGCCATGTCGGCCCGAACCCGATCAATCCGCCGGCGGACCCGGAAAACCCCAAATGGGCCAATCTGAGCTCGGCCGTCGGAGCCCAATATCTGTGGGCCGATCGCCTCTTCTTCTGGAAGCCGAACGAGCAGAATTACGTCTACCAGTGGGTGCACACCTTCCGCCCCGGCGCGCTCGACACATCCCTGGTGTCCACCGACAACATCAACAACCCGCGCACCGAGAACGCCATCTACAATCTCGAGCCGCGGCTGCGCATCGCGAAGCGGATCGGGCAGGAGCAGCTCGCCGGCGGCGGCCTCAACAACAAGCAGTTCAACGATTTCATCCAGAGCGGCTGGTTGACGGGCTTCTTCCGCAAGCCCGACACGGTGTGGACGCCGCACGTGCTGAAGGACGGCTCGGATTCGGTCGGGGCGCTCGGCGCGCTCAACCGGGTCTATGTCAATATCGGCCTCTACAGCGAAGAATGGATGCGGCATTTCAACCCGGTGATGGGCGGCAAGCCCGTCTCGCCGATCACGATCGCCGATGCCGAGAAGAACTCGGCTTACTGGCGCGCGACCGAGAAGGGGACGCCGGCAATCGCCTTGTTCTTCATCAAGGCGACGGCACCGCACCATCTTGCCGATGCGCCCGGCGGCAAGGCGCTCGTCGCGGCGCCGCAGGCGCTGCTCGACCGCGGCGCGACGGTGTTCGCGGAAACCTGCGCCCGCTGCCATTCCAGCAAGCAGCCGGCACGGATGCCGGCAGGGCTTCGCTTCGTGAATGGGCCCGGTTATCTCGACAGCTTCCACGCCTGGTGGCGCTGGACCGAGACCGAGGATTATAAGAGCCAGATGCGGGCCATCGTCCGCGATCCGGCCTTTCTGAACGGCAATTATCTTTCCAGCGACGGCCGCATCCCGGCGACCCTGCTGCGCACCAATTTGTGCAGCCCGCTCGCGACCAACGCGATCCGCGGCAACATCTGGGACAATTTCTCGTCCGAGACCTACAAGACGCTGCCCGCCGTCGGCACCGTCCATTTCACCGATCCGTTCACCGGCCAGCCGCTCTCCTACCGGATGCCGGGCGGCGGGCGCGGCTATACGCGCGTGCCGACCCTGATCTCGCTCTGGTCGACCGCTCCGTTCCTGCTCAACAACAGCGTCGGCCCGTTCAACCCGAGCCCTTCCGTCCAGGCACGGCTGCAGTCGTTCAACGCGTCGATCGAACAGATGCTCTGGCCCGAGAAGCGCGCGGCGGACGTGGAGCTTGGACGGCGTGCCGAAGGCTGGATCGACCGGACGACGGCGCGCAGCTACATCTTCATCCCGGCAAGCTTTCTCAGCGACCTGCCGTCACTGCTGACCGACAAGGACAAGGGCCTGCTCAAAGGGCTCGAGGATGCCAGCGGCGATATCCAGCTCGGGCCGATCCCGCAGGGGATGCCCGTCAATCTGCTGGCAAACCTGCAGCTCCTTCCGGAGAGTCAGAACGCCGTCACGGTTGCGGCCCATTACCACAATCTGCTGACGGCGCTCGTCGCGCTCAAGCAGGCCTTGCTGGCCATCAAGGGCCGGAATTTAACCGACGCGCAGCTTCGCCAGGCCTTTTCCGGTCTTCGCGATCCTCTGCTGCGACTCAGCAAATGCCCCGATTTCGTGGTCAATCGCGGTCATTATTTCGGAACCGCGCAGTTCAATCAGGGCCTGACCGCAGACGAGCGCGCCTGGGGCACCGAGCAGCCGCTGGGCGACGCCGACAAGCGCGCGCTGATCGCCTTCCTGAAGACCTTCTAGGAGGCGGAGATGGCGAGCGCGTCCTACGATTGCGACTATATCGTCGTCGGATCGGGGGCCGGCGGCGGCACGCTCGCGGCGAGGCTTGCCGAGGAGGGGATGGACGTCATCCTGCTCGAAGCGGGGGCGGATCCGCGCAGCGAACGCGAGGTCGAGCGCTTTCCATGCGATTACGACATCCCCGCCTTTCACCCGTTCGCTTCCGAAAATCCCGCGACCGCCTGGAGCTATTTCGTCGAACATTATGCGGACGAGGCGCAGGCCGCGCGCGACCCCAAGAGGGTCCCGGAACGCGGCGTGCTCTATCCGCGCGCCGGCACGCTCGGCGGCTGCACGGCGCATAATGCGATGATCTTCGTGACCGCCCAGCCCTGCGACTGGGACAGCGTCGCCGAGCTCGTCGGCGACCGTGGCTGGTCGAACGATGCGATGGGGCGGTACCAGCGCCGGGTCGAGAATTGCCACCATCGCCCGGTGTGGCGGTGGCTCAGCAAGCTCGGCGTGCACAGGACCGGCCACGGCTGGAACGGGTGGCTGTCCGTCGAGACCGGCAAGCCGGGCGAGGCTCTGGCGGACGACCGGCTGCGGCACACGCTCGAGCTCGCCGGGATCAGCGCGACCAAGGGCGTCGGCCATTTGCGGGCGAGAATCGACCGCCTGATCGAAGGTGCGCTCGACCCGAACGACCGGCGCGACAATGGCGCCGAAGGCCTGTGCTATGCGCCGCTGGCCACCGACCGCCATTGCCGCGTCGGCGCCCGCGACCGGGTGCTCGACGTCGTCCGGCGCCACCCGGAGCGCCTGCGGATCGAGCTGGACGCGCTCGTCACGAAGCTTATCTTCGATGATGCCGACGGCGGCGTCCGCGGCGTCGAATATCTGAAGGGCAGGCATCTTTATCGGGCCGACCCGAATACGGGGGCCGCACGCGGCGAACTTCGGCAGCTGACCGCGCGATGCGAGGTCATCCTGGCCGGCGGCGCGTTCAATACGCCCCAGCTGCTCATGCTCTCGGGCATCGGTCCGCGTGAAGCGCTGGACGCGATTGGCATCCCGGTCCGGGTGGATCTGCCCGGCGTCGGGTCGAACCTGCAGGACCGCTATGAAGTCTGCGTTCAGTCCAGGCTCTGCCAGCCATGGGAATCGCTGAAGGACGTCCTGTACGAGCCCACCGATCCGGTCGGCCGCGAATGGGAGGCCCGGCGGGCCGGGATCTATATCTCGAACGGCGCGGCGCTGGCCTTGCGGCGCAAATCCGATCCGGCGCTGGAAGAGGCGGACCTCTTCATCTTCGCGCTGCTCGGCTCTTTCAACGGCTATTATCCGGGCTATTCGCAGGACCTGCTCAAGCATCGCGATGTCATCAGCTGGGCCATCCTCAAGGCCCGCACGGACAATCGCGCGGGAACGGTGCGGCTTCGCTCACGCGATCCCCAGGATCCGCCGATCGTCCAGTTTCACTATTTCGAGGAAGGATCCGACACGGCCGGGATCGATCTGAAGGCCGTGGCGCGCGGCGTCGAATATGTGCGGCAGGTCGCCGCGCCGCTCAAGGAGCTCGGGCTGATCGAGGGCGAGCTCGATCCCGGCGAGGACGTCCAGGGGGCCGAGCTCGAGACGTGGATTCGCGATAATGCCTGGGGCCACCATGCCTCCTGCACCTGCCCGATGGGCCCGTCCGCGTCCGGCGGTGTGCTCGACGGGCGGCTTCGCGTGCACGGCGTGCCGCGCCTGCGCGTGGTCGATGCCTCCATCTTTCCGCGCATTCCGGGCTATTTCATCGTCAGCGCGATCTACATGGCCGCCGAAAAAGCCGCCGACATGATCCTGGAGGACGCGAGGGCGGCGTCGGTGGCCGAAGGGGCAGCAAGGGAATCGGCCTAAGCCGCCGGACGGTTTTTCGAAGTGGGGGGCATCGATGGCAAGTGGAGCAAACGGGACAGGCGAGAGCGAACCTGGCGCCAATCGCGCCAGCGCATCCGATCTCGTCAAGATACGAACCGTCGTACGGAAATGGTGGGAAACGGGAACCGACAAGCCCGCCAATCTTGTCGGCCTCGCGGTCTCCGGGGGCGGCATCCGCAGCGCTACCTTCGCGCTCGGCCTGATCGAGGCGCTCGCGAGATCGTCGAGAGACGCCCTGGCGAAGATCGATATCGTCTCCTCGGTCTCGGGTGGCGGCTATGTCTCCTGCTTTCTTCGCAGCCTCTTCATGCCCTCGACCGGCCGCGGGATCGTGCCGGAAAAGGGCTCGGAAGCGCTCGATGGTGGAGATCCGGTCTTCAGCGCCAAGGAGATCGAGGACCAATATGCCTTCGCCCGCGCCGTTTTCGACAAAGGCGTCAACGAGCAGACGATCGACTGGTCGGACAAGAACGGAAAGAAGGAGACGCTGCGCAATCCCTTATGGTGGCTGCGCGAGCATGGCCGCTATCTCGCCCCAAACGGAGCGACCGACTATTTCTTTGCGGCCGCCTATTTGATCCGCAACTGGGTGGCGATGGTCTACATCTTCTTCCTCGCCAGCCTCGCCGTCTCCGCGCTGGTGGTGCTTCTGGAAGCGTTCCTCGTCTGGAAGGGCTGGCTGCCGTCCGGATTGACGTGGCTGGAACTCTCCCCGAGTGCGCCGGCGCACCTCCCGTGCACGACATGCATGCACCGCATCCTGCCGGTCAGTCCTTTGCTGTTGCTCGGCCCAGCGCTGCTGGTTTGCGCCGTCGTCATCAGCATCGCCTATTGGATGACCCAGGCGATGTCGCCGAACGAGCCCCGGGCGGGCAGCCAGCGTTTGCGTCTGCTCGCCGCGGTCGTTGCCACGCTCGCGATCGCCGCCATCGTCTATTACCTCGCTTTCCGGTGGGCGCAGCCTGCTGTCTGGCCGATACCGTTCTCGATTCATCTGTCACGCGAGGGCCAGTTTGCCTGGATCTTCACGGGCGGGCTGGTGCTTGCGGCCGCCGGCGCCGCCCTGGCCCTGTGTTGCGCCGCCCTGGCCCTGCTGTTCCGCAAGGGAACGGGGCTGACGATCTGGTTGCGGCAGGCTCTGACCAATTGCTCCGCAAAAATGAATCTTTGGTTGCTTGTCGTCGTCGTGGTCGGGCTGGTCGACTCCGCCGGGGCAGCGCTGGACCTCTGGTTCCGTTATGGAGCGGGCGGCAGCTATGGATCCTTCGGCGTGGCCATTCTTCCCGCCGTCGCCTTTCTGATCCACAAGCTGCCGTCCTGGGTCGGCGGGGGAGCGTCGACGGGCGGCGTGGTCTCGCTCCTCAAGCGCTTCACCAACGTCGTTGCGTTCGTGGCCGGAATCGTCCTTTACGGCATGGTCGCCATCGCAGCCGGTGCGCTCGTCGATCATTTCGCCTGGACCGTTGGCGCATGGGTATGCCCGGTCGACTGGCCGCGCCTCTTGCTCACCATCCTGATCGCGCTCGGCCTCGCCGTGCTCGCCGGCACCGCGACCGGCTTCATCAACCTCTCGTCGCTGCACCTGCTCTACGCATCGCGTCTGACCCGCGCCTATCTTGGCGCGACCAACAAGGAGCGGCTCGTCGAAGCCGCCAGGTCCGGCAAGGGGTTTAGCATCAAGAACAACAATCCCGACGACTATATCCAGGTGCCCCTTTACAGCCGCGCCGACCTTCCGGCGCCGTTGCACATCATCAACACCACGATGAACGAGACGGTCGACCCGCAATCGCAGATCGTCGCCCGCGACCGCAAAGGCGAGATCCTCAGCGTCGAGCCGGGCGGGGTTCGCGTGGCCGATGAGCTCGCCGGCTGGAAGGATATCGGCCGTTCCCGCGATGCCGAGCATCTCAGCCTCGGCCAGTGGATGGCGATTTCGGGCGCAGCCGCCTCCAGCGGCATGGGACGGCTGACCAATCTGGGCCTGGCGCTGGCGATGACCTTCGCCAACATCCGGCTCGGTTACTGGTGGTGGTCGCCGGGGGTATGCCGGAGGAAGTCCGCGGTCTCGCTTCGAATGCGCCTGTTTGCGCGGGTGTTCGGTACCTTCGTCTATCTCTTCAACGAGATGACCGCCCGCTATTCGCGCGGCTATATGCGCAAATATCTGACCGATGGCGGCCACTTCGAGAATACGGGCGCCTACCGGCTGATCCAGCGCCGGGTGCCTCTGATCCTCCTCACCGACGACGGCGCCGATCCGGATTATGCGTTCGCCGATCTCGAGGAGCTGGTCCGCAAGGTCCGCCTCGACATGGGCGGCGAAGTGGAGATCCTGAAAGGAGACGATCTTCGCCTGCATCTGGCGGGCTTTGGCACGCGCGATCTCTCCATCTTCGTCGACCCCGCTGCAAATCCCGCCTGGCAAGACGACATGGCGGCGCGCCGCGGCGAGGCCTTCGTGCTTGTGCTTCGCGTCCGCTTCGAGGCGGAGGATCTGCACATCTTCTGGGTGAAGCCGCGCTTCCTCCCGAACCTTCCGCCCGACGTCCACGGTTATGGCAGCGCCAACACGGATTTCCCGCAGCAATCGACCGGCAACCAGTTTTTCGACGAGGCGCAATGGGAATCCTACCGTCGCCTCGGCGAGGAAAGCATGAACCGGCTGCTCGATGCCTGCCCAACTTTGCTGGCCTAGAGCAGAAGCTCTCGCGTGGAGAAGACGATGAAAAACGGAGCGCCCTTGGCGCGGATCGTCATGCCGGTCTACGAGCTGGTGGATATGCTGGACGTGGCCGGACCGCATGAGCTGTTCAGCTGGGCTTCGATCCAGGTTGATCTCGTCGCGCGGGAACGGGGAATGGTCCGGTTTCGCGAAGGGTTCCAGTTCATGGTAGAACGGTGCTTCGACGAGGTCGAATCCGGATATGACGTGCTCTGGGTGCCTGGCGGCGAGCCCGGCTCACTGAATGCGATCCTCGCCGAGCCCGAAGGCGGCTATCTCTCGTTCTTGAGGCGCATGGCGGGCCAGGTGCGCTACGTCGCTTCGGTTTGCGAAGGGGCGATGCTGCTCGCCGGCGCCGGCTTACTCGACGGCTATGCGGCGACGACGCACTGGGAATTCCTCCCCTGCTTCGGCAAGCATTTCCCGAAGGTGAAGGTGGCGAGCGGCCACCCCCGTTTCTGCCTCGACCGCAACCGGCTGACCGGCGGCGGCATCTCTTCAGGGCTCGACGAGGCGCTGATGCTGATCCAGCTGCTCCTCGGCACGGAAGCGGCGCAGCAGGCCCAGCTGTCGACCCAATATTATCCCGAGCCGCCGGTCAGCAGCACCATACCGCCGACGAAGGATTGTCCGCTCGACGATGCGCCTAATCGCAGCTCGCATCGCTCCGGCGGCGGCTGAGCCTTCCGGATCGTGCGGCAGCCAAGGCGATACACCCAAATCGGGCGAATCGGCGGCCGCTGTGCGAGAGAATCGCTAATAATAGTCGATCCAGCGGCCGATTTTTCTCACCACCGGAAAGTCTAGATTTTGCCGTGACTTGAGGACATGAAGTCGCTGTTGACAAAAAATCGCCCCGGGTGTCTGATCTGCTTTCATAATCGTGGAGGTGGCGATGAAGGGGACTCGCCTGCTGGCCGTCATGATGTCGCTCGCCGGCGGCGGCGCGGCTTTTCCAGCCGATGCGGCACCGGCCGTTCATCCGTTCGAAGCGCCGCCGGCCCTGCCGTTGGAGGGTGCCGTGCCACCAACGCACCTGGCGGCGGTGTCGGGCGGGCCGGCGATCTGCAACGCGCAGGGATCGCTCTCCCGTCACGGCTCGATCGTCGCCGCCCGCCTCGACTTCGTTCGCGGGCAGTTCACGATCAACAATCCCGATCCGTCGGATCCCCAGCCCAATGGCGAGGATCCGGTCGAGCTGCGCTCCTACGGAGGCTGCAAGTCGGGTCCGGTGATCGAGGTCCATCCCGGCGATACGTTGCGCGTGCAGCTGGTGAACAAGACCGATCCGGCCGATCCCAGCTGCCTGCCGAGCCCGCCGCCCGGTCTCGGCGTGCCCGCCGGGGTGGGCTGCTACAATACGACCAATCTCCACACCCATGGGCTGCACGTTTCGCCGGCCGGGAATAGCGACAACGTCCTCCTCAACATCGGTCCGCAGACCGAGTTTCCGTACGAGATCAACGTTCCGGCGGACCATCCGTCCGGCACCTTCTGGTACCATGCGCATCGGCACGGTTCGACGGCGGTGCAGGTGGCGAGCGGCGCCTCGGGCGTGCTGATCATCCGGGGAGACCGGCCTTATACGGTCCCTACAGCGGGCGATCCCCACCCGATTGCCGATGTCGACACGATCCTTCATGACGTGAGCGGCCGGCCGTTCCCCGAGAAATTATTGCTGTTCCAGCAGATCGCCTATGGCTGCTTCAGGAACGAGCGCGGCCACCCCGAAACATGGTGGCAGCAGCTTTACACCAGCGCCGGGCTCTACAACGTCAACACCCAGGACCCGAATATCCAGAACGCCCCGTGGACCTGCCCGCTGCCGCAGCCGGGGCAGCCCGTCAGCCGCGGCGCGGTCGAGAATTTCGCGCTGCAGCTGGATTCGGCTTCGGTCTGGGACACGAACGGCCGCTTCACCAGCATCAACGGCGTCGTTCAGCCGCAGATGACGGTGCCCGCGGGCGAGATCCAGAGGTGGCGCTTCGTCCATGCCGGGATCCACGACACGATCAACCTCCAGATCGTTCGTGCCACCCCCGTGGGAAGCAGAAATCCGATCGCCTTGGCCGCGCTCACCGGCAACCGGCTCCAGCAGAAGGTCGATGTGCAGGCGGCCTGCGTCGCGAACCAGCGCACGCTCGTGCCGCAGTTCGAGATTGCGAGCGACGGGCTGACCCGGGTGAGCATGCGGCGCATCCAGGCCAGCCGTGAAGGCGGCGTGCTCGCGTCCAACTATCTCCAGCCGGGCTATCGCAGCGACATCCTGGTCGTCTTCCCGGAGGACGGCGATTACTGCCTGCTCGATCAAGCGGCGCCTCCGGCGGAGCGCTTCCACAACGGCAATGGCGGTGGGCAGGGACCCTCAACTCCGCAGCTCCTCGCTTACGTGCACGTCAGCGGCGGCAAGGCGGTGACCGGCAATCTCGAAACGTTCGTCGAGCAGGCGCTTTACGACGGCAATCCGCAGCTTCCGGCGCCGGTTCGGAACGGGCTGAAGCAGGGCGACCTGCGGCCGTGGGCGCCGTTCATCGAATCGCCGAAAGCGACCGGCGTGCAGCAGGCCGCCTTCGCGATCAACTTCCCGGCCTTCACGATCAACGGCACGTCCTACGACCCGAACGTCGTCAACTTTACCCGCCAGGTGAACACGACCGACGATTGGATGCTGACCGCGCAGGGCGAGCCGCACATCTTCCACATCCACGTCAATCCGTTCGAGGTGATGGACGTGATGATCGTCGACAATAACGGCAATCAGAGTCTCGATCTTCGGCCCCGACGGCAAATGCAAGCCGCAGCTGCTGTCCGACCCGCAGCAGCTCGTGAACCAATATTGCGGCATGTATCACACGTTCCGCGACACGGTGTTCGTCGAGAACGGGTTCGTCATCAAGGCGCGCACGACCTACGATCGCTACATTGGCGAGTTCGTGCTGCACTGCCACATCCTCGATCACGAAGATTCCGGCATGATGGCGAACATCGCGATCGTTCCGAACCTGACGGCGCCGGGCGGCGGATTGGGAATGCCGGCCATGAATCACGGCCACGCCGCCCATGGCGACTAAGCCGCGGGAGGCCGCGTCGCTGCAAGATTCAGGGGATGAATCATGACCAATCCGTTCGTCGGCAGCTGGGCCTATCGCAGCCTGCTCAACAATCCGGACCTCAGCGCGCAGTTCAACGATCTCGAATTCGGGCGGGGGACGCTCGCCATCGCCGAAGGCACCTCCGGCGCGCTGACGGGAACCATCGGCGGCCCGGGCTGGCAGCTTCAGCTGCACGGCGGCTTCGGCTTCGGATCGCCGATGCAGGTCCGGTTCGAAGGCAAGGGCGTCGTCGGCGGCGAAGAATGGATCTACGATTATATCGGATGGCTGGTGCCCGTCTGGCCGGCATCCACCGACGAGCTCCAGGTCCCGGCCATCGTGGGCTCGGTGACGCGAACGATCCCCCATTCCGACGGCAGCGGCGGAACCGCGCCGGCGGGCGTCGTCGCCTCCTTCTATGGCGTTCGGCAGGGGTGAGGGCGGGAAATGGACCTGCTAGGAAGGGTCGCATGAACGCCGGCCAATGCTCGCACGTCGATACGGTGGCCGATCCGGCTCCGCGCACGCCGCAGGGGTGCGAGGAATGCCTGAACACCGGCGGCTGGTGGGTCCATCTTCGCCTTTGCCTCGCCTGCGGTCATGTCGGCTGCTGCGATTCCTCGCCAAGCCGCCACGCGACGAAGCATTTCCACGACACCGGCCATCCGCTCATCCGCAGCTTCGAGCCGGGCGAGGATTGGGGCTGGTGCTATGTCGACGAGATCTTCCTAGAGCCGGCGCCGCGGCCCGAGGACGGGAAAGGTCAGCGTCCCACAGCCGCGGCCAACGCGGGCGGATAGCGGTCGCCCTGAACTTTGATGTCGGCAAGGGCCGTCTCGATGTGGCGCAAATCCTCGGCGGTCAGCGCGATCGACGCCGCGTCCAAGATTCTCTTGCAGCCGGTGCAGCTTGGTCGTGCCGGGGATCGGCACGATCCAGGGCTTCTGGGCGAGCAGCCAGGCGAGGGCGATCTGGGCCGGTGTCGCGCCCGTCGCCGAAGCGATCTCGCCGATGCGCTCGACCAGCTCCAGATTGGCCCGGCGGACGTCCGCCTGGAAGCGCGGGTTGTTGGCGCGGAAATCCCCGGAGTCGAAGGTGGTGCTCTCGTCGATCTTGCCGGTGAGGAAGCCGCGGCCGAGCGGGCTGAACGGCACGAAGCCGATGCCGAGCTCCTCGAGCGCCGGCAGCACCTCTTTCTCCGGCTCGCGCCACCAGAGCGAATATTCGCTCTGCAGCGCGGTGACCGGCTGGACCGAATGCGCCCGGCGGATCGTCTGCGCGCCGGCTTCGGAGAGGCCGAAATGCTTCACCTTGCCCTCGGCGATGAGATCGCGGACGGTACCGGCCACGTCCTCGATCGGCACTTCGGGATCGACCCGGTGCTGGTAGAGCAAATCGATCCGATCCGTGCGCAGCCGCTTCAGCGACGCCTCGACCACATCCCGGATATGCTGCGGCCGGCTGTCGAAGCCGCGCCCGGCACCCGCTCCGGCGCGGTCGATGACGAAGCCGAACTTGGTCGCGATCACCACCTGATCGCGCAGCGGCTCCAGCGCTTCTCCGACCACCTCCTCGTTCGCGAAGGGGCCGTACACCTCCGCGGTGTCGAAGAAGGTCACGCCCCGCTCCACCGCGGCGCGGATCAGGGCGACCGCGTCGGCGCGGTCGGTCGGCGTGCCGTAGCCGTGGCTGAGGCCCATGCAGCCGAGGCCGACGGCGGAGACTTCGAGCCCTTGGCCGAGAGTGCGTTTTTGCATCGTGATTGCTCCCTTGCCGTGGCTCACTCGGCCAGCGTCTTGTTGTCGATGACGAAGCGGTATTTGACGTCGCTGCGCTGCATGCGGTCGTAGGCCTCGTCGATCTGCTGCATGCGGATCATCTCGATGTCGGCGACGATGCCGTGCTCGGCGCAGAAATCGAGCATCTCCTGCGTCTCGGCGATGCCGCCGATCAGCGAGCCGGCGATGGCGCGGCGCCGGAAGATCAGGTTGCCGACATTGGGCGAGGGATGGGGGTGCTCCGGCACGCCGACCAGGCACAGGGTGCCGTCGCGCTTCAGCAGGCTGGTGTAGCGCGTCGAGATCGTGGCTGGCGGCAACCGTGTCGAGGATGAAGTCGAAGCTGTTCGCATGCTTCTCCATCTCCTCGACGTTGCGCGAGATGACCACCTCGTCGGCGCCGAGACGCGCGCGTCCTGGCGCTTGCTCTCGCGAGGTGGTGAAGGCGACGACATGGGCGCCCATCGCATGGGCGAGCTTGACGCCCATGTGGCCGAGCCCGCCGATGCCGACGATGCCGACCTTCTGCCCCGGCCCGACCTTCCAGTGGCGCAGCGGCGAGTAGGTGGTGATGCCCGGCGCAGAGCAGCGGCGCGACGGCGGCGAGCTGCTCGGCCGGATGGCCGATCTTCAGCACGAAATCCTCGTCGACGACGATCCGCTGCGAATAGCCGCCGAGCGTGTGGCCGGGCGCGTCCGGCGTCAGGCCGTTATAGGTGCCGATGAAGCCGAAATTGTCGCAATATTGCTCCAGGCCTTCGTTGCAGGCGCGCGCAGTGGCGGCAGCTGTCGACCATGCAGCCGACGCCGACCGTATCGCCGACCTTGAACTTGCTGACCTCGCCGCCGACCGCCGTCACGTGGCCGACGATCTCGTGGCCCGGCACGCAGGGATAGAGCGTTCCGTCCCATTCGGCGCGGACGGTGTGCAGGTCCGAATGGCAGACGCCGCAATAAGCGATCTCGATCTGAACGTCCCGCGGGCCGGGCTGGCGGCGCTCGATCTCGAGCGGCTCGAGCTTCTTTTCCGGCGCGACGGCGCCATAGGCTTTGGTGACCATATTCGTTCTGACCTTCCGGAGAATGCGATGATCGCCGGAACGAATCCCCGGCGCACTCGTGGTGCCATGAACCGCCAGGCGATTGCGGCGCAAGCGGCGAGGACGTAAGCGCAAGACGATCCAGACTGGAGAAGGCACGAATGACGAGCACCATTGGCAGAGCAGGCCTGCGCCGTCTGGCGCTGCCGCTGTCGCTGCTGCTCCTGCCGCTCGTCGTCGGCTGCGGAGCGCGCGGCGACCTGCAGATGCCGGGCAATCCGGTGAAGTCGCGGGTCAAGGCGTCGAGCCGTAGCCGTGTCGCCAAGCCCGACGAGTTGCTCAAGCCGCCGACCGAGGCGCGAGTCCCGCCCATGCCGACCGGCGAGGACCCGTCGCTCCCACGCAAGGACGATCCGTTCGACCTGCCGCCCTCGTGACTGGCGGGCCGTCCGGCTCAGCGAAGCAGGTAGACGTCGTAGCTTTCATCCGAAACGGCCGGCGCGAAGCGCGCCAGCCGCTGCGTCGCGCCGAGGAAGCGGCCGATCTGTTCGCGCGTACCGGTGAAATTCCAGATATTGACCTCATGCACCCGGAAGGCCGGTGACGCGGGATCGAGCCGCTGCCGCAGCACGATCACCACCGGCCGCCCCGTCCGGGCCCGCAAGGCGCGCGCGTCGTTCAGATAATCATCGAGGCTGAGCTCGGTCCGCACGCGCTTGGTGAAGCGGACGACATGGCCGAAACGCTGTTCGCGCATGAAGTAGATCGGGTTCGTCGCATAATAAGGCAGCGGTTCGAGCATCATGTCGGGATCGCAGATCACCACCGCGTTGGTGAGATGGTCCTGCCGCAACACCAGCGCCAGATCGCGGGAGCGGCTGAACGGCACCCCGGCAAACTCGGCGGCGGCCTTGCCCGCCGCGTTGACCACCTGAAAGAAGAGCAGCAGCAGGAGCATAGCCTGGCCGAAGCCGGCGAGCCGCCCCGCCACCGCCCCTTCCGCCCATGCGCCCCGCCAACGTCCGCCATGGCCCTCGGCGGCGAGCCAATAGAGGCTGAGCAGGAACATGACGAACAGACCCTGGTGGCGGTAATAGCCCGGATAGATGAGCTGGAAGAACATCTCAAAGCCCACCAGGGCGGCGGCGGCCGAGAGCAAGGCGGCGGGCCTGCGGAGCAGGCCGAACACGCTCCCCCAGAGTATGATGCTGAGCAGGGCCATATTGATGTGGCTCGCCCGCGCGACCTTCGGCAGGCAGTCGACGAAGGAGCGGCCGGGCAGGAGCAGATCCTTGGCGAGGGCTTCGATGCCAAGGCGGCCGCTAAGATCGATCGGCATGGCATCGTGCACGGTCGGAAAGACGGTCAGGAAGCAGAGCAGGGCGCCGATGGCGGCGAGGAAGGCATTGATCAGGAACTGCCGATATTTCGGACCCCATCGCAGGCCCTCCTCGCAGATCAGCTCGACCAGCCAAAAGAGAAGGAAGCACGCAGCGAGCAGGGCGGCGGGGACGTTGGTGTTGCAGAGCAGCGCCAGCACCAGCCCGACTCCGATGCCGCGGTCGCGCCGCTTCGGGTAAAGCCATGCCAGCACGAACATCGCCAGCATGGCGATGCCGTAATTGCGCGCCAGCACCGCATATTCGTCGAGCATGAAGGCGCTGAACAAAGCCAAAGCGAGCACCAAAGGCCGGAACGGCGCGCGGAAGGCGAGGATCGCCGCCGATGCCGCCGCGACCGCGAAGCCGACCGCCGGCAGCACCTGCTTCACCGGCACCAGCACATGGGCGCCGCGCAGCATCAGGTACCAGACCGCAGGATGCCCCTCGCCATGGAGGATTCGGAGCATGTCGAAGACATTGTGGCCGGCGAGCGCGATGCTGAGCGCCCGCACCTCGTCGCGCCAGAAAACGTGGCGCAGGACAAGGAACAGAACGAGTGCGAACCACGCGGCGAACAGGAGCCCACGAATGAGACGGGTTCGGTTCGGGGCTCGGGCGTACAGCAACGCTCCGTCCGAGAATGAGGGAGGGTTCATGGATTCGATCTGGCGAAGGGAAATTTGGCGGAAATTTTCAGCGAGGGTCCGATCTAGCGTGGTGGGCTTCCATCGAGAAACCCTTCGTCGGCCATCCAGTCGGCGAGGCGGTCGGACCAGTGGAGGACCGAGATGCGATTGGTCTCGTCAATGTTGAAGGCATGGGCGGCGCCGGCATACATGTGGAGCTCGGCCGGGACCTTCGCCTTGCGCAGTTGCTCGTAAAGGGTGACGGCCGGCGTGGCGCAGCATTCGTCGAGCGAGCCGGCGGTAATGAAGGCCGGCGGCGCACGGACGATGTCCTTGCCGGGAACGCCGAGCGGGCCGGGGAAGACGAGAATCTGGAAATCCGGGCGCGCACTGACGCGGTCGAGCGCGTCGACGGCCGGCAGCGGACTCGTGTCCGGATTGTCGGCGATCAGCGAGACCAGTTCGCCGCCGGCCGAGAAGCCCATCACGCCGATCCGGTGTGGATCGACGCCGTAGTCGGCGGCATGTGCCCGCACCCAGCGCACCGCGCGGCGGGCGTCGCCGGCGGCGGTGCCTTCGATCGTGTAGGTCGAGCCCCGCTCGCGGGCGAGGCGGTATTTGAGCACGAAGGCAGTGATGCCGTAGCGGTTGAGCGCCAGCGCACCCTTCACGCCCTCATTGTTGAAGACGAGCCGTTCGTGGCCGCCGCCGGGGAAGATGATGATCGCGGCGCCGTTGCGATGCTTCGGATCCGCCTGATAGATCGTCAGGGATGGGTCGTGGATGTTGCCGACCCAATAATCCTTGGCAACCTCGGGCTCATTCCGCCGCGCCTCGGAGCCCGGCGCGCCGTTCGGCCAAAGCTTCACAATCACAGGATGCGGCTCGATATATTGCGCAGCGGCCGGTGCGGCGGCCAGCAGAATGAAGGCGGCGGCGAGCAGGCGCCGAACCCTCTTCAATGGCCGCATCTTCATCCCTCCCTTGAAGGCCGGCTTTGTGAACGGCTTCGCGGCGGCGGGCAAGCGACGCTTGGCTTATCCGCGCGTCGGGATGAAAGTCCGGCCGGCAGCGGGAGGTCGGGATGGAAAAAGGCAAGAGCTTCAGCCTGAGCCGGAGAGGCGTCATGCTCGGCCTTGGCGCCGCGCCGGCGGCCCTGATCGCCGCCCGGTCCGTGGCGGCCCAGCCTTCGCCCCCGCCGCCGCCGCCGCCGAAGCGGACAGCCGAAGGCACATTCCAGCCGCCGCCGGTCCAGGTCCAACCCTTCCCGCTCGGCCGAGCCCGGCTGACCGGAGGGCCGTTCCTCGAGGCGCAGAACTGGAATCTCGCTTTCATGAAGCGGATCGATCCTGACCGGCTGCTCCACAGCTTCCGCCTCACCGCCGGCCTGCCGTCCAGTGCGACGCCGCTCGGCGGCTGGGAGAAGCCCGATTGCGAGTTGCGCGGCCATTTCACCGGCCATTATCTCTCCGCCGCCGCGCTCGCCTTCGCCTCGACGGGTGATGCGGAGATGCAGCGGCGGGGCGACGTGCTCGTCGCCGGCCTCGCCGGATGCCAGCAAGCGCTCAATCAAGGCGGCTATCTCAGCGCGTTTCCGATCGAGGAGTTCGACCGGCTCGACGCCCGCCGCGCCGTCTGGGCGCCCTTCTACACGATCCACAAGATCATGGCGGGCCTGCTCGACATGCACCTCCATGCGGGCAGCGCCGAGGCGCTCGCCGTGCTGCGCAACAAGGCCGAATGGGTCGATGCCTGGACCGGCGCGCGCTCCTACGCGCACATGCAGGACATTCTCGACAGCGAGTTCGGCGGGATGAGCGAGATGCTCTACAATCTCGCCGCGGCCACCGGAGAGGCGCGCTGGATCGGCGTCGGCGACCGCTTCAGCAAGGCGCGCTTCCTCACCCCGCTGGCCGAGCGCCGCGACGAGCTGCGCGGCCTCCACATGAATACCCACGTGCCGCAGGCGATCGGCGCCGCGCGCCGCTTCGAGCTGACCGGCGAGCCGCGCTCAGGCCATGCCGCATCCTTCTTCTGGGAGACGGTCGTCGCGGGCCGCACATTCGCCACCGGCGGCTCCAGCAACGGCGAGCATTGGAACGCCGCCCCCTATGCGCTCGGCGAGGAATGGCACCATGGCGCTGAGCATCAGGAATGCTGCTGCGCCTATAACATGATGAAGCTGACGCGGGCGCTCCATCGTCTGGCGCCGCGGGCGCGGCATACCTGGATTATTACGAGCGCAACCTCTTCAACCACCGGCTCGGCACGATCGAGCCGGAGACCGGCCGCACCCAATATTTCCTGTCGCTGGCGCCGGGCGCGTGGAAGACCTTCGCGAGCGACGATCACAGCTTCTGGTGCTGCACCGGCACCGGCATGGAGGAATATGCCCGGATCGCCGACGCGATCTATAGCCATGACGAGCGTGGGCTGGCCGTCGACCTGTTCATAGCCTCGACGCTGAATTGGCCGGAGCGCGGCATCGCGATCGAACAGCGGACGATTTTCCCCGATGAACAGCGGACCGTGATCCGCGTGACCAAGGCTCCGGGCGGTCGTTGGCCGATGCGGCTGCGCATTCCGGGATGGACGACGGATGGGGCGCGGGTGCTGATCAACGGCAAGCCGCTCGATGCCGCCGCCGAGCCAGGTTCCTATCTCCGCGTCGACCGCGTCTGGCGGGCCGGAGACGAGGTCACGCTCGAGCTGCCGATGCCGCTCCGCGCCGAAGCCTTTCCCGACGAGCCCTCGCTCGTGGCCTTTCTCGCCGGGCCGATCGTTCTCGCCGGCCAGTTCTCCGCGGCGGATATTCCCGCCGAGCTGGTGATCGACAAGCAGGCGCCGGCGGTGGACCGCCTGCGGATGGCGGTGCCCGCGCTCGACGCCGGCGATCGTCCCGCGACGGCGCTGCTGCGGACTGCCGGCACGCAGCTCGCCTACAGCGTCACGGCGGGCGGGCGCGAGATTGTATTGAAGCCGCTCCATCGCAGCTGGGACCGGTACACGGTCTATTGGTCAGTGACTTAAGCTGAGGCAAGGAAGGGGACGGGCGGCGATGAACAGGGCTCTTTGCATTCTGCTAACCGCGGCCTGCGCGGCTTCGACGACCGGAGCGGCCATTCCGGTACGCACCCCGCTAGGCGTGGTGCGGATCGTGCCCGGGAAGACCGTAAATCGGGTCGAGACGACCCGCGTCGATTTTCTGCCCGGCCGAGGAAATGCCGGAGCACAAGCATAACGTACCGGTCGTTTGCTTCGTCACGAAGGGTAGCTTCATGGTCAGCATCGGCACCAATGCGGTGACCTCTGCCACCGTCGGCGACGTTACGATCGAGCCGGCCGGCGCAATCGTCCACTATTTCCGCAACGCCTCGGCGACCGAGCCGGCGCAATTGCTTTGCGTCTCCCTCGCCGGCGACGGAGACAAGGTGCTGAACGTGATGCTGGCACCGGCTCAATGACAAAACGGTGCCAGCGCCGGTGAGCGATGAGCGTCGTCATCGCTTGCAGGCCCATACGTGGTGTAAGACAGATCGTGTCGAGTCGGGGGGGAACCATGAAAATCCTGTCGACGCGGCCGCGGCTGAGCGTGGTTATGCCCGTCCGCGATCTTGCACCGTTCGTCGAGGACAGCATCCGCTCCGTCCTCCGCCAGAGCTTCGCTGATTTCGAATTCGTCATCCTCGACGACGGCTCGACCGACGGCACGAGCGACATCCTGCGCCGGTGGCAGGCCCGCGATTCGCGCATCCGTCTGATCCGGGTGAGCGAGCCGCTTGGGCCGGCCGCCAGCTCGAACCGGGTCGTCGCCCATGCGAAAGGCGAGATCGTCGCGCGCATGGACGGCGACGACATCGCCCATCCCGACCGGCTGCGCCTTCAGCTCGACGCGCTTCGGGCGGATCCCGGCGCCTGCCTGGTCGGAACCTTGTGGGAAGCGATTGACGAGAAGGGGCGGCGGGTCCGGCCCCGCGACCGGTCACGGCTGGTCCATGCGTCGCCCTTCGCGCCATTCGCGCACGGTTCGATCATGTTTCGCCGCGCGGCGTTCGAACAGGCCGGCCGCTACCGCGCCCAGGCGGATTTCTGGGAGGATCTCGACCTCTATCGCCGGATGACGCGGTTCGGCAGCCTGATCGTGATTCCGCGCGTCCTCTATCAGCACCGGGCATCCGCGCTGAGCACTCGGCTCACCTCGTCGCGCGACATCGTCGAGCGCTCGGTCGACCGGATGTACCGGCAGGCGTGGGGCCTCGCCGCCGCGCCTTCGGGCGCGCGGCTGCTGCCCCGGGTGTTCGTCTCCCTCGGCTCGACCCGTATCTGGGCGGGGCGCCGTCCGGAGAGCTTGTCGCGGCTGCTGCGCAGGGGCGCGCTCCGTCTCGATATGGAATCGGCGGCGATCCTGGGCTGGGCCGTTTGGGGGGCGTTCAGCCCGCGCAGCCTCCGCTTCTGCCTCGCGGGGGCCGTGGGGTTGCGCGACCGCAAGGTGCGGCATCTTTTCCCCAATGACACGCCCTGGCGCTGGCACCCGCTCGCCGCGGCGGAGCCGGCGAAGGAGCAGGAAACCCCCATCTTGCGGCCGATCTCCGTCCCGGCCGGCTAGGCGTCCTCCGCCTCGGCCACGCCGTATTCGCGCAGATAGGGTGTGTATGTGGGACGGCGGCGGAGCCTTCCACATTGGCTGATCAATGCGCGCAGGAGATCGGGCGGTATGTCGGCCTGGTCCGGCACCGGCAGCGGATGGAAGCGCTGGAGCAATGCGGCGACGGGCGCTAGCCGGTCCTCCATGATCGCGCGCCAATGGAGGCGCCGGACAAAGTTCTGGCGCGGCAGCCAATTCAGAAGCCTGGTGAAACGGGGATACCAGACGAGCGAGGCTCCGCCGATCGAAGGATTGTGCGGCATGCGCGAAACCGGCGCTGGCGCGAGGCCGAGACGCGCCTCGATCAGACGGCAGAAGCTCTCGGGATCGTCGCGAAGCGCCTCATAGGGAAGGACGAGCAGGTTCTCCGCGCCGAAAGCTTCTTCGTACAGGCGGATGACGTGATCATAGTCCCACCAGCGTCCTGATTCCGCCGCCAAGCCGCAAAAATCGCTGAAAGAGCGATCTCCGCCGCTGCGCACATATTGCGAATAAGCGGAGAGCAGGATCGCTCGCGGGGCCCGCGTGACGATGAGGATGGTCGCCGACGGGAAGAGGCGGTGGAGCAAGCGGCAACCGCGCACTTGCGCCGCGTGGGCATCGTAACCGGCGAGCGGCTCATGATCGACATTGTGGCGGCCGGCGAGCGGCAGCGGCATGCTGAGTGTTTCGGCGCTGGTGACGCGGCAAGGGATTTCACAAGGCGCCGCAGCCTGGCGGACAAGGTCGAAGACAGTGTCGCAGCCCGCAATGCCCTTGTGCGAGAAGGCGATTTGCGGATGGGCGGCGAACCACTTCTGGAGGAAACTCGACCCCGCCTTCGCCCAGCCGATATGGATCAGGTGGACCGGCTCGCCCGCCGGGACGGCCGATGGGGCCTCTGCACTCGCTGATCGCCGCTCCGGCGCCGGAAACGCGGGCGAAGCCTTCGCGCTATTTCGACGAGGATCGCTCCGAGCGGCGCTTGCTCGACCGCCAGCGACCGGAGGACCGCGGCGGATGGCTTCGGCCGGACGACCGTCGCCGGCGCCGAGTGCCCGACAACATCGTGCCGCCCCGTTGCCAGAACCGCCCGCCGACCCGACGGATAGGGTACCAGGCTGATCCTTTCGAAATGCGGCTCGAGCCACGCGACGAACTGTTCGATGTGCGGCAGGATCATGTGGGAATGCCGCTTCCCGTTTGCCGGGTCGTCCCACGACCAGATGTAGCCGTTCACGAACCCCTGTCCGCCATAGGGCTTTACCTGGTGCGTAAAGGGCACGTTTTCCCCGAGATACGGCAGTTCGAGAGTGGGGACCAGCATTGCGCCGCCGGGTGCCGTCCATGCGACCATGTTCGAAATCAGCTGCTCGAGCTCGGCAAGCGTGTCGACGTAGGAAAAGGCCCCCCACATGCAGGAAACGAGAGTCCACTCACCGGCCCATTCTCCGATCCTTTCGCGAAAATCTCCCTGTCTGAACTCCGCTACTTCTGGGCTGCGGCGCCGCGCGACATCCAGCATCGCGGGTGACAGATCCAGCCCCGCTCGTACGACACCGGGAAACTGCGAGAGAAAATAGCCAGTCCCGCAGCCGACATCGAGCCAGCGGGAACCGTCCTTCAGCAAGTCCCGGAGCAAGCCGATTTCGAAATCGCCGCTGGCACGACTGAGGTCGCCAAGCAGGAATTGTTCGTCATAGGCACGGGCATAAGCGTCATCGTAGAGCTGGGCGACGGCGTCCGCCTTCACTGCGATGCTCCCGCGGCGAACCACGGAGAAGCAGCGCCTTTCGCCTGCCATGTGCTGAAAGCCGAAAAAGCGAAGCGGGTCAGTTGAATGTGCATCGCTGACTTATGCCTCAACCGGCGCGACGAGGAAACGGCCGCCACGATGACGACGGAAGCTTGGCAAACAGACGCAGAAATCGGCGGGGGAACAGGATGAGGTGGGCGAGCAGAACGAGCGCGTCGAGTGGATGGAAGAGGGCCGAGGCGCACAGGATCGAGACTGGAAGGAACAGCTCGTCATAATCCTGGAGTGCCATCGCCCATCGCCGCTCGGATGCGACAATTACGATCCGGGCACCCATTGCCGCGACCAGCGCAAGATAGAGGAGAAGAAAGAGCAAGGGCAGCAGGCTGCCAAGCCGGAGGACCATCCCGGCGAGGGCGGCGGCTTCGACCGGAAAGACGATGTGGGTAGCGAACCGGGCTGCCCGCGTCGGCGAGACACGCCGGGCGAAGGTCGGCACGTCGGCACGCCGGTCATTGTCGCTGTCAAGCAATTGGTGCCAGAGGATGCCGCGAGTCCCGTAAGAGAAGGACCAGAGGGCGACGCTCGCCGTCCACCAGGCATCCGGGGCCCGGCCGGCGATTTGTGCGGCCAGCAGCAGTGCCGTGAGGCTGGGAAAGAGATGCGCCCCGGCCGCATCGGCGGCGACGCCGGCGAAGCCGCGCTTTTTCAAGCGGAAGGGAGGCAAAGAATAGAGCGAGAAGGCGATCCAGCTTCCTGCATATGCGAGCATCAGCGGAAGCTCGCGACGCCAGGCGATCAGCAAGACCAGCCCCACCGCCAATGGCACACCGACGAGCAGAGCCGCCTCCCACCGCCTGCGTCCCGCCATGCGGTTGAGCTTGCCGGCGGCGGCGTCGTCCCCACGGTCGGCGAGATCGTTGACGACGCTGACGAAGGCCGCCGCCGCCGCGACGGCGACGAGCAAAGCGAGCGCCGCCGGTACGGCCACCGCAACGGAATGACGCGAGAGAAAGAGCGTGCCGTAGAAAACCGCCAGAACGGGCGGCAGCTTATGATCCCACCAGTCATAGGCGCGAAAGATGCAAGCAAGGCGGCGAGCGCACTCGATCATTTCACTTGCGCCAAGGGCGGCCCGTTGCCACCCTCCTAGTCTAATCGGGAGGGTTCCGCTCCTCAATGGCAAAGATCGGAGAGGCACCTCGCGGCCGCCGCCTCGACGTCGCATTCATCAGCAGCAACCTCGAATGGGGCGGCAGCGAGGATCTGTGGAGCGGCACGGCCGTGCGGCTTGCCGAAGAGGGCCACCGCGTCCGTTTCTACAAGAATATCCTGCCGCGCGGGATTGGCGACCTGGACCGGTTGCGCGGCATCGCTAAAGGCACCGAGCTCGCCCGGATTCCACTCTTTCCCACAGGATATTACTGGCCGACCCGGCGTTTCGCGCGCCCGCTCGACATCGGCTGTCAGGCGCTGCGGCTCTACGCCTCGCTTCGCTTTCACCGCCGGCCCGACCTCGCCATCGTCTCACAGGGCGGCAACCATGATGGCTGGCCGTTCGCCGCAATCTGCCGCCACCTGCGCATTCGCTATGTGCTCATCAGCCACAAGGCGACGGACCTCTATTGGCCGTCCGACGCCTGGCGCTCCTGGGTCGACCGCATCTATGCCGGATGCCCTTCACTGCTTCTTCGTGTCCAATCACAGCCTTCGCCTGACCGAGGAACAGCTTGGGCGGACGCTGCCGCGCGCCTCGATCGTCCGCAATCCTTACCGAGTCCCCGCGAGGGTGGCGACGCGTGGCCGGACGCGGAGGACGGCCTCCGCCTCGCCTGCGTCGCCCGCTTGTCCCCTCAGGAGAAAGGCCAGGATGTGCTGCTGCGCGTCCTCGCGCTTCCAAAATGGCGGAACCGTCCGATCTCGGTCACTTTCTTCGGCGACGGCGAGCAACGGCAAGGGCTGGAGGCAATGGCGCGCTACCATCGCCTCGCCAACGTCGCGTTCGCCGGTCAGGTGAAGGATGTGGCGGGAATCTGGACGACCCATCATGCGCTCGTCCTGCCCTCGCGCGCCGAGGGGCTGCCGCTCACGATCGTCGAGGCGATGCTCTGCGGCCGGGTGCCGATCGTCAGCGATGTCGGCGGCAATGCGGAGGTGGTGAGCGATGGCGAAACCGGCTTCCTCGCCGCGTCGGCCACGGAGCGGGACTTCGACGCCGCGCTCGAGCGGGCGTGGCAGCGCCGCGCGGAATGGCCCGCGATCGGCGCCGAGGCGGCGAGATCGATCCGCCGGATCGTCCCCGCCGACCCCGCGCAGGTTTTTTCCGACGCGTTGGTCGGACTCGCAAATCGGAATGCGACTGGCACTGCCCAAGAGATCTTGCCCCTCGCCGCCGAATAGGCTTGCCGCCCAATTAGGAGCGGCGGCGTGGATGAAAGAAGATGGGCGTCGAAGACCCGTCGCGCTGGCTCGCACCGAGGCACTCGGCGTAGGAACAACCATGCTCTTTCGGGACAAGTCGCTACAGCGCCTGTTCGACGAGCAGGGATTCGTCACGGTTTCGCTCCTGTCTCCCGATGAGGTCGCGTCGGTTCGGGAACGCTTCTTCGACATCCACGACCGCCGCGACGCGGGCGGCGATTCACGGGGCCGGAAGCAGGGCTACCACGTCAGCCTCGACCACCCGGATGGCAACTACCGGCGGCAGTCGGAAGCGCTGGTTCGGGAGATACTCGCGCCGCATGCCGCAGCCTTGCTGTGCGGCTATCGCTTTCTGCTCGGCTCATTTCTGATGAAGCCGGCCGGCGCCGGACCGCTGCCCGTTCACCGCGACTGGACCATGACCGCCGACCCGCGCCAGACGAGCCTCAATTGCTGGTGCCCGCTCGTCGACGTGGATGGTGGAAACGGCGCCCTGGTCTTGCTTCCCGGCAGCCACAAATGTCTTCCCGACAATGCTCATGGTCCCGGAATGGCCGAATATTTACAATTGAATGGCCATCGGCTGATGCGCCTGTCCCGGGTCGTGCCCCTCAAGGCGGGCGAAGCGGCCATCTTCGATTACCGGATGCTGCATGGATCGACGGCGAACCCGACGCTTGAAGCGCGGCCGGCCATTGCCGGCGGCTTCGTGCCCGAAACCGCGCGACCGATGCTTCATGTGCGCGACACGGCGGATGGCAGAGGGCAATTCCGCATGATCGAACCCGAAACCGAGGCGTGGACCGATGTCATGACCGCGCTGCTGGAACCTGGCCGTCCGGGACTGCGGACGGTCGGCCGCGTCCGCGACCGAAACCGCTCTATGGGGCAGGCGGAGCTTGAACGCCGGCTCGCCGGACCGGCGTCCGGCGCAACTCTCCTCGCCCTGCGCATCAAAGACAAAGCCGAAAGGCTGGTGGCGCGGGCCGTCAGGATGGCTGGAAGAAGAGGAAAGACGCCAGCCAGCTGAATGGCGGGATAAATATCGCAGCCGGGGAGCCGCTCCGGTGCGGCTTCAGGGCTTAGCCGTCTACCCGCAGCGCCGGGCAGGCGTCTTCGTCGCCCCGCTTCGCGTGGATGCCCCACGGACGCTTGGTGGAGCAGCTAATCGCCGTCGGCGGCGGCGTCTCGCGAAGGCCGGTGCTGACGATGGCGAGAATGCGCACGCCCTCGCGCTCATATTTGTCCTCGTCCAGCTCGGCATTGGCCGCCTCGAACAGCAGGCCGCTGGTCTTGAGCTCGTGAAGGCCGGCGAGGTTGAAGGTGCGAAGCCGGCGCTCCTCGTCCTTGAGGCCGTCCCGCTCCAGCACCAGAGCCTCGACATGCGGCGCCTCGTGGCGGGTGAACAATATCTGCGGCGCGATCAGCACCTGCTGGTCGTTGTAGCGGGCGCGGAGGCTCACCTTGTTGCGGATCGCGGCGGCGACGAGGCCGGACCGGGCCTCGGCCGGATCCTGTTCTGGGGCGGAGAGGCGGAGGCTGAGTCGGGGGCGCTGCTGCATTGCAGCATATCGATTGCCGCTCGCGAACGTTCCCGCAAGCGGTTCGCGGGTGAAATGTTCACATCCGCACTTGCGCGTATCTCACCTGCGGTCTGCCGGCACGAAATTAGTTCGATTGCGCCTTCGCCAGCCACTCCTCGAGCCATTTGATCGTATAGTCGCCCGCGCTGGAATTCGGGATCGTCGATCAGCTTCTGGTGGAGCGGGATCGTCGTCTTGATGCCGTCGATCACGAACTCCTCGAGCGCGCGCCTGAGCCGCATGATGCAGCGCTCGCGGGTGGAGCCGTAGACGATCAGCTTGGCGATCATCGATGTCGTAATAGGGCGGCACGCGATAGCCGGCGTAGAGGCCGCTATCGACGCGCACGTGCATGCCGCCCGGCGCGACATAGTGCGGTCACCAGGCCGGGCGAGGGGGCGAAGGTGTCCGGGTCCTCGGCGTTGATCCGGCACTCGATCGCATGGCCGCGGAAGTGGATCTGGTCCTGCGCTGCAGCGAGAGGCCCTCGCCGCAGGCGATCCGGATCTGCTCGCGCGACGAGATCGATGCCGGTGATCGTCTCGGTCACCGGATGCTCGACCTGCAGCCGGGTGTTCATCTCGATGAAGTAGAATTCGCCGTTCTCGTACAGGAACTCGATCGTGCCGGCGCCGCGATAGCCCATCTCGGCCATCGCCTTGCGCGACGATGCCGCCCATGCGGTCGCGCTGCTCCTGGCGTGATGACCGGGGAGGGGGCCTCCTCCAGCACCTTCTGGTGGCGGCGCTGGAGCGAGCAGTCGCGCTCGCCGATATGAACGGCATTGCCGTCGCCGTCGCCGAACACCTGGAATTCGATGTGGCGCGGATCGCCGAGATATTTTTCCATATAGACGGTGTCGTCGCCGAACGGCGCTCTTCGCCTCGGTGCCGGCCTGGGCGATCAGGCTTTCGAGCTCGTCTTCGGACGCGGACGACCTTCATGCCGCGCCCGCCGCCGCCGGACGCCGCCTTGATCAGCACCGGATAGCCGATCTCCTCGGCGACCGCCTTGCGCCTCGGCGACGCTCGTCGACCGCGCCCGTCGGAGCCGGGGACGAGCGGCAGGCCGAGCTTCGCCGGCGGTGCGCTTGGCCTCGACCTTGTCGCCCATGGTCCGGATATGCTCGGGCTTGGGGCCGATCCAGACGATGCCGTGCGCTTCGACGATCTCGGCGAAGCGGGCATTTTCGGACAGGAAGCCGTAGCCGGGGTGGATCGCGTCGGCATGGGCGATCTCGGCCGCCGAAATGATGTTGGGGATGTTGAGATAGGATGTCGGAGGCCGGCGGCGGCCCGATGCAGATCGCCTCGTCGGCGAGGCGGACATGCATGGCGTCGGTATCGGCGGTCGAATGCACCGCGACCGTCCGGATGCCCATTTCGTGGCAGGCGCGATGGATGCGCAGCGCGATCTCGCCGCGATTGGCGATCAGGAGCTTCTGGATGGTCATTTCGCCGGGTCACTCGACGATCGACGAGCGGCTGGTCGAACTCGACCGGCTGGCCGTTCGTCGACCAGAACTCGCTGCACGGTGCCGGCGCGCGGGCGCGGTGATCGGGTTCATCACCTTCATCGCCTCGACGATCAGCAACGTGTCGCCCGCCTTGACCGTGTCGCCCGGCGCCGACGAACGGCTTCGCGCCCGGCTCGCCGGAGAGATAGACGGTGCCGACCATCGGCGACTTGACCGCGCCTGGATGGTTGGCCGGAGCAGACTGCGGCGGCGCGGCGAGCCGGCAGCGGCCGGCGGCGGGCAGCGAGGTGCGGCGGCGGGCGCGGCCATCGCAGGCGCCGGCACCGACGGCGATCTCGCGCTTCGACGCGGATCCGTCGCGTCGCCGTCCTCGACCTCGATCTCGGTCAGATCGTTCTGGCTCGAGGAGCTCGGCGAGCTGGCGGACCAGCTCGGCCTCGATGCTGCATGCCGCCCTCTTCGGACGCGTCGCGTTCGTCGGTCATTCCTCTTCCCCTTTAAGCGGCGCGCTCTTGTCAGAGCGGGCGGCCGCGTCCAGCGCGAGCAGATAACCAAGCGCGCCGAAGCCGGCGATCGTTCCCTTGGCCGCCGACCCGACAAAGCTCCTGTGGCGGAAGGACTCGCGCGTCGTGCGGATTGGACAGATGAACCTCGATCACCGGCACGCGAGATCGCTTTCATCGCATCGTGCAGCGCGACCGACGTATGGGTGAAGCCGCCGGGATTGAGGATCACCGCCTTCGCGCCCTCGGCATTGGCCTCGTGCAGCCAGTCGATCAGATGGCCTTCATGGTTGGACTGGCGCATGTCGAGCTCGCAAGCCGAGGCCCTTGGCCCGATCCTCCAGCCGCCCGGCAATGTCGTCGAGCGTGTCGGCGCCGTAGATTTCCGGCTCGCGCAGCCCGAGCAGGTTGAGGTTGGGGCCGTTGAGGACATAGACGGTGGGTGGCGTCGCCATGGCGGCACGCTATAGGGCGCACGGGCCCGCAACCCAAGCATTTCGGATTCTCCCCTTGGAACAGCACGAAACCGTCTCCATCCGCGTCAACGGCGAGCACGGCGGGTGCCGAGGGGATCAGCATCGCCGACCTGGCTTTGGAGCTTGGGCTGGAGCCGACCAGGGTCGCGGTCGAGCGCAATCTGGAGATCGTGCCGCGCTCGACGCTCGGGCAGGTGCGGGTTGAGGACGGCGACGATTATGAGATCGTCAATTTCGTTGGCGGGGGCTGAGATGGCGCGGGACAACCCAATGGACAAAGACACCTGGCAGGTCGCCGGCCGCGGCTTCACCTCGCGGCTGATCGTCGGCACCGGCAAGTACAAGGATTTCGAGCAGAATGCCGCGGCGGTCGAGGCGTCGGGGGCCGAGATCGTCACCGTCGCGGTGCGGCGGGTCAATATCTCCGATCCGAAGCAGCCGATGCTGATGGACTTCATCGATCCCAAGCAAGATCACCTATCTTCCCAACACCGCTGGCTGCTTCACCGCCGAGGAAGCGATCCGCACCCTACGCCTGGCGCGGGAGGCGGGCGGCTGGAACCTCGTGAAGCTCGAAGTGCTCGGCGAGGCCAAGACCCTCTATCCCGACATGATCGAGACTTTGCGCGCAACCGAGATCCTGGCGAAGGAGGGCTTCGAGCCGATGGTCTATTGCGCCGACGATCCGATCGCCGCGAAGCGGCTGGAAGATGCCGGCGCGGTCGCGATCATGCCCCTGGGGGCGCCGATCGGCTCCGGCCTCGGCCTCCAGAATCAGGTGATGATCCGGATAATGGTCGAGCAGGCGAAGGTGCCGGTGCTCGTCGACGCCGGCGTCGGCACCGCCTCGGACGCGGCGGTGGCGATGGAGCTTGGTTGCGACGGCGTGCTCATGAACACCGCCATCGCCGAGGCGACGGACCCGGTGACGATGGCGCTGGCGATGAAGCTTGCGGTGGAAAGCGGCCGTCTCGCCTATCGTGCCGGCCGCATGGGCAAGCGCCGTTATGCCGACCCGTCGAGCCCGCTGGCGGGGCTAATCTGAGGTTCAGGCGATCGTTTCCGGCGAGCTGCCACGCTTCTGGAAGGCGGTGGTTGCGGCGAGGATCAGCCAGGGTTCGAGGGCGAGATTGATGAGCAGGTGCGACCAGATGCAGGGTGCAACCTGCCGCCCAGCCGCCAGATAGACGAGGGCGAGAAGCGCGCCGAGCACGCCCGTGCTGAGCGCCGCTCCCACCGCCACCCGCCATTGCCGGCCGAAGAGGCCCCACACGGCGTGACCGATCCCGAATACGAGCGCGGAAAAGACGACCTGCGCCAGCGCCGAGGCGCCATCCCGCGCCGCCCAGTCCATCAGCATCTTGCGGAAGAACAATTCCTCGAAGCTGCCGGTGACGATCGCGAACAGGATTGCGACCAGCTTGAGCCAGTGCCGGTCGAAAAACCGGGCGCCGATCAGAGGCAGCCGGCGGACGGCATAGAGGATGTAGGCGGCCGCGATGGCCAAAGCGAGCAGCCAGGCCGGCCAGATATGCGGATCGAAGCCATAGACGCGGCCCAGCACGCCGCGGGGGGATCGGGTGAGCGTGAAGAAGAGCGGCACCGCCTCGACGACGAGGATGGCGATGAGAATGCGCGCCGTCTTCCTGAGCGGGTCCATCGTGATTTTCGCTCCTCCTCCAACCCTTCTAATTTGCGCGGAGCGCGGAACAAGCGGATTGCGGGCGTCGAGGAACGCCGCATCCGCCGCCGCGTTCGGAGCGCACATCGTCAAGGAGCGCGCCCATGTTTCGTCCCGCTTTGCTCACCGCCGCTGCTCTCTCTTTATCCTTCGCCGCCGCCCCGCCGGCGGACGCCAAGGGCTGCATCAAGGGTGCCATCGTCGGCGGCGTCGCCGGCCATTATGTCGGCAGGGGCCATGCGCTGGCCGGCGCCGCAGTGGGCTGCGTCGCCGGCCACCATCTCGCCAAGAAGCACGCACGCGAGCGGCGCGTCCATCACCGCTGACGCAGTCGGCGGACGCGGAGCGGTTGACGATCCGCCCTCCTGGCCGCACCATCGGTCGAGGGGAGGGGCAACTTGGCCTATCTGGATAGGAAGAATCCGCTTGAGCTGCCCCTGCGGACGGTGCGGCGGACGACGGATTTCTCGGGACGCTCTCAGCGAACCGAGGTGGTCTATTACTGGATAACCGTCTGGGCGATGAGCCTCCTGCTCGGATTCGGCGTGAGCCTACTCTCGCCTTTCGACAGCGTGTATTCAGTCGAAGCCGTGCGCGCCTTGCTCGCAATTCCGATGTTTGCTTTGCTGGTACGGCGGCTGCACGACCAGAACCGGCGCGGTTGGCCGGCGCTGGTCCTGCTGGTCGTCCTGCTCCTCGGCCTCGTCGACGCCATACGATGGACGCAGTGGGACGTGAAGCGGCTGATCGCCTATCAGGAGAGCGGACCGCACCCGCTGGAGTGGCTCGAAGGCGCGGCTGGACTCGGCATGCTGATCCTGTTCTTCTTGCCCGGAACGGAAGGTCCGAACCGCTATGGCGAGGATCCGCGGATGGTTGACGGCTGAGCCCAGCCACCGGTTCAGAGCGTCGCGTGGACCGTTGCGACCGCCTTCATCAACCGCCGCGATGCGCGCCGCCGCCTGGATCGTTTCCGCCTTGACGCCATGCTGCTGGAGGATTCGCTCGTGGCTGTCGATGCACATGCCGCAGCCGTTCATCGCGCTGACGGCGAGGCTGAACAGCTCGAAATCGTCCTTATCGATGCCGGGATTGCCGATCACGTTCATTCGGAGCCGCGCCGGCAGCGTCCCATATTCGGGGTTCGAGGCAAGATGGACGAAGCGGTAATAGACGTTGTTCATCGCCATCAACGCCGCGGCGGCGCGGGCGGCGTTGGCGGCCTGTTCGGTGAGCTTGCCTTCGGCCTCGGCCTCGGCCGCGTCGACGATCGGCCTGTAGCCAGTGCCGTGGGCGCAGGCGAGGAGCAGGCCGTATTTGCGCTGGTCGCCCAGCGTCTGGTCGTTGAGCAGCGATGAGAGGTTGAGCCGCAAATCCTTCGCATAATCGGGGAGGGCGTCGGCAAACTGCTTCAGGGACATGTCATTCTCCAATTCGTGAAGAAAGGGGCGCGGAAACCGTGGTCTCCGCGCCCCTCCGTCGGAAGTGCTGCTACAATAGCGCCGCCAGGGGGTTAAGCGGCGGGACGGAGCACTTCCTCGCCCTCGGTCCAGTTGCACGGGCAGAGCTCGTCGGTCTGCAGCGCGTCGAGCACTCGCAGCGTCTCCTGCGGGTTGCGGCCGACATTGAGGCCGTTCACCGTGACGTGCTGGATGACGTTGTCCGGATCGACGATGAAGGTGGCGCGGAAGGCGACGCCCTCATTGGGAGCGACGATGCCGAGCGCGTTCGCCAGCTCCTTCTTGTTGTCGGCGATCCAAGGGAAGTCGACGGCGGCGAGGCGCTCGTCCGACCTTGCGCCACGCGAGGTGGACGAAGTCTGTGTCGGTCGAGGCGCCGATCAGCCGCGCGTCACGGTCCGCGAAATCCTGCTTGAGCAATCGCCATAGCCGATGATCTCGGTCGGGCAGACGAAGGTGAAATCCTTCGGCCAGATAGAAGAGGACCTTCCACTTGCCGTTGGTCTCGCCGAGATCGATCGTCTCGCCCGCCGGAAGGGCGCTGCCCTGCTGGACGGGGAGCATTGAGGGCCGGGAAGTGTATCGCCGACGGTCAGCATGCTGCTTTAACTCCTGCTTTCCTTGAAACTTGTGCGGTGCAGCATTGTGGCTGCAGTGCAGCATCTAGGGCGCTGGCATTGATCGTTCAAGCGCGCTATTGCGCGTCTACTGATTGGAATTTTCGATCATGATGACCGTCCATCTGCCCACGCTGAAGCAGCTCCAATATCTGGTGGCGCTGCGGGAGCACGGCCATTTCGGACGGGCGGCCGATGCCTGCTTCGTGACCCAATCGACCCTGTCCGCCGGCCTTCGCGAGCTGGAGACTCTGCTCGGCGTCACCCTGGTCGAGCGGACCCGGCGGGTGGTCCGCTTCACCGCGCTGGGCGAGCAGATCGCCGACAAGGCGGTGCGGGTGCTGCGCGAGGCCGAGGAGCTTGCCGAACTGGCGCGCGCCGAAGGCCAGCCGCTCCACGGCGAGCTTCGCATGGGGGTCATCCCGACCATCGCGCCGTTCCTGCTGCCGGCGATGCTGCCGCGCCTCCGCAAGGAGTGGCCGGACCTCAAGCTCTATCTGCGCGAGGAGACAAGCCAGGCGGCTTGCGAGGCGCTCCAGCGCGGCCAGCTCGACTGCGTCCTGCTGGCGCTGCCTTACACGTTGCGGCGACGTCGATTCCGCGCCCTTGTTCGACGATCCCCTGTTCGTCGCCTTTCCCGGCGGCGAGGCGCCGAACGGCGCCGCCGTCGACGTCGACGCGATCGACGAGAAGCGCATGCTGCTGCTCGAGGACGGCCATTGCCTCAAGGACCATGCGCTCTCCGCCTGCAACCGGCCGGACCTGCGCGCCCATGCGGCGATGATGGGGACCTCGCTGCACACGTTGGTGCAGATGGTCGACAATGGCCTCGGCGTGACCTTCATCCCGCGATGGCGATCGAAGCCGGCATCCTCGACGGCACCCAGGTCGAGGCCCGCCCGCTGCGGTCCGATCACGGCTTTCGCCGCATCGCCCTGATCTGGCGCCGCTCGAGCCCGCGCGAGACCGAATTCCAGCTCCTCGCGGCCACCATTCGGCGGATCATTCCGGCGTTGGGTTCCGAAGCCTAGAAACCCCTCTCCCCCCAGGCGAGAGGGGGCTTCATGGCGGCGATTGAAATCCGCACCTATTCCAGCCCTAGAAGCCAGCGGTCCAGCTTCACGCACTTGATCGCCGCGCCGGGGAGGGCGCGGGTGAGCTGGGTTCGGTTGTGGGCGATCCAGCCGAGGCAGCCGAACTCGCTGTCGAAGGTCGCGAACCGTTCCCGGCTGGCGTGGAAATCCTCGCCATTGACCAGATAGCGCGCGCCCTTGCGGCAGCCCGGAGCGCCAGCCCAGTCCCGCCGGGGAGAGACGACTGCCGCCACCCAGTAGGTCCGGGTCGCATCCAGTCCGTCCACCTCGTGGCGGCGCATCGGCGATCCCTTCGGAGCCCACGCTCAGCCGGCCGAAACCTCGGGTGCGTGCGCGTCGGGATCGGCGAGGTCGAACCGGTCTGCATCCATCACCTTCGTCCAGGCCTTGACGAAATCGTGGACGAACTTCTCCCCCGCATCCGCCGCCGCATAGACCTCGCAGATCGCGCGCAGCTGGGCGTTGGAGCCGAAGGCCAGATCGGTCCGCGTCGCCGTCCACTTCTTTTGGTCGGTCCGCCGGTCGGTGCCGACATAGACCTCGTCGCCGCTCTCATCGACCTCCTTCCACGCCGTGCCCATGTCGAGCAAATTGACGAAGAAGTCGTTGGTGAGCTGCCCCGGCCGGTCGGTGAAGACGCCATGCTTCGAGCCGCCATGATTGGCGCCGAGCACGCGCAGGCCGCCGACCAGCACCGTCATCTCCGGCGCGCTCAGCTGCAGGAGCTGGGCGCGGTCGACGAGCAGCTCCTCCGTCGGCACGTTGAAGCGGACCTGGAGATAGTTGCGGAAGCCATCGGCACGCGGCTCGAGCACGTCGAAGCTGTCGGCATCGGTCTGCTCCTGCGAGGCGTCGGCGCGGCCCGGGGTGAACGGCACCTCGATGTCGTGGCCCGCGTCGCGCGCCGCTTTCTCGACGCCGACGCAGCCGCCGAGCACGATCAGATCTGCAAGGCTGACCCTGCCGCCCGACGCTGCCTGGATGCCTTCGTAGACCTTCAGCACCTTGGCGAGCTCGGCGGGCTCGTTGACGTCCCAATCCTTCTGCGGCGCGAGGCGAATGCGCGCACCGTTGGCGCCGCCGCGTTTGTCCGATCCGCGGAAGGTCGAGGCCGAAGCCCAGGCCGTCTTCACGAGCTGGCTGACGCTTAGGCCCGACTCCGCGATCCTGCCCCGCAGGCTCGCGACGTCCGCATCGCCCAGCGGCCGGCCCGCGGGGATCGGGTCCTGCCAGATCAGATCCTCGTCGGGCACTTCCGGGCCGAGGTAACGCGATTTCGGACCCATGTCGCGATGGCAGAGCTTGAACCACGCGCGGGCAAAAGCGTCGGCAAAGGCGTCCGGATTGCGATAGAAATGCTCTGAAATCTTCCGGTATTCCGGGTCCATCTTGAACGCCATGTCGGCGGTGGTCATCATCGTCGGCACGCGCCGGTCCGGGCTGTGCGCGCCGGGTGCCAGATCCTCCGGCTTCGGGTCCTTGGGCTGCCACTGATTGGCGCCGGCCGGGCTCTTCACCAGCTCGTAATCATACTCCAGCAGCATGCGGAAATAATTATTCGTCCAGCGGTTGGGCGTCGGCGTCCAGGCGCCTTCGAGGCCACTGGTGATGGCGTCGTCGCCGATGCCGCGGCCGTGGCTGCTGATCCAGCCGAGGCCCTGCTGGGCGATGTCCGCGCCTTCCGGCTCGGCGCCGACCTTGGAGGCGTCGCCGGCGCCGTGGCATTTGCCGAACGTGTGGCCGCCGGCGGTGAGCGCGACCGTCTCCTCGTCGTTCATGCTCATCCGGGCAAAGGTCTCGCGAATGTCGCGGGCGGACTGGAGCGGGTCGGGATTGCCGCCGGGTCCTTCGGGATTGACGTAGATGAGGCCCATCTGGATCGCCGCGAGCGGGCTTTCGAGTACCTTCTCCTCGGTGATGCGGGTGTCGCCGAGCCATTCCGCCTCGGTGCCCCAGTAGATATCCTTCTGCGGCTCCCAGACGTCGACACGGCCGCCGCCGAAGCCGAAGGTCGGGCCGCCCATCGATTCGATGGCGACGTTGCCGGCGAGGATCATCAGATCCGCCCAGCTCAACTTGCGGCCATATTTCTGCTTGATCGGCCAGAGCAGGCGGCGCGCCTTGTCGAGATTGCCGTTGTCCGGCCACGAGTTGAGCGGCGCGAAGCGTTGGCCGCCCGAAGAGGAGCCGCCGCGGCCGTCGCCGCTGCGATAGGTGCCGGCGCTGTGCCAGGCCATGCGGATGAAGAAGGGGCCGTAATGGCCGTAATCGGCCGGCCACCAGGGCTGGCTGTCAGTCATCAAAGCGGTGAGGTCGCGCTTCAGCGCCTGGTAATCGAGCGACTTGAACTCTTTCGCATAGTCGAAATCGTCACCCAGCGGATCGGGCGAGGCGGCGCCGTTCTGGTGGAGGATGTCGAGCGAGATCTGATTCGGCCACCAGTCGCGATTCGTCCGGCCCAGCAAAGCCCGCCGCGCGAGAGGTTCTTTCCCGGGATCGCTCAAGGGGTCGCCGCTCGTCTTTGCGTCCATGTCTGCCTCTCCTTTCGGGGTTCGGGATCGGCCTAGGCTTCGAGCGTCATCGAAGGAAACAAGGAAATCCGCTCAGATTAAACGGATCAATCGATCAGAGCCCCGCTCTTGCGGGAGACGGAGCGGCGGTGGTAGCCGCGCGCCACAACCGCCCCAACAGGGTCCACTTGGAAGCCCCATGAACATCGATCTGATCCCGTGCGGCGACAACCCGCCCGACAGCCTCAACGTCGTCATCGAAGTGCCGGTCGGCGGCGAGCCTGTCAAATATGAGTTCGACAAGAAATCGGGCGCTTTGTTCGTCGACCGAATCCTCCACACGCCGATGCGCTATCCGGCCAATTACGGCTTCGTGCCGCACACCATGTCGCCCGACGGTGACCCGCTCGATGCCCTGGTGGTGGCACGCTCGCCCTTCATCCCGGGCTGCGTCGTCCGCGCCCGCCCCATCGCCGTCCTGTTCCTGGAGGACGAGGCGGGAATGGACGAGAAACTGCTGACCGTCCCGGTCGACAGCACCTTTCCTTATTATGAGAATGTCGGCGAGCATACCGATCTGCCGGGCATCGTCATGCAGCAGATCGAGCATTTCTTCACCCATTACAAGGATCTGGAGCCGACCAAATGGGTGCGGGTCGGCCATTGGGGCACGGCCGAAGAGGCACGCAAAGTGGTGACCGAGGCGATCGCGCGGGGACGTTCGCTGACCGAATAGCCGAGACTTCTCTGGCGTTCGGGCCGTGGCGGCGGTAGGGATTGGCCATGTCCAACAAACCCCTGTTTCGCCACCTCGACGAGATCGGCGAAGGCTATGCCGAGCATGGCGGACATGCCGCCGCCTTCGGCCTGCGCATGATCGGCGGCGGGCTCGCGTGCCTGGTCCACGCAATCCTGCCCCCTCTGTTCGAGCGCACCGGCAGCGACACCGTCCGAAGCCTCCACGCCACGCTGTGCAAGCGCGCCGACCGGCCGAACTGGGAGCGGCACCCGATTATTTGAGTGCCGGTGCGCCGCCCCAGGCAATGAAGTTCGGATTCTCGAATCCGCCTTCCGATTTGCCATAACCGAGAGGACCGGCCTCTTCGCCGTCCGGCCCGAGCGCCATGACCCGGCCGCCCGCCGCCTCCAGGATCGCCTGACCGGCGGCCGTGTCCCATTCCATCGTCCGGCCGTAGCGCGGATAGACGTCGGCCGCCCCCTCGGCGAGACGGCAGAATTTGAGCGACGAGCCGGACGGGAGATAGTCGGCGATCCCGAGCCGGGCATTCTTCGCCTCGGTACCCGCGGCGTGATGGCTGCGGCTGCCGACGCCGATGAGGCCGGAAGCAGGGCAGGGGCGGACGCGGATCGGCTCGTCCTCGCCTTGGCCGGTACGTCGGAACGCGCCTTCCCCGCGCGCGCCGTAGAAGAGTGATTTCGGGTCGGGGGCGTAAATCACCCCGGCGACGGGTTCGCCCTGCTCCACCAGCGCGATATTGACCGTGAACTCGCCGGTGCGGCCGACGAAGCCCTTGGTGCCGTCGAGCGGATCGACGCAGAAGAAGCGCGTGCCGATTTCCGGGATCCGGCCCGCGCAGGCTTCCTCCTCGGCGAGAACCGGAATGTCGGGAAAGGCCGCGGCCAGCCGCTCCAGGATGATCAGCTCCGCATGCCGGTCGGCAATGGTGACGGGCGATCCGTCCAGTTTCTCCTCGGCTTCGCAGCCCTCGATATAGAGCCGCTCGATCTCCGCCCCCGCGGCGAGCGCGGCGTCGATCATGGGCCGGAGCAGGGATGACGTCATGCCGTCAGCCGCTCCCAATGCCAGCGCAGATGATCCTCCATAAAGGTGGAGATGAAATAATAGCTGTGATCGTAGCCCTCCTGCATCCGCAGGGTGAGCGCGATGCCGGCGTCGCGACACGCGGCTTCGAGCAGCTCCGGTCTTGAGTTCCTGCTGGAGGAAATTATCGGAAGTGCCTTGATCGACAAGGATTTCCGGAACACGCGCACCGTCCTCGATCAAGGCGACCGCGTCATGCGCGCGCCAGGCGGCGCGGTCGGGGCCGAGATAGCGGCCCAGCGCCTTCTCGCCCCAGGGCACCTGCGACGGCGCCACGATCGGCGCGAAGGCGGAGATGCTGCGGTAGCGGCCCGGGTTGCGCAGCGCGAGCGTGAGGGCGCCATGGCCGCCCATCGAATGGCCGGTGATCGACTGGCGCTCCGGGTCCACAGGAAAAGTCTCTTCGATCAGCTTGGGAAGTTCGTCCATTATATAGCTGAACATCCGATAGTTCTTGGCGAACGGCTCCTGTGTCGCATCGACATAGAAACCGGCGCCCTGCCCGAAATCATAGGCCGGATCGTCCGGCACGTCGGTGCCCGCGTGGGCTCGTGTCCGGCGCGACGAAGATCAGGCCCAGCTCCGCGCAGACGCGCTGGTAGCCGCCTTTCTCCATCACATTGGCATGGGTGCAGGTGAGGCCGGACAGATACCAGAGCATCGGCAGCCTCGCGCCGGCCGCGGCCTGAGGCGGAAGATAGACGGCGAATGTCATGTCCGTGCCGGTCTCTTTGCTGGCGATGGCGATAGACGCCCTGCGTTCCGCCGAAGCTCTTTGCGGTGGAGAGTGTTTCCGAGGATCACGGAAACTCCATTACGTTCGCCCCAGCGGAGGCTGGGGCGCCCAGTGGGATGGCCGCCGCGCCTTTCACCACGCCGGGAACCCAGCCTCGCTGGGGTGACGAAAAACTAATAGATCACCACCGCGGATGCTCTCGCCCGCATGCATCAGGTCGAACGCCGTGTTGATGTCCTCGAGCGGCATGGTGTGGGTGATCAGCGGGTCGATTTCGATCCGGCCGTCCATATACCAGTCGACGATGCGCGGCACGTCGGTGCGGCCGCGGGCGCCACCGAAAGCGGAGCCTTTCCAGACTCTTCCGGTCACCAGTTGAAACGGCCTCGTCGAAATCTCGCGCCCCGCTTCGGCGACTCCGATGATCGTCGAGACGCCCCAGCCGCGGTGGCAGCACTCAAGCGCCTGCCGCATCACCTCGGTATTGCCGGTGCAGTCAAAGCTGTAGTCGGCGCCGCCGCCGGTAATGTCGAGGATCGCCTGCACGACCTTGTCGGCGCCGATCTCCTTCGGGTTGATGAAGTCGGTCATGCCGAAGGCTTCCGCCATAATGCGCTTGGCGGGATTGACGTCGATCCCGACGATCTTCGCCGCGCCGACCAGCTTCGCGCCCTGGATCACGTTGAGGCCGATGCCGCCGAGGCCGAAGACGACGACGTTCGAGCCCGGCTCGACGCCCGCCGTCCAGATCACCGCGCCGACGCCGGTGGTGACGCCGCAGCCGATATAGCAGATCTTGTCGAACGGCGCGTCCTCGCGCACCTTCGCCACCGCGATCTCCGGCATGATTGTGAAGTTCGAGAAGGTCGAGCAGCCCATATAATGATGGATCGTCTCGCCGCCGAGCCGGAAGCGGCTGGTGCCGTCCGGCATCACGCCCTTGCCCTGGGTGGCGCGGATCGCCGTGCAGAGGTTGGTCTTGCGGCTGAGGCAGCTTTTGCACTGCCGGCATTCTGGCGTGTAGAGCGGGATGACATGGTCGCCCGGCTTCACCGAGGTGACGCCTTCGCCCACCTCGCGGACGATGCCGGCGCCCTCATGGCCGAGGATCGAAGGGAAGATCCCTTCCGAATCCTTGCCTTCGAGCGTGTAGGCGTCGGTGTGGCAGATGCCGGTTGCCATGATCTCGACCAGCACCTCGCCGGCACGCGGGCCTTCGAGGTCCACCTCGTGGATCTCCAGCGGCCGGTTGGGCGCGACGGCGATCGCGGCTCTCGTCTTCATGCCTTACCTCCTGCGTCCCGCCCGCAAGCCGAGGGAAGCGAGTCGTGTCAAGCGGCGGGGCGCCACTTGCGGCGGTCGGCGAGGATCGCCTGCGCGGCATTGTGGCCCGGCGCGCCGGTGACGCCGCCGCCAGGATGCGCGCCCGCGCCGCAGAGATAGAGGCCGGAAAGCGGCATCCGGTAATCGGCATGGCCGAGCATCGGTCGGGCGGAGAAGAGCTGGTCGAGCCCCATCTTGCCGTGGAAGATATCGCCGCGCGGCAGGCCGAAGCGCTGCTCCAGATGCCAGGGGGAGAGGGAGAGGCGGCCGATCACCGAGGCTTTGAAGCCCGGCGCGAAGCGGTCGACATGGGCGATGATATGATCGGCGGCTTCGTCGACCCGCGCCTCCCAGCCGCCCTCCACTTCATAGGGGAAATGCTGGCAGAACAGGCTGGCTACATGGCGGCCGGGAGGCACGAGGCTGTTGTCGAGCGTCGAGGGGATCAGCATCTCGACGATCGGCTCGCGCGACCAGCCTTCGGTGCGGGCGCTGGTGTAAGCGCGATCCATATAAGCGAGCGATGGGGCGAGGATGATGCCGGCGGTGAGCTGGTCGCCCGGCTCCTTCAGGCTGGTGAAGCGCGGCAGCTCGGAGAGCGCAACGTTCATCCGGAAGGTCGCCGATTCCGCCCCCCAGCCGGCCATGCGCCGCTTGATGTCCGGCGCCACTGCGCCCCCCGGCAGCAGCTTCGTGAACAGCAGGTTCGGATTGACGTTGGCGACCACGGCTCTGGCGCGATACGTCTTGCCACCTGCCACGGCGCCGACGGCGCGGCCGCGCTCGACAATGATCTCGTCCACGGGCGCTTCGAGAACGATCTCCACTCCTTTCTCGCGGCACGCCTTCGCCATCGCCTGGGTGATCGCGCCCATGCCGCCGACCGCATGGCCCCAGGCGCCCGGCACGCCCGCAGCCTCGCCGAAGACATGATGGAGGAGCACATAGGCCGAGCCGGGCGTGAACGGGCTGGCATAATGGCCGACTACGGCGTCGAAGCCGAACAGCGCCTGGACCAACTCGTTGCTGAAATAGCTTTGGAGGATCTCGGCCGCCGACTTGGTGAAGAAGTCGAGCAGGTGCCGCTGGTCCTCCGCGGTGAGGCCGCGGACGCTGTTGCCGAGCTTCAGCAGCGAGAGGATGTCGGCGAGCCCGCCTCCGGCATTGGGGGGCGCCCGCAGGATCCATTGCCGGAGGATCGCGACCACCTTGTCCAGCGCCGCCGAATAGACGTCATAAGCCTCGGCGTCGGCCGGGTTGTGACGCTCGATCTCGCGCCGGGTGAGGCCGCCTCGGCCGGCGAGCAGATAATCCGAATCCAGCGTCGGCAGGAAATTGTCGATCTTCCGGAGCACCACCTTCAGGCCGTGCGCTTCGAGCCGCATGTCGGCGATGATCTTCGGGTTGAGCAGGCTTACGGTATAGCTTGCCGTCGAGTTGCGGAAACCGGGGTAAAACTCCTCCGTCACCGCCGCCCCGCCGGCGACATGTCGCCGCTCCAGCATCGTCACCTTCAGGCCCTTCGAGGCGAGATAGTAGGCGCAGACGAGGCCGTTATGGCCGGCGCCGATGATGAGGACGTCGCACTCGCGCGGGGAGGACATTGCGGGCCTATAGCATGAGGGGCATGGCGCGCGAGCCTCTCCCCCGTTGCGAAGCCGCTTCCGTCCGGCAATAAGGGCGCGCTTATGCGGGATAGCCGGCCTAACCGTCCGTTGCGTGCGCTGATGGCGGGCTTTGTGTTGCTCCTCCTGTTCATCTTCGCCGCGATCGGTCTCGCCATCCGCCAGCAGGATGCGTCGCAGTGGGTCGCGCATACCCTGGCGATGGAGAACCGGGTCTCGAGCTTGCTCTCGCTGATCCAGGACGCGGAATCGGGTCAGCACGGCTATCTGCTCACCGGTCAGACGTCGTTCCTCGATCGCTATACGCAGTCGACGCGGCGGCTCCCGACGGAGCTCGACGCCTTCGGCCGCCAGGTCAGCGACAATCCGGTGCAGGTCGCGGCGCTGGAGAAGCTGCGGTGGCTGGTCGCGGCGCGGCTTCGCGACCTCTCACAGGGGCTCGAGCGCTTTCGCACGACGCGGCGGGTCGACGCGGACATGATCGCTGCCGGCAAGATCTCGATGGATGGAATCCGGCTGCAGATCGGGACCATGCGGCAGGAAGAGGAAAGGCTGCTGCGGGCCCGGACGGAAACGCTGCAGCGCCTGACCCGGCTCGCCCTCGTTGCGCGCATTCTCACCGCGCTCGGAGTCCTGCTGTTCGGCGGCTTTGCCTTCGCCAACAGCCGCCGTCAGCTGCTCGCAGCGATCCGGGCGCGGGACGCGCTCGCCGCCGCCAACGAGCAATTGCGCACCGAATCGGCGAGCCGACGCCAAGCCGAGGAGCAGATGCGACAGCTTCAGAAGATGGAGGCACTCGGTCAGCTCACCGGCGGAATCGCCCACGATTTCAACAATATGCTGGCGGTGGTGGTCGGCTCGCTCGACATGGCGGCGCGCCGCCTCGGCAAGGGCGAGACGCAGCGCGCCGCCGCCTGCATCGACAATGCGCTGGAGGGTGCGCAGCGCGCGACCCAACTCACCGCCCGACTGCTCGCTTTCTCGCGCCAGCAGCCGCTCGACCCGCAGCCGGTCGACACCAACAAATTGGTCGGCGGCATGTCCGAGATGCTGCGCCGCACGATCGGCGAGCAGCTGAAGGTGGAGACGGTGCTTGCGGCCGGGCTGTGGCGGACGCTGGTCGATCCCCCGCAGCTCGAGAACGCTTTGCTCAACCTGTGCGTCAATGCGCGCGATGCCATGCCCGGCGGCGGGCGTCTCACCGTCGAGACGGCGAACACGTTCCTAGACGACGATTACGCCGAGGCGGCCGCCGTCGCGCCGGGCCAATATGTGCTGATCTCGGTCACCGACAGCGGCATCGGCATGACCCCCGACGTCGCCGCGCGCGCCTTCGATCCCTTCTACACCACCAAGGGAGTCGGGCAGGGGACCGGCCTCGGCCTCAGCCAGGTGTTCGGCTTCGTCAAGCAATCGCGCGGCCATGTGAAGCTCTACACCGAGCCGGGGCAGGGGACGTCGGTGAAAATCTATCTGCCGCGCTTCTTCGGTGAGGGCGCGGCGGCGAGCCCGCCCGCCGAGGCCGGGAGCCCGGACGCGCCGCGGGGAGCGAAGGAGGACGAGGTCGTCCTCGTCGTCGAGGATGAGGACAGGGTGCGGCACATCTCGGTCGATGCCCTGCGCGAGCTCGGTTATACGGTGGTCCAGGCCTCGGACGGCAATCAGGCGCTGGAGATGCTCGCCATCCAGCCGCGCGTCGACCTGCTGTTCACCGACGTCGTCATGCCCGGCATGAACGGCCGCGAGCTCGCCGACGAGGTGGTGAAGCAGCGGCCGCAGGTGAAGGTGCTGTTCACGACCGGCTATACGCGTAACGCCATCGTCCATAACGGCATGCTCGATCCGGGCGTCGCGTTCCTGCCCAAGCCCTTCACGATCGAGCAGCTCGCGGCGAAGGTGCGCCAAGTCCTGGACCGGGAGGATCAGGCTTCCGGCAAAGCTGCCTTGGGAAAGCCGCCCCACGCCTCGTCATAATCGGGTTGGGCGCGGTCGAGGGCGAAGCGGGTCGGGCGGTAGGGCCAGCAGCTTTCGACCATGAAGGCCATATTGCCTTCGATCTTGTGCGGCTTCAGCGCGGCTTCGGAGGCGCCTTTCCAGCTCGCCACGTCCGGCCCGTGGCCGGCCATCAGATTGTGGAGCGAGAGCCCGCCCGGCGCGAAGCCTTCCGCCTTGGCGTCATAGGCGCCGTGGATCAGGCCCATGCACTCGCTCATCACGTTGCGGTGGAACCAGGGCGGCCGGAACGTGTCCTCCGCAACCATCCAGCGCGGCGGGAAGATGACGAAATCGGCATTGGCGCGGCCGGGGACCTCGCTCGGCGAGGTGAGTACGGTGAAGATCGACGGATCGGGATGGTCGAAGCTGACGCTGTTGATCGTGTTGAAGCGGGCGAGATCGTATTTCCACGGCGCGAGATTGCCGTGCCAGGCGACGACGTCGAGCGGGCTGTGGTCTAGGCATGTCGTCCACAGGCTCCCGAGGAATTTCTGGACCAGCTCGACGTCGTCATCCTCATCCTCGTAGGCGGCAACCGGCGTCAGGAAATCGCGCGGATTGGCGAGGCCGTTGGAGCCGATCGGCCCGAGCTCCGGAAGCCGGAACAAGGCACCGTGATTCTCGGCGACATAGCCGCGCGCCTTGCCGTCGGGCAGCAGGGCCCGGAAGCGCACGCCGCGGGGAATAAGGGCGACTTCCCCGGGCGCGATCTCGATCCGGCCCATTTCGGTGAGCAGGGTGAGGCGGCCCTGCTGCGGAATGAAGAGCAGTTCGCCGTCCGCGTCGAAGAAGAAGCGGCGCTCCATGTCCCTGGCCGCGCGATAGATGTGGACGGCGACCCCCTCCAGTTCGCTCGGATCGCGATTGGCCATCATCGTGACGAGGCTGTCGATCAGGTCGACGGGTTCCTCGGGCCAGCCGAGCGGGTCCCAGCGCAGTCGGTTCGGCGCGAGCGGCTCCTCTACCGTGCCGGGAGCGAAAAGCGGGGTGCCTTGATAGCGCCGGTACGGCGGATGCTCGGCCGAGGGCCGCATCCGGTAGAGCCACGAGCGCCGGTTCTCCGCCCGAGGCGCGGTGAAGGCGGTGCCCGACAATTGCTCGGCATAGAGGCCGAAAGCCGGCCGCTGCGGCGAGTTGCGCCCCTCCGGCAGCGCGCCGGGCACCGCCTCGGTCGCGAAATGGCTGCCGAAGCCGGACATATAGCCTTTGGTCATGCCGCTCCCTTACCGTCATTCCCGCGAAAGCGGGAATCCCGCTTCTTGAAGGCAGCGGGCCCCCGCTTCCGCGGGGGCGACGGTTACCGCATCAGCACCAATTCTTCCGCCATGGTGGGATGGAGTGCGACCACCTCGTCAAACTGGCTCTTCTTGAGCCTGGCTTTCACCGCGATCGCGGCGGCCTGGAGGATCTCCGGAGCGTCGGGGCCGATCATGTGGATTCCGACGACTTCGTCGGTCTCGGCATTGACGACCAGCTTGTAGAGCGCCCGCTCGTTGCGGCCGGCGAGCACGTTCTTCATCGGCCGGAAGTCGCGAGGTGAAGGTCTTGATCGTGCCGAGGCGGTTGCGCGCCTGGCTCTCGGTCATACCGACGCCTGCGAGCGGGGGATGGCTGAACACGGCCGAGGGAATGTTCTCGTAATCGACCCGGCACGGCTTGTCTGCCGAACACGGTGTCGGCGAAGGCCTGGCCCTCGCGGATCGCGACGGGGGTGAGCTGGATCCGGTTGGTGACGTCGCCGACCGCGTAGATGGACTTCGCAGGTGGACTTGTTGTCGGCATCGACGACCGACCGCGCCTTTCTCGTCCAGCTTCACGCCGGCCTTCTCCAGCCCGAGCCCATCCGTATTGGGCCGCCGGCCGATCGCGAACATCACCGCGTCCGCCTCGATCGCGTCGCAGCCGTCCATGTGGACGAGCAGGCTGCCATCCTCGCGCTTCTCGATGCTCTTGAACGGAGCGTGGAAACGGAAGTCGATTCCCTTCATCATCGAGATGGCGAGCAGCCGGTCGCGGATCGTCTCGTCATAGCCGCGCAGGATCACGTCGCTGCGGTTGACCAGGGTCACGTGGCTGCCGAACTGATGGAAGATGCCGGCGAATTCATTGGCGATATAGCCGGCGCCGGCGATGACGATGCGCTGCGGCAGCTCCTCGAGGTGGAACGCCTCGTTCGAGGTGATGCCGAGCTCCGCGCCCGGGAAAGTTCGGGAACGACCGGAGTCGCGCCGCTCGCGATCAGGATGGTGCGCGCGGTGACCTTGCGGCCGCTGCCGAGGCGTATGTCGTGCGGGCCGGTCGAGCGTCGGCGCGCTCCTTGATCATCTCGACCTCGTGGCGCTGCAGCGTCTCGGTGTAGAGGCCCTCCAGCCGGCTCGACCTCCGCGAGCACATTGTCGCGCAGGGTCGGCCAGTCGAAATGGCATGTCGGCACGTCCCAGCCGAAGCGGCGCGCGTCGGCCAGATCCTCGGCGAAATGGGCGCCGTAGACGAGCAACTTCTTGGGGACGCAGCCGCGGATGACGCAGGTGCCGCCGACTTTATGCTCCTCGGCGACCGCAACCTTCGCGCCATGGGCCGCGGCGACGCGCGAGGCGCGGACGCCGCCCGAGCCGGCGCCGATCACGAACAGATCATAGTCGAAGCCGGCCATTATTCGTCCTCCCCGAGGGCCTTTGCGATTAGCGCCTTGGTGGAGGCGTCGAAATCCAGATCCTCGCCCGCATCCATCGCCCTGGCCATCGCCTTGCCGAGCTCGACCCCGAACTGGTCGAACGGATTGATGCCGAGCAAAGCGGCATTTGCGAAGGTGCGGTGCTCGTAAAAGGCGATCAGCGCGCCCAGCGTCGCAGCATCGAGCCGGTCGAGCAGGATCGTCGTCGACGGCCGGTCGCCGGGATAGGAACGATGCGGATCGTCGCTCGCCTTGCCGGCCATCAAAGCGGCGCCCTGGGCGAAGCAATTGATCAGCAATTGGCGGTGGTGCGCCTCGTCGAGATTGTCGCCGGCCTCGATCGACGCGACGAACTCGACCGGCACGAGATGCGTGCCCTGGTGGAGCAACTGGAAAACGGCATGCTGCGCGTCGGTGCCGACGCCGCCCCAGACGATCGGCGAGGTGGCGCGGCCGACGGGAGATGCCGTCGAGCGTCACCGACTTGCCGTTCGATTCCATGATCAAGTTGCTGGAGATAGGAGGGGAGCAGCCGCAGCCTTTCATCGTAGGCGAAGACGGCCTTGTGTCTCGGCGCCGCGGACATTGGCGTAATAACGGTCGACGAAGGCGGCGAGGATCGGGGCATTCTTCAGCGGCGGCGCGAGGCGGAAATGGCGGTCCATCGCCGCCGCGCCTTCGAGCAGGGTCTCGAACCCCTCCCAGCCGAGCGCCAGCGCCACCGGGAAGCCGATCGACGACCAGAGCGAGTAGCGGCCGCCGACGCTCTCGGAGAAAGGCAGGATGCGGGTCTCGTCGATGCCGAACTCGACCGCTTTGTCGGGTGAGGCGGTCAGCGCGATGACGCGGCCATAGGGATCGGCGACGCCGCCCTGCTCCAGCCAGGCGAGCGCGGAGCGGGCGTTCAGCATGGTCTCGGTGGTGGTGAAGGTCTTGGAGGCGACGACGAGGAGGGTGGTCTGCGGATCGAAATCGGCGACGGCTTCCTCGAGCGCCGCGCCGTCGACGTTGGAGACAACCGCCACGTCGTAGCGCCCGCTATCGCGGCCGAGCGCATCGATCAGCAGCTCCGGCCCGAGCGCGGAGCCGCCGATGCCGATATGGAGGATGTGGCGGATCGGGCCGAAGCGCTCCGGCCTCGATCGCATCGACCAGCGCCCGCATCCGCGCGTGGAGCGCGCTGGCCCGCGCGACGCTCTCCGGCGCCCCCTGGCCGCGTTCGGCGCTATGCTCGGCGGCGCGGTCTTCGGTCGGGTTGACGGTGCGGCCGGCGAACAGAGCCTCGCGCGCGCCGGCGAGATCGGTGGCGTCGGCGAGGCGGACGAAGGCGTCTAGGACGAACCCGCTGAGATGGGTCTTGGAGAAATCGAAGCGGATGCCGGATTCCTCGATCGTCAGCCGCTTCACCCGATCCGGCTCGGCGGTAAACAGCGCCTTGAGCGGCTGCGTCTTGGCTTGCGCCACGTCGTTCCAGGCATCGTCCATGCGCATTTCCGTCCCTTCGGCGGCCCATCTAGGGAGACGGAGAGGGAAAGCCTAGCCTCAGCACCTGCTTGACCCCGTCCCCGCCCCAAGCCAAGGCGCCTCCATGGCGGCGCGCGCGGCGAAGAAGGCTCGGAAACAAGGCGGCCTCGCCGAAACTACGCGCTTCCTGCTCTTCCTCTTCGTGCTCGCGATCGTGGTGCGCACCTTCGTCGTCTCGCCCTTCATGATCCCGTCGGGCTCGATGCTGCCGAACCTGATGATCGGCGACTATCTGTTCGCGGCGAAATGGCCCTACGGCTATTCGCGCTACGCCTTTCCGTTCGGCCTCTTCCGTTTCCAGGGCAGGATCTGGGCTGCGGAGCCCAAGCGCGGCGACATCCTTGTCTTTCGCTATCCCGGCAGCGACGAGGATTATGTAAAGCGCCTGATCGGCCTGCCCGGCGACCGGGTCCAGATGCGCCACGGCGTGCTCATCCTCAACGGCCAGCCCGTGCCGAAGGTGCGCATCGCCGACTGGCTGATGGAGCGCAGCCCCAACAGTCCCTGCCGCTTCGTCGGCAACTATCATCCGGCTCCGGTCGTAGAGCAGGGGCATGTCTATTGCCGCTACCCCCGCTATCGCGAGACCTTGCCCGGCGGCCGTTCCTACGAGGTGCTCGACCAGATCGAGAATGGACAGGGCGACGACACGCCGGTCTACACAGTTCCGGCCGGCCATTATTTCGTGATGGGCGACAATCGCGACGACAGCGCCGACAGCCGCTTCCCGATCGCGGAGCAGGGCGTGGCCATGCTGCCGAGCGACAATCTGATCGGACGCGCCGCTCATCCTCTTCTTCTCGACCGACGGCTCGGCCGCCTGGCTGAAGCCATGGACCTGGTTCGGCGCAGCACGCTGGAACCGGGTGGGGCGGACCTTCTGATGGACGCGCGGACGACGGACTGGCTGCGCCAGACGATCGGCCGGGCGCCGCGCCGACGCGGCCCTGTTCGAGCGGGCGCTGACCCATGCCAGTTATGGCGATGAGCATTATGAGCGGCTCGAATTCCTCGGCGACCGGGTGCTCGGGCTGGCGATCGCCACCTGGCTCTACGAGCTGTTTCCCGACGAGCCGGAGGGAAAGCTGTCGCGGCGGCTGAATGCGCTGGTGGCGCGCGAGACCTGCGCCGAGGTCGCGCGCGAGCTCGGCGTCGGCGGCCAGGTGCGGCTCGGCAAGCAGGCGCGGGACGATGGCGCCTCCGACAGCGACAATGTCATCGGCGATGTCGTCGAGTCCCTGGTCGGCGCCCTCTATCTCGATGCCGGCTGGGAAGTGGCCTCGCGATTTCATCCGCCGCGCCTGGGGTGACCGCGTCAGCACCCGCGACAAGGCCCCGCTCCATCCCAAGTCGGCGCTCCAGGAATGGGCTGCCGCCCACGACCGCAAGCCCCCTGACTACCGTTTGGCAGGGCGTTCCGGTCCCCAGCATGCGCCGACCTTCGTCGTGGAGGTGGAGATCAGGGGCATCGGCTCGGCCCAGGCGGAAGGGGCTTCGAAGCAGGAGGCGGAGACGGCCGCGGCGGCAAAGCTGCTTGGAACAATTGCAATGACGCGGCCCTTTTCGCTCGTCCCGAGCGGACTCGGTGCGGTTTCTGTATGACTAAGCGCTGCGGCCTTGTCGCCGTCGTCGGTGCGCCGAACGCCGGCAAATCCACTCTGGTCAATGCCCTGGTCGGCCAGAAGGTGGCGATCGTCAGCCCCAAGGCGCAGACGACCCGCACCCGGATCATGGGCATCGCGATCGAGGGCGAGGCGCAGATCCTGCTGCTCGATACGCCCGGCATCTTCCAGCCGCGGCGCCGGCTGGACCGGGCGATGGTCGCCGCCGCCTGGGGCGGGGCGCAGGATGCCGACCTGATCGCCCTGGTGATCGATGCCGAGACCGGCTTCTCGCATCGGATCGAGACCATGCTCGACCGCCTCGCTGATCGGCGCGAGCCGAAGATCCTCATTCTCAACAAGGTCGATCTGGTGAAGAAGGAGGCCTTGCTGACACTCGCCGCGCGGCTCAACGAGCGCCTCGCCTTGGAGGAAATCTTCATGGTCTCCGCCGCGACCGGCGACGGCGTGCCCGACCTCAAGCGGGCGCTGGCGGCGCGGATGCCGGAGGGCCCGTGGCATTTTCCCGAGGACCAGGTCTCCGACGCCACCGACCGCATGCTCGCGGCCGAGGTGACGCGCGAGCAGCTTTACCTCCAGCTCCACGCCGAGCTCCCCTATGAGAGCGCGATCGAGACCGAACGCTACGAGGAGCGCAAGGACGGCTCGGTCGCGATCCACCAGCAGATCCTCGTCGGCCGCGACAGCCAGAAGGCGATCGTGCTCGGCAAAGGCGGCACCCGCATCCGCGACATCGGCGAAGCCGCGCGGGCGGAGCTGGCCCAATTGCTCGGCCGCAAGGTCCACCTCTTCCTCCACGTCAAGGTCAACCCGAAATGGGAGGAGGATCGCGGGCTGTACCGCGAGATCGGTCTGGACTGGGTGGAATAGCCCCCTTTCGTCATGCCGGATCAGGTCCGGGATGACGGCTTAGGATCAGGCGCCGCCCAGCATCTCCTCCACCCATGCCGGCACCAGCTCCCCCGCCGGGCCGATCCGGCTCTCCTCGAAAAAGACGCTGCCGAGGCTCGGCTCGAGGTTGAGCTCGAGCGTGCGGGCGCCGGCATAGCGGGCGGTCTGGACGAAGCCGGCGGCGGGATAGACCGCGCCCGACGTGCCGATCGAGACGAACAGGTCCGCATCCATCAAGGCGCGGTCGATCCGCTCCATCTCGTAGGGCATTTCGCCGAACCAGACGATGTCCGGCCGCAGCCGGCCGGCGACGCCGCAGGCGGGACAGGCGGGCTCGCGCCCCAATTCCTCCTCCCACGGCGCGCGCGCGTCGCAGACGAGGCACCAGGCGGATTTGAGCTGCCCCATGCATGTGGAGCACGCGCTTCGCGCCCGGCGCGCTCGTGCAGATCGTCGACATTCTGCGTCACGATCAGCAATTCGCCCGGCCATTCGGCGTCGAGCCGGGCGAGCGCGCGATGGGCGGCGTTCGGCTCGACCGCCTTCAGCTTCGCCCGCCGCGCGTCGTAGAAGTCCTGCACCAGCGCCGGATCGCGCCGGAAGGCCTCGGGCGTGCAGACATCCTCGACCCGATGCCCCTCCCACAGTCCGTCCGGCCCGCGAAAGGTGGCAAGCCCGCTCTCGGCCGAGACGCCGGCGCCGGTAAGGATCACGATGTTGCGGATGTCAGCCATTTCGATCGCCCTGAAAGTCGTTGCCAATGTTCGCCTTGGATGGTAAGCTGCCGTTCATGCATCGTCAGCGATGAATGGCCAGCTCTCCGCCTCTGTGTTGAACGCGGAGCCTTGTCACTGCAGGCTCGCAATCTCCTGCGTCATGCAGTGCTTTCTGGCATTCGCGAATCAGACGCGGCGGCACGTACCAGTGATCGAAACTGCTGGAAGGAAAGGCCGTTAGGATAGGCTAGTCTTCAATGCGTCGCAGCCGGACGAACCTCAGGCCATCGCGGCCAAGCGATCGCTAATTCGGTTGGAAGTCCGCACGCTCGTCGATCATTCATATCGGCGAACGTTGCAGCCACCCAAGCCGCAACGGCCACACTCGAATGAGAACCCAGGCCGAGCATGACGATGTCGGTATCTGCATGGAGAGCAGAAGCGCCGTCTCAATGTGCCGCTTGGCCCACGTCGCAAAACCGGGACGCCAGCCTTTGACCTAGTGGTAGTCCGCTTCAACCCGTGAGAGCTGAGCCCAGGTCGGCCGGAAGCTGCAGACGGCTCGACCCGACATTCAGACATCTTTCACTCGCGGCCATCGAGGATCGCGGCCGCGGAAGGCGGCAAGCCCGATCGCCGCTGCAGCCGTCGCGGATGCGCTCGAGGTGCGGCTGCCCTCGTAAGTTTTCCCTCCGGCGGATGCTCCTAGTGCACGCATGACGCAGTCGGCGAGAGTCGGCGCGAGATCGCCGCGCCGCGCAATCGCGACTTCCTCCAGCCCCAGCCAATCCGCCATCAGCCGCAGTTCCTGCGCCAGCCGCTCCGCCGTGTCGGCCGGCGCGTCCGGCTCGCGCATGCGCCGCCTCCACGCGCAGCACGCGCGCCTTGCGGTCGGCCTTGAGGTCGACGCGGGCGGCGAGGCGGTCGCCGAGCAGGAAGGGCAGGACGTAATAGCCGTGCACGCGCTTGTGCGGCGGGCGTGTAGATTTCGATCCGGTAGCGCATGCCGAACAGGCGCTCGGTGCGGGCGCGTTCCCAGACCAGAGGATCGAACGGGCGAGAGCAGGGCCTGGCCCTCCGCCCGGCGCGGCCGTCTTGGCGTCGCGGTGAAGATAGGCGACGTCGCGCCAGCCCTGCACGCGGACCGGGAGCAGGATGCCGGCCTCGACCAGTTCGTCGATCCGCGGCCTGCGCGTCGGCGGGCGCGAGGCGGAAATAGTCGCGCAGGTCGCTCGCGGTGGCGATGCCGAGGGCGCGGGCGGAGAGCGCGAGCAGGGCGCGATGGGCGTCGGCTTCGGTCGGGCGTGGGCGCGGCGAGGATCGCGGCGGGGAGCACCCGCTCGGGCAGGTCGTAGACGCGCTCGAAACTGGCGCGGCGGGTCGCGGTGGTGAGCTGGCCCGACCAGAACAGCCATTCCAGCGCGCGCTTGGCGTCGCTCCAGCCCCACCAGCCGCCTTCGCCCTTGCTCTCGAAGTCGGAGGCGGCGAGCGGGCCTTCGTGCGCGATCCGCTTCAGCACCGCCTCGACCTCGGCGCGCCGCTCATGGGCGAAGTGCGCGATCGACCGCCAGGTGCCCTGCCCGCGCTCCGCCCGCGCCATCCGCCAGCGCAGCAGGGGCTGGAGCTCGAACGGCAGCAGCGAGGCTTCGTGCGCCCAATATTCGAACAGGCGGCGCTTGTTTGCCCCAGGCGAGCTGGTCCAGCGCCTCGGTCGGATAGGGGCCGAGGCGGGAGAAAGCCGGCATGTAATGCGCGCGGGCGAGGACGTTGACGCTGTCGATCTGGTGGAGGTTCAGGCGCTCGATCAGCGCCGAGGAGCTGGCGCGGGCCGACCGGACCGGGTTTGCGCGGTCTCGTCAGTCCCTGCGCCGCCAGCGCGATGCGGCGGGCGGCGGCGAGGGTGAGGGTTTCGGGCTGCACAAGCCGATCTTAGCCCACCTCAATGCCAAGCCGAACCCTCTCCGCTCGTCCCGAGCGTAGTCGAGGGGCGTGTGTGATGAGTCCGTGCCGGCACCCCTCGACTTCGCTCGGGATGAGCGGGCGAGGTGCGGTGCGAAGCCCTAACCCGCCAGCGCGATTTTCTCGCGCCAGAGGAGGTCGCGATAGATTTCGTAGCAGCGCGCGCCGCATTTCAGGCGGATCAGCGCGCCTTCCGCAATCGCTTGCGCGCGCCTCGGGTCCTCGGCGACGAGCGGGCGCAAGGCCTCGCGGTTCCAGGCGGCGCTGTGCTTGACGTCGAGCGTCGAGTGGAGATCGAAATAGAGCCGCTCTTTCGGTCCGCACCCCCAGCCGCCGCAGCGCCCGCGCGGTGCAGGCGGAGCGGCCGGGGGCGGTCAGCTCGATCGCGCCCAGCGCGCCGACCGAATGCCAGGCGTAGAGGCGGTTGGTCGCCATCGCCGTCATCGCGTTGGCGAGCGCGAGGCTCTCGGGCAGCGTGGTCTCGATCTCCGGCTCGAGCCGCAGAGCCGCGATCAGCCGCGACAGCATCGGGCCGTGCATGCCCTTGGCGTTGCCGCGGCCCATCTCGTCCCAATAATTGCGCGCCAGTTCCAGCTTGGCCTGCGTCGGGAACTTGACCTGGGTCATGGCGACGAGATCGTCGAATCCGGCCTCGCCCGCCGCTTCCTGGGTCAGGAACCAGCGCATCTCCTCCAGCGTCGCCTTCTCGGCGATCCAGGGGAAGAGCGGATCGCCCTGGCCGGGGCCGTTGTCCTTCAGCGCCTCGAACCAGGCGACGAAGCCGTCCGGATCGTCGGGCACGCCGGCCGCCTCGGCGCGCCACCTCCTCGCGCAGCTCCTCGAGGAAGGGACTTCCAGCCAGCGCATCTCATGGTCGCGGTCCAGCTCCTCGCGCCAGTCCGGCGTGGGGGAGGCGCGGGGCCAGCCGTTCGTGGTTCCAGTGCGCGAGACGGCGCTGGAAGCGAAGAGGCAGGATATCGGGACGCGCGTGTTGCGGCGCCGTCGTCCCAAGCGAAGATCGTTGCCATTCGAAGACCTTCGGAGACGAAAGAGAGATCGTTTGGCTATCTCAATCACTTGGACGGGCGAAGGTTCCCGCGCGCGTAACGGCCGGTTGCCACGGCCGGCCGGCTCGCCCATGAAGCCGCGCATGACGCGCATCTTCCTCTTCGGCGCCGGTGGGCGGATGGGGCGGGCGATCGCCGCCATTGCGGCGGCGCGCGACGATATCGAGATCGTCGACGAGGCGAGCCCGACGTCTTCATCGACTTTTCCGCGCCGGCCGCGCTGGACGAGCATCTGTCACGCGGCCGTCGCGGCGGGAAGGCCGATCCTGATCGGCACCACCGGGCTCACCGCCGACCATCAGCGCGCGATCGACGAGGCGGCGGCGAAGGTGGCGGTGCTGCAGGCGGCGAACACCTCATTACGGAGTTGCCGTGCTGCGCGCGCTCGTCGAGCAGGCGGCGCGGCTGCTCGGGCCGGATTGGGATGCCGAGATCCTGGAGATGCACCACCGCCACAAGCTGGACACACCTTCGGGCACGGCCTTGCTGCTCGGCGCCTCGGTCAATGTCGGGCGCGGGGCGGCGAGCAATACCGAGCTCAACCGCTTCGACCGGATGCAGGAGGGGCCGCACGAACGCGAGCAGGGCGGCGTCTATTATGCCTCCTTGCGCGGCGGCACGGTGGCGGGCGACCATCAGGTCGTCTTCGCGGGCGACGACGAGCGGATCGAGCTCGGCCATCGCGCCGAGAATCGCTCGATCTTCGCCAAGGGCGCGGTGCGCGCGGCGTTGTGGTTGAAGGGGCGGCCGGCGGGGCGCTACACGATGGCGGACGTGCTCGGGCTTTGAGCGAAGCGCCCGCGCCCGGCCTGCTCCGCCGCCTCGGCCTGTTCGATGCGACGATGCTGGTCATGGGCGGCATCGTCGGCGCCGGAATCTTCGTCAATCCGGCCGAGGTGGCGCGCTCGGTGCATGCGCCGGCGGGGATCGTCGGCGCTTGGATCGCCGGTGGCGCGGTCGCGATGGCGGGCGCGCTCGTCTATGCCGAGCTCGCCGTGCGGCGGCCGGAGACGGGCGGCCAATACGCCTATCTGCGCGACGCCTGGGGACCGCTTCCCGCCTTCCTCTACGGCTGGGCCTTGCTGCTGGTGATCCAGTCGGGCGGGATGGCGGCGGTGGCGATCACCTTCTCGCGCTACTTCCTCGATCTGACCCATTTGCCGCTCGCCGACGGCGCGGTCGCGGCGGCGACCTTGGCGGTGCTGACCGCGATCAACTGCATCGGCGTCAAGGCCGGAAGTAACGTCCAGAGCGCGCTGATGCTGCTCAAGATCGGCGCAATCGTCGCGCTTGTCCTCTGCGGCCTTACGCTGGCGCCGCTCGCGTCGGCGCAGCCGCATTCGGCCGATCCGCCGCTCGCTTTGCTCGCAGCGATGACGCCGGTCATGTTCGCTTATGGCGGCTGGCAGACGACGAGCTTCGTCGCCGGCGAGATGCGCGATCCGCGGCGCGACCTCGCGCGCGGCGTGCTGCTCGGCGTGGCGGGCGTCGTCATTCTTTATTGCGCGGTGGCCTTCGTCGACGAGTCGGTGCTCGGCCCCGCGACGCTTGCCCAGTCGAAGACTCCGGCCAGCGACGTGATGCGCCTTGCGGTCGGAAGTCGCGGCGCGGCCTTGATCGCCGCGGGTATCGCGATTTCCACCCTCGGCTTCCTCAGCCAATCGATGCTGACAACGCCGCGCGTCTATTTCGCCATGGCGGAGGACAAGCTGTTCTTCCCGATCTTCGCCAGGATCGGCGAGCGAAGCCGCGTGCCGGTCTACGCGATCGCGCTGCAGGGCGTGGCGGCGATCGTCATCGCCCTCTCCGGCACCTACGGGCAGATCTTGAGCTATGTCGTCTCGGTCGATTTCATCTTTTTCGGCCTCACCGGCGCGGCCCTGTTCGTTTTTCGCCGGCGCGATGCGGGCGAGGCGGGGATGTTCCGCGTTCCCGGCCATCCCTTCACCACCGCCTTCTTCGTCGCCGCCTGCTGGATCGTCGTCGGGGCGACGGTCTGGAGCCACGCGGTGAACAGCCTGATCGGCTTCGCGATCCTGGCGGCGGGCGTGCCCGCCTGCCTCTACTGGATGCGGAAGCGATGAAGGACCGCGTGCTTCAATCCGACTATATGCATTGGGCAAAGAACCAGCGGCCGGTCACCTATGCCCTGTCGTCGAGCGAGGTCGCCCATTTCCCGCTCGACACGCTGCCCATCTCGATCGCCGATCTCGAGCTGACCGGCGCCAGCCATTATCGCTACAAACCGCTGCGCGAGGCGATCGGCGCCAAGGAAGGCGTGCCGGCGGATTGGGTGGTTGCCGCCGACGGCACCTCGATGGCGAACATGCTGGCGATGGCGGCGCTTGTCGGGCCGGGCGACGAGGTGCTGGTCGAGCAGCCGACCTACGAACCCATGCTCGGTGTCGCCCGCTTCCTCGGCGCAGAGGTGAAGCGCTTCAAGCGGCGGCCGGAAACCGGCTTCGCGCTCGATCCGGACGAGGTGCGCCGCGCCGTCACGCCGGCGACGAAGCTGATCGTCCTCACCAACCTTCACAATCCGACAAGTGCCCTGGCCGACGAGGCAACCCTGCGCGAGATTGGCGAACTCGGTCCGCGCGTCCTGGTCGACGAGGTCTATCTGGATTCCGCCGTCAAGTCCGTCCGATCCGCCGTCCATCTCGGCGAACGCTTCATCGCAACCAGCAGCCTCACCAAGGTCTACGGCCTTTCGGGCCTCCGCTGCGGCTGGATCCTCGCCAAGCCGGCGCTGGCCGAGCGAATCCAGCGATTGAACGAATTGTTCGGTGTCGCGCAGGCTCATGCCGACGAGCGGCTGAGCTGCATCGCGCTCGCCAATCTGGATCGCATATCCGAGGGCACGCACGAATTGCTCGAACGCAACCGCGCCCTCGTGAACGCCTTCTTCGCCTCCCGCCCCGAACTGGAGTGCGCGCCGTTGACCGGCGGCATCACCGCCTTCCCGCGCCTGCTCCACGGCGATCCCGAAGCGCTCGACGATCTGCTGCGAACGAAATACGATACGTCGATCGTGCCCGGACGCTGGTTCGAAATGCCCGACCATTTCCGGCTCGGCTTCGGCGGCCCGACGCCGACGATCGAGGAGGGCCTCGTCCGTCTCGGCCGCGCCCTGGACGAATTCGAATGAAACCGGCGGAGATCGAGACGCTCTACCGGCGGCTGCGCGAGCGCACGCCCGATCCCGAGACCGAGCTGGATTTCGTCAACAACTACACCCTGCTGGTGGCGGTCGTCCTCTCGGCCCAGGCGACCGATGCCGGCGTCAATGCGGCGACGCGCGAGCTGTTCAAGACGGTGAACACGCCCGAGAAGATGCTCGCGCTGGGCGAGGCGGGGCTGAAGCGCCACATCCGCACGATCGGCCTCTACAACATGAAGGCGAAGAACGTCATCGCCCTCTCGAAGGTGCTGATTGAGGAGCATGGCAGCGAGGTGCCGGCCGACCGCGATGCGCTGGAGAAGCTGCCCGGCGTCGGCCGCAAGACCGCCAACGTGGTAATGAACGTCGCCTTCGGGCAGGAGACGTTCGCCGTCGACACCCACGTCTTCCGCGTCTCCAACCGCACCGGCCTCGCGCCCGGCAAGACGCCGCTCGAAGTCGAGGCGAAGCTGGAGAAGGTGACGCCGCAGCCCTACCGGCGCGAGGCGCATCATCTCCTCATTCTCCACGGCCGCTATGTCTGCAAGGCGCGGGTGCCCGAATGCTGGCGCTGCGTGATCGCCGACATCTGCCGCTATAAGCCGAAGACGCCGCCGCCCGGAACGGACAAGGTGGCGCTGAATCGGAAGCGGACCTGATGTACCGCGAACATGTGCCGCAGGGAGAATAAGACCATGTCCACGGAACCCGCCCACACCCAGACCACACTCGGCTATGCGATCCTCTATGTGAAGGACGTGCCCGCCAGCCTCGCTTTCTACGAAGACGCGTTCGGCCTGGCGCGCCGCTTCCTCCACGATGAGGACGGCAAGGCCTATGGCGAGCTGGAGACCGGCGCCGCCCGCCTCGCTTTCGCCAGCCTGCCGGTCGTCAGGGACCTAGTCGGCGCCGACGTGACGATCGCGGCGCCAGACAGGCCGCCGCTCGGCTTTGAAATCGCTCTGGTGACACCCGACGTGCGCGCGCTCTACGACCGGGCGCTGAGGGCGGGCGCGGCGAGCATGTCCGCCCCGGAGGAGAAGCCGTGGGGCCAGACCGTCGCCTATGTCCGCGACCGGAACGGCTTCCTCGTCGAATTGTGCACGGCCATGCCATGAGTTGCTAGACGAGCAGGGACGCCAGCAGCGCACCGGCGACAGCGACGGCAGCACCGCTGGCGATCAGCACCGCGCCCGCCGCCGCGTCCTTCGCCCGCCCGATCTCCGGCGCGTGGTGGGGATGAAGCGCGTCGAGCGCATATTCGAGCGCGGCGTTCATCATCTCCAGCGCCAGCACGAACGCACCGGCGAGCAGGAGAAGCGCGCACCAGATCCAGCCGGGCCGGAGCCAAATGGCCGCACCGGCTGCCACGAAGGCGCAGGCGGCCTGGGCGCGGAAGCTTCTCTCCCGCGCTGTGACGGTCCGGATGCCGGCGGCCGCAAAGCCGAGACGGGTGGGAAAGGGGCGGTTCTTGAAGGCTGAAGTTGGTGTGTCCACGCGGCAGCCATACCGCCGGCTGTTGCTCACATCATGTGGAGGCGCGGGGGAAATGGTGAGACGTTCGTGCAGGTCTAGCGCTTCGTCCGCTCCCTGATCTTCGTGATCGTCGTCGCGCTGGTGATCTGCTCGATGTCGGTTCTGAGGTGGAGCAGCCTCACGCCCGTCTCGCCCATCGCGCGGTCGAGGGCGGGGGCGAATTGTTCGGTCGTCTCGACCGTCTCCGCCCACGCGCCATAGGCGCGGGCGAGGGCGGCGAAATCGGGATTGACGAGCACGGTGCCGGAGATCCGCTCCGGATATTCACGCTCCTGGTGCATGCGGATCGTGCCGTAGGCGCCGTTGTCGACCACCAGCACCAGCATGTTCGCGCGGCTGCGGATGGCGGTCGCCAGCTCTTGCCCGTTCATCAGGAAATCGCCGTCGCCGGCAACCGCGACCACCGTCCGCTCCGGTGCGCGCAGCGACGCGGCGACGGCGGCGGGGACGCCATAGCCCATCGAGCCGTTGGTCGGCGCCAGCTGCGATGGGAAGGGGCCGTAATGCCAGAAGCGATGCCACCAGCCGGAGAAATTGCCGGCGCCGTTGCAGACGATCGTGTCCGCCGGCAGCCGTTCGCGCATTGCCGCGACGCACAGGCCCAGATCGAGCGCCGCGCCGGTCGGCTTCGGCGTCGACCAGTCCAGCCATTCCGTATGGGCTTCGGCGCCGTTCGAGAAGGAGAGCAGGTCCGGATCCTCCCAGCTCGCCGCAAGCTCGGCGAATTCGCGCATGTCGGCGCAGATCGGCAAATCGGTGCGGTAGACGCGGCCGAGCTCGTTCGGGTCCGGGTGGACGTGGACGAGCAATTGGTCGGGATGGTCTGGCGTGACCAGGGTATAGCCGTCGGTCGTCGCCTCGCCAAGGCGCGGGCCGACGACGAGCAGCAGATCGGCTTCCCTTATCCGCTTCACCAGCTTCGGATTGGGCCCGTAGCCGAGATTGCCCGCATAAACGGGCGAACTGTTCACAATCGCATCCTGGCGGCGGAAGGCGACCGCGACCGGGATGCCGAGCCGCCCGGCGAACTCGGCGAAATGGTGTGCCGCGCCCGCATCCCAGCCGGCGCCGCCGACGATGGCGACCGGCGCGCAGGCATCCTTGAGCAGGCCGGTCAGCGCATTCATTGCCATCGCGCAGGCCGGCTGGACCGGCGGCACCACCTTCGGCCGGTCCACCGCCTCGACTTCGTCGCGCAGCATGTCTTCCGGCAAGGCGAGCACCACCGGCCCCGGCCGCCCGGCCATCGCGGTCGCATAAGCGCGGGCGACATATTCGGGAATGCGCGCGGCATCGTCGATCCGCGCCGTCCATTTGGCGAGCGGGCGGAAGAAAGCGGCGAAATCCACTTCCTGGAAGGCCTCGCGGTCGCGGTCGCCGCGCGCGACGTCGCCGACGAACAGGATCATCGGCGTCGAATCCTGGAAAGCGACATGGACTCCGACCGTGGCATTGGTCGCGCCGGGCCCGCGCGTCACGAAGGCGACGCCCGGCCGCCCCGTCATCTTGCCGTCCGCCTCGGCCATATAGGCGACGCCGCCCTCCTGCCGGCAGACGACGAGATCGATCTCGGGCGTGTCGTGGAGCGCGTCGAGCACGGCGAGGAAGCTTTCGCCGGGAACGGTGAAGATGCGGTCGCAGCCCTGCGCCGCGAGGTTGTCGACGAGGATGCGTCCGCCGGTCCGGGCCTTGCTCATGGAGCGCCGCCTAGCCGTTGCCGCCGCGCAAGGAAAGCGGGTGCACTACTGACAAAGATGTAAGTGGCTTGACGCGCCCGGCGCGGGCCGTCAGGTGAGAGTAAATTCCTCAGGAGACTATGATGAACAAGAGCGAGATGGCCGCGGCCCTCAACGAGCGCAGCGCCTGGCTTCCGGGCAAGAAGGTGAAGATCGATTTCGGCGACCAGGGCGTCGTCATGCTCGACGGTGTCGCCAACAAGGTGACCGAGGAAGACGGCCCAGCCGACACGACCATCAAGGTCGCCTGGGCGGACTGGGAGCAGATGCGCGACGGCAAGCTCGACGGCATGACCGCCTTCATGCAGGGCAAGCTCCGCGTCGAAGGCGACATGTCCAACGCAATGCAGCTCCAGGGCGTCCTCAACAAGCTGCGTTAGGTTATCCTCCCCGGAACGGGGAGGGGGACCGCCGGAACGGCGGTGGAGGGGGGTCAGCACTTGGCACGAACCCCCCTCCACCATGCTGCGCATGGTCCCCCTCCCCGCGAGCGGGGAGGACTTTCTCACTCCACCGAGCTCACATGGTTGAGCTCGATCACCCAATGCCCGTTCACCTTGCGCATCAGGCGGGTGTTGATGCCGTCCTGCGGATGATCGGGCTTGTCGAGGCGGTAGCGGCTGATCAGCTGGGCCGCATCGGGCGCCAGCAATTCGATCCTGATATCCCAGAAGTGCAGGTGGCCGCGCCGTTCCGGCGATCCGCCATAGTCCCGGATGTAATGGTCCAGCGTGCCCTTCCAGTCCTTCTGGAACCGGCCCTTCGAGACGAAGACGACATCGGGATTCTTGAAGCCCGCCATATAGCCGCGGAAGTCGCCGCGGTTCCACGCCGCTTCCATATTGGCGATGACCTGGAGGATCGCCTTCTTTTCCGCCGCGGCATCGGGCGTCGGCTGAGCGTGGGAGCAGGCGGCGAGGCAAAGCAGCAAGGCGAGGCAGAATCGGCGCATCGGAGGAGCCTCCAGCAAGGAGCGACTCACCCTAGCCCGCATCGACGCAACGGGCGACCGTTTCGGCCGGCCGTGGCTCAGCCTCCGTTCATCTTGGTTGAAGCGATATGAACCGTCCGCCGGACGCGACGGATGGATGAACGCGCTTGCCCCTCATGCGTTTTAGCGGGGTGAGCGGATCAGGACAGGAGTATTTGTCATGACGAGCGTTTTGAAGAAAATTGTGTTGGGCGTTGCCACTGTTTCGACCCTCGCGGTCGCGACCGCGACGCCGGCGGAGGCCCAGCGTTATCGGGGCCATTATTACGGGCATCGCGGCGGCGGCGCCGGCTACGCGCTCGGGGCCGGGCTTCTTGGCCTCGGCATCGGCGCGGCGATCGCGTCGAGCAGCCGCCCTTATTATTACGGCCCGGGTTACGGCTATTATGGGGCCCCCTATGGCTACGGCTATGGCTACCGCTGCGTGGTCCGCCGCCATTGGGATCCCTATTGGGGCCGTTGGGTCCGCGTCCGCTATTGCTGACGGTTCGGGCCGGGCCAGCCTCAGGGCGGCCCGGCCCTTTTTTTTCCCGTGACTAGCGGGTGAACTCTCTCGCCCGCTTCGGCCTTGCGGACGAGCAGGCCCGACAGGCTGAAATCATCCCCCAGCCGCGGCTGCTGGCGCTTCAGGCCTGTCGACGATCTTGCCGAGACCCTCCGTGTCCGCCCAGAACATCGGGCCGCCGCGATAGACCGGCCAGCCATAGCCGTAGACCCACACGACATCCTCGTCGGACGCGCGCTGGGCCATGCCTTCCTCAAGGATCTTCGCGCCCTCATTGACCATCGTGTAGAGCGTCCGCTCGATGATCTCCTGGTCGGAGATGTCGCGCTTCTCGATCCCTTCCTTCTGCCGGAACTCCTCGATCACCTCGGCGACGATTGGTGACGGGGTGGGGCGGCGCTTCTCGTCATAATCGTAGAAGCCGGCCTGCTTCTTCTGGCCCCAGCGGCCGAGCGCGCAGAGCTTGTCGCGGATGCTCTCGATCCGGTTCGGGTCGCGGTGCCAGCCGATGTCGACGCCGGCGAGGTCGGCCATCTGGAACGGTCCCATCGGCATTCCGAATTCGACATGGACGCGGTCGATCTGCTCGGGCGTCGCGCCTTCGAGCAGCAGCCGTTGCGCCTGCACCTGGCGCGGCATCAGCATGCGGTTGCCGATGAAACCGTAGCAGACGCCCGCCACCACGGCGACTTTCCTGATCCTCTTGGCGAGTTGCATGGCGGTGACGAGCACGTCCGGCGCCGTTTTCGCGCCGCGCACGATCTCCAGCAGCTTCATGACATTGGCCGGCGAGAAGAAATGGAGGCCGAGCACGTCCTGCGGACGCGACGTGCTGGCGGCGATCTCGTCGATGTTGAGATAGGAGGTATTGGAAGCGAGGATCGCGCCGGACTTGGCGATCTTGTCGAGCTTGCCGAACACCTCTTTCTTGACGTCCATATTCTCGAACACGGCCTCGATGATGAGGTCGCAATCGGCCAGGCTGTCGAGATCGAGGGTGGGGTTCAGTAGGCCCATCGCCTTCTCGACCTGCTCTGCGGTCATCCGACCCTTGCTTGCCGTCGCCTCGTAATTCTTGCGCATCACGCCGGTACCGCGGTCGAGCGCCTCCTGCTGCATCTCGACGATCGTTACCGGGATTCCGGCGGAGAGGAAGTTCATCGAGATGCCGCCGCCCATCGTGCCGGCGCCGATCACGCCGACCTTGCTTATGTCGCGCGCCTTCGTGTCTTCGGGCAGGCCCTCGATCTTCGAGGCCTTGCGCTCGGCGAAGAAGAAATATTGCTGCGCCCGCGCCTGCGTGCCGCTCATCAGCTCCATGAACAGCTGGCGTTCGGTGAGGACGCCCTCGGCATAAGGCTTGGCGACCGCGGCCTCGATCGCGCGGATGACGGATTCGGGCGCGTCGAAGCCGCGGAACTTGCGGGCATTGGCCTTGCGGAAATCGTCGAAGATGGCGGGGTTTGCGCGCGCCTCGGACAGCTTGTCGTCGCGCTCGCTCGTCTTCGGGATCGGGCGCACGTCGCGCACCTCCTCGGCGAAAGCGACGGCATGGGGTTCGAGCTCGCCTTCGATCAGCCGGTCGACGAGGCCGATCTCATAAGCCTCCCTGGCGCCGATCGGGTTGCCCGAGGTCGCCATCTCCAGCGCCTTCTGGACGCCGGCGACGCGCGGCAGCCGCTGGGTGCCGCCGGCGCCGGGAAGGATGCCGAGCTTCACCTCCGGCACGCCGAACTTCGCCGACGGCACCGCCACCCGATAATGACAGGCGAGCGCGACTTCGAGGCCGCCGCCGAGCGCTGTGCCGTGGATCGCCGCGACCACCGGCTTGGTGCACGCCTCGATCCGGTCGACCACCTGCGGCAGCACCGGCGGCTGCATCGATTTGGGCGTGCCGAACTCACTGATATCGGCGCCGGCGAAGAAGGTCTGCCCCATGCAGATGATGACGACCGCCTTCACCGCATCGTCGCCGTCCGCCTCCTCGATCGCGTGCACCAGCCCCTCGCGCACCGCATGGCCGAGCGCGTTCACCGGCGGGTTGTTCGACGTGACGATGAGGACGTCGCCGTGGCGGCGTGTGTTGATCGGGCTCATTTCAGTCTCCACTCAATTTCAGAAGGCCGTACGGCCATATTCCTGCCGGTAGAAGGGGTGCGAGGCGGACAGGCCGCCATCGACGACTAGGGCCTGGCCGTTCACGTAAGAGGAATCGTCGGAGGCGAGGAAGAGGGCGGCGCGGGCGATCTCTTCCGGCTGGCCTCCGCGCTTCAGCGGGTTGAGGTGGCCGATCAGCGCCTCTTTCCCCGCGGCGCGGGCATTGTCGTAAATGCCCTTGGTCATGCCGGTCTCGATCAGGCCCGGGCAGATGGCGTTGACGCGGATGTTGGCCCCGGCGAGCTGGGTCGCCGCGACCTTCACCAGGCTGATCACGCCCGCCTTGGACGCCGAATAAGCCGGCCCGCCAGCACCGGCGCGGAGGCCCGCGACCGAGGCGGTGCAGATGATCGACCCGCCGCCGCGTTCCTTGAGATGCGGCGCCGCACGCTTGATGGCGAGAAACGGGCCGATCAAATTGGTGCGCAGGATCCGCTCCCAATCCTCTGGCCCCTGCTCGAAGATCGATGCGAGCCCGCCCGATACGCCGGCATTGGCGAAGAAAATGTCGAGGCCGCCATGCTCGCGCACGGCCTCGTCAATCAGCGCGAGGACATCCGTCTCGGCCCCGGCATCGGCCCGCACGACACCCTCCGCCTCGGTCACGTCAGCCGCGATCACGTGTGCGCCCTCGTCACGGAATAATGCAACGGTCGCCTTGCCGATCCCCGACGCGGCACCGGTGACGATGGCGACTTTGCCAGCGAGCCTCATGACGAACCTTCCACCGTCATTGCGAACGGAGCGAAGCAATCCAGTCCTGAGTCTGTCGCAGGCGCCGCACTGGATTGCCGAGTTGCTCCGCTCCTCGCAATGACGGGAAGAGTCACAGCCCCACGCCGGTGGTCGCGCCGCCGTCGACGACGATCGCCTGGCCGGTGACGAAGGTCGAGGCATCGCTCGCCAGGAACACGGCCGCGCCGGCAATCTCCTCCGGCTCGCCGATCCGTTGCAGCGGAGTGTGCATTGTCACCGCCTTCAGCGTCTCGGGATTCTCCCATAGGGCCCGCGCGAAATCGGTGCGGATCAGGCCTGGCGCGATGCAGTTCACGCGCACCTGGTGCGGGCCGAACTCGGCGGCAAGGTTGCGGGCGAGCTGGAAGTCGGCGGCTTTCGAGATGTTGTAGGCTCCGATCACGGCCGAGGCCTTGAGCCCGCCGATGGAGCTGACGATGATGATCGAGCCCTGCCGCCGCTCGATCATCTCGGGCGCGACCATCTGGATTAGCCAGTGATTGGCGATGACATTGTTCTCGAAAATCTTGCGGAACTGGTCGTCGCCGATCCCGCCCATCGGCCCGTAATAGGGGTTGGAGGCGGCGTTGCAGACGAGGATGTCGATGCTGCCGAGCTGCCGCCGGGTCTCGTCGACGAGATGCTGCAGCGCCTCCTTGGAGGAGATGCTGGCGGGAATGACGATGGCGCGGCCGTCGCCGTGCCTGGCGTTGATGCCGTCGGCCACTTCCTGGCAGGCCTCGGCCTTACGGCTGGAGATCACCACCTTGGCGCCTTGGTCCGCCATCGCCTCGGCGATGGCGCGTCCAATTCCACGCGACGATCCGGTGATCACTGCCACCTTCCCGCTAAGGTCGAACAGTGGCATGCGTTTCTCCTATTCGAAGACGATGACGGATCGCGCCGCTTCGCCGGTGCGCAGCTTGTCGACGGCGCGGTTGATCTCCGGAAGGCCGATCCGCTCCGCCACCAGGCTGTCGAGATCGAGCCGGCCTGCGAGATAGAAATCGACCAGCCGCGGGATGTCGAGCGGAAAGCGGTTCGAGCCCATCAGGCAGCCCTGCACCTTCTTCTCGGCGAGCAGGTCCATCGCGCCGATCGAGAGCCGCTCGTTGAGCGGCATCATGCCGACGATGGTCGCGGTGCCGCCGCGGCGGAGCAAGGAGATGGCGAGCTCGCCGGACGAGATGCGCCCCACCGCCTCGATCGCATGGTGGACGCCGCCCTTCGTCAGCTCGACGACTTTCTCCTTCAACCCTTCCTCGTCCGGCGCAAAGCCGGCGGTGGCGCCGACGGTGTCGGCGAGCGCGCGCTTGGCCGGCACCGGATCGATGGCGATGATGTGCCGCGCTCCGGCGATAAGCGCGGCGTTGATGGCCGCGAGGCCGATGCCGCCGCAGCCGATCACTGCCACATCCTCGCCGGGCTTCAGCTGCGCGGTGTTGAACACCGAGCCCGCGCCGGTGACGATGGCGCAGCCGAGCAGGGCGGCGCGGTCGAACGGCATGTCGGGATCGATGGCGACGGCGCCATTTTCGTGCACCAGCAAGGTCTCGGCATAGCCGCCGACGTTGAGCAATTGGTGGACCGACTGGCTGCCCAGCGTCAGGCGTGATTCCTCGCCCCTCTTCCGCTTCGTCGACCGATCGACGCAGAGCGACAACCGGCCGGTGACGCAAAACTCGCAGCGGCCGCAGAAGGTGGAGAAGCAGGTGACGACATGGTCGCCCGGCTTCAGCGCCGTGACATCCTCGCCGACCGCCTCGACCACGCCCGCCGCCTCATGGCCCGGCACAAGGGGGAGCGGCGCGGGATAGGCGCCGTCGATGAAATGCAGGTCCGAATGGCAGGCCCCGCACGCAATCGTGCGGATCAGCACCTCCCGCGCGCCGGGCTTGGAGACGGAGACGTCCTCGATCGACGAGCTCCGTCTTCGGTTCGTGGAGGATTGCGGCTTTCATCGTGTAAATCCTCCCCGGAACGGGGAGGGGGACCATGCGGAGCATGGTGGAGGGGGGGCTGAGACCTGCACGAACCCCCCTCCACCGCGCTTCGTGCGGTCCCCCTCCCCGTACCGGGGAGGATTGGGGAACGCTTCATCCATGTTTCGCAAACTCCAACCTCGCGATCGCCCGGTTGTGCACCTCGTCCGGCCCATCGGCGAGACGGAGGGTGCGGATATGGGCCCATGCGCTCGCAAGCTCGAAATCCTGGCTGACGCCGGCGCCGCCATGGGCCTGCACGGCATCGTCGATGATCCGGAGCGCCATGTTCGGCGCCTGCACCTTGATCATCGCGATCTCGGCCTGCGCGGCCTTGTTGCCGGCCTTGTCCATCATGTCGGCCGCCTTGAGGCAGAGCAGGCGCGACATGTCGATGTCGATCCGCGCCCGCGCCACGCGCTGCTCCCAGATACTATGCTCGGCCAGCCTCTTGCCGAACGCGACGCGCGACTGGAGGCGCTTGACCATCGCCTTCAGCGCCTCCTCGGCCGCGCCGATCGTGCGCATGCAATGATGGATGCGCCCCGGCCCGAGCCGCCCCTGCGCGATCTCGAAGCCGCGCCCTTCGCCGAGCAACATGGCCGAGGCGGGAATGCGCACGTCCTTGAGCGCGATCTCCATATGGCCGTGCGGCGCATCGTCATAGCCGTAGACGGTGAGCGCCCGCTCGACCGTGACGCCCGGCGCATCGAGCGGCATCAGCACCATCGATTGCTGGCGGTGCCGGTCGGCGGAGGGATCGGTCTTGCCCATCACGATCGCGACCTTGCAGCGCGGATCGCCCGCCCCCGACGACCACCATTTGCGGCCGTTCAGCACATAGGAATCGCCCTGGCGCCTGATCTCGCACTGGATGTTGGTCGCGTCCGACGAAGCGACAGCCGGCTCGGTCATCAGGAAGGCCGAGCGGATCTCGCCATTCATCAGCGGCCGCAGCCATTGTTCCTTCTGCTCGCGCGTGCCGTAGCGGTGGAGTACCTCCATATTCCCGGTGTCGGGCGCCGAGCAGTTGAACACTTCCGATGCCCAGGTGACCCGGCCCATCTCCTCGGCGCAGAGCGCATATTCGAGGTTGGTGAGCTGGGTGCCTTCGAATTCGAAACTCTCGTCGACATGAGCCAAAGCGTGGCCCGGCGGCATGAAAAAATTCCACAGGCCGGCCGCCTTCGCTTCCGGCTTCAGCTCGTCGATCACCGCGATCGGCTGCCAGCGGTCGCCGTCGTTGCGCTGCGCTCTGTAATCCCCCGCGCGCGGCCAATCCGAAGTCTCGACGAAGTCGCGGACCCGGTCGCGATAGAAAGCCTGCCTTTCCGTAAGGTCAAAGTCCATTTCGCCGGATCGTCCTCACTGCCGCGCTCCCGCCCCGGTGCCAGAAGCGGCGGATTTGCGCCAGTGCCGGCACGGCTGCCGGCCTCGGCCACGCGCGATCCTAGGCGGTTTTGACGGGCCCGCCGAACCGGTTTGGGCCCCTGGTGCTTTCGCCCATCAGCAGCACGACGAGCACGACGAGAGCGAGCAGCGCAAAGCCGCCGTTAAGTGTGCTCACCAGCATCAGCGACGATTGCCGGGGCGGGAAGGTCATCATCTGCTTCGCCACGGCGGGGGCGATCGATGCGGAGATGATGCGGAACGGCAAAGGCAGCGCCGCCCACCAGCCGCTCATGTCGCGATCGTGCAGCCGCCGCACCGCCGCCGCGGCGAGCAGCAGGATGCCTGCGAGATTGACGATCATCATCGGCACCATCATCCGGGTCATGTCCGGCATCAGTTCGGGTGGAAGCGCGGGCGGCTGGCCGAGAGCGGGCCGGGGCAAGCCGCCGGGATGCCTTTGCGCATAGTCCATGACGCGAGTCATCGTGTCGGTCATGATCGGGACGAAGAGCAGGATTCCCGCCACGATGCCGAGCAGGAAGACGGTAATCGCATAGGGCCAGAACAGCCCCCTGCTCTCCCGCCCCGAAAAGCGGAGCAGCTTGGCGAGATTGTAGCGGATCGAGGCGAAGATCATCGGCGGCTTCCCGGCCGCTCAGCCAGCCGGATCGGCGTTGGCCTTCGTGACCAATGTTTCGAAATCCTTTTTCGAGAGGCCGATCAGCAGGCCGAGCCGGTTCTTGCCGAAGGCGTTGAGCGGAATCTTCACCTTGCCGACATTGGTGACGACGATGGCGCCGTCGGGAGCGACCGATTCGATCGCACCGACCCTCTCTCCGCCTGAATCGAACACCGAAGCGGTCGCAACGATATCCGCCGGTCTCGCCGGCACCGCCCTTCCGCCGGCCCTCGCCTGCGCCGCGGCGTGATCGGCGTCCGCCTTCTGCACGCCGTGCTGGATCTGGTCGAGCGTCGAGGTGAGGGTGGAGCTGTCATGCTCGCCCATCTCCTCCGGCCGGGCGCCAGAAGTCCCGGCTTCCGGGAACGCCCATGCTGGTTCCCGGAGGCGGCGACGCCGACTGGGCCCAGGCGGTGCCGCCAAGCAGCAGGGCTGCGGCGACGAGTGCGGTGCGACGGATCATGAAAAGCCCCCCTTTCCAGACAATAAGGTAAACCCTTCGCCCGAGGCGAGTAAAGCGGCTCGGCTTTCCCGGCGCGGCTGCACCTGTCATGAGGCGATGGGTGAGCGAATATTTCGACGTGCTGATCGTCGGCGCCGGACTGTCCGGCATCGACGCCGCCTACCGGCTGCAGACGAAATGCCCCGGCAAGAGCTGGTGCATCCTGGAAGCGCGCGACGCGATCGGCGGCACCTGGGACCTGTTCCGCTATCCCGGCGTCCGCTCCGATTCCGACATGTACACTTTGGGCTTTCCGTTCCGCCCCTGGCGCGGCGAGAAGGCGATCGTCGAGGGCGCGGACATCCGCGACTATATCGAGGAGACGGCGCGCACCTTCGGCATCGACCGGCATATCCGCTTCCGCCACCGCGTGGTTTCCGCCGACTGGTCGTCGGCCGAGGCGCGCTGGAACGTCGACGTGGAGACGGAGGAGGGGCGCCGGCAGATCACCTGCGGCTTCCTGCTCCTGTGCAGCGGCTATTATCGTTACGAGCAGGGCTATCGGCCGGAATGGCCCGGCGAGGCGGATTTCCGCGGCAACATCGTCCACCCGCAGCACTGGCCGGAACATCTGGATTATGCGGGCAAGAAGGTGGTCGTAATCGGCAGCGGCGCGACGGCGGTCACGCTCGTCCCGGCCATGGCCGAAACCGCCGCGCACGTGACGATGCTGCAGCGCTCGCCCAGCTACGTCGTCTCCCGGCCCTCACGCGACGCGCTGGCGCGGCGGTTCGGGGCGCGCTTCGGGCGGCTCAAGAATGCCTTGCTCGGCATCTTCTTCTTCAATCTGGCGCGCCGGCGACCGGCAAAGGTGCGCGCAAAGCTGCTCGACCTCGCCCGAAAGGATTTGCCGGCCGATTACGACGTGGAGCGGCATTTCGGCCCTGCCTACAATCCGTGGGACCAGAGGCTGTGCCTCATACCCGACGGCGACCTGTTCCGCGTGATCAAGGACGGCAAGGTCTCGGTGGTCACCGGCGAGATCGAGCGGTTCACGGCCAACGGCATCCGCCTCAAATCGGGCGAGCAGGTGGCGGCGGACGTGATCGTCACCGCCACCGGTCTCGTTATGAAGCTGTTGGGCGGCATCGCGCTGAGCGTCGACGGCGAGGCGGTGAACGTCGGCGAGCGCTTCGTCTATAAGGGCATGATGCTGAACGGAGTGCCGAACCTCGTTCTCTCCTTCGGCTATATCAATGCCTCCTGGACGCTGAAATGCGACCTGACCGCTTTATGGGTCTGCCGCCTGCTCAACTTCATGGACCGGCAGGGCTATGCATGCTGCGCGCCGCGGCTCGCCGACCCGCCACCCGCGAAGCGGCCGCTGCTCGATTTTACCTCCGGTTATGTCCGCCGCGCCGAGGGCATCCTGCCGGCGCAAGGCGACAAGGCGCCATGGCGCGTACATCAGAATTATCTCCGCGATCTCGTCGTGCTTCGCTTGGAGACGCTGACGGACGGCGTGATGGAGTTCAGCAAGGCCGGTTGACTCCATCCGCCAGCCACGGCAGTTGACGTTTACGTAAAGGAGAGGCGCATGGCGGAAGCACAAGAGCTCGACGCATTCCGGCGGGAGGTCCGCGCCTGGCTCACGGAGAATTGCCCAGCCGAGATGCGCGAGCCGGTCCGCGACGAGAGCGACATCTGCTGGGGCGGCCGCGATCCTGTCTTCAAGAACGAGGCGCAGCGGCGCTGGATGGAGGTGATGGCGGCGCGCGGCTGGACTGTTCCCGACTGGCCTCAGGACTATGGCGGCGGCGGCCTCTCGCCGGCCGAGACCAAGATCCTGCCGCCAGGAAATGGCGGCGATCGGCGCGCGCAACCCGCTTTACAGCTTCGGGATCTCGATGCTCGGCCCGGCGCTTCTGAAATACGGCACGGAAGAGCAGAAGCGGCGGTTCCTTCCCGAGATCGCACGCGGCGAGATCCGCTGGTGCCAGGGCTATTCCGAGCCCAATGCCGGCTCCGACCTCGCCTCGCTGCAGACCCGCTGCGAGGACCAAGGGCGATCATTGGCTGGTCAACGGCCAGAAGGTCTGGACCAGCTACGCCGACAAGGCGGACTGGATCTTCTGCCTCGTCCGCACCGATTTCCAGGCGCCGAAGCATGAGGGAATCAGCTTCCTCCTCTTCGACATGAAGACGCCCGGCGTCTCGACCAGGCCGATCCGGCTCATCTCCGGCTCCTCGCCTTTCTGCGAGACCTTCTTCGACGACGTGAAGGTGCCGAAGGACCAAGCTGGTCGGCGAGGTCAACAAGGGTTGGGACGTCGCCAAATATCTGCTCGGCCACGAGCGCGAGATGATCAGCGGCATGGGCCTCGGCGGCCAGAGCGGCAGCCTCGGCGAGGCTCTGGTGGAGGTGATCGGCGCGTGACGAGAGCGGCCGCCTCGACGATCCCCTGCTCCGCGCCGACATCGCCCGCTTCGACGTTGATGCCATGGCCTTTCGGGCCATGTCCGAGCGGTTCATCGACGAGCTGAAGGCTGGCATGGCGCATCCCGCCCAGCCCTCGATGATGAAATATGCCGGCACCGAGCTCAACAAGGCGCGGCACGAGCTGGTCATGGCCGCCGGCGGCTCCGGACGCGCTCGAATGGGAGAGCCGGGCGGTCGAAGACAGGCAAGGCCGCGCGCGAATGGCTGCGCAGCAAGGCCAATTCGATCGAAGGCGGCACCAGCGAGATCCAGCTCGGGATCATCGCCAAGCGGATTCTGGAATTGCCCGGTGCCTAGGCCAGGCCACCACACCGCTCGTCCCGAGCGAAGTCGAGGGCGGCGTATGTGATCAACTTCGTGCCAGCGCCCCTCGATTACGCTCGGGACGAGCGAGTCCTTCCAGGATCGATTGATGCCCCTTTACCTCAATGACGACCAGGCGATGCTCCGCGACACGGCGCGCGATTTCATGGCGGCCGAGGGCGCGATCGCCGACGCAGCTCCGCCACTGGCGCGACATCCATTGCAAGGACGGGTTTGGCCACAAGCTCTGGACGCAGTTCGCCGAGCTCGGCTTCACCGGCATCCTGATCGACGAGGCAGACGGCGGCCTCGGTCTCGGCCACGTTGAAACCGGGATCGTGCTCGAAGAGATCGGCCGAAACCTCACGCCCTCACCCTTCTTGATCACGGCGGTTGCCGTCGTCGAGGCGCTGAAAGGCACCAAACTGCGCGAACGCTGGTATCCTGGCATCCTCGCCGGCGAGACGGTGGCCGCGCTGGCGGTGGACGAGGGGCCGAAGCACCGGCCCGAGGCGATTGCGATGAGAGCGGAGCGGGCCGGCAACGGCTTCCGCCTCTCGGGCGCCAAGCAGTTCGTCGTCCAGGGCGCTTCGGCGGACGTGATCGTGGTCGCCGCGCGGGCCGAGGAGGGCCTCACCCTGTTCGCGGTCGAGAAAGCGGCGAAAGGGCTGGAGATCGAGCGCGTCCGCCTCGTCGACAGCAGCATTGGCGCACGGATGGAATTCCGCGGTGTCGAGGTCGATGCCGACGCGGTCATCGGCGAGGTGGGACAGGGGGAGGCGGTGCTGACGCGCGTGCTCAACGCCGGGCGCGCGGGGGCGGCGTCGGAGTTGGTCGGCCTCGGCTCCGCCTCGATGGCGATGACGGTCGATTATCTCAAGACAGCGCAAGCAGTTCGGACGCCTGATCGGCGAGTTCCAGGCGCTCCAGTTCCGCGCGGCGCACCTTTATTCGGAGCTGGAGATCGCCCGCGCTGCCGCGCTCAAGGCGCAGCAATTGCTCGACGAGGGCGCGCCCGACGCGGAGGCCATGGTCTCCGTCGCCAAAGCCAAGGCGGGCCGGGCGTCGGCGCTTGCAGTGCAGGAAGGCGTCCAGATGCACGGCGGCATCGGCATGACCGACGAATATGATATCGGCCTCTACATGAAGCGGGACCGCGCGCTGGACGAGCTGTTCGGCGACGCCAATTACCACGCCGACAAGCTGGCCCGAATGAAGGGCTACTAAGCCTTCTTCGCGGGCTTAGGGTCTCTTCAGCAGCAGGTTCATCCGCGCGGCGGCGATCGGTTTGGCGCGGTCCTGCTGCCAGGCTTGGGCGACGACATTGGCGACCCGATGGCCGAGCCGGGAGATGGCCGCGGCGGCATAGGTGTCGTGATCGATGCCGCCGCGCATGAAATCCACGGTGACGTTGATCGGCTTCACCCGCACGCCCTCCTCGAGCCGGTCGTAGAGCGTGCCGAGGGCGGCGAATTCGAGCAGGCCGGCAATCGCGCCGCCGTGGAGAAAGCCGGGCCGCCCAACCACTTCCTCGCGAAACGGCATCACCCAGAGCAAGGCGCCGTCTGCTGAGCGCTCGGTGCGCAAAGCGAGCAGCTCGGCATAAGCCGGAAGGGAATGGGGCATTGGGCCAACGCTCATCGGGCATCCCTGCGGGCACAGAGGATGATCCGCAAGTCGTTGACATTGGTGCCGGTGGGGCCGGTGACGAAAAGGCCGCCATTGCGGGCGAAGAAGCCGCCACTATCGTTCGCCTCCAGCGCCGCCTCGGCCTTGCGGTGGGCGCGGGCGGTGCGGCCTTCAAAGTAAGCGCCGGCCGCTTCGCCATTGCCGTCGATCCCGTCCGTGTCCGCCGCAAGGCCGGTGATCCGATTGTCTCCCGCGAGGACGAGCGCGGCGGCGAGGGCATATTCCTGGTTGCGGCCGCCCGTGCCATGACCCTTCATCGTCACGGTGAGCTCGCCGCCGCTGATCAGCGCCTCGCCCGGCGCCATTTCGCGCGCGATCCTGCCATGCTGGCGGCCGACGTCGCGCGCCTCGCCGACGCATTCGATCAGACGCGGCCGATAGCCGAGCTTCTCCGCCGCCGCGCCCGCCACCTCGACCGCATCCCGGCCGCGGGCAATGATCCGGTAGTCTCCCGACACCTTTTTCGCGCTTTCCGACCAGCCCGCTTCCGGCGCCGCGATCCCATGCTCGCGCAGCACGGCCTTCGCCTCCCCCAAAGTCGTCGGATCGGCGGCGGTGGGGCCGGAGCCGATATCCTCCGGCCGGTCACCGAACACATCGGAGATGGCGAGCGTCACCAGCCGCGCCGGTGCTGCGGCGAGGGCGAGGCGGCCACCCTTGATCCGCGAGAGATGGCGGCGGACGCAATTGATCTCCCCGATATCCGCGCCGGAGCGGAGCAAATCGCTGGTCAGCTTGCGCTGCGCGTCGAGGCTGAGGCCCTCGCCCGGCAGGCAGGCGAGGGCCGAGGCGCCGCCGCTCAGCAGCACCAGCACCAGATCGTCCGGCCCAGCCTGCCTGGCGAGGCGCACCAGGCGCTCGGCCGCAGTCACGCTCGCCCGGTCGGGCACCGGATGGCCCGCCGCCAGCACCTCGATCCGGCTCAGCGGACTCGCCGCGCCGTGCCGGGTGACGGCGAGACCGGATAGCGGCCCGCGCCATTTCTCCTCAACCACGCGCGCCATCGGCACCGCGCCCTTGCCGAGCGCCAGGACGATTGTCCGCCCCTTGGGCGGATCGGGCAGATGCGCCGGCAACACCCGCTCGGGCAGGCAGGCCGCCACGCCCGCACGCCAGATCGTTTCGAGATGCGCTCGCGACACGGCCTTCGCTTGGCGTCTTGCGGCGCGGCAGGCAAGCTCTAGGCTGTACCGGTGAGGCGGGCCTTTCGTATCTTCGGTCTGATCGTCGGCGGTCTGCTCGCCATTCCCCTGCTTTACCTGCTCGCGGCGCTGATCCTCGGCGCCGTTCCTGCCAATGCGGGATGGCACGAGGCGAAGCAGGGCATCCGCATCTTCGTCCGCACCAACGGCGTCCACACCTGGATCATGGTGCCCAAAGTGACGGCGCAGATGGACTGGCGGCCGCTCGTCCCGGGCAAGGATCTGAAGGACCCGCGCTGGGGCAATGGCAATTATGTCGCGCTCGGCTACGGCAATCGCGAATTCTACCTGAATACGCCGACCTGGTCGGACCTCAGCCTGCGCACCGCCTTCAACGCGCTCGACGGCAGCGGCGACAGCCTGATCCATGCCGATCACGACAACGACCCGCAGCCGAGCGCCATCCAGCACCCGATAATCCTCACGCCCGACGAATATGGCCGCCTCGTCCGCTTCATGCGCGCCAGCTTCCGCGTCGACGCGCAGGGCCGCACGATCCCGCTGATCGGCCGCGGCTACGGCAATTCGGACGTCTTCTACGAGGCGATCGGGCGCTACAACGCCTTCTACACCTGCAACAGCTGGACGGGGCAGGCGCTGCGGGCGGCGGGCGTGCGGACCGGCCTCTGGACCCCGCTCTCGCAGAGCATCATGTGGCGGCTCGACTGAGGGTCTTACCAAGACCCCTGTCCATCGCTAAGGCCGTGCCGCCACCGGAACGAAGGGGAGCGCAATGGCCAGAATCCTCGGCAATTTCCATATCGCCCTGCTGATCGGCATCGTGCTGCTCGTCGTGGCGATGGCCGGCTTCCACGGCGACCTGTTCGGCGCGGGCGCTGGCTATTGGGCGGGCTTCTTCCGCTATCTTCACATCCTCGCCGCCATCCTTTGGATCGGGCTCCTCTATTATTTCAACTTCGTCCAGATCCCGACCATGCCCAGGGTGCCCGCGGAGCTGAAGCCCGGCATCTCCGGATATATCGCGCCCGCCGCGCTCTTCTGGTTCCGCTGGGCGGCGCTGGTGACCGTGCTGCTCGGGCTGATCCTCGCCGAGACGGCCCAGCCGGGCTATGCCGCCGAGGCCTTGCGCTTCCGGCCCGGTTACCGGGTGATCGGCACCGGCATGTGGCTCGGCATCCTCATGGCGGCGAACGTCTGGTTCGTGATCTGGCCGAACCAGAAGCGCGTGCTCGGCCTCGTCGCCGCCGCGGACGAGGCGAAGGCGAAGGCCGCAAGCGTCGCGATGATGGCGTCGCGCGTCAATCTGATCCTGTCGCTCCCGATGCTCTATTGCATGGTCGGGCAAAGCCATATCGCCGCCGTCTGATCCTTTTCGATTGATCGGACGGCCGGAACGCAACAGAGGTCGGCGCGGTGATGGCATCGGATCGGCCTCTCAGCGCAGCGGGACATTGGTCCTTCTCGATCGACCGCGGGGGCACTTTCACCGATGTGGTGGCTCGGGCGCCGGACGGGCGGCTGCTGACGGCCAAGCTGCTCTCCGACAATCCCGAACATTATGAGGATGCCGCCGTCGAGGGCATCCGACGGCTGATGGCCGAGCATGGTGCCGCGCCGCTCGACGCCGTGAAGATGGGCACGACCGTCGCCACCAACGCGCTGCTCGAGCGCAAGGGCGAGAGGCTCGCCCTCGCCATCACCAGCGGCTTCGGCGATGCACTGCGGATCGGCTATCAGGCGCGGCCGAAGATCTTCGCCCGCAAGATCGAACTGCCCGAGGCTCTATACGAGCGCGTAGTTGAGATCGACGAACGGGTGACGGCCGAGGGCAAGTTGCTGCGCCCACTCGACCTTGAAACGGCGCGGCGGGGGCTGCAGCAGGCCTGGGACCAGGGTTTCCGCGCGCTCGCCATCGTGCTGATGCACGGCTGGCGCTGGACCGCGCATGAGGCGGCCCTGGAAGCGTTGGCGCGGGAGATCGGCTTCACTCAAGTCTCGGCCAGCCACAAGGTCGGGCCGCTGATCAAACTGGTGGGTCGCGGGGATACGACGGTGGTGGACGCGTACCTGTCGCCCGTGCTGCGGCGGTATGTGGATCGCGTCGTCTCCGCGCTTGGCGAAGAGACACGCCTCTTCTTCATGCAGTCGAATGGCGGCCTCACCGACGCCGCCGCCTTCCAGGGCAAGGATGCCGTCCTGTCCGGCCCTGCGGGCGGGATCGTGGGGATGGTGGAGACCGCCGCCGAGGCTGGCTTCGACCGGGTGATCGGCTTCGACATGGGCGGCACCTCGACCGATGTCTCGCACTATGCCGGCGCGTACGAACGGACCAGTGAGACGGTCGTCGCGGGCGTTCGGGTGCGGGCGCCGATGCTGGAGATCCACACGGTCGCGGCGGGCGGCGGTTCCATCTGCCATTATGACGGCAGCCGCTTCCGCGTAGGCCCGGACAGCGCGGGCGCGGTGCCGGGCCCGGCCTGCTACCGGCGCGGCGGGCCGCTCACTATCACCGACTGCAACGTCGTGCTCGGCAAGATCCGGCCGGAGCATTTCCCCGCCGTCTTCGGGCTGGGCGGCGACGAGAGGATCGACGGCGAAGCTTCGCGCGCGCTCTGCGCAGCGATTGGCGAGCGAGTCGGCATGGACGCGGAGACGGTGGCGGAAGGCTTCGTCCGCCTCGCCGTCGACAATATGGCCAATGCGATCAAGCAGATCTCGATCGCCCGCGGTCACGACGTCACCCGCTACACACTTCAATGTTTCGGCGGTGCTGGCGGCCAGCATGCCTGTCTCGTGGCGGATGCACTTGGCATCGAGCGGGTGATGATCCACCCGCTGGCCGGTGTCCTCAGTGCCTATGGCATGGGCCTCGCCGACATGGTCGAGCTGCGGCACCGTAGCGTTGGCGGTGAGGCGCTAGGGACGGTGCTGGAGGCGCTTGCGGCGGAGGCGAGTGAGGCACTGCGAGGGCAGGGGGTGGAGAAGGTCGAGATCCGCCGCCGCGCGGCCCTGCGCTATGAGGGCAGCGACACGAGCTTGGAGGTGGAAGTTGGGACGCCGGAGGATATGCGAGGGGCCTTTGAGGAGCTGCACCGAACGCGCTTCGGCTTCGCATCACCAGAGACGCCGGTCGTGGTGGAGACCGCAATCGTCGAAGCGGTGGGACAATCCGCGCCCAAAGCACCGTTCGTCCCGAGCGAAGTCGAGGGGTGCCCTGAGTCTGTGCAGCGCGCCTCGACTTCGCTCCGGACGAGCGAGTCAGAGCGAGTGATCGATCGCGACACGCTTGTCGCCGGCGCCACTGTCTCCGGCCCCGCCCTCATCATCGACCCGTCCGCCACCACCGTTATCGAACTCGGCTGGAACGCAGAGGTGGACTCCCTCAACAACCTCATCCTCACCCGCTGCGCCCCTCGCGAAATCCGCCGCGCCGCCGGCACCGAGGCGGATCCCGTCATGCTGGAGGTGTTCAACAACCTCTTCATGGCGATTGCCGAGGAGATGGGAGTCGCGCTCCAGAACACGGCCTCGTCGGTCAACATAAAGGAAAGGCTCGATTTCTCCTGTGCCCTGTTCGACCGCGACGGCGCGCTGATCGCCAATGCGCCGCACATTCCGGTCCACCTCGGCTCGATGGGCGATTCCATCCGCACGATCATCGACACGCGCGGGGCGGGGCGGGATGGGCGCGGCATGAAGCCAAGCGACGTCTATGTGCTCAACGCGCCCTATCATGGCGGGACGCATCTGCCGGACATCACCGTGATCATGCCGGTCTTCCTCGAAGGTGAGGAGGCGCCCGCCTGGTATGTCGCCGCGCGCGGGCACCATGCCGATATCGGCGGCATCGCGCCGGGATCGATGCCGCCCGACAGCAAGACGATCCACGACGAAGGCGTGCTGATCGACAATATGCTGCTCGTGGATGAAGGCCATTTCCTCGAAACCGAGATGCGCGAGTTGCTCGGCTCGGGCGACTGGCCGGCGCGGCGGCCGGACCGCAACATCTCGGATTTGAAGGCCCAGGTCGCCGCCTGCGCGCGCGGCGCGGCGGAGCTGAAGCGGGTCGCGGGCGATTATGGCCGCGAGACGATCGACGCCTATATGGCGCACGTTCAGGCCAATGCCGAGGAAGCGGTGCGGCGGCTGATCGGGCGGCTCAGCGACGGCAGCTTCCGCTATGAGATGGACAATGGGGCGGTGATCTGCGTCTCGGTCACGGTCGATCTGAACAGCCGCTCCGCCATCGTCGATTTCACCGGCACGACCGCGCAGCTGGCCGACAATTTCAACGCCCCTTATTCGATCTGCCGCGCCGCGACGCTCTATGTCTTCCGCACGATGGTCGACGATGCAATTCCGATGAACGACGGCTGCCTTCGCCCGATCACGCTCAAGGTACCCGACGGATCGATGCTGAAGCCGCATTTTCCCGCCGCCGTCGTCGCCGGCAATGTCGAGACGAGCCAGGTCGTCACCGACGCCTTGTTCGCCGCCTGCCGCGCGCTCGCGCCGAGCCAGGGGACGATGAACAATTTCACCTTCGGCAATGCGCGCCATCAATATTATGAGACGATCGCGGGCGGCGCCGGGGCCGGCCCGGATTTCGACGGGGCGAGCGCGGTCCAGACGCATATGACCAACAGCCGGCTCACCGATCCTGAGATATTGGAGACGCGCTATCCGGTGCTGCTCGAACGCTTCGCCATCCGCCGCGGCTCGGGCGGGGAGGGGCGGCAGCGGGGCGGCGACGGGGTCGAGCGCCGCATCCGCTTCCGCGAGCCGATGCATGCCGGCATCCTTTCGAATCGCCGCCGCGTCGCGCCGCGCGGGATCGAGGGCGGCGGCAATGCGCTCGCCGGGATCAACCGCGTGGTGCGGGCGGACGGCCGTGTCGAGACATTGAGCGCCACCGCCTCGGCCGAGATGGCGCCGGGCGATATGTTCGTGATCGAGACGCCGGGCGGCGGGGGGTATGGAGAGGCGTGAACGATTGGGTCCTGCTCGGCATCCTGATCGTCGTCGCCGGCTTCGCGCTGCGGCTCAATCCGTTGCTGGTCGTGACCGTCTCGGCGCTCGCGACCGGGCTGATCGCTGGCAAGGGCCTGCTCCAGGTGATCGCCGCCTTCGGCAAGGCGTTCAACGACAACCGCTTCGTCACGGTCATCTACATATTGCTGCCGGTGATCGGCCTGCTCGAACGCTACGGCCTGCAGCAGCGCGCGCGGACCTTGATCGGCGGGATGAGGCGCGCAACGGCCGGGCGGCTGCTCATCTTCTACCTTCTGTTCCGCCAGATCACCGCCAGCCTCGGACTTATCTCGATCGCGGGACCCGCGCAGACGGTGCGGCCCCTGGTCGCGCCCATGGCCGAGGCGGCGGCCGAGAAGCAGCACCCGGCGCTCGACGAGGCCGCGCGCGAACGGGTCAAGGCTTATGCGGCCGCGACCGACAATGTCGGCGTCTTCTTCGGCGAGGATATCTTCATCGCCATCGGCTCGATCCTGCTGATGGTCGGCATCCTCCAGCAGAGCGGGATCAAGCTCGAGCCGCTGCAGCTCTCGGTCTACGCGATCCCGACAGCAGTGCTGGCCTTCGTGATTCAGAGCGTTCGGCTGCTGCTCTTGGACCGCTCTCTTTCCCGCCAGCGTGACGAGGCGAGACAATGATCACCCTCACCTGGCTCTACGTCCTCGCCGGTGTGATGTTCGGGGCGTTCGCCTTGCTCAGCATCTCCGATCGCACCAATCGCAGGCGCTTCGGCAACGCCGCTTTCTGGGCCTTGCTCGCGATCAGCTTCTTTTTCGGCGATTATCTCGGCGATCTTGGGAACGGCATCCTCGTCCTCTGCCTCGTCGCGCTTGCCGGCTTCGGCGCGCTCGGGCGCGGCGACCCGCCGACCACCACCTCCGAAGAGCGCGCCGCCTCGTCGGAACGCCGCGGCAATAAGCTGTTCCTACCCGCTCTGGTCATCCCGATCACCGCCTTGCTCGGCACGCTCTTTCTCAAGGACAGCGGCTGGATCGATCCGAAGCAGGCGACGCTCATCTCGCTCGGCGCCGGCGTGCTGATCGCGCTGGCCATCTGCTACGCCTGGTTGCGGCCGCCGGTGCTGGCGCCGCTGCAGGAGGGGCGGCGGCTGATGGATTCGGTCGGCTGGGCGGCGGTGCTGCCGCAAATGCTGGCGGCGCTCGGCGCCGTCTTCGCGCTCGCCGGCGTCGGCCAGGTGGTGGGCGGCATTTCCACGCAGATTCTGCCCAGCGGCAGCCTGATCGCCGCGGTCGCGCTCTATGGCATCGGCATGGCCGTGTTCACGATGATCATGGGCAATGCCTTCGCCGCGTTTCCGGTGATGGCCGGCGCGATCGGGTTGCCGATCCTGATCCATCAATATCACGGCAATCCGGCGGCGGTCGCGGCGATCGGCATGCTGGCCGGCTTCTGCGGGACCTTGATGACCCCCATGGCCGCCAACTTCAACATCGTCCCCGCCGCCCTGCTCGACCTCAAGGACCGCAACGCGGTGGTGAAGGCGCAGGTCGGGACGGCGATTCCTTTGCTCGCCTGCAACCTCCTTCTCATCTACTTTCTCGGATTCCGATGACCCACGAGCTCACCCCCGAAATTGCCGGCCGCTTCGCTTCGATCGCGCTCGGCCACGTCACTCGCGAATATCCGCATAAGCTCGATCATGTGATGGAAGGGCCGGAGGACGTGCTCGGCCCCCGCGACCTGCACCCGATCTTCTTCGGCAGCTTCGACTGGCACAGCTGCGTCCATGGCTGGTGGCTGATGCTGCGCGTGGGAGGGCTGTTTCCCGAGCTGGCCGAGGCGCGGCAGGTCGAGGCGCTGGCGGAGGAGATGCTGACGCCCGGCAACATTACGGGCGAGCTCGCCTATCTCGACCGCGCTTATACCGGCGGCTTCGAGCGGCCTTACGGCTGGGGCTGGCTGCTCGCGCTCCATCGCGAGGCGCGGCGCCATGACGACCGGCCCTGGGCCGCGGATCTGGAGCCGCTCGCCGCCGCCTTTGCCGAACGGTTCAAACTCTATCTGCCCAAGCTGACCTATCCGATCCGCACCGGCACCCATTTCAACACCGCCTTTGCGATGATCCTCGCGCTCGACTGGGCGGAGGCGAATGACGACCCACTTGCCGCACTCATCCGCGAGCGGGCGCGGGACTGGTTATGGCGGCGACCGCAACTGCCCGGCCTGGGAGCCGGGCGGCGACGATTTCCTCTCCTCCTCGCTGACCGAAGCATTGCTGATGCGCCGCATCTTACCGGATGCCGATTTCCGCGCTTGGTTCGATGCCTTCCTGCCCGATCTCGCCGCGGGCGAACCGCGCAGTCTCTTCACCCCCGCCTTCGTATCGGACCGCTCGGACGGCAAGATCGCCCATCTGGACGGGGTCAATCTCAGCCGCGCCTGGTGCTGGCGCGGGCTCGCCGGCGCGCTGGAGCCGGCGCTCGCCGATCTCGCCCGCGACACCGCCGAGGCGCATCTCGACGCCAGCCTCCCGCACGTCGCCGGCGATTATATGGGCGAGCATTGGCTGGCCACCTTCGCCTTGTTGGCGCTGGAGGCGCGATGATCCACCGCCTGATCCTCGCCTTCGCCGGCGTCGCGCTGCTCGCCGCCGCGCCTTATCGCGGCTCGCCGCGCGTCGAAGCTTTGCTCGCGAAAATGACGCTCGACGAGAAGCTCGGCCAGGTGACGCAGATGCCCGGCGGCCGCAGCAAGGCGCTGAACAGCCTGATCACCGATGCCGAGCGTACCCGTATCCGCGAGGGCCGCGTCGGCTCGTACCTCAACGTCGCCGGCGCGGCGGAGAGCCGGGCGCTGCAGCGCATCGCCGTCGAACAATCGCGGCTGCACATCCCTCTGCTCTTCGGGCTCGACGTCATCCACGGCTATCGTACCATCTTCCCGGTGCCGCTCGCCATGGCGGCGAGCTGGGACCCCGAGGTGCCGGAGCGCGCCGCGCGGGTGGCGGCGGAGGAAGCGGCGGCGAGCGGCATCCACTGGACCTTCTCGCCGATGGTCGACATCGCCCGCGATCCGCGCTGGGGGCGGATCGTCGAGGGGGCAGGGGAGGATCCGTTCCTCGGCTCGGCCATGGCAGCGGCGCAGGTGCGCGGCTATCAGGGTCGCTCGCTCGCCGCGCCCGACACGATCCTCGCCACCGTCAAGCATTTCGCCGGCTATGGCGCTGCGACGGGCGGGCGCGATTATGCCGAAGCCGACATGTCCGAGCGGACGCTGAACGAAATCTACCTGCCGCCTTTCTATGCGGCGGCGAAGGCCGGCGCGGGATCGTTCATGACCGGCTTCGAGTCGCTGAACGGCGTGCCGATGACGGCCAACCGGACGCTGGTGCGCGGCACGCTGCGCGGGATCTGGGGCTGGCCGGGCCTGATCGTCAGCGACTGGAAGGCGGTCGCCGAGCTTCGTAACCACGGCGTCGCCGGCAGCGACGAAGCGGCGGCCGCTCTCGCGCTCCATGCCGGCGTCGACATGGACATGTCATCCGGCCTCTATGCGACCGCGCTGAAGGCGGCGGTGCAGCGCGATCCGGCGTTGCGCACCGAACTGGACGAGGCGGTGCGGCGGGTGCTGACCGCGAAGGAGAGGCTCGGTCTGTTCGACGATCCTTATCGCGGCGCCGATCCGGCGCGCGAGCGTACCGTCATCCTGTCCGACGCCAACCGCGCCGTTGCGCGCGAGGCCGCGCGTCGGTCGATTGTTTTGCTCAAGAACGAGGGCAATCTGCTGCCGCTTGCCGCCTCCGCGAAGCGTATCGCGGTGATCGGCGCGTTAGCGGCGGACGCCAATTCCGAGCTGGGTTCCTGGCGCGCGCAAGGGCATGTTGAGGATGTCGCGCCTTTGCTTCCTGCGCTCGCCGCCGCGCTTCCGCACGCTCAGATCGACTACGAGGCGGGCGCCGGCCCGCGTAGCGACGATCGCGGCGGCATCGCGAAGGCGGTCGAGGCGGCGAAGCGTTCGGACGTCGTTCTGCTCGTCGTCGGCGAGGATTTCGACATGACCGGCGAGTCGCGCAGCCGCTCCGATCTCGGCCTGCCCGGCGCGCAGCAGGCACTCGCGGATGCGGTGCTCGACACCGGCAGGCCGGTGGTCGTGCTGCTGATGAACGGCCGCCCCCTCGCCATCGACCGGCTCGCCGAACGTGCGCCGGCGATCCTCGAGACCTGGTTTCTCGGCGTCGAGGCCGGCCCGGCCCTCGCAGACATCCTGACCGGCCGGGTCTCGCCCGGGGGCAAGCTCCCCGTCACCTTCCCCCGCGCGACCGGCGCCGTGCCGTTCTTCTACGACCGCCTCCCAAGCGGCCGCCCGGCCGATCCGGACCTCGCCAAGGACACAGTCCGTTATCACGACCTGCCGATCACGCCGCTTTTCCCCTTCGGCCACGGCCTCTCCTATGCCCGTTTCGATTATTCCGGCCTCAGCGTCAGCCGCTCCTCCGTTCCGGCGGATGGTGACGTGACGGTCGGCGTCACCATTCGCAACACCAGCGCCGTCGCGGGCGACGAGGTGGTCCAGCTCTACATCCACGATCCGGTGGCGAGCGTGTCGCGACCGATCGAGGAGTTGCGCGGATTCCGCCGCATCGCGCTCGCGCCGGGCCAGGCGAAACGCGTCAGCTTCACCCTCACACCCGCGCAGATGGCGATCTGGGACGCAGGCCGCTGGAAGATCGAGCCGGGCGAGATCGATCTCATGGTCGGCTCTTCATCCGCCGACATCCGCGCCCGCGGCAGCTTCCGCATCGCCACCGCCGGCTTCGGCATCGAGCCGGCGGCGGCGATTCCGACCCCAAGCCAAGAAATTTCAGTGCCTTGAGCGTTTCGTTAACCAGCCGGGACGTAAGCGGGATGCCATGTTTCCGTTCCGCTATCAGACCATCTTCAAGTCGCGCTGGATGGCCCTGTTCTGGGCGGCGGGCATCTTGTGGACGGCCTATGATTTCGCCTCGTCGTCCGCACCTGCCAGCCACAACGTCTCGGCCACCAACCAACAGGCCTCGTCCGACGACGACGCGATCAATCAGGCCGACATCGCCTCCGTTCAGTCGACGCTCAACGGCGTCTTCTAATTCGCGCTCCGGCGCTGGCGCCGGGGAGCCAGGCCGCCATTCCGAACGGTCGGGCGCGGCTTTATGACGTTCCACCAGAGCCTCGCCTTTTTCATCATCGGTATCGCGATCATCCTCTTTGCCTGGGGACGCTTCCGCTATGACGTGATTTCGCTCGGCGCCCTGCTGGCGGGCGTGGTCGTCGGGGTGGTGAAGCCGAAGGACGCCTTCACCGGCTTCACCAGCGACGTCGTGGTGATCATCGCCTCCGCCCTGGTGGTCAGTGCCGCGATCGCAGCGTTCGGGCATCGTCGGAAGCTTTGATCCGCCCGATCCTCGTCCGCCTGAAAAGCGCGCGCAGCCAGGTGCCGGTGCTCGCCGGTGCCACCGCCTTGCTGTCGATGGTGACCAAGAACGTCGGCGCGCTGGCCATCCTGATGCCGGTGGCCCTGCGGATCGCGCGAACGCAGCCGGCACCTCGCCCTCGCTCCTGCTGATGCCGATGTCGTTCATGTCGCTGCTCGGCGGCCTGGTGACCCTGGTCGGCACCTCGACCAACATCATCGTCAGCCAGGTGCGCGAGGAGATGATCGGCCATCCGTTCCAGATGTTCGACTTCGCGCCGGTCGGCCTCGGCCTTACCGTCGCTCGGTCTGCTTTTCGTCAGCTTCGGCTACCGGCTGCTGCCGACGCAACCGCCAGGGCAGTTCCGGGCTGGCATGAGGCGATGACCGGGGCGCAGTCTCTCCACCGAGGTGCGGGTGCCGGAGCAGTGGCCGGCCGAGCTCGAGCGGATTGCCGATCTGGCGCTCGATCAGGACGAGGTCCGCATCGGCGCGCTGATCCGAGCCGACGGGACGCGTGTCGCCGCCTTGCCCGACGCCCTGCTGCTGCCCGGCGACGTGCTGGTGCTGGAAGGCGAGCAGGACGCGCTCGACCGCATCTTCGCCCGCCTGCCGCTCGTCCAGGCACGCGAGGAAAGCGAGGTCGAACGCGACCAGCCGAGCGAGGAGATGCGCACGATCGAGGCGGTGGTCCAGCCGGGCTCGCCGTTGGTCGGACGTCGGCGAGCCGGATGCGGCTCCAGCGTGCAGCATGGCGTGAAACTGCTCGCCGTCGGCCGCCGCGGCGAGCGGATCACCGAGCGCCTGCGCGACGCTGGTGCTGCGCGCCGGCGACGTGCTGGTGCTCCGCGGCGGCGAGAGCGCGCTGCCACAGGTGCTGAAGGATCTCGGGCTGCTGCCGCTCGCCGAGCGCGCGGTGCAGCTCGGCCGGGTCCGCCGCCGCTACCTGCCCGCCATCGATCCTCGCGGCGGCGATGATCCTGGTGGCGCTGAAGGTCGCGCCGGTGGCCATCGCCTTCTTCGGCGCGGCGGTGCTGATGGTCGCCATCGGCGCGCTGTCGCATGCGCGAAGCCTATGACTCGCTCGAGGCCAGGTGCTGGTCCTGATCGGCGCGCTGACGCCGCTCAGCGAGGCGGTGCGGCAGACCGGCGGCACCGACCTGATCGCCGCCGGCCTCGCCGGCCTGCTCCACGGCGACGCCGCGGCTCGTCGCCTTGGGCGCGCTGATGATCGCGTCGATGGCCTGCTCGCCCTTCCTGCACAACGCGCCGACCGTGCTGGTGCTCGGCGCCGATCGGCGCTGCGCTGGCCCAGCGGCTCGACCTCAACCCCGATCCCTTCCTGATGGCGGTCGCGACCGGCGCCGGCTGCGATTTCCTCACCCCGATCGGCCACCAGTGCAACACGCTGGTGATGGGGCCGGGCGGCTACCGCTTCGGCGACTATTGGCGGCTCGGCCTGCCGCTCTCCCTGCTCGTGATCGCCTGCGGCATGCCGCTCATCGCCCATTTCTGGCCGCTCGTCGGCACGGCCGCGCGCTGAACTCGCTGCCGGCCCTCGTCACCAGGCGTAATAGGGGCCCTGCAGGCTGCCGGCGGTGCGGCCCTCGATCGCGGTATAGACCGAGCGGCCGAAGAAGAACGGCAGGCCGAAATCGAAGCTGTTGGCGAACGGCAAAGGCGGCATCACCAGAGTCGGGTTGATGCCGAGCCCCGGCGCCGACGGTCGACGGTTGCGGATGACGTTCAGCGGGCTGTAGAGGGTAAAGGCACCGCTCGCCGTCGCGCCGTTGGTCGCGGTCAGCTCCGGCGACAGCAGCAATCGGCGCGGCCGGGCAGTAGAAAGCATTGAGATCCGGGTCGGTGCATTGCGGCAGGGTCGTGTCGATGAAGAAATAATTGTTGCTGCCGCTGTCGAGGAAGCTCTGCGTGAGCTGCTTGCCTTTGTAGGTGGCGGTGAGGAAGGCCGGGGCCGAGCCGGCTCGCCGAGGTGGTGATCGGCAGGACGGTGGTCGCGGTCAGCGCATTGTCCGCCTGGGTGCCGATGCCGAAGGTGACGGTACCGCTGACGGCCGAGGCGCCGTTTTCCGGAACCGAGGGAAGGCTGAGGATCACGCCGTTATTGTCCGACGGGAAAGCGGCGACCGGGTTGGGCAGCTGCTCGAACGGCGCGGACGCGCTCGACGCCCGGGCGATGACCGCGCTGCACCCGGTCGTCGGGCAGTCGTAATAGATCGCGGCCGACTGTCCGCCGCTGGCGCAGAAGGTGCCGCAATCGGTCGCGGTGGTGCCGACGCCGATGATTCCGTTGGCGCCGAAATCCACCACCGTCTGGATGTCGGTGCCGCCGCCGGCCGAGCAGCTGGCCGGCGCGGCCGCGAACCGCGCCGGTATCGCCGATCGCCTGGAAGGGCATGCTCGCGACCTTCTCGCCGGCGATCGAGAAATCGGCGGTGCGCACCGATCCGAAGGCATAGGAATTGACGTATTGATAGCATTCGCCGACCGGATTGCCCGAGATGTCCGCCTCGGCCGGCATCGCCGCCAGCAGGCTTGCGTTGAGCACGGGCTGTGATGATCTGAGACCGACCGAGCCGGTGTCGAGGATGATATGGTCGATCGTCTGGCAATTGGTGGTCGATCCGGGCGCGCAGAGCGTGACCGTCACGAAGGGTGAGTTGAACGAGCCGCCGGAAGCCGCGATCGCGGAAGGCCCGTTATCGACGACCACCGTCGCGGTGTTGGCCACTGCGGCCGGCGGCGGCGGTGGAGGCGGCGGCGCGCGTGCCGCCGCCGGTCGAGCCGGTTGAAGACGACGAATCGGAACCGCCGCAGCCGGCCAGCGCCAGGGCGGTGAGCAGGATGAAGAGCCAGCGGATCAGGTTACGGCTCCACGGACAAATCGGCGACGGAGAAGCCCGTCGGCGCGAGCGAAGGGATGAAGGCCACTCCCCGGAACCAGCCCATATGGCCGGAGGTCTGGATCTGGAGATCGGGCTGGCTAACCTGCGGCGGCCGGCGCAGCGGAGAACGAAGCCCGCGCCCGCGCGCCACGTTGGCGGCCTGGAACGTATCGAAATAGCGGCCAAGCAGCGCGCGCAAATCGGGTTTCCCCGGGCCGGACCAGGTCACCGCGAAGACTTGGCCGTTTCGCATTGCTGAGCTCGTGGACGATGCCGCCATTGGGCCGCGTCAGCGTGTGCAGCGCGTAGCCGGCGCCAATCCCGCTGGAGATGGTCATGTGGGCGCCCATCCGCGCGCCGTCATTCTGCACGCTGGAAACCGGTCCGCCGAGCTCGGCATGGGCGGGAGCGCACAGGAAGAGCGCGAGTCCGGCAAGAAGAACAGCTTTACGCGAACAGGCAGACAACACCACTGCGGCCCTTCCAAATCACCGGCCGCCCCGAAGCCCCCCTCAGCGCGTCCGACCGGGACTTTATCGGGCCGCTTGGGCCTGTCAAGCGGCCGTGCGTCGGCCCGCGGGGGGGTCATCGGCCATGGCTGTGGCGTCGGACCTCCGACACCGCTCGATGAAATCTGGATCGGGCGATGGTTGTGCGGGGAAATCGTGATCTCCGGCGGCTGACGTGAAATAGGGGGCAGATCTCCGGCGGAAAACTGGCGCGCCTCCCAGTCGGGAGCGAACCCGTGCTTCCTTGCCGAAGCCCTAGATCCCGCTGATCGGCATAGCCAGCGAAGTCGACAGACGCACCAGATCGGCCTGCCGTCGGACGCCGGTCTTGTCGTAGACACGCAGCAAGTGCGTCCGGACCGTGCTTGGCGCAACGCCCAGCGCGGACGCGGCGCGCCGCACGTCGAGTCCTCCCGCGACCTGTTCGAATACCGCCGTTTCCGCCGCAGTCAGGCCGAACAGCGCCTCGACGACGGACTTGGCCGGGTCCGGCGCGGCGTGTGCGCGGGCGACGAAGATCGCGGCAAGGCGGCGTCCGCCGGGATGGTCGGGCCGCAGCGGCAGAACATGGAGCGCGCCGACGTCGCCGTCGACATCGCTCAGCGGGATGCCGATCCCCTTGCGGCCGAGCGCGGTGATGTCGCCGGTCGCGTCGCGGACCGCGGCGTCCAAAGCGTGGTGGGTGCCACGGTCGGCTGTCGTCAACGTGCCGCCGCGCGAGCGCAGTGCGCCGCCTCGGTCGAGCAGCATCCGGCCGGCGCGGTTGGCGTGGACGATCTTCAGATCGGCGCCGACGACCAGCACCGGCGCATCGAGCGTGTCGAACAACGCGCCGAACGTCGCATCGCGCAGCGCCGCCAGATCGAGCAGCCGCGTGATCGTCGCGGCACGCTGTGCGTGCGGCACCAGCATCCGGGCAATCCGCACTTCGCGATCGCCGATGGATCCGGCCTCGGCCGCCCAACCGAATGCCATCGAGCCGATCGTGTCCGAATCGCGGGCAAGCCAGATCGCCATGAGGTCGCTGAGCCCCTGCGGCGTCGCCCATTCAACGTACAGCGGGTGCCGAAACAAAGCCGCGCGATCGCGCCGTTCCCACGTCAGCACCGCCGGTTCGTCGAGCGGCAGCTTCATGACCTTATCAACCCCGCCCCACAGCTCGCTGAGCTGCGGCGTGTAGTCCACCAGGGTGGCGGCATAAGGTTCCGGAATGTTGGCCGAGACGTTGACCAGGCTCTCGACGGCCGGCAACGCGATCAGGTCGAGCGACGCGGTCGCGAAGCCGAGCTCCTGGCGGATCGCATCGATGGTCGCGGTCCAGCGCAGCGGATCGATCGCGCTGTCATAGATTCCGCCGATCAGCACCGACAGCCGCTCGGCCGTGATTAAATCGTCCATTCGCTTGAGCCCCCCGCTCCCCGCCGCCGGACGTCTGTTCAATTTCGGAAACGTGCAGGCGACCAGGCGGGCTGTCAACTCATCTCCACCATTTGGTGGACGCGAACGCCACGGCCCCGGGCGATGCTGCGCGCCGTAAACCGGGAGATAATTCATGCGGATGCGCCACGACAAGCTTCTTGCAGCGCCCTGTCTCATGGCGGTCGCGACATGCCTGTGCACCGCAGCGGCGCAGGCGCAGATCAACATCGGGCCGAACGGTGGCAACAGCAAAGGCACGGTTTGTGTCCTCCCCGACGGCGGGCTGGCAAAGACGGTCCCCGGTGGTGATTGCGGCAGCTTCTCGGGTGACGTCCTTTCGATCACCTCAGGCTCTGGTACGACGCAGACCGTTCTGGACAACGACGGCAATTTGACCCTTGGGCACGATACCCAGGTCAACGGCGACCTGACGATCAATGGCGGCACCGCGTTCAACACCAGTCCGCAGTTCAATCAGGGTGCGACGTTCGTCGGCGCCGCCACCTTCAACGGCGGACTGACGAGCAGCAGTATCACCAACAATGGCGACCTGAGCGTCGCCGGCGCCACGACGCTGACCGGGAGCCTGACCGCTGCAGACATCAGCGCAAGCAGCATCTCGGTCACGGGCGCGGCGAATTCGGCATCGATCAAGACCGGCGCGGTGAATGCCACCAGCCTGTTCAGCTCGGGCGGAGCGCAGGTGCAGGGTTTCTTCACCGCCAATGGCGGCGCCTCGCTCAACGGCACCACCCAGATCAGCAACGCGCGGGTCGGGAACCTCTCGGTGCTTCCCGGCGGCACGATCGATGCCGGCGGCAACCGCATGCAGAATGTGGGCACCCCGACCGCCGCGACGGACGCCGCCAACAAGGCCTATGTCGACGCGGTGGCTGGGAATACCACCTCTCTGGGGCAGGATAGCGCGACGGCACTCGGGGGCGGCTCGACCTACGATCCTGCCACCGGACATCTCTCGGCGCCCAGCTACCAGATCGGGACCACGACCTACAATAATGTCGGCGCTGCGCTGAATGCGGCCAATACGAGCGGACTGAGCTACTTCCACACCAACTCGACCGGCCCCGACAGCAGCGCGACCGGCACCGACTCGACGGCGATCGGCCCCGGCAGCGCCGCCAGCGGCGCCGGATCGTTCGCCGCCGGCGACGGCGCGCTCGCCTCGGCCAAGGGCGCGGCCGCGGTGGGCGAGGGCGCGCGCGCGACGGGCACCAACGCGATCGCCATCGGCACCAACGCGCTCGCCACCGGATCGGTCGCCGTCGGCTTCAATGCAACCGGATCCAATGGCGGCGCGGCTTTTGGCGACAACAGCAAGGCGACCGGTCTCAATGCGACGGCGGTCGGTCCGACCGCGACCGCCACCGGCCAGTCGTCGAGCGCGCTCGGCGACCGCTCGACCGCCTCGGGCAATTTCTCGACGGCGCTGGGCGACTTCGCCTCGGCCACCGGCGTTCAGTCGACCGCCGTGGGCGATTCTTCGAGCGCGCTCGCGATGAACGCGACGGCGATCGGCCGCAACGCCAACGTCAGCGCCGCCGGCACCAACGCGACCGCGATCGGCGCAGGCGCCACGGCCAACTTCGCCAATGCGACCGCGATCGGCACCGGCGCGGTGGCGACCGCCGCCAACCAGGTGACGATCGGCGGCACCGGCTCCGCGGTGCGCTTCGGCGGGTACACCAGCGCCGGTGTGCTGGTGAACGACGCCGACGGCAACGTCACCACCAATACGACGTTGCTCGGCCAGGTGGCATCCAACACCACCAATATCGCCACCAACACCGCCAACATTGTGGCGCTCCAAAACGGCCAGGCCGAGCTTGGCGGACGGATCGACAATCTGGTCCAGCAGACCAATATCGACCGTCGCGACGCCCACCAGGGAATCGCGGCTGCGGTCGCGCTGACGGCTGCGCCGATGCCCTCCGCGCCGGGGCGCACCAGCTACACCTTGAACGGAGCGACCTTCCGCGGCCAATATGCGATCGGCGGGTCGATCATGCATCGGTTCGACGGGGACCGGCCCTTTGCGCTCACCGCCGGCTTCTCATTCGGCGGCAACAACAACAATGCGGCGAGAGTCGGCCTGGCGGGGGAATTCTGAGCCGCACCCTGTCGTCGGCGCCCAGCCGCCTCTGAGCACGAGACTTCCTCCCGGTGGCTACGATGGAATCCGGCGGAGTGCGGCATTTTTTCGGCTGCCGCCCCGAAAGAAGCGGTACTGCCCGGCCTCTGCAGACCGGGTGGCGCGCCCGGCAGTCCTGAGCGAACCGTCTCCGGCACATTTTCCGTGTTTAGCGGGAAATTACAGGGAAATTTGATCCTGAGCTGACCGGCGACGGCGCTCTCCGTCGTGCGCCGCCGCAGATTTCTGCCATTTCGGCCATGAATTCCCTAGTGCCGGAACAGGGAATTCCTTGGCTCGCATCACCGAAGCTGAATGCGGCCGCCGCCGCAGGGTGGTCGGGAATGAGGACCTAGGTTCCGTGTGGAATGAAGATGTCTATTCTGGAATAGCCTTTCTCAGTCCGTTGTCGTTCGATGGTGGTCTCTCGGATGGACCACGGCGTGACCTTGGCTACCGAGTGTCTTCTAAGATCGGCTTCTTCATTCCCTCTTCGGACGAGGAGGAAGCAGAAGGGCCGACGTGCCGGAGCATCAGCTGCGGGCGACTTGGAAACCGGGCACCATCGTCGCCTGGGAAAATCAAAGGACCCAGCACTATATCGTTCAGAATCTGCCATATCGGCGTGTGATGCACCGCGTGATGCTCTATCGTCGCCTTTCGGAGCAGGCAGCCGCGGCGTGAGCGGCCCGGCGGGACGGGGAGCGCGATGGGCGGAACGGTAATCGTCACAGGGGCGGCGGGCGCGCTGGGCCGCGGGGTCGCCGAACGCCTCGCGGAGGATGGCTGGGACGTCGTCGCCGTCGATCACGCCAACGCCGAAGCGCACCCGGCCTGCGCGAAGCAGCGTCTGGGCGGGATTGATCTCACCGATGATGGCGCGACGGAGCGGGCTTTCGCCGCCATCGATGCGCCGGGCGGACTCCGGGAACTCGTCAACATCGCCGGCGGCTTTGCCTGGGAGAAGGTTGTCGGCGGCAGCAAGGCAACTTGGGACTGCCTCTACGCGATCAATGTCGCGACGGCGCTGAACGCGAGCAAGGCAGCCATTCCCCTGTTCCGGCGCGGCGGCGCCATTGTGAACATCGGCGCGGCCGCGGCGGCGAGAGCCGAGATAGGGATGGGGGCCTATGCCGCCAGCAAGTCGGCGGTCGCGCGGCTCACGGAAGCGCTTGCCGCCGAGCTCAAGGGCGAGGGTGTTCGGGTCAATGCCGTTCTCCCCAGCATTATCGACACGCCCGCCAACCGAAAGGACATGCCCGAGGCGGACTTCGCCAAATGGGTGACGGTCCAGGAACTCGCGGAGGTCATCTCCTTCCTCCTCTCGGACCGGGCGACCGGCGTCACCGGCGCCACAATCCCGGTGACCGGCCGCGTCTAGCCGATGCCGCCGCATTATGACGCCTTGATCGTGGGCGGCGGCCATGGGGGCGCGAGCGCTGCCATCGCGCTGCGCCGCTTCGGCTTCGCCGGAAGCGTTGCGATCGTCTCCGCCGAGCCCGATCCGCCCTACGAACGGCCGCCTCTGTCGAAGGACTATCTTGCAGGCGAGCGCCCGTTCGAGCGCATGCTCTTCCGGCCGGACCAATTCTGGGCCGAGCAGAAGATCGATCTGCTGCTCGGCCGGGACGTGAAGGCTGTCGCACCCGAGGTGAAGCGGGTCCAGCTCGCCGGCGGCGACAGCCTTTCCTACGGCTCGCTGATCTGGTCGGCGGGGGGACGCGCACGCCGGCTCACCTGCGACGGTCACGATCTCGCGCGGGTGCACAGCGTCCGCAGCCGCGCCGACGTCGACGCGCTGCGCGCCGAGTTGCCCACCACACAAAGGGTGGTCGTGGTCGGCGGCGGCTATATCGGCCTGGAGGCGGCCGCGATCCTGGCCAAGCTCGGCAAACAGGTAATCGTCGTCGAGCTGGCCGGCCGGCTTCTCGCCCGCGTCGCCAGCCGGGAGCTCTCCGATTTTCTGGTGGCGCAACATCGCGGCCACGGCGTTGACGTGCTGCTCGGCGCGGCGGTCGCTTGCATCGAAGGAAGCAATGGCGCCGCCTCAGGCGTAAGGCTAGCGGGCGGCCGTCTTCTTCTTCCCGCCGACATGGTGATCGTCGGCATCGGCATCGATCTCTGCATCGAGCCGATGCTCGACGCCGGGGCGGCGGGAGGCGCGGGCGGCGTTCAGGTGGACGAATATTGCCGCACCGCCCTTCCCGACGTCTACGCGATCGGCGACTGTGCGGCGCACCCTAATCGCTTCGCGGAAGGCGCATTCGTCCGACTCGAATCCGTGCAGAATGCGACCGACCAGGCCACGGTCGCGGCGAGGGCGCTGACCGGCGCGCCGGAACCTTATGCTGCAATGCCCTGGTTCTGGTCGGAGCAATATGATTTCCGCGTCCAGACGGTCGGCCTCGCCTTGGGGCACGACCGCGTCGTGGTCCGCGGCAATCCGACGGCTCCGGGCTTTTCGCTTCTCTATCTGAAGGCGGGGCGCGTCGTCGCCCTCGACTGCGTGAGCAATGTCAAAGATTATGTGCAGGGGCGGATGCTGATTACGTCCGGCAAGATCGTGCCGCCCGATCAGCTCGCCGATGCCTCGGTGCCGCTGAAATCCATGGGGAGGTAGACGGTTCCGACCCGGTCCCGGCGCAGCGCGCGGCCCGCGAGGATCAGGAACATACCCCCGATGGCGAACAGGGTCGCCGAAGCGACCATCGCAACGCGCAGCGGGTTGGCGAACCCATTGCCGAGGCGGCATCGCTGACGATGCCGGCGAATTGCGGCGCATTGGGTTTCGTCAGCGTCATTGGTCGCTCCGCGCGTCCTAGGTGGCGGCTTCAAACGTCATGAGAAAAATGGGGCTCCGCCCTCCGGGTGAGGGCCGGCTTGAAGCTCTGCAGCCCCCGCTTCCAGCCGCTTCACTTTCGGCGACACCCACCGCTTGCGCAATTTCATGAATGCGCTCCGTCTCGACGTGAAGGCCAAGCCTAAGTCGGCTTCGGCATCGCTGCAAGCCGCGCGGGTGCGTTTGAAAAAATCCGTTCCTCGGCTCTGCGGGTTAGGGCGCCGGCCAAAGCGCCATCGTTCCATGAGGTGTATTATAAATCTCGCGACCTCGGCATCAACGTCGTAATGCACTCCCCCAGAGATAACGGGACGCCGGTTCTGATTAAACAAGGCGGTCTGCTGAGCTTCTTTGGTTTTATCAAAATCGCCCCGATCCAATAAACGCCATCAGATCGCTTAAGTCGATACACAGCGCCTGTCTGTCGAAGTCGCCCGGCCGGCTGATCTATTGCTTAAGATCATTAAATATTTGGGGGTTGAAAAATGGCGGAAAACCGTGGCGCGCCCGGCAGGATTCGAACCTGCGACCCCAAGCTTAGAAGGCTCGTGCTCTATCCGACTGAGCTACGGGCGCGTGCCCCGGCTGTAGCCTGCTTTGGCGGCGAACGGAACGGCGTCGCCGCTCAGCTGCCGGGCGGCGCCTGCACCGTCAGGGTGAGCCGCCGCGACCGCCGCTGCACCTCCAGCGCTACCTGGCGCGCGTCGGTGTCGAGGGCGCGCTCGAGCTCGGAGGCGCTGGAAATGGGGGTGTCGTCGACCGACAGCACGATGTCGCCCGCCTTGAGCCCCGCCCGCCCCGCCGCCGAGCCCGATTTGAGCGCCGCGACCACCGCGCCCTGCGCGCCCTGCAGGCCGAGCCGGCTTGCTAGCACCGGTGTCACGTCTTCCGCCGCGAAACCGAAGCGGTTGGCGGCCAGCTTGCCGGTCCGCATCAGCTCGCTCGCGACGCGCTGCGCCGAGCTTGCGGGCAGGATCCGGACCAGATCGGAATCGCCCGAAGGCGCCGGCACGCCGACCCCGATCACCTGACCGCCGGGCCCGATCACCGGGCTGCCTTCGAACATGGCATCGAGCGACGGACGCAGACGGACATAATTCGTGCCGCTGCCGCCTTCGGCGATGAAGTCGCCGCTGATGAGGCCCGCGCCGATCACGCAGCCGCTGCCGTTCGGCGCCGCCAGCGCCACCCCCCATTGGCCGACGCGCGGGAAATTGGGATCGGCGAAATCGAGCGCCGGGAGACCGCTCGCATCCGCTTTCAGCAAAGCGATGCCGGTCAGCGGATCGGCGCCGATCAGCTTCGTGTCGTGGCTGGCGCCGTCGCTGGTCACGATCTGGATCGAGGTGGCATCGGAGACGGCCGCGCCGCTGGTGACGACATAGCCGTCGGCGGAGATCAGGAAACCGGCGACGCCCTCGGTCACGCCCGTGCCCTGCACGGACACGATCGCCGGGCATGTCTGCTGGACGAGGTCCGGCAGCGCCTCCAGTCCGGTCGGCGCGGGCGCGGACCGGGCCCGGATCGGCGCGATGACCTTCTCCTGGATGCGGACGACGCGCGGCCACAGGGTCGCCCCGATCACCGCGCCGGCGCCGACCAGGGCGATGCCCACCAGGCCGCTGAGGCCGAAGCGCAGAAGGGGATCGCGCATGGGCGCGCTGTGCCCGGGATCGGCCGCGCGCTCAAGTCTCCCCGAACAGGTCCCGCTGCGCCTTTTCGATCTCGTCGGCATAGCGGCGGCGGACATATTTCTCCGACACGACGCCGAGCACATGCGCCTCGTCGTCGACGACGGCGAGATCGTCCGCTTCCTTCTCGTCGAGCACGCGCATCACCTCGGTGACATCCTGGTCCGGCCGCAAGGCCGCATCGGGGAGGATGGCGACGGTCGCGACCGGCGCCGTCTCGTCGAGCGCTTCGCCGAAGGCCGCCGCGGTCGGCACCAGCCCGGCATAGGCTTCGTCCGGATCGACGAGGACGACGAGACGGGTCGATCCCAGAGGGAAGCGGCGGCGGAACTCGGCGATTCCGGTCTGCGCCGGCACGGTTGCGACGCCGCGGCGCATCATCCGGCCGGCGGTCAGCGTCTTCACCCAGCCGACGTCGCGGGCGCTGCGGATGGTCTCGCCGCGCGTGTGCAGCCGCCAGGTCGAGAAGGAGAAGCCGAACGTCGTCCGCACCACCGTGCTCGCGCAAAGCGCGGCGGCGAGCGCGGCACCGGTCAGGCCGAAATCGTGGGTGGTTTCGAGGACGAGCAGCGCCATCGTCATCGGTCCGCCGACCACGGCGACGGCGAGCGCCGCCATTCCGACCAGCGCGGCGTCGGTCGCGTCGAGCGAATGCAGGCCCGGGAACAAGGCGGCGAGCTCGGCATAAAGCTGGCCGACCAGCGAGCCCAGGAACAAAGAGGCGAAGAAGAGGCCGCCCCGAAAGCCGAAGCCGAGCGAGACGGCCGAAGCCGCCATCTTGAGCAGGAAGACCGCCGTCAGGAAGCCGATCCCCACTTGCTCGGTGAGGTCGAGACGGAGCGCGCCATGGCCCGCGGAGAGCGCCTGCGGGGAAATCCAGGCGATCGGAATGAGGAGGAGGCCGCCGACGATCGGCCGGATCCGTTCCGGCACCGGCGATTTCTTGACCGCCCGCTCGATCCAGGTGATGCCCTGCATCAGCAGGATGGCGATGCCGGCGCAGACGAGGCCGAGCAAAGCGTAGAGCAGATAATCGACGGTGACGATCGCCTGCGCGCCGGGGATGGCGATCAGGTAGGAGGGCGTCCCGGTCGCGCGGACGACCAGAGCCGCGACCATAGCCGCCGCCGCCACCGGCGCGATGGCCGCCGGCGTATACGCGCCGATCACAATCTCGAAGGCGTAGAAGGCGCCGGTCAGGGGCGCTCCGAAGGCGGCGCCGACCGCTGCCCCGGCGCCGGCGCCGACCATCAGCCGGAGGTCGCTGCGCCGCAGCTTCAGCTTCTGGCCGAGCACCGAGGCGAGGCCGCCGCCCATCTGCGCATAGGCGGCTTCGAGCCCGACCGAGGCGCCGAACCCGTTGGAGAGGAAGGTCTGCGCCGCGACCAGCAAGGTGTCGCCGATCGGGATGACGCCGCCGTGGAGCGCGTTCGCCTCGACGACGTCGACCGGTGCGCGCACCCGCTTGCGCACTGCCACGTTGAGCCCGACAAGTGCGAGCCCGCCCAGCGGGAGGGCCAACAGCCGCCACGGCGCGATCGAGGTGAGCGCGGTGAGGCGCGAAATGTCGGTACCGTAGAGCAGACCCTGGACGGCGTGCGCCAGGCCCCGCTGGATCAGCATGGTCGCGCCGGCGAGCAGGCCGATGCCGACCGCCACGCCGATCAGGGCGCCCTCGCTGGAGCGGAGCCTTCGCCGGAGCCTGGCCGCGAGGGAGAGGATCATCGCCTGCCGCATCCCGGCTTGCCTAGCGGGGGAGGCCGGAAGGTCTATCCGGCCCGGCCCTTTCCCCGCGCCGCGCCAGCCGCTAAGCGGCGGACATGGAGGGGGAGGAACCGAAACAGATCGACGCCGCGGCTCTGGCCGGCGCGCATTTCCGCTATTTCGATTTCGTGATGGCGGCCTTCGTCACCATCCTCCTGCTCTCGAACGTGATCGGCGCCGGCAAGGTGGCGACGATTACGGTGCCGCTGGCATCGGGCCTGGCCGTTCGGCGCCGGCATCCTCTTCTTTCCGGTCTCCTATGTGCTCGGCGACGTGCTGACCGAGGTCTACGGCTATGCCCGCGCCCGCCGCTGCATCTGGGCGGGCTTCGCGGCGATGCTGTTCATGGCCTTCATGAGCTGGGTCGTGGTCGCGCTGCCGCCGGCTGCCAGCTGGACGGGTCAGGCCGCCTATGAGGCGGTGTTCGGCCAGGTGCCGCGCATCGTCGTCGCCTCGATCTGCGCCTTCTGGGCGGGCGAGTTCGCCAACTCCTTCGTGCTGGCGCAGATGAAGATCCTGACCGGGCGGCCGCTGGCTGTGGACGCGGACGATCGGCTCAACCGTGGTCGGGCAGGGCGGTGGACAGCGCTGATCTTCTACCCGCTCGCCTTCCTCTACGCGCCGACCTGGACCAATGCGCTGGTCGTCAAGGTGCTCTTCACCCAATGGGTGCTGAAGGTGAGCTGGGAGGTGCTGCTGACGCCGTTCACCTACGCAGTGGTCGGCTTCCTGAAGCGGCGCGAAGGCGTCGACGTCTACGATACCGACACGAATTTCACGCCCTTCCGCGCGAAGGTCTGACGGCCTAGCCGATCGTCTCGAGAATGCCCTCGAACAGGCGGCGGCCGTCGGTACCGCCGTGGGCCGGTTCCACCATCCGCTCCGGGTGCGGCATCATGCCGAGGACGTTGCCGGCCTCGTTGACGATGCCGGCGATGTCGCGCGCCGAGCCATTGCATTCGCCGGCATAGCGGAAGGCGATGCGGCCTTCGCCTTCGAGCCGGTCGAGCGTCTCGGGATCGGCCTGGTAATTGCCGTCATGATGGGCGACCGGAATGACGATCGCTTCGCCCGCATCGTAGCGGCTGGTGAAGGCGGTCTGGCTGTTCTCGACCTTCAGCGGCACGTCACGGCAGACGAAATGGAGGCCGGCATTGCGCATCAAGGCGCCGGGGAGCAGCCCAGCCTCGGTCAGGATCTGGAAGCCGTTGCAGACGCCGAGCACGGAGACGCCGCGCTCCGCCGCCTCGACCACCGCCCGCATCACCGGCGAGCGCGCCGCCATCGCGCCGGAGCGCAGATAGTCGCCATAGGAGAAGCCGCCGGGCACCGCGATCAGATCCAGCCCCTCTGGAAGCTCGGTCTCGCGGTGCCAGACCATCGCCGGCTTGCTCCCGCTTACCTGCTCCAGCGCCACCGCGATATCGCGGTCGCAATTGGAGCCGGGGAAGACGATGACCGCGCTCTTCATGCGCCCACCTCGGTGCGATGCTCTGTCTCGATCCGGAAATTCTCGATGACGGTGTTCGCGAGCAACTTGCGGCACATCGCCTCGACCTCGGCCTCGCCGACGCCCGGATCGAGATCGAGTTCGATCAACTTGCCGGCGCGCACGTCGTTGACGCCGCTGAAGCCGAGCCCTTCAAGCGCATGGTGGATCGCCTTGCCCTGCGGGTCGAGAACGCCCTTCTTCAGGGTGACATAGACTCGGGTCTTCATGGGCGGCTCGCCTGGCGCAAAAGGGATGATGCCCTATGGCCAAAGGCGGCTTCGGCGACAAGCGTTTACGGCCTGTTAACCGTTCCCGGCCATGATCTCCTCTGCTTATCGGGAGGGCGCCCGGATGACGGGGCTTGCGTTGATGATGTTCATCGGTCTGTTCGCGTTCGGCGGCCAGATCCTCGGCTGGACGGACTATAATGGTCATGTCCAGCTCGGCCTGTTCGCGGCCTTTCTGTTCGGCATCATCTGCGGCTACCGCACCAAGGGCTGAAGCGCTTCAGCTTGCCGCTGTGGCGGCACCACCCTATCTCTCGAGCATGAGCGAAGCCCCCGACATCGCATTGACCCCGGCGGCGGCGGCTCGCGTCGCGTGGATCGCGGAGCGGCAGTGCAAGAAGCCGATCCTGAGGCTCTCGGTCGAAGGCGGCGGCTGCGCCGGCTTCAGCTATCGCTTCGGCCTTGCCGATGAGGCGGAGCCGGATGATCTCGTCGCCGAGCAGGACGGAGTCACCCTCGTCGTCGATCCGATGACCAACGATCTGGTGAAGGGCGGCGCGGTCGATTTCGTCGACAATCTCGGCGGCGCCAGCTTTCAGGTCCGCAACCCCAACGCCCAGTCCGGCTGCGGCTGCGGGACGAGCTTCAGCGTCTAGGCGCATCCGCCGCGCTGGGCTAAGCCGGCGCCGATGAAGATCGTCACCTACAATCTCAACGGCATTCGTGCGCGGCTGCCGCGGCTGGTCGAATATCTGGAGGAGCAGAAGCCGGACCTGGTCTGCCTCCAGGAGATCAAATGTGCCGACGACAGCTTCCCGATCGCCGAGGTGCGCGCCGCCGGCTATGACGGCCACTGGCACGGGCAGAAGGGCTTCAACGGAGTCGCTGTCCTGGCGCCGGAGGGGCGGACGCTGGAGCTGCGCCGCACCGGCCTCCCCGGTGATCCCGACGACACCCACAGCCGCTATATCGAGGCGGTGCTGGACGGGGTGGTGGTCGGCTCGCTCTATCTTCCGAACGGCAATCCGGTCGGCACCGAGAAATTCGCCTACAAGCTTGCCTGGATGGATCGCCTCCGCGCCCACGCGCTGGAGCTGCTCGCCGAGGAGAAGCCGGCGGTGTTGGCGGGCGACTGGAACGTGATCCCGAGCGACGACCCGGACGATGTCTTCTCGGCTAGGGCGATGGCCCACGACGCGCTGATGCAGCCGGAAAGCCGCGCCGCCTTCCGGACCATCCTCTACCAGGGCTGGACCGACGCGATCCGCGCCCGCTACCCGGAAGGCGCCGTCTACACCTTTTGGGACTATACCGCCGGCTGCTGGCAGCGCGACGCCGGCTTTCGCATCGACCATCTGCTGCTGAGCCCGCAGGCGGCCGACCGGCTGCTCGATGCCGGTGTCGACAAGGAGTATCGCGGCCGCGAGAAAGCCTCCGACCACGCGCCGACCTGGGTCGAGCTGGAGGATTAAGGCGTCGGAGAGCCTGCCGGCGCGGAGCGTGAGGGGCGTCGGCGCCTGGTTCTGGCCGGCGCCCGCCTCGATCAGCGCATCGCCGCCGAGCGTCTGGTAGAGGTCGGAGAGATTGGTGGCGCGTGCGAGCCGGGTGCGGATCAGCGACTGCTGGGACGTGTAGAGCGTGCGCTGCGCGACCAGCGTGTTCAGGAACTCGTCGATTCCGATCCGATAGCGTTCCTGCTCCAGATTATAGGCGTCCAGCGAATGGGCGACGAGGTCGTTCTGCGCCGCCACCTGCGCCTCGATCGTGCCGCGGCGGGCGAGCGCGTCGGACACTTCGCGGAACGCGGTCTGGATGGTCTGCTCATATTGCGGCGAGGAACAGTTCGCTGTTGCGCGCGCGCGTAAGGCAAGATTGCCGCGATTGGCGCCGCCGTCGAAGATCGGCACCGAGGCGCTGCCCCCGGCATGGAAATTGAAGGCGCTGCCGGTGAAGAGGCCGGTCAGGGTGTTGCTGGCCAAGCCGAGCAGGCCGGTGAGGCTGATCGTCGGGAAGAAGGCGGCGCGGGCGGCGCCGATCCGGGCATTGGCGGCGCGCAGCTGATATTCGGCCTCGACGACGTCCGGCCGGCGCAGCAGGATCGTCGAGCTGAGCCCGGCTGGAAGCTCTGAAACCAGCCCGTCGACGCTCTCGATCGAGGCCGGGATGAGATTGTCGGCGATCGGCGCGCCGACCAGCAACTGGAGCGCATTGCGGTCCTGCGCGACGAGCGTCGTCTGGGTGGCGACGTCGCTCTTCGCCTGATCGAGGATGGTCTGGGCCTCGCGCAAGTCGATGCGCGAGGAGACTCCGCCGACCAGCCGTTCGTTGGTCAGGGTAACGGCGTGCTGGGCGTTGGCGGCGGTATCCTTCGCGACATTGAGCAGGCTGTTGTCCGCAGCGAGCTGGAAATAGGCGGTGGCAATCTGGCCGACCATGGTCAGGCGGGTGGCCCGTGCCGCCGCCTCCGTCGCGAAATATTGGTCGAGCGCCGAGTGGCTGAGGCTGCGGACGCGGCCGAACAGGTCCAGCTCCCATGAGGTGACGCCGACGCTGGCGCTGTAGCTCTGGCTCGTGGTGAAGGAGCCGGGCGTGGTGATGAGGGCGATGCCCGGCGCGGTTCCTCCCGTGCCCGTTCCGGAGCCGCCGGTTCCCGTGCCCGTCCCACCCGTGCCGGTGCTGATGATCGTCGTCGTCGGCTCGTGGGCGCCGGTGACCCCGGCCGTGGCTTCGGCGCCGACCTGTGGGAATAGCGAGGCGCGCTGGATGTGATATTGGGCCAGAGTAGAGGCGATGTTCGCCGCCGCGATGCGCAGGTTACGGTTGTTGGCAAGCGCCTCCTCGATGATCGCCTGCAGCTTCGGATCGCGGAAGATGTCGCGATAGGAAACGCTTGGAAGCGACGCTTCGCTCTGAGCCAGATACGAGTCGCCGAGCGGCCAGCCCGGCGGGATCGGCGGCGCTGGCCGCTGATAATGCGGCTCGAAGCTGCAGCCGGCGAGCGCAACCGAAAGCAGCAGGGGGAGGGCGGCTCTTCTCATTCCGCGGCCGCCGTCGCGGGCTCGCCGCCATGCGCCGGGCCGCCATGGCCTTTGCCTCGCCGGAACAGGATGCGCACCAGCACGAAGAAGAGCGGAACGAAGAAGATGGCGAGGATCGTCGCGGTCAGCATGCCGCCGATCACCGCGGTGCCGATGGCGATGCGGCTCTTGGCGCCGGCGCCGGTCGAGATGGCGAGCGGCAGCACGCCGAAGATGAAGGCGAGGCTGGTCATCAGGATCGGCCGAAGCCTGAGCCGCGCCGCTTCCAGCGCGGCGTCGAAGCGGATCCTGTCCCTGCCGCTCCTGCTGCTCGGCGAATTCGACGATCAGGATCGCATTCTTCGCCGACAGGCCCATCGTCGTCAGCAGGCCGACCTGGAAATAGACGTCGTTGGGCAGGCCGCGAATGGCGACGGCGAGCGCGGCGCCGAGCAGGCCGAGCGGGATCACCAGCAGCACCGAGAAGGGGACCGACCAGCTTTCGTAAAGCGCCGCGAGGCAGAGGAAGACGACGAGCAGCGAGATGGCGTAGAGATAGGGCGCCTGCCCGCCGGACAATCTCTCCTGATAGGAAAGGCCGCTCCATTCGACCGACACACCCGGCTCCTTCGCGGCAAGCGCCGCCATCCGCTCCATCGCGTCGCCAGAGCTCTTGCCCTCGGCCGCCTGGCCCTGGAATTCGTAGGCGGGCAGGCCGTTGAACCGCATGAGCGTCGACGGCGCCTGGCCCCAGTGCGTCGTCGCGAAGGAGGAGAAAGGCGCCATCGTTCCGGTCGAGGTGCGGACGAACCAGTTGCCGAGATCTTCGGGCCGGCTGCGATAGGGCGCGTCGCCCTGGACGAAGACGCGCTTGACGCGGCCGCGGTCGACGAAATCGTTGACGTAGATGCCGCCCCAGGCGGCGCTCAGCGTCTCGTTGACGCTGGCCTGGGAGAGGCCGAGCGCGCCGATCTTGGCTGCATCGCTCATTGACCTCGAGCGTCGGATTGTCCTCCAGCGTGCTGAGGCGAACTGCCGCCAGGTTCGGGTCGCGCGCGGGCGGCGGCAAGGATTCGGTCGCGAACGGCCTTGAACGCATCGCGCGACATGCCGGTCGTGTTGAGCAGCTCCATGGTGAAGCCGGCCGACTGGCCGAGACCGCGGACCGGCGGCGGGTTCAGTGCGTAGAATTCGACGTCGCGCATCTGCCCGCTGAGGACGCGCGTCGCGCGCGCCGTGATCGCGGCGGCGCTGTTCTCCGATGCCCTTGCGCTCGTCCCAGGGCGCGAGCTGGATGAAGCCGCGGCCGGCATTCTGGCCGTGAGCCGGCCTGGTTGCCGCCGGCGACGGTGAACATCGAGCCGATATTCTTCTTTTCCGGCCCCATGAAATAATGCTCGATGGCCGTCGCAGCCGCCATCGTGCGGACCTGGGTGGCGCCGGGCGGCAAGCGTGAACTGGAGCTGGGCATAGCCCTGGTCCTCGCTCGGCAGGAAGCTGGTCGGCAGGCGGAAGAAGACGAAGACGAGCAGCAGGGCGAGCACGAGATAGACCGCCATCATCGGCCAGCGGTGATCGATCGTCCATTCGACGCCGCGCCGATAGCGCAGCGACCGACGCGGCGAAGCCGCGGTTGAATCGTTCGCCGACGCGGTGGATGAACGTCCGCCGACCGGCCCGTGCCTTACCTCTTCCTCGCGTGCTTCGACCGGCGGCTTCAGCAGGGTCGCGGTGAGCGCCGGGGAGAGGACCAGAGCGACGATCACCGACAGCACCATCGAGGAGACGATGGTGATCGAGAATTGGCGGTAGATGACGCCGACCGAGCCGCCGAAGAAGGCCATCGGCAGGAACACCGCGGAGAGGACCAGGGCGATAGCGATCAGCGCCATCTGGATCTCGCTCATCGACTTGATGGTGGCATCGTGCGGGCTGAGCCCTTCCTCGTCCATCAGGCGCTCGACATTCTCGACGACGACGATGGCATCGTCGACGAGCAGGCCGATCGCCAGGACGAGCCCGAACAGGGTGAGGGTGTTGATCGAGAAGCCGGCGGCAGCGAGCACGCCGAACGTGCCGAGCATGACCACCGGGACCGCGATCGCCGGGACGAGGGTCGCGCGCCAGCTCTGCAGGAAGACGAACATGACGATGACGACGAGGAGGATCGCCTCGAACAGGGTGATCACGACCTCGTGGATCGACAGCTTGATGAACAGGGTGCTGTCGTTCGGGATAGGAATAAGCGAGGCCGGGCGGGAAGACCTTGGCGTCCTGCTCGACCTCCTGGCGAACCAGCGCCGCCGTCTTCAGCGCGTCGGCGCCGGGCGCGAGCTGAATGCCGATGCCGGCGCCGGGATGGCCGTTGAGGTGGCTCAGGGAATTGTAATTCTCGCTGCCGAGCTCGATCCGCGCGACGTCCTTCAGCAGCACATTGGCACCGCTGGGCTGCGTCTTGAGGATGATCTGCGCGAACTGGGCGGGCGTGCTCAGCCGCGAGCGGGCGGTGACCGTCGCGTTCAGCATCTGCGTGTCGGGGGACGGCTGGCCGCCGATCTCGCCGGCCGCGACCTGCGTGTTCTGCGCCTGGATCGCCGAGATGACGTCGCCCGGGACGAGCGAATAGCTGGCGAGCTTGTAGGGGTCGAGCCAGATCCGCATGGCATATTGCGCGCCGAAGACGGTGATGTCGCCGACGCCCTGGATGCGGCCGAGCGGGTCCTGCATGTTCGAGACGAGATAGTCGGAGACGTCGCTCGACGTCCGCCGGTCGGTCTTGTCGTAGACGCCGACGACCATCAGGAAGTCCGTGCGTTCGACTTGGTGACGAGCAGGCCCTGCTGCTGCACCTCCTGCGGCAGACGCGGCAGCGCCTGCTGGACCTTGTTCTGCACCTGGACCTGGGCGATGTCGGGATTGGTGCCCTTGTCGAAGGTCGCGGTGATCGTGACCTGGCCGCTCGAATTGGACGTGGTCGAGAAATAGAGCAGGCCGTCGAGGCCGGTCAGCTGCTGCTCGATCACCTGCGCGACGCTGGTCTCGACCGTCTCGGCGGAGGCGCCCGGATAGGTGGCGCGGATGTTGACCGCCGGCGGCGCGATGTCGGGATATTGCTCGACCGGCAGCGACATGATGCCGCCGATGCCGCACAGCATGATCACGATCGCGATCACCCATGCGAAGATCGGACGATCGATGAAGATGCGGGAGATCATGGACCGGTCAGTGCTGCCCGCCGCCGTTGCCGCCGTTGGCCGAACCGCCGCCGGCATTGCCGCCATAGCCGCCGGTCTTGCCCGCGGCGTCGGCCTGGTGGCGCGGCGGCGAGCCGGCAGGAACCGGGGTCACCACCTGGCCCGGCTTGATCTTGCCGAGGCCCTCGACGATCACCCGGTCGCCGGCCTGCAGGCCCGCGGTGACGATCCAGTCCTCGCCGAACGTTCGGTCGGCGGTGACGGTGCGCGGCACCGCCTTGTTGCCGGGCCCGATCACCATCACCGTGGCATTGCCCTGCGGATCGCGCGACACGCCCGCCTGCGGCACGAGGATGGCGTTGGCGATCGTCTGCTGGATCAGCCGCGCGCGCACATACATGCCGGGGAGGAGCAGGCCCTGCGGATTGGGGAAGCGAGCCCGGAGAGTCACCGCGCCGGTTGTCGGATCGACCACCACTTCGGCGAATTCGAGCGTGCCTTCATAGCCGTAATCGCTGCCGTCCTCGAGGACGAGGCGGACCTTGGCCTCGGTCGGCACGGCGCCGCCGGTGGCGATCTTCTTGCGCAGCGCGAGCAGTTCGGCGCTCGATTGCTGGATGTCGACATACATCGGATCGAGCCGCTCGATCGTGGCGAGCGCGTTGGTCTGGTTGGCGGTGACGAGCGCGCCGGTGGTGACCAGGGAGCGGCCGATCCGGCCGGTGATCGGCGCCGGAACCCGCGTGAAATGCAGATTGATATTGGCCGTCTGCAGCGCCGCCTGGTTCTGCTTGACCTGCGCGGCCGCCTGCTGGGCGGCGGCGCGGGCGTCGGTATATTCCTGCTGGCTCACCGCCTGCATCCGCGCCAGCGGCGCGTAGCGATTGGACTTGACCACCGCGGCATCGCGCGTCGCGACCGCGGCGGCAAGGTTGGCGCGGGCCTGGGCGACCGCCGCCTGATAGGTGGAGGGATCGATCTGGTAGAGGGTCTGGCCCTGATGGACGATAGAGCCTTCGACGAAGTTGCGCGAATGGATGACGCCCGACACCTGGGGACGCACGTCGGCCGTCTCGAACGAGGAGGTCCGGCCGGAAAGCTCGGCCACGATCGGCACGGTCTGCGCCTGGACGACGACATAGCCGGCCTCCGGTGTGCCCTGCGCGCCGCGCCCGCCTTTGCCACCGGCCGACGAATTGCCGTCGCCGCCGCCGCAGGCCGCAAGAATGAGAAACAAACCGGTTACAAAAAGCGCGGCCGGCCGCCGCATCGTCTTTTTCTTCGTCACGGGCGCAACCGTGTTGGAGCCGAGCAGTCGGCGTGGGCGATGGGCGCCACTGGCTTTCACGTCGATGAACGGCGGCATGGTATCGGATCCGGGGAATCGGGGGCGGCGCGCTTCTAGCCCAGCCTTTCGTGCCGGACTACAAAAGAAGCGTGTCAGATTGTGTCACTCGCCCGGTGAGGCGGCGGCCGCCAGCGCCTCGCGCGCCCGGCGCCGTTCGGTGAACCAGATGGCGACGAGGGTGAGCTCGTAGAGCAGGACGAGCGGGATGGCGAGCAGGCACATCGATGCGACGTCGGGCGGGGTGACGAGCGCGGCGACGATGAACGAGACGAGGATCGCATAACGCCGCCAGCTTTTCAGCTTGGCGCGCGTAACGAGCCCGGCCCGCTCCAGAAGCATCAGCAGGATCGGCAGCAGGAAGGCGATTCCGAACCCCATGACGAACTGCATGACGAGGCCGAGATAATCGTCGATCGACGGCAACGCCTCTCGCTGGATGCCGCCGATATTGCCCTGATAATTCAGCAGAAAATGGAAGGCGGCAGGCATCACCACATAATAAGCAAGCGCCCCCCCGGCGGCGAACAGCACCGGCGTAGCGAACAGGAAGGGAAGGAAGGCCTTCTTCTCCTTCGAATAGAGGCCGGGCGCGACGAACGCCCAGATCTGGTTGGCGATGATCGGGAAGGAGACGAAGAAGGCGGCGAAGAACGACACTTTGATCTGGACGAAAAAGGCTTCGTACAGCTTGGTGTAGATCAGCCGGCCGCCCGATCCGCCGAAGCCCTTTTTCAGCGGCTGGACGAGGAAGGCGAAGATCGCGTCCGAAAAATAGAAGCACACCGCGAAGGCGACGCCGAGCGCGATGAAGCACCAGATTAGCCGCCGCCTGAGCTCGATCAGATGCTCCATCAGCGGCTGCTTCCTGTCGTCGATATCCTTCATGGCAGTTCGCGGGTCGGCGCTGCGGGCGCGCCGAGGGGAAGTTCGGGCGCATTGGGATCGGGCGTTGCGGCGTGGGGCGGGTCCCCGGTTATCGGCAGAGGGGGCTCGGCGGGCGCTTCGACGGCCGGAGCGGGTGCGGACGGGCCGCCCAGAGGCAGCATCTCGGCGCCGGGATCGAGCAACGGATGCTCGCGCATGATCCGCTCATTCTCCTCGCGCCATTTCTTTTCCATCTCCTCGAGCTCGGCCTCGCGGATCATCGTGTCGATGCCGGCGCGGAAGTGGCGCGCCATGCCCTGGGCCTTGCCCACCCAGCGGCCGACTTCCCGCATCACGCGCGGCAGGTCCTTCGGGCCGATGACGACGAGCCCGATGATGCCGATAACCAGAAGCTCGGAATAGCCGATGCCGAACATGCGCCTCTTTCAGGCGGCGATGGGATCAGGGCTCGCGCCGCGGCGGCGGGGGCGTGTCGAGGTCCCGCGTGCGGTCCGAGGGGACTTCGAGCGTCTTGTCGTCGCGCAGGCGCGGCGGCTCGGCCGGCCGCACCGGGGGCCGATGGTCGTCATCGTCCTCGGTCATGCCCTTCTTGAAGCTTTTCAATCCCTTGGCGACGTCGCCCATCATGTCCGAAAAGCGCCCCTTGCCGAACAGCAGGAGGACGATGATCGCCAGGACGAGCAGATGCCAGATGCTGAGGCCGCCGCTGAACATTGAACATCTCCGAAAATGCCTGTGAGCGCCGGACCGGCGGCTCTTGGAACTCTACCTAGTCGCCCTCGGCTTCACTTTCCAGTTCCAGCTGTCCCATCCCGGCCAGGGCGGCGTCGATCGGGTCGAGCAGGCCCGCCGCCTTGAGATCGTCGATGCCGGGCAGGTCGCGGCGGCTTTCAAGGCCGAAATGGGCGAGGAAGGCGGGCGTGGTGGCGTAGGTGAGCGGCCGCCCCGGCACTTCGCGGCGGCCGGCGGGCCGCACCCAGCCGGCCTCCATCAGCACGTCGAGCGTGCCCTTGGAGATCTGGACGCCGCGGATCGCCTCGATCTCTGCGCGGCTGACCGGCTCATGATAGGCGATGATCGCCAGCGTCTCGACTGCCGCCCGGCTCAGGCGCCGCGGCTCCTCGCGCTCGCGGCGCAGAAGATGGGCGAGGTCGCCCGCGGTCTGGAAATGCCAGCGCCCGCCGCGCTCGACGAGGTTGACGCCGCGCCCGGCATAATCGGCGGCGAGCTCGCCGAGCGCGATCTCGACCGGCAGGCCCTCGCCGACATGGGCCTGGATATCCTCCGGGCTCATCGGCTCCGACGCGGCGAACAGCACAGCCTCGACCGCCCGTGCCGCGTCCGACGGTCCGTTCATGCCGCACGCACCCAGAGCGGCGCGAACGGCGCCTTCTGGTCGAGCTGGATCTTGCCGAGCCGCGCCAGCTCGAGCGCGGCGACGAAGCTGGAGGCCAAAGCGGATTTGCGGAACTCGCGATCCTCGGTGTCGGGCAGGAAGGATTCGAGCCGGGTCCATTCGAGCCGGCTGCCGATCATCCGCTCGACGCGCGCGATCGCCTCGTCCAGCGTCATCACCGGCCGGCGCGCGACGACGTGGAAGGCGGGCTCGGTTCGCGCTCGCACCGCGCCATAAGCGGCGATGAGATCGTACAGCTCCGCCTGCCACAGCGACTGGCGGATCACCTTCAGCCCCTCGGGCGCGCCGCGCGGGAAAACGTCGCGGCCGAGCCGGTCGCGCGCCCATCAGCCGCGCGCCGGCCTCGCGCATCGCCGAGAGCCGCTGGAGGCGCAGCTGCAGCCGCATCGCCAGCTCCTCGGGGCTCGGATCGGCGTCCGCGTCCCGGGGCAGGAGCAGGCACGATTTGAGGTAAGCGAGCCAGGCCGCCATCACGAGATAGTCGGCGGCGATCTCCAGCTTGAGCTTCTTCGCGTCGGCGATGAAGGCGAGATATTGCTCGACCAGCGCAAGGATCGAGATTTTGGTGAGGTCGACCTTCTGCGAGCGCGCCAGCGTCAGCAGCAGGTCGAGCGGCCCTTCCCAGCCGTCGAGGTCGAGCGTCAGCCGGTCCGCCTCGCGGACTTGCGGCTGCTCCTCGAATTCGTCGAAGGATTCGGCTGGCTCCATGGCGAGAGATTAGGGGCTCGGCCCCCCAACGCGAAGCGGCTTTCCGCGGTTGTCCACAATTATTGCGGGGAGGCTTGGCACCGAAGACTTGGCTGCGGCCGACTGCTCTTGGGCAGCCGGGGCCGAATGGCGGACCTGGCGCCGTGGAGCAACGCGTTCCCGTCCAAGCCCATTGCGGATATTCTGTCATTCATTCAACAAAGCCGGATGGATGTCACGGACGCACGGGTGCTCGACAGAGAGATTGTGCAGTCCCGCTTTGGCATCAAGCTCCGATACCAGTTCGGACCCGACGAGCTGATCTACACGAGGACCGACTTCTGCGGGACGCACCGCTGCTGTGCTCCTTATGAGCGTATCGAATTGAGCAACCTTTCGTATTTCGCACTCAACAACCGACCGTTCACCATCGTCTCTTTGGTGACCGCGATTTTGGTTTTCATTGTCACGTTGACTGTGATCATCGCTTACGACTTGCAGCCGTGGCTGATCGTGATCCCCATGTGGGTGGTTCCTTTCAGCTTCCTCATGGTTCGGATGCACAGCCCCTTCTCGCTCCACTTTGCCCTTTTTCCCGTCTCGCTCGGAGCTCTTGGCGGCGAAGGGCCACCGATATGGCTCTGGGACAATTCACGGGGGCAAGAGGTGATGAATGAGCTGGAAGCGAGATGGCGATCGCGGCTTCGAAGCCTTTACGCCTCTGTCGACCCAGCTAACGAAGCCCGGCGAGAGGTAGCGAAGTTCATCTGGCTCAGAGCGAACGAGATTATAGACGAGGCAGAATATCAGACCGCGCTTGGCGAGATCGAGGTCCACTGTCCGGCCTTTGGGATTGAACGTTCGCTCAATTAGACAGGAGCAAACGCCGCCCTGCAGGCATAAGCGGGCGGCTGCACCGACCTGGTCCGGCAATTCGTCCGCCCAAATACCACACATTCCAGGCGGGCATCCGCTGGCGCAACATCGCCCTTTATGCCTATTCGGCGTTCAGCATCATTGTCTCGATCTGGCTGATCGCGCGGGGGGCGTTCCCCGCCATGAAATATCCGATTCTGCTCACCGTCGCCGCGCACCTGCTCGTTTTGTGGCAGATCAACCGCCGGATCACCGCGCGCCGCCTGCCCGCGGACATGACGGCGCTGCCCGCGATCGATTTTCATCGCGAGCAGCTGGAGCGCCAGGCGCACGGCCTGTCTCATGCATGGCTGTGGTATATGGTGCCGTTCCTGATCCCCTTCCTGTGGGAGCTCGGCATCATGCTGAACCGCATCCAGACCGGCATGGCGCCGCCGGAAAGCGCCCGGCTGCTCGTTGTCTCCGTCGTCGTTGCGGTCTGCTTCTGGGCGGCGGTGCTGCTCGTCTTCTCACGCACCGCGCTCGAGGCGCAATTACAGATCGAACGCCTGAATGCGGTGAAGGCGGAGTAGGGAGGCCGCCATCGTGACCTCGTCTGGCGACGCCGGCCTGCGATTATTGCCCGTTGCCGGCGACGTTCCCCGCATCCTCGCCGACGCTGTCCTCGGCCGTGCCGTCGTCGTCATTGCCGAGCGCGGCATCGTCATTGGCCCCGGGAGCACTGGGCGCATTGAGCATCCTAGCGGCGTCGTTCAGTTGCGCGTCGTCTTCCGCGGTCGGCATGTTCGGGTCCCGCTTCGCGCCGCAGGCGGAAAGGGCCGCCACGGCAAGCAGCAAGGCGGCCGGCCCGATCAAGGTCTTCATCTGGATTCGTCTCCCGCTCATGCCGCCAGCTTGCCGCATCGGGAGGCAAAGAAAAAGGGCCGCGCACCCATCGGCGCGCGGCCCTTTCCTACGCTTACAAAAAGCGGGTTACTGCGCGTTGGTCGTCACGGCGCCGGTGTCGACCGCATTGCCGGTCGCGGTGGCATCGTTGGTCGCGGCGACGGTGTTGCCGCTGAGGTTGGCGGTCGCCGCATCGTTGGCCGAAGCGTTGACGTCGGCATTCGCCTCGTTGACGGTGGTGTTGATGTCGGCGCTGTTGTTGCCGGTGTCGGTGTTGTGCTTGCAACCGGCGACGCCAATGGCCGCGACGGCGGCGAGGGCCAGAACGATCTTCTTCATGGTCACTTTCCTCCTGCTTACAGCAGATTCCTGTTGGGCCGGCGCGAGGTGCCAGCGGGGGGCGTGTAACGGAGGTGTCACATCAAGTCTACTTATTTGGTTGTGAATGCGACGAAGCGTTGCCGGCACAAAGCGTTGACGCACATATAAAGATATCTTTATATCCTTATCCCTATGGTCCAGACCATGCCCCCCGCCGATCTTTTCCGTGCCCTCGCCGATCCGACGCGGCTCCGCATCCTCGCCTTGCTGCGGGCGATGGAGCTGTCGGTCGGCGAGCTTGCGCAGGTGCTGGGGCAGAGCCAGCCGCGTGTCTCGCGCCACGTCAGGATATTGATCGATGCCGGCCTCGCCGAGCGGCGCAAGGAGGGGAGCTGGGTATTCCTCAGCCTCGGCGACGGCGCGCGCCTCCGGCCGCTGTTCGCGACGCTCGACGCCTGGGCGGAGCGGGACGGGGCCGATCCCTGGACGGTCGCCGACGCGGCCCGGCTTGCCGCCGTCCGCGCCGACCGCGCCGCCGCCGCCGAGCGCTATTTTGCTGCCCGCGCCAGAGATTGGGACGACATTCGCTCGCTCCACATCGCCGAGTGCGAGGTCGAGGCGGCGATCGCCCGGGCGCTGGCGGACAGGGCAGATCGGGCGGCTGGTCGATGTCGGCACCGGCACCGGCCGGATGCTGGAGCTGTTCGCCGGCGGCGCCGACCATGCGCTCGGCATCGACCGTTCGCCGGAGATGCTGCGCGTCGCGCGGGTCAAGCTTGCCGAAGCCGGCCTGTCCGCCGCCGAGCTTCGGCAGGGCGACATGTATGCGCTGCCGCTCGGCTCCGGTTCGGCCGACACGGTGATCATCCATCAGGTGCTCCATTATGCGCAGCAGCCGGCGGCGGCGGTCGAGGAAGCGGCGCGGCTGCTCGCGCCGGGCGGGCGGCTGCTGATCGTCGATTTCGCCGCCGCATGAGCGCGAGGAATTGCGCGACCGCGACGCGCATGTCCGGCTCGGCTTCGCCGACGACGCGATGCTCGAATGATCTGGAGGCGGCGGGGCTGGAGGGCCGCGTCGTCGAGCATCTCGAAGGCGGCGAGCTCACCGTGACCATCTGTGGCCGGCGAACGTCCGCAGGCCGTCACTGAAAGCCGTCGCATGAGCCGCAATCCGCTCCGGAGCCCGTGCGCCGAGCCGCTTTTCGCCGATGTCGCCGGCGATATCGGCGGTCAGCTTCGAATTCTTCCCGCCCAAGACCGAGAAGATGGAGCAGACGCTCTGGGAGTCGGTGAAGACGCTGGAGCCGCTCCAGCCGCGCTTCGTCTCGGTCACCTATGGCGCCGGCGGCTCGACCCGCGAGCGCACGCACGATACGGTCGTGCGGATCGCGCGCGAAACCGCGCTGACCGCCCGCCGCGCACCTCACCTGCGTCGAGGCGAGCCGGGGCGAGGTGGACGATGTCGCCCGCACCTATTGGGACGCGGGCGTCCGCCACATCGTCGCGCTGCGCGGCGATCCGCCCGAGCAGGGCGAGGCGTTCGCGCCGCACCCGGACGGCTATCGCAACGCCGCCGAGCTGGTCGCCGGGCTCAAGCAGGTCGCGCCCTTCGAGATTTCGGTCGCCGCCTATCCCGAAATGCCATCCCGGATTCGCCCGACCCGCAGCCGCCGATCTCGAGAATCTCAAGCGCAAGATCGACGCCGGCGCCGACCGGGCGATCACCCAATTCTTCTTCTCGCCCGAGAGCTTCTTCCGCTTCCGCGACGAGGCGGCAGCGGCCGGGATCGAGGCCGAGCTCGTGCCGGGCATCCTGCCGGTCTCCAACGTCGCCACCACACGGCGCTTCGCCGCGAGCTGCGGCGCCTCCATCCCGGCCTGGATGGACCGGCTGTTCGAGGGACTCGACGATCTGCCGTCGGCGCGCCAGCTCGTCGCCGCGACGGTCGCTGCCGAATTGTGCGGCCAGCTTTATGCCGGCGGCGTCCGCCAGTTCCATTTCTACACGTTGAACCGCGCCGAGCTCGCTTACGCGATCTGCCATCTGCTCGGCCTTCGTCCCCGGGAAGAGACCAGTGAACACCGCCGAACAGCTTACAAGCCGCCGCCGCCGAACGCATCCTGGTCAAGGACGGCGCCTACGGGACCCAGATCCAGGCGCGCGGCCTCGAGGAGGCCGATTATCGCGGCAACCTCGACCTCGCCCGCGACCAGAAGGGCAATAACGACCTTCTCAACCTGACCCGGCCGGACGATCGTCGGCTCGATCGCCCAGCGCCTTCGCCGATGCCGGCGCGGACATCGCTCGCCACCAACAGCTTCAACGCCAACCGGATCAGCCAGGCCGATTACGGCGCCGAGCATCTGGTGCGCGAGATCAACGTCGCCGCGGCACGGGTCGTCCGCGAGGTCGCCGACCGCGAGGCGCAGAAGGACGGCTGCCGCCGCTTCGTCGCCGGCGCGCTCGGCCCGACCAACAAGACTTTGTCGCTCTCGCCGAACGTCAACGATCCCGGCTATCGCGAGGTCGATTTCGACACCTTGTCGGAGTCTATCGCGAGCAGATCGACGCGCTGGTCGAAGGCGGCGCCGAGTTCATCCTGATCGAGACGGTGTTCGACACGCTCAATGCCAAGGCGGCGATCATGGCACGCTCGACGCCGAGCGCGCGTCGATCCGTCGCTGCCGATCATGCTGTCGATGACGATCACCGATCTGTCCGGCCGCAACCTCTCCGGCCATTCGGTCGAGGCCTTCTGGGCCTCGGTGCGCCACGCGCAAGCCGCTGACGATCGGGCTCAACTGCTCGTTCGGCGCCGTCGCAGCTTCGCGCCCACGTCGCGGCGCTCTCGGCGGTCGCCGACACCTTGATCATGGCCTATCCCAATGCCGGCCTGCCCAACGAACTCGGCGCCTATGACGAGGAGCCCGGAGACCACCGCCGCGCAGGTTCGCGACTGGTGCGAGCAGGGCATCGTCAACATCGTCGGCGGCTGCTGCGGGACGACGCCCGCCCATATCGCTGCGATCGCCAAGACCGTGCGCGGCTACCCGCCGCGCACAATCGCCAACGCCCGCCCGCCGTACCCTGCTGGCGGGCATCGAACCCATGATCCTGGCCGCCTGATACATACCCCTCTCCCGCTTGCGGGAGAGGCGGGGTGAGGGCCTTCTTCTTGTTAGGAAAACGTGTTTCAAAATGTCGCAGGTTCAAGAAATAGACAGGCCCTCACCCCAACCCTCTCCCGCGAATACGGGTGAGGGCGCGCAGTCTCGTCCTCCTTCGTCAATATCGGCGAGCGCACCAACGTCACCGGCTCGGCGACGTTCAAGAAGCTGGTCATGGCCGGCGATTATGCCGCCGCGGTCGAGGTCGCGCGCCAGCAGGTCGAGAACGGCGCGCAGGTCATCGACGTCAACATGGACGAGGGCCTGCTCGACGCCGAAGCGGCGATGACGACCTTCCTCAAGCTGATCGCCGCCGAGCCCGACATCGCCCGCGTGCCGGTGATGATCGACAGCTCGAAATGGAGCGTGATCGAGGCCGGGCTGAAATGCGTCTCGGGCAAGCCGATCGTCAATTCGATCAGCATGAAGGAAGGCGAGGAGGCATTCCTCGACCATGCCCGCAAGTGCCGCGGCTATGGCGCCGCGGTCGTCGTCATGGCGTTCGACGAGGTCGGCCAGGCCGACACGAAGGCAGCGCAAGGTCGAGATTTGCGAGCGCGCCTACAAACTGCTGGTCGGCGATCGGCTTCCCGCCCGAGGACATCATCTTCGACCCCAACATCTTCGCGGTCGCGACCGGGATCGAGGAGCACCGCCGCTACGCGATCGACTTCATCGAGGCGTGCAAGCGAGATCAAGGCGCGCTGCCCGCACGTCCACATCTCGGGCGGCCTCTCCAACCTCAGCTTCTCGTTCCGCGGCAACGAGCCGGTGCGCCGGGCGATGCACTCGGTGTTTCTCTATCACGCCATCCCCGCCGGGCATGGACATGGGCGATCGTCAATGCCGGCCAGCTCGACGTCTACGACACGATCGACCCGGAGCTGCGCGAGGCCTGCGAGGACGTCATCCTCGATCGGCGGGACGATGCGACCGAGCGGCTGATCGACGCTCGCCGAGAAATATCGCGGCACCGATGCGGTCGCCGAGAAGGCCGCCGCGGAATGGCGCGGCTGGCCGGTCGCCAAGCGGCTCGAACATGCGCTGGTCAAGGGCATCGACGCGCTATATGGTCGAGGATACCGAGGAAGCGCGTCAGACCGTTCGCGCGGCCGATCGAGGTCATCGAAGGCCCGCTGATGGACGGCATGAACGTCGTCGGCGACCTGTTCGGATCGGGCAAGATGTTCCTGCCGCAGGTGGTGAAGTCCGCCCGCGTGATGAAGAAGGCGGTCGCCCACCTCATCCCCTTCATCGAGGCGGAGAAGGAGAAGAGCGGCGCCACCCAGGGCAAGGGCCGGATCGTCATGGCGACCGTCAAGGGCGACGTCCACGATATCGGCAAGAACATCGTCGGCGTCGTCCTCCAGTGCAACGGCTTCGAGGTGATCGACCTCGGCGTGATGGTGCCGTGGCAGAAGATCCTCGAGGCCGCGAACGAGAACAATGCCGACATGATCGGCCTGTCCGGCCTGATCACGCCCTCGCTCGACGAGATGGTGACGGTCGCGACCGAGATGCAGCGGCGGGCATGACAACTGCCGCTGCTGATCGGCGGCGCGACCACCAGCAAGGCGCACACGGCGCTGCGCATCGATCCGGCCTATGAGGGCCCGGTGATCCACGTGCTCGACGCCAGCCGCGCGGTCGGCGTCGCCTCGACGCTGGTCTCCGACACCCAGCGCGAGCCGCTCGATCGAGAAGACCGCCGCAGGATTACGAGACGCTCCGCCAGACGCGCGAGCGCAGCGGCCAGAACGAGCTCGCCACGCTCGACGAAGCGCGCGCCAACGCCTTCCCGTTCGATCCCGACCGGCCAGGCGCCGCCGCCCAAGCGCCCCGGCCTCCACCATTTCGGCGAATGGCCGCTGCCGACCTGCGCGCCTCGATCGACTGGACGCCCTTCTTCCGCGCCTGGGAGCTGGCCGGCAATTATCCCGCATCCTCGACGACGCGGTGGTCGGCGAAAGCGCGCGCGGCCTGTTCGCCGATGCCCAGGCGATGCTCGACCAGATGATCGCCGAGCAATGGCTGACCCCGACGCGGCACCGTCGGCCTGTGGCGCTGCCGGCGCGAGGGCGACGACGTCCTCGTCCTCGCCGGCAACGACTGGACGCCGCTCCCGTTGCTCCGCCAGCAGGTGAAGAAGCGCGAAGGGCGGCCGAACATGTGCCTCGCCGATTTCATCGAGTCCGGAGGGCGAGGACTGGATCGGCGGCTTCGCGGTCGGCATCCACGGCCTCGAGCCGCATCTGGCGCGCTTCAAGGCGGACGAATGACGATTATTCGGACATCCTGCTGAAGGCGCTTGCCGACCGCCTCGCCGAGGCCTTCGCCGAAGCGCTGCACGCCCATGTCCGCAACAGCGTCTGGGGCTATGCCGAGCGAGCATCTGACCAACGCAGGCAGCTGATCCGCGAGCAATATCGCGGCATCCGCCCCGCGCCCGGCTATCCCGGCCTGCCCGGACCACAGCCTCAAGCCGATCCTGTTCGACATGCTCGGCGGCGATCCGGCCGGCGTGACGCTGACCGAGAGCTTCGCGATGCTGCCGACCTCGGCGGTCTCCGGCTTCTATTTCGGCCACCGCGACAGCCAGTATTTCGGCGTCGCGCGGATCGGGCGCGACCAGCTGGAGGATTATGCCGAAGCGGCGCGGGGTCGAGCGTCGAGCAGGCGGAGCGGTGGCTGCGGCCGAATCTCGATTGAGGGGCGGCGGGCGGCGTGGAGCATTGCGCGAAAAGGTGGGCCTCGGCTTTTCGCAAAAGCAACGCGGTAACAAGGACTTCTAGCCGAGCTGCTTCACGATAGCGGCGATCTTCGGCTGCGCGCAATAAGCGCGGTCGAACGCGTCGGCGCGCGGGCTGTTCTTGCAGATGATGGCGGCCTGGACGTCCGGGATCATGTCCAGCGGCTCGTCGCTGCGGTCGCGCCGCGCGATCGCCGCCTTCAGCTTCTGGAGATAGACGGCCAGCGCGGGGCGCTTCGTCTGCGCGATCGCCGCTTCGCCGCGCTGGCGCATCGTCTCGGCCGGGCCGAACTTGCCCATCTCGCGAAGGGCGTTGGCGGCCTGGCCCTGCAGCCAGATGCGATCGTCGAGCGGAACGCTCGGCGGAAGCGCCTCGACGGCATCGACCAGCACGCGCTGGTAGCGAGCCGTCCGCGGGCGCCGCGGGTCCTTTCCGTCGAGCTGCTTGGCCTCCCAGATCGCGGGCAGCAGCTGCTCTAGCGCGTCGGCTTCCGGCTGGTGGATCTTCATCGCGAGCCAATAGGCGCGATAGAAGGGCGACTCGGTCTTGCGCATCGCCTGGTAGACCGGCGTCGCGACCCATTTCGCGAGTCGGCGGTTTCGGCCGGCGTGAAGGTGGTGAAGACCACCAGGCCGTTGTCGGGACATTCGGGGACGGGGAGCGGGAAAGGACAGCTCCGAATAGGGCTTGTCGTCCGGCCGGCGGCCCATGATCGAGAACATGGTCGCCATGCCGGCCGTGAAATGCTGGCCGCCGACGGGGCAGACCATTTCGGAATGCCCATAGTGAAGCGGCGGCGGAGGTGACGGCGCGGCCTGAGCCAGCAGCGCGATGGCGATCAAGAGCATGACGACCCTCCTTCCACGATTTGGTCCAGGCCATTGGTATGACTGTCCGGCACCCGGCCGCAATCAGGCGGGACGGCTTCTGTTTCGGCCGCCGTGACAGCCAGTATTTCGGCGTACCGCTTCTGAAAAGAGCGAAATCCGCTGCACTAATATTGGGAGTGGCTAAATCTATGCTGTCTAGCACAGGTGCTTATACGCAGACGCTCGGGATAGTGATAAAGAGGGTCGACGGATCGAGTGCTCCGACAGTCCGCGACTGAGCTAGAGCGGAATTTGCGTGGCGAGATTGTGCTCGGCGATGGCGCGCGGCGTGTCGATCGGGAAGCAGATCGAGGGCGCGGCATTTCCGCCTTTCACGGCCCGCCGCAGCATCGTCCGGAAGACCGTGAAGTCGGGGACGAACCCGAACTCCTTCGCTCTCGGCAGCTGCTGCTCGAAGGATGTCCGGGCTGCGTAATCGAGCGTCGCGGCGTCCTGCAGCGCGAGCCGAATTTGCGCCCGATCGAGAGCCGACAGCGCGTCCGGACCCCGCCTGGAGCGCGCGCAATCGCCCCCAGGGCTGGCGTTCATTATTCTCGATCTCCAGGAAGCTGCGCAGCCCGGCCGCCACCACGCCGAGCCGATATTGCTCGTCGCTGCCGAGGAGCGCCATCCGGCCCGCCGAGACCGCGGCATCGTATCGGACGAGCGCGATCGGCGTTCCCGGCGCGGCGCCGACCCATTGCGGGGTCTTGAACCGGCCGGTCTCGCTCCATTGCGCGAGCAGGGCGCGGATCTCGTCGAGCTTCCGCTCGACGCAGCTTTCATATTGCTTGCGGCGAACCAGGGCGGCCAGATCGGTGCCGATCTCCGCGCGAATGGCGGCCCGTGTCTCCGCGGCCACGAGGGATCGTGGAGCTTGTCGACAATCTGCTCCGCGCCGAGCGCGATCAGCACGCCGATCACGATGATCCCCACCTCGCCCGCGAACTGCGCCAGCCGTGCAGCGGTTTGGGAAGATGGAAATGCATGGTCCTGGCCCCCAGCGCGGTTACGCGAGCGTAACAGATCGGCCCCCGTCCTCAACGGGTGGAAGGCGGACATTGGCGCAGCGTGGCATGCGCGCCGAACGTCACCTGCATCCGGACTCCGCACTGAGCGGTACGCAACTCAGCCTTTTCACGAACGGCCCCGGCCCTGTCCCGCCAAGGGCCACCGCCCCCATTAACCTCCTTCCTCTCTCGACTTGTCCGCCGCGCTGGGCGAGCGGCAGGGCATGAGACTCGCGCCCGCTCTCCTTCTGCTCGCTCTCGCGGCCTCGCCGCTCGCGGCCGAGGCGCCCTCCGGCGCCTTCTTCGTGCCGGAGCGGGGCCGGGCCTACGGCTCGCTGCAGGATGCGGTGTCGACGATCGGCAATGGCAGCGGCACGATCCAGATCGCGCCCGGCACCTATCGCCAATGCGCGGTGCAGGCGCAGGGCGAGGTGGCCTATGTCGCGCGCGCGCCGGGGACGGTGGTGCTCGACGGCGTGGCCTGCGAGGGCAAGGCGGCGCTCGTGCTGCGCGGGCGCGGCGCGCGGGTCGAGGGCCTCATCTTCCAGAATATCCGCGTGCCGGACGCGAACGGCGCCGGCATTCGGCTGGAGCAGGGCAATCTCATCGTCCGCGAGAGCCTGTTCCGCGACAGCGAGAGCGGCATCCTCGCCGGCGACGACCGCGGCGGCACCATCCTCGTCGAGCAGTCGACCTTCTCCGGCCTCGGCCGCTGCGACCGCGATCTCGACTGCGCGCACGCCATCTATATCGGCAATTACGGCAGCCTGATCGTGCGCCGCGACTCGCTTCGAGCGCGGCCGGGGCGGCCATTATGTGAAGAGCCGCGCGGCGCGGATCGAGGTGGCGGAGTGCAGCTTCGACGACAGCGCCGGCCACCTCACCAACTACATGATCGACCTCCCCAACGGCGCCACCGGGCTGATTTCCGGAAACACCTTCGTCCAGGGGCGCGACAAGGAGAATTACAGCGCCTTCATCACCGTCGCCGCCGAGGGCGCGGGCAACAGCTCAGCCGGCCTGACCGTGCGGGGCAATGAGGCGGAGTTCGTCCCCGGCCTCAAGCGCGCCACCGCCTTCGTCGCCGACTTCACGGGCGCGCCGATGCGGATCGAGGGCAATAATCTGGCCCCCGGCATCGAACGCTACGAGCGGCGGTGAACTCCCCTCGCCCCTAGATGGGAGAGGGCGACAGCGCTGGAGAACAATCTCGGACCGTGTCACCCTCACCAACTTCGCCTAAGCGGCAGAACCGCTAAGGCTACGCATCCTCTTCCGTCGAAGGGAGAGGCATAAAAGGCGGAACGTCTGGTATGATCGATTCTGAGCCGCCCGAGGCACTTCCGCTCGACCGGCTCCGCGATCACATCCTCGCAGACGCAGCGCTCCAGGCGGAGCTGGCGCCGCTCGGCACCGAAACATTGTCGCGGCGGCTGCTGGCGCTCGCGGCCGAAAGCGGGATCGGCGTCCAGGCGGCCGATCTCGCGCCGTTCCTGCGGCCCGACCCACTCGGCATCTCCGCTTTGTGCGATCCCGTTCCGATGCGCGGACGCTGGCCCGGACGGGACTGGCTACCAGTGTCGGTTGACAGCCTGGCCGACGGGACGATCTTCGTCGATTGGGCCCATTTCGCGGGCGCGCGGCTGGCCGATGCCCTGTTTCTGGGCGCCGTACGGGCGAGCGCCGCCCGTCCGTTCAACCGCCTGTTCCGCTATCGGATGCGGCTGGACGATTTCGTCGCCGCTGCTGCCGATGAGATTCTGCCCGAGCCGGACGGCTTCGTCTTCCACATGTCGCGCTGCGGGTCGACCTTGGTCGTCCGGATGCTGGCCGCGCTGCGGGGGAGCGAGATCGTGGCGGAGGCACCCCCGCTCGACGTGGCGGCGCGGCTCGCCGCCGCCAATTATGTGGCGGACCCGGTCGCGCTGTTGTGGGCGATGGTCTGCGCCTTCGGCCGGCGCGGCGGACGGCCGTTCGTCATCAAGCTCGATTTCTGGCAGGCGCTCGTGCTCCCCTTGTACCGGCGCGCGTTTCCGTCCGTGCCCTGGCTCTTCCTCTTCCGCGATCCGGCGGACGTGCTGGTGTCGCAGATGCGCTCGCGCGGGATGGAGACGATGGTGGAGGGGAGCCCTTGGCTCGATCCGGCGGCGCCGGCGGAAGACCAGATCGCGCAGGCGCTTGCGGCGGTCTGCGGCGCGGCGGCCGATGAAGCGGCCGGGCGCGGCGGTCTGTTCGTCGATTACGCGGCACTGCCGGAGGCGGTCTTCACCGCGATCCTTCCGCATTTCGGCATCGATGCTGGCGGCGAGGCTCGCGCGGCAATGGAGGCCGTTGTCACCCGCGATGCCAAAAATCCCTCAAAGCCGTTCGAGGCGGACGCGGAGGCAAAGCGGACACAGGCGGATGAGCGCATCCGCGTCGCCGCGCGCCGTCTCGGTCCGGTGTACGAACGGCTCACCAGGCTGCGCGCCTGACGCTATAGGGATCTTCATGACGCGATTCTGGGCTCTCCTTCTGCTGCTGCTGGCGCTCGCCGCGCCGGCTTGGGCGCAGCTGTCGCCGGGCGCAAAGGCGATGAATGTCCGGCTTGTTGCCGAGACCGGGCATCCGGCGCCGGGGAGCCGCATCTCGCTCGCCTTGCTGATGAGTCCGAAGGCGGGCTGGCACGGTTACTGGCAGAATCCCGGCGACGCCGGCGCGCCGACGCGGATCGCCTGGACCTTGCCCGCGGGCGTGAAGGCGGGGCCGCTCCGTTACCCGGTGCCGCAGCGGCTGCTCATCTCCGGGCTGATGAACTATGTCTATGAAGGCCCCTATGCCGAGCTGGTCGATCTCGACGTCATGGCCGGCCTCGCGCCTGGGACGGCGCTGCCGGTGCGCGCCAAGGTCGATTATCTCGTCTGCACCGATCGCATCTGCGTGCCCGAGAGCGCCGAAGTCTCCGCCGACCTCGTCGTGGGCGCCGGCGGGGCGGAAAAAAGGGCGGAATTCGACCGCTACCGCCTCGCTCTGCCCAAGCCTTTGGGCGTCCCCGCCCACTTCGAGAGCGCGAACGGGCGCCTGCGCATGGCGGTGCCGCTTCCGGCGACGACGCCCGTAACCGCCCCCTATTTCTACCCCGCCACCGAGGATTCGGCCCGCTATTCGGCGCCGCAGAGCATCTCGCGCAACGGCGATCAGCTGATCGTCGAAACCGCGGCCGGCGCATCCAAACCAACCGCACTCGACGGAGTACTCAGCATCGGCCCGGGGCAGGGACTTGCGATCGATGCGGTGCCAGGGCCGGTGCCTCCGGCCGGCACGCCGATCAGTGGAGGGACGGGTGAAGGCACACAGGTGGGGACATCCTTCGCCCTGACCCTGCTGGCAGCGTTGCTCGGCGGGCTATTGCTCAACGTCATGCCTTGCGTCTTTCCGATTCTCAGCCTGAAGGCGCTGAGCCTCGCCCGGGCCGGAGGCAATGAGAGGGCGGCACGGCGCGAGGGAATTGCCTATACGGCGGGCATAATCCTCGTCTGCCTGGCGCTCGGCGCGATCCTGCTGGTGCTGCGGGCGGGCGGCTCGGCGGCGGGCTGGGCGTTCCAGCTCCAGGATCCGCGCGTGATCCTGCTGCTCTTGCTGCTGGTGACCGCGATCGCGCTCAACCTCGCCGGCCTGTTCGAGCTTCCCGCCTTCGGCGGCGGAGAGACGCTGGCGGGGCAAGGAGGCGTTGCCGGCGCCTTCTGGACCGGGGCGCTCGCCGCCTTCGTCGCGACGCCCTGCTCCGGGCCGTTCATGGCGACCGCGATCGGCGCCGCCCTGCTGCTGCCGGCGGCGCCCGCGCTGGCGGTGTTCGGCGGTCTTGGGCTGGGGCTCGCGCTGCCCTTCCTGCTGCTCGGCTTCGTGCCGCCGCTGCGGAGGATGCTGCCGAAGCCTGGTCGCTGGATGAGTGCGCTTCGGCGCATCCTGTCGATCCCGATGTTCCTGACGGCGCTCTGGCTCGCCTGGCTGCTTGGGCGGTTGTCGGGCGGGGAGGGACTGGCGCTGGGCGTCATCGCCGCCTTGATCGTGGCGGCGGCCTGCTGGTGGGCGGCGCGGCGGCAGCTCTGGCTGCCGGGCCTTTCGGCAATGGCCGTGGCGGCTGCTGTCGCGATCGTCCTGCTCCCGGTCGCCGTGCCGCGCCGCGGCCGAGATGGGTGGCGTGCTCAAGGCGCAGGCATTCAGCGAGGCGAAGCTCGCGTCTCTGCGGGCCGAGGGGCGACCGGTCTTCGTCTACTTCACCGCCGACTGGTGCCTCACCTGCAAGGTCAACGAGAAGGCGGTGCTGGAGCGCGAGCAGGTGGCCCGCGCCTTCGACAAGCGCCACGTCGCGGTGCTGGTTGGCGACTGGACGCGGGGCGATCCGGAGATCGGCCGTTTCATCGAGAAGCAGGGCCGCTCGGGCGTCCCCCTGTATCTCTGGTACGCACCGGGCAAGGCGCCGGAGGTGCTGCCCCAGATCCTCACTGTCGGCGGCGTCGCGGGGCTCGCCGCCTGAGTTAGTTCGGCCACGCCCGGACGCCGCCGATCCAGGTCTGCAGCACCTTGGTTTTGCTTATGTCCTGCGCGCTGGCGCCGGCGAAGATATCGCGGTCGATCAGGACGAAATCGGCATAATGGCCCTTTTCGAGGCTGCCGAGCCGGTCCTCGGCGAAGCCCGCATAAGCCGCGCCTTTTGTGAAGGCGGCGAGCGCCTGCTCCAGCGTCACTTTCTGCTCGGGCATCCAGCCGCCGGGCGGCTGGCCCTGCGCATCCTCGCGGCTGATCGCGGCGGCGAGGCCGGGAAAGGGATTCGGGCAATTCCACCGGGAAATCGGAGCCGAAGGCGAGCGGAACGTGGTTGTTCAGCATCGTCTTCCAGGCATAGGAGCCCTGCAGCCGGTCCATTCCAAGCCGCGCCTCGGCCATGCGCCAGTCCGACGTCGCATGGGTCGGCTGCATCGAGGCGACGATGCCGTGCTCAGCGAACTTGGGCAGGTCGACGGGGTCGACGATCTGGGCATGCTCGATCCGCCAGCGCCGGTCGCCCTTATAGGTCTCGGAAAGCTCGTCGATCGCGCCGAGGATCTGGGCGTTGGCGGCATCGCCGATCGCGTGGACGGCGATCTGGAAATTGTCCATCGCCGCGCGGCTCATCAGATTGCGGATCTCGGCGTCGGAATGGAAGGGCAGGCCGCGCTGGCCGGGTGCATCCTTGTACGGCTGCTTCAGCCAGGCGCCGCGCGAGCCGAGCGCGCCGTCGGCGAAGAATTTGACGCCGATCATCCTGAGGTGGTCGTCATAGAGCCAGGGCGTCGGGCCGGTCCCGGCCACAGCGAGGACGGTCTCCAGGCCGTAGCCGTAGGAGATCAGGCGGACCCTGAGCCTTCCCGCATCGCCGGCGCGGCGGATGGTCAGCCAGTCGTCGACGCTTTCCGCCATGTCGCAGGCGCCGATCAAGCCGTAGGAGAGCATGATCTCCTGGGCCTTCTGGAACGCCTCGTCCCGCACCCGCGGGAGCGGCGGTGGAATGACCTTCGTGATCAGGTCCCTGGCGGCGTCGACGAAGATACCGGTCGGACGGCCTGCTTCCATCTCGATCCGTCCGCCCGAAGGCGACGGCGTGCGCGGGCCAACCTTGGCCTCGCGCATCGCGGCGCTGTTAGCCCAGCCGGCATGGCCGTCGACCCGCTCCAGCCAGACCGGCCGGTCGCCGACCACCGCGTCGATGTCGGCGGCGGTCGGGAAGCGCCCCGCCCCAATTTTCCTGGTTCCAACCCCACCCGAGGATCCAGCGCTGGCTTGGATGCGCGGCCGCGTAGGCGGCGATCTTCGCCTGCGCTTCGGCGACGCTGCGCGTGCCGGTGAGGTCGAGCTCGAGCGCGCCGAGGCCGAGATCCATGACATGGCCGTGGGCGTCGATCAGGCCGGGCAGCAGGGTCTTCCCCTGGCCGTCGAAACGATAGCGCGTCCGGTCGGGCTTGCGGTCGCCCTTCTGGAAGAGCTGGATGACCTTACCGTCGTCGCCCACCCACATGGCCGTGAAGCGGACGAGATGGCCGTTTGTGTCGAGCGTGTAGCCATTGACGTTGTCGACGAGCACGTCGGCAAGCGCGGCGCCCGTCCAGAACAGGAGGGCGAGCAAAGCGAGAAGCTTCTTGAGAACCATGGCCGCCGCGATAGGGCCTGTTTGCGACGCGCGCCAGATGGCCCCGTTGCGGGAAAGGGACGCACGGCCTAGACGGCCCGCCATGGCCAGTCCCGCCGAGCTCGACGACCCACCCGTCACCCTCGCTGACATCGAGGCGGCGGCGCGGCGGATCGAGGGGGCGGTCGTGCGCACGCCCACCCATTTCAGCCGCACGCTCTCGCACCTGACCGGCGCCAAAATCTGGGTGAAGTTCGAGAATCTCCAGTTTACCGCCGCCTATAAGGAGCGCGGCGCGCTCAACAAATTGCTGCTGATGGATCCGGCCGTCCGCGCCTGCGGGGTGATCGCCGCCTCGGCCGGCAACCATGCCCAGGCGGTGGCCTATCACGGCGCGCGGCTCGGCGTACCGGTGACGATCGTGATGCCGCGGTCGACCCCGAGCATCAAGGTGATGCAGACCGAAAGCCACGGCGCCGAGGTGGTGCTGCACGCGAACTCGTTCGACGATGCCTATCAGGAGGCGCTGCGGCTGGCGGAGGAGCGGGGGCTGACCTTCGTCCATCCGTTCGAGGACCCGGAAATCATGGCAGGGCAGGGGACGGTGGCGCTGGAGATGCTCGCCGATGCGCCGGACATCGACACCCTGGTCATCCCGATCGGCGGCGGCGGCCTCATTTCAGGCATTGCGACGGCGGCGAAGGCGCTGCGGCCGGATATCGAGGTCGTCGGCGTCCAGGCCGAACTCTATCCGAGCGATGTATTGCAGCATTACCGGCAAGGACATGGAATCGGCCGGCGACACGATCGCCGAGGGAATCGCGGTCAAGAAGCCGGCGGCGCTCACCGCGTCGGTCATCCGCCGGCTCGTCGACGAGATCTTGCTCGTTTCGGAGAACGAGCTGGAGACCGCGGTCGGCCTCTATCTGCAGATCGAGAAGACGGTCGCGGAAGGCGCCGGCGCGGCCGGTCTCGCCGCCTTGCTCGCCAATCCGGAACGGTTCTCCGGCCGCAATGTCGGTTTGGTCCTCACCGGCGGCAATATCGACACGCGGCTGCTCGCCACCGTGCTGCTGCGCGACCTCTATCGCTCCGGTCGGATGTCGCGGCTCCGGATCCAGCTCCAGGATCGGCCGGGCGCGCTGTTCGCGGTGGTGCGGTTGTTCGGGCGGCACAATGTGAACATCATCGAAATCGCCCATCAGCGCGTCTTCACCGCCCTTCCGGCCAAGGACGCGTTCATCGACGTCGAATGCGAGGCGCGGGACGCGAGCCACCTCGAAGCCCTGGTTAACGACCTCGAGTGCGAGGGATTCGAGCGTCCATCCGGTAGAGATTCGCTGAGAGGCTGTCCCGGGCCGGAACGGCGCGCCCGTTAACCCCGTTTTCGCGCCGGGCCGCTCTTTTCAAGGCGCGCCGGACGCCGCATAAAGACTCCGGCAACCACGCCCCTCAACCTCGCGGAGTCCCATTGAGCGCACCGTTTCGCTTCCCCCGCTTCTTCGTGACCAGCCCCGCGCCTTGCCCCTATCTCGCGGGCAAGACGGAGCGGAAGGTGTTCACGGAGCTGTCGGGCCAGCATTCGAGCGACCTCAACGACGCGCTCGGCCGGATCGGATTCCGCCGTAGCCAAGCCGTCGCTTATCGGCCGAGTTGCATCGACTGCGCCGCCTGCGTCTCGGTGCGAGTCGTGACCGGTGAGTTCCAGCCCACCGCCACCCAGCGCCGCATGCTGAAGCGTCATGGCGGGCTCGACGTCACCGCCTGCAAGCCCTGGGCGACCGAGGAGCAATATGCCCTTCTCCGCCGCTACCTGAAGCGGCGCCACCCGGACGGCGGAATGGTCGGCATGGACGAGAGCGACTTTGCCGACATGGTCGAGCAGAGCCCGGTCAAGACCTATGTCGTCGAATATCGCGAGCCGTCCGCGGGCGGACGCCCCGGCCGTCTCGTCGGCGCCTGCCTCACCGACCAGCAGGGCGACGGCCTGTCGATGATCTACAGCTTCTTCGAGCCGGACGATCCCGCGCGTTCCGGGCTCGGCACCTACATCATCCTCGACCATATCGTCCGCGCGGCGCGGGCGAACCTGCCTTATGTCTATCTCGGTTATTGGGTCGAGAATTCGCGGCGCATGGCCTACAAGGCGCGCTTCCGGCCGCTGGAGCGACTGGGGCCGCATGGCTGGCAGCGTTTCGACCCCGATCAGCGGGAATTGCCGCTCGTATAGCGCAACCGCCCTTTAATCCTTCGACTTTATCCTCCACCGCATGGGGCGGATCAAATCCTGGCTGGTCAGGCTGATCGACGCGGGCGAATGCGAGAGCCGCGCCGGCTGCGCGTTGCTCGAGGAGCGCTATCACGCGCTCCAGAAGCAGATCCCACTCCTCTACCTCGTCGCCCTTACCAACTTCGTCGGTCTCCAGCTCGCGACAGGCGGCCGGATCGTCTATCTCGACAGCCCTTCGACAGTGCTCGTGGCGCTCGTCTGCCTGCGTCTCGTCCACTGGTTGCGCGTGCGCGGCCGCCGGCCGCCGCCCGAGAAGATCCTGGTCGAGATGACCAAGACCTGGATCTACGCACTGGTCATCAGCGTCGGCTTCTGCGCCTGGTCGCTCTATTTGCTGCAGCTCGTGCCGCCCTCCGACGACGATTATGTCATCTTCTTCGGCAGCTTCGCGGCCGTCGGCTGCGCCTACGGCATCACCGCCTATCCCGCCGCGGCGCGGCTGCCTTTGGTCTTTCTCGGCCTGCCGCTCGCCTTGCGGCTGATCCTGTTCCGCGACGCTGCCCATATCGGGCTCGGCATCAGTCTCGCCATGGTTGTCCTGCTCATCGTGCGGCTGCTCGGCGTTCACAATCGCGGCTTTCGGGCGATCGTCGAATCGCGCACCGACATTGCCGAGCAGCGCGAGCGCGCCCGCCAGGCCGAGCGGCTCGCCAAGGTCGAGAAGGCGAAGGCGAAGCGGATCGCCGACACCGATTCCCTGACCGGCCTCGCCAATCGCCGCGCCTTCCTGCGCCATCTGACCCGCCGCGCGGCGGCGCTCGGGCGGAGCGGCGGCGGCTTCGCGCTCGCGCTCGTCGATCTCGACGGATTCAAGCCGATCAACGACACGTTCGGCCATGCGACCGGCGATGCGGTCCTCGCCGAGGTCGGCGTCCGCCTCGGCATCGCGGCGACGCGCGGTGCTTTGGTCGCCCGGACCGGCGGCGACGAATTCGCCTTGCTCTTTCCCGGCATCCGCCAGGCCAGCATCGCCCGGGCGACCGGCGCTGCCCTCTGCGCCGCCTTGCAGGAGCCGTTCCTCGTCGATGGCCGCGAATTCCGCCTGTCGGGCAGCTGCGGCATGACTCTGCTCGGCCTTGGCGACTGCCAGGTCGAGCAAGCTCTGATCCGCGCCGACACCGCCCTCTACCGGGCCAAGCAGAACGGCCGTGCCGGCGTCGCCATCTTCTCACAGGAGATGGACGAGATGCATCGCCGCCGGAAGCAGATCGAGAAGGCGCTACGCCTTGCCGAGGTGCAGGATTCGATCACGCTCGTCTTCCAGCCGATCCGCGACCTCACCACCGGCGAGCTGCGCGCCTTCGAGGCGCTGGCGCGCTGGGACCATCCTGAGCTCGGTCGTACCCCGCCCGACCAGTTCGTCCCGATCGCCGAGCAGATCAACGTGATCGGCGACATCAGCGAGAAATTGCTCGCCAAGGCGGCGCGGGCGGCGCGCGGCTGGGCCTCGACAATCCGCCTCTCCTTCAACGTCAGCGCCGTCCAGCTCTGCACGGCGGGTTCCGCCGAGCGCCTGCTCTCCGTTCTCGGTGCGGAAGGGCTGGACCCGTCGCGCCTGCAGATCGAGGTGACCGAGACCGCCCTGTTGGCCGATTTCGAGGCGGCGCGGCGCAACCTCCAGGAATTGCGGACGGCGGGGGCGCGGATCCTGCTCGACGATTTCGGCGCTGGCCACGCCTCCATCTCCTATCTGCGCGAGATGCAGTTCGACGGCATCAAGCTCGACGGAACACTCGTCTCCTCGGTGCTGGACTCGCTTCGCGGCCGCCGCCTGCTCAAGGGCGTGCTCGATCTTTGCGCCTCGCTCGGCCTGCCCTGCGTCGCCGAGCATATCGAGAGCTCCGACCAGCTCGCCTTGCTGCGCGAGCTCGGCTGCCGCGACGGCCAAGGCTTCTTCCTGTCGCCCCCGCTGGAAGCCACGGAGGCGGCCGCCCTCGCCAGCCCGAAAGTCACCCGCATCGGCCGCGCCGCGGCCTGAGCCGCACCAAGCCCTCTCGCTGACGGGAGAGGATGACGGCGCCCGAGGTTATATGCTGACGGTGTCACTCTCACCAACTTCGCCTAGGTGGCAGAGCCGCTAAGGCTTCGTATCCTCTCCCGTCCAAGGAGAGGGAAGGGCAGCTGTTCGTCCGGACCGCACATAAGAAAACCGGCGCCCGCATTGCTGCGGACGCCGGTTCCGTTGCCCCGCTCTGAAAAGGTCAGGCGACCTTGGCGGTCTCCAGATCCTCCGGGTCGCGCAGCACATAGCCGCGGCCCCAGACGGTCTCGATATAATTGTCGCCGCTGCAGGCGAGGGAGAGCTTCTTGCGGAGCTTGCAGATGAAGACGTCGATGATCTTCAGCTCCGGCTCGTCCATGCCGCCGTAAAGATGGTTGAGGAACATTTCCTTGGTGAGCGTGGTGCCCTTGCGAAGCGAGAGCAGCTCCAGCATGGCATATTCCTTGCCGGTGAGATGCACGCGGGCGCCGTCCACCTCGACCGTCTTGGCGTCCAGGTTGACGGCCAGCTTGCCGGTGCGGATCACCGATTGCGAATGGCCCTTGGAGCGGCGCACGACCGCATGGATACGGGCGACCAGCTCGTCGCGATGGAAGGGCTTGGTGACATAATCGTCGGCGCCGAAGCCGAGCGCGCGGACCTTCGAATCCATCTCGGCGATGCCGGAGAGGATGAGGACCGGAGTGCCGACCTTGGCGAGCCGCAGCTTCTTCAGCACGTCGTAACCGTGCATGTCCGGCAGGTTGAGATCGAGCAGGATGATGTCGTAATCGTAGAGCTTGCCGAGGTCCAAACCCTCTTCGCCGAGGTCGGTCGTATAGACGTTGAAGCCTTCGCCGTTCAGCATCAGCTCGATGCTCTTCGCGGTGGTGGGCTCGTCTTCGATCAGCAGAACGCGCATGTGTGGCCCCTCTTTCAGCGGTTCCCGAAGCCGCGGCTTCGTTTCCCCCTGTTGCAGTTCATTAACCATCGGAGGTGTGAACGCAAAAGGTTAATTTCGAATTAAACGAGGAATCACAATGAGTCGCGTGAATGTTGCAGTAGCGCAACAGAGCAGTCACAAGGCCGGCATGTGGGAAGAACGCGTTCTCTTCATCGATGCCGAAGCGCTGGTGATCGATAAACCGGCCGGTCTCGCGGTCCATCCGGGCCCACGCACGCGGGAGAGTTTGGAGGATTATCTGGGCGATCTCCGCTTCGGTTTCGCGCGGCGGCCGAGCCTCTTGCACCGGCTCGACCGGGACACGAGCGGCTGTCTTCTGCTGGCGCGCAACCCAAAGGCGCACAAGCGTTTTCAGCGTGCCTTCGAGGAGAGCGCGGTGACCAAAACCTATGTCGCGGTCCTCGAGGGGGCGGTAGAGCCGGAGGAAGGCGAGATCGACATGCCGCTCGCCAAGGTGTCGACCCGGGAGCAAGGCTGGCGGATGGTACCTGACGCGACGGCCAAGCCAGCCGTCACGCGCTGGCGCCGGCTGACCGTGCGAGAGGGACGGAGCGCGCTCCTGTTCATGCCGGAGACGGGCCGTACCCACCAGCTTCGCGTCCATGCCGCCGCCGGTCTTAACGCGCCGATCGCCGGCGATCCCGTCTATGGTGACGGGCGTGGGCCGATGCTGCTCCATGCGGTCTCGCTATACATGGAGCGCGCAGGAAAGGCGCCGGTCGAGGCGCGGGCGCCGCTGCCGCCCACCTTTGCGCAAGCGGGGTTCGGCGATGTCGTCTGAGCCCTTCCCGATTCCCGAGGAGGCGCTGGAGGAAAAGTTCCTCGCCTCCACCGGTCCCGGCGGGCAGAACGTCAATAAGGTCGCCACCGCGGTGCAATTGCGCTGCGACGTGTTCAAGCTCGGCCTCCCGTCGCCGGTCTATCAGCGGCTGAAGACGCTGGCCGGGAGCCGGATGACCGAAGGCGGCGAGATCGTCATTACCGCCCGCACCCACCGCACCCAGGAGGCGAATCGCGAAGAGGCGCGCGCGCGTCTGGCAGACCTCGTCGCCCGTGCCCATATCCGTCCGGCAAAGCGCATCCGCACCAAGCCGAGCCGCGCCGCCAAGGCGAAGCGGGTCGACGAGAAAAAGGGCCGGAGCGCCGTCAAGAAAGCGCGCGGCAAGGTGCAGGTGGATTAGGGAAGCGGATGTACGATTTCAAAATCGATGCGGCCGACAAACCGGCTCTCTACCGCGAGCTGATCGGCGCCGCCGACGCGCTTACCGACGGCGAGCCCGATGCCGTCGCCAATATGGCCAACGTCGCCGCCCTGCTCTGGGAGACGCTACCCGAGCTCAACTGGGCGGGCTTCTACCGCAACGTCGACGGCGAGCTGGTGCTGGGGCCGTTCCAGGGCCGCCCCGCCTGCATCCGCATCCCGTTCGGCAAGGGCGTCTGCGGCACGGCGGCGGCGACGCGGGCGGTGCAGCGGATCGAGGATGTCGACCTCTTCCTTGGTCATATCGCCTGCGACAGCGCCTCCGCCTCGGAGCTGGTCGTACCGATCATGAACGGGGACCGGCTGGTCGGCGTGCTCGATCTCGACAGCCCGCGTCGGGGCCGGTTCGACAAGGAAGATGAGGAAGGCTGTCTCGAATTGATACGGCGGCTTTCAGGCCGCCTCGGCTGAGTCGCAAAAGCCCATTGCGAGCGTTAAAGAAGTCCTAACGCCACCCTCCAACGCGGAGAAGTCGGCCGCGCTTTATCAAGGGGAAAGCGACGATGAAACGTCTCGCGCTCGTTGCACTGACCGCCACCGCCGCCATCTGGGTCGCCCCGGCCGCGGCGCAGACCGTTCCGGATTCCGATCCTTATTATGGCGTCTCGCCGGACCCGGACGCGCCGCCTCCGCCGCGCCATCGCGCGCCGCCACCCGCCGGCACCACCTGGCAGGCGCCGCCCGCGCACATGCAGGGGCCGCCGCCGGAGGGAATGCAGCAGCGGCGGAATTTCTTCTTCCGGCAGAGAGGTCCGGAGCAGCATGTCGACTATCGCCGGATCGAGCGCGGAGGCATGGTGCCGGAGCGCTGGCGGAGTCCCGAGTTCGAGGTGCGCAACTGGCGCATGTACGGCTTCCCGGCGCCGGCCGAGGGCGGCCGCTGGATTCGTTATTATGACGACGCCTTGATGGTCGATCATGACGGCCGCGTCCGCGACAGCCGCCCCGGTTGGGACTGGGATAGCTATGGCGACGGCCGGGCCGAGGATGGGGACTACCAGCGCCGCGATTACGAATGGGGCGAGCGCTACGGCGGTGGCCGTCCGCATGTCGAGACGCGCACCTATGTCGAGCATGGTCCGATGGGGCCGCCGATGCCGCCTCCTCCGCCTCCCTGCATGCGTGCCTGTGGCGGCGGCTATGGCTACGGCTACGGCGGCACGATGGGTTATGGCGGCGGGGTGGTCGTGACCGAGACGACCGTGACCGAGGCGCCGGTGGTCGAGGAGCACACCTACGTCACCTATGAAACGGTGCGCGTGCGGGCGAGGCATCATCGCCGCCACGTCGCGCCGCGCTGCATCTGCCGCGTGGCGGCGCCCCCTCCGCCTCCGGGCGGCGGCGAGCGCGGCTGACCTGCAAGAACCCGGGTTTCTATTCTCCTCTCCCTTGGATGGGGGAGGGATACGAAGCCTTGGCGACGAAGGAGCCTAGGCGCAGTCGGGTGAGGGGGTGACAAACTCCGCGGAAATCCTCTGACGGCGCCACCCTCACCAACTCCGCCTAAGCGGCAAAGCCGCTAAGGCTTCGTATCCTCTCCCGTCCAAGGGGACGGGAAATCACGACCTTCATTCGCGGTCCAGCGCCGCGTCGCTGAGGTGGCCGGGGACGATCACCAGGGGACAGGGGAGAGTCCCCGTCATCGCGCTTGAGAAATGGGCGACGAGCGGTCCAGGCCCGCCCTCCGCGGCGGCCCCGAGGACGAGCTGGGCGACGTCGTCCCGTTCCTTGAGCACATCGATGATCGCCTTCACCGGATCGCCGTTGCGCACGAGCACCGTGCGCTGCACGTCCGCTTGCTCGTCGATCGCGCTCGCGGCTTGCAGGCCCATCGCCTCGGCGCGAAGCCGCGCTTCTTCCTCCATCGCCGCCTGGACGCCGCGCCACTGGACGAATTCCTGCTTCGGCACGATGGCGAGGATGAGCACGGAGCCGCCGGTGCGCGCGGCGCGGCGGGCGGCGTAGCGCAGGGCGATATCCGCCTCGCCCGTCTCGTCCACGACGACCATATAGGCGCGCATTCGGCCCCCGTTCTCGCCGCGATGCTGCGCCAGATCGCCCTCGCGCGCAAGCGAAGGACCATGTTCTGGCCTTGACCCGGCACCGATTGTTGCTGTTTGGCGTTCAGCGCCTGAGCCGGTCCAATGCCTGTCTGAGCGAAGTCGAAGGGAGCCTTCCGTCCCATGTCCATCGAACTTAAGATGCCCGCTCTGTCCCCGACGATGGAGGAAGGGACGCTCGCCAAATGGCTGGTGAAGGAGGGCGACGAGGTCAGATCCGGCGACATTCTCGCCGAGATCGAGACCGACAAGGCGACGATGGAGTTCGAGGCGGTCGACGAGGGCAAGATCGCCAAGATCGTCGTCGCGGAAGGCACGGACGAGGTGAAGGTCGGCGAGGTCATCGCGATCATGGCCGAGGACGGTGAGGACGTTTCCAAGGTCGCTTCCGCCAGCGGCGCACCCGCGAAGGCCGAGGTTCCCAACGCGCCCGAGACGAAGGCCGGCGAGACCGGCGCAGGCCAGCCTGCAACGCAGCAGCAGGCCGCACCACCACCACCGCCTCCTGCTCTGGCCGCCTCAGCGGCACCGCAGCCGCGCCACGATCAGGGCGATCGCGTCAAGGCGAGCCCGCTCGCCCGCCGCCTCGCCGAGCAGCGCGGCATCGATCTTTCGTCGCTGCGCGGCTCCGGACCGAACGGCCGCATCGTCAAGGCGGATATCGACCAGGCCGCCGGCAAGGCCCCGGCTACCGTCCCCGCCGCGGCGCCTCAGCCCGCAGCCGCGCCACAGCCGGTCGCCGCAGCGCCGGCCGGGGATTTCGCGGTGCCGGATATCCCGCACGAAATCGTCAAGCTCTCCAACATGCGCAAGACGATCGCGCGCCGGCTCACCGAGTCGAAGCAGACGATCCCGCACATCTATCTGACGGTCGACATCCGCCTCGACGCGTTGCTGAAGCTCAGGGGCGAGCTCAATGCGTCGCTCGAGGGCCGGGGCGTCAAGCTCTCGGTCAACGACATGCTGATCAAGGCGCTCGCCGTCTCCTTGATGCAGGTGCCGGAGTGCAACGTGCAGTTCACCGGCCACGACCTCGTCACCTTCAAGCGGGCCGACATTTCGGTCGCGGTCTCGATCCCGAATGGCCTGATCACGCCTGTGGTGACCGAAGCCGACACGAAGAGCCTGTCCGCCATCGCCACCGCGATGAAGGACCTCGCCGGCCGCGCCCGCGAAGGGAAATTGAAGCCCGAGGAATATCAGGGCGGCACCGCGAGCCTCTCCAACATGGGCATGTACGGCATCAAGCAGTTCGAGGCGGTGATCAACCCGCCCCAGGGCATGATCATGGCGATCGGCGCCGGCGAGAAGCGCCCCTACGTCATCGACGATAGCCTCCAGATCGCCACCGTGATGAGCGCCACCGGCAGCTTCGACCACCGCGCCATCGACGGCGCCGACGGCGCAAGGCTGATGCAGGTGTTCAAGCAATTGGTCGAAGCCCCGTTGGGGATGATTGCCTAATGAACCCCTCTCCCCTTGCGGGAGAGGGGATTGGAGCTTTGAATGGCTGATACTTACGACCTCATCGTCCTCGGTTCCGGGCCCGGCGGCTATGTCGCGGCGATCCGGGGGGCGCAGTTGGGCATGAAAGTCGCGATCGTCGAGCGGGAGAAACTGGGTGGCATCTGCCTCAACTGGGGGTGCATTCCGACCAAGGCCTTGCTGCGCACGTCCGAGATCAACCACTATCTCACCCACGCCTCCGCCTACGGCCTGTCGGCGGAGAAGACCGGCTTCGACCTCGCCAAGATCGTCGAGCGCAGCCGCAAGGTCGCCGGCCAGCTCAATGCCGGCGTCAAGGGGCTGATGAAGAAGAACAAGGTCGCCGTCGTCGAGGGCGAGGGGGTCCTGACCGGCAAGGGGGGCCTCAGCGTTACCAGGGACGGCAAGAAGACCGATCTTCAATCGAAGCACATCATCGTCGCGACGGGGGCGCGGGCGCGCGACCTGCCGTTCGCCAAGGCCGACGGCAAGCGCATCTGGACCTATCGCCACGCCATGGTGCCGCAGGAGATGCCGACGAAATTGCTCGTGATCGGCTCGGGCGCGATCGGGGTGGAGTTCGCCAGCTTCTATTCGGACATGGGCGCCGACGTGACCATCGTCGAGATGCTCGACCGCATCCTTCCAGTGGAGGACGAGGAAGTCTCCGCTTTCATGCACAAGGCGCTGACCAAGCAAGGCATGAAGATCCACGTCTCCTCGGGCGTCGAGAAGCTGGAAGCCGCCGCAAACGGGGTGAAAGCGACCCTGAAGGGTGGCGAGACGCAGGAGTTCAGCCACATCATCGTCGCCGTCGGCATCGTTGCCGAACACCGAAAATATCGGCATCGAGGCGCTCGGCGTGAAAACCGACCGCGGCCATATCGTCACCGACGGCTACGGCCGCACCAATGTCGAGGGCATCTACGCGATCGGCGACGTCACCGGCCCGCCCTGGCTCGCGCATAAGGCCAGCCACGAGGGCGTCGTCTGCGTCGAGGCGATCGCTCGGCTGAAGCCGCACAAGTTCGAGACCTGGAACATCCCCGGCTGCACTTACTCGCGCCCGCAGGTGGCCTCGGTCGGCCTCACCGAGGCCAAGGCGAAGGAGCAGGGGCTCAAGGTCAAGGTCGGCAAATTCCCCTTCATCGGCAACGGCAAGGCGATCGCGCTCGGCGAGGCGGAAGGCTTCATCAAGACCGTGTTCGACGGGGCGACCGGCGCTTTGCTCGGCGCCCATATGGTGGGCGCGGAGGTGACCGAATTGATCCAGGGCTACGTCATCGCCCGCCAGCTCGAGACCACCGAGGTGGAGCTGATGGAAACGGTCTTCCCACACCCGACGCTGAGCGAGATGATGCACGAAAGCGTCCTCGACGCTTATGGAAGGGCGCTGCACATTAAGCGAGGAATGTCCGATGCGTGACCTGCGCGTAAGCTTCCCCAAGCTTTGTGACGAGAAATGGGAGACTATGACGCCGGTGGGGTGCGCTCGGGTCTGTGGGCGTTGCGACAAACCCGTTCACGATCTCTCGCGCTGTACGCTCCTCGAAACCGAGGCGCTGCTGCGCCGCAACCCCGATACCTGCGTGCGGGCTCGCATCGACGGTGATGGTGCCGATCCTGCTCAAGCCGAGCCGCCGGCGCGTACGCTCGGCGGATGGTCGTCGCGGCTGCCGCGACGGCGGGTCTGCTAGCGACAGGCTGCGCCGGCCTTGGCAAAGCAGCGACCGCCAGGCGGCACCATCGCAGGAACTGTCGAACCCGTCCGATTTGCCTGTGCGGGTCACCGCAACGGGCACCGACGGCCAGACGTTCTCGAACGAAGGCCAAAGGCAACGGGCAATTCCGGATCAAGAACCTGCCGGCCGGGACCTATACGCTCAGCAGTCGTGCCGGAATGCGGAGATGAAGGCGACGGTTGAACATGTCGTCGTCGGCGCTGGGGAGACGGTCGTGCCCGCGGTCCCAAGCGAGAACGAAGCATCGTCATGGATTGCTGCAGGCGAACGAGTATTGGCGCTGACTCGCAATCCCGTCGGCGTTGCGATACCCCAAGGCGCTGTCCAGGCACGTTCGGATTGGCTCACGGCTCCGCTGCGGATAAGAACTCGGTTCACCCGCTCCTAGCGGGCCGGCAGGGGATCCGGATTGAGCGGACACACCGAGAACAACCGCACCTTGCTGATCGCGCTGGCGGCGAATCTCGGCATCGCGGTCTCGAAATTCGTCGCGGCGGGGATGACCGGGTCGTCGGCGATGCTGACGGAGGGCGTGCACAGCGTCGTCGACAGCGCCAACCAGCTGCTGCTGATCTGGGGCCGGCGCCAGTCGAAGAAGCCGCCCGACCGCAAGCATCCGTTCGGCTATGGCCGCGAGCTCTATTTCTGGAGCTTCGTCGTTGCCTTGCTCGTCTTCGCAGCTTGGCGCCTGCGTGTCGGTCTATGAGGGCGTCGCTGCATATCCGCCATCCCGAGCCGGCGGTGTCGCCGATCATCGCTTATGGCGTGCTGCTGCTCGCCTTCCTGCTCGAAGGCGGCTCGACCGTCTCCGCCTTCAAGGAATTCCGCGCCGCCAAGGGCTCGCTCGGCTGGCTGCGAGGCGGTGCGCCTGTCGAAGGATCCGCCCGGCTTCATCGTGCTGCTGGAGAATGGCGCGGCGATGGCCGGCATATCTGGCGGCGGCGGTCGGGCTGGCGCTGAGCCAGGCGACCCGCAATCCCTTCTTCGACGGCGCCGCGTCGGTCGTCATCGGTCTGATCCTCGGCGTCACCGCCGCCTTTCTCGCCCATGAATCCAAGGCCCTGCTGATCGGCGAGGCGGCCGATCCGGAGCTGGTCGAAGGCATCAGGGCGCTGGCGGCGCGGCAGGAGGGGGTGGTTGGCGTCGGCCTCGTCCTCACCGTCCATTCGGCGCCAGACCAGATCACGGCGATGGTGAGCGTCGACTTCGACAATGCGATCAATGCGGCGCAGGTCGAGCAGATCGTCGCCAGAATCGAGGCGGAGGCGGCGGAGCGCTGGCCGGCGGTGCGGCACCTGTTCGTCCGACCGGAGGAGGGCGCCGCTGCCCACCGCAGCGCCGTCGTGGGATGAAAATGAGCGCCCGGAAGCACGGGCTGGTCCAGGCCGGGACCGCTCTGCTCCTCGCCCTCCTTTTCCTTCTTCTTTTCTGGCCCGGCGTCCCGCTGTTCGACACCCTCTACCAATATAACCAGATATTGAGCGGGGATTATGACGACTGGCACCCGCCGGTCATGGCGCGGCTGTGGTCGGTGCTGCTGCATGTGTGGCGCGGGACCGAGCCGATGTTCGTCCTCCAGCTCGGTCTCTTCTGGATCGGCCTCGGCCTGCTCGCCGCCGGCTGCGCACGCCGCCGTCATCCCTGGGCCGGCTGGGTTGTGCTGGCCGTCGGCGCGTCGTCTTTCCTCTCCTGCTGGATGGCCGCGGTGCTGAAGGATGGCCAAATGGCCGCCGGGCTCACTGCCGCCGCGGGCATCGTAGGTTGGTACCGCCTCTCGGAGCGGCCGCTGCCGATCTGGGCGGCGGCGATCGCCGTCCTGCTGCTACTTTATGCCCTGCTCTTGCGGGCGAATGCCGTCTTCGCCGTAGTGCCGCTCGCGCTCGCTTTGGCGGGCTGGTTTCGCCTTCGTGCCCTCTGGAAGCGGGCCGCCGTCGCGCTGGCCGCGGTCCTGCTGATCATCGTGCTGACGCCTGCGGTAAACCGCGGCCTGCTCGGCGCCAGCCGCTCCGGCGTCGAGAACAGCCTGCTTATTTACGACATCGACGGCACGGCCATCCGCGCCGGCGGCGACGTGGCGGGCGTTCCGGCCGCGACTTGGGCGCGGATGAGGGCGAAAGGCTGCTATCATGCGGACCAGTGGGACCGGTTCGGTGCGCCGGACTGCATTCCCGATCCGCGCCTGACCGCCGAGCCCGAAACCGCGCCGCTCTACCGCCTCTGGGCGGAGACGATCCTCCATCATCCGCTCGCTTATGCCGAGCACAGGCTCGCCCATTTCAATGCGACGATGCGCCTGTTCGTGCCGGCCAACCTCCCCGTCGCAATGTCCCCGGTCGATCCGGAGTCGAACAAGCTCGGCCTTGGTCGAACGCCGAGCGGTGCGGAGCAGGCGTTCTGGAGCGTCGGGGCGGTATGGACCGCCCTACCGCCGGGATGGCCCGCATTCTGGCTAGCTCTTGCTATCGCGGCCTTGTGCCCCGCGGTGCTGGCACCACGCGGTGCGGAGCGGGACCTGGCTTTGGCCTTGCTCCTTTCTTCGGTCTGCGGCGGCCTTAGCTACGCTGTGGTCAGCGTCGCTTCGGATTTGCGCTATCATCTCTGGACGATCATCGCCGCCGGGCTCGGCATTTCCCTACTCGGGGCCTCGGGCGCGATCCGGCGGCGGCACCTGATCGCCTTAGTGGCGGTTGCACTTGTGGTGACCGTCGCCGGCGTCGCCGGGCGACTCCTGCTGACGCCCTTGCCGCCACCGTCGGCCTGAGACCGTTGCGGCGCTCTCCCGATCGTTGCATGGAGCCTCGACAAGCGGGAGGGCGAAAAGATGAAGCATTGGATCCTGTTGGCGGCGACGGCACTCGGCATAGCGGTGGCCCCCGCGGCGGCCGAGGAGGGGCATCCGGCGGTGGTCGCGGTCACCGCCGACCGCATGGTCGACGTGCTCGCCGGCACCGAGGTTGCGAAGCCGGTCGTGATCATCACCGACGGCCGGATCAGCGCCGTCGGCCGCCAGGGCGAGGTCACCATCCCCGCCGGGGCGAAGCGGATCGACCTTCCGGGCCGCACCATCCTGCCCGGCCTGATCGACATGCACGTCCATCTCGACGCCGATGCGCGGATCGGCGGCTATCGCCGCCTCGCCTACACCGATACTTTCTGGACCGCGGTCGGCGTCGCCAACGCGAAGAAGATGCTGGAGGCCGGCTTCACCACCGTCCGCAATGTCGGATCCGACAATTATAACGACGTTGCGATCAAGCAGGCGGTCGAGGGCGGCTATATCCCAGGCCCGCGCATCGTTCCCGCTACCTATCTGATCGGCGCGACCGGCGGCCATTGCGACGATACCGGCGATTTGCCGCCGTCGCTCGACCATCCGCAGCCGGCGCTCGGCAGCGGACCGGACCAGATGCGCGACATCGTCCGCAAACTCCACAAATATGGCGCCGAGGTGATCAAGATCTGCGCGACCGGTGGCGTCCTTTCCAAGACCGACGCGCCGGGCGCCCAGCAGCTGACGCTCGAGGAGATGAAGGCGATCGTCGACGAGGCGCATAGGCTCGGCCTGCGCGTCGCCGCCCACGCCCACGGCACCGCCGGCATCAACGACGCGCTTCGCGCCGGCGTCGACACGATCGAGCATGCCAGCCTCGCCGACGAGGAGAGCTTCCGCCTCGCCAAGGAGCATGGTGCCTGGTTCTCGATGGATATTTACGATGACGATTACATCCTCGCCGAAGGCGCGAAGAACGGGCTGCATGAGGAATTTTTGGTCAAGGAGCGGGCGATCGGCCGCCGCCAGCGCGAAACCTTCCGCGCCGCCGTGCACGCCGGCGTGAAGCAGATTTTCGGCACCGACAATGGCGCCGTCTTCCCGGCCGGGGAGAATGCGCTGCAATTCGCAAAGATGGTCGAATGGGGGATGACCCCGCTCCAGGCGGTGCAGGCGGCGACCTCCGAAGCGGCGCGCGCGCTTAACCGCGAGGGCGATGTCGGCGCGATCGCTGTCGGCCGCTACGGCGACATCGATGCGGTCGACGGCGATCCGCTGAAGGACGTTCGCACGCTCGAACATGTCCGCACCGTCATCAAGGGCGGCGAGGTGGTGAAGAGCGACTGAGGCACATGAAAGGCACCCACGACAGCGCCGCCGACCCGCGCAACGCCTCGATCCTGATCGACGTCAACGGCGAACTGAAGCCGCGCGGCGAGGCGGTGGTCTCGGTGTTCGATTCGGGCTTCATGCTCGGCGACGGAATCTGGGAGGGGCTGCGCGTCCACAAAGGCCGGATCGCCTTTCTGGATCGCCATCTCGACCGGCTCTACGAAGGCGCGAAGGCGATCGCGATGGACGTCGGCATCGACCGCGCGGCGCTGACCCGGCGGCTCTATGCGGCCCTCGACGCCAATGAGATGACCGACGGCGTGCACATCCGCCTGATGGTGACGCGCGGCATCCGCTCGACGCCGTACCAGGATCCGCGGGTGATCGTCTCGGCCGCGACCATCGTCATCATCCCGGAATATAAGGAGCCGCTGCCCGCCATCCTCGAGCGGGGGATCCGTCTGTTCACCGTCCATGTTCGCCGCGGCGATCCTGCCGTGCAGGACCCCAAGCTCAATTCGCATTCCAAGCTCAACTGCATCACCGCCTGCATTCAGGCGATCGAGGCGGGCGCGGACGAGGGGCTGATGCTCGATCCGCACGGCTTCGTCGCGACCTGCAACTCGACCCATTTCTTCATCGTGCGAAAGGGCGAGGTCTGGACCTCGGCCGGCGATTATTGCCTGGGCGGGATCACGCGCGGCAACATCGTCGAGATCTGCCGCGAGGCCGGGATCCCGGTGTTTGAGAAGAATTTCTCGCTGACCGACGTCTATGGCGCCGACGAGGCCTTCGTCACCGGCACCTTCGCAGGCCTGATCCCGGTGCGCTCGGTCGACGGGCGGGCTTATGCAGACGGGCGCAGGCCGACGACCGAGCGGCTACAGGGCCTCTACAAAAAGCGCGTCGAGGCCGATGTCGCCGCGGCGAAGCGGCCCTGACCATGACGCTCCGGATCGCCATGTGGTCCGGGCCGCGCAACCTCTCGACGGCGATGATGCGCAGCTTCGGCAATCGTGCCGATACCGCGGTGAGCGACGAGCCCTTTTACGGCGCTTTCCTGAAAACCAGCGGCGCCGACCATCCGATGCGCGAGACGGTGATCGCGGCGATGGACTGCGACTGGGCGAGCGTCGCCCGCACCCTCGCCGGCCCGGCGCCGGAAGGGCGGCCGATCTGGTACCAGAAGCATATGTGGCACCATATCGTCGGGCCGATCGGCTATGCGGATTTCGAGGGCTTCACCCACGCCTTCCTGATCCGCGATCCGGCCAACATGATCGCCTCCTATCTTCGCAAGCGCGAGGCCGCCGCGTTCGAGGATTTCGGCCTCGATCGCCAGGCGGAATTCTTCGAGCGCGAGGCGGACAGGCTCGGCGCCGCGCCGCCGGTAGTGGATGCGAACGACGTGCTCGCCGATCCGCGTGGCACGCTCTCGGCCCTTTGCGTCAGCCTCGGCATCCCCTTCTATCCCGCCATGCTGTCCTGGGCGCCCGGGCGCCGCCCCACCGACGGCCCCTGGGCGCCGCACTGGTATCATGCGGTCGAGGCCAGCACCGGCTTCGGGCCGCCCCACCGTCTCCCAGCGCTGTCGGACGAAGCGCGCCGTCTGGCGGATCGCTGCAGACCTTATTACGAGCAATTGGCGTCGCACAGGATCATCGGCTGAAACATCAAATACTATGCCATCTCCGTCACGGTGGCGAGATCAGCCGCGGGAGTGAATATCCCGCGCGTGTCGATCGTGTCTCCCAGCGGCCTTACGCCCATGCTGCGGAAGAGGCGCTTGACCGAAGGATTGAGGGTCAACGCGAACGCTCCCGCGGGGCGCGCATCGTCCGAAAGTGTCCATGCGCTGCGCATCAAGGCGATCACGAGCCTCTCGGCGACGCCTGCGCGTCGCCAGCGCCTGTCGAGCGCGGCATGTGCCACGAAGACCAGCTTTATTTGCTCGGACGAATGCTCGTCGCACAGGGCTGCGATAGATCGAAGCGAATAATAGCCGGCCACTTGATTGCCCGATCCTACGACCCAGGTGCGCAATGAGGTTTCGATGCCTGCGGCGAGCCTCTCCGCACTCTTGCGAAGCCCTTCGTCGAGGAGTCCGGCCCCGCAATCGAAATGGTCCACCTGATGATCCGGGGTGAGGGGAACGGGACCATCCAGTCCCGCCGACGCAAATGCCTGTTCCACCCGTGGGACGAGGGCATGCAGACGTGGATTTGGCGGTGCCCGCAGGACCGCGCGAAGCAACTGCCATCGCAACGGGTTCAGACGCCATTCGCCCGCATTGTCCGGCACGGTCGCCGCCGTGAGTGAATTTTCCAGCCATTCGTCCAGCGGCACAATCGACTCCCGGATGTCGCCCTTTCCTTTCGCCAACTTTTGCTTTGCAACAGCTTACGCTTCTGGAATAGCTAAAACGGTCGATTGCGAAGGGGGAGGCGGATGGGAGCTCTTGATCACCAGGCTTGCGATCCGGACACGCGCGAATCCGAGCCGAGAGAAGATCGGTTGCCTTGGCGGGCGCCTGCCATGAAGCGCTTTCCAGCGGCAGGAGCGGAGAGCGGCACAACGCCCAAGCCTACTCCTGACGGTTTCAAAATCTCCTAGGCATCCTCATTCCCGAAGGAGTTGAGTGGTCATCGCGCTAAAGCCGTGCGAGAAGCAGCTTGCGGTTCTCGCGGGCTTGTCACTCGCCACCGGCCGCAACCGCCGTTCGGTAAGGACCTGCAGCAGCGCCTCAAGCTGAAGCTCGGCCAGACGCGCGCCAACGCAACGGTGAATGCCGTGGCCGAAGGCGAGATGGCGGCGCGCGTTCGGACGGTCGGGAATGAAACGCTCGCCCTTTTCGAACACGCTCTCGTCACGGTTCGCCGAGGCATACCATAAGACTATCTTGTCTCCGGCCTTGATGTGCACCCCGGCGAGCTCGCCATCAGCGGTAGCGGTGCGCCGCATGTGCGCGAGCGGAGTTTGCCAGCGGATCAGCTCCTGCGCAGCCGAAGGGATGAGCGAGGGCTCCGCGGCTAGCTTGTCCCAAGCGTCCAGCCACAGGCTGTTGACGAGCGGGAGCGCGCTCATCGCGTGGCGGGTCGTCTCGTTGCCACCGACGATGAGGAGGATCAGATTGCCGAGAAACTCCTGCGGGGGCATGTCCCGGGTCGCGTCCGAATAGCACATCATCGAGATGAGGTCGCGGGCGGGGACTTCCTTCTCGCGCTGCCGCCACAGGCGCAGGAACGCGCCGGCACATTCCCACAGGATTTCGAGGCGCTTGCGGCTACGCGCCGGGTCGGCCGCGCCTCCGATGTCGCTGCCCCAGTCCGCCCAATAGGCAAGCCGGCGCCGCTCGTCCCACGGGAATCCGAACAGGATCGCAAGCATCTGGGTGGTGAGCTCGACCGAAACACGGTCCACCCAGTCGAACGGCTCACCGATCGGCAATTCGTCAAAAAGTTCGCGCGTTCTCGCGAGCAAGGCGGGCCGCAGCCTCTGCATCTCCGACGGAGCGAAAGCGGGCACGACCGACTTCCGCTGCGGGCCGTGCTCCGGCGGGTCCATGGCGATGAACATCGGAAAGAGATTGGGTCGGTCGCCAGCGATGGTGATGCCGCCGTGGAGATAGCTCGAGGAATAGAGCTCCGGCTGCGATTCCACCCGCACGATCTCGTCGTACCGGACCACCGACCAATAGGCGCCGAACGCGCTTTCGCGACAGAAATGGACCGGCGCCTCGGCGCGCAAGCGGGCGAACAGAGGTTCGACACGGTTGTCGCGCCAGAGCTCAGCGCGGCTTACATCCATCGGCGGAGGTGCGTTGATCTATAGCGGGACGACATGGCCCTCCTTAGCCGCGCCGCCGCTTTGCGGGGAAGAGAGGCAAAACGGATCCTCTTCACAAACCAACCCCGTTGACCCATATCCCCCTCGCGGCTATAGGCCGCCCCGCCCCGGGGCCGGTGGGATTCTCCTCGAGAAACCAGGCCGTCCCGTCAACGGGCACAAGAGCTTGAACATTGCTGTTGCGTCGCGAGGGCCAGGGGGCCGCAAGGCCGCCCCGGTGCTTCGCGTTTTTTGCGCCTCGGTAAAGTAACTTGAAGGAAGTGAAGGGCTTCATGCCGACGATCAACCAGCTGATCCGCAAGGGTCGCGAGCCGCAGAAGGCCAAGTCGAAGGTCCCTGCGATGGAGCAGAACCCGCAGAAGCGCGGCGTCTGCACCCGCGTCTATACGACGACCCCGAAGAAGCCGAACTCGGCGCTGCGCAAGGTGGCCAAGGTCCGCCTGACCAACCAGCGCGAAGTGATCAGCTACATTCCCGGCGAGGGCCACAACCTCCAGGAGCATAGCGTGGTGCTGATCCGCGGCGGCCGCGTTCGCGACCTTCCGGGCGTTCGCTACCACGTCCTGCGCGGCGTCCTCGACACCCAGGGCGTCAAGGATCGCCGCCAGTCCCGTTCCAAATACGGCGCCAAGCGCCCGAAATAACCAGCTGCAGTAAGCCCCGGACAGTCGATGTCCGGACCCGGCTGAAGAGAAAGGAAGAGCAGTATGGCTCGTCGTCGTCGCCCCGAGAAGCGCGAAATCCTGCCCGATCCCCAGTTTCGGGGACGTGGTGCTCTCCAAGTTCATGAATAGCGTCATGCTGCGACGGCAAGAAGTCCGTCGCCGAGGGCATCGTCTATGGCGCGCTCGACACCGTCGAGACGCGCGCCAAGCGCGATCCGATCGGCGTGTTCCACGACGCGCTCAACAATGTGAAGCCGGGCATCGAGGTCCGCAGCCGCCGCGTCGGCGGCGCGACCTACCAGGTGCCGGTCGAGGTTCGCCCCGAGCGCGCCCAGGCGCTGGCGATCCGCTGGCTGATCACCGCCGCGCGCGCGCGCAGCGAGAACACCATGTCGGCGCGCCTGTCGGGCGAGCTGATGGACGCCGCGAACAATCGCGGCAACGCCGTCAAGAAGCGCGAGGACACGCACCGCATGGCCGAAGCGAACCGCGCCTTCTCGCCACTACCGCTGGTAAGACTGTCGGCTGCAGCCTGACCTATCGTCGGTAGCGGGGCCAGGGCCGTCCGGCTCCCGACATTGCTAAGGAATAACGACCATGGCCCGCAGCCATCCGCTCGAGCGCTATCGCAATATCGGCATCATGGCGCATATCGATGCCGGCAAGACGACGACGACCGAGCGCATCCTTTATTACACCGGCAAGTCCTACAAGATCGGCGAGGTCCATGAGGGCACCGCGACGATGGACTGGATGGAGCAGGAGCAGGAGCGCGGGATCACGATCACGTCGGCGGCGACGACCTGCTTCTGGAACGACCACCGCATCAACATCATCGACACGCCCGGCCACGTCGACTTCACCATCGAGGTCGAGCGTTCGCTGCGCGTGCTCGACGGCGCGGTCGCCGTGCTTCGACGGCGTCGCCGGCGTCGAGCCGCAGTCGGAGACGGTGTGGCGGCAGGCCGACAAGTACAAGCGTTCCGCGGATGTGCTTCGTCAACAAGCTCGACCGCACCGGCGCGAATTTCGACTGCTGCGTCGACATGATCAAGGACCGCCTCGGCGCGCCGTCCGATGGTCCTGTATCTGCCGATCGGCATCGAGGGCGACTTCAAGGGCCTCGTCGACCTGGTCGAGAACCGCGCGATCATCTGGCTCGAGGAGAGCCTCGGCGCGAAGTTCGAATATCAGCGACATCCCGGACGACCTGCCGGACGCCGCCGAAGCCGCTCGCATGCGAGCTGATCGAGATGGCCGTCGAGCAGGACGACGACGTCATGGAGGCCTATCTCGAGGGCAACGAGCCCGACGTCGCGACGCTGAAGAAGCTGATCCGCAAGGGCACGCTCAACTTCTCGTTCGTGCCGGTGCTGTGCGGCTCGGCGTTCAAGAACAAGGGCGTGCAGCCGATGCTCGACGCCGTCGTCGACTATCTGCCGAGCCCGCTCGACGTGCCCGCGATCAAGGGCGTCAAGCTCGACGGCGAGACCGCCGGATCGCGCGTCCCGCCGACGACGACGCGCCGTTCTCGGCGCTGGCGTTCAAGATCATGAACGACCCGTTCGTCGGCACGCTGACCTTCGTCCGCATCTATTCGGGCAAGCTCGAAGGCGCCTCGACCGTGCTCAACTCGGTCAAGGACAAGAAGGAGAAGGTCGGCCGCATGCTGCTGATGCACGCGAACGACCGCGAGGACATCAAGGAAGCCTATGCCGGCGACATCGTCGCGCTCGCGGGCCTCAAGGACACGACCACCGGCGACACGCTTGTGCGCGCCGAACGCGCCGATCATCCTCGAGCGGATGGAGTTCCCCGATCCGGTCATCGAGGTCGTCGGTCGAGCCGAAGACCAAGGCCGACCAGGAGAAGATGGGCGTCGCCCTCAATCGCCTGGCGCAGCGAGGATCCGTCGCTTCCGCGTCTCGACCGACCAGGAATCGGGCCAGACGATCATCAAGGGGATGGGCGAGCTCCACCTCGAGATCCTCGTCGACCGCATGAAGCGCGAGTTCAAGGTCGAGGCCAATGTCGGCGCGCCGCAGGTCGCCTATCGCGAATATCTCGCGAAGCCGGTCGAGCTCGACCTACACCCACAAGAAGCAGTCGGGCGGCTCCGGCCAGTTCGGCGAGGTCAAGGTCGACGCTGGAGCCGGGCGAGCGCGGCTCGGGCATCGAGTTCCTCGACGAGATCAAGGGCGGCAACATTCCGCGCGAATATATCCCGTCGGTCGAGAAGGGCATGCGCGAGACGGCGGCGACCGGGTCGCTGATCGGCTTCCCGATCATCGACTTCAAGATCCGCCTGATCGACGGCAAATATCACGACGTCGACTCCTCGGCGCTGGCGTTCGAGATCACCGGCCGCGGCGCGATGCGCGAGGCGGCGCAGAAGGCCGGCATCAAGATGCTCGAGCCGATCATGAAGGTCGAGGTCGTGACCCCGGAGGATTATCTGGGCGACGTCATCGGCGACTTGAACAGCCGCCGCGGCCAGATCCAGGGCACCGACAGCCGCGGCAACGCGCAGGTGGTCGAGGCGATGGTGCCGCTTGCGAACATGTTCGGCTACGTGAATGCAGCTGCGGTCCTTCACCCAGGGCCGCGCGCAGTACACGATGCAGTTCTCGCATTATGACGAGGTTCCGGCGAACGTCGCCGAAGAGGTCAAGGCGAAGCTCGCCTGAGCGGCCGCATACATTTGAATTCGTACGAGAAAGACGAGCGGATTCAAAAGGTAGGAAAATGGCGAAGGCGAAATTCGAGCGGAACAAGCCGCACTGCAACATCGGCACCATCGGTCACGTCGACCATGGCAAGACGTCGCTCACCGCGGCGATCACCAAGGTGCTCGCCGAGACCGGCGGCGCGACCTTCACCGACTATGCCAACATCGACAAGGCGCCGGAAGAGCGCGAGCGCGGCATCACCATCTCGACCGCCCACGTCGAGTATGAGACCGACAAGCGCCACTATGCGCACGTCGATTGCCCGGGCCACGCCGACTATGTGAAGAACATGATCACCGGCGCCGCGCAGATGGACGGCGCGATCCTGGTCGTGTCCGCCGCCGACGGCCCGATGCCGCAGACCCGCGAGCACATCCTGCTCGCCCGTCAGGTCGGCGTGCCGGCGATCGTCGTGTTCATGAACAAGGTCGATCAGGTCGACGACGAGGAGATCCTCGAGCTCGTCGAGCTCGAGATCCGCGAGCTGCTCTCGTCCTACGATTTCCCGGGCGACGACATTCCGATCATCAAGGGCTCGGCCCTGGCCGCGCTCGAGGACAGCGACGCCAAGATCGGCCACGATGCCGTTCTCGAGCTGATGGCGGCCGTCGACAGCTACATCCCGCAGCCGGAGCGTCCGCTCGACAGGCCGTTCCTGATGCCGATCGAGGACGTGTTCTCGATCTCGGGCCGCGGCACCGTCGTCACCGGCCGCGTCGAGACCGGCATCGTCAAGGTCGGCGAGGAAGTCGAGATCGTCGGCATCACCGACACCCAGCAAGACCGTCGTCACCGGCGTCGAGATGTTCCGCAAGCTGCTCGACCAGGGCCAGGCGGGCGACAATATCGGCGCGCTGCTCCGCGGCGTCGGCCGTGAGGAGGTCGAGCGCGGCCAGGTTCTGTGCAAGCCCGGCTCGATCAAGCCGCACACCGACTTCAAGGCCGAGGTCTACGTGCTGTCGAAGGACGAGGGCGGCCGTCACACGCCGTTCTTCGCCAATTACCGGCCGCAATTCTACTTCCGCACGACCGACGTGACGGGCGAGGTCGTGCTGCCCGAGGGCACCGAGATGGTCATGCCCGGCGACAACGTGAATCTGGGCGTCAAGCTGATCGCCCCGATCGCGATGGACCAGGGCCTGCGCTTCGCCATCCGCGAGGGCGGCCGGACCGTCGGCGCGGGGGTTGTCGCCGAGATCACGAAGTAATATAGGGCCCGCAGCCGCCCGGATCGGCAGATTCGGGCGGCTCGCCTTTTCAGTGTGAGGTTTGGCCGCTCCGGGGCCGCGAGGGTCCGGATTGGCTTTGTTTGGTTTGCTCCTTATGGAGCCGGCTCTTTGCAATCGGTAAGCAGGTTATGGAAACGCAGAACATCCGCATTCGCCTGAAGGCGTTCGATCATCGAGTGCTCGACCAGGCCACTGGCGACATCGCCGACACGGCGCGCCGGACGGGTGCTCTCATTCGCGGTCCCATTCCGCTGCCGACGCGCATCGAGAAGTTCACCGTCAACCGTTCGCCGCACGTCGACAAGAAGTCGCGCGAGCAGTTCGAGGTGAGGACCTACAAGAGGCTGCTCGACATCGTGCAGCCGACGCCGCAGACGGTCGACGCTTTGATGAAGCTCGATCTCGCTGCGGGTGTGGACGTCGAGATCAAGCTGGCCTAGAGCCGGCTGCGAAGAGGGGCTCCGGCTCCGGTGCGGAACAGGGTGATACCGCACGGCTTGCCGTGGACTGCGTCCCCGCCGTTTCGCCTTCGGGCGGAGCACGAGCCCAGGCGGGGCGCGCATGACTTTCGGGCTTAAGCGGGATCCCACCAAAGTAATACTTTGGCGGGTGCCCAACACGCCCCCGGCAATGGTGCCGCGGGGCCTCTGTCGTAGGAGTATGGTCATGCGCACCGGCGTGATCGCGAAGAAAATGGGGATGACCCGCCTGTTCCAGGAGGATGGCCGCCACGTGCCGGTCACCGTCCTGGCGCTCGACAATGTCCAGGTGGTGGCGCGCAAGGAAGCGGAGCGTGACGGCTATGTCGCGCGTCCAGCTCGGCGCCGGTACCGCCAAGGCGAAGAACGTCGCCAAGCCGCAGCGCGGCCATTTCGGCAAGGCCGAAGTGGAGCCGAAGGCGCGCGTCGCCGAGTTCGTCGTCGCCGAGGATGCTCTGCTCGACGTCGGCACCGAGCTGACCGCCGACCATTATGTCGCGGGGCAGCTGGTCGACATCCAGGGCGTGACCCAGGGCAAGGGCTTTGCGGGCGGCATGAAGCGCTGGGGCTTCGGCGGTCTGCGCGCCACCCACGGCGTGTCGCTCTCGCACCGCTCGCTCGGCTCGACCGGCCAGCGCCAGGATCCGGGCAAGCGTCTTCAAGAACAAGAAGATGGCCGGCCATATGGGCGCGAAGAACCGCACCCAGCAGAATCTCGAGATCGTCCGAACCGATGCCGAGCGCGGGCTGATCTTCGTCAAGGGCTCGGTCCCGGGCCACAAGGGCGGCTGGCTGCTGGTCAAGGATGCGGTGAAGGCCGCCCGCCCGGACGCCGCGCCTTACCCCGCCGGCATCCGCGCCCGTGACAATGACAATGCTCCCGCCGAGACGCCGGCCGACACCGCCGCCGCTCCGGAAGCGAGCCAGGAAGGCTAAGCCATGAAGGTCAAAGTTCAGAGCCTCGACGGCGGCAAGGCCGGCAAGGACATCGAGCTCAACGATGAGGTGTTCGGCGTCGAGCCGCGCGCCGACATCCTCCACCGCGTCGTCACCTGGCAGCTCGAGAAGCGCCGCGGCACCGCCCGCGCCGCCCGCGAGCGCAGCCGACGTCGCCCGCACCGGCAAGAAGTTCGGCCGCCAGAAGGGCGGCGGCACCGCCCGCCACGGCGACCGTCGCGCACCGATCTTCATCGGCGGCGGCAAGGCGCACGGCGCCGCGCGTCCGCGACTTCAATCCGTCGCTGAACAAGAAGGTGCGCGCGCTCGGCCTCAAGATGGCGCTCTCCTCCAAGGCCAAGGACGGCCGACTGATCGTCGTCGAGAATCTCGACATCGCGGCGAGGCGAAGACCAAGGCGCTCCGCGAGCGGCTCGCCGGCTCGAGCTTCGGCACGCAACGCGCTGGTGATCGACGGCGACGCGCTCAGCGTCGGCTTCGCCCGCGCTTCGTCGAACCTGTCGGCAGATCAATGTGCTGCCGGCGGTCGGCGCCAACGTCTACGACATCCTCAATCACGACACGCTGGTGCTGACGCGCGCCGCGGTCGAGAAGCTGGAGGCGCGTTTCAATGGCTAAGAAGCCCCAGAAAGCGGCCCAGGTCGACATCAACCATTATGACGTCGTCCTCGCCCCCCACATCACCGAGAAGGCGACGCTTGCTCTCCGAGCAGAATGCGGTCGTCTTCAAGGTCGCCCGCGAGGCCACCAAGCCGCGAGATCAAGGCGGCGGTGGAGGCGCTGTTCGGGGTCAGCGTGACGGGCGTCAACACCATCACCCAGAAGGGCAAGACCAAGCGCTGGAAGGGCGCGCCCTACACCCGCTCGGACATCAAGAAGGCGATCGTGACGCTGGCCGAGGGCCAGTCCATCGACGTCACCACGACGATCTGAGGCTTAGACGATGGCACTCAAGAACTACAATCCGATCACGCCGTCGCAGCGCGGCCTGATCCTCGTCGACAAGTCGGCGCTCTGGAAGGGCAAGCCGGTCAAGGCGCTGACCGAGGGCAAGCGCAAGACCGGCGGCCGCAACAACAAGGGCCATGTGACCTCGCGCGGCATCGCCGGCGGCCACAAGCAGCGCTACCGCTATATCGACTTCAAGCGTCGCAAGTGGGACGTTCCGGCCGCCGTCGAGCGGCTGGAATATGATCCCAACCGCACCGCCTTCATCGCTCTGGTGAAGTATGATGACGGCGAGCTCGCCTACATCCTCGCGCCGCAGCGGCTCGCGCCGGGCGACGTCGTCGTCGCCGGCAAGACGCGTCGACGTGAAGCCGGGCAATGCGATGGAGCTGGGCTCGATGCCGGTCGGCACGATCGTCCACAATGTCGAGATGAAGCCGGGCAAGGGCGGTCAGATCGCCCGCTCCGCCGGCACCTACGTCCAGGTCGTCGGGCGTGATCGCGGCATGGTCATCGTTCGCCTGAATTCGGGCGAGCAGCGCTATATCCGCTCGGACTGCATGGCGACGGTCGGCGCGGTGTCGAACCCCGACAACCAGAACCAGAATTTCGCCAAGGCCGGCCGCAGCCGCTGGATGGGCTGGCGCCCGCTGACCCGCGGCGTCGCCAAGAACCCGGTCGACCACCCGCATGGCGGCGGCGAAGGCCGCACCTCGGGCGGCCGCCATCCGGTCACGCCGTGGGGCAAGCCGACCAAGGGCGCTCGTACCCGCAACAACAAGGCGACGGACAAGATGATCATCCGTTCGCGTCACGCGAAGAAGAAGAGGTAAACATGGCCCGCTCCGTCTGGAAAGGTCCGTTCGTCGAGCTGTCGCTGCTGAAGAAGGCGGAGACGGCGCAGGACGCGAACAGCCGCGCGCCGATCAAGACCTGGTCGCGCCGTTCGACGATCCTGCCGCAGTTCGTCGGCCTCACCTTCAATGTCTACAACGGCCAGCAAATTCATTCCCGTGTCGGTCAACGAGGACATGGTGGGCATGAAGCTCGGCGAGTTCGCGCCGACCCGCTACTTCCCCGGCCACGCCGCCGACAAGAAGGGCAAGAGCTAAGCATGGGCAAGCAGGCATCCCCCCGCAAGGTCGGCGGACAATGAGGCGCTGGCCGTCGGCACGCAGATCCGCGGCTCGGCGCAGAAGCTGAACCTCGTCGCCGGCCTGATCCGCGGCAAGAAGGCCGAGCGACGCGCTGAACATCCTCACCTTCTCGAAGAAGGCGATGGCGGTCGACGTTCGCAAGGTGCTCGCCTCGGCGATCGCCAATGCCGAGAACAACCACAATCTCGACGTCGACTGCGCTGGTCGTCGCCGAGGCGTCGGTCGGCAAGAGCCTCGTCGATGAAGCGGTTCGCCACCCGCGCCCGCGGCCGTTCGTCGCGGATCGTCAAGCCGTTCAGCCGCGTGCGCATCGTCGTTCGCGAGCAGCAAGAAGCGTAAGAACATGGGTCAGAAGACTTCACCGATCGGCCTGCGCCTGCAGATCAACCGCACCTGGGACAGCCGCTGGTTCGCCGAAGGCGACGACTACGGCCGCCTCCTCTGGAGGATCTGAAGATCCGCAACTTCATCATGAAGGCGCATCCCGCAGGCGGCGATCTCCAAGGTGGTGATCGAGCGTCCGGCCAAGCTCTGCCGCATCTCCATCTATGCCGCGCGCCCGGGCGTGATCATCGGCAAGAAGGGCGCGGACATCGAGAAGCTGCGCAAGCAGCTCGGCGCGATGACCTCGTCCGACGTGTCGCTGAACATCGTCGAGATCAGGAAGCCCGAGATCGACGCGCAAGCTCGTCGCCCAGTGCGTCGCCGACCAGCTCGAGCGCCGCATCGCCTTCCGCCGCGCGATGAAGCGCGCGGTGCAGTCGGCGCTGCGCCTCGGCGCCGAGGGCATCCGCATCACCTGCGCGCGGCCGTCTCGGCGGCGCCGAGATCGCCCGCACCGAATGGTATCGCGAGGGCCGCGTGCCGCTGCACACGCTGCGCGCCAACGTCGATTATGCGGAGGCGAGGCCCACACCGCTTATGGCGTGTGCGGCGTCAAGGTCTGGATCTTCAAGGGTGAGATCCTCGGCCACGATCCGCTGTCGCAGGACCGGCTGATGATGGAGGCCCAGACCTCCGGCGTCCGCCCGGCCCGCTGAAGTTCAGGAACGAAGAGATGCTGCAACCCAAACGCACCAAGTTCCGCAAGGCCTTCAAGGGCCGCATCCACGGCGACGCCAAGGGCGGAACGGCGCTCAACTTCGGCGCCTACGGCCTGAAGGCGATGGAGCCGGAGCGGATCACCGCCCGCCAGATCGAGGCGGCGCGCCGCGCGATCACGCGTCACATCAAGCGCCAGGGCCGGCTCTGGATCCGCATCTTCCCGGACGTGCCGGTCTCGTCGAAGCCGGCCGAGGTCCGCATGGGCTCGGGCAAGGGCGCGCCGGAGCATCTGGGTGGCCCGGGTCAAGCCCGGCCGCATCCTGTTCGAGCTGGACGGCGTTCCCGGCGCGATCGCCGCGGTCGCGTTCGAGCGCGCCGCCGAGAAGCTGCCGATCAAGACCAAGGTCGATCGCCCGCCTTGGCGAGACCTCTGCTCGAGGAAGCCTGATCATGGCCAAGTATGACGACATTTCGAAGGATCGACCGACGACCAGCTCACCGAGCAGCTGGGCCAGCTGAAGCGCGAGCAGTTCAACCTGCGCTTCCAGGCGGCGACCAACCAGCTCGAAAAGCCGTGCGCGGGTCCGCGAGGTGCGCCGCACCATCGCCCGGATCAAGACGCTGCAGAACGCAGCGCGCCCGCTGCGGCGAGCCAGAAGGCCTAAGGAGTAGAACATGCCGAAGCGCGTCCTGACCGGCATCGTCGTGTCGGACAAGACCGACAAGACCGTGGTCGTCAATGTCGAGCGGCGGGTGAAGCACCCGCTCTACGGCAAGATCATCCGCCGGTCGAAAAAGTATCACGCCCATGACGAGGGCAATGAGTATCAGCGAGGGCGAGACCGTCCGCATCGAGGAGACGCGCGCCGATCTCGAAGCTGAAGACGTGGCGGGTGATCGACCGCGTCGACACCCATGCCACGCCGGCCAAGGCCGATGTCGCCTGATTTGTTGGAATTGATCGCCGGGCGCGTCCCGGTTGAAGTTAGAAGGAAGGTTGGATCGATGATCCAGATGCAGTCCAACCTCGAGGTCGCCGACAATAGCGGCGCAAAGCGCGTCCAGTGCATCAAGGTGCTGGGCGGCTCGAAGCGCCGCTTCGCCGGCGTCGGCGACATCATCGTCGTCTCGGTCAAGGAGGCCGCGCCGCGCGGCCGCGTCAAGAAGGGCGACGTCCACCGCGCCGTGATCGTCCGCACCGCGAAGGACATTCATCGTCCGGACGGCTCGACCATCCGCTTCGATTCCAACGCCGCGGTGCTGGTCAACAAGAACGAGGAGCCGATCGGCACCCGTATCTTCGGCCCGGTCGTCCGCGAGCTGCGCGCGAAGAAGCACATGAAGATCATCAGCCTCGCGCCGGAGGTGCTGTGACCATGGCCGCGCAGCAAGATCAAGAAGGGCGACCGCGTCGTCGTCCTGTCCGGCAAGGACAAGGGCAAGCACGGCGAAGTGACCAAGGCCATGCCGAAGGACGGCAAGGTCGTCGTCGCGCGGCGTCAACATCGCCGACGCGGCACCGCAAGCCGACCCAGGCCAACCCGCAGGGCGGCCTGGAGCGTTCGGAAGCGCCGCTGCACGTCTCGAAGGTCGCGATCGAGGATCCGAAGACCGGCAAGCCGACGCGCGTCCGCTTCGAGACCCAGGACGGCAAGAAGGTCCGCGTCGCGGTGCGGTCCGGGGAGAAGATCGATGGCTGAGGCCCAGAAGAAAACGACGTACACGCCGCGCCTGAAGGCGCGACTATGACGAGCGCATCGTCACGGCGATGACCGAGAAGTTCGGTTACAAGAACCGGCTTGAGGTGCCGCGGCTCGAGAAGATCGTCCTCAACATGGGCGTCGGCGAGGCGACCCAGGACAAGAAGAAGGTCGAGACCGCCGCCGGCCGAGATCGAGCTGATCGCCGGCCAGAAGCCGGTGATCACCAAGGCGAAGAAGTCGATCGCGCAGTTCAAGCTGCGCGAGGGCATGCCGATCGGCGTCAAGGTCACCCTGCGCCGCGAGCGGATGTACGAGTTCCTCGACCGCCTGGTCACGATCGCGCTGCCGCGCGTTCGCGACTTCCGCGGCCTGAACCCGCGCTCGTTCGACGGCCGCGGCAATTATGCCATGGGTCTCAAGGAGCAGATCGTCTTCCCGGAGATCAACTACGACCGCATCGAGAAGGTGCGGGGCATGGACATCATCGTCACCACCACCGCGAAGACGGACGAGGAAGCGCGCGAGCTGCTGCGCCTGTTCAACTTCCCCTTCCCGGCCGAACAGGATCAGAAGCAGGCGGCCTGAGCCGTCCGCTGCGAAAGAAGGAAGAGAACTTAAGTCATGGCGAAACTGAGTTCGATCAACAAGAACGAGCGTCGCAAGAAGCTCGTGAAGAAATATGCCGGCAAATACGCGCGGCTGAAGGCGATCGCGGACGACGAGTCGCGCGACGAGACCGAGCGCCTGATCGCGCGGCTGAAGCTGGCCGAGATCCCGCGCAACGGCAACCCGACCCGGGTCCGCAACCGCTGCGGCCTCACCGGCCGTCCGCGCGCCAATTATCGCAAATTCGGGCTGTCGAGGATCATGCTCCGGGAACTGGGCAACAAGGGCCTGATCCCCGGCCTCGTGAAGTCCAGCTGGTAAGGGATAGATCATGCCATTGACCGATCCTCTGGGTGATATGCTCACCCGCATCCGCAACGGCCAGCAGGCCCGCAAGGACAGCGTGGTTTCGCCCGCGTCCAAGCTGCGCGCGCGCGTCCTCGACGTGCTCCAGCGCGAGGGCTATATCCGCGGCTATAGCGAGGAAGCGCTCGGGCCGGCCCGCGGCCTGCGCATCGAACTGAAATATTTCGAGGGCCAGCCCGCGATCCAGCATGTCGCGCGCGTCTCGAAGCCCGGCCGCCGGGTCTATTCGGGGAGCCAGGAGCTGCCGCGGGTTCGCAACGGCCTCGGCATTACCATCGTCTCGACGCCACGGGGCGTTCTCTCCGACGCGGAAGCGCGCGAGCAGAATGTCGGCGGCGAGGTGCTGGCGGAGGTGTTCTGATGAGCCGCATCGGCAAGAAGCCGGTCGCGATGCCGGCGGGCGTCACCGCGACCATCGGAAGGACAGATGCTGTCGGTCAAGGGCCCCAAGGGCACCCTCACGCCTGCAGATGCTCGGACGACGTCAACTATGAGATCGGCGACGACGGCATCCGGTGTCAGTCCCGGCCAACGACAGCCAGCGCGCCCGCTCCTTCTGGGGCATGCAGCGCACGCTGGTGCAGAACCTGGTGACCGGCGTGACCGAGGGCTTCACCAAGACGCTCGAGATCACCGGCGTCGGCTATCGCGCCGCGGCGCAGGGGCGGAACCTGCGGCTGCAGCTCGGCTACAGCCACGACGTCAATATCCCCGTCCCGGAAGGCATCGAGATCAAGACGCCCGATCCGACGACGGTGGAGATTTCGGGCATCGACAGGCAGAAGGTCGGTCAGGTCGCCGCCGAGATCCGCCGCTGGCGCAAGCCCGAGCCCTATAAGGGCAAGGGCATCAAGTATCGCGGCGAGTATATCTTCCGCAAGGAAGGCAAGAAGAAGTAGCCATGGCGAAACTCTCTCTCTTCGATCGGCGCCGTCGGCGCGTCCGCACCTCGCTCCGCAAGCGCGGCGGCGAGCGGCCGCGTCTGTCGGTCCATCGCTCGGGCACGGCATATCTACGCCCAGATCATCGACGATGCGGAGGGCCGCACCGTCGCCGCCGCCTCGACCCTCGACAAGGAGCTGCGCGGCAAGACCGGCGCGACCGTCGGCGGCGCCGGCGAGGTCGGCCGCAGGCTCGCCGAGCGCGCCAAGGCGGCCGGCGTCACCCAGGTGGTTTTCGACCGTGGCGGCTTCCTGTTCCACGGCCGCGTCAAGGCGCTCGCCGACGCCGCGCGCGAAGGCGGATTGGAGTTCTAAATGGCTGACGAGACGAACCCGGTCCCAGAGACCGCACAGACCAGGACCGCGCCGACTGAAGCTGCACCCACCCATGAGGCGCAGCCTGAAGGCGGCGCTCGCCGGCTCGCCGGCGAGCGCGGCGGCCGCGGCGGCCGTGGCGGCGGTGGTGGGCGCGGCGGCGATCGCGGCGGCCGCGGCCGGCGCGACGACCGGCGCGGACGCGGAGGCGACGACGAAGGCGGCGAGGAGCTGATCGAGAAGCTCGTCCACATCAACCGCGTCTCCAAGACGGTGAAGGGCGGCAAGCGCTTCGGCTTCGCGGCGCTGGTCGTCGTCGGCGACGGCAAGGGCCGGGCCGGCTTCGGCCACGGCAAGGCCCGCGAGGTGCCCGAGGCGATCTCCAAGGCGACCGCGGCGGCCAAGAAGGCGATGGTCCGCGTGCCGCTGCGCGAGGGCCGCACCCTGCACCATGACGGCCTCGGCCATTTCGGCGCCGGCCGCGTCTACGTCCGCTCGGCGCCGCAGGGCACCGGCATCATCGCCGGCGGCCCGATGCGCGCCGTGTTCGAAAGCCTTGGCGTCGCCGACGTCGTCACCAAGTCGATCGGCACGTCCAATCCCTACAACATGATCCGCGCCACCTTCGAGGCGCTCGGCGAGCAGACGTCGCCCAAGTCGGTGGCGCAGCGGCGCGGCAAGAAGATCGCCGACCTGCTCGGCCGCGGCGGCTCGCAGACCGCCGAGGCGGATGCGCCGCGGTGACGGAGTAAGACGACATGGCGACGATCAAGCTCACCCAGACCGGATCGCCGATCCGCCGCACGCCCGACCAGCGCAAGACGCTGATCGGGCTCGGCCTCAACAAGATGCACCGCACGGTCGAGCTGACGGACACCCCCGAGGTCCGCGGCATGATCAGGAAGGTGCAGCATATGGTGACGGTGGCGGAGTAAGTATTCCCCTCTCCCCTGCGGAGAGGGACAGGCGCCGCGAAGCGGTGCCAGGGTGAGGGCAAGGTAGGAGCGAACCCTACCACGTCATTCCCTTGCCCCGGCCCCTCCCCGAAATGGGAGAGGGGAGTTAGCGCGACAGAAGCGAAAGCGAGTGCAGGAACATGAAACTCAACGATCTTCGTGACAATAAGGGCGCCCGCGCCGGACGCGTGCGCGTCGGCCGCGGCATCGGCTCCGGGCTCGGCAAGACCGCCGGGCGCGGCCAGAAGGGCGCCAAGGCCGCTCGGGCGTGTCGATCGCCGGCTTCGAGGGCGGCCAGATGCCGCTCCACATGCGGCTGCCGAAGCGCGGCTTCAACAACATCTTCGCCAAGGATTATGCCGAGGTGAATATCGGCGCGATCCAGAAGGCGATCGATGCCGGCACGCTCGCCGCCGACGGCACGATCGACCAGGCGGCGCTGCGCGCGGCCGGCCTGTCGCGCGGCGGCAAGGACGGCATCCGCATCCTCGGCAAGGGCAACCTCTCGGCCAAGCTCTCCTTCCGCGTCGCCGGCATCTCGGCGGGCGCGCGCCAGGCGATCGAGGGCGCCGGCGGTTCGATCGAGCTGATCGAGGTCGTACCGGCCGCCGACAAGGCCGAGGCGAAGAAGGGCAGCGCGAAGCAACGCGCGCAAGGCCTGAGCCGCCTGACCGGCGTTCGAGGCTGACAAGCCGCGCACGCGCACTATATCAGGCGGCGGGGGCGACAGACGTTCCGCCGCCTTATCTCTTTTTCGGGACCCTGATCGACATGGCATCCGCAGCCGAACAGATGGCATCCAATCTCAGCCTGGCGAATTTCGCCAAGGCGACGGACCTCAAGAAGCGCCTGTGGTTCACCCTCGGCGCTCTGGTGGTCTTCCGGCTGCTTTCCTTCGTCCCGCTGCCGGGCATCGATCCGCGCATGCTGCAGACCCTATTCGACACGACCAAGGGCGGCGTCCTCGATTTCTTCAACACTTTCTCGGGCGGCAGCCTGCAGCGCATGTCGATCATCGCGCTCGGCGTCATGCCCTACATCACCGCTTCGATCGTGGTGCAGCTCGCCACTTCGCATGTCGCCGTCGCTAGCGGCGCTGAAGAAGGAGGGCGAGACCGGCCGCAAGAAGATCAACCAATATACGCGTTATGGCACCGTGCTGCTCTGCGCGATCCAGGGCTATTTCATCGCCGTCGGCCTCGAGGGCTGGGGCCATTCGACCACCGGCTCGGCGGTGATCGACCCCGGCTTGCATGTTCCGCATCACCACCGTCGTCACGCATGATCGGCGGCACGATGTTCCTGATGTGGCTCGGCGAGCAGATCACCAGCCGCGGCATCGGCAACGGCGTCTCGCTGATCATCATGGCCGGGCATCGTCGCCCAGCTGCCGAGCACGCTGGCGCAGATGTTCGAGGGCGGCCGCACGGGCTCGCTCTCGCCTTTGCTGATCATCGGCGTGATCGTCGTCTCCGCGGCTTTGATCCTCGGCATCTGCTTCATGGAGCTCGCGCAGCGACGGGTACTGATCCAATATCCCAAACGCCAGACGGCGCGCGGCCAGATGCAGTCGGAGCGCTCGCACCTGCCGCTCAAGGTCAACACGGCCGGCGTCATCCCGCCGATCTTCGCCTCGTCGCTGCTGCTGATGCCGCTCACCATCGCCCAGTTCGCGGGCAACCGGGTGCAGGGCAATAGCCGCTGGGGCGACGTCCTCATCACCATCACGACCGCGCTCGGCCACGGCAAGCCGCTCTACATGTTGCTCTACGCGTCCGGCATCATCTTCTTCTGCTTCTTCTACACCGCGGTGGTGTTCAATCCGGAGGAGACGGCGGACAATCTGAAGCGCTACGGCGGCTTCATCCCGGGCATCCGCCCCGGCAAGCGCACCGAGGAATATCTCGACTACGTCCTCACCCGCGTGACCGTGATCGGCGCCGCCTACCTCACCATCATCTGCCTGGTGCCCGAATATGCGATCGCCCAGCTTGGCCTCAGCTTCCGGCTCGGCGGCACCAGCCTGCTCATCGTCGTCAACGTCACGATGGACACGGTGACCCAGATCCAGAGCCACCTGATCGCCCATCAATATGGCGATCTCATCAAGAAGGCGAAGCTCAAGGGGGGCGTTCGAAGGTGAACATCATCCTGCTTGGCCCCCCGGGGGCGGGGAAGGGCACGCAGGCGCAAAAGCTGGTCGAGGAGCGCGGGATGGTCCAGCTCTCGACCGGCGACATGCTTCGCGCGGCGGTCGCCGCCAAGACCCCGGTGGGGCTGCTAGCCAAGGCGGTGATGGACGCCGGCGAGCTCGTCTCGGACGAGATCGTCACCGACATCCTTTCCGAGCGGCTCGACGAGGACGATGTCCGTCGCGGCTTCATTCTCGACGGCTATCCCCGCACCGCGGCCAGGCGGAGTCGCTGGAGCGGCTGCTCGCCGACAAGCAGATCGATGCTCGACCATGTCATCGAGATGGTGGTGGACGAGGAGGCGCTGGTCGACCGCGATCACCGGCCGCTTCTCCTGCGCGAGCTGCGGCGACAGGCTATCACGACCGCTACAAGCGGCCGAAGGTGGACGGGGTCTGCGACGTCTGCGGCTCGACCGACTTCAAGCGGCGGCCCGACGACAATGAGGAGACGGTTCGCAACCGCCTCGCCGAATATCGTGCCAAGACTGCGCCGATCCTGCCTTATTATGACGGCAAGGGCCTCATCCGCCGCATCGACGGCATGGCGCCGATCGCTGAGGTCGAGAAGGCGATCGCCGCCATCCTGGACGGGCCGAACCCGGTCGATTGATCTCCCGATTTCTTGGAGTGGCTTCACCTGCTCAAGGGCAGCACGGAGGCCAGTTGGGGGTTGGAAATCGTTGGAGCCTAGACAAATTTGAGCCCGGAGGCGCCACCGGGGGGGGGGGGAGGTTAGCGCGTCCGGGCTCATGTCGTGGATAGCGAGAGCGGGGGGGCAAAAGGTCACTATCCGAACTGCATAACGAGGTAGAGACGGCCCGGTTCCGCCGGATCCCCAAAAAATTTTGGCGCGCTTCGATTTTTCCGCAACCGGCCCGGCCCGGTGCCGTTGACGGCGGAAAGGAGCTGCGAGCCATGCCGAAGCCGCCGCAATCGACGCCGCACAGCGATATCGAGGGCGTCCACAAGGACGAGAAACGCAACGTCGACAGCGCCAATGAGGCGCGTGAGGACAGCGGCGATCTCGAACGGGCCCATCGCCGCTCGCCGGGGCGGCCGCCCTACACGGACGACCAGCCGGAACGGGAAGACCGAAGCCGATAGGCGGCGTCAGCTGTCCGCCTTTTCGACGATGGCGATGTCGAGGCTGTAGCGGCCGGCTAGGCCGTCGCGCTCGATCGAGTTGCGCAGCTGGCGGGACAAGCCGGTGACGATCCGCTCGAAACGGTCGCTGAGCTCCCGCGCACAGGGGACATCGGTCTTCAGGCTGTCGGACTCCATTGCCAGGGTCGCCGTGCCCTGGCGCCCTTCGCTCGGTGAGCGACGATCGAGACGGTGGAGGCGCCGCATAGCATCGCGAACTCGACGATCTCGGTAACCAGGAAGGCGACGGAGACCGCGACGTCCTGGGTCGCGTAGAAGGGTTCGAGGTCGAGCCGGATCGTCATCCCGGCCGCCGATCGTGGCGCGGTCGCCCGCAAATTGGCGGCAAGCTCCGAGATCAGCGGCTTCAGCGCGACGCCGCGATTTTCCTCGAGCTCGGCATAATGGTTGCGGTGGACGACGGCGAGCGCGTCGACGCGGCGCTGGATCGAGGCATAGGCCGCGGCGACGTCGTCGTTGCGCGACCCGCGCGAATGGATGTTGAGCAGAGATGCGACGACCTGGAGGTTGTTCTTCACCCGGTGGTGGACCTCGCGGACCAGCTTCTTTTGCCGTTCGACCGCGTCTTCGAGCTCGGATTCATGGCGGCTGACGGTGCGGACGACCTGATCGAACGCCTCGCCGAGCGCGCCGATCTCACGCGCCGGGGTCGAAAGGCGCGGCGGCGTGAAGCTGCGGTCGCCCGGCCGATAGGCGGCGATGGCGCGCTGCATCCGGGCCAGCGGCTGGAGCAGCAGCCGGTCGAGGATCAGCCAGCCGATCAGCGCGGCGAGCAGCCACATGACGATGGGCAGCAGGATCATGATCGATCTCGGCCGCAGTGATCGGCAGCGCGCTCAGGGTGATGACGAGCTGGAGCTGGCCGTCGGCGACGGGCTGGGCGCCGTGGACGGTCTGGCGGAAGCGACCGGGGCGATATTCGTGGCGGAGGACCATGCGCCGACCCGGCTGGGTCAGGTCGAGGTCGAACTCGCGGGCTGGTGCCGGGAAGGGCGGTGAGCTTGCGCGAGCGCGTCGCGACCATAGTCGCTGATCCCCTGCGGCTGGCCGTCATCGCCGAAGACGATGAGCCGCAGCGTCTTTCCGTCCGGCGCGATTTCAGCCCGGAAGCGTTGGCCGGGCGAGTCGGGCGCCGGCAGCGGCGGCGCGAAGCCCGCGCTCGCGCAGCGCGCCTTGCCGCCGGCGAAGAGCAGGTAACGGGCGGGCACCGGCTCCTGCTCGAGTCGGCGCAGCATCGTCCCGCACAGCGGAGAGGCGGGCGGCGACAGCGAGATCGCGGTGCTTGCGGTATGGATGGTGATGATCGTGCGCGCGAGCGCGGCATCGAGCCGCTGCGCCTTGATCTCCAGGCGCGCGAGCGTCTCGTCCCGCCGGTCGACATTCTTCTGCCGCGCGCTCTGGACCGAGACGAGGATCGCGATGAGGCCGAGCGGGAGCAGGCTGAGGCTGAGGATCAGCAGCATCTTCGGGCCGGTCGAAAGACGGGCATAGAATGCCGAAAGCCGCGCTCTCTTCCTGTCGCTCACGTCGCGTCGATTGCCGCTGGTCCGTCAGGACGTCAGCGCTCTAACCGCAGGGCAGCGGCGAAGTCCATCGGGGACGAATCGGGATCGGCGATCGCGGACGCCGAGCCCTCGCGGGTTGCGACGCTCAGCCGAGCTTGCCGAGCAGGTCGAGCATTTCGGGCGGGATGTCCTCGCTCACCGCCTGCTGATAGGCGGCACGCAATGCCTGGCCGACTTCGGGGCTGCCGCCGCGCTTCTTGCGGCCGCGCGGCGGCTCGTCATCTTGGGGCTGCTGGGGTTGGTCGGTCTTGCGCCGCCGGTCGTTGTCATTCTGAAAGGCCAAAATCTCTTTCCCCTCGCGGCCGGCGCCGCGCCCGCTCGCGTTCGTAAACATTGTCCGCCAGCGCGCCCGAGCTGCAGCCGAACGACGATGCGCAGATCCGCCCCGCGGCCATAGTGGCCCGCAGTTGGGCTGGAAACAAAAAAGTCGGCCGTTGGTTCCACCCCCAGTTGAGGGAGGGGCTCTCCTCCTGCATCCGGTGCCGGGCGACCCCGGCCCGGGGTTGCCAAGCGGCGGATGCCCTCTCAAATAGGGCCTCGAAGTCGGACAGGAGTTGTAACGAATATGTCGCTTGGTCAGGAACTCGCGCCGCATCTCCCTTTCCTGCGGCGCTATGCGCGCGCGCTCACCGGCAGCCAGCAGCATGGCGACGCCTATCGTCCGCGCGACGCTGGAGGCGATCGTCGCCGCGCCCGACGATTTCCCGCGCGACGTCGATCCGCGGCTCGGCCTCTACCGCACCTTCCAGGCGCATCTGGCGCTCGGCCAACGTCGAGGACGGATCCGAGGCGGCCAGGATCGCGGCGACAGCCCGGAGGCGATCGCCCAGGCGCGGCTGGCGCGGATCACGCCGCTGCTCGCGCCAGGCGCTGCTGCTGACCGCGATGGAAGGCTTCACGCCCGAGGATGCCGGCTATCTGATCGACGTCGATCGCCGACGAGGTCGAACGGCTGGTCGCCGAGGCGCTGGCCGAGATCGAGCGGCAGACCCGCGCCGAAGTGCTGATCATCGAGGACGAGCCGATCATCGCGATGGACATCGAGACGATCGTCCGCGACCTCGGCCATAGCGTCACCGGCGTCGCGGTCACCCGCGACGAGGCGGTGGCGCAGGCGCTGGCGCGGCGTCCGGGCCTCGTGCTCGCCGACATCCAGCTCGCCGACGACAGCTCGGGCATCGACGCGGTGAAGGACATCCTCGCCGAATTCCAGGTGCCGGTGATCTTCATCACCGCCTTCCCGGAGCGGCTGCTGACCGGCGAGCGGCCCGAGCCGACCTTCCTCATCACCAAGCCGTTCCAGCGTTCGACGGTGAAGGCGGCGATCAGCCCAGGCCCTGTTCTTCGACACCGCGACCGTCCCGGCCTGAACGCCGAGCTACGACGGTTCGGAACCGGCTCGTCAGCAGGCGTTGCTTGGCTGAAACGAGTTGGACGGAGCACGATGGACGAAGACAGGACCCATCATCGACACGACGCAGGCGCGGGCGGGGCGACCCCGCACATGACGCGCTACATCCTGCCGATTTCGCTGGTGCTCGTCATCATCATCTTCGTGCTCATCGTTGCTGACTCTGGACGGTAGCATCCTACATCGCCGGAGGACTAGCGGCGGGCTCGCCGCCCGCCCCAGCCGCATGACGCGACATTGCAGCACAGCGTATGGTGATGGGGCGGCAATTGAGCCAGGAGCCGGCATCGAGCGAGGACGACGGAGCAGGGCCGGCTCGAGCACGTCCGCTTCCCGACAACGAGTTCAAGGACCAGCTCGCGCAGGTCATCCCGCATCTGCGCGCGTTCGGGCGCTCGCTGTCGGGCAGCCGCGATCTCGCCGACGATCTGGTCCAGGAGACGTTGCTCAAGGCGTGGGCGGCGCGCAAGCGCTTCCAGGCCGGCACCAACATGCGCGCCTGGACCTTCATCATCCTGCGCAACCTGTTCCTCAGCCAGATGCGCCGCGCGCGCTTCAAGGGCGAGTGGGACGAGATCACCGCCATCAAGATGCTCGCGGCGCCGGCCAGCCAGGACCGCCATGTCGAGCTGGGCGACATGCAGCGCGCGCTTGCTCCATCTGCCGCAGCCGCAGCGCGAGGCGCTGATCCTCGTCGGCGCGGGCGGCTTCGCTTACGAGGAAGCGGCGGAGATTTGCGGCTGCGCGGTCGGCACGATCAAGAGCCGCGTCGCCCGCGGCCGCGTCGCGCTCGAAGCTTTGCTCAGCCGAGGGCAAGCTGCCGTCGCGACGCGAGCATGACAATGCCTCCGGCCAATCGGCGCTGCAGACGATCATGAGCGAGGTCGACGATCTCAGCCGCGACCGCGATCCGCGCGGCGGTCACGAAGAAGGCGGGCTGAGGCTGAGCTGCGGCGCTTCCGCGCTTAGTCGTGGTCGAGGCGGGCGAGCAGCTCTTCGAACATCTTCAGCGAGCGGATTTCCCCGTCCATCGCATACGCCTGGCGCAAAGCATTCCCCACGCCGGCGTGAACGGTGGGCGGTGCCACCTTCACGAACCGTCTTGAACGAAGCCTGCAGCATCGCTTCACGTCTCGGATTGATCGTGTTCACCTGCGGTCAGAACGCGCCGGGAACGGCGGAGTTTCAACTGTTGCGCGCCCCGAACGGAACTGATGTGGCCTGTTGTATGGATGAGACACAGCGTAAACAAAGGGTTAACGACGCGCTCGCCCGGGCGCGGGCCATTCTCCCTATCTGAAGCTGCAGCTCGAGCGATTTCCCGAAGTTACGCGAAGACTTGAGCCGGCGACATCGCGGCGCGCTCGCATGCTGGACGTCGGCGCCGGGGATGGCGTCCCGGATCTCGGCGTCGTCGCTCCGGCGCGAGCGCAATGCGTTGTCGGCTGGCGTTGGCGCATCGGCGATCTGGCGGGGCTGGTGCCGCTGGAACGGCTCACGCGCGCCGCTGTCGGACTTCGCCGACCGCGCGCTCGAACGGGCCATCGCCGCGGCGATCGAGCGAGCGGACGCCGGGCGAGGCCGCCGCGCGGCTTCGCGGTGGTCGCGCTCGGCAAGCATGGCAGCCGCGAGCTCAATTATTCCTCGGACATCGATCCGCTCTTGCTGTTCGATCCGGAGACTCTGCCGCGCCGCGCCGCGCGAGGAGCCGGGCGAGGCGGCGGTGCGGATCGGCGCAGCGGCTGGTCGAATTGCTCCAGAAGCGCGACGCCGATGGCTATCGTCTTCCGGATCGACCTGCGGCTTGCGGCCCTCGTCCGAGGTCGACGCCGATCGCGCTGCCGGTTGACGCCGCCATCTCCTATTACGAATCCTCCGCTCTGCCGTGGGAGCGGGCCGCCTTCATCCGCGCGCGCGCCGCCGCCGGCGACGCGCAGCTCGGCCGCTATTTCCTCGATGCGATCCATCCTTTCGTCTGGCGCCGCTCGCTCGATTTCGGCGCGATCGGCGAGATGCAGGCGATCACCCGCCGCATCCGCGACCATTATGCGCAGGGTCAGCGTCTCGGCCCCGGCTTCGACCTGAAGCGCGGGCGCGGCGGCATTCGCGAGGTCGAATTCTACGCGCAGATCCACCAGCTCATCCATGGCGGCCGCGAGCCGGCGCTGCGCGCGCCGGCGACGCTCGACGCGCTGGCCGCGCTCGCCGAAGCGGGACACATTCCGCGCCGATGCCGCGCGCGGCCTGGCCGAGGCCTATCGTCTGTTCCGCACGATCGAGCATCGCCTGCAGATGGTCGAGGACCGCAGACCCACTCAATCTGCCCACCGACATGTCGGCGCATCGACAATGTCGCGCGGCTGCACGGGCTCACGTCTGGCGGCGCGAGCTGCTCGCGTCTGCTCGATCCGCCGCTCGCGACGTGTCGGCACGCTCTACGATGCGCTCGACCGGCGAGGAGGAGACGAGGCTGCCCCTGAGCGCGGATGCGCTCGCGGCAGAGCTCGCCGCGCCGGCTTCGCCGATCCGGTCGCGGCGCGGCAGCGGATCGAGGGCTGGCGCGGCGGCAAGGCGCGCTCGCTGCGCAGCGCCGCGGCGCAGGAGGCGTTCGAGGCGATGCTGCCGATCCTGATCGAGGCCTTCGGCCGGGCGCCCGATCCGATGCGGGCGATGAACCGCTTCGACGATATCGTCCAGCGGCTGCCCACCGGCGTTAATTTCTTCCGGCTGCTGGAGGCGCGTCCGGCGCTGACCGGCCGAGGTCGCGGCCATCCTCAGCCACGCGCCGGCGCTGGCCGAGCAGCTCGCCCGCCGGCCGGAATTGCTCGACGGCCTGATCGACGCCCGCGCGCTTCGCGCCCGCGCCTTCGGTCGACGCGCTCGCCGAGGAATTCCGTCGCGCCGAACGGAAAGGCGAGGATTATCAGATGATCCTCGACCGGGTGCGGCGGCGAGTGGACGAACGGCGCTTCGCCCTGGGCGTCCAGCTGATCGTCGCGCGCACCGAGCCGATGGCGGCGGCGGAGGGCTATGCCCGCATCGCCGAGGCGGCGATCCGCGTGCTGGCCGACGCGACTGTCGCCGAGTTCGAGCAGGCGCATGGCCGCGTGCCAGGTTCGGAGCTGCTGATCCTCGGCGCTCGGCCGGCTCGGTGGCGGCGCGCTCACCCATGCGTCCGACCTCGACCTCGTCTATTTGTTCAGCGGCACGCATCGAGGCGGAATCCGACGGGCCGAAGCCGCTCCGCGCCACCGATTATTTCAACCGCCTCGCGCAGCGGGTGACGCGCCGCGCTCAGCGTCCCGACCGCCGCCGGTCCGCTCTACCAGGTCGATACGCGCCTTCGGCCGTCGGGCGTCGACGGGCATGCTCGCCGTCTCGGTCGAAAGCTTCGAGCATTATCAGAGCGAGCGCGCCTGGACGTGGGAGCATATGGCTTTGCTGCGCGCGCGACCGGTCTATCGGCTCGGCGGAAGGAACGGCGGCGCTGGAGCGGATCGTCCGCGAGACGCTCGGCCGGCCGCGCGATCCGGCGAAGCTGGTCGAGGATGCCGCGCGGATGCGGCGCGAGATCGCGCTCCACAAGCCGCCGACCGGCCCGTTCGACATCAAGCGCGGCGCGGGCGGCCTGATCGATCTGGAATTCGCGATCCAGACGCTGCAGCTCAAAACCGCCGTCGGCCTTCATCCACGGCTGGAGGCGGCGATCGCCGATCTGGCGGCGGCGGGTTTGGTGCCGGAAGATGTGAATGCCGCCTTATGCCTGCTCACCTCGACGCTGGTCATGTTCCGTCTCGTCGCGCCCCAATCGGAGGAGCCGCCGGAGGCGACCCGGCCTCTGGTCGCCGCCGCCTGCAATTATCCGGATTGGCAGAGCCTGCTTGCGGCGCACGATGCGGCGCGGCAGAGGGTGAGCGCGCTTTGGCGAACGGTCGCGGAGGGAGGAGAAGGATAATGGTGAACGAAGGCGATCCCGTCCCGAACGTGCGGATGGAAGGCGCGGAAGGGCCGATCAGCCCCACCGACTTCAAGGGGCAGAAGCTCGTCGTCTATTTCTATCCCAAGGACGACACGTCAGGCTGCACCTCGGAGGCCAAGGACTTCACCGCGCTTGCCGACGAGTTCCGCAAGGCCGGCACCTGGATTCTCGGCGTCTCGAAGGACGATACGAAAAGCCACGCCAAATTCACCGCCAAATACGATCTGAAGGTCCCGCTCGCGACCGATGCCGACGGCTCGGTGTGCGAGGCGTTCGGCACCTGGGTCGAGAAATCGATGTACGGCCGCAAATATATGGGCATCGAGCGCGCCACCTTCCTCGTCGACCGCGACGGCGTGGTGAAGAAGGTCTGGCGCAAGGTGAAGGTGACCGGCCACGCCGAAGAGGTGCTCAAGGCGGCGCGCGAGCTGCCATAACCGGCAGCGCCGGTCGTCTTACCAACCAAGCCGGCGAGACCGGCCGCCTGAGCGCTACGAGGGTATTGGCTCGGACGTAATCAGGGTCTCGGAGGGCGGCGCGGCCTGTGCCGGCTGAGGTGCCGCCGGTGAAGCCGCTGTCGCCCCCGCGGCCGCCGCCAGCAGCTTTCCTCCGTCCGGCGTGCCCCAGCCGCTGACCGCGTCATAGCCCGGTCCTGCCTTGTAGCCCCCGACCGCCGCCGTGGCATTGCCGCCGGAGACAACGTCCCTGCAGGCGCTTCCGCCGAGCGTCGTTCCGCCGGCCGCCGCCTGATAGAGAAGCGGCGTCAGATAGCCGATCCGCTTCCCGGCGCCGCGCTTCTCGTTGATCAGGACGATGAGCGAGGCGATCAGCGGCGTCGCGGCGCTGGTTCCCCCATTGGGCTGCGGGCCGCCGTCGACGACGAGCAGATAGGGGGATGCGTTCCAGTCGGCATTGGCCGCGAGGTCCGGGATGCAGCGGCCGCGGATCGCGCTGGGGTTCACCGAGTCGATGGCGATGCCGTTCTGCCAGCCGGGGCGGGGGAAAACCGCGCTCACGCCGCCGCCCGTTGCGCCGCCCTGATCGCTTCTCAGTCCGTCTCCCTCGAACCAGCAAATGTCCGGATCCGGCGTATTCTTGCCGGGGATGGTCGTGCCGCCGACGGCGAGGGCGTGCGGGCTGGTTGCCGGAAAGTCGGCATGGGCATGGCCGTCCGTCACGCCGTCGCTCGAGCCGTCGTCGCCGGCGGCAACGCAGACGGTGATGCCGAGCAAAGCTGCGTCGGCGAGGCTCTTGTCCACCTCCACCATCGCCTGGCGCGTCCAGATATCGGCGTCTTCCGCATAGCCCCAACTGATCGACAGGACGGACGGATCGTTCGCCTCGTCCCGGATCACCTCGTCTAGGATCTTGATCCAGCCCCGCTCCGTGAAGCGCGCGAAATAGCCGACGATGTGGGCCTCCGGGCACACGCCGGCTACCACCTCGATGTCCAGCATCACCTCGCCCTCGGCGCCGTCGCGGGCGTCGGTCGGCGTGCCGTCGACGCTGACCACCGTCACCTTGGGGAAAGCGGTGCCGGCGAGTTGGCAGAATTGCTTCAGATCGTCCTCGAAATAGCCGCCGCCGAATTCGAGGATTCCGATCGTCTGGCCGCTGCCTGTGCCCTCCGGGAAGTTGTAGCGTTGAGCAAGCTCGGACGGCTTGTACCAGGAGGGCGGCAGCGCGTGCGCCGCGTGCACATCGAGGTCGTGGGGACGCTTGCGCCGGCGATAGGCGACCCGCCGATTGTCGAGGCCGAAGACGCCGGTGACCTTGTCGGCGATTTCCGCCGGCACCCGCACCGGCCCGACGCGGCCTCGATAGTCGCCGTCGGGATGCGCATAGTCGAACAGCTTGACCTGAAAGGCCTTTTCCATCTGCGCGGCGGTGCCGGTTACCTCGACCGAGCGGGTCGCGGCGTTCGCGTCGACGATCGTGAGGCCCTGTGCCTTCAGCGCGCGGGTGACCGCCTGGACATCGCCGTCCGACGCGCCGACATGTTCCGCCAGCTGCCCGCGCGTCAGCTGAACGGCGGGGCGATCGGCGAGCATCGGCAGGTCCGCCTTGCGGCGAAGCTTCAGCACCACGTCCAGCTGCGCGTGCGGGTTGGTCGCCCCCTTGGCCCGTGCTCCCGGAAGGGGGACGCGTTCGCTACCGATCACTGCGCTATGTGTCTGGTTCGTCATGTTCCCGCTCCTCTCAATTTGGCGTCGTACGGTTTTCCGATTGGCGATCGTTGGAGCCGCCGGTGGCGGCAGGACCAAGCAAGAGGCGCGGGGAGGGCGATCACACACGCCAGGACACTTCGCCTCTCCGGAGACGAGCGAGCGTCGAACGAATAAAACGCAATCGGCATGAGGGCCCCTTTCCCTTGGCACGCCTTGGACTCGATTTGCCGAGTCGTTGCGATGATTATGCCACAACCATGGGTCTAGAATAATAGCCTGTTTTATTGGACGCGCGGCTGCCCATTTTTTCCTTTTCTTTTATCGTCTTGTCTTGAAGGCGTCTGCCGCGTGGCGGGTTGTTTGCGGTCCGGACGGCCCGGCGCCCGAAGCGGTCTTTCACACGTGCCGCCATTTCCCTAGCGAGGATGGATGAATGTCCCGCAATCCCTTTCGGTCGCCCGGGCGTGCCGGACGGTGCTGGTGGCTGCGGAGCCTGCCGCGAAGGTCCGCGCCGCGCGCGCGGCTGCACGGGCCTGGCGCCGCGGGAATCTGGGCTTCGTCTTCGATGTCGCCATGCCCGATCGGCCGGCGCGGCCGGACCGGCCGCTCCTGCTGCCGCCGGCGCGGATGCCGAAGCGCGGCAGAGGCGGCTCCGATCGCGGCCGCATCGCCCTGCTGCATGCGCTCGCCCATATCGAATTCGCGGCGATCGACCTTGCCTTCGATCTTGCCGGCCGCTTCGGCGCGCAATTCCCGCCTTCCTTCATCGACGACTGGTTCGGCGTCGGCGCCGACGAGGCGATGCATTTCGTTTTGCTCGACCGCAGACTGCGCGCGCTCGGCTCCTGCTACGGCGCGATGCCGGCCCATGACGGCCTCTGGGAAGCCGCCGAGGCGACGGCGCAAGATGCGCTGGCGCGGCTGGCGGTGGTGCCGATGGTGCTGGAGGCGCGCGGCCTGGACGTCACGCCGGCGACGGTCGAGCGCTTCCGCGCCGCCGGCGACGCGCGTTCGGCCGCCATCCTGACGCGCATCTATCGCGACGAGATCCGCCATGTCGGCGCCGGTGCGCGCTGGTTCCGCACCCTCTGCGAAGCACGGAGAATCGCGCCTGTTTCGGAATGGCAACGACTGGTCCGCCGCCATTTTCGCGGGAGTCTGAAGCCGCCGTTCAACGCTTCAGCGCGCGATGAAGCCGGTCTGTCCCGCGATTACTACGCCGCCCTTGCTCCTTCAGAAGATGTTTAACAGTCTCCGGCCCACACGTCGCGGAGGGGGCAACTCCTGACGTTTCGAATGGGGCGATTGCCCGGAATTTTCTGCATTTTGGCCCGCGAGGGAGCGTGGCCGGGCCGTCCGCGGATGGCCAGCTTGGGGATGGAATAGTGACGAAGAAGATGAGCGGGAGCCTGGGCGGAACGTTGCAAAAGATGTTCAGGCCGCGCGACATTTTCCTCCACGACGGAACCTCGCTGCGGCGCGTCCGGGTCGGCTGGGGAGTCCAGTTCGCCGCCGCCTTCGTGCCGACCGCCTTGCTCTGCTGGTCCGTCGTCGCCACCGCCCAGCTTGCCGCCCAGCCGATCCCCGCCAATCCGAGCGAGGTCGCTAAGATGGAGCGGGAGATGAAGGCGATGCAGGCCGACGTCGCCTCGATCAAGGTCGCCGCCCAGCAACGTTACCAGATCACCGCCAGCGCGGTCCGCAATCTCGGCCTCGATCCGAGCCGCATCCAGGCCAATAAAGGCGAGGGCGGCCCCTATGAGCCGGTCGACGCCACCAACAGCGGCGATCCCGGTTTCCGCGCACTGTTCCAGAGCTGGAAGAAGCTCGAATCGCTCGAGCAGGGCACTGTCGCCATTCCGTCCGCGATGCCGCTCGAGCAGAGCTTCAATTTCACATCGGGCTTCGGCGTCCGCACCGATCCGTTCCGCGGCCGCGCGGCCCTTCACCCGGGCGTCGACCTCGCCGCCCCGTTCGGCACGCCCGTCTATGCCACCGCCGACGGCATCGTCGATCGCGCCGAGTGGAACAATGGCGGCTACGGCAACATGGTCGAGATCGACCATGGCCACGGCATCCAGACCCGCTACGGCCATCTCAGCCGTTACATCGTCAGCGACGGGCAGCATGTGAAGCGCGGCCAGCTCATCGCTTATATGGGCTCGACCGGCCGCTCGACCGGCAGCCACCTTCATTATGAGGTGCGGCTCGACGGCAAGGCCGTGAACCCGATCCCCTTCATGCAGTCGTCCGCCTTCCTGCAGACGGTCCAGCGCAACGCCGCCGCGTCGACCGCTCTGGCCGTGGGCGGTCCGGTCGAGCCGGAGACCGCCGACTGATCCCGCTTTTGGAGAGGCCTGACAGGGCAGAGGCCGCCTTTCGGGGCGGCCTTTTTTTCGGGTTGTCCAGCGACGGGTGCTGGGTCAAATGGCCGCTTTCAACTCGTTGCGGACATCGGCTACCCCGTCAGATTGCAGTGATGGAACGCTATCTTCCCCAGTCCGCATTCTTGAGGGACGTGATCAACGGCAACATCGACGTTGAGGGCTGCCCCAATACTAAGGTCAAACTCCGCGATCTGATCGCGCTGATGACGGACGCGGATTCCTCAAATCGGGACTGGGCAACTTTCATCATTGCCAGCCTGATCGATGATGACCAGGACATTAGGGCGGCCCTACTTGCCGCGGCCGATGATGAACATCCTGATGTCCGCGATGAGGCGATCGTAGGACTAGCGAGACGCGACAGTAATGCAGCGCTCGCACGTCTAAGTCCGTTGCTTTCACAGGACATAGGTGTTGTGTTGCTGCAGGCTGCGACAATTCTCGGCGACCCAACCTTGGTGCCCGCCCTCGAAGAAATGAAAAATTGGGAGGGCGGCAACGCAGACACCCGCAAGCGCCTTGAGGCCGCTATTGCCGCATGCAGACAGGGTTCCGGGATCGATGAAGGTCGAGGTCAATATCGGCTTTCCAAAGAACGTTGACCGCGTTTGCGCGCTAATGTCCGCTTTCAGCGGTCGCTCATGCTAACGGCACTCGCAGGCGGTTTCTATTAGCTGCCCCGCGGCTACTCTGCCTCTTTTCTGCCGGTGCTCGTCCAGGTCGAGCACCATGTTCGCCTCGCCCTCGGGCAGCAGGCCGAGCCGGCGCGCGACCTCCTGATAGGCTTCGGCTTCGCCGCCGAGATCGCGGCGGAAGCGGTCCTTGTCGAGCTTCTCGTTGGTGGTCATGTCCCACAGGCGGCAGCCGTCGGGGCTGATCTCGTCGGCGAGGATGACGCGCGCATAGTCATTCTCCCACAGCCGGCCGAACTCGAGCTTGAAGTCGATCAGGCGGATGCCGATCGCCGCGAACAGGCCGCAGAGGAAATCGTTCACGCGCATCGCCATGTCGGCGATGTCGTTCATCTCCTCCTGGCTGGCCCAGCCGAAGCAGGCGATATGCTCGTCGGCGATCATCGGATCGCCGAGCGCGTCGTCCTTGTAATAATATTCGATGATCGTGCGGGGCAGCTGCGTGCCCTCCTCGATGCCGAGCCGCTTCGAGAGCGAGCCGGCGGCGACGTTGCGCACCACCACCTCGATCGGGATGATCTCGACCTGGCGGATGAGCTGCTCGCGCATGTTGAGGCGGCGGATGAAGTGGGTCGGCACGCCGATCTGGCCGAGCAGGGTGAAGATATGCTCGGAGATGCGGTTGTTGAGCACGCCCTTGCCGCTGATCGTGCCGCTGCTTCTGCGCGTTGAACGCGGTCGCATCGTCCTTGAAATATTGGATGAGCGTGCCCGGCTCGGGGCCTTCGTAGAGGATCTTGGCCTTGCCTTCGTAAATCTGGCGGCGGCGGGACATGGGCGAGCGCTCCGGGCTGAAACAGGCGCGCCCCGAACGCGACGTCGCGAGTGCGAGGCGCGGGCGGGGCGGACGTGTGCCTATAGTGGATGTGTCCGGACGGCGCAATCAGGTGACCTTGCCGCGAACGGCGAAACGAGGGTCGCGCCAGCGGCCGCTTTCGAGGATATCGCGCATCGTCTCCACCGCGCGCCAGAGGTCCTCGAAGCCGAGATAGAGGGGGGTCAGGCCGAAGCGGATCACGTCGGGGGCGCGGAAATCGCCGATGACGTTTTCGGCGATCAGGGCCTGGCAGAGCTCGAAGGCATGGGGGTGGCGGAAGGAGATGTGGCTGCCGCGTTGCTCCGGTTCGCGCGGGGAGATGCAGTCGAGGCCTTGGCCGGCGCAGCGTTGCTCGACCAAAGCGAGGAAGAAATCGAACAGCCGGACCGATTTCGCCCAGAGCGCGTCCATCTCCACCCCATCGAAGGTGGCGATTCCGCTTTCGAGCCCGGCGAGGCTGAGGATGGGCGGGGTGCCGGCGAGGAAGCGGGCGATGCCGTGGGCGGGGATGTAATCGTCGGTGAAGGCGAAGGGCGCGGCATGGCCCATCCAGCCGCGCAACGGCGAGACGAGCCGCTCCTGGAGGTGCTCGGCGACGTAGAGGAAGGCCGGCGCGCCGGGGCCGCCGTTCAGATATTTATAGCCGCAGCCGACCGCCAGCTCGGCGCCGGCGCCGTTCAGGTCGAGCGGCACCGCGCCCGACGCTGTGGCTGAGATCCCAGAGCGTGCGGGCGCCGGCTGCGTTGGCGCGCACCGTCACCGCCGCCATGTCGAAGCGGGCGCCCGTCTTGTAATGGACGTGGGTGAGGAGGAGCAGGTTGGTGTCCGCGCCGATGCGCTCCTCGACCTCGATCGCGGTCGACGATCCTGAGATCGAGACCAGCCAGCTCGGCCGCGCCGCTCGCGACGTGGAGATCGGTGTGGAAGTTGCCGCTCTCGCGAGAGCAGGGTTCGGCGGTCCGGTGCGAGCGCGGTGGCGGCGACGATCAGCTTGAACAGATTGACCGAGGTACTGTCGGCGACGATCACCTCGTGCGGCCTAGCGCCGATCAGCCTGGCGATCCTGGCGCCGACCCGCTGCGGCGCCTCGATCCAGCCGCGCGTGTTCCAGCTGCGGATCAGCTCGCTCGCCCCACTGCTCCTCGAACCACCTCGTCCTGATGCGCCATCGTGGCGCGCGGCAGGGCGCCGAGCGAATTGCCGTCGAGATAGATCGACGCCTTCCGGCAGGACGAAACGGTCGCGGCAGGCGCGGAGCGGATCGGCGGCGTCCCGCGCCAGCGCCTCGTCCAGCGTGAGGCTCACCGGCCGAATGCCCGCTCGATCGCGGCGGCGGCCTCGGCCCAGGCGGCGCTCTCCGGCACGATCAGTTCGACGTGGCCGGTGCGCTCGATCGTCCGCACATCGACCGTATCGCCCGCGCGCCGCATCTGCGCGGCATAGCCTTCGCGCATAAGGAGCGGGAATGATCCGGTCTTCCCGGCCGTTGATCAGCAGCTGGCGGGATGCCGAGCGGGGCGAGGCGCGGCACCGAGGTGTCGGCGAAGCGGCCGCCGGTGAGCTGGGTCGACCACCTCGATGCCGCAGCCGCTGCCACGGCGGCCGCGCCGCTTCCTCGAGATCGGGAAGGCCGCCGAGGCTGATGACGAAGTGAAGCGGCAGCGCATCGCGGCTGCGCAGCGGGCTGGCGGCCGGCAAGCGATGCCGTCCGGCCAGCCACAGAGCGAGATGCCCGCCCGCGCTGATGGCCGACCGCGACGACGCGCTTTGTGTCGAGTCCATAATGGTGCGGCATGTCCACGCAAGGCGTCGGCGGCGGCGGCCATGTCGTGGAAGGTGCCGGGATAGCCGCCGCCCGGCCGGTCGACGCCGCGATATTCGATGTTCCAGACGGCGATGCCGCGGCGGCGCAGGTCGGCGGCGATCCAGTTCATGATCCGCCGGTCGGCGACGTCGCTCTGCCAGCAGCCGCCATGGACCATCAACACGACCGGACGCAGCGAGGGGGCGATCGGAAGCCACAGATCGACGAGCTGGTTGACCTTGCCGCCGTAGCGGAGCGTGGCGTCGGCCTCGGGCCGGGGGCGTTCGAGCAAATCGGGCCAGGTCATCAGGCCGTCGGGTCCGCTGGGCGCCTCCATGGCGCCGGGATAGACGGGCCGCTTCCGAAGGGCAAATGGGTTGGGCGGGCGCCGGCGGAGGGGACTTGTTCCAGCGGCGCCCGCCCAACGGGCTCAGGCTTCAATGTCCCAGCGTCAGGGTGATTGCTCTGCCGGTAGAAGCCTGGGCCATGGCGACCCGATCGATGGCGCGGCGGACCTGCGGCTGGGCTGCCGCGATGGTCTCGTCGCGGCACTGGAAGCCGGCGATCCGGTCGGCCAGCGCCTCTTCGCCGACGCCGACGCAGAGCTTGTTCGCGGCCGCGGCAACGCGGCGCTGAAGCTTCGCGACGCCGGCGGTGTTGCGCAGGTCGAGGTCGGCATAGCCGACCCGCACGATCGGTACGTAGGTGCCGTTGACGACGAGCTCCGCGCCTGAGGCCGGCGTGGTGGCGGCCAGCGTAGCGCCGGTCACTGCCAGCGCCATGATGGCGGCGAGGGCGGCGAATTTGAAGTCGGTTCTGGTCATGTCGTTTCTCCCAGGATCAAGGTTCGGCGCCGCGTCAGCGGCTCCGATCGCGCTGCCACGGCGCGTCGAACCGGATGGCGCGAAGCCGCAGGAAGGCGTGTCCGGCGGCGGTGAAAAGATCGGCCAGGGCTTCAGACAAAGCATGGCCGTTGTCGGCCCAGTCATGGGCCTCCAATGCATCGCGCATTTTATCACTCCTCAATGGAGACGATCGTTGAAGACCGTCTGCAGGACCAGAAATAGGAGGGGGAACGTGGCTTCGTCCAACGAAACGCTTGCATGAGGTAATAAGGCTGGCTTATCTATTACGCATGCGCCGCCTGCCTCCCCTCGCCGCCATCCGGGTGTTCGAAGCGGCTGCCCGGCACGAAAATTTCACGCTTGCCGCAGCCGAGCTCGGAATGACCCAGGCGGCGGTCAGCTATCAGGTGCGCCTGCTCGAGGAGCGGCTCGGCATGCCGCTCTTCCACCGCTCCAAGAGGCGGGTGACGCTGACCGATGCCGGGCGGCGGGTGGCGGCGCCGGTGTCGGCGGCGCTCGACGGCATCGCCGAGGCCTTTTCAGAGCTGGTCGATGACGATGAGAGCGTGCTCTCAATCAACACGGCCCAGACCGTCGCCTCGACCTGGCTGGCACCGCGGCTCGGCCGCTTCCAGCTCGAACGGCCGGAGCTTGCGGTGCGGGTATCGACCGACAATGTGCTGATCGATTTCGGCCGCGACGATGCCGATCTCGCCATCCGCATCGGCCAGGGACCGTGGCCGGGCCTGCGCCATCATTTCCTCTTCCATCTCCATTTCACGCCCGTCTGCACACCCGAATTCCGCGACCGGCACGCGATCGAGACGCCCGAAGATCTGCTGCGCGTGCCTCGGCTCAGCCCGGAGGACGATTGGTGGAAAACCTGGCTGGGCGAAGCTGGCCTCGCCGTGCCGAAGGAGCGGGCCGGGGGCATAAGGCTCGATTCCCAGGTGACCGAGGCCCAGGCGGCGTTCGCCGGCCACGGCATCGCCTTGCTGACGCCGATGTTCTGGCGCGCCGATCTCGCGTCGGGGCGGCTCGTCCAGCCTTTCCCGCTCATCGCCATCGACAGGCGTGCGCATTGGCTTCTCTACCCCGAGCACAAACGCAACCGCGCCAAGATCCGCGCCTTCCGCGACTGGCTGCTGCGCGAGGTGGCGAAAGAGGCGGACAACGCGCCCGCCTCCGTGTTCATGCCACCGGAATGGCTTTCGTCGGCCGGAAGCGGCGGATCAGACCCCACACCAGCAACGCCAGCAGCGCCCATGGCGCCAGCGTGATCAGCGCCAGCAGCATCCATTCGAGCGCGCCGAGGACATTGCCTAGCCCTTCGCTGAGCGAGCGGTTGATTCCCGGCGCCATATCGCCGGCGGCATAGGAGAAAGTCATCGGCGTCGAGGCGAGCGACGCCTCCTTTTCCGCCTTCGCAGCCTCGCTGGCGCGGAGCGATGCGCGCGCTTGCCCGGCCTGTGCCTGGAGCTGCGCTCGTTCGGCTCCGCTGAGGTCGGACCGCGAAAGCTCGCTCTCGATCTGCTTCAGCGCGCCGCCTTGCTGCGTGGCATCGCGATTGGCCGCGGCGAGCGCGCCGCCGGTATCCTCGCCGCTGATCTGCGCTTCGGCGAGCAGGCCGTCGGCATGGGTGACCGCGTCGATCCCCTGCTTGCCGAAAGCGCGGGCGAGCGCCGGGTCGAGCTTGAAGTCGAGCCGCGCCTCGACATTCTCGTCGTTGCTCCGGCGGAAGATCATGCCGGTGATCCGGCAATGGGCCACGCCGAGCTTCTCGCACGCCTGCGCATGCTGCTCCTGCACGCCGGCGATGCGCTCGGCGGGCAGGCGGAAGGCATAGCTGTAGTTGAAGGCGACACCCGGCGCGGCGGTGGGGGTGACGCCCGGGCCGGCGTTGCTGTCCGCCGCGTTGCCGCCCGAAGCCGCGACGTCCTGTCCCGTCCGGCCATTATTGTCGGCCTTGCTGCAGGCCGCGAGGAGAACCAGTCCAACCAAACCCAAGGTCTTGCGCATCGATCCTCTCCTTCTGATTATGGAGTTAGTCTACTAAATCAGTAGAGATTAGGCAAGAACGTCTCGCGTCCCCGGAATCCGGCTGCTAATCCGGGGTCATGGCCGACATTTTGAACGACATCGATCCGATCCAGGACACGCCTTTCGACCAGGCTTTGTCCGAGCGTTATCTCGTCTACGCGCTCTCGACGATCACCGCGCGCTCGCTGCCGGATCGTGCGCGACGGGCTGAAGCCGGTGCATCGCCGGCTGCTCTGGGCGATGCGGCTGCTGCGGCTCGATCCGGCCGCAGGCTACAAGAAATGGCGCGCGTGGTCGGCGACGTCGATCGGCAAATACCACCCGCATGGCGACCAGTCGGTCTATGACGCGATGGTCCGCCTCGCCCAGGATTTCTCGCTCCGCTACCCGCTCGTCGACGGGCAGGGCAATTTCGGCAATATCGACGGCGATAACGCCGCCGCCTACCGCTACACCGAAGCGCGGCTGACCCAGTCCGCGATCGACCTGATGGCCGGGCTCGACGAGGGCACGGTCGATTTCCGCCCGACCTATAATGGCGAGGAAGAGGAGCCGGAGGTCTTCCCCGGCCTGTTCCCCAATCTGCTCGCCAACGGCGCCAGCGGCATCGCGGTCGGCATGGCGACCTCGATCCCGCCGCACAATGCTCGCCGAGATTGCTCGACGCGGCGATCCACCTGATCGACAATCCGCGCGCCGAGTCACGGCGCTTGATGCGATTTCGTAACGGGTCCCGATTTCCCGACCGGCGGCGTCATCGTCGACATGCGCGTACGCGATCGCCGCCGCCTATGAGACCGGCCGCGGCGCGTTTCCGGGTGCGCGCACGCTGGTCGACCGAGGACCAGGGCCGCGGCACCTGGGTAGCCGTGGTCAGCGAAATCCCGTACCAGGTGCCCAAGCGCAAGCTGATCGAGCAGATCGCCGCGCTGATCGCCGACAAGAAGCTGCCGATCCTCGCCGACGTCCGCGACGAAACCGACGCGGAGGTCCGCATCGTGCTGGAGCCGCGCACCCGCACGGTCGATCCGCAGACTCTGATGGAGAGCCTGTTCCGCCTGACCGATCTCGAAATGCGGGTGCCGCTCAACCTCAACGTGCTCGACGAGACCCGCACGCCGCGGGTGATGGGGCTGAAGCAGGTGCTGTCCGGCCTGGATCGACCATCAGTTCGACGTGCTGGTCCGCCGCGCGCAGCATCGGCTCGCCAAGATCGACGACCGGCTCGAGCTGCTCGACGGCTATCTCGTCGCCTATCTCAACCTCGACCGCGATCATCCAGATCATCCGCGAGGAGGACGAGCCCAAGCCGGTGATGATCGCCGAGTTCGACGCTGACCGACCGCCAGGCCGAGGCGATCCTCAACATGCGGCTGCGCGCGCTGCGCAAGCTCGAGGAGATGGAGATCCGCCGCGAGCGCGACAAGCTCGACAAGGAGCGCGAGGAGCTGGCTAAGCTGGTCGAATCCACCGCCCGCCAGCGCACCCGGCTGAAGAGCGACCTGAGCGCAAGCTGCGCGAGCGCTATGGCCCGGAAACCGAGCTCGGCCGGCGGCGGACCCTGATCGAGGAAGCGGCGCCGGCCCGCGAGATCCCGCTCGAGGCGATGATCGAGCGCGAGCCGATCACCGTCATCCTGTCGCAGCGCGGCTGGATCCGCGCGATGAAGGGCCATGTCGACCTCGCCAATCGCCGAGGCGATGAAGTTCAAGGAAGGCGACGGGCCGCGCCTTCGCCTTCCACGCGCAGACCACCGACAAGCTGCTGCTCGCCGCCGCCAACGGCCGCTTCTACACGCTCGCCGCCGACAAGCTGCCGGGCGGGCGCGGCTTCGGCGAGCCGGTGCGGCTGATGATCGACCTCGAAGGCGAGGTCGAGCATCGTCGCACTGCTCGCCGCCGCGCCGGGCGGCGAAACTGCTGCTCGGCGAGCCCGACGGCCGCGGCTTCGTCGCCTCGACCGAGGCGGTGATCGCCGAGACGCGCAAGGGCAAGCAGGTGGTGAATCTGCGCGCCGGCGCGACGCTCAAGCTGGTGCGGCCGATCGCGGCGGAGGACGATTATGTCGCGGCGATCGGCGACAACCGCAAGATGGTCGTCTTCCCGCTGGCCGAGCTGCCCGAGATGGGCCGCGGGCAGGGCGTGCAGCTCCAGCGCTATCGCGACGGCGGCCTGTCCGACGCGATCACCTTCCGCTTCGCCGAAGGGCTGAGCTGGGCGATGGGCGGCGAGAGCGGCCGGACGCGCGCACCGAGACCGACCTCAAGCCGCTGGCGCGCCGCGCGCGGCGCGGCCGGGCGGATGCCGCCGACCGGCTTCCCGCGCGACAACCGCTTCTGACTCACGCGCTTTCCGTCCATACAATCAGGAAATTAACCCGGCTTCGCGCTAAGCGGAGCCGCGATGGATGCGGCAGCCTCGCCCCTGCGCGATGAAGCGCTGGACGACGTCATCCGGCGCGTGGCCGGGCGCGCACGCCCGTCTGTCCGCCTCAGGAGCACGAATTCGACCGCGCGCGCCAGCGATTTCGTCGACGCGCTGCCGGTGGCGGCGGCGGTCGATCCGCCTTGGCGACGATGGCGCGCCGTCATCGACGCTCGCCAACGACGCCGTTTCGCGAGCTGATCGGCCCGGCGGCCTTGAGGAGGCGGACGACGGCGCGTTCCTCGCGGCGAGCCGGATCGGCGCGCGCATCCGCAGCTTTCCTGCGCAGCGAACCAGCCGAGCTGCCAGTTCGACTGCGACCGACGGCCGGCCGCCGGCGGCCGCATCTTCTCGCGTCCGCATGGTCCGCTCCGGGCCTTGCCCGTCTTCGGACGACGCATGCTTCGTCACCCTGATCGACCAGACCGCCGAGGTCGAGACCGAGCAGAGCCTGCGCGCGCGAGATGATCCGCGACAGCCTCGACCGGGCTGCCCAACCGCGCCGCCTTCAGCGAGCAGGTCGAGGCGGTGCTGGAGGTCCCGACGTCCAGCCGGGGAGCCACGCGGTGCTCGTCGTCGACCTCGATCCGCTTCAGCCGGGTCAACGAATGCGTCGGCGCGCTCGCCGGCGACGAATTGCTCATCACCGTCGCGCGGCGGCTGGTCTCGGCCTGCGCGCGAGCGACATGCTGGCGCGCACCGGCGGGGACGAATTCGGCATCCTGCTGCGACTCGACCGAGGGCTGGAGGATGCGCATCCAGGCCGCGGAGCGGATCGCAGTCGCTCTGTCGGAGCCCGTTCCGCCTGTCCGAGCTGGAGATCCGGGTCGATTGCGCGGTCGGCTGCGCGCTTCTGGCGAGCGGCGAGTCGACATTGTCCGAGGAAGCTGCTCCGCAACGCCCAGTTCGCGCTGAAGCGCGCCAAGAGCAGCGGCGTCATCCAGATCTACGAGCCCAACCAGGCGCGTGCGCCATCGCGCGCGCGCTTCAGCATCGAGACCGAGCTGCGCCGCGCGATCGAGGAGGGTGGGCTGCAGCTCGCCATCCAGCCGATCGTCGACCTCGCGACCGGCCGGTGCCCGGCTTCGAGGCGCTCGCGCGCTGGAACCACCGCACGCGCGGGCCGATCGCGCCGACCGAATTCATCGCGCGTCGCCGAGGAATCGGGCCTGATCGTGCCGCTCGGCCGCTGGGCGCTTGAGAAGCGCGCGCACGCTTGCCGCGTGGGACGCGAAAGCGAGGCGGGTGCTGCCGGTCTCGCGTCAGCGTCAATGTGTCGGCGATCCAGATCGCGCGCGACGATATCGCGGCGCATCGTCGAGCGCGACTGCTCGAACAGTTACGGGATCGACCGGCGAGCGCCTGACGCTCGAGCTGACCGAAAGCGCGATCGTCGCAGGACCCGGAGCGCGCCGCCGACGTGCTCGCCGCGCTCAAGGAGCTCGGCGTGCGCGTGGCGATGGACGATTTCGGCACCGGCTATTCACCTCGCTCGCTTATCTCCAGAAGCTGCCGATCGACGTGCTCAAGATCGACCGCAGCTTCGTTCGCGGCATGCTCGCCGATCGCGACACGGTGGCGATCGTGCGCGCGATCCTGTCGCTGGCGCAAGGCGCTCGGCATGGCCACGACGGCGGAAGGGATCGAGACCGCCGAGCTGGTGCCCGACGCTGGCGCGAGCTCGGCTGCTCGCACGGGCAGGGTTTCCATTTCGCTCGCCCGCTGGAGCCGGCGGCGGCGCTCGATTACTGGCTCTCGCGCAGCGCCTGAGCGAGACGGCTGCTCGGCGATCGCGGCGACGATCCGCGCCGTCGGGAAAACCCGCCGTCGATCCAGTCTCGCTCGATCGCCTGCATCGTGCGGGCGACGACCGGGCCCGCCTCCAGGCCGCGCGCGATCAGCTCGCCGCCGGTGAGCGGCAGCGCGGCTTCTGCCAGTCCTTCGAGCCGCCGCACCGCAGCCGCAGCGGCTTCCGGCGAGCGCTTCGTCGAGCAGCAAGCGGTCGACCGCGCAGGCGAGCCCGATGCGGTAAGCGAGCGCGGCCGGGCGGTGGCGTGCGCCTCGCCCCGCGTGCGCCGCGCAGGCCAACCGCTGCCGCGCCGCGTTGGACAGCCTGAGCCGCGCCGCCGACCGCGGCGGCGATCTCCGGTCGGCGGGGAGCAGGGCGGCGAGCCGACGCAGCGGATCGGCGGCGATGCCGGCCGCTGCCTCCCGCGCGGCCAGGCGGGCGAGCGCGCTGACGCCGTCCGCGTCGATTTCGGGCAGGACCGGCGCGAAGATGCCGCTGTCCGACCATCAGCGCGACCGTCGGCGCCGGGTCGGGAAGCGCCCAGCAGCTTCAGCAGCTCGTCGGCGATCCGCTCGCGCGACAGCGCCATCAGATCGTTGGCGCGCGCGGCGCAGGCGGCGAGCCCCGCCGGGTCCGGCGCGCCGCGCCGAAGCGCGCATGGAAGCGGAAGAAGCGCAGGATGCGCAGATGATCCTCGGCGATGCGCGTGAGCGGATCGCCGATGAAGCGCACGCGATGCGCCGGCGAGATCGTCGAGGCCGCCGAAATAGTCGTGGACCTCGCCGCTCGACCGGATCGGCGGAGAGCGCGTTGATCGTGAAATCGCGCCGCGCGGCATCCTCGCGCCAGTCGTCGGTGAAGGCGACGGTGGCGTGGCGGCCGTCGGTCGCGACGTCGCGGCGCAGCGTCGTCACCTCGACCGGTCGCGCCGCGTGCCGATCACCGCGGTGACGGTGCCATGCGCGATGCCGGTCGGGATCGGCTTCAGGCCCGCGCCTTGCGGAGCCGCTCGATCACCTCCTCGGGCGCGAGCGCGGTGGCGAGATCGATGTCGGCGACCGCGAGGCCCGAGCAGGGTGTCGCGCACGCAGCCGCCGACGAAGCGCGTCGCGCCGTCGGCCAGCGCCGAGCGCGGCGAGCAGCTGCGGCATCGCCTCGCGCGTTCGTGCCAGCGGCGCGGGCGGCAGCTTCATGCGATCAAGCTCCAGCCGGCGCGACAGGTTGACGATCATCGCCGCCGTCGCGCCCCAGATGCGCCGTCCGTCCCAGTCGATCTCGTAATAAGTGCGCGCTGCGGCCCTGCCATTCGACCGCTCGCGCTCGACTGGTTGGCGGGATCGAGGAGGAAGGCGAGCGGCACCTCGAACACGTCCGCGACCTCGCCTCGGGTGGCGACCAGCGGCAGGTCGGGCGGCACCACGCCGACGACCGGCGTGACCTCGAAGCCGGTGACGGTGCGGTAGCGGTCGGCGATGCCGATCGACCTCGACCGCGTCGCGGCGGCAGGCCGATCTCCTCCTCCGCCTCGCGCAGGGCGGCGGCGATGGGGCCGTCGTCGCCCGGGATCGATGCGGCCGCCGGGAAAGGCGATCTGGCCGGCGTGGCGGCGCATCGTCTTCGGCCGCTGGGTGAGGATGACCGCCGGCTCGGGGCGGTCGACGACCGGCACCAGCACGCGCCGCGGGCGTCGGGCTGCCGCCGCCTTCGTCGAGCGCGTCGCCGGGCAGGAGCATCGGCGGGCCGGCGGCGGCCCCGCTCCAGCGCCTCGCGCAGCTGCTCGGCGAGGGTCACGCGGCCGGCTCCAGCGGGAAGAAGGCGCCGTCGCTCCACAGGCCCGGCGGCGTCGGCGGCCTCGGCGAGCGCGAGCTCGGCCAGCTCGTAATAGACCGGCCGCGCGACCAGCGCCTCGAGGCCGCCGCGGACGTGAAGATAGGGGCGCGGGCCGTCCTCGCCCGCGGCAAAGCGCAGCGGGTGCTCGGGCCCGGCGACGACCAGATCGCCGGTGTTGAGGCGGAAGGCGAGGCGGCGATCGCCGGCCGTCGCCCTCGCTCTTCATCTCGACCGCGACGAACGGCGCGTCCTCGACCTCGATGTCGAGCTTCTCGACCGGCGTGACCAGCACATAGCTGCCGTCCGCCTCGCGCCGCAGGATGGTCGAGAACAGCCGCACCATCGCCGGCCGGCCGATCGGCGTGCCCTCGTGGAACCAGGTGCCGTCGCGCGCGATGCGCATGTCGCTGTCGCCGCAATGCGTCCGGGTTCCAGCTCTCGACCGGCGGCAGCGTCTTCGCCTCGGCGAGCCGCGCGATCTCGGCCAGCGACAGGCCGGCAAGGTCCGGTAGAGGCGGCGGCGCGGGCATGGCGAACCGAGTTAGGCGCGGGGCGCCGCCCGCCGCAAGCCTTGCCGCCTTTCGCGCCTCTGCCTATCGCATGGCACATGGCGAGCGAATTCGAAGGACCGCGGACCGCGATCGTCACCGGCGGCGCGCGCCGCATCGGCGCCGCCATCTGTCCGCGCGCTCGCCGAGGACGGCTGGCATCTGCTCATCCATTGCGGCCGGTCGGCGCGCCGAGGCGCGAAGCGCTCGCGGAGGAGCTCGGCAATGCCCGCTTCGTCGTCGCCGATCTTGCCGACCCAGCGGCGGCCGACGACGATCGTCGCCGGCGCTGGACGGATTGCCGCCGCCCAGGCTGCTGGTGAACAATGCCTCGCGCTTCGCCTATGACAACGCCGACGATTTCGCCGTCGAGAGCTGGGACGCGCATCTCGACACCAATTTGCGCGCGCCGGCCCTGCTTCCGAAGGCTTTCGCGCGGCGCCTCGGCGAGGCGGCGGGCTGATCGTCAATATGCTCGACGCCAAGCTCGCCCATCCCAATCCCGATTTTTTCTCCTACACCATCTCGAAGATCGGGCTGGCCGGCCTCACCGAATTGCTCGCCCGGGCTTGGGCGGCGCGCGGCATCCGGGTCTGCGCGATCGCGCCTTCGGTGACTTTGGTCTCGGGACCGCAGACCCGCGAGAATTTCGACGCCGTCCACCGGCTGAACGCGCTCGGCCGCGGGGTGGACGTCGACAGAGGTGGTCGCCGCGCTGCGCTTCATCGTCGCGACGCCGACGCTGACCGGGCAGACGATCACGCTCGACGCCGGCCAGCGCTTCCTCGGCCTGCCGCGCGACGTGCAGTTCCTGGAGCGAGACGATGCCTGACTTTTTGGGAGACCGATCGGGTGAGGCTGGACGGGCTGGTGCCGGATCGTCTCGCGCCGAGGACGCGCAAGATGGTGCTCGAGGATTATTGCCTCTCCGGCGGATATCGGCTTTCACGATTTCGAGATCGGCACCGCCGCAGAGGCTGCTGGTGACGGTCGAAGTCTGGGTCGACGAAGCCTCCTTCGCCGGTGCCGACGAGGTCCGCCATGCCTGGGACTATGATTTCCTGCGCACCGAGATCGGCACGCTCGCCGCGGGCCGCCGTTTCAACCTGCAGGAAACGCTGGTCCGCGAGATTTACGATCTCGTCGCCGCCCGCGCGCGGCGTCACCGCGCTACGGGTCGCGACCCGCAAGCCGGACATCTATCCGGATTGCGCCGGGCGTCGGGGTCGAGCTCGCCTCTTTCTAGTCCGGCCGGCGCGTTCGCCCGCAAGGGCCGAGGCTGTCGAGCACCAGCCGGTAATCGGCGCGAATCGCCGCCGCGTCGGCGTCGCTCGTATCCGCAGGGATGCTCTGTGCGGGCACGGCGGCGGGCAGGAAGCAGGCGAGGCGGTACCAGAGCAACGTATCGCGCGCCGGCGGCGCCGCAGCCTCGTCGACGATCTCGCTCAGCGCCACCGACCAGCGCGGCGTCTTCGCCCGGCCGGCGGAGGATACTGAGCGAGACCGGGCGGCCGTCCGCCGTCTGCAGGAAGATCTGCGTCTCGCTCTCGCCGGGGAGCGAGCCGGGAACGTGGAAGGCGTGGCCGACGCCGGTGATGGTCGGTGGCGGAGAGGGCGCCATCGCCTCGCGCAGGATGGCGCGCAGCCTTGCCTCCTCCGCCGGGCTGTAAGCCAGCTGCGCATCCGGCGCGATCAGCCGGACGTCCGCCTCGTGGCCGGCGACCGGCGCCGCGAGAATCAGCTAGTCCGTGCCCTTGGCGAGCCGGGCGGCCTTGCCGGCCGCGGTCGCCGGCAGGTCGACGACATAGTCGATCCGCGCGCGGCAGCGGCTGCGGCGAGCGGATCAGCGAGACCACATCCGATTCGACGTAGAAGCGGTAAAAGCCCGGCCGCACCCCGGCCGCCTGCTCCTTCTTCAGCAAAATCGCGTCGGCGATTCGCACATGCGCCGCCACCGGCGCGGCGAGCGCGAGGTCGGCGGTGTCGGCATAGCCGGGCACCGGAAGCGGCGGAGGCGATTTGCGCGGGAGCCGGCGCGGCGGCGACGAGCAGGGCTCCAATCCAGAAACTGCGCATCAGGATCCCGTTTCCAATGGTCATTAACCTCCTGTTTCCCATAGGCTTAGTCGCATGAACCGTGGATTTCAGCCACTTTCGTGGCCGGACCGGGATATCCACAGGAGGATTGCGTCCATTTCGGCGACGCGATAGAGGACCCAACCTTAAATCGGTGATACCTTGAAACATACGATGGAGCCGGACAGGCCGTGCTGCGTTTTCGCTCAGCCGATACCGGCCAACACGAATGAGAGGGAGTGTGGCTGAATAATGGCATTTGCTGACAAACCCCCGATGAGTAACAGCCGGATCGCGGCGATCGTCATCGTCGCGCTCATCCACGCTCTTCTCGGTTACGCATTTGTCACCGGCCTGGCCTATAATGTGGTCAAGAAGGTGGCTGCGGACCTCAAGACGTTCAACGTCGAAGAGCCGCCACCCCCGGATCAGAAGCCGCCGCCGCCGCCGCCGCCGCAGCCGAACGCGCCGCCGCCGGTCGTCGCACCCCCGGCCATCGTCCGGACCAACATCGCGCCGCCGCCGATCGCGACCGTGCAGAATGCGCCGCCGGTGGTGATCACCCCGACCGCCCCGCCGGCGCCTCCGGCTCCGCCCGCGCCGCCGCCCCCGCCGCCGGCTCCGAAGGTGCAGCCGGCGCAGGCGAAGGCGAATCTGCAAGGCCTGATCTCCGGCGATGACTATCCGGATTCGGCGAAGCGCAATAACGAGGCGGGCACCGTGCGGGTCAGGCTGCAGGTCGGCGCCAACGGTCGCGTCACCGGATGCACTGTGACGTCGTCGAGCGGCTCGTCGGCGCTCGATAATGCGACGTGCCGCCTGCTGCAGAGCCGCGCCCGCTTCACGCCCGCGCACAACAGCACCGGCGCTGCCGTCGCAGATACTATCAACGCGCCGCCCATCCGTTGGCAGCTGACCGGCAACGATTAACATCGCGACACGCTATTTGAACTGAGAGGACATAGACAGATGACCACCCCAACCGCGCCGGCTTCCGGCGGTAACAATCCCTACGGCATTATCCCGGCGCTCCAGCAGGGCGGCCTCATTGCCCAGTGCGTTTTCGGCATTCTCGTGATCATGTCGGCGGCGTCCTGGTACGTGCTGTTCGTGAAGCTGTTCGAGCAGCAGAAGATCATCCGCGAAGGGCGTCGTGCCCGAACTGCCTTCTGGCAGGCGGGAACGCTTCGAGACGGCGCCCAGAAGCTCGAGAAGAACGGCGCCTATCGCCAGATCGTCGACGACGGCATCCTCGCCCTCGAGCAGCATGACAAGCTGACCGATCCGATCGACCAGCACGACTGGATCCTGAACTCGCTGGCCCGCACCCAGGGTGCGATCGCCTCGCGGCTGAGCTCCGGCCTCGCGCTTCTCGCCACCGTCGGTTCGACCGCGCCGTTCGTCGGTCTGTTCGGCACCGTCATCGGCATCTACCGCGCGCTGATCAAGATCGGTGCGGCCGGTCAGGCGTCGATCGACACCGTCGCCGGCCCGGTCGGCGAGTCGCTGATCATGACCGCGCTCGGCCTCGCCGTGGCGGTTCCGGCGGTGCTTGCCTACAACTGGCTGATGCGCCGCAACAAGGCGATCATCGAGGAGCTGGCGCGCTTCGCCAACGATCTCCACGGCTACATGGTGTCGGGCGGCTCGGTGAGGCCGCAGGTGATGGCCGCCGCGCCGCGCGGTGCCGCCGCTCCGTCGCGTCCGGCGACCTCGCCCGGCGGCACCACCGCCACCGGCAGCGCGATCGGCGCCACCAATCCGGGGCCGAAGAAGGTCTGAAGAAGTTCGGCGGGGGCGGCCGATCCGTCCCCGCCGCTCGATATGAAGTTGAATTGCCAGGATAGGATGTTCGAACCATGGCCATGAGTGTCGGCCCTAGCGACGGCGGCGAAGACGCCCCGATGTCCGACATCAACACGACGCCGCTCGTCGACGTCATGCTGGTGCTGCTGATCATCTTCCTGATCACCGTCCCGGTGGTCGTTCATACGGTTCCGGTGGTCTTGCCGAAGGTTCGCTACGAGATGACGACGACGAAGCCGGAGAATGTGTCCCTCTCCATCAAAGGCGGCCCCGGCGGCACCTGCGAGGTCTACTGGAACCTCACCAAGGTGAATTCCAAGGAGCTGCTCGACCGCGCGGTCGACAAGCTGAGGGACGTCGTGAAGAAGCTCGGCGGCCCGCAGAACGTCACCGAGCAAAATATGCCCGAGGCGCATATCCGCGGCGACATCAACACGCCCTACAAGTGCATCGGCGGGGCCATCTTCGCCATGCAGCAGGCCGGCTTCGCCCGCGTCGGCTTCATTTCCGAGCCGCCGCCCGAGGGCGGCACGCGGCTCTGACGGCCTAGAGTTCAGGAGTTAGACGAATATGGCAGTCTCAATGGCGAGCGCCGAAGGCGAGCCGATGATGGACATCAACACCACGCCGCTGATCGACGTGATGCTGGTGCTCCTGATCATGTTCATCATCACCATCCCGATCCAGACGCACGCGGTGAAGCTGGACCTTCCGCAGAACACCAACAGCCCGCCGCCGCCGATCGAGCCGGTGAAGAACAAGGTGGTGATCACCGCCGCCGGCCAGGTGCTGTGGAACGGCACGCCGGTCGATCTGCTGACCCTGCGCCAGTATCTCGACCAGACGCAGCAGATGAACCCGATCCCCGAGCTCCACCTCCAGCCGGAGCCGAATGCGCGCTACGAGCTGGTCGACGAGGTGCTCGCGGTCACCAAGCGCGCCCATGTCGAAAAGATGGGCTTCGTCGGCAACGAGGCTTACGCGCAACGCTTCTGACGGCGCGAAGCTTCTCTCAGTTCAGGGGCGGTCCTTCGGGGCCGCCTTTTTTTGTCCGCCAAAATTTCGTCGGCGAACCGGGCGATGGCCTCCGAAGCAGCCTCTCCGAGCGGTGTAGATGGTCCGACCTGGACGTAGCAGGCGCCGCGCCACACCATCCCGAGATAATCCGAGGTTCGTTCGAACGGCACGTTGAAGCCATCCGGTGCGGCCCCCTCGGTTCCCGTCGACAGCAGCCTCGTGCGGCGGCCCGCCATAGCGCGGGCCTTGCTGCCGGCTCCTTCCGGTCCAAGCAGATCGGTGAAACGATCGAACAGAGTCTTCATCACGCCGCTCATCGCATACCAATAGACGGGCGTGGCAAAGACCAGCGTCTGATGTGCCAGCATGCGCTCGATCAGGCCGGAGAAATCGTCGTCAGTCGAAGCATGGCCATAGCGGAAAGGGGCGATATGCAACCGTAGCAGGTCGATCAACTCGGCTCCGTTGCCAATGGCTTGCGCGAGCCTCGCTGCTGCCTCCGCGGTCAACCCATCCGAGCGGGCGGAGCCGAGAAGGATGAGAGCGGACATGCTTATGCCGCCAGTCCCTCGAACTGGAGCCGGGCGAGGCGGGCGTAGAGGCCGCCTCCGGCGTTGAGGCTGTCGTGCGTACCTTCCTCGACGATCCGGCCACCGTCCATGACGATGATGCGGTCGGCGGCGCGGACGGTGGCGAGGCGGTGGGCGATGACGATGGTGGTGCGGTCCGCCATCAGCCGCTCGAGCGAGCTCTGCACCAGCCGTTCGGATTCGGCGTCGAGCGCCGAGGTGGCCTCGTCGAGCAGGAGGAGAGGGGCGTCGCGCAGGATCGCGCGGGCGATGGCGAGGCGCTGGCGCTGGCCGCCCGAGAGCCGGGCGCCGCCTTCGCCCATATAGGTGTCGAGCCCCTGCGGCAGCGCGCGAAGGAACTCGGCGGCGTTCGCCGCCTCCGCCGCCTGCCAAAGCTCCGCGTCGCTCGGCCTCCCAGCGGCCGTAGCGCAGATTGTCGCGCGCCGAGGCGGCGAAGATCATCGTCTCCTGCGGCACGATCGAGATGCGAGCGCGGATTTCGGCCGGATCGGCATCGGGCAGTGGAACGCCGTCGAGCAGCACCGATCCCGCTTCCGGATCGTAGAAGCGCAGGGCAAGCTGGAAGAGCGTCGACTTGCCCGCGCCGGACGGGCCGACCACCGCGAGCGTCTCGCCCGGCTTCACCGCCGAGCGAGAAATCGTGGAGCGCGCTGACCTCGCGCCGCGTCGGATAGCGGAAGGTGACGCTCCGGAATTCGAGCGCGCCGCGCGCCGGCACGGGCAGGCGACGCGGATTGGCGGGCGCCTGGATCTCCGGCTCCTCGGCCAGCAATTCCGCGATACGCCCGGCGGCGCCCGCGGCGCGCAGCAGATCGCCATAGACTTCGGTCAGCGCGCCGAACGCGCCCGCGATGAGGCCGCCGGTCAGCACGAAGGCCGCGATCGTGCCGCCGCTGATCCGCCCCGCCTGCACGTCGATCGCGCCCTGCCACATCACCATCGTGATCGCGCCGAAGATGAGGCCGATGACGAGCGCGGTCATGATCGCGCGGATGGTGATGCGGCGGCGCGCGGTCTCGAACACCCGCTCGACGGCGCCGCGGAAGCGGCTCGCCTCGCGCGGCTCCTGGCCGAACGCCTGGACGATCTTCATCGCGCCCAAGCACCTCGTCGACCATCGCGCCGACATCGGCCACCCGGTCCTGGCTCTGGCGCGAGATGAGCGCGCACCCGCCGGCCGAGGAGGACGATCGGCATCACCACGATCGGGATGCCGATGAGCAGCATCGCCGTCGAGCTTGGGCGCGAGCGCGAACAGATAGACGACCGCGCCGATCCCCATGACGGCGTTGCGCAAGGCGATCGAGACGGTCGAGCCGACCACCTGCTCGATGATCGCCGTGTCGGCGGTGAGGCGCGAGGCGATCTCGGACGGCCGGTTCTCCTCGAAGAAGGCGGGGGCGAGGCGGAGCAGATTGCGCTGCACCGCCTGGCGGATGTCGGCGACCACCCGCTCGCCGAGCCAGGAGACGAAATAGAAGCGGCAGGCGGTCGCGACCGCCAGCACCCCGACGATCAGCAGCAGATATTTGAACCAGCGGCCGATATCGCCGCCATGCGGCGCCGAAGCCCTTGTCGATGATCAGCCGGAAGGCGTTGGGGATGGCGACCGTCGCCGCCGCGGCGACCAGCAGGGCGAGCAGGGCCCCGGCGACATGTCCCTTATAGTGGACGGAGGAAGCGCCAGATGACGACGAGGTTCGCCAGCTTGCGCGGCGCCGGCGGACCGGCGGGCAGGGTGTTCGGATCGGCCATGGCGGCCGCCTACCAACGCACGGCGCCCCGCTCAATGGCGGGGACGGGACCTTTCCGCTGGACCACATCGGGTTTATCCGGTTGACGCCCCGCTCGGTGGCCCCCATTCAGGAGCCGAAATGCTATACGACGCCTATGAAATGCAGCGGTCGCTGCTCGCCGGAGCCAGCACGCTTGCCAATATCGGCGCCGGCTGGCTCCAGAACCCGGCAAATCCCTTTGCCTACAGCCAGGCAGGGCCGATCGTCGCCTCGGCGCTCGACGTCTTCGCCCATGCCGCGGCGCCGCGCGGCAAGCCGCGATTTCGGCCTCACCGAGACGATGGTCGACGGCCGCAAGGTCGCGGTCCACGAGGAGATCGTGCTTCGCAAGCCGTTCGGCCAGCTCAAGCATTTCCGCCGCGAAGGCGTGAAGGGCGGGCCGAAGCTGCTGATCGTCGCGCCGATGTCGGGCCATTATGCGACTCTGCTGCGCGGCACCGTCGAGCGGATGCTGCCGGGCCACGACGTCTACATCACCGACTGGCGCGACGCGAAGCTGGTGCCGCTCGACGAGGGCCACTTCGATCTCGACGATTATATCGATTATCTGATCGAATTCCTCGAGAAGATCGGGCCGGGCGCGCACATGCTGGCGGTCTGCCAGCCGTCGGTGCCCGCCTTATGCCGCCGCCGCCCTGATGAGCGCCGACGGCAACACGGCCGGCCGCGGACGCTTGACCATGATGGGCGGCCCGATCGACACCCGCCGAGGCGCCGACCGCGGTCAACACGCTCGCGACGCAGCGGCCCTTCGCCTGGTTCGAGAACAATGTCATCGCGACCGTGCCTTATTCCTATCCGGGCGCGGGGCGGGCGGTTTATCCCGGCTTCCTGCAGCTCGCCGGCTTCATGGCGATGAACCTCGGCGAGCATCTCATCAGCCATTGGGAGATGTTCAAGCATCTGGTCGACGGCGACGGCGAGGGCGCGGACGCGACCAAGGCCTTTTACGACGAATATCGCTCGGTCTGCGACATGACCGCCGAATTCTACCTCCAGACGGTCGATGCCGTGTTCCAGCGCCATCTCCTGCCGAAGGGCGAGCTCACCCATCGCGGCCGTCTGGTCGATCCGGCGGCGATCAAGGACGTGGCCCTGCTCGCCATCGAGGGCGAGCGGGACGACATTTCCGGCATCGGCCAGACCCGGGCGGCGCTCGACATCGCGACCGCGCTGCCCGGCGAAGATGAAGAAATATCTCCTCGCGAAGGGAGTCGGCCATTACGGCATCTTCAACGGCAGCAAATGGCGCGAAAGGATCGCGCCGGTGGTCGAGCAGTGGATCGCCGCGCATAACGGTTGACCTCCATCCACCGTCATGCCCGCGAAAGCAGGAACTCCAGCTTCTTTTCTTTCCCGCGCTTCGCCAAAGCTGGATTCCCGCTTTCGCGGGAATGACGAAAGATAGGCTCAGCTCTTCCGCTTCGCCGTGACGAAATAATCCAGCGACTTGTTGTCGGAGAGATGGAAGCCGCGCGTCGGCGTCCAGGCGAGGCCGGTGACGTCTTCCACCTCCAGCCCAGCCTCTTGAAGCAGCGCGCATAGCTCCTCCGGGCAGAGGAATTTCTCCCAATCGTGCGTCCCCCTGGGGATGCGGCCGGTGCCTTCGCCGAGCACAATCATCATCACCCGCGACAGCGAGGTGCGGTTGGGCGTGGAGAGGATGAGGAGGCCGTCCTCCTTCAGCGCGCCCGCGAGGCCGTGGAGGAAATCGCGCGGCGCGGCGACATGCTCGATCACCTCCAGCGAGGTGACGAGATCATATTGTCCGTCCAGCGCCTCAACGCTGCCGACGCGGTAGTCGATGGCGAGCCCTTGGCCGAGCCCATGCTCGCGGGCGGCGGCGATATTCTCCGGTGCGGCATCGACACCCGTCACCTCGGCCCCGAGGCGGGCGAGCGGCTCGGCAAGCAGGCCGGCGCCGCAGCCGACATCGGCGGCGTGGCGGCCCTCCAGCGGCCTCAGATTGCATTCGTCGAAGCCCCAATGCTGGTCGATCCGGTCGCGCAGATAAGCGAGCCGCACCGGGTTCAGCTTGTGCAGCATCGCCGAAGAGCCCGCGCGGATCCCACCAGTCGGCGGCGAGGCGGCCGAAATGCTCGGCCTCAGCGGGATCGATCGTGCCGGTTGCCGTGGTCATTGCTCGCACCTATCAGGGCCGCGCCCTTTCCCAACGCCGAAGCCACCCGGATGGACCATTTCGAGCTGCGAGACGGCATCCTCCATTGCGAGGAGGTGCCGCTGCCGGAGATCGCCGACGCGGTCGAAACGCCGGTCTACGTCTATTCTACGGCGACGATGCGGCGTCATGCGACCGTGCTGCGCGAGGCTCTGGCGCCGCTGCGCGACCCGCTGATCGCTTATGCCGTGAAGGCCAATCCCAACGGCGCGGTGCTGGCGACTTTGGCGCGCGAAGGGCTGGGGGCCGACGTGGTCTCGGGCGGGGAATATCGCCGGGCGCGGGCCGCCGGGATTGCTCCGGAGAAGATCGTTTTCTCCGGCGTCGGCAAGACGGCCGACGAGATGGCGCTGGCGCTCGACGGCGGCCTCTATCAGTTCAACCTCGAATCGCTCGCTGAGGCGGAGATGCTGTCCACCGTGGCGTCGGCGCGCGGGCGGGAGGCGCCGGTCGGCTTTCGCATCAATCCGGACGTCGTCGCCGGCTCGCACGCCAAGATCTCGACCGGCGCGGCGGAGAACAAGTTCGGCATCGCCATCGGCGAGGCGATGGCCGCCTATGCCAGCGCCGCCGCTCTGCCGGGGCTCAAAGTGCAGGGCGTCGCCGTCCATATCGGCAGCCAGCTCACCAGCCTCGCACCTCTGGAATCCGCCTTTGCCAAGGTCGGCGCGCTGATCGCCGACCTGCGGGCGGCGGGGCACCGGATCGAGGTCGCCGATCTCGGCGGCGGCCTCGGCGTGCCCTACGATCCCGCTCTACCGCGGCCGCCATCGCCGGACGCCTATGGCGAGATGGTGGCACGCGTCGCTGGCGGCTGGGATGTGCGGCTGGTCTTCGAGCCGGGACGGCTGATCACCGGCAATGCCGGCATTTTGCTGACTCGCCTGGTCCGGGTGAAGCCGGGCGCCAGGCACCCTTTCCTGATCGTCGATGCGGCGATGAACGATCTCATGCGGCCCGTGCTCTATGATGCCTGGCATGCCATTGACGCTGTCATGCCGCGCGGCCGCCGGATGATTGCCAATGTCGTCGGGCCGGTCTGCGAAACGGGCGACACCTTCGCCACGGCGCGCGAGATGGACGCGGTCGAGCCTGGCGACCTCCTCGTCTTCCGCACTGCCGGCGCCTATGCCGCCGCCATGTCGAGCACCTACAACAGCCGCCCGCTGACGCCGGAGGTGCTCGTCGACGCAGATCGCTGGGCGGTGGTCCGGCCGCGTCAGGAGATCGACGCCCTGATCGCCGCCGACCGCATGCCGCCCTGGCTCTAATACCCTCACCCCGGCGGGGAGAAGGGGCTTAGGGTGCTCTCCGGTTGCAACCGTGTGACTAGCCGCTAAGACGCCCGGCAATGGCCCGCATCGTCATGAAATTCGGCGGCACTTCGATGGCGGGCATCGAGCGGATCCGCCATGTCGCCCAACTGGTGAAGCGCGAGGCCGAAGCGGGGCATCAACTCGCCGTCGTCGTCTCGGCCATGGCCGGCGAGACTGACCGGCTGGTTCAATTCTGCCGTGAAGCCTCCTCGCTCTACGATCCTCGCGAATATGACGTCGTGGTGGCGTCGGGCGAGCAGGTGACGAGCGGACTTCTCGCCATCACCCTGCAAGGAATGGGCCTCAATGCCCGCTCCTATATGGGCTGGCAGTTGCCGATCCGCACCTCCGGCCACGCCGCCGCCCTGATCGAGGGAATCGATGCCGGCGTGCTGGAGCGTGTCTTCACTGAGGGCGGCATCGCGGTCATTCCCGGCTTTCAAGGCGTCAGCGAGGCAGGAGACGTCGCGACGCTCGGCCGCGGCGGCTCGGATACGTCGGCGGTCGCGCTGGCGGCGGCGCTGAAGGCGGACCGCTGCGACATCTATACCGACGTCGACGGCGTCTACACGACCGATCCCCGCATCGTCCCGCGCGCGCGCAAGCTCCCCGCCGTCACCTATGAGGAGATGCTGGAGCTCGCTTCGGTCGGCGCCAAGGTGCTGCAGACCCGCTCGGTCGGGCTCGCCATGCGCGAGAAAGTGCCGGTGCGCGTCCTCTCCTCCTTCGAGGACCGGCCGGGCACCATCATCGTCGGCGACGAGCAGATCGAGGATTATCAGATGGAACGGCAACTCATCACCGGCATTGCTTACGACAAGAATGAGGCGCGGGTGACGCTGACCGGCGTCCCCGATCGCCCCGGCGCGGTCGCCGCGATCTTCACGCCGCTCGCCGAGGCGAGCATCAATGTCGACATGATCGTCCAGAGCGTGCCGCGCGCCGGGCAGAAGAGCGACCTCACCTTCACCGTTCCCACGGCCTCGCTCGCGCCACAGCCGCGATATTCTCGAAAAAGCGCGGGAGGCGGTCGGCTTCGAGGAGATCATCACCGACACCAATGTCGTGAAGGTCAGCGCGGTCGGCGTCGGCATGCGCAGCAATGCCGGCATCGCCGCCCGGATGTTCCAGACGCTCGCCGGGCGCGGCATCAACATCCTCGCCATCACCACGTCGGAGATCAAGGTCTCGGTGCTGATCCCGGAGGAATATACCGAGCTGGCGGTACGGGTGCTTCACACCGCCTACGGCCTCGACGCGGAGGATGAAGGGGAGACGCCCGAATGAGCGGCGACGCGACCGGTCACGACCGCCTCAAACGGCTGATGAAGCGGGGCACCGACTTCCTCGGCTGCGAGGTTGCGGTCCTCGGCGGGGCGATGAGCTGGATCTCGGAGCGCAATCTCGTCTCCGCTTTGTCCAATGCCGGCGCCTTCGGCGTGATCGCCTGCGGGGCGATGCCGCCCGATCTGCTCGACACCGAGATCGCCGAGACGAAGAAGCGCACCGACCGGCCGTTCGGCGTCAACCTCATCACCATGCACCCACAGCTTTCCGAGCTGATCGACGTCTGCGCGCGCCACAAGGTCAGCCATGTCGTGCTCGCCGGCGGGCTGCCGCCGACCGGCGCGATCGATCGGATCAAGGGCAATGGGGCGAAGCTGATCTGCTTCGCCCCGGCGCTGGCGCTGGCGAAGAAATTGGTGCGCTCGGGCGTCGATGCGCTGGTGATCGAGGGGATGGAGGCGGGCGGGCATATCGGGCCGGTCTCGACCTCGGTCCTCGCGCAGGAAATCCTGCCGCCGCTCTCCGCCGAGATCCCGATCTTCGTCGCCGGCGGCATCGGCCATGGCGGCCTGATCGCCGGCTATCTGGAGATGGGCGCGGTCGGCGTCCAGCTCGGCACGCGCTTCGTCTGTGCGACCGAATGCATCGCGCACCCGAACTTCAAGAAGGCCTTCATCCGCGCGTCGGCGCGCGATGCGATCACCAGCGTCCAGATCGATCCGCGCCTACCGGTCATTCCCGTGCGCGCTTTGAAAAACAAGGAGATGGAATCTTTCGCTGCCAAGCAGCGCGAAGTCGCCGACCTGCTCGACCGCGAAGAAGTCGAGATGGCCGATGCCCAGCTCCAGATCGAGCATTATTGGGCCGGCGCGCTGCGCCGGGCGGTGATCGAGGGCGACGTGGAGCGCGGCTCGGTCATGGCCGGCCAGTCGGTGGGCATGGTACGCGAGGAAGCGCCAGCCGCCGAGATATTGCGCCAGTTGGTCGACGAGGCCGCGCATGCGCTGGAACGGAGATCGGTCCACGCCTGACAAGAGACAGACGGGATGGAGGGAATGATGCTGGACAGACGGATGTTCCTGGCGGCGGGTGCGGCGAGCGGTGCCCTCATCGTCTTTCCCCAATTCGCCTTCGCCGCGCCGCTGCCGGGAGGGTCGCCGGAGCTGGCTGCTCTGTTCGATGCGCTGTTCCAGGAACAGCTTCGCCAGCGGCCGGAGATGGCGACGCAGCTCGGGCTCGACAAAGGCGCCAATGCGGACCTCCGCGCCAAGCTTACCAATGAGAGCCCCGCCGGGCGGGCTGCGCTCAAGGCGCAGACCCAGGAAGACATCAGGCGGCTCATGCAAATCAACCCGGCGCGCCTGTCGCCGACGGACCGGCTCAATTGGGAGACAATCCTCTATACCCGCAGGTCCGCCGCCGACGTGCAGCGCTTCGACTTCGGCGGCTTCGGCTACGGCCCGTCGCCCTATGTCGTCAGCCAGCTGACCGGCGCCTATCAGTCGGTCCCGGATTTCCTGGACACCAAGCATCCGATCGACACGAAGGCAGACGCGGACGCCTATCTCGCGCGCCTCACCGCATTCGCGGGCCAGCTCGATACCGAGACGGATCGGATGAAGCATGACGCCGGCATGTCGATCATCGCGCCCGACTTCATCCTCGACACGACGCTCGACCAGATGAGGAAGACGCGCGTCCCTTCCGGCGAGGCGACGGCGGTTCGTTCCATCGTGCGGCGTGCCGGCGCCAAGGGGCTGGGCGAGAGCTATGGGCGCGATGCCGCGCGTATCTGGGACGAGCAGATCGTGCCGGCGCTCGATCGCCAGATCGCCGAGGCGCGGGCGCAACGTGTGCATGCGGTCCACGATGCCGGCCTCTGGCGGCTGCCGCAGGGCGAGGATTTCTACACGGCCGCGCTGCACAACACGACGACCACGCAGCTGAGCCCCGACGAGGTCCACAAATTCGGCCTCGACCAAGCGCGCGATCTCGGCGCCCGCCTCGACGCCGAGCTGCGGCGCCAGGGCTTCACCAAAGGCACGATCGGCGAGCGCATGGCGGCGCTCTACAAGGATCCGCGCCAGCTCTATCCCAACACAGACGCGGGCAAGGCCGAGGCGATCGCTTATTGCAACGGCCGGCTGGCGGCGATCCGCATCCGGCTGCCGACCATGTTCGAACGGCTTCCGCCCTATAATTTCGAAGTCCGGCGCGTGCCGCCGCAGACCGAAGCGGGTGCGGCGTCAGCCTTCTCGCAGGGGCCGGCCCTCGACGGCTCACGGCCCGGTATCGTCTATTTCAACCTGCACGACAGCGCCGAATGGCCGAAATTCTGCCTCGCCACGACCATCTACCATGAAGGCCTGCCCGGCCATCAGCTGGAGGGCGGGCTTGCGCTCTCGAACACGTCGCTGCCTTTGATCCGCAAGGTCGGTTTCTTCTCCGGCTATGGAGAAGGCTGGGCGCTTTATGCCGAGCAGCTCGCTGACGAGATGGACATGTACGAGGACGACCCGCTCGGCCGGCTCGGCTATCTCAAATTCCAGTTATTCCGCGCCAATCGCTGCGTCGTCGACACCGGCATCCATCACCTGCGCTGGACCCGCGAGCAGGCGATCCGCCATTTCGTCGAGCAGGAAGGCGAGGCGCCCGGCTTCGCGACCCGCGAGGTCGAGCGCTACTGCGTCACGCCCGGCCAGGCCTGTAGCTACAAGCTCGGCCATTCGGTCTTCGTCGACCTGCGCGCGAAGGCGAAGGCGGCGCTTGGCCCGCGCTTCGACATCAAGGCGTTCCACACCGCCGTGCTCAGCACCGGCCGCGTCCCGCTCGACATCCTCCGCGCCCACGGCGAGGCCTGGATCGCGGCGCAGCACGCCTGACCGGATGGTCAGGCGGGGGAGGGGCTGAAGCGCCGCGCCTGCGTCATGCGATAGATGGCCAGCAGGGCCTGGAAGAGCCACACGATTGCCACCACCACAATCGCGATCTTGAGCGCGAGGTTGATGCTCGCCTGCAGCTGCGCCGCCTGAGCCTCGCGCATGCCGGTCGAGACCACAATCACCCATTGCCCTGCGCGATAGAGAAGAGCGAGCAAGGCGAGGCCGCCGAGCGTCGTCAGCGCGGCGAGCGTGGTCCGCAACACCCGCCAGCGCGGCCGCAGCCACTGGACGAGATTGTGGACCAGGCGGGCGGCGATCAGCACGAAGATCGGCCAGTAGAGGGCGGCGAAGATCGGCGACGGCTCGAGGTGGAAGTCCCGCCCGCCGGCATAGGGAATGTGGAACAGTCCGCCCCACCAGATCAGCAGGCCGATGGTGAGGGCAACCTCGATCGCCGATCCCCACGGCCCCGGCTGCGGATCCTTGACCTCGGCGAGGTTGCCGGGGTCCCATTTCTGCAGATGCTCGGCGGGAAAGCCCGCCCGTTCGAGCACGACGAAGACGATCGTCACGATCGCGATATTGATCAGCGCCGAAATCCACAGGCCGGCGAGCGCCTGGCCGACCGCATGGAGCAGGTCATAATTGTTGAAGAGCAGGTTCACGGCCGCGACGACGACGAAGATCCCCACCACCACCGCCAGCACGATCCGCAGCACGGAGAGATAGAAAGGGAAGACGTCCGGCCCGATCAGATATTGCTGCTTCCAGTAGCGCGCTGCGACGACCCACGGGTGGCCGAAATCGCGTAGCAGCGACTTCGCCTCATACTCGTCCATCGGCCGGCCGAGCGACGCCTCGCGATCCTCGATCCGGGTCGCGATAAGATCGTGCAGCTCGGCCGAAATGTCCGCGGCCCGATTGCGGGGCAGGCTGCGCCGGATCGCGGCGACATAGCGGTCAACGAGGTTCATCATTGCCTTCCTTCGTGAGCAGGCGATCGAGCGAGGCGCCGATCGCGGACCATTCGGTATGGAGACGAGCGAGGATCGCCTCGCCCTCGGCGGAGAGGCGGTAGAAGCGCTTGCTTCGGCCTTCCTCGCGCCATTCGCTGGTCAGCAGGCCCTGCGTCTCGAGCCGGCGGAGCAAAGGATAGAGCGCGCCTTCCTCGATCGGCAGGCCGCCCTCTTCGAGCACGACACGCAACGTATAGCCGTAACGTTCCTCCCGCAGCGCCGCGAGCACGGCGAGAACGAGGGAACCCCGGCGCAGCTCGACACGCAGCTTGTCGAAAAGATCGTCGTCGATCGGCATGGTGTGCGTCACATCCTATGTGTTACACACTATATGACGCACAGTATAGAGATTGGCAAGCGGTTTTTGGCCTTTGCTCCACGCCGTTGATGGGACAGTCGCAGCAATGGGAGGAAGCAGCCGTTGGACGGGGCCGCCATATCTGATAGCGGCGCTTCCATGCCCACCTCCTCGGCCACATCCGCTCGCGAGATCCTGACCGGATTGCACGACGTGATGGCCTCGCGGGCGAGCGCGCAGGCCAAGCTCAACAAGGTCGTGCACATCATCGCCGAGGCGATGGCGAGCGAGGTCTGCTCGATCTACATGCTGCGCGACGGGCTGCTCGAACTCTACGCGACGCGTCGGCCTCAATCAGACCGCGGTTCACGTCACCAAGCTCGCGCTCGGCGAGGGCCTGGTCGGGACGATCGCGCGCGACGTCGCCGTGCTCAACCTCGCCGAGGCGGTCAGCCATCCCGAATTCGCCTACCGCCCGGAAACGGGCGAGGAGATTTTCCATAGCTTCGCCGGCGTTCCGATCGTGCGGCGCGAGCGGGCGATCGGCGTGCTCGTCGGTCCAGCATGCCGATCCGCGCGCGCTACGACGATGTCGAGATCGAGGCGCTGCAGACGGTGGCGATGGTGCTCTCGGAGCTGATCGCCAATGCCGGCCTCGCCGACCGCGCGACCAAGTCACCGAGACCGCCCGCGACCAGGGTTCGGCGCGGCTCGACAGGCCTGAAGATCGTCGACCGGCATGGCGCGCGGCGTCGCCGTCTTTCACCAGCCGCGCATCATCATCGAGCATACCGTCGCCGAGGACGTCGAGGCCGAGCGCCACCGCGTCTATTCCGCCTTCCGCAAGATGCGCGAGCAGATCGACAATATGGCGAGCCACGCCGAGTTCGGCACGGTGGGCGAGCATCAGGAGGTGCTCGAGACCTACAAGATGTTCGCCTATGACGAGGGCTGGTCGCGCCGGATCAACGAGGCGATCGACAGCGGCCTCACCGCCGAGGCGGCGATCGAGCGGGTCCAGCCAGCGCACGCGGATGCGAATGCGCGAGATCGACGATCCCTTGCTGCGCGACCGCATGCACGATCTCGAGGATCTATCGAACCGGCTGCTCCGCATCGTCTCCGGCCAGCTCGGCACCGCGGCGCAGCTGGGGCTGCAGCAGCGACGCCATCCTGATCGCGCGCAATCTCGGGCCGGCGGAGCTGCTCGAATATGACCGGCGGCGGCTGAAGGGCGTGATTCTCGAGGAAGGATCGCTCACCGCGCACGTCACCATCGTCGCGCGCGCGATGGGCGTGCCGGTGCTCGGTCGCGTCCGCGACGTTCGCCAGGTCGTCGCGGAAGGCGACGAGGTTCTGCTCGACGGCGGCGACGGAGTCGCGTTCGTCCGCCCGACGCAAGCGATCGAGGATGCATTCGAGGCTAAGCTCCTCATCAGCCAGAAAAGGCGCGCCGAATTCGCTGCGTTGCGCGACGTGCCGCCGGTGACCAAAGACGGCATGCGCATCGGCGTGATGATGAATGCGGGGCTGCGCGACGACGTCGCCGCGCTCGACATCGACCGGCGCGGACGGAATCGGCCTGTTCCGCACCGAATTCCAGTTCCTCGTCTCGGCGACCCTGCCGCGGCGCGAGAGCCAGCAGCGGCTCTACAAATCGGTGCTCGATGCGGCTGGCGACAAGGCCGGTCGTGTTCCGCACCGTCGACGTCGGCGGCGACAAGGCGCTTGCCCTATCTCGATCTCGGCGATGGCGAGACGGAGGAAAATCCCGCGATGGGCTGGCGCGCGCTTGCGCCTCGCGCTCGATCGCGATGGACTGATGAAGGCGCAGGCGCGCGCCTTGCTCGAGGCGGCGGCGGGGCGCGACGCTCAACGTCATGTTCCCGATGGTCTCGGAGCCGTGGGAATTCGACGAGGCGCAAGGCTCTGGTCGAGACAGCAGCGCGAATGGCTCGCCGGCCGCCGCAAGCTGGTGCCGCTTTCGATCCGCTACGGCGCGATGCTCGAAGTGCCGGCGCTCGCCGAGACGCTCGACCTGCTGCTGCCGAAGGTCGATTTCCTCTCGATCGGCACCAACGACCTGACCCAGTTCCTGTTCGCCGCCGACCGCGCCAATCCCAAGCTTGCCGAGCGCTACGACTGGCTGTCAGCCCGGCGATCCTGCGCTTCCTGCGCCGGGTGATCGGCCAGGCCGACGCCGCGGGCGTGCGCGTCGGCGTCTGCGGCGAGATGGGCGGCCGGCACGCTGGAGGCGATGGCGCTGATCGGAATCGGCATCGACCGGCTTCTCGATCACGCCCGCGGCGGTGGGGCCCGATCAAGGCGATGATCCGCTCGCTCGACCGCGGCCTGCTCGTGCCGGCGGTCGAAGCGATGTTGGCGGCGCCGCCCGAGAATTTGCGCGCGGCGCTGACTCGCTGGGCGGAGGAGAATGAGGTGACGATCGGCTGAACGGGACGAACGCACGAACGGCTCGCCGCGCTTCGGTTGACAAGCGCGCGGCGCTCCGGCGACATGATCGAAATCAACCTCGAAACGGAGAGGAGCAAGGCGCGTTTGATGGCCGAGATGGATCAGGGCGAGACGTCCGGCGCGCCGATCGGCGATCGTCTCCGTGAAGCGCGCGAGGCGAAGGGCCTCAGCCTGGACGATGTCGCGCGGCAGACCCGCATCCCGATCCGTCATCTCGAGCATATCGAACACGAGGAATGGGACGCGCTCCCGGCCATCACCTACAGCGTCGGCTTCGTCCGCAATTACGCCAATGCGGTCGGGCTGGACGGCGCGGCCTTGGGTGCGGAGCTGCGGCAGCAGCTTGGCGGCATCCGCAGTGCTGGCGCGGTCTCCACCGCTTATTACGAGCCGGCCGATCCGGCCCGGGTGCCGCCGCGCTGGATCGCGTTTGCCGCCGCTTTGATCGCGGTGCTGATCGTCGTCGGCTATCTTGCCTGGCGCCACCATGCGGTCGGCGAAGCCGACGTGTTCGGCCCGCCCGCGGCGGAGGTCCCGCCGGCCACAGCACCGGCGCCGAAGGCCTCCGCGCCGGTCGCTGAGTCCACGCCGGCGTCCGCGTCCGGTCCGGTGACGCTCTCCGCCAGCCAGGATGTATGGGCACGCGTCTATGAGGCGGGGAGCGGCAAGGCGCTCTTTCAAGGCACGCTGAAGGCCGGCCAGAGCTGGCAGGTGCCGGCGACGGCGCAGGCGCCGGAGATTCGCACGGGCCGTCCGAATGTCCTCAAGATCACGGTTGGAACGACAACGATTCCGCCGCTCGGGCCGCCCGAGACGATGGTCAAGAATGTCAGCTTGAGGCCGGCCGACCTCATCGCCCACGCCCGGAGCGCCCCGCCGCCATCCGCGGCGCCCGCGCCGACGCGCCATGCCGCGCCTATCCATAGGCGGCCCCCGGCGGGGCCGGTGCCGGTGACTCCGCCGGCCGCAGTCCCGCCGGCCGCGACCTCGACGCCGGCACCGGCTACCGTTCCACCGACGCAATAATCTCTTCAACCGCGCCGCGGTCCGCTCTACAGTCGGCGACGTGGGAAAGTCAGGGCGGGGAAAGCCATGCGTTTTCATCTGATTGGGCTGGCATTGTTGGCCAGCGTCACGGTTCCGGTCTTGGCCCAGCGGCCGGAGTCCGTCGACAAGAGGCTCGACCGGATCGAGCAGGAATTGCGCGCAGTCCAGCGCCGCGTCTTCCCCGGAGCCAACGGGCCGGTCCTCGCGCCCGAAATGGAGGCACAGACGCCGACGGCACCGCCCGCGGGCGTGCCGGCGACGAGCGCCGTGGCCGACGTCAACGCCCGCCTCGATTCGATCGAGGCGCAGCTTCGCTCCCTCACCGGCCAATCGGAGCAGAATGCAAACCGCCTGCGGATGATGGAGGACGGGCTGACCAAGCTTCGTCAGACCACCGGAACCCGGCTCGACGCGCTCGAAAAGGCCGCCGCCGCGCAGGCCGCGAGCCGCGCCGCCGCCGCGCCCGAAGCCGAGGCGACCGATGCGCCGCTGTCCGCGCCAGTCCGCCAGGCCTCACGCAGGTCAGCCGACGCCGGGCCAGCCGCCGACAAAGCGTCGTCCGCGTCCGGAGACGCCGAGGCGGCCTATAATGAGGGCTTTCATCTCTGGGAGCAGAAGAAATATGCGGCGGCGCAGCAGGCCCTGGAGCGGGTCGCGCACGATTATCCGGACAGCAAATGGGCGAGCTGGGCTCGCAATCTGGAAGGCCGCGCCTATCTCGATGCCGGCCGCCCGGCCACCGCCGCCCAAACCTTCCTCGCCAATTATCAGCAGAACCCGAACGGCGAGCGGGCAGCGGACAGCCTCTTCTATCTCGGCCAGGCCCTGGTCGCGCTCCACAAGCCGTCCGCCGCCTGCAAGGCCTATGACGAGCTGCAGGATCATTATCGCGACACCATGCGCACATGGCTGAAGCAGCAGCTCCCCACCGCCCGCAGCGAGGCCAGGTGCGGCAAGACTGATTAGCGGACGACCGGAGGCTCTCCGGATATCTTCTTGCCGGCCCGTTCGTCATAGTCGCGCGCCATCTCCAGCAAGGTCTGCACGACGTCGGGGGCGTTGACCCGGTCGGCCAGCCAGCGGCATTTGCGCGCCTGCGCGCGCAGGAATTCGGCGTCGTCGTCCATCTTGGCCTCCGCGGCGCCGTTTCGGCCGCCGGCGTCTCCTGACGTTGCGCAATCCAACCGGACGCGGGCTTCGATGTTGCGACCGTTCCAAGAGCGTAGCGTTGATCTGTTGGCAAAAGGCGCCTTGCCGATGGTTCGGAGCGATTTCCTTCTTCGTCACGCTTCGCCTAACCTGGGAAGATGACGCCCCGCCGCCCGCCGTCCGCTGCCGTCGAGCGCTTCACGGCCGCGCTTGACGCGCTGCGGCCGGGGGACGAGCGGCTGGGCCTCGCCGTTTCCGGAGGCGCGGACAGCCTTGCCTTGCTGCTGCTAGCTGCGGCGGCCTGCCGGAGCCGCGTCATGGCGGCGACGGTCGACCATGGTTTGCGGCCCGAAGCCGCCGCCGAGGCGCAATTCGTCGCCCGTATCTGCGCGGCGCTGCCCGTTCCGCACCGTATCCTGCGGGTGACGGTCCCGTCGGGCGGCAGCCTGCAGGCGCGGGCGCGGAACGCGCGCTACGAGGCGCTTTCCGCATGGGCGAAGGAGGAGGGACTCCAAGCCCTGCTCACCGCCCACCATGCCGACGACCAGGCCGAGACCCTGCTGATGCGCCTCGTGCGCGGCTCGGGTCCCGGCGGGCTCGCCGGCATCCGCGCCGTCTCGGAGATTGGCGGCCTCATCGTCTGCCGCCCCCTGCTCGGCTGGCGGCGCGAGGCGCTGCGGCGCCTCGTCGAGGAAGCGAGACTGGCGCCGATCGACGACCCCAGCAATGCCGACGAGGCTTACGACCGGGTTCGGATGCGCCGGCAGCTCGCCGAAACGCCGTGGCTCGATCCGGTCGCGCTGGCGCGCAGCGCCGCGGCGCTGGCCGAGGCGGAGCAGGCGCTCGACTGGACGGCGCAAAGGTTGGCCACGGAACATGTGACCGAGGAGAGCGGCGCGCTGCGGCTCGATCCAGTCGGCCTTCCGCCCGAATTGCTGCGCCGCCTCGTCCTGCTCTGTCTGCGTCGCGTCGATCCGGAATCCGCCCCGCGCGGCGAGCAGGTGACGGCGCTGATCGAAACCCTCATGCGAGGCGGGACGGCGACGCTCGGCGCGATCCTCTGCCGGGGCGGAACCGCCTTCCGCTTCGCCGCCGCGCCGCCGCGCCGCCGTCGTTGACGGAACGGGCGCTGCGTTCGCGGCGTTGCGCTCGCGCTACGTACAGGAGGACAGCCATGGCCGAGCGTGAAACCGAACGGGTCATCTACACGAATGGCGGCCGCCGCGGCGGCGGCGCGACGGCAGCGATCGTGCTGCTGATCCTGGCCATCATCGTCATTCTCTTCCTCGTCTTTGGGCGCGGCCTGCTGCACGGAAGCTCGACCAAGACGATCGATGCCAATGTCCACGTCAGCGGCGAGAGCGGTTGATTCATCTTCTAACCCATTGATTTACATTAGAGATGCCGATGGCAGGCGGCGGGCCGTGCCTCGACCGGGGCGAGCGCCCTCAGGGCAGGAACACTCGTCGGAACGACGGGTTGGTAGATCATTGCGGGGGGCACGATCGGACGAGCTTGAAACGCCGTCCACCATCAATGGAGATTGGGATGACCTTCAAACCTCTTACGTTCGGCACCGCCGCGGCCGCGGCCGCGGCCCTGGCTTTGGCCTCGCTCGCATCCGCCCAGACGGGCTCGACGAGCGGCACGGCTGGCGCCGGCAGCCAGACCGGCAGCAGCACGACCGCCGGCACCGGCACCACGGGCTCCGGCACGACCACCAGCGCCACCGGGCAGACGACCGTCGGCACGCCCGGCACCACGCCGCCCCTGAGCGGCACGACCACGTCCACCATGGGCACGAGCACGACCGTCCCGCCCATGGGGACGACGGCCGGAACGACAGGGACTACCAACGACAGCACGTCGACCACCACGCCCAAGACGAGCAGTACGAAGCATCGCGCAACTCATCGTAAGCGGCGGAGCACGACATCGACTACGCAGCCGCAGGGTTCACCACGCAGCCGCCTCAGGGCTAAGTTCTTCGGCGCGCATACAGAGGGCGGCTGCGTTTCGGCGCGGCCGCCCTTTTACGTCATGATTTCATCGGAAAGCGTCGGCACATCGAGCCGTCCCGCGCCATGCGCCTGAGTGAACGCCCGCACGTAACATGGATCGGGATTGCACCGAAAACGCCCTTCGGCCGGCTTGTGGCGTTCCATGTCGGCAATGCGACATAAAGATTGCGAACGTAAGGGCTTGTCACTAACTCGGAAATTTCCGGGGATCGAAAATCCCCTTGTCAGGATCCCATGGCCCACTCCGAACGGTTCGACAGTCACCTGGGCGAGCAGCGTTTCGAGCTTCTCGTCAATTCCGTTACGGATTACGCCATCTACATGCTCGATCCGGAGGGCTATATCGCCACCTGGAATCCGGGCGCGCGCCGCTTCAAGGGCTATGAGGAAGCGGAGATCATCGGAACGCATTATTCCGCCTTCTTCACCGAGGAGGACAAGGCGGCCCGTCTCCCGTGGCGGGCACTGGAAGTCGCGGCGCGGGAAGGCCGTTACGAATCCGAGGGCTGGCGCATCCGCAAGGACGGCACGCGATTCTGGGCCAATGCCATTCTCGATCCGGTGCGCGACGCGCAGGGCAATCTCCTCGGCTTCGCCAAGATCACGCGTGACATCAGCGACCGTAAGGAAGCGGAACGGCAGCTCTACGAGAGCGAGCAGCGCTTTCGCATGCTCGTCCAGGGCGTGCGCGATTACGCCATCTACATGCTTGATCGGGACGGCTACATCACCAACTGGAACACCGGCGCGGCGACAATCAAGGGTTACACCGAAGGGGAGATTGTCGGCCAGCATTTCTCCCGTTTCTACACCGATGAGGACCGTGCCAACGGCGAGCCGCAGCGCGCGCTGGAGACGGCGCTGCGCGAAGGCAAATATGAGAAGGACGCGTGGCGCGTCCGCAAGGACGGCACCCGCTTCTGGGCGAGCGTGCTGCTCGACCCGATTTACGACGAACGCGGCGAGCTCGCCGGCTTCGCCAAGATCACTCGCGACATCACCGAACGCCGCAAGGCGCAGGAGGAGCTGGAGGAGACGCGCGCCGCCTTGTTCCAATCGCAGAAGCTGCAGGCATTGGGCGAGCTGACCGGCGGCATCGCCCACGATTTCAACAATCTGATGACGGTGATCCGCGGTTCGGCCGACTTGCTCCGCCGCAGCGACCTCTCGGACGCGAAGAAGAAGCGCTATCTCGACGCGATCATCGACACGGCCGACCGCGCCGCGACCCTGACCAGCCATCTCCTCGCCTTCGGACGTCGCCAGACGCTGAAGCCGGAGGTGGTGGACGTGAACATCCGTCTCGACGCATTCGGCGAGGTGCTGAGCCGCACGCTTGGCGGCGCGGTCGAGGTGAAGCTCGATCTGGCGCCCTCGCTCTGGCCGATCGAGGTCGACACCACCCAGCTCGAGACGGCCCTGCTCAACGCCGCCTTCAACGCGCGCGATGCGATGCCGGACGGCGGCTGCATCACCATCTCCACCGCCAATGTCGAGGGTGCCGACGGCGACATGGTCTGCATCGCGCTCGGCGATACCGGCGAGGGCATGAGCGAGGAAGTTCTCGCCCGCGCCTTCGAGCCTTTCTACACGACCAAGCCGGTTGGGAAGGGCACCGGCCTCGGCCTCTCGCAAATCCACGGCTTCGCCGCCCAGTCCGGCGGCCGCGCCGAGATCCAGTCGGCGACCGGCGAAGGGACCGTCATCCGCCTGTTCCTGCCGCGCTCCGACAAGCCGGTCGTCGAAGCACGCCCCTCGCGCGAGGCCGCGTCCACTCGTTGCGGCGCCACCGTCCTGCTCGTCGAGGACAATGATCATGTTCGCGATTTCGCGATCAGTCTGCTCGACGAGCTCGGCTATTGCGTGCTTGCTGCTGCCTCGGCGGAGGAAGCCCTGCTGTTCATCGACGGGGGCGATCCGATCGACGTGGTGTTCACCGACGTGGTCATGCCGGGCCTCAGCGGCGTCGACCTCGCCAAGCTTGCCCGCGAGAAGCGCCCGGAATTGCCGGTCCTGCTTGCCAGCGGCTATAGCGAGGAGATCGTCGCCGGTGCCGGCGCGAGCTTCGAGTTCGTGCGCAAGCCCTATGATGCCGCCTCGCTCGACGACGCCATCCGCGGCGCGCTGAAGCAGCCGGAAACCGTCGGCGCCTGATCCGGCTTTTCACCGCCGCCGGCGTCGGATAGGCGCCGCTGAAATGGCCGACTGCCCCCGCTTTTCCTTCCGTATCGACGCGACCGACGGCCGCGCGCGGACCGGGTTGCTGTCGATGCGCCGCGGCGACATCCGAACGCCGGCCTTCATGCCGGTCGGGCACCGCGGCGACCGTCAAGGCGATGAAGCCGGCCGATGTCCGGTCGTCCGGCGCCGACATCATTCTCGGCAACACCTATCATCTGATGCTGCGGCCGGGCGCCGAGCGGCTGGCGCGGCTCGGGCGGGCTGCACGTCTTCATGGGCTGGGAGCGGCCGATCCTCACCGACAGCGGCGGCTATCAGGTGATGAGCCTTTCCGAGCTGACCAAGGTGAGCGAGGAGGGGGTGGCGTTCCGAGCCCATCTCGACGGCGCGCGGCACATGCTGACGCCGGAGCGGTCGATCGAGGTGCAGCGGCTGCTCGGCTCGGACATCGTCATGGCCTTCGACCAGCTTGTGCCGACGATCGAGCCGCGCGACGCGCAGGCGGCGGCGATGGAGCGCTCGATGCGCTGGGCGAAGCGCTCGCGCGACGCCTTCGACGCGGGCGGCGACATGCCGAAGCGCGCGATCTTCGGCATCCAGCAGGGCGCGCTCGACGTGGGATTGCGCCGGGCCTCCGCCGAGGCCCTGCGGGAGATCGGCTTCGACGGCTATGCCGTCGGCGGCCTCGCGGTGGGGGAGGGGCAGGAGGCGATGTTCGCCTGCCTCGATTACGCGCCCGGCCAGCTTCCGGAAGATCGGCCGCGCTACCTGATGGGCGTCGGCAAGCCGGACGATATCGTCGGCGCGGTCGAGCGCGGCATCGACATGTTCGATTGCGTGCTTCCGACCCGCTCCGGCCGCACCGGCCAGGCCTTTACCCGCGACGGGCCGATCAACATCCGCAACGCCCGCTTCGCCGAGGACGAGGAGCCGCTGGAACCGGGCTGTCCGTGTCCCGTCTGCCGCACCTGGACCCGCGCCTATCTCCACCACCTCGTCCGCTCGGGCGAGATCCTCGGCGCGATGCTGATGACCGAGCACAATCTCTATTTCTACCAGAGGCTGATGGCAGACCTGCGCGCCGCGATTGCCGAGCAGCGGCTGACCGCCTTCGCGGATGGTTTCCGCGAGCGCTACCGCAGTAGCTCCTTCTCCCGAGCGGGGAGAGGGATATCCACAGGAAAAGACGAAAGAAATTGAGCTTTTGCTGGAACACCGCCGAAGCGGAGCATAGGCTCGGTGCTAATGGCACGGCCCTGCTTCAAGCTCGAGAAGATCCATCCCGAACCCGCTCGCGGGGGTCGACGAAGCCGGCTGCGCGCCGCTCGCGGGGCCGGTGGTGGCGGCGGCGGTGGTGCTCGACCGCAACCGCTTCCCGCGCGGAATCGATCGATTCCAAGGTCGTGCCGGCGAAGGAACGCGAGGCGATCTGCGCCCAACTCTACAAGGTCGCGAAGGTCGGCGTCGGCATGGCCTCGGTCGAGGAGATCGACCGGCTCAACATCTATCTGGGCGCGGATGCTGGCGATGATGCGGGCTGTCGACGCGCTCGGTTTCGACCCGGCGATGATCCTCGTCGATGGCAATCGCTGTCCGAAATGGGAGCGGCCGTCGGTCGCGATCGTCGATGGCGACGCCAAGTGCCGCTCGATCGCCGCCGCCTCGATCGTCGCCAAGGTGACCCGCGACCGGATCATGGCCGAGCATGCGCGCGCGCATCCCGGCTACGGTTGGGAGCGCAACAAGGGCTATGGCACGCCCGAACATCAGGAAGCGCTGGGCCGGCTCGGACCGACGCCGCTCCACCGCCGCAGCTTCGCGCCGGTCCGCCAATATATGATCGACCTGTGAGTCCTCCGCGCCACACCACTTCATCTTGAGATCTCAACAGCGCTGTCGAACGCTAGGGATTGCGGGGACTCGTTCCGTTCCCGGCACGTTAACCACATCCTCAACGGCATGAGATAAATCCTTGTTCTTGACCGGCGAGTCCGGCTGACTCAGGCTGGCGCTCTTGGTGGGTGAAGGGGGCGGGAACGAATGACGGCAATGGCGCGCGTGGGGCTGTCCGAGCGGGCGGACGCGAGGATCGAACAGCCGCCCGAGCTTCCGCTCGACACCATCCTCCAGGAGGATTGCGTCGCCGCCATGGCGCGCCTTCCGGCCGGCAGCGTCGACATGGTCTTCGCCGATCCGCCCTACAATCTCCAGCTCGGCGGCGAGCTGTTCCGGCCGGAAGGGAGCCGCGTCGACGCGGTCGACGACGATTGGGACAAGTTCGAGACCTTCGCCGCCTACGACAGCTTCACCCGCGCCTGGCTCCACGAGGCGCGGCGCATCCTGAAGCCCAACGGTACGCTCTGGGTGATCGGCAGCTACCACAATATCTTCCGGGTCGGCGCGGCGCTGCAGGATGCGGGCTTCTGGATCCTCAACGACATCATCTGGCGCAAGGCCAATCCGATGCCGAATTTCCGCGGCACCCGTTTCACCAACGCGCATGAGACATTGATCTGGGCGTCGCGCAGCGAGGATAGCCGCTACACCTTCAATTATCGCGCGATGAAGGCGCTGAACGACGAGCTGCAGATGCGCTCGGACTGGCTGCTGCCGATCTGCTCGGGCGGCGAGCGGGTGAAGGAGGGCGGCGCCAAGGCGCACCCGACCCAGAAGCCGGAATCCCTGCTCTATCGGGTGCTGCTCGCCTGCACCAATCCGGGCGACGTCGTCCTCGATCCCTTTTTCGGCACCGGCACGACCGGCGCGGTGGCGCGGCGGCTCGGCCGGCGCTGGATCGGGATCGAGCGCGAAACCCGCTATGTGCGTGTCGCGCGCGAGCGGATCGCCTCCACGTTGCCGCTCGACGAGAGCGCGATGCGGGTGATGGGCTCGAAACGTACGCAGCCGCGCGTGCCGTTCGGAACGCTCGTCGAGACCGGCGCCATTGCGCCCGGCACCCGCCTCACCGACGCGAAGAAGCGCTGGGAGGCTCGGGTCTGCGCCGACGGCTCGATCGAGCGGGACGGAGTCCAGGGTTCGATCCACAAAATGGGCGCGGATGCGCAGGGCGCTTTCGGCCTGCAACGGCTGGGCTTTCTGGCATGTCGAGGAAGCGGGGCAGCTGATGCCGATCGACGTGCTTCGGCAGCGCCACGTCCTCATTCTGGATTGATCGAGGTCAAACAGGGCTCGACTTACAACCAAAATGGTTGCATTGTTTGTTCTGGCGACCGTCCCTTCGCGCCTAACGCCTGCACGCCTTTGACCACGGGAGGCATGTGGGAGCCCCTTTGGGCGTTGGAGGGCCCGAACCGTATTCCATGCCCCACATGGTGGCTCGGGCCAGTCGAGGATCCAGTTACCCTGCTGACCTAGAGCAGAGGCGGTCGCCACCCTTTCCTTCTCCGGCCAATTCCTTGTCGCTTCATTTTGGGCTAGGGCCGCTTCATGTCCCGTCGCTGCTACCTTCGTCCCGTTGCCTTCGTCGATTCCCCCTTCGATCTTGACGGTCAGGTGGCGCGTCTCGCCGGCAGCCTTGCCTGGTTCTCGGCGGTCGAGATCGTCGTCATGGCCGGTGCGCGGCGAGAATCGATTGCGCTGGTGCCGGTCGAGCGGATCGAGGAGGCGATTGCCGGCCATGGCCCGGAGGCCGAAGCGGCCTGGCGCAACCTTACCGCGCCGCGCGCGCCGCTCACGCTCGGCGCGCGGACCGTGCGGCTCGACCAGCCGCAGGTCGTCGGCATTCTCAACGTGACACCGGACAGTTTTTCCGGCGACGGCCATCGCAAGGACGAGGAGGCGGCGGCCAATGCGGGTTTCGCCATGGCCGAGGCAGGCGCGGCGATCGTCGATGTCGGCGGCGAATCGACCCGGCCTGGTGCGAAGCCGGTCTGGGAGCGCGACGAGATCGAACGAGTGGTTCCGATCGTGCGTCCGCTCGCCGCCGGTGGCACCGCAGTCTCGGTCGACACCCGCAAGGCCGCGGTGATGGAGGCGGCGCTCGGCGCTGGCGCCACGATGGTCAATGACGTCTCCGCGCTCACCTATGACGACCGCTCGGCCGATATCCTGGCGGCCGCTTCGTGCCCGATCGTGCTGATGCATCATCAGGGGTCGCCGGAGACGATGCAGAAGGCGCCGCATTACGACCGGCCGGTGCTGTACGAAGTGTATGACTGGCTCGCCGAACGGATCGCGGCGGCCGAGGCGGCGGGAATCGCGCGCGAGCGGATCGTCGTCGATCCAGGCTTCGGCTTCGGCAAGAACCTCCAGCACAACCTGCAGCTGATGAACGGGCTGTCGCTGCTCCACGGCCTCGGCTGCCCGATCATGCTCGGCGCCAGCCGCAAGCGCACGATTGGCGCCCTGTCCGGCGAGGCGCCGCGCGACCAGCGGCTCGCCGGCTCGGTCGCGCTGGCGCTGAAGGCGGCCGAGCAGGGGGTGCAGCTGCTCCGGGTCCACGACGTGCCGGAGACGGTCCAGGCGCTGCGCGTCTGGCGCGGGCTCCGCGATGCAGCCTTGGCACCATTCTGAGCGCGTCGACCGGAACGTGGGCGCTGCTGCGCCATTTATTGCTTGTTAACCATGGACTCCATAGGGTCGCTGTGCCGCAAGACGCGGGAGGATTGGAATGATCGAAGGCCGCAGGGTGGCGGTGGTGCTGCCAGCCTATAATGCGGAGAAGACGCTGCGGCAGACCTGCGCGGAGATCCCCGCCGGGTTGGTCGACGATCTCATCCTTACGGACGATGCGAGCACCGACGGCACGATCGCGGTGGCGAAGGAGCTTGGCCTCCATGTCATCGTCCACGGCAGCAACAAGGGCTACGGAGCGAACCAGAAGTCCTGTTATTCGGCCGCGCTGGAACGCGGTGCCGACATCGTCGTGATGCTGCACCCCGATTATCAATATTCGCCGAAGCTGGTGCCGGCAATGGCGGCGATGATCGCGTCGGGCCATTATGATGCGGTCTTCGCCTCGCGCATCCTCGGGCGCGGCGCGATCGACGGCGGCATGCCGCTCTACAAATATGTCTTCAATCGGCTGCTGACCTTGTTCCAGAATATCTCATGGGCCAGAAGCTCTCCGAATATCATACCGGCTATCGCGCCTGGGACCGTTCGGTGCTTGAGAAGCTGCCGTTGCTCGCCTGCTCGGACGATTTCGTGTTCGACAACCAGATGATCGCGCAGGCGGCCTGGTTCGGCTTCCATATCGGCGAGATTTCCTGCCCGACCAAATATTTCGCCGAAGCCTCGAGCATCAATTTCCGCCGCTCCTGCATCTATGGGCTCGGCGTCCTCAAAACCTCGATCGACTATCGACTCTGCCGCTGGGGCCTCAAGCGCTCGCGCCTGTTCACGGCGGCGCCCGAGGCGCGGCTCCCGCCCGTGGTGCCGGTGCAGGAGGCCTCGCAGGCGATCACCGCGCGACTGCGAAGAGGACGGCGGCGTGAGGCGGCTGATCGCGGCGTCCGGGCCGCTGCGTCCATTGCTGGAGAGCCCCGGCTTCGGCCAGCTGGTCCGCTTCGGCATCGGCGGTCTCGGCGTCACCCTGCTCTCGACGCTCGTCTATTCGGTCTGCGCCGGGCGGCTGCATGTCTATCCGCTGCTGGCGAACCTGATCAGCTATGGTGTCGGCGTCTTCACCAGCTATGCCGTGCACAGCCGCTGGAGCTTCCGCGCCGGCGGAAAAGGGGAGGAAGGGACGATGATGCTCCGCTTCCTCGTCGCCTCCGGATTCGCCTTCGCGCTCAACAATCTCTGGGTGTGGCTGTTGACGATCCAGCTGCACCTTTCGGTCTACGCGCCGGTGCCCTTGATGGTGATGGTGACGCCGCTCGCCAGCTTCGTCCTCAACCGCTGGTGGGTCTTCCGCGTCGCTTGAGCCGCGCGGGGCGGCGCGTTAATCTTTCCTTAGGCATGATGCGCCACCTTGGCTTCAAGGAGGAAAGCCATGTTCATGGAGCGCATCGAAGTCCCGGCCGACGAGGCCCGGCGTTCAAAGTCGAAGAGCCTGAAATTTGCCGCTGGGGCGGTCTTCCTGCCGGTCGCGGCGTTGATCTGGATGGCGTGGCTTTGCGTCGCGGCTATGTGGTTCCTCGTCGCCGGTCTCGCCAAGGCGGTCGTTAAAGCCGGCGCCATGATCCGCGACACCCTGCTGTACGCCGGCGAGCTGGTCGTCGGCCGCTAGCTATAGGCCGCGATCAGGTCTTTACGGGACCAGATGATCGAATAATCGGTCGGCAGATACAGTCCGTCGCGATACCGGTTGCGGCGCTCGGCCGAGGTGGCGGTGGCGTTGGCGATCGCCGCTTCGTTGCTGCCGACCTTCAGCCGAAAGGCGCCGCGGCCGACCTGGAGATCCTGCGCGAAGGAGATGCGCGGGCTCACTTCCTTGACCGCCGGATCGTAGAACCAGGCGGTCCCGAAAGCACCGCGTACCTGCGGCAGCGTCGGCAAGGCCAGAGCGGCGAGGCGCAGGGCCTCGCCCCAGCCCGGCTCGTTCCAATAAGCGCGGGCGACGGGGTCGTGGGTGTGGCCTTCGAGGAAGGGCCGCCGTCCCCCACAGCGCAGGAAGACATAGGCCGCCGCCGAGGGCCCGGCGCGCAGCACGTCGCGCGCGGCGAGGCCGGAGCGGGGCCACCAGACTTGGGCGAAGGCCGGAATCATTACGACCCGCGTCGAGCCAGAGATCCTTGAGAAAGCTGTCCTTGCCGAGATCGGCGAAGCCCGAAATCCTTCTCGATCTGATCGAGGATGCGGTTGAAGGAATCGGCATAATGGAGCGCGAATTCATCCGGCAGGCCGCTGGCGGCGAAGGTCTGGTCGAACCGTTCGATATGCCAGAGCATCAGCGCGCACAGCCATGGCGCGCGCAACTCCCCGGCCAGCGCCGCAACCATGGCGGCGGCCCCGGCAGGGACCTCGTTATATTTATGGACCGGCGCGACGACATGGCAGGCGGATTCGAAGCGCTCGAAAGGAAGCGCGGCGACCGCATCGGCGAATTCGGGATGGGCGCCGAGCAGCGCCTCGCGGATCTCTTTTAGCCGTTCCGCATAAGGTTCGCGCCCGCGCCAGGAGGGGAAGAACTCCTCCGCTGGGACGGGACCGGCCGGCTGGATCGGTGTCACCAACATGGCGGCACCCTAGCAGCCAAAGCTTACCCCCCTGTTACGCCGGGACCAGGCGCTTGAGCGGCTCGGTATAATGGAGGATGCCTGCGAGATAGGCGTCGAATTCGACATCGCTTACACGGCGCCCGTCGAGGAAGCGGCGGAGCGCCAGCGGGTCGACGCCGGGGGCGTTCAGCCCCTCCTTGACGAGGGTGGCCGAGCGGATGCCGTTCTTGGCGAGCAGCGCTCGCGCGCGAGGATGGTTGGTCCCGCTTGGATGACAGAAATGGACGAGATCGCGTTCGCCCAAGGCGGCGGCGAGGAACGCGCAATTCTCGGCCAGCTCACGCGGCAGCTCGTCGACGCGTTTGTCGATCTCGATATGGCGGTGGGTGTGGAGTTGGACATCGAGCCCGCGTTTTTGCGCTTCGGCGAACTGATCCGCCGACATGAGGTGAAATTGGCGCCGCTCGAGCCAGGCCTCATCCACGCCTAACTCCGCACCGAGGCGGCGCAGCGCCTCCAGCCTCTGGTCGAGGGGCAGCGCTTCGATCTCCGTCGTCTTTGCCCTGGCGTCGATGTCGGTCCGACCGGCGGCCTCAATCAGATATTCGACGGCGACATTCACCACCGGCAGGTCGTGCTGCGCATACCAGGTGGTGGCGTAGAGAGTCGCCGGAAAGCCGTGTGCCTCCAGCACCGGCAACATGTGGGTGAAGGTCGAGAGCCAGCCGTCGTCGATGGTGATGACCACCGCCGCGTCCGGCAAAGTGCCGTCGCCAAGCCGCTCGACCGCCTCGCCAAGCGGCAGCACCGGCAGCCTGGACCGTTTGAGCCGCGCCATCCGCGCCTCGAACTGCTCGGGCGAGATGAAGATGCAATTGCCATAGGCATAGCCCGGCGTCACCCACAGCCCGTGATAGCCGAGGATGCGAAGCTGCCGTCGCGTCGCCCGCCGCGCCAGCGCGAACAGGCCGGTTGAGGCCGCCATGTTGAGGATGTGCCGCTTGGCGCCCATGGCGCCTCTTAGTCGGGCGGAGGGCAAAGGCGCGTTCGCGATCATGGTAAACAATGCGCTAACCATCTTCTCACGTCATCCCGGACTTGATCTGGGATCCATGAATACGGAGTGCGGAAAGCTGGAAACCACCGTGTTCATGGATCCTGACTTTCGTCAGGATGACGGGGCGTGGGGCTTCCATTTCCGCGCGCCAGCGCACACATGGCCGCGTCCACGAACAAGGTCCTTCGATGAAACCCGATCTGGCGGTGCTGTACGAGCATCCGAAATGGTTCGAGCCGCTGTTCGCGACGCTCGACCGGCGCGGAGTCTCGTACGAGGCGATCCGCCTCTCCGATCACAGCTTCGATCCCGCTTCCACCGACATTCCGGCGCCGGTGGTGCTCAACCGCGTCGCCATGTCGAGCTTCCTGCGCGAGCCGGAGCACCCGATCTTCTACGCCGAGGCGCTGCTCGCCCATTGGGCGGCGCGGGCGCGCGGGTGCTCAACGGGGCCGACGTGCTCGCGGTCGACTCCTCCAAGGCGCGCCAGCTCTCGCTGATCGCGGAGCTGGGCTCGCGCATGCCGAAGACCCGCGTCGTCCACCGCCGCGACGATCTCCTCGAGGCGACGCGCAGGCTTCGCTTCCCGCTGATGGTCAAGGCCAATATCGGCGGCTCGGGCGCCGGCATCATCCGCTATGCGAGTCGCGGAGGAGCTGCGCTCGCTCGATCCGCGGACGGCATGGTGCCCGGATAGCGTCGACGGCGTGTTGCTGGTCCAGGAATATGTGCCGGCGCGCGGCGGCGCGATCACCCGCGTCGAGACGCTCGGCCGGCAAGTTCCTCTACGCGATCGAGGTGGAAAGCCGCGGCGACAGCTTCGATCTCTGCCCGGCCGACGCCTGCGTCGCCCAGCCCGGCCGTGCGGCCATCCGGATGACATCGGTGCAGCCGCCGGCGGAGCTGGTCGAGGCGGCCGAGCGGATCGCGCAGGCGGCGGGCCTCGACGTCGGCGGCATCGAAGTTCATGATCGACGACCGCGACGGGACGCCGCGCTTCTACGACATCAACGCCCTGTCGAACTTCGTCGCCAAGCCGCTGGAGGTGCTGGGCTGGGACCCGCACGAGCGGCTGGTCGACTCATCTGGACGCGCGGAAATCGGGAGGAGCGGCATGAGGTACGGTTACTGGACGCCGGTGTTCGGCGGCTGGCTGCGCAACATCCCCGACGAGGGCATGGAGGCGAGCTGGGACTATGTCCAGCCGCCTCACGCCAGCGCAGCGAGGAGATCGGCTACGACCTGACGCCTGATCGCCGAGCTGAACCTCAACGACATCAAGGGGGTGGAGCAGCCGGCGCTCGACGCCTGGTCGACCGCCGCGGCGCTGGCGGCGGTGACCCACAGCGCTGGAGCTGATGGTCGCGGTGCGGCCCAACTTCCACCAGCCGGCCCTGTTCGCCAAGGCGGCGGCCAACATCGACCGGATCGCGCGGCGGCCGGCTGGCGCTCAACGTCGTCTCCTCCTGGTGGGCGGACGAGGCGACCCAATATGGCCTGCAGTTCGACCAGCACGACGACCGCTATGCCCGCACCAGCCGAATGGCTGCAGCGTGGTCGACGGCCTGTGGCGCGAGGAACGGTTCAGCTTCGAGGGCCAGCGCTACCAGCTCGACGAACGCGATCTGCGAGCCCAAGCCGGTCTCGAAGCCGCGGCCGACCATCTATGCCGGCGGCGAGAGCGAGGCGGCCAAGACGATGATCGCCAACCAGTGCGACGCCTATGTCATGCACGGCGATCCGGTCGAGGCGATCACGCCGAAGATCGCCGACATGGAGCGGCGGCGCGGCGAGGCCGGCAAGGGCCGCCGATGCAGTTCGGCATGGCCGCCTACGCCATCGTCCGCGACAGCGAGGCCGAGGCGAAGGCGCGAGCTGGAGCGGATCACCGCGCTCCCGCCCAAGCCGCCAGGGCTTCGCCAATTTCGACCAATGGCTGTCGGGCACGCAGCTCGAGCGCGAGCTGAAGATGCAGGAATATTCGGTCTCCAACCGCGGCCTGCGGCCGAACCTGGTCGGCACGCCCGAGCAGCTGCAGGAGCGGATCGCGGACTATGAGGCCGCGGGCCTCGACCTGCTGCTGCTGCAGATGAGCCCGCAGGCGGAGGAGATGGAGCGCTTCGCCGCCCAGGTGATCCAGCCGATGAAGCGGACCGCGTGACGGAGGTCGTCGACAATCGGGCGCGGCACCGGTTCGAGCTGGAGGCGGACGGCGTCATCGCCTTCGCGGCTTACCATCGCGAAGACGGAATCATCACCTTCACCCACACGATCGTGCCGCCGGAGCTGCAGGGCCGCGGCATCGGCTCGATCGGCTAGTCAAGGCGGCGCTGGCGATGCGTGCGGGCGGAAGGGCTGAAGGTGGTGCCGGAATGCCCCTTCGTGCGCGCCTATATCGAGAAGCATCCCGAGGAGCAGGACCTGCTCGCCTGAATTGACCCCCGCGGGTGGCAAGGAATGTGACCAAGGAGGTTTTCGGAGTTGAAGAAGCTTTTTCTGCTGTTCGCTTTGCTCCTGCCGTTCGCGCTGAGTGGTTCAGCCGAGCGCAGAACCGGTCGCTAAATCGAATAGCCGCCGTCGGCGACGAAGCAGGTGCCGGTGACGAAGGCGCAGGCGTCGGAGAGGAGGAAGGCGATCTGGCCGGCAATCTCCTCCGGCTTGGCGAAGCGGTTGGCGGGGGTGTTGCCGGCATTGCCCATCGCCTTGAACGCGGCCTCCTCGCTGCCGAGGCTCTCGACCAATTGGCCGAAGAAGGGAACGCCGCGCCAGATCGCCGTCTCGACGCCGCCCGGCGCGATCGCGTTGACGCGGATGCCGAGCGGCGCGCCTTCCTTCGCAGCGATGCGGGCGAGCTGGATCACGCCGGCCTTGGATGCGCCATAGGCTGCGATGCCCGGCTCCGCCTTCAGCCCGGCGGCGGAGGCAGTGAGCACGATCGAGCCGCCGCGATCGCGCATCGCCCGCATTGCCGCCTGCAACGTCAGGAAGGCACCGTCGAGATTGACGGAGAGGACGCGCCGCCAATCCTCGAAGCTGGCAATCGAGGATCGGGCCGCCGGTGCCGATGCCCGCATTGACCAGAGCATGGGTGAGGCCGGTGAGATCGGCATGATCCCACAGCCCCGGATCGGCGACGTCGCCGATGATCGGCTGCCGTTCGCAGGGTAGGGTGAAAGCGAAATCGCGCAGCTTTTCTTCATCCAGGTCGACGAGAATCAGCTTCTTGGCACCACCGGCGGCGAGGCGGGCGGCGGTCGCTGCGCCGATGCCGGACGCGGCGCCGGTGATCAGCGCGATGGCATTGTCGAAGTCGGTCATTGCGCAGGTGTAGCGGCGTCGAGTGCCGCCGTCACTGTAGGAGATACGGCGCAACTTGCCCCCGTCTAGGGATGAGCTTTACGCAACCTCGCCGATCCCGAGCTCGCCGAGCTTGCGATAGAGGGTCGAGCGCCCGATCCCGAGCCGGCGCGCGACCTCGGTCATGCGGCCGCGATAATGGCCGATGGCGAGGCGGATGACGTCAGCCTCGATCTCCTCGAGCGGGCGCATGTTGCCGTCATGGTCGTAGAGGGTAATGCCGGGTCCCTGGGTGAGCGCCGAAGTACCGGCGGCGCCGTTCAGCGCCTTGCCGTGATAGTCGCTGGCGCGGCGGCTCATCGTCGATTCCTGCGCGATCTGCGGGAAATCGTCGGCGGTCAGCGCATTGCCGTCGCAGAGCACGGCGGCGCGGAACAGGGCGTTCTGGAGCTGGCGGACATTGCCCGGCCAGCCGTAGCGCATCAGCACGGCGAGCGCCATCGTCGGTGATCGACAAGATCGCGCATGCCCGGCTGCTCGGCGATGCGGGCGAGCAGGTGGCGGGCGAGCGGCGGGAATGTCGCTGGCCCGGTCGCGCAGCGGCGGGATGTCGACGTGCACGACGTTCAGCCGGTAATAGAGGTCCTCGCGGAAGCGGCCGGCGGCGACCTCCTCGATCAGCCGGCGGTTGGTCGCGGCGATGATCGCGGACGTCGACGATCTGCGATCGAGCGGCGCGCCGATCGCGCTGGATCTCGCCGGTCTCGAGCGCGCGCAGCAATTTGACCTGCGTGTCGAGCGGCAGCTCGCCGACCTCGTCGAGGAACAGGGTGCCGCCGTCGGCATCCTCGAATCGGCCGATCATGGCGATCGAAGGCGCCGGTGAAGGCGCCTTTCTCGTGCCCGAACAGAACCGATTCGACGAGATTGGCGGGAATCGCGCCGCAATTGACCGTGATCATCGGCTTCTTGCCGCGCGGGCTGGACGGCGTGGATCGCCTGGGCGATCACTTCCTTGCCGACGCCGCTCTCGCCCTCGATCAGCACCGAGACGCGGGCGCGGGCCGCCTTGGCGGCGACTGCCATGCGCGGCGCGGAAGCGCGGCGCCGAGCCGACGATCTCGTCGAAGGCGAGCGGCTTGGAAATCTTTTCGGACAGCGGGCGAAGCTCGCCGTTGCGCTGGCGCCGGTCGGTGGCGGCGTTGAGCGCGGCGAGCAGCCGGTCGGGCGCGATCGGCTTGACCAGGAAATCGGCGGCGCCCGCGCGCATCGCCTCGACCGCGACCGCGACCGAGGTCTGGGCGGTCATCACCAGCAACGGCAGGTCCGGCGCGAGCGCGCGAATCTGCGCGATCAGCTCGCTGCCGGCCGGGCCTGGCAGCCAATGGTCGAGCAGGATCGCGTCGAACTTGGGTTGCTCCGGATCGGCGAGCATCGCGCGCGCCGCCTCGATGTCCGAAGCGCCGCGCACCCACCAGCCGCGCGCGCGCGCCGATCGCCGTGACCAGCCGCCGCTGCGCCGGCTCGTCGTCGATCAGCAGCAGGCAGCGGGTCGGTCCGCGCCGCGTCATTGTTCCGTTTGGCTCCACGCGGCCGCTCTAGGCCGGCAAGGCGGTAAAGTTCGGCTTAATTGCGGGCTTCAGCATGGCGACGCGGGCTTGTTAGAAGCGGCGCGCAACGAAAGACGAGAGGGACGACGATGGCGGCCAACGGCGAAGCGGACAAGGAACTGATCGTCCACCGCAGGGGCTATGAGAGCTTCATCACGCTGTTCCGAACGGGCGCGATCGTCTGCGCGATCATCGCCTTCATCGTCTATCCTGATCATCAGCTGAGCAGTGAAGCTCGCCGTCCTCAAGGAGACGGCCGAGGGCGAGCGGCGCGTCGCGGCGACGCCGGAGACGGTCAAGAAGTTCATCGCGCTGGGCGCCGAGCGTCGCGGTCGAAGCGGGCGCGGGCGCTGACCGCCTCGATCGCCGATGCAGGAGTATCGCGCGGCGGGCGCCGAGGTCGGCGATCGCGCGCGCGGCGGTGCTGCGAGGCGCCGACGCGATGCTCGGCGTGCAGGGGCCGGATGCCGGCGGCGCTGACGGGCGCGAAGCCGGGCGCCTGGGTGGTCGCCGGCGCTCGATCCGTTCGGCGAGCGCGCGCGCGTCGACGCCTATGCGGCGGCCGGGCTCGAGGCGCTGGCGATGGAGTTCATGCCGCGCATCACCCGCGCGCAGTCGATGGACATCCTGTCCTCGCAGTCGAACCTGTCGGGCTACAAGGCGGTGCTCGACGCCGCCGCGCGAATATGGCCGCGCCTTCCCGATGATGATGACCGCGGCCGGCACGATCTCCGCCGCGCGCGGTGTTCGTGATGGGCGTCGGCGTCGCCGGCCTGCAGGCGATCGCCACCGCGCGGCGGCTCGGCGCGCAGGTCTCCGCGACCGACGTGCGCTCGGCGACGAAGGAGCAGATCACAGTCGCTCGGCGCCAAGCCGATCTTCGTCGAGAAGGTCGCCGGGCATCGAGGGCGAGGGCGCGGGCGGCTATGCGACCGAGATGTCGCGACGAATATAAGGCGGCGCAGGCCGAGCTGGTCTCCGGCCATATCGCCAAGCAGGACATCGTCATCACCACCGCGCTGATCCCCGGCCGGCCGGCGCCGCGGCTGATCAGCGACGCGCAGGTCGCGACGATGCGGCCGGGCAGCGTCATCGTCGATCTCGCGGTCGAGCAGGGCGGCAATGTCGAGGGTGCGGTCGCCGGCGAGGTGGTCGAGCGGCACGGCGTGAAGATCGTCGGCCACCGCAACGTGCCGTCGCCGCCTCGCCGCCGACGCCTCGGCGCTGTTCGCGCGCAACCTCTACAACTTCCTCTCCGCCTTCTGGGACAAGGAAGCGGGCAGGCCGGTGCTGCCGGACGACGACGAGATCGGCGAGGGCGTCCGGCTGACGCGGGGCGGGCAGGTCGTGAACGAGAGGCTGCTGGGGTGATGGCGGCGGCCCCAATCCTCCCCGGCACGGGGAGGGGACCGCGCGAAGCGCGGTGGAGGGCGCGCGCATGAGCGGCTCCAGCGCCCGATCGTCTACACAGCGCGTAAGCTTCGGAAGGAAATGACGCTACGCCGAGGCGATGCTCTGGCAGCTTGCTGCGGCAAGCGGCACGACGGGATCAAGTTCCGGCGCCAGCATCCGATCGATCCGTACGTGGTCGACTTCTGTTGTCGCGAGCGCGCACAGCTAATCGTCGAAATCGACGGTCGGGTCGCACGATGCGGCCGGAAAGGCGAACGACGACTGCGAAGCGGGACGATGCGCTGAGCGCTCGAGGATTCTCGATCCTGCGGATACGCCGCGACGAGGTGTTGCGCGACGCGGCTACGGTGACGATCGGCGATCTGGCGCGGGCGGAGGCCGCCCTCCACCGGGCTTCGCCCGGTCCCCCTCCCCGGCCGGGGAGGACAGATCAGTGGACTTCATCTCGATCCTGTCGATCTTCGTGCTGGCCTGCTTCGTCGGCTATTACGTCGTCTGGTCGGTGACGCCGGCGCTGCACACGCCGCTGATGGCGGTGACCAACGCGATCTCCTCGGTGATCATCGTCGGCGCGCTGATCGCGGCCGCGGCGGCGGGTTCGCCGACGTCGAAGTGGCTGGGGCTGCTCGCGGTCGTGCTGGCGAGCGTCAACATCTTCGGCGGCTTCGCGGTGACCGCGCGGATGCTCGCGATGTACAAGAAGAAGGAGCGGAAGGGATGACGGCCAACTCCGTCACCCCGGCGGAGGCCGTGGCCCCAGACGCGAATGCGCCGGCGCCTGGTCTCGCGGGATCCCGGCCTCCGCCGGGATGACGGGGGGTATTGATGCACGAAGGCAGCCGCTCAACCCGCTGGGTCGCGCTTGCCTATCTGGTCGCTGGCGTGTGCTTCATCCTCGCGCTGCGCGGGCTGTCGAGCCCGCGACGAGCCGGCGCGGCAACCGCTTCGGCATGATCGGCATGGCGATCGCGGTGCTGACCACGCTCGCGCCATTCATGCGCCGCTCGTCCGGCAGCGAGCGACCCGTTCCCCCTCGTCAGCCTCGGCACGCTCGCCGAGATCCTGGTCGCGATCGCGATCGGCGCGCGATCGGCATCGTCACCGCGCGCCGGATCGCGATGACGGCGATGCCGCAGCTCGTCGCCGCCTTCCACTAGCCTGGTCGGCCTGGCCGCGGTGCTGGTCGCCGCCGCCGCTTATCTCAACCCGGACGCGTTCGGCATCGCCGATCGCCGCTCGGCCAGCCGTCATCCACCAGGTCAGCCGGGTCGAGATGGGCCTCGGCGTCGCGATCGGCGCGATCACCTTCTCGGGCTCGGTGATCGCCTTCCTGAAACTGAACGGCAACATGTCGGGCAAGCCGATCCTGCTGCCCGGTCGCCACGTCATCAATCTCGGCACGCTCGCGGTGATCCTCGGCCTGATCGCCTATTTCGTGACCGACCAGAGCGCCTGGGTGTTCTTCACCGATCACCGCGCTGTCGCTTCGCGATCGGCTTCCTGCTGATCATCCCGATCGGCGGCGCCGACATGCCGGTCGTGGTGTCGATGCTCAACAGCTATTCGGGCTGGGCGGCGGCGGCGATGGGCTTCACGCTGCACAACACGCGCGATGATCATCACCGGCGCGCTGGTCGGCATCGTCGGGCGCGATCCTCTCCTACATCATGTGCCGGGCGATGAACCGCAGCTTCATCTCGCGTCATCGCCGGCGGCTTCGGCGGCGACGCGGTCGCGGCGGGCGGCGGCGCGGCGATCGACCGGCCGTGGAAGCGCGGCTCGGCCGAGGACGCCGCCTTCCTGATGAAGCAGGCCGAGCAGGTCATCATCGTCCCCGGCTACGGCATGGCGGTCGCGCAGGCGCAGCATGCGCTGCGCGAGATGGCCGACCAGCTCAAGAAGGAGGGCGTGACGCGTCAAATATGCGATCCACCCGGTCGCCGGCCGCATGCCCGGCCACATGAACGTGCTGCTCGCCGAGGCGAACGTGCCCTATGACGAGGTGTTCGAGCTGGAGGACATCAACTCCGAATTCGCGCAGACCGACGTCGCCTTCGTGATCGGCGCCAACGACGTCACCAATCCGGCGGCGAAGACCGACAAGACCTCGCCGATCTACGGCATGCCGGTGCTCGACGTCGAGAAGGCGAAGACGGTGCTGTTCGTGAAGCGCTCGATGGGCGGCGTCGGCTATGCCGGCGTCGACAACGAGCGTCTTCTACCGCGACAACACGATGATGCTGCTCGCGCGACGCGAAGAAGATGGTCGAGGAGATCGTCAAGGCGCTCGGCTGAGCGGCAAAAAGGGGCAGGGGCATGGACATAGGCGAAGTGATCGGCGGCGGTTTCCGTATCTTGCGGGACAGGCCGCTCACGGTGGCCGTCTGGGCCGTCGTCTATCTGTTGATGTTCATCCTCATGGCGTTCGTGATGCGCTCCATGATGGCGGCGCAGATGCAGGCCGTGTCCGATCCCCAGGCCTTCGGTGTCGCCATGGCGGCCATGGTCGTGCCTTTCATCCTCTTCTTCCTGGTGTCGCTCGTCTTCTATGTCGTGCTGTTCGCGGCCGCGCAGCGTGCCGTGCTGAAGCCGGAGCAACAGGGCTTCTTCTACTTGCGGCTCGGAATGGACGAGCTGCGCATGCTCGCGCTGACGATCCTCTTCCTGATCGTCTATTACGCCGTGATGGTGGCCCTGGTCCTGCTCGTCGCAGTCGCGGCCGCGACCAAATCGGCTGGCGCGACGATAGGCATGATCCTCCTCCTCTTCCCGGCGATCATCGTTTTTACCGCCTGGTATTTCGTCCGCTTCGGGCTCGCCTTTCCGCTCACCATGATGCGCGAGAAGATCGTCATCGGCGAGGCGTGGCGGATCAGCCGCGGCCGCTTCTGGGCGCTGTTCGCCGCATCCCTCGTCGTCTTCGTCATCATGATCGTGCTCTGGATGGTCGTCTCCGCCTTCACCAATGCCGGCTATTTCCAGGATCTCGCGGCGGCCAACGGCAATCCGGCGGCGATGCAGCAGGCGATGCAGGCGCAGATGGCACGCCAGTTCGGGCTGAATGCCACCTCCATCGCCATCTGGGCCGCAAGCGCGGTGGTCGGCGCCATCTCCATCACCCTCTGGGGTGGCGCGGCAGCGACAGCGGTCCGGCTGCTGACCTTCAACCCCGGGGAAATCGCAGAGACCTTCGCCTAAGGCTATTCGCCGCTCGCCACAGTCCGGCCCGATAAGCGGCCGGGCCGCCGGACCATGCGCGCGCAGTGCTTGAAGAATCGGGATCGATAGCGTTCCAGAAAAGCGGGGCATGGATTTTCGGGAAGGCCGCTTTGCGCAAATTGGGGATGATCGGCGGGACGAGCTGGTTCTCGACTGCCATGTATTACGAGCAGATCAACAAGGGCGTCTCGCGGCGCATGGGCGGTCTCACCTCAGCGCCCTTGCTGCTGGAGAGCCTCGACATGGCGCCGGTCGCCGCGCTCGAGCTGGCCGAGGAATGGGAAGAGGTGGCCGCGCTCGTCGCGGACAGCGCGCGGCGACTGGAAGGGGCGGGTGCGGAGGGCCTGATCCTCTGCAGCAACACGCTGTACAAGGTCGCCGGCGAGATCGAGGCGGCGATCTCGATCCCGCTCCTCCATATCGGCGATGTCGCGGCCGAGCGGCTGGCCGCTGACGGGGTCAGGCGAGCGGGCCTGATCGGCACGCGCTTCACCGTCGGCGAACCGTTCATTCGCGAGCGGATCGAGGCGAAGGGGATCGCCGTGACGGTGCCCAATCCCGCGACCGCCGAGGAGATCGACCGGATCATCTTCGAGGAGCTGGCGCGGGGACAGATCACCCGCAGCTCCCAGCGGCGGCTCAAGACCTACCTCACCGAAATGATGCAGGCGAAGCAGCAGGCGGTGGTGCTGGGCTGTACGGAGCTGGTGCTGCTCGTCGATGCCGGCGCGGCGGTGCTGCCGGTCTACGATACGACCGCGCTGCACGCGCAAGCGGCGGTCGAGTGGATCACTGCGGACGATGCCTGACCGGCCGCGGGGATTGCAGCCCTGCCGCGCGGATGGCAGGGGAAGGCGAGGGCGCTTAGCTCAGTTGGTAGAGCATCTCCTTTACACGGAGAGGGTCGGCGGTTCGAGCCCGTCAGCGCCCACCAGCCTTCGCCGCTGCCACGGCTTCGGCTGGCAAGCCGGCGACCTTCACAATCCCCGGATCAGCCGCGCGGCCATCCCCATCCACGGCGGCGCGGCGACGACGATCTGGCGCTGGCCGGCGCCGAGCGGGAGGATGTGGAGCTTGGCTTCCTCGCGTCCGATCAGGCGCCCGAACAGGAAGCGGTCGGACGGGCGGGGGATCAGCACGTCGCGGTTCATCGCCTGGCCGAACTCGTCGGGTTCGAGCCAGCGGCACCAGATTTCGTCGCCGCTGCGATAGTCGCCGAGGCTCGCCGCCACCGTCACCGCGACGGTACCGGGTTCCGGCTGTGGCGGGACGGCAAGGCTGTCGCGGCGCGGCGCGTGGGCGCCGTCATGCTCCAATACCGCGACGACCGGAATGTCCACGCGCTCCGGCATGTGGACGAGATCGGCCGCCTCGACGCCAAGCGCGTGAGCGATGCGATTGAGCCAGCCGACCGAGACGGTGCGCGTCCCCATCTCCAGCCGTCCGATCGTCTGCGGCGTCGTCGGCGGATCGCAGCGATCGGCGACGTCCTGCAGGGTGAGCTTCTTCGCACGGCGGACTTCGCGGATGCGGGTGATCATGGCGGTCCCTTCTTCGGCGGATAACCGTTCCGGTTCCTTCTTCTCTATCAAATTTGCCATGACGGCAAGAGTTGGCCCATGGCCTTCATCCTCCCTCGCGATTAGAAACAGGCCATGCGGTTGGTCCTGCTCTTTCTGTCTCTGCTGCTGGCGGCTTCCGCGCCGATGGCGGGCCGTGAGGGTTACGTCGTTACCGACGACGGCGCGCGGCTTCATTATGTGGTGGAGGGGCAGGGGGCGGAGACGCTCGTCGTCGTCCATGGCGGGCCCGGCAATTCGATGGAATCGATCCGGCCCGATTTCGGCCCGGCCGAGGTGGATCGGCGCGTCATCTATTACGATCAGCGCGGCAATGGCGGCTCCAGCCTCGATATGGATCCGGCACATCTCGCCATCGATCGCCAGGTCGCCGACCTCGAGGCGATCCGCGTCCATTTCGGGCTTCGCAAGATGGACCTGCTCGGCAACAGCTGGGGCGGCCTGCTCACCTCTTATTATGCCGTCGCCCATCCCGACCGGGTGGCGCGGCTGGTGCTGCACGATCCGGCGCCGCCGGCACGACCCTGGCTGCAGGCGATGAGCGACGAAATCCGCCGGCGCAGCCTCAACCTGTCCGACGCGGACCGCCGCGCCTTTGACGCAGCGGCCGATCCCTACTCATGGTATCGGGCGCCCGATCCCCTGGTGCCGTGCCGGAAGTTCATGAACATCCTCTTCCGCCTCTACGCCTACGATCCGAAGGCGCCGGGCGCCGCCCATGCCGATCCCTGCGCCGGGGGGCCGGAGGCGGTGCGGCGGCAGCTCATCGTCAACAAGACGATCTGGGGCGACCTGCCCGATTACGACATCCGGCCTTTGCTCGGGCGGGTGACGGCGCCGGTGCTGATTCTCTACGGCGAGGCCGATCCGGTGCCGCGCGCCGCCGCGGAGGCCTGGGCGGCCGGCTATCCGAACGCACGGCTGCTGGTCATCCCCCATGCCGGCCACCTCTCCCATATCGAGCAGCCACGCACCTTCTTCGCCGCGCTCAACGCGTTCCTGCACAGCCATTGGCCGGCGGGAGCGCTGACTGTCGCGCAGAGATAAAGAATCAGTTCCCGCCCACCTTCGCCACGCCCAGCCGCGGGATGTCGATCTCCGGGCAGCGGTCCATCACCACCTTCAGCCCCGCCGCCTCGGCGCGGGCGGCGGCTTCGTCGTTGATGACGCCGATCTGGAGCCAGACCGACTTCGCGCCGGCCGCGATCGCCTCGTCGACCGCTTCGCCGGCGGCCTGAGGGCGGCGGAAGATGTCGACGATGTCGATCGGCTCGCCGATCTGGGCGAGGTCGCGCCAGACAAATTCGCCATGGACATGCTCGCCGGTGATCTGCGGGTTGACCGGGATGACGCGATAGCCGCGCTCCTGCAGGTAGCGCATCACGCCATAGCTGGGCCGATCGGGCCGGTCCGACGCGCCGACCATCGCGATGGTGCGCGTGCTGGCGAGCAGCTCTGCGATATCGTCGTCGGGGGTCAACGGCATGGTGTTCCTCCTTCGCCGAGAAACGCCGGCGTTACGATTTCGGCTCCAGTTGCTCCAGCAACCGCCCTGCGATCTGCGCGAACATCTCTGCTTCGGCGCCCTCGCCGGCGGCGGGCGGAGTGCCCGCGTCGGAAGCGCGGCGGATCGAGAGGTTGAGCGGGATGCGGCCGAGGAAGGGGATCGCCATCAGCTTCGCCGCCGCCTCGGCGCCGCCCGTCCCGAACGGATCGGAGACCTCGCCGCAATGCGGGCATGCATAGCCCGCCATGTTCTCGATCAGGCCGATCACCGGCACGTTCATCTTGTGGAACAGGTCGATCGCGCGGGTCGCGTCGATCAACGCGAGGTCCTGCGGCGTCGAGACGATCACCGCGCCCGCCGGCTTGCATTTCTGGATGAGCGAGAGCTGGATGTCGCCCGTGCCGGGCGGCATGTCGACGATCAGCAAATCGGCATCGCCCCAATCGCCCTCGACCAGCTGGCCGAGCGCGCTTGCCGCCATCGGCCCGCGCCAGGCGAGCGCGGCGCCGGCGTCGACCAGCTGGCCGATCGACAGCATCCGGACGCCCCAGGCCTCAACCGGCACGATCTGCCGGTCCGCCACTTCGGGTTTCTCGTCATTGCCCATGATGCGCGGCTGCGAGGGCCCGTAAATGTCGGCGTCGACCAGCCCCACCTTGCGGCCGGCGCGGGCGAGCGCGACGGCGAGGTTGGCGGCGACGGTCGATTTGCCGACGCCGCCTTTGCCGCTGGCGATGGCGACGATCGTCCGCTCGACCTTCTCCGCGGTCATCGCGATCCGGACCTCGGAGATGCCGGGAACGGCGGCCAGGGCCGTCTTCACGTCCCGCTCGAGCGCGCTCCGGCGAGGGCTATCGAGGCCGGTCACGTCCAGCACCAGGCTCGCCGTTTCGCCTTGCCGGCGCAGAGCGGACACACGCCCGGGCGCCTCGGGAACCTGGGCGAGGGTGTCTTTCAGTGCTTCCGCATCGTGGCTCATCGCCCGCCAGATAGGGCGCGCGCACCCGCTTGCCACTGTTTTTCCGCACGACGCGTCCCTATAAGAGCGCCATGGCAGGAATATTGGGCTGGAGCCGAGGCTCCGCCGTGACGATGAACGAGAATAAGGGCGGCCCCTGGGGCCCGTCCGGCGGCGGCGATGGCGGAGGCGACGGCGGCGATCAGGGCGGCGGCCCGCGCAGCCCCTGGGGCCAGCCGCCACGCCGGCGTCGCCCGTCCGGAGCACCGAACATCGACCTCGCTCGACGATCTTCTGAAGAAGAGCCGCGAGCGCTTCGGCGGCCGTTTCCCCTATCAGGAGGACAAGCCCTACTGGCTGTACGCGATCGCCGTCTTGCTGGTGCTCTGGGTCGTCTTCACCAGCTTCCACCGCGTTGGGGCGCAGGAGGAGGGGGTGATCACCACCTTCGGCAAGTATAGCCGCACGGTCGGGCCGGGCGTCAGCTTCACCTTGCCCTGGCCGATCGAGAGCATCAAACGGGTCGACCAGCAGATCCATTCGATCTCCATCGCCGGCGGCAATGGCGATGAGAATCAGGTTCTCACCGGCGACGAGAATGTCGTCAACATGGCCTACGTCGTCCGCTGGCGGGTGCGCGATCCGCAGCTCTACCTTTACAGCGTCCAGGACCCGGAACAGACGATCAGCGAGGTCGCCGAAAGCGCGATGCGCGCGGTTGTCGCCACCGTGACTCTCGGACTCCGCGATGGGCACCGGCCGCAACGACATCGAAAACCGCGTCCAGCAACTGATGCAGCGCGTGCTCGATCGCTACGGCGCCGGGATCAGGATCGAGGGCGTCTCGATCCGCCAGTCCGATCCGCCGGAAAAGGTAAACGACGCCTTCAAGGCCGTGCTCTCCGCCCAGCAGGATGCGCAATCCTATAAGAGCCAGGCGCAGGCCTATGCCCAGCAAGTGACGGCCTTGGCTCAGGGCGAGGCGGCGGCCTTCGACAAGGTCTATGCCCAATACAAGCTCGCTCCCGACGTGACCCGGCGGCGCATGTATTACGACACGATGGAGCAGGTGCTGCCGAAGCTCGATAAGACGATCGTCGAAGCACCCGGCGTGGTGCCCTACCTGCCGCTTCCGACCGCGAAAGCGCAGCAGCCCGCGGCAGGAGACCAGAAGTGAGCCGGGCGCTCCGCAACCCGATCGCGTTCGCCTTCGCCGCGATCCTGCTCCTGATCCTTGCCGGCGCGACCTTCGCCACCGTGCCGGAGACCAAGGAGGCGGTGATCGTCCGCTGGGGCAAACCGGTGCGGGTCGTCAATCCGTACCATCCGGGCGTGGATTACGGAAACACCGGCGCGGGCCTGATCGCGCGCTATCCGTTCGTCGAGCAGATCGTCTGGATCGACAAGCGTATCCTCAGCGTCGAGATGGCCAATCAGCAGGTCCTCTCCAGCAACCAGCGCCGGCTCCAGGTCGATGCCTTCGCCCGCTACCGGATCGTCGATCCGCTGAAGATGTACATCGCGGCGCGGACCGAGCAGAATGTCGGCGACCAGCTCCAGCCGATCCTCGGCTCGGTCACGCGCGACGAGCTCGGCAAGAGGGATTTCAGCTCCCTGCTCACGCCCGAGCGCACCGAGATCATGCACAATATCCGCGATGCCCTCAATCGCGTCGCAAGCCAATATGGCGCCGAGATCGTCGATGTCCGCATCAAGAAGGCGGACCTGCCGGAGAGCGTGCTCGAATCCACCTATCAGCGGATGCGCGCCACGCGTGAGCAGGAGGCGATCGCGATCCGCGCCCAAGGCAACCGGGACGCCCAGATCATCAGGGCCCAGGCCGATGCCGAGGCCTCGCGCACTTATGCCGAGGCCTTCAACAAGGATCCGGATTTCTACGATTTCTATCGCGCGATGGAATCCTACAAGATCACCTTTGGCTCCACCGGCAACCCGCAGGCTGGCGACCAGGGCCATACCACCATCGTCCTTTCGCCCGACAACGAATATCTGAAGCAGTTCAAGGGACGGAACAAATGACGGTCATGGCCGTCCGGTGCGCTATTCAAATCCGGTTCAGCGGCACCACATAGTTTGCGAGCATTTGATCGATCCGCCCGGATCTGCCCGTCCGGGCCCTGCAAATTGAGGAGGATCTCCAACGTGCGTTATGTCTATGGCCTGACCGCCGCCATCCTTGCCGGCGGTGCCGCCGCAACGCTGATCGTGGGCCCGGTCGGCGCGCAAACCGCCCAGAACGAACCCGGCGCCATGGCCGCCGCTGCGCCGCGTGCCGGCGCTCCGATGAGCTTCGCCGACCTCGCCGCGCGACTCTCGCCGGCGGTGGTCAACATCTCGACCAAGCAGACCATCAAGGTCACCCAGAACAACCAGCTGCCCCCCGGCTTCGAGGAATTCTTCCGCCAGTTCGGCGCACCGATCCCCGACCAGGGCGACAACGGGCCGACCACCGAGCATGGCGGGTCGCTCGGCTCGGGCTTCCTGATCTCGCCCGACGGCTACATCGTCACCAACAATCACGTCATCTCGCCCGCCCGCACCGGCGCGACCGTCGATCAGATCACGGTGACTTTGCCCGATCAGCGCGAATATCCGGCGCGCGTCGTTGGCCGCGATCAGGTGGCCGATCTCGCGCTGCTCAAGATCAACGCGACCGGGCTTCCGTTCGTCCGCTTCGGCGATTCCACCCACGCCCGGGTCGGCGATTGGGTGCTCGCGATCGGCAATCCGTTCGGACTCGGCGGCACCGTCACCGCAGGCATCGTCTCGGCGCTGCACCGCAACCTCAACAGCGGCGTCTACGACCGCTACATCCAGACCGACGCCTCGATCAACATGGGCAATAGCGGCGGCCCGATGTTCGATCTGAACGGCAACGTCATCGGCATCAACACCGCCCTCTATTCGCCGACCGGCGGCAATATCGGCATCGGCTTCGCAATCCCGGCGGAGCAGGCCAAGCCGGTGATCGACGCGCTGATGCACGGCCAGCAGGTCAAGCGCGGCTATATCGGCGTCAGCCTGCAGCCGCTCGAGGACGACATCGCCGAGGCGATGGGCATCCCCAAGCACCAGGGCGAGCTGATCCGCGGCGTCACCCCGGGGGGACCCGCCGCCAAGGCCGGCGTCCAGCAGGGCGACGTCATCGTCGCGGTCAACGGCCAGCCGGTGACGCCCGACCAGACGCTCGCTTATCTCGTCGCCCAGCAGGCGGTGGGATCGCGCGTGCCGATGACGATCATCCGCAACGGCCAGCGCGTGAACGTGACCGTGCAGATCGCCGAGCGTCCGTCGGAAGACCAGCTCGCGAAGATGAATGGCATCGACGAGGATAATGGCGTCCAGGAGCCGGAGCAATCGCAGCAATCGCCCGGCCAGCGCTCGACCCGCGAGGGGCTCGGCGTCACCGTCCAGGCGCTGACCCCGGACATTGCGCGTTCGCTGCACGTCAACGACACGAGCCTTCGCGGGGTCGTCGTCGTCGGAGTCGATCCGAACAGCGACGCGGCGACCAAGGGTCTCCAGCAGGGCGACATCATCCTGTCGATCAACCAGCGGGCGACCCGCACGCCGGACGAGGCCGCCGCCGCGGTGGCCGCCGCGCGCAGCTCGGGCCGCAACAGCGTGCTGGTGCTGGTCCGTCGGGGCAACACGCCGGCCGCCTATATCGGCGTCGAGCTGAACCACCCGGCCGCGGCGCACTGATCCGCCATCGACCCTCCCCCGTGACGGGGGAGGGATACGGAGCCTTGGCTACGAAGGAGCCTAGGCGGAGTTGGGTGAGGTGACAGAGTTGGCGAATAGCCACTGACGGTGTCACCCTCACCAACTTCGCCTAAGCGGCAGAAGCCGCTAAGGCTTCGTATCCTCTCCCATCCAAGGGAGAGGCGCCTTTATGGGTGGGAGAGGGACGGGCGTGAGTGAAGAGGCGGAACGTAAGAGCGAGCTCACCTTTCGGGCGATCGTCCTGGGTGGCCTCATCACCCTCCTGTTCACCGCCGCCAACGTCTATCTCGGCCTCAAGGTCGGCCTCACCTTCGCCACCTCCATTCCCGCCGCGGTCATCTCGATGGCGGTGCTGCGCTGGTTTCGCGATTCGACGATCTGGGAGAACAATATCGTCCAGACGGTCGCTTCGGCGGCGGGGACGCTGGCGGCGATCATCTTCGTCCTGCCCGGCCTGGTGATGGTGGGCTGGTGGCACGGCTTCCCTTATTGGACCACGGCGGCGATCACCGGGACCGGCGGCATCCTCGGCGTCCTCTTCTCGGTGCCCTTGCGGCGCGCGCTGGTCGTCGACACGGCGCTTCCCTACCCCGAGGGGCGCGCCGCCGCCGAGGTGCTTCGGATCGGCTCGGAATCGCGCGAAGGCGCGGCGGAGAGCGCGAAAGGCCTGTCGGTGCTCATCTGGAACTCGGTGGTTTCGGCCGGCTTCGCGATCCTCACCCAAACGCGGCTCGTGGTCGCCGAGGCCTCGGTCTGGTTCCGCGCCGGGCCGGGCGCGACCGGCCTTTCGGGCGGCCTCTCCTACGCCTTGCTCGGCGTCGGTCATCTCGTCGGGATCTCGGTAGGCCTGGCGATGGGGCTTGGGCTCGTGATCGGCTGGTGGGTGCTGCTCCCGATCCTAACCGCGCGCCATCCTTTGCCCGGCGGCGCCGAGACCTGGGCGAACGCGATCTTCACCCAGGACGTGCGCTTCTTCGGTGCCGGCGTGATCGGAATCGCGGCGGTGTGGACCCTCGTTCGAATCGCTTTGCCGGTGATCGGCGGCATTCGCTCGGCGATGGCGGCGAGCCGGGCGCGCCGCGGCGGCGTTGCGCTCGCGATCGAGGAAAGGGACCTGCCGATCGGCGTCGTCGCCCTCGGCACGCTCGCCATCCTCCTGCCGATCGCGTGGCTGTTGTGGAGCGTGATCGCGGGCGGGCCGCTCGAGGGCTCGGCCTTGATCCTGATCGCCGGCGCATTGCTGTTCGTGCTGGTGATCGGACTGATGATCGCCGCAGTGACCGGCTACATGGCCGGATTGATCGGCGCTTCCAACAGCCCGGTCTCGGGCATTGGCATCCTGTCGGTGGTCGCGGCGTCGCTGATGCTGGTCGGCTTGTTCGGACGCCACCAGCCGGTCGGAACCACCAATGCCCTCGTCGCCTATGCCCTGATCGTCACCGGCGTGGTGTTCGGCGTCGCCACCATCTCCAACGACAATCTCCAGGACCTGAAGACCGGCCAATTGGTTGGCGCCACGCCGTGGCGGCAGCAGGTGGCTCTGATCTTCGGCGTCGTGTTCGGTGCGTTGGTGGTGCCGCCGGTGCTCAACGTGCTCAACCAGGGGCTCGGCTTCGTCGGCATGCCCCATGCCGGACCGAACGCGCTGCCGGCGCCGCAGGCGGCCCTCATTTCGGCGCTCGCCAAGGGCGTGCTCGGCGGCAATCTCAACTGGACGATGATCGGCCTCGGCGCGCTCGCCGGGGCGGCGCTGATTCTGCTCGACGAGCTGTTAGGTCGCTTAAAGCTGCTGCGGCTGCCGCCGCTCGGCATCGGCATCGGCATCTATCTTCCGATGAGCGTGATCCTGCCGACCGTGCTCGGGTCGATCATCGGCTGGTTCTACGACCGCTGGGCCGATCGCACCGCCCGTCCCGATTTCGCGCGGCGAATGGGAGTGCTGACGGCGACCGGCCTGATCGTCGGCGAGAGCCTGTGGGGCGTGGTCTTCGCCGGCATCGTCGCCACAACCGGCAGGGATTCGCCGCTGGCTGTGGTCGGGGACAATTTCGCGGCATTCGCACTGATCGGCGGCACAATCCTCTTCGCGGCCCTGACCTGGCTGCTCTATCGGCGGACGATGCAGCTCTCGGTCTAGGAGGAGTGCGCCTCCAACCACCTCGTGATCTCGGGCAGCCGCGTCTCGCGCACCTTTGCCCGGTCGCGGATGGCGGCAATGGCGGTGTCGGCGGGGCGGCGCGATTGCGGCGTCATGTATTTGTCCGCAAAGGCCTGGAGCTTGCCAATCATCGCGGGGTCGGACGATCCGCCGGCGAGGGCGGGCAGGTAACGCGAGCGCGACGAGGCGTCGACCAGCGATTCCACCCGTTCCTTGTGGGCGAGGGCGAAATCGAAGGCGAGGTCGGGATGCTCGACCGCGACCGCCGAGATGATGTTCGGGCTGGTCGTCGGGCCCGGCTCGTCGGTCAGCGCGAGGTCGAGCGCGCGCTGGGCCAGCGCCGGATCGCGGGCGGCGCCGAGCATCCGGTAGAGTTGCGCGCGGACCAGCGGATTGTGCTCGGCCTTGGCCTGCTCGTGCAGCCGCTCCCATCCCGCGGCGTCGATGTTGCGCGCGACGACCGCGAGAATTGTCGTGCGCAGCGGTCCCGCCGTCGCCAGCGGATCGCGCGCCTCGTAAAGCCGCTTTGCTTCGCCGACCACCGCAGGATCGCCCCAACTGCCGAGCGACGCGATCAGGTCAGCGCGCAGAAGCGCATTCGGCGCCGGCTCATTAGGCCGCGCGTGCCAGCCGAGCTGCTGCAGCACCGGGCCGAGTTTCGCGGAGGCATAGCGGGCGACAATCGCGCGATGCGCGTCGTCACCGGCGTAGAGGCCATAAATCTGCCCGAGAATGCCGGCCACATGCTCGTAGAGAACGGGATTGGCTCCTGCCGGCACCGCGGCCATCATATCGAGCGCGGGCGCCGGCGTTTCATAGCCGGCGAGGCCAAGGCTCCAATTGTCGGAGAGGAGGCCGATCTGATCGATCGGCTTCAGCCGCGCATAGGCGCCGGTCAGCCCGCGCAGCATCGCGGGCGTGTAGAGCGTCCGGTAATAGCCGGTCTGGCCGCTGTTCACGAGCACCGGCCCGCAGCCGGGCACGGCCAGGCTGCCGCTGCCGCCGGTCACCACCGTGCGCGCCGTCGCGCCGCCAAGCGAGGCCGCGATCACCGGCACCCGCCAGCGGAGCGGAATCTTGTCCGGCCGGTCGCGGGTGAATTCGCCCTGCTGCAGACTTAGCGCGGTTCGGCCGGCGCGGCAGGCGGCGCCCTCGACCCGGATCAGGGGCACCCCCGGTTGCAGCGTGAAATCGTGCGCGATCGCGGTGATCGGCTTGTGCGCCGCGCCTTCGATCGCCGCCCAGAGATCGTCGCTCTGCGCATTGGAGAGGCGATGGGCGCGGATATAAGCCTGGATGCCGCGCCGCCACGTGTCCGAGCCGACATAATCCTCGAGCATGGTGATCACCGCCTCGCCTTTCTGGTAGGTGATCGTGTCGAAGGCCTGGCTCATCTGATCGACGGTGGTGATGTGCTGGACGACAGGGTGCGTGGTCGCGACCGCGTCGCGTGCCATCGCGGCCTCGCGCGTGCCGACCAGACTGAGCTCGGGCTGCCACTCCGGATGGAGCGCGGCGGTCGACTTGGTCGCCATCCAGGAGGCAAAGCCTTCGTTGAGCCAGATGTCGTCCCACCAGGCCATGGTGACGAGATCGCCGAACCATTGATGCGCCATTTCGTGCGCGGCGACCCCGAAGATGCTCTGCCGCGCCGCTTCACTGGTGATGGCGGGATCGAGCAGAAGGATGTTCTCGAAGGTGAAGATCGCGCCCCAATTCTCCATCGCGCCGAAGAATTGGCTGCTGCCCGGGCCGGCGACGTTGTCGAGCTTGGGGAGCGGGAAGGGGGTTCCGAAATAATTGTTGTAGAAGGGCAGGATGGCGGCGGCGCTGGCGAGCGCAAGGCGGCCCTGCTCGCCATGGCCGCGGCGGGTGACGACGCCGATTTCGGTCTTGCCGGCGCGGGTGGTGATCCGGTCGAATTCGCCTGTGCCGAAGAACAGGAGATAGCTCGACATGGGCGGCGTCGTCATGAATGTGACGCTTTTCAGGCCGTTGGGCCGCGGTTCGCTGCGCGCGGCGGGCATGTTGCCGACGACGTCGTCGCCCGCGGGGATGGTGACGGTGAGCGTATAGGGCGTGCGGAAACGCGGCTCGTCCCAGCCTGGGAAGAAGCGGCGGGCGTCCGACGCCTCGAACTGGGTGAACAGCGCGCGCTTGCGCCCTTGCGGCGTGTCGTAATCGAGCGCGAAGAAGCCCGCCGCCTGCTGATAGATCTTGCCGCGATAATCGATGACCAGCCGGTAGCGGCCGGGCTGGATGATGGCGGGGAAGGTCAACGTCGCGGTCTGCGCGGCTTCGTTCATGCGGACGTTGCTCGCCTCAACCGCCGGCGCGTTGCCGGAAAGCGCGGCAAGCGTCACCTTGCCGAAATGCATGTCGACGGCGTTGAGCGTGATCTCCGTCACCGGCTGCAGCACGTCCACGTCGATCGTGGCGATGCCGGAGAAAGCGAGCTTCTCCGCATCGGGACGGATATCGAGCGCATATTGGGCCGGCCGCACCGTCTTCGGTAGCTGCGTCGGAATATCGCGCTGGTCGAGCGGCGGCAGGGTTGGCGCGGTGGAGACGGCATGGGCGACGTCATGGTGCCGCGTCGGCGCGGCGACGGCGGGACAGGCGGCGGCAAGGGCAAGCAGCGAGCAAGCGGCGCGAAGGCGCATTTCAACGATCCTCCCGAAGGTCTTTTGTTATGCGCGGCTCCTTGCGCCGGGACAGGAGCTTGTCAAATCGCCCCGCCGGATCGGTCGCTATCGCGTTGACTTGGCGCTGTTCAGCTGTATTATATTAGCAATACAGAAGGCTCGACAGGAGGATGGCATGCGAAGGAGAATTAAGGCCTTCGGATTGCTCGCCGCCCTAGGGGGCCTCGTCGCAATGTCCGGCGCGGCGGCGGCACAGCCCACGCCGGCCGCAGGGCCCACCTCGCCCGATCCTCAAGGCGACTGGTATGACGGACCCGACATCGACACGGGCGGCCCGCGCATCGCCCTTCATCTCCGCCGCCAGGCTGGAGCACTCGCCGGGACGGTCGACTTTCCCGATCAGGGCGGCATCGGGGTGCCCTTGACCAATGTGACCGTCGAGGACGGCCGGCTCAGCTTCGACGTTCCGCAGGCCTCGGGCCATTATGAGGGAACGTGGGACGCGTCCCGGCAGGCCTTCGTGGGCGCCTTCACCGCTGCTGGCGGTGGCGGCCCGATGACCTTCGTGCGCGGTGCGCTACCGCCGCTTCCGCCGGTCGACTGGTCGGCGCCGATGGTGGCCGGTTTCACCTATAGCCCGGCCCCGGCGGCGCGGCCGCGGGTTGGTCCGGCTCTGCCGGTCGGCAAGTGCATCAACGTCTCCGACGCGCTCGAGGCGCCGGTGGAGGGCGCCTGGGCGCCGGCCATTCGCGACGACGATTTCAAGATCATCCAGGCGGCGGGCTTCCGGACGGTACGGATCCCGGTGCGCTGGTCCGCGCATGCGGACAAGACCGCGCCGTACACGGTCGATCCGGCCTTCCTCGGCCGCGTGCATCATGTCGTCGGCCTCGCCACCGCGGCCGGCCTCAACGTGATCCTAAACGTCCACCATTATAACGAACTCGATGCCGCGCCGGAGGCGAATTCGCCGCGTTTCGCGGCGACTCTGGCGCCAGATCGCATCCAGCTTCGCCCGCGCCCCCGCAAGTGTCTGGTTCGAGCTCGACAACGAGCCGCACGACAAATTCACCAACGCCAATCTGATGGCCGTCTTCAACCCGGCGCTCGCCGCGATCCGCGCCACAAACAAGACGCGGCCGGTACTGGTCGGCGGGGAGAATTGGAGCGGCATCAATTCCCTCGCCACCCTTCCGATGTCCAACGACCCCTATGTCGTCCCGACCTTCCATTATTACGATCCGATGGCCTTCACCCATCAAGGGGCGACCTGGTCTGGACCGCATCCGCCGCCGATCGGCCGCGTCTTCGGCTCAGCCGCCGACAAGGCCGAGCTCGACCGCGACCTCCAGAAGGTGCGCGATTACATGGACCACACCGGCCGCGTGCCGATCCTCGGTGAATATGGCGCGCAGGACGATCCGCGCGTGCCGATCGAGCAGCGCATCCGCTATTACCACGCGATCAGCAGCGCCTTCGCCTCGATCGGAGTCCAGAGCTGCGCCTGGGGCTATCGCGCCGGGTTCAAGCTCCGAGACGGCGACCATTGGGTACCGGGCCTGGTCGAAGCGATCGCCACGACCTCATCGGCGCATCAATAACCGAAGATCGGCGCCACCTTGCTTCCTTCCTGGATACGGGCGCGTAGCTCGGCAGGGCTCCAGAGGTGTTCGACGCCGGCCTCGCGCTGGCGGATGAGGTTGACGATGGCTTCATTGACCGGCGTCGGGAGTCCGACCTGCTTGCCGAGCTTCACCACTTCGCCGTTCAGATAGTCGATCTCGGTCTGTCGGCCGGCGGCGAGGTCGTCGGCCATGGAGGAGCGCGCCTTGGCGTCGATCTTCTGCGCCTTGAGGAACAGCGCGAAGACCGCATTCGGCGCGCCAATCACGTGCGGCAGCAGGCGCGGCGGCACCGGTCCGGTCTTTGCCGGCTCGATCTTCACCGCTTCGAGCACCGCCAGCGCCTCGACGATCGAGGCGGCGACGACGCGGCGATAGTCGCGCTCGCGCAATTGCTCGAGCAGGGTGCGGCCGGAGAGGGCGTTGACCGCGTTGTTGAGGTTGATGAGCAATTTTCCCCAGGCGACGGCTGGCATGTTGTCCGCCAGCCGCAGCCGGGCGGGGCCGTCTCCGATCCGCGCAGACAGCGCGCGGGTGAGGGGCGTCTCCTCCGCCACCAGTTCGCCCGCCACGCCTTTGTGGAAGCGGCCGTGGCCGAGCCCAGCGACGTTGAACGGCACCATTCCCTGCGCGACCGCGAACCGCTTGCCGAACGCCCCGCGCAGCGTCTCCGCGTTGGAGATGCCGTTCTGGAAGCTAATGACCGTCGCACCCTTTTTCGCGTGACGGCCGATCTCCTTCGCCGCGGAGGCGGTGCCGTTGCTCTTGACGGCGAGGAGGATGACGTCCGCGGCCTTCAGCGCTGCCGGCTTTGTCGAAAAGGAGACCTGCTCGGGCGCCAGCTTCGTTCGCCAGCCGGCCGAATCGGTGAGGGTGAGGCCGTGCTCCGCGATCGCGGCGCCAATCGCCTCGCGGCCGATATAGGAAACATCCAGCCCCGCCGCCTGCCACGCCCCGCCGACGAAGCAGCCGATCGAGCCCGCCCCGAAAACGACGATCTTCAACTCAGCCGCGTCCGCGATAGACAGGGACGCCCTGGTCCGGCAGCCACAGGCCTTCGGGCGGCGGGCCGGACTGCCAGAAGACGTCGATCGGAATGCCGCCGCGCGGATACCAATAGCCGCCGATGCGCAGCCAGAGCGGCTTCATCTCCGCGACCAGCCGCTCGGCGATCCCGACGGTGACGTCCTCGTGGAAGCCGCAATGATTGCGGAAGGAGGCCAGGAACAGCTTCAGCGACTTGGATTCGACGATGCTCTCGCCCGGCGCATAATCGATGACGAGATGGGCGAAATCCGGCTGGCCGGTCACCGGGCAGAGCGAGGTGAATTCCGGCGCGGTGAAGCGGACGAGATAGGGCCGCGCCGGGCCGCGGGTTCGGCACATAATCGAGCCTCGCCTCCTCCGGCGAGGCAGGGAGGGCGCTGGAGCGGCCGAGATGGCTGAGATCCATGTGGCGCCCTCTAGGCGAAGGCGCCTCGCGCGGAAAGGGCGGCATTAACGCCCAGATTCGTCCTCGTCGATCAGGTTGATCCGCTCGTAATGCGGCGTTCGGCGCCTCCGGCTACGGACGATCGCGATCACCACCGCGACAATGGCGATGAGGATAATCGCATAGGCGATCAAATTCTTGGCGGTCACTTGCCACTCCCCACGCTGGTCCCAAGCGCTAGCGGGCGCATGGACCCTTTGCAACGATAGACAGGTGACAAACGAAAGACGGTCGAAAATAGCTGCATCCGCGGTGGTCGGGTCCGGTATCGGAGACCCAAACCCGGGGGCGGGAGGGACCGGAACATGCTTCTCTTCATTCTCGCCTATCTCGGCGGGATACTGACCATCCTCAGCCCATGCATCCTGCCGGTGCTGCCGTTCGTCTTCGCGCGGGCCGAACCGCTCCTTCCTGCGGAGCGGACTGCCCTTGCTGGTCGGCATGGCGCTGACCTTCGCTCTGCGTCGCGACTCTGGCGGCGGTCGGCGGCGGCTGGGCGGTGCGGGCGAACCAGACGGGGCGATGGGCCGCGCTCATCCTGCTCGGCCTGTTCGGACTGACCCTGATCTTCCCCGCGCTCTCGGACCGGCTGACGCGGCCGCTCGTCGCGCTCGGCGCCCGCCTCTCCCAATCGGCGGACGAGGCGGCAGGCGGGCGGGAGCGGATCGGCCCCTCCTTCCTGATCGGCATCGCCACGGGCCTGCTCTGGGCGCCCTGCGCCGGGCCGATCCTCGGCCTGATCCTGACCGGCGCGGCGCTCCAGGGGGCGAGCGTCGGCACGACGTTGCTGCTGCTCGCTTATGCGCTCGGCGCGGCGACCTCGCTGGCATTGGCGCTCCTCATCGGCGGAAGGGTGTTCGTGGCGATGAAGCGCTCGATCGGCGCCGGCGAATGGGTGCGCAAGGTGCTTGGCGTGCTGGTGCTCGCCGGGGTGGCCGTCATCGCGCTTGGGCTCGATACTTCTACGCTCACCCGTCTCTCGACCACCTCGACCTTCGCCTTTGAGCAGGGCCTTGCCCATCGCCTCGGGATGAAAATGCCGGAGGCAAACGATAGCAGCGCGCCTGCCGAGAAGAACGGCAAGCTCAATCTCCCGGTCGAGGGGCAGATGCCGGAGCTGGCCGGCGCAACCGAATGGATCAATTCGCCGCCGCTCACCCGCCCGAGCCTGCGCGGCAAGGTCGTCGTCGTCGATTTCTGGACATATTCCTGCATCAACTGCCTGCGCTCGATCCCCTATGTGAAGGCGTGGGACGAGCGCTACCGGAAGGATGGCCTCGTCGTCATCGGAGTCCACGCGCCCGAATTCGCCTTCGAGCGCGAGCCCGCCAATGTGCGCAAGGCGGTCGCTGATCTCGGCATCCGTTATCCGGTGGCGATCGACGACGATTATGCCCTGTGGCGTGCGTTCAAGAACAATTATTGGCCTGCCCATTATTTCATCGACACACAGGGGCGAATTCGCGCCCACCATTATGGCGAGGGCGATTACGACACGTCCGAGCGGATCATCCGCCAGCTCCTGACCGAAGCCGGCCATCCGCCCGCCGGCTCGGTGATGGCGCCGATCAAGGGACAGGGTGCAGAGGCCGCGGCCGCGATGGGAGAGCTGGGCTCGCCGGAAACCTATATCGGCTATGCGCGGGCGGAGCGTTTCGTTTCGCCGGACGGGCTCCTCCACGATGCGGCGAAGGATTATGCGCCGGCGGCGCTGTCGCTGAACCAATGGTCGCTCGCCGGCCGCTGGACCGACAAGCCGCAGGTGGCGGTGACGGAAAAGCCCGGCAGCCGCATCGCCTTCCGCTTCCACGCACGCGACCTGCACCTCGTTCTTGGCAGCGTCGGCGACAAGCCGGTTCGCTTCCGCGTGACGCTCGACGGCAAGGCGCCGGGCGCGGCGGCGGGCGTGGACGTCAATGCAGCGGGGGAGGGGCGGATTTCCGGCGAGCGGCTCTACCAGCTCATCCGCCAGCAGGGCGCGGTCCGGGACCGGACGTTCGAGATCGAATTCCTCGATCCGGGCGCCGAGGCCTTCTCCTTCACCTTCGGCTGAGGCCTCGCGACTGGACAGGGAAGCGGCGGGGCGACATGGATCGGCCATGGACGATCTCGTCTCGACCGAATGGCTGGAAGCGGAGCTTGGCGCGCCGGATCTACGCATCGCCGATGCCACCTTCCTGCTGCCCGGCGATGGCCGCGACGCGCGCGGCGAATATGAGGCGGCCCATATTCCGGGGGCCATCTTCCTCGACATAGACGAGGTGGCGGATACCGATTCGCCTTTCCCGCACATGCTGCCGTCCGAAGCGAAGATGGCGAGTCGGGCGCAGGCACTCGGCCTCTCCGACAGCGTCCGCATCGTCGTCTACGACAACAGCCCGCTGCACAGCGCCGCGCGCGGCTGGTGGATGCTGAAAAGCTTCGGCGCGCGGCAGGTGGCCATCCTCGACGGCGGGTTCCAGAAGTGGCGGGCGGAGGGGCGGCGGGTCGAGAGCGGCGCGCCTGCCGCGAAGCGCGGCCATTTCACGGCGCGGCTCGATGCGGGCAAGGTGGCGGACAAAGAGGACGTGCGCAGCCTCATCGGCAGCACCGGCTGCGAGATCGTCGACGCGCGCGGCGCTGGCCGTTTCTCGGGCGAGGAGGTCGAGCCGCGCCCGGGCCTTGCTTCGGGCCATATGCCGGGTGCCCGTAACCTGCCGCAGGGCCAGTTGTTCGATGCCGACAACAGCTGGAAGCGCGGCGATGCTTTGCGCGCCGCCTTCGATTCGGCCGGGGTCGATCTCGCGAAGCCGATGGTGACGACCTGTGGTTCCGGGGTGACCGCCGCCGTGTTGCTGTTCGGTGCGCATCTGCTGGGAAAGGACGACGTGAAATTGTACGACGGTAGCTGGTCCGAATGGGGCGCCGATCCCGCCACACCCAAGGCGACGGGGCGGTCATGACGAAGAAGAAGCCCGAGACCGCGGTCATCCATGCGGGCCGCCGCAAGGAATGGCGCGGCCGCATCGTCAATCCGCCCGTCCATCGCGCCTCGACGATCCTGTTCGACAGCGTCGCCGAGATGCGCGCGGCGACGCCGGGATTCGGCAAGCTCTATTACGGCCTCCACGGGACGCCGACCCAATGGGCGCTCGCCGAGGCGCTCAGCGAGATGGAGCCCGGCGCCGCTGGCACTTTCCTTTATCAGACCGGCCTCGCCGCGCTCACCGCAGCGATCCTGACCGTAGTCTCGGCCGGCGACGAATTGCTCATCACCGACAATGTCTACGGCCCGACCCGCCGCTTCTGCGACACCTTCCTGACGCGCTACGGCGTTGCGACCCGCTATTTCGACCCAATGATCGACGGCGAGGGCCTTGCCGCCCTGATCGGCGAACGGACGCGCGGCGTGCTGCTCGAAAGCCCGGGCTCGTTGACCATGGAGGTGCAGGACGTGCCCGGGCTTTGCGCCGCGGCCAGAGCCAGGGGCGTCGCGACGATGCTCGACAATACCTGGGCGACTCCGCTCTTCTTCCCGGCGATCGCGGCGGGTGTCGATCTCTCGATCCTCGCCGGCACCAAATATGTCGGCGGCCATGCCGATGTGATGCTCGGCTCGGTCACCGCCAATGCGGATTGGTATGGGAAGCTTGAGCGGACGAGCTGGGACCTCGGCCATGCAGTCAGTCCTGACGACGCGTGGCTCGGCTCGCGCGGCCTTCGGACCATGGCGGTGCGCCTGCGCCAGCACGAGGCCAACGCGCTGAAGGTCGCGCACTGGCTGGAAGGCGCGGCCGGAAGTCGCCGCCGTTCTGCACCCCGCTTTCCCGGACTGCCCCGGCCACGAATGCTTCGAGCGCGACTTCCGCGGCTCCTCGGGCCTGTTCTCCTTTGTCCTGCGCGGCGGCGATGGCGTGCGCAGCCGCTTCATCGACGCGCTGGAGCTGTTCGGCATCGGCTATAGCTGGGGCGGCTATGAGAGCCTCGCCGTGCCGGTCGATCCGGCGCCGATCCGCAGCGTCACCAAATGGCAGGCGGAGGGGCCGGTGGTACGGCTCCATATCGGGCTCGAGGATCCGGACGATCTGATCGCCGACCTCGCCCGCGCTTTCGAGGAGATCCGAACATCGACGTGAGGCAAACGATCGAAGGGCTCGGCCTCGCCTGGCCGACCTATGCTGACTGGGTGGTTGCCGCCGTCGCCGCCTGCCTCGTCGTCGCGATCGGTTTCGTCTCGCACATTGCCGGCCGGCTGCTCGGCCCGCGCATCTCCCAGCTCTGGGAGAAGCGCGCGGGCGCGCGTGGCGAGGAGCTGATCCCGCATCTCTGCAGCCTCACCCGCGACGCTACCAGCGCAATCCTGATCGCGATCGTGCTGAACCTCGACCGGTGGCGTCCGCTGGGGGCGATCATCCTCGGCATCGCGTTGGCCACGGCCGCGTCCCTGCTCGTCTGGCGGATCGTGCGCGGCCTCGCCATGCCGCGCTGGGTCGCCTGGCTGCTCGCGATCGCTACCTTTGTGCCGCTGCTTGCCCGCGCCGTCGGCGGCCTCGATCCGATCGTCGATACGTTCGACGCGATCGGCTTCTCGGTTTCCAGGCACCGCATTTCTTTGCTGACCGCCATCGAATTCGCGGTCATCATCGTCGCCCTCTACGCCGTGGTGAAATTGCTGAATCGGGTGGTGAAGCATTCGGTTCGGGCGCGCTTCCGGCCTCGACGCCACTCAGCAATTGCTGGTCCAGAAGATCGCGGGCATCGTCATCGTCGTCCTCGCCTTCTTCATCGGAATCGACCTGCTGGGGATCGACCTCACCGCGCTCACCGTCTTCTCGGGCGCGTTCGGCCTCGCGGTTGGCTTCGGCCTTCAGAAGACCTTCGGCAACCTCATCGCCGGCATCATCCTGCTGATGGACCGCTCGGTGAAGCCGGGCGACGTAATCGCCGTCGGCGAGAGCTTCGGCCATGTGAACAAGATCGGCGTGCGTGCCGTCTCGATCGTCACCCGCGACGGCAAGGAGCATCTGATCCCGAACGAGAATCTGATGACCCAGGAGGTCGAGAACTGGTCCTATTCGAGCCGCGACGTGCGCATCCATATCCCGGTCGGGATCGCCTATGATTGCGATGTTCCAGCCGCGCAGAAATTGATGATCCAGGCGGCAAGCGAGGCCAATCGTGTGCTGAAGACGCCGCCGCCCAGCGTGTGGCTGCGCGCCTTCGGCGAAAGCTCGATCGACCACGAGATATTGGTCTGGATCAGCGATCCGGAGGCGGGCGTCGGCAGCGTCCGCTCCCAGATCCTCAATCGGGTGTGGGCGCTGTTCAAGGAACACGGGATCAGCATCCCCAACCCGCAGCGCGACATCCACGTGAAGGAATGGCCGGGAAATCCTCCCCGGAACGGGGATGGGGAGCAGCCGCAGGCTGGTGGAGGAGCCCTGGGACATGCAGGAGGAGCTAAGCTCCGATGATCCCTTCCAGGTCCCTCAACCCCTGCACCAGCTTCTCTGCCAGCACCCGCGCCCCGACGCGGCACGGCAGCCCCTGCTCTTCGAGCTGCAGCAGCGCCTGCAATCCGGCGGACGCCCAGCGGGCGGTGTCGGCGGCGCGCCGATCGAAGCGGCGCTGGTCGATCGGCAGCGCGCGCTCATAAGCCGCGCCGATCCGGGCCGCCTGGTCGAGCGCGGCATCGCTCCGCGCGGGCGCGTCGCCGGCAATCTCGTCGACCAGAAGCAGGACCTGGCGGAGCTGCGCGACCTCGGCGCCGGCGTCGGCGAGGCCGGGAGCGTGATAGGCGCCTTGCGCGTGCTTCATGCCGCCGCCTTTAGCGGGGCGGCGCTAAGGAACGGCTAACGGGCCTGTCGCCGGTTGCGGCAAGACCGCGGCTCCGGCAGGGAAGGGAAATGATCCGTTTCGCGCTTCCTTTGCTCCTGCTCGTCGCCACATCGCCTGCCTTGGCTCAGCAGCAGGATGCCACGCCGAGCGGCGGCTCCTCCGGCCCCAGCATCAGCGGCGACGTGCAGCTGCTCTCCGACTATCGTTATCGCGGCGTCTCGCGCTCGGACGATGCGCCGGCGGTGCAAGGGCAGTTCACTTTATCGCTGCCCGCTGGCTTCTATGTCGGCGGCCGAGGCACGAGCCTCCGCCATTATGGGGGCCATGGCGATGCCGAGGCCGATCTCTACGCCGGCTATGGCACCAACATCGCGCCGGGCACATCGCTTGACGCGGGTGTGATGGTTTATTGGTTCCCGGATGCGAACGGACGCGCCGATTATTTCGAGCCTTATGCCTCCGTCTCGCACACGCTGGGGCCGGTGGAGGCGACGGTCGGCGCCAAATATGCCTGGAGCCAGCGCGCGATCGGGCGTGACGATATGCTTTACCTGTTCGGCCAGGTGGAAGCAGGCATTCCGGCGACCCCGGTGACGCTCACCGCCGAGGCCGGGCGGCAGGAATCGGGCGCGCTCGGCAGCTATTGGAACTGGTCGCTTGGCGGCCGCTATTCCTTCAGCCACTTCGAGGCAGGCCTGCACTATGTCGATACCGATTTGCGCCGCCATGGCGCCGGATCGACGGTGGTGGCCTCGCTTGGATTCCGCTTCTGAAATTCTCTCCCCGGTCCGGGAGGAGTTACTGCGGGCGTGGTCACCGTCGCGGTCGGGCCTGTGGTGGCAGGGGCGGCGACGATCTGCTGGGTGGCGGCACCCTTGTCGACCACGTTCGTGTTCGGATCGCCCGCGACGGAACGGGCGCCGTCGGCGGCGGTGCCGTTGCGCTCGGCGGCGTTGAGCATGGTGGTTTCGCCCGGGCTGCGCGGAGCCGGACCGCCAAACAGCGCCTGGAGCGCCTCCTCGCGCGAATCGACCGCCTGCGGGCTCGGCTCGCCCGCCTTGGGCGGAACGAGCGAATAATCGGGCGGAAGGACCAGAGGCTGGTTGCGCACCACGGAGAATTCGTCCGGCCGGCCGCGGTTGGAAACGCCGTGATGGGCGCAGCCGGCGAGCAGCAGCGCGGCGGCCGAAGCGGCCAGGGTGACTTTCACGGTACGCATGTCAGATTTTCTCCCGGGGGGCTTCCGTTCGCGCGTCAACAGCGCCCGGACCAGCAACAGCAACACGCCGATGGTAATGGCAGCGTCGCCGAGATTGAAGACCAAAAATGGGCGCCAGTCGCCGAAATGAAGATCGGCATAGTCGACGACATAGCCGAGCCGCACCCGATCGAGGATATTGCCGAGCGCGCCGCCGAGGACGAGGCCGAGCGCGATCGTGTCGTCGCGCCTCTTCTCGCGCCATAGCCAGGCGAGGACGAAGATCGAGATTGCGGCGGTGAGGCCCACCAGCAGCCAGCGCTGGAGTGCGCTTCCGGCGGTGAGGAAGCCCATCGAAACGCCGTGATTGGGCACCCAGTTGAGCTGGAAGAAGGGCAGCCAGGGGACCTGGCCGCGATCAGGCAGCTGGATCACGTTGGTCACCAGCCATTTGGTAAGTTGGTCGAGGATAAGGACCACGGCCGCGATGGCGAGACCGAGGATCCGGTTGTCGCGGAACGGGTTTTTCCGCGCCGGCCGCTCCTTCGCCGGCGTCGCTGAAGCTTCAGCCATTCACAACCTCCTCGCAGCGGCCGCACAGGCCGCCTTCCTCCGGAACCTCGGGCAGATGCCGCCAGCAGCGGCCGCATTTCAGATAATCGGTGCGCGCGACCTCGATCGTCTCGTCCTCCGACGGCTCGACCTCGGACACGATGTAGATTTCCTGCAATTCGGCGGGGTCGAGCCCGGTCAGATCGAGCTCGACCTGCGGCATCAGCACCTTCGCCTCGTTCTGGAGCCGATGACCTTCTCGCGGCGTAGCGGCTCGATCGCGCTCGGTCACGGTCTCGCGCGAGGCGCGGACGAGGGCCCAGCGTTCGCCGAGCGCCTCGTCGCGCCAGCCGGCGTCGATCTCTGGCCATTCGAGCAGGTGGACCGAGCCGTCTGGCCGGGATAGCGCGTCTCCCACACTTCCTCGGCGGTGAAGCAGAGGACCGGCGCCAGCCAGCGCACCAGCGCGTGGAACAGCGATGTCGAGCACGGTGCGATAGGCGCGGCGCTTCGGTCGACGCGGGCGCGTCGCAATAGAGGCTAGTCCTTGCGGATATCGAAGAAGAAGGCGGAGAGATCGTCATTGGCGAAGACCGGATCAGCGCGCGGCGTAGCGGTTGAACTCGAACGCCGTCGACCGCCTCGCGCAGCTCCGCGTCGAGCTCGGCGAGCCGGTGGAGCACCTAGCGCTCCAGCTCCGGCATCTCGGCCAGCGCGACCCGCTCGTCCTCGTCGAAACCGTCGAGCGCGCCGAGCAGATAGCGGAAGGTATTGCGCAGCTTGCGGTAGGCGTCGGTGGTGGTGGCGAGCACTTCCTTGCCGATCCGCACGTCCTCGAAATAGTCGGTCGAGGCGACCCACAGGCGCAGGATGTCGGCGCCCGATTCCTGCATGCACCTTCAGCGGATCGACGATGTTGCCGATCGATCTTCGACATCTTGCGGCCCTTCTCGTCGAGCGCGAAGCCGTGGGTCAGCACCGCCTCGATACGGCGCCCGCCCGCGCGTGCCGCAGCTTTCGAGCAGCGACGACTGGAACCAGCCGCGATGCTGGTCCGAGCCTTCGAGATAGAGGTCGGCGCGGACGCCCTGGCCGTAGCGCGCCTCGACCACGAAGGCGTGGGTCGAGCCGCTGTCGAACCAGACGTCGAGGATGTCGTTGACCGGCTCGTAATCGCTCGAGGCTGTAGCCGTTGCCGAGCAGCGCCTGGTGGTCGGCCGCGAACCAGGCGTCCGCGCCGCCTTCGTGGAACGCGCGCGATGATGCGGCGTTGACCGCCGGATCGCGCAGATAGTCGCCGGTCTTGCGGTCGACGTAGAGCGCGATCGGCACGCCCCAGGCGCGCTGGCGGCTGATCACCCAGTCGGGCCGGCCCTCGACCATCGAGCGGATGCGGTTCTTGCGAGCGCTCGGGCACCCAGCGCGTGTGCTTCGATGGCGTCGAGGGCGAGTCTCGCGGAGGGTCGGCTGCATTGGCGCTCGAGGCGCGCCGCCTCGACTTCGCTCGGGACGATCGAATCTTGTGCACCGCCCCCGCTCTCGCTCGTGCCGAGCGAGTCGACCGGCGTCCCCGCGACTGCGTCCATCGGGATGAACCATTGCGGGGTGCAGCGGAAGATGACCTTGGCCTTGGACCGCCAGCTGTGCGGGTAGACTGTGCGGAAATCCGCCGAGGCGGCGAGCAAGCGCGCCGGCCTCGCGCAGGTCGGAGCAGATCGGCCCGTCCGGCGCGTTGAACTTCGCGTTGATGACGCTGCCCTGGCCGCCGAGCCACGCCCAGTCCGCGCGATAGCGGCCGTCGTCCGTCGACCGCGAAGACCGGATCGATGCCGTTGCGCCTTGCAGAGCAGGAAATCGTCCTCGCCATGATCCGGCGCCATGTGGACGAGCCCGGTGCCCGCGTCGGTGGTGACGAAATCGCCGGGCAGGAACGGGCGGGGCTTGGCGAAGAAGCCGCCGAGCTGGTGCATCGGGTGGCGGGCGACGGTGCCGGCGAGTCGGAGCCCTTGATACGGCTCGAACTCGGTGCTGCGACGATTCGCGCGTCGTCCTCAGGAATGCGTCAAGCGCTCGCAACGATGCGAATGCGCTCAGTCGACGCCAGCGAGCGATCGCCTGGCAATGCCAGAATACGCGTGTCGTCAGCGTCGATCATCGTCGAACGGTATCAGCGACGTACTCGATCTCCGGCCCATAAGCGATCGCCTGGTTGACCGGGATCGTCCACGGCGTCGTCGTCCAGATCACCGCATGCGCGCCGACCAGCTCCGGGATCGGGCTCTCGACGATCTCGAACGCCACGTCGATCTGGGTCGAGACGATCGTCCTCATATTCGACCTCGGCCTCGGCCAGCGCGGTCTTCTCGACCGGGCGACCACATCACCGGCTTGGCGCCGCGGTAGAGCTGGCCGCTTTCGGCGAACTTCAGCAGCTCGCTCGACGATCGTCGCCTCGGCCTCGAACTTCATGGTGAGATAGGGGTCGTCCCACTCGCCCATGACGCCGAGCCGCTGGAACTGCTCGCGCTGGATCGCCACCCATTTCTCGGCATAGGCGCGGCACTCGGCGCGGAACTCGCGCGGCGGCACCTCGTCCTTGTCGAGCTTCTTCTTGCGATATGCCTCCTCGACCTTCCACTCGATCGGCAGGCCGTGGCAGTCCCAGCCGGGCACGTAGGGCGCGTCCTTGCCGAGCAGGGACTGCGTGCGCACGACGATGTCCTTGAGCATCTTGTTCATCGCATGGCCCATATGGATGTCGCCATTGGCGTAGGGCGGGCCGTCGTGGAGGATGAAGCGCTCGCGCCCCGCGCGCGCGCTCGCGCAGCGCGCTTGTAGAGGTCCATCGCCGCCCAGCGGGCGAGGATGGCCGGCTCCTTCTGCGGCGAGGCCGGCCTTCATCGGGAACTCGGTCTTCGGCAGGAAGACCGTGTCGCGGTAATCACGTCTGTCGGACATTGCGGGCGGGGCTTAGCGGGAGGGGCGGCGGGCGTCCATGGCGTATCGATATCCATCCGCCACCTCCCCCTCTCCCTTGGATGGGAGAGGATACGGAGCCTTAGCGGCTCCGCCGCTTAGGCGGAGTTGGTGAGGGTGACACCGTCGGAGAATCTCCGCGGAATCTGTCACCCTCACCTAACTTCGCCTAGGCTCCTTCGTCGCCAAGGCTGCGTATCCCTCCCCCATCCAAGGGGGAGGGGAGCATGGCTCAGCGGCGGAGCGCCGGGCCCATATTGTAGAAATCATCGACCATCAGCCAGCCGTGGAAGTCCGCCGGCACTTGGTCGTATTGCTCGGGCCGGCTGAGGCCCTCGACGATCCCGTCCCGGTAGGAGCCCCAGATGACGACGCGGCTGTTGGCCTTCGCCATGCGGGCGAGGAAGCGGTAGGGCCAGCCCCACAGCATCCAGCGATAGTTGAGCGGCACAACGACGGTGGTGTTGCGGCAGCTCGCCGGGACGATGCTGGTCCAGCCGATCTTCAGATAATCCTTGAGGCAGGCCTTGGGGCCTTCGCCGTCCATGACCCAGGCGCCTGGCGCGAGCTGGCGCATGCGGGCGGCGACGGAAGGCGGGCCGATGAACCCATATTTGTCGTCGATGGCAACGCCGGCGCGGCGGAAGGCGGCGACAATCGCGTCGGCATCGCCCGGGAACTTGCTCTTGAAGACGAAGATAATGTGGGTCGTCGGGATTTCGCGGAGCAACTCCTCCACCGTCGGCATGCCGCCGACGCCCTTGCCGCGGAACGGATAGGTGCGCCCGCCGTCCGCCGTATAGCCGTAGCCGACGTCGAGCTTCTTCAGCTCGGCGAGCGTGTGGTCGCGGACGGAGCCGTGGCCGTTGGTGCGGCAGGCGAGGTCGGAATCGTGGAAGACGACCATCTGCCCGTCCTTCGTCGGCTGGACCTGGACGTTGACGGCGTCGGCGCCGGTCCTGGTCGCGCGGTAGATGGAGGGGAGGGTGTTCTCGATATAGGGATTGTCGCCCGGTGGCTGGATGCGCGTGGCGGTGCAATCGAAGTTGGTCAGGCCTTTATGGTCGAACGGCACCGCGATGCCGCGATTGGCGACGACGACCAGCTGCCCCGGCGGCCGCGTCGCCAGCCAGGAGGCATTGATCAGGGTCAGCGGCACCGCGATCAGCGCCAGCACGATCAGGACGACACGCCACACGCGCCATCGGCGAAGCGCCGGCGGCGCATCCTCCCCCTCATCTCCCACGGTCATATTTCACCGTGTAGCGGGGCCTGCGAACCTGTCTAGTGAACAGATATTTACTGATTATTCTGACGGATCAGGACGAATGCAGCCGCCTCTTCGCTTCCTCGCAGTCGCGCGCCATCTGCGCTTGCAAATCCTCGATGCTGTCGAACTTCGCTTCCGGCCGCAGGAAGGAAATCGAGCTCCACCTCGATCCGCTGCCCATAGAGGTCGCCCGAGAAATTGAAGAAATAGGGCTCAAGCAGCTCCTTGGGCGGTTCGAAGGTCGGGCGGACGCCGAGATTGGCGGCGCCGTCCAGCGCCCGTCCGTCCGGAAGATGGCCCCGCACCGCATAGATAGCCGAAGCGCGGCCGGAGATAGCGGTCGAGGCTGATATTGGCGGTGGGATAGCCGATCGCGCGGCCGCGCTTGTCGCCATGCTCGACGATTCCTTCGATGGCGAAGGGGCGGGTCAGCAGCCGCGTCGCCGTTTCGCAATCGCCGGCGCGCAGTGCCTCGCGGATGCGGCTTGAGGAGACCGTCTCGCCATCCTCCCGCACCGGGGCCACGGTCTCGGCGACGAAGCCATGTTCCGCGCCGAGCCTGGCGAGCATCGCGACGTCGCCGCTGCGATTCTTACCGAAGGTGAAGTCCTCGCCGGTGACCACTCCTGCGACTCCGAGCCGCTCGACCAGCCAGAACCGCACATAGTCGTCCGGCGTCAGCGCGGCGAAGTCGCGGTCGAAGTGGAAGACGAACAGCGCATCCACGCCCGCCGCCTCGATCAGCCGCGCGCGCTGGTCCATCGTCGTCAGCCGGAACCAGGGCGAATCCGGCCGGAAGAAGCGCATCGGGTGCGGATCGAAGGTGGCGACGAGCGCCGGGCGCCCTTCGGCACGAGCGCGCTTCAAGGCGCGGCCGACCACCGCCTGGTGCCCTTTGTGAAAACCGTCGAAATTGCCGAGCGCGACGATGCCGCCGCGCAAATCGGCCGGAACCGCCGAGCCGCTGTCCAGCCGCTCCATGCCGCGCCTCATAGCAGAGTGCATCCGCCGGGCAACGCGGCGCGCGACAGCTAAAACAGCTTCCTCAGCGTAACGGTGACGGTTCGGCCGAGCGGGTCGGAATAGATGGCCTGATAGCGATAGGGAACGGCGCCATTGCCATCGCGCACCTGCTGGCGCGCGTCGGTGATATTCTCGACATCGAGCCTGAGCTGCATCTTGCGCGTCCAATTCGCGCGCTGCAGCAGGCTGTGGAAGGGCAGATAGGCTCCGATGGCCAGCTTGAAGAGCGGAAGGAAGCGCAGGTCCGCGGCCGGAACGGCGCCTTGGACGCGTCTCGCGCCGCCATACCAGGCATTGAACGTCGCGCCGTAACCCCGATAGTTGATCCCACCATAGGCATAGCCGAACGCGCGCGGCGTCCATCGGCCGATCGAATCTCCTGCCAGAAGATCCAGCGCCGGCGTGCCCGGACGCAGTTGCAGGCTGTCCTCGAAATTGATGGTGGGGCCGATCCCAAAATAATAGGCCGCCTGCGTCGGTGATGCTTTCCTGGTCCCCGGGAGGGATTGGGGCGACGGCTTTCCCAGCTTTCCACTGGCATTCAGCGTAAGCCGAAGCGCGCGCTGGCGCTCCAGATAGAAGTTGATGGGCCGATAGGTGACCGCCGCCAGCTGGCCCGTGGAATCGCGGGAAAACAGATTCGGAAGGATGGCTTCGGTCTGCGGCGTGATCGCAGAGACGGTGCCGGTCTGGTTTTCAATTCGCGTTGCTTCATAGGTCGCGCTCAAGCGCAGCTCGCGTTTGGCGAAAGGCTTGACGTTCAGCGCCAGCGACCGAACCAGGCGATGCTCGGCGAGAAGATCGGGATTGCCGCCGCGGATCACGGTCACCAGATCCGTGCGGCCGGTGCCGAAATCGAAGACCGGGACATTCGGTATCTGAAGCTCGGGGATCAATTGCTCCATCATGTCAGGCGCGGCGGCGCTGTCTTTGACGGTCGCGAGCAGCTGCACGCCCGTGACGGGAGTCCAGGTAGCGCCATAGGTCGTATCGTGCAGGGATCCGAACCCGCCGACCTGGCGCAGATTGGCCGATGCATGCACGGAAAGGTCACCGAGGAACGGGAGCACGCGCGCACGCCGCGAGGTCAGCGGCACGTTGACGGCGATCGAAGCTTCCACTTGGCCGCGGCTCAGCCGCAGATCGGAGGAATCCGGCCCGCGAGACGAGGCGGCGGCGTTCGATTTAGCCGCCTCGAGACTGGCGGTGATCGCAATTCGCCCGGCCGGAAGCAGGATCGGCGTGTTGGCGACAACCGCTTTCGCCTGGACCGTGCGCGTCCGCTGTCGGGTCAGGTCGATCAGCCGCGCGGTGAGCAGGGCTGGGTCGAGAGGCGCGAAGGGATCGGCTCCGGCGGCGATCGCCGCATCGGCCGCTGACAGGTCGATGCCGAGCTCATTGTGGCCGTCGACCTGCTTCTGGTCCAGCGACGCGGTGAAATCCCACTGCCACCCGGAGATCGCGCCGCGCAGCGTCGCGCCGGCATGCAAATTGGTCGTGGTCGTGTGCTGGTGGAGCGGATCGACCTCCGTCAGGTAGCGATCGAGCACGACGGGTTCGGCGAAGGGCGAGAAGGGATTGGTGTCGGGAACGATCAGCCTCGCGGTTGCCGGCCCGCCGAGCGCGCCATCGCGACTCTGCTCGGCCGACAGGCTCAGAGACCCGGCGAGCGTCCCGCCGATGCGATCCGCGATGACGGCATCCGCCTTGAACGTATCGTTTCGCGGCGCCAGCGTCGCATAGGGGCCCAGATCGAACAGGTGCGGACGGTTTGCGCCGGCGGCGAAGCCGGCGAGCGTCGCTCGATCCGAAGGCGTGCCGGGCACGGGCGCGATCGTCACCGTCTGACCCGCCAGGACCGATAGCGCGGGGTCGATCTCTCCTCCGTTGAGGCCGGTAATGTTGCCGATCGCATCGAACGGGATATCCGGATCCGGCAGGACATGGCGGTCCGACTGATAGAGCGAATCGGTGTGGCGATATTCGAGGTTCACCGTCAGCCGGCTGTCGTCGTGCAATCGGGTCATGCCCAGATCGGCCTTTTCGGTCGCGCTTCCCCAATCGGTCGAGCTGCCCGCGCTCGCCTTGGCCTCGATCTGCCTGAAATGGCGCTTGGTGATGAAATTCACGACACGCCGGGTCGGAGGGAAACCGAATTGAGCGCGGCCGGCTCGGGGAGGATCTCGATCTTTTCGATCGCTTCGGGAGGCAGCGAGCCGATTTCCTGGTAGCCAGACACGCGCTGCGCATTGAGCAGGAAGATCGGGTCGGAGCCGTCGGCCGATTGCGTCGAGCCGCGAATTGCTTGCAGGAGCTCCGCCATCGTCGAAGCCCCCGTGGCGTCGATGGCATCACGACCGAGCACGGCGATGGGCGCTACGTCGGTCACGGCCGATCCGCGAACGCCGGTCACCACGATCTCGGAATCCTCGTCAGCTCCGCCGCCGGCCTGCGGCCGGGCGGGAGGCTGCCCCGACGCGGCCGTCGCGCAAAGAAGCGCACAGGCCACGGCCGAGCATTCAAGGGCACCTCGGGCGAGCCCTCGGCCACGGTGCGCATGGCGCATAGACTATTCCTCAATCCCCGGCCGATTTTGCGCGACTGGCTTGCCGACCGCGGCCTCCGCGGCCGGATCCCGGACGCCGGAGCGTTGCAGGCTTGCCATCCAATTGAGCAAGTTATGAAATTTCAGCAAAGCCATTAGTTCAGCTCATAGGGGACAAACCGCCTGGACCGGTAGCCTGCTCTCCCCTCGTGACGCGGCACGTGCCTTATGGGATAAGGTTCGCGCGCAGCCTGGCTGAGCTTTCAATCCGGTTGCGGCCTCGGTCGATCGCGCCGGCGGTCCAGGGTCACGAAACTATAGGCCGGCCGGCCGGCTTCGGCGGGAAAGTCGGTCCTCGCCATCTCCTGCCAAACATCTGCGTCGAAAGGGGGCACGGTGACGTCGCCGTCGAAATCCTCGTGAATTTCCGTAAGCTCGATCCGGTCGGCCCAGCCGATCAGCTCGTGGAACAGCTGCGCGCCGCCGATCACGGCGACCTCCTGCTCGGACGAATCAGCCATCCAGAGCGCGTCTTCCGGATCGTGCGCGACCTCGGCGCCCTCGGCCCGCCAGTTCGGATCCCGCGTCACGACGATGTGCCGACGCCCCGGCAGTGGCGCCGGAAAGCTCTCGAAGGTTCGCCGTCCCATGATCATCGGTTTGCCCATCGTCAGGCTCTTGAAGCGCTTGAGGTCGGCCGGCAGGTGCCAGGGAAGGCGCCCTTCGCGCCCGATCACGCCGTTGCGGGCGCGCGCGAGCACGAACATGATCACACCGCCACCGGCGCCGGGATGTGCGGATGGGGATCGTAGCCGCTGATCTCGAAATCCTCATAGACGTATTGATCGATCGCCGGCGGGCGGCGGCGGATCGTCAACCTGGGCAGCGGCCGGGGCTCGCGGGTGAGCTGGAGACGCGCCTGGTCGAGGTGGTTGGAGTAAAGGTGGCAATCGCCGCCGGTCCAGACGAAGGTGCCCGGCTCCAGCCCTGCCTGCTGGGCCAGCATATGGGTGAGCAGGGCGTAGCTGGCGATATTGAACGGCACACCGAGGAAGACGTCGGCACTGCGCTGGTAGAGCTGGAGGTTGAGCTTGCCGGCCGCGACCTGCGTCTGGAACAGGCAATGGCAGGGAGCGAGCGCCATGCGGTCGAGCTCGGCCGGGTTCCAGGCCGTGACGATCTGGCGCCGCGAACCGGGGTCGCGGTTGATGAGATCGATCAAATTCGCGATCTGGTCGATATGGCGGCCATCCGGCCCTTCCCAGTCGCGCCACTGCTTGCCGTAGACGGGACCGAGATCGCCGGTTTCGTCGGCCCATTCGTCCCAGATGCTGACCTTGTTCTCCTTCAGCCACGCAATGTTGGTGTCGCCGCGCAGGAACCAGAGCAATTCGACGATTATCGAGCGGAGGTGCAGCTTCTTGGTGGTGACCAGAGGGAAACCTTCGGCGAGATCGAAGTGCATCTGGTGGCCGAAGACGGAGAGGGTGCCGGTGCCGGTCCGGTCCTGTTGCTGCGCGCCCTTGTCGAGAATGCGGCGGAGGAGCTGCTGATAGGGCTGCATTCGGCTTGTATGGCGGGTGGGTTGAACATTGGGAAGCGGGAGCCTTAACTCCTCGCCGCCCCGTGGAGGACCAAATTACGCCGGGCAGACCTTGATCTGCTCAGGCGCGGGCCTCGGGCCTTTCGGCTCGAACTGGGCGAAATAGGATTGGTCGGCGAGGCGCTCGAAGCGGGTCAGCTCGTAGCCGACCGCGCCGAATTCGCAGATGAGCAATTTGGGCGGCGTGCCGTGCTGCGAGGTCGGTCGGTCGGCATCGACGACGATGATTCTGCCACCGGGCTTGAGCGCAGCGCGCACATGCCAGAGGACCTCCTACGGCCGCTGGATCTCGTGATACATGTGGATCATGAAGACGCGGTCGAACGAATTGTCCGGCAGCAGGGGATCGTTAGGCAGGCCGAGCCGCACCGCGACATTGTCGAGATCGCTCGCGCTGGACGCGGCGGGCGAGATTGTCGCGCGTCTGCGGAACGATGTCCTCGGCGAGCACGCGGCCTTTCTTGCCGACCAGCGGGGCGAGACGGACCGTCTGATAGCCTTCGCCGGCGCCGACATCGGCCACGGTCATGCCCGGCTCGACGTCGGCGAGCTTCATCACCGTCGCCGCTTCCTTGTAGCGGTCGCGCTCCTCCTCGTTCGAGTAGCGCGGCGAGACGATCGCCGCGACAGGGCGGTCGGGCAGCGGGAAGGGATCCGTCGGCGCGGCCTTCCTGCAGCCGCGCGATCAAGCATGAGCGCGAGAAGAGCCGTCCTAGTCGACATCCTCGACCTCGACCTTCTCGCCGGTGACGCGCTGGGACAGAGCGGCGGCCATGAACGGGTCGAGCGCGCCGTCGAGCACGTCCGAGGGCGCGGTCGAGGTGACGCCGGTGCGCAGATCCTTCACCAGCTGATAGGGCTGGAGGACATAGGAACGGATCTGGTGGCCCCAGCCGATGTCGGTCTTGGTGGCGTTGCTCTGCGTTCGCCTCGGCCTCGCGCTTCTGCAGCTCGCGCCTCGTAGAGCCGCGCCTTCAGCTGCTTCATCGCCTCGGCCCGGTTCTTGTGCTGCGAGCGCTGGTTCTGGCAGGCGACGACGATGCCGGTCGGCAAATGGGTGATGCGGACCGCGCTAGTCGGTCGTGTTGACGTGCTGGCCGCCGGCGCCGGACGAGCGGTAGGTGTCGATCTGCAGATCGCTCTCGTTGACGTCGACGTCGATATCGTCGTCGACCACCGGATAGACCCAGACGCTCGAGAAGCTGGTGTGGCGGCGGGCGTTGCTATCATAGGGGCTGATCCGCACCAGCCGGTGCACGCCGCTCTCGGTCTTGGCATAGCCGTAGGCATTCTCGCCCTTGACCAGCAGGGTCGCCGACTTGATCCCCGCCTGCTCGCCCGAATGCTGGTCGACCAGCTCGACCTTCATAGCCGTGGCGCTCCGCCCAGCGCGGTATACATGCGCTGGAGCATCTCGGCCCAGTCCTGGCTCTCGGTGCCGCCGGCGCCGGCATTGACCTCGATATAGGTGTCGTTGGCGTCGGCCTCGCCGGCGAGCAGCGGCGGCGACCTTGTCCTGCTCGGCGCGCTCCGCGAGCTCCTTCAGCGAGGCGACGGCATCGTCGACCATCGCATCGTCGCCCTCGGCCTCGGCCATCTCGATCAGCTCGACCGTGTCGGCGAGGTCCTGCTCGATCCGCCGGGTGGCGCCGATCGCCTCGTCGAGCCGGCGACGCTCGCGCATCACCTCCTGCGCGGCCTTGGGATCGTTCCACAAGCGACTGGTCCTCGACGCGCGCATTGAGCTCGTCGAGGCGCGCGAGCGCGCGGTCCCAATCGAGGAACCGGCGGAGGAGCGCGAGCGCCGACCGTTGATCTGGTCGACATGGGCTTGCGCTTCCGCGCGCATAATTTGCTCCAATGGCTCGTTCTCCGGCGGAGGCCGGGGCCCAGAATTCGGTCGTTCAGGCTGGATCCCGGCTTCCGCCGGGACACGGCCCGCTATGCTCAAGCGGGCCTAGTAAATCCCGCCCTGGTTTTGCAAGAAATCGGCGTCGCGGCTCTGTTGCTGCTGATCGGCGGTCGGACCGGCCGCCTTCGGCTTCGGCGGCGCGGCGGCGACGTCGTCGCGGCGGGCGCGTCGCGGCTCGGTCTCCGGCTTGAACGCCTCCCAGATCACCGTCGGATTTGGGATCGTCGGTCGGCCAGGCGCCGATAGACCTGCTGGCCGCTGCGGCGGTCGATGCGGACCATGCGGATGCCCGGCGGCTGGCGGAACGGCATCGCCGGCAGGTCCATCAACGCCGCCTTGGCGAATTGCTTGAAGATCGGCGCGACGAGCGTGCCGCCCTGGGCATAGCCGCCCATCGGACGCGGCTGGTCGAAGCCCATATAGGCGCCGGCGACGATCTGCGGCGTGCCGCCGATGAACCAGACGTTGGTCGGGCCGGTGGTGGTGCCGGTCTTGCCGAACATCGGCCGGCCGAGCTCGCGCAGCGTCTGCGCGGTGCCGCGCTGGACCACGCCTTCCATGATGTGGACCATCTGATAGGCGGTCAGCGGATCGACGATCTGCTTGGTGCGAAGCGGCGGCCGCGGCATCGGCTTGCCGTCCCAGTCCGGCGCGTTGCAGCCGTCGCAGGGCCGCGTGTCGGCGCGATAGATGATCTTGCCGTTGCGGTCCTCGATATAGTCGACGAGGCTCGGCTTCACCGCCCGGCCGCTATTGGCGAGGATGGCGAAGGCGTTGATCATGCGGAGCGGCGTCGTCTCGCCGGCGCCGAGCGCGATCGGCGAGGTAATTGGGATAATCGCCGACGCCGAGATCGTGGGCACGCTTGGTGACCTTGTCCATGCCGATCTGCGTTGGCGGTGCGCACCGTCATCAGGTTGCGCGACTGCTCGACGCGCCCAGCGCATCGTCTGCGGCCCGGCATCCCTGCCGGAGAAGTTGCGGAAGCATTTGTTGCCGAGGCCTGCGCCCTGCCAGACGCAGAAGGGGCCGTCGACGATGATCGACGCGGGCGTCATGCCGTTGTCGAGCGCGGCCGAATAGACGACCGGCTTGAAGGTCGAGCCGGGCTGCCGATAGGCTTGGGTGGCGCGGTTGAAATCGTCGCCGCGCAAGTCCCAGCCGCCCTGCATGGCGAGGATGCGACCGCTCGATATTTCCTCGACCACCATCGCCGCCGCGCACCACCGGGATCGATTTCAGCGCCCAGGCCGCACCGTCGCGCTTCACCACGATCACCTTGCCCGGCTCGAGGAAGTTGAAGGCGGCGGTGGCAGTGCCGCGTTTCGGCATCGCCGCGAGCGAAGCTGGAAGCACGCCGCGGCTGCCGTCGGCGAAGCCGATCGTCGCGCTCGCCGCCCTCGCGCGACAGCACCACCGCCGGCAGCCAGTCCGAATAGCCGGTGCCGAAGCTCAGGCTCGCCAGCTCCAGCGCCCAATTCTTGCCGATGTCGATCGTCTTGCCGGGATCGTTCCAGCCATGGCCGTTGTCGTAGCGGACCATGCCGTCGCGCAACGCCTGCTCGGCCGCCTGCTGCTTCTGCGCGTCATAGGAGCTGCGGATCCAGAGGCCGCCCGTATAGACGCCGTCGGGGCCTTTCTCCGTGCCCTCGCCGTAGCGGGCGATGAGCTGGCGGCGCACCTCCTCCATGAAATAGCCGCCGACATTGCGGACATTCTCGTGCACGCCCGCGACGGTGCCGAGCGGGGCCGCCTGCGCCGCGTCGCGCTGCGCGGCGGTGATGAAGCCGTTCTTCGCCATCTCGGCGAGCACCCAGTTGCGCCGATCCAGCGCCCGGTCGGCGTGGACGTTCGGATCGTAATTGCTCGGCCCCTTGGGAAGGATGGCGAGGAAGGCGGCCTCGGGCAGGCTGAGCTGGCCGACGTCCTTGTCGAAATAGGCGCGCGCCGCCGCCTCGACGCCGTAGGCGTTGCGGCCGAGGAAGATCTGGTTGAGGTAGAGTTCCAGAATCTGCTGCTTGGTCAGCACATTCTCGATCCGGCGGGCGAGGATCGCCTCCTTGATCTTGCGAGTCACCGAATATTGGTTGCCGACGAGCAGATTCTTGGCGACCTGCTGGGTGATGGTCGAACCGCCGCGGGCGCGCTCGCCGGTGCCGGCCTTGCGGACATAGTCGAACACGGCCTGGGCGAGGCCGCCATAATCGATGCCGTGATGGCTGAAGAAGCTCTTGTCCTCGGCGGAGATGAAGGCGTCGATCAGCCTGGGCGGGAATTCGTCATAGCTGAGCTGCACCCGTCGCTCGCGGGCGAAGGTCTGGACCGGCTGCCCGTTAATGTCTCGAACCGTCGAAGGGAGAGGCGGCTGATAGGTGAGGAGCGAATCTGCCGACGGCAGGCCGCGGGCGAAGATCAAAAGCAGCAGGAAATAGAGGACGAAAGGGCTCGCCGCGAGGATGGCGAGGATCTTGACCCAGCGCCGCCGCCAGGCCGCGCGGACGAAGCCGCCGAAGCGGCTGCCGGCGTCGCGATAGAGGATGATGCGGGTTGCGGTGGGACTGTCGGCACTCATTCGAGAGGGGCTCTAGACGATTGAGAGGACAGGGTGAAGGCGGATCGGCTTCGCCAGGTTATCGGGAAGCGATGCGAAAGCGTTGGCGGGCGAAATGGGTCTCGATCGCGTCCTTCATCCCCTCGGCGATCTGCTGCTGCCCTTCCGGCGATTCGATATAGGCGGCGTCGGTCGCATTGGTGAGATAGCCGGTCTCGAACAGGATCGAGGGCACGTCCGGCGCCTTGAGCACGACGAGCGAGGCGAAGCGATGCCAGTCCGGCCGGAACGGGAAGTAGGGCGCCCCTTCGCGGCGGAGCAGGTTCGCGAAATCGGCCGAGACGTCCATGCTTTCGCGCTGGGCCAGATCGATCAGCACGAGGTTGACGCCGGCATCCTTGCTGAGCGGCGCGCCGCCGAGCGCGTCGGCGCCATTCTGCTGCTGCGCGAGCTGCGCCGCCTCCTTGTCCGAGGCGACCTCCGACAAGGTGTAGACGGTGGCGCCGCTCGCGCCGTCATTGAGCGGCGCGGCGTCGGCATGGATCGAGATGAACAGGTTCGCGCCCATCCGCCGCGCGATCTCATAGCGGTCGCGAAGGACAAGGAAGCGGTCGTCCTCGCGGGTCATCGCCACCCGAACGCGACCCGAAGCGGCGAGCGCGTCGCGGATCGCGCGGGTGACGGCGAGGGTGACGTCTTTCTCCTGTCGCCCACCAAACGGCGAGATGGCGCCGGGATCCTTGCCGCCATGGCCGGGATCGAGCACCACCAAAGGCCGCGACGGATCCCGCGACCCGTAGATACGCGGCAGCGGCAGGTTGTCGCGCTGGGCATGGGCGAGATCGATCGTCACGCCCTGGCCATTGTCGCCACTTCCTTTCGAGCAGCCGCCGAGGCACAGACAGGCGAAAGCGAGACAGAGCAGGAGACGCATCACGTCCTCACTCTGCCGCTCTCGCGGCGTCTCGGTCCAGAAAAAAGTCCCGGCGCTCGTACAAGTGTTGCGGACCATTCGCCGGTTGCCGCTGCCCCTCCCGAATGCTAGCAGGAAGCATCGGCATCGTATTGAAGGTTCTGACAACCCTTCTCATCTAAGGCCGTGAGAATTCGCGCCGGCTTCGCGCCGGCCACCCAAGGTTGACGCTGCATGAGTGATGGTTTTTCCGGACTGTTCCGCCCCCGCCTGACGGGCGGCGCCGCGTCCGGAGCTTTGAGGCCGGCGCTTTCGACCGACCATCCCGCTGCAGCAGACACACAGTTTATCTTTGCAACCCGGACATTGAAGGCGCGCGCCGCACCGGCCGCGCCTTCGTCCTTATTCGAGCGCGCGAGCCGCTTGCTCCTCGGCCCAGCCGAGGCCGCGCCGCGCGCGTGGAGGATTTTGATGACAATGCGCATGCTGATCGACGCGCGCCACCCGGAGGAGACCCGGGTGGCGGTCGTCAAGGGAAACCGGATCGAGGAATTTGATTTCGAATCCGCCGAGCACAAGCAGCTCAAGGGGAATATCTATCTCGCCAAGGTGACGCGGGTCGAGCCGTCGCTGCAGGCGGCGTTCGTCGATTATGGCGGCAACCGCCACGGCTTCCTCGCTTTCTCGCGAAATCCACCCGGATTATTACCAGATCCCGCAAGCGAGGACCGCGAGGCGCTGCTCCGCGAGGAAGCGGAGCATGCCGCCGAGGAAGAGCGCCTGCGCGCGGCCGAGGACAGCCGACGACGACGATCATGGCGACGACGACCGACGATCGATGACGACGCCGGACCCGGAGCATCTGGACGCGACGAAGATCTCGAGGAAGGCGCCGAGGACGCCGGCGCCGCCGGCGCCGTCGACTGCCAGCGCGCCCGAGGAGAGCGCAGCCGACGAGTTGAGGCGCAAGCGCCAGAATCTGCGCCGCCGCTACAAGATCCAGGACGTCATCCGCCGCCGCCAGGTGCTGCTCGTCCAGGTCGTCAAGGAAGAGCGCGGCAACAAGGGCGCGGCGCTGACCACCTATCTCAGCCTCGCCGGCCGTTATTGCGTGCTGATGCCGAACACGTCGCACGGCGGCGGCATCAGCCGCAAGATCTCGCAACGGCGCCGACCGCAAGCGGCTGAAGTCGATCATGGCGGACCTGAAGCTGCCGCACGACGCATGGGCTGCATCGTCCGCACCGCCGGCCTCTCGCGCACCAAGACCGAGATCAAGCGCGACTTCGATTATCTCGCCCGCCTGTGGGACGAGATCCGCGAGCGGACGCTGAAGTAGCTCCGCGCCGGCGCTCATCTACGGCGACAGCGACCTCATCAAGCGCGCGATCCGCGACATCTACAATCGCGACATCGACGAGGTGATCGTCGAGGGCGAGGAAGGCTATACGCGCCGCGCGCAACTTCATGAAGCTGCTGATGCCGAGCCACGTCCGACGGGTGAAGCAATATGCCGACCCGGTGCCGCTGTTCCAGCGCTTCGGCGTCGAGGACCAGCTCGCGGCCATGTACCAGCCGGTCGTCCAGCTGAAATCGGGCGGCTATCTGGTCATCAACCCGACCGAGGCTCTGGTCTCGATCGACATCAACTCGGGCCGCTCGACGCGCGAGCACAATATCGAGCAGACCGCCTACCGCGACCAATCTCGAGGCGGCGCAGGAGATCGCGCGCCAGCTCCGCCTGCGCGACATGGCCGGCCTCGTCGTCATCGACTTCATCGACATGGAGTCGAACGGCCAATATCCGGAAGGTCGAGAAGGCGATGAAGGAGGCGCTGAAGAACGATCGCGCCCGCATCCAGGTCGGCCGCATCTCCTCCTTCGGCCTGATGGAGATGAGCCGCCAGCGCCTGCGCACCGGCGTGCTCGAAGCTTCGACCACGCCCTGCCCGCATTGCGAAGGCACCGGCCTGATGCGCACCGCTTCGTCGGCGGGCCTGTCGGCGTTGCGCATGCTGGAGGACGAAGCGGCGACGCGGGCGCGGCAGCCGGATCGTGCTGCGCGCCGGCCGCGAGGCGGCGGTCTACGTCCTCAACAAGAAGCGCGCCGAGATCGCCGAGATCGAGCAGCGCTACGGCGTCCAGATCGAGGTGCTGATCGACGACGGCTTCGAAGGCGCGCGGATGGCGGTCGAAAGCTCCGGTCCGCCGCCGGTGCAGCGCCCGCGCATCGAGGCGGCGCGAATCGAGGAGCCGGACGAGGAAGAGCCGGAGCTCGACGAGTATGAGGACGAGGAAGACGAGGAAGCGGAGGCGCCCGAGGCGCCACGTGGACGGGGTCAGGCCGAGGGGCATGAGCGCGTGTCCGAGGAGGATCGGCAGGGCCGCAAGCGCCGCCGCCGCCGCGGCCGCCGCGGCGGCCGCCGCCGGCACGAGGAAGGGCAGGATGGCGACCAGCCGCCCGAGGCGGTGATCGAGGAAGCCGAGGACGCGGAAACACCGGCCGCCGAAGCTCCGTCGCCTGCCGAGGAAGCCGCGCCCGAACCGGCCGCGGACGAAGGGGAAGCCAAGCCGCGCTCTCGCCGCCGTCCGCGCGCGCGCCGCAAAGGCGAGGCCGAGGCGGAAGCGCCGGCCGCTGTCGAGGCCGCCGCCGAAGCGCCAGCACCGGAACCTGAGCCGGAGCTCGCCGCCACGGAGCCGGGGGCCAAGCCTCGCCGCCCCCGTCGCCGGAAGGCCGCGGAGGCGGAGGCTCCGACGGTGGCCGCGCCGGAGCCTGCCAATGACGAGGCCGCCTCGTCCCAGACCGCCGAGCCGGCTGACGCCGGCGAGGACGGCGGGCCGCCGCGGCGCGGCTGGTGGCAGCGGACCTTCGGAGCCTGACGCGGAGAACGCTCATGTCCGGTTCAGGCCGCAGACGGGATAGGGCGAACATGGCTGAAGCAAACCGGACGCGCCTTGGGCGTGGCGCTCTGCTCGCCCGCTTCCTGATGCTGCTGATCCTGAGCTTCGTCATCGGCGTCCGGCCGGCGCTCGCGCAGGAGATTTTGCGCGACGCCGAGACCGAGCAATTGTTCCGCGACATGGAGCGGCCGATCATCCTGGCGGCGGGTCTGAGGCCCGAGAATGTCCAGATCCTCGTTCTCCAGGACAATTCGATCAACGCCTTCGTTGCCGGCGGCCAGATCGTCTACGTCCATTCGGGCCTGCTCACCGCCGCCGACAATGTGAATCAGGTACAGGGCGTCGTCGCGCACGAGATCGGCCATATCGTCGGCGGCCACGTCATCCGCATGGGGGAGGGCGTGAAGGTGGCGACGGGAGTCATGCTGCTCTCGCTGCTGCTTGGCGTGGCGGCGATGGCGGCGGGCGCGAGCGATGCCGGCGCCGGCATCGCGGCGGCAGGTCAGCAGGTGGCGGAGCGCAAGTTCCTCGCCTTCACACGGACCCAGGAATCCTCGGCCGATCAGGCCGGCGCCAAATTCCTCAACCAGGCGGGAGTCAGCGGCCGGGGCCTGCTCGAATTCTTCAAGAAGATGCAGAATGAGGAATATCGTTATTCCATCCCGCAGGACGACGCCTACGCCTACACCCACCCGCTGACCGGTGACCGTATCCAGGTGCTGGAAGAGGAGCTGAAGGCGTCACCCTCGTGGGGCAAGGCGACCGATCCGGCGCTCGAGGCGCGCTTCCAGCGGGTGAAGGCGAAATTGATCGGCTATATCGACGATCCGCAGCAGACCCTGAACCTCTATCCCGAAAGCAATCAGAGCGAGCCGGCGCGTTATGCCCGGGCCTATGCCTATCATAAGCAGGCCTATCCCGACCGGGCGCTGGCGGAGATGGATTTGCTGCTGAAGGACCGGCCGGGCGATCCCTTCTATCTCGAGCTCAAGGGCCAGATCCTGCTCGAATCAGGCAAGCCCGCGGAAGCGCTCGCCTCATTGCGCGAGGCGGTGGCGCACGCGCCGGACCAGCCGCTCATCGCCTCCCTGCTCGGCAGCGCGTTGATCGCGACCGAGAAGCCGGAGAATATGGCGGAGGCGAAGCGGGTGCTGCGTGCCGCCGTCGCCCGCGACAACAGCAATCCATTCGCCTGGTACCAACTCGGTATCGTCTACGACCGCGAAGGCGACCAGCCACGCGCCGAGCTGGCGACGGCGGAGCGCTACAATCTCGAAGGCCAGGCCAAGCTGGCGCTCGCCAATGCCGAAATGGCGATGCGCGGCATTCCCGAGGGCTCGAACGACTATCTGCGCGCGCAGGACATCGCCATGGTTTCGCGCACTCAGGTCGATTACGAGAAGAAGCACCATATCTCCGAACCCAAATGATGCGCCGGACGGGACGGCGGCGCCCGCGTCGCCGGTACCCACCGGCTGGCGCGCCTGGCTCGCGGCGGCGCTGATCGGCGCGTTGGCCGGCGCGGCGGCGATGTGGCTCCTCTCCGGACCGATCGTCCGCGACAATCTGATCCACCATCCCGAAATGATCGCCGAGGGGCTCCAGCGCCTGCAGGAGCGGCAATATGCGAGCGTCATCGACGCCAACCGCGCCGATTTCGAGACGCCCTATGCGGGCGCCTGGGCGGGCGCGAAGAACGGCGATGTCGTGCTGGTGGAATTCTTCGATTATGCCTGCGGTTTCTGCCGCAAGAGCAATGCCGATCTCGACCGGCTTCTGAAGGAAGATCCCAAGCTCAAGATCGTCTGGCGCGATTGGCCGATCCTCGGCCCGGACAGCGAGACGGCGGCCAGGGTAAGCCTCGCCGCGGCGGCGGCCGGGCGGTTCAAGCCGTTCCACGACGCCTTGTTCGCCGCGGGCCGGCCGGATGCCGCGGCGGTGGCCGCAGCCGAGCGCGCGGCGGGCCTCGCCTCGGCCGCGGCGCCGAAGGATGCAGATACCGAACTCGCCCGCAATTACGACCTCGCCCGCGCCATCGGCGGCAACGGCACGCCCACCTTCGTCATCGGCGACAAGATCCTGCGCGGCGCGGTGGGCTACGATGCCCTCAAGGACGCCATCGCGGCAGCCCGGGCGCGGAGCTGACGCTACCCCTTGAAACCCTGAGCGACGACATACCATTCGGACGAACCCTTGCGGCTCGCCGGCGGTTTGGCGTGCTTCACGGTCGAGAAGTGACGCTTCAGCTCCGCGACCAGATTGTGGTCAGCCCCGCCGGCCAGCACCTTGGCGACGAAGGCGCCGCCCGGCTTCAGCATTTCGGCCGCGAACTCCAGCGCCGCCTCGACCAGCGCCATCGTGCGCAGATGGTCGGTTTGCGGATGGCCGACGGTGTTTGCCGCCATGTCGGACAGGACGAGGTCGGCAGGGCCGTCGAGCGCCTCGTTGAGCCGGTCGGGCGCCTGCTCGGCCATGAAGTCCATCTGGAGAATGGTGACGCCATCGATCGGGTCGGTCGGCAGCAGGTCGATGCCGACAATGGTCGCGCGGGGCAGGCGCTGCCGCACCACCTGCGACCAGCCGCCCGGCGCGATGCCGAGGTCGACCACCCGCTCCGCGCCCTTCAGGAAATGAAAGCGCTCGTCGAGCTCGATCAATTTATACGCCGCGCGCGAGCGATAGCCTTCCGCCTTGGCGCGCTTCACATAGGGATCGTTGAGCTGCCGCTCGAGCCAGTTGGTCGAGCTGACCTTGCGCCCCTTGGCGGTGCGACAGGCGGCGTCACAATTGTCATATCCGTCGCGCGCCATCAGCGAGCGGAGGATGCCTTCGCGGATGCCGCGGTCGGCGATGCCGAGCGTCTTCGCCGGCCAGATGTCCATGATCGCCTCGAGGATCGCGCAGCCGGCGACGACGAGATCCGCCCGCTCGGCGCCGATGCAGGGCAGCTGCGAGCGTTCCTCGATGCTCATCGAGGAGAGCATATGGTTCACCTCGCGCATCGACTCCGCGGGCATCAGCAGGCCGTCGACGGCGCGCCGGTCGTAGGCGGGAAGGGCGAGGTGCACGCTCGCAAGCGTCGTCACCGTCCCGCTGGTGCCGAGCAGGCGGATATTCGTCCCGTCCTGGCGGCAGCAGCTCCGAGAAGCGGCGGAAGGCGTGACGGACGCGCTCCTTCATGCGTCCGAAGGCGGCAATCCGCTCCGGCCCGTCCTTGAAGTTGCGGCCCTCGCTCTCGGTCAGCGAGACGACGCCCCAGGGCGCGCTCCACCAGCATTTGATCCTGGGCATGTCGACGCCGTCGGCATCGACCAGCACCAATTCGGTCGAGCCGCCGCCGATGTCGAAGATGAGGGCCGGGCCGTCGCCCGGCTCGAGCAGGCGGTGGCAGCCAAGCATGGCGAGCCGCGCTTCCTCCTCGGGCGAGATGATGTCGAGCGCGATGCCGGTCTCGTGCTTCACCCGCTCGACGAAATGGCGGCCGTTGACGGCGCGGCGGCACGCTTCGGTCGCGACCGAACGGGCGAGCGAGACGCGGCGGCGGCGGAGCTTGTCCGCGCAGACGCCGAGCGCGGCAACCGCGCGGTCCATCGCCGCCTCGCCGATCTTGCCGCTCGTCGCCAGGCCTTCGCCGAGCCGCACGACGCGCGAGAAGGCGTCGATCACGGTGAAGCCCTCCTCGCACGGCTGGGCGATCAGCAGCCGGCAATTGTTGGTGCCGAGATCCAGCGCGCCATAGCAGGTGCGGAGGGGAGGGCGACGCCCCGGAAAGGGGCTTTCAGCCGCCTGTGCCGGACACGGTGCCGGCGGGGGCGGAGCCGTCGCGGCTTCATGCGCCATACCGAAACACTCTTATGTTCTCTTTGCGGGCGGCGAGGGAGCCGTCCTTGACCTGGGCCCAAGGTACATCGTTTCGGGGGGCAGGGGCAAGTCAGCCCCTCGACGGCGCCCGGGACAGGGCCGCGACAGCCTTGACCCGCTCCGGGCCGGGCCCTATCTCGCGGCCCGCGCTGCCCCGTCGTCTAATGGTAAGACTACGGACTCTGACTCCGTCAATCGTGGTTCGAATCCACGCGGGGCATCCACCTGCCGATAGCCTGCCATTCCTCCCCCAAGCGGGGAGGGTTTGCCCGCTGCGACGAAATAAAATCTCCTCCGCGCGATTCTCGCCCTTGCCCCGTGGCCCCCGCGCCGCCTATTCCTCAACTCCCATGGCGCGGTTCATTTTTATCACCGGCGGCGTGGTCTCTTCGCTTGGCAAAGGCCTGATGGCGGCGTCGCTCGCCGCCCTCCTGCAGGCGCGCGGCTACAGGATCCGAATCCGCAAGTTCGACCCCTATCTGAACGTCGATCCCGGCACGATGTCGCCTTACCAGCATGGCGAGGTCTACGTCACCGACGACGGCGCCGAGACCGATCTCGATCTCGGCCATTACGAGCGCTTCACCGGCGTCCCCGCCCGCCAGAGCGACAACGTCACCTCCGGCCGCATCTACCAGGGCATCATCACGCGGGAGCGGCGCGGCGACTATCTCGGCGCCACCGTTCAGGTCGTCCCCCACGTCACCAACGCGATCAAGGAGTTCATCGCCGCGGACCTCGGCCCGGAGCTCGACTTCGTCATCTGCGAGATCGGCGGCACGGTCGGCGACATCGAATCGCTCCCCTTCATCGAGGCGATCCGCCAGTTCCGCAACGAGATCGGCCGCGAGAACGCCGTCAGCGTCCACATCACCCTCGTGCCCTATATCGCCGCCGCCGGCGAGCTGAAGACCAAGCCCACCCAGCACAGCGTGCGCGAGCTGACCAGCCTCGGCATCCAGCCCGAGATCTCGTCTGCCGCTGCGAGCATCCGCTGCCGGAGCAGGAGCGCGCCAAGATCGCCCTCTTCTGCAACGTCCGCAAGGAAGCGGTTATCCCCGCGCTCGACGCCAGGAGCATCTATTGCGTCCCCGCCCAATATCACGATGCGGGGCTGGACGCCGAGGTGCTTCGCGCCTTCGGCATCGAGAACGCCCCCGAGCCCGACATGCGCCGCTGGAGCGACGTCGTCGACCGGCTGTTCAATCTGGGAGAGCGAGGTGACGATCGGCGTCGTCGGCAAATATGTCGGCCTGCCGGACGCCTACAAATCGCTGACCGAGGCGCTGATCCACGGCGGCATCGCCAACCGGGTGAAGGTCCGCATCTCCTGGCTCGACGCCGAACTGTTCGAGCATCCGGAGGTCGACATCCCCGCCCAGCTCGAGCCGCTCCACGGCATCCTCGTCCCCGGCGGCTTCGGCGAGCGCGGCAGCGAGGGCAAGATCGCCTCCGTCCAGTTCGCGCGCGAGCGCGGCGTGCCCTTCTTCGGCATCTGCCTCGGCATGCAGATGGCCTGCATCGAGGGCGCGCGCAATCTCGCCGGCCTCGCCGGCGCGCGCAGCACCGAGTTCGGCGAGACGGAGGAGCCGGTCGTCGGCCTCATCACCGAATGGATGAGCCGCGGAGGGGCTGAAGCAAAGGCGCGAGGCGAACGGCGACATGGGCGGCACGATGCGGCTCGGCGCCTATGAGGCGATGCTTGCGGGCAACAGCGTCGTCCATTCGATCTACGGCGCGGACCGCATCAGCGAACGCCACCGCCACCGCTACGAGGTCAACATCCACTACAAGGAGGCGCTGGAGAGCGGCGGCCTCATGTTCACCGGCATGAGCCCCGACGGCGCGCTGCCGGAGATCGTCGAGCGGCCGGACCATCCGTGGTTCGTCGGCGTGCAGTTCCACCCGGAGCTGAAGAGCAAGCCGTTCGAGCCGCATCCGTTGTTCGCGAGCTTCATCGAGGCGGCGGTGAAGCAGAGTCGCTTGGTATAGTTCTTTCTGCTCGGAAAAAGGTAAGACCTATTAAGATTTCCTCCTTCAGGCGTAAATGTCCTAAAGTGCTCATCGATGAACTCAACACATTTTAGAGGGTGAAGGAAGGCGGGGAAGTGCTCCCGGTATTCCGGCCTTAGGAAGCTTTCTAGCTGGTGGCTCACCAAGTCGCGGTCCGACGCTGGAATTCCGGGGACACACAACTCAATTCCTGAGAAACGCTCGCAAACCCGGGCAATTTCATTGCATCGGGGCCGCGCTCTTGGTCTCAAAGTTTCTATCGCGGTCCGGATCGATAGCCGCGCGGGTCGCCGCTCCGGCCGGGATAGGAGCGCCCCCGATAGCTCGGCCCCGGACGATAGCCGAAGCCGCCTCGCGGTGCACCCATCCTCGGATAGCCGTAGCCGCCGCGATAGCCCTCCGCGGGCGCCTGCCGAAAGCCTGGAAAAGCCGGGCGCCCGTACCCGCCCTGCGGCCGGTATTGGCCGTAGCCGCCTTGCGGCCGGTATCGCCCGTAGCCGAGCGCGCCGTATGGGCTCCGGCCTCCATATTGGCCGCGGCCATAAGGTAAGCGGTTGCCGAGCGCCGCCGGGCCACGCCGCTCGCCTTCCCACGGTGCCACGCGGTTGAATTCTGGCTGCGGGCGGGGCTGGGCAAAGGCCGGCGGTGCCGGGGCGTAGGGGCCGCCAGCAACGAACATGGCCGGCGCGCGCACGCCGTAGCGCACCTGTTCGAGCGCCGGCACGGCGGGGCCGCGGCTCAAAATCTCCACGGCGGGCTGGCCGGGCTGCGCGCCCACTGCGGATGCGGTCGCCTGCGCATCCTCGATCAGTTTGCGCCGCGCGTCGTCACCCTGCACGCCGGGGATGCCGTCCCCGCTCAGGACGCCCTTCACGTCATAGGCGTCGATCATCGCATCGCCGTCGTCGGTGACTAGGACGTAGACGCCGTCCCGCTGCTCGCAGTGCCGGAACCGCACCATTTCTCCGGAATTGCGGACGACGGCGCCTTCCCGGTCGTTTTGTGGGCAGCCCGCGACGAGCTGGTGCAGGCCGAGGAGCGCGATCGCGGCCACCGCCTCGGGCGGTATGGCGAAGATTTCGCCGCCTGCCAGGCGGATCAGATATTGGCCCTGGCGAAAGCCGATCACGTCGACGACCAATTGGGCCTGAGGACGCGTACCAAGGTGCCGTCCACCTGGGACGTGATCTCCACTCCGTTGCTGCGCACGAAGCCTTCGAGAATCCCGACCGGCTGGTGCGTGCCGTCCTTGAGGACTTCCTGCACCCGCACCGTGTCGCCGTCGATGAAGCCAATGCGGCTTCCCTGGGCCATGATGTTTCCCGACGAATTGAGATAGGCCATGTTCTGCCCGCCGGCGGAGATGATCCCGCTCCGATCGATGGAGAAGCGCCCGACGCGGCGGCCGCCTTCTGTCCACTTGTCGAACAGGTTGCTGAGTGCGCCCTGGCGGGTGCCACTGCGAAGACCGTCCTCTACGTCAACCACGACATCTTCGGAGACGCCCACCTCTGCGGAAGCGAAGGCGGCCTCGCCGGCGCTGGCGCCCGCGCCCGCCGCGGCCTCGCCGGCCGCCGCCTCGCCGACGCCGGCTTCCGCGAGGGCGCCGAGATCCAGCAACGCACATCCGCTCAGCATCATGCTTGCGGCGGCAAGTACGAGGATGGTAGACAGACGCATTCCCGCCCCCTGGATGGAATCATCTTCGATGCGCATCTTGCTCTCTTCTTGCGCAATAGCAATGATGTTCGCGGCAGTTTCGGGCTGCGGTTCGAAATCTCCGGACCAGAAACAGGCGCTTGCGCCCGCGGCGGCGGCCCCACATCAGTTCACGCCCATCGAAGAGCTGGTGCTGATAGTCACGGTCGAGAGTCCGCCCTCGGGCGGCGGCACGGTGCCGGGCCGATATCTCGGCTCGCCTTCATCGCTGCATGCGGGGACGGTCGTCGTCCTCAATAATGTGGGGGACGAGCCGATCAGGCTGACCGACGACGTTCGCAAGACGCCGACGATCGTCCAGACGGGAGGCGGGATCCTATGCGCTGACCTTCCGCTATCGGCCCGAATACGGCCGTTCGCTGGCGCGGCACGACGTGGACGACCTCGGGAAGGTGGCGACCATCGGCACGCGGTATGCGGGGCTGCTGTCGGCGATGGGGCTGACGCCCGCTTCGGCGAAGGCTGACACACGTCCGGCTCTCGGTGAACGGACGGGAGATGGTTTCCGAGGCTGTGAACGCAACCGTCGGGGACGGCGGGGAATCGTTCCAGGAGGTCAATGTCGGCGATGGCTTCAGGAGCGCGTTCGGCGCCTGATTGCGCGGGCGAATTTGGCACGCGCCACTCAATTCCAAGAAACGCCCGCAACCAGCAATCCCGTTGCGCGGGGGCCGCTTTTCTGGTGAAGCACCCCGATGAGATGGAACAAGCGGCCGCAGGCCGAACGGCCCGAATATCCGAAGCTGGTGGCGATCGCCGCGACCGCGGAGGAGGTCCGCGATCTGCTGCCGGTGCTCCGCGAGAGCGACCCGGACGCGGAGATCGTCGAGGGCGGGGCGCGCGGCGTCTATGCGCGGGTGCATAACGAAGCCGCCGAGATGGCCGCCCGGCGCTATGGGGAAAGCCGCAGCTTCCCGCTCGCCTAGTTATCGACCTTCTGCACGGAGCCACTGAAGCCCCTCCCCCTTGTGGGGAAGGGTTGGGGGTGGGGGTGCCGGCCAAGGGCCGGCGCGCGGCGAAGCCGCGCACCCCTCATCCGGCTCTCGGCCCCGGGCGTCGAAGCCAGGCCTCCCCCTCTCCACAAGGGGAGAAGGAAGAAGTCAGCTCTTCCGCGGCTCACGCTCTTCGCTCAGGGCTCAGACGTGAAGCGCTTCACCTTGACCGGCAGCTTCTTCCCCTTGGTGCGGCGCGACGGGATCTGGACGGGGTGCTTCTTCTTCCACTGAGCCCAGGTCATGGGCCCGTCCGGCGTGTCGATGATCTCGTCGTCCAGCGACATGGGCTGTCCCTCCAGGTGTCGGCGCCGCCGCCGCTACCGCAGCTTCGCGATCTTCACCCCGTCCGCCTTCGCCCGGTCTTGGACCAATTCCTCGGTACGGGTGAGCGCCTTGGCGATCGCCTTCACGCCCATGCCCTTGGCCGCGAGGCGGTGGAGCTTCTGGATCTCCTCGCTCTTCCAGGGCTGGCGGTGGCGGGCGAAGGGCTCGGCCATCAGTCTTTCGCCGCGGGCTTGCCCTTGGTGGAGGGATTGGCGGCGATCGTCTTCTTGACCTCCTTCTTGGGCTTCCTGGCTTCCTTGTTGCTCTTCTTCTGACCCTTGGCCATGGCGCGCTCCTTCTTCTGCGTTCGCGCTTATCGCGGTTCCGGGCAGACGGAGCAATGCCGGCCGCGTGGAACCGGGCACCGTTCCGCGCCATTTATCCCCCGTTCAGGCTTCGGCGACGAAGCGCCCTTTCGTTGCGGCGCCGTTTTGGAACTGTTCGGGCCGGCCCGCCGTTGCACGTTCAGACCAAGGGAGACTTGTCATGCGTAAGCTTATTCTCGCCCTGACGGCCGCGGCCGTTGCCCTGCCGGTCGGGGTCACCCCGGCCGATGCGGCGCGACATCACCATCATCGCTATCACCATTATGCTTATTATCATGGCCGGCGCTGCCCGGGCCATAGCGGCACGACCGGCGCCATCGTCGGCGGCGGCGCCGGCGCTCTGGTCGGCCATGCCGTTGCCGGCGGCCTCGCCGCGCCGATCATCGGCGGCGTCGGCGGCGCCCTCCTCGGCCGCCATATCGGCCGCACCAACTGCTAAACCGCTCATAGCGGCCTGAAGCAGGAACAACACAGGGGATCGGCCCCGGCGGACCTCTCAGCCGCCGGGGCCGTTTCCATGCTTCGAATTGTGAACCGCTCATCCTGAGCAGGGACCGAGCCCGGCGAAGGCCCTATCCAAGGACCGCCCTTCGACACGCCGGTTCGACAATCTCACGGGCTACTCAGGATGAGCGCGGGTTTCTGATTCCAAACCGAGACAGTCCGGCACTCGCCCGAACTCGACTCTCTCCCCGCCTTCCGGTTAAGAAACAAGGTTTCCGGATACTTACCGTCCGGTTGGGGGGACGATCATGAAGAGCAGGACGAGCCTGATCGCGGCGACGGCGTGCGCCGCCGCCTTTTTCCTTGTCGATGCCGGGCCCGCGTGGGCGGTCCCTACCGCCGGTCCGCTGCTATTCCGGACCTGGGTCTCCCACCATGGCGACAACTCGAACGATTGCAGCATCGACACTCCTTGCCGTACCTTCGAGCGCGCCTTCGCCCGGGTGCGGGCGACCGGGGGCGAGATCGGCTGCCTCAATTCGGGCTCCTACGGGCCGCTGCTCATCGACCATTCGGTCACGATCGACTGCCGCAACGTCAACGCCACGATCGATGCGATCGGCGTCGGCGCGCTCGTCATCGCCTCGGACAAGGCCGACGTGACGCTGATGGGGCTGAAGCTCCAGGCGCCGCTTCCGAACGAAGTCGGGATCGTGGCCAGCTCGGTCCATAATCTGACAATTCGCGACATGACGATCATCGCCGGCGCCGCGGGCATCGCCACCGCTCCCACCGGCACCGGCGGCGAATTGTACGTCTCCGACACGACGATAACCGGGCCGCAATACGGGATCGCGGTCTCCGCGACGGCGGCCAACCAGGATTACCGGGCGGTGTTCGAGCGCGTCCATATCCGCGACTGCGGCGCGGCCGGCATCTATCTCACGTCGCAATCGGGCGTCGGGCTGCAGCTCGTCAGCCTCGTCAATTCCGACATCACCAACAGCGGCGCCGGCCTGATGGTCAACCCGATGAGCACGATCCAGCGCATCCTCGCCAACGTCGTCCGCTCGGAGATCAGCTACAACGCTATCGGCATCTCCGCGACCGGGCCGCGCGGCCAGGTGCGGGTGCGCGGCTCGACCATCGCCGGCAACGGCAACGGCCTCCAGACCAGCGGCGGCGGCGCGATCGTCACCTATGGCGATAATGCGCTCTACGGCAGCACGACCGCCGATGGCGCCTTCACCGTTAAGCTGCCTGAGCAATAGAGCAGGAAAAGGGAGATGCTCGTGAAGAAAGCGCAATCCTCAGGCGAAGAGGGGCGGCCCCGGCCGCGTCGTCCATGGCGGACGCCGGTGCTGCGGCAGCTCACCGCCGGCGCGGCGGAGGCCCATGTCGGCTTCACCACCGAAGGCGGCTTCAGCAGCTAGGCGGCGCGCTTTCGGCTCATTGCTCTCCCCACCGGATCGCGGCGAGCTTCCAGCGGAGACCGGTGCGGCGGAAGGTGAGGCGGGTGCCGTCGGCGGGCATTCGCGCATCGTGGACGTCGAAGGCGTCCAGTCCGTGGTGTTCGACCGTCGGTTCATAAGATGACCGGCGCGCTCCGCTGCTGCCGGGCGAGATGTTCGCAAGCCACACGCGCAACGCCTCCGGGCTGATCAGCGCGGCCGCCGCACGGTCGGTCACCTTGCGGGCGGCGAGGGCGATCAGCGCCCGCCCGACCGGGCCGCTCGGCCGCACGCCGCCGAAGATCGAACCCACTTCGCTGCGCGCCTGCGCCTTCGCATCCGCCCGCACGGCCTCGAAGTCGACATAGGAAGCGAGCGTCGCCACGTCGCCCGCGCGCGCCGCCTCGCGCATTCGCCAAAGCGTCCACCAGGGCGAGCCGAAATACCAGCCGACGGGGAGGGCGATCAGCAACGCGGCCGCCGCGACGATCAGAAATCCGGTCCTGCGCGTCATGCTTCGCCTCTTCCTCGCGCCGCCAACCTATGGTCGCGCTGTTTCTCTCAACATTGATGGAACAATATAACCTGCATCAGGTTTTCGGCCCCAATCAAAGACCGCAGGAGAGGCGGCGATGGACTCCGTAGAGTATTTTCGCGCGCAGGCGGAGGAATGCCGCCGGCTGGCCGACGACATGGCCGCCTCGTTCGAACGGAGCGGCCTGCTCCAGCTCGCCCGCCACTATGAAGCCGAGGCGCGCCGCGCCGCGCTCGATGCGGTGCCGCAAGCCCGGGCGCCCCGGCGTGAGCTCTCAAGGCCCCCCGTATTCGGGTGAGGCGGCCGAAACAGGACGCCCGACCTCGTTTCGGCCGAACGGATCTTCCTTAAGCCTTCCTCAATGGCTGGTTCGTAAGGATTCCCCGGGCATATCCGGGGGAGTTCGAGCTTGACGACCGACGCACTGGCATCCTCTGCCGCGGACCCGGCACGGCGGGACTGATGCGGTACGAGCAACCGGACCATTTCTGGCCGGGCGCGACCCCGGCGGAGTCCTCGAACCCGTCGGGCCCGGTGCTTCCCCTCCCGTTTGCCGACGAAAACGGCGCGGAGGAATGGCACCGGCTGCGCGCGCTGCTCGACCGCACGCCGCACCTCTTCTGGTCCTGCCGCCCGGATACCGGCGAGGAATATTATAGCCGCCAATGGTTCGATTTCACCGGCGTCGAGCGGCTCGGCGGGCCGGACGGAACCCCGCGCATCGATCTCGTTCACCAGGGCGACCGGGAGCGGGCGGAAGAGGCCTGGCGGCTCAGCCTCGCCACGGGTGCGTCGTATGAATGCGAATATCGCCTTCGCCACCGCGATGGCGGCCATCGCTGGGTGCGCAGCGTCGGCCAGCCGGAGCGCGACGCGGACGGCCGCATCCGTGCCTGGTACGGCAGCTGCACCGACATTCACGAGCGCGTCCTCGCCCGCGAGGCGGCGCAGGCCGGCGAACGGCGCGCGCGCAGCATCCTCGACGCCATTCCGCACGTCATCTGGACCGCCGGTCCCGACGGACATGTCGAATATGTCAGCAACCAGTGGCGCCGCTTCTTCCCGACGCGGGCGGCCCTTGCCGATGACGACCGCTGGGTCGCCATGATCCATCCCGACGACATCGAGCGGATCGCGGCCGCATGGGTCCATTCGATGGCCAGCGGCGAGACGTTCGAGCAGGAGATGCGCTTCGTCACGGACGAGGGCGAGCGCTGGATCCTGTCGCGCGGCGTCGCATCGCGCGACAAGGACGGCCAAATCCAGCGTTGGTATGGCACCTTCTCGGACATTCACGAACGAATCCTCGCCCAGCGGGCGCTGGAGGCGAGCGAGCAACTCAACCGCGGCATGATCGAGGCGAGCCCCGATTGCATGTCGCTGCTCGATCTCGACGGGACCGTCCTCTATGCCAATGCGGCGACGCAGCGCCTCTACGGCAAGAGCCGGGAGGAGTTGGTCGGTCACAAATGGGCGGCCCGCTTCCGCCGCGCCAGGGAGGCCGAGGCGGCCCTGCGCAAGGCGCGCGGCGGCGGCGTCGAACGGCTCGTCGTCCATTCCAGCCCGCCCGGCTGCGGCCCCGACCGCTGGTGGGACATTCTCATCGCGCCGGTGCCCGGGCCGGACGGCAAGCCGCAGCGCATTGTCGTCATGTCGCGCGACGTCACCGAGCAGAAGGCGGCCGAGGAACGGGCGCAATGGTCCGCCAACCACGATTGCCTGACCGGCCTTCCCAACCGCTATTTGCTCCAGAAGGGGATTGACGGGGCGATCGAAAAGGCGGCGGCCGACGGAACCAGCTTCGCCCTGCTCCTGCTCGACATCGACGATTTCAAGCGGGTCAACGATACGGTCGGTCATGATGCCGGCGATGCCATGCTCTGCAATTTCGCCGAGCGGCTGCGCGAGGTGTTCGGCGATGACGGGATCGTCGGTCGGCTCGGCGGCGACGAGTTCGCCGCCTTGCTTCCGGACGTGCGAACCGCGGAGGAGGTGGAGGCCGCCGGCCAGCGCCTGCTCGACAAGCTCGGCGAGCCTTTCATCTATGGCGGCCGCCTCCTCGATTGCCGCGCCAGCATCGGCGCCAGCCTGTTCCCGCACGACGGCAACCGCCGCACCGATCTCATGAAGGATGCCGACATGGCGCTCTACGCCGCCAAGGCGTCGGGGCGCGGTGTTCTTCGGCTCTACCGCGGCGAGATGCGGATGGAAGTGCAGAAGCGCACCTCGATGCTTCGCCTCGCCCGCGACGCGCTGAAGCGAGGCGGTGTCCGGCCTTATTACCAGCCCAAGGTGGATTTGAAGACCGGCGAGCCGGTCGGATTCGAGGCGCTGATGCGCTGGCAGCATCCCCGCCGCGGCATCCAGTCACCGGCCAGCGTCGCCGCCGCCTTCGACGATCTCAGCCTCGCCGCCGCGATCAGCGATCGCATGATCGAGCCGGTGATCGAGGACATCCTGGTTTGGCGGGGCGAGGGCGTGCCGTTCGGTCATGTCGCGCTCAACGCCGCCGCCGCCGAATTCCGCCGCGGCGATTTCGCCGAACGGCTGCTCGAGCGACTGGTCAAAGCCGGCATTCCCACCGAATGCGTCCAGCTCGAAGTGACCGAGACCGTGTTCGTCGGCCGCGGCGCCGAATATGTCGAGCGGGCTTTGAACATGCTGGCGGGAGAGGGGATCGCGATCGCGCTCGACGATTTCGGCACCGGCTTCGCCTCGCTCTCGCACCTCAAGCAATTCCCGGTCGACATCGTCAAGATCGACCGCAGCTTCGTCTGCGGGCTGGAGGACGATCCGGGCGACGCAGCGATCGTCGACGCGGTCACCAGCCTCGGCCGGCGCCTCGGCAAGACCATCGTCGCCGAGGGGATCGAGACTTCGCACCAGCACCGCCTGCTCCAGGCACTCGGCTGCAACCAGGGGCAGGGCTTCTATTACGGCCGTCCCGCCCCCGCCTCGCGCGTGCCGCGCATCGCGCGGCGGATCGGGCACGCCGAAGCGGCGCTGCGCCTGAGTCCAAAACCACAAGTGCCCGGACATCGCTGTCCGGGCACCCGTGTGACGATTGCTCGTCAACCCCCTTGCGAGAGCCCGGCCCGCACGCATTTCCACCTCGCTTGGAAATGCGGGGCCGAAGCCTCCCCGAACCCGGCCTGTTGGGGCCTTTCGTTCGTGGCATCTTGCTAGGCGCGCGGGCCGGTATTTGTCACCGGTCCTTCAATGCTTTGCGGCAAATTGCCGACACTGTGTGTCGCCTTTGCAACAGCGGCGTGTGTAGCCCTCTCCTGTAGCCCTTCGCGGCCCCGCGGTTGCCTTGCCTGTTCGCCCAACCTAGAGGCGGCACAGCCTCCCGGAAACGAGCCCGCTGAATCTTATGCGTCTGTCCCGCTATTTCCTCCCCGTCATGAAGGAGACGCCCGCCGACGCCCAGATCGTCAGCCACAAGCTGATGCTGCGCGCCGGCCTCGTCCGCCAGACCGCCGCCGGCATCTATGCCTGGCTGCCGATCGGCCTTCGCGTGCTCAACAAGATCGAGCAGATCGTGCGCGAGGAGCAGGACCGGGCCGGAGCGATCGAACTCCTCATGCCGACCATCCAGTCGGCCGACCTGTGGCGCCAGTCGGGCCGCTACGACGCTTATGGCCCGGAGATGCTGCGTTTCCCCGACCGGCACGAGCGCGAGATGCTGTTCGGGCCGACCAACGAGGAGATGATCACCGCGCATCTTCCGCGACGCGGCGAAGAGCTATCGCGACCTGCCGCGCACGCTTTACCACATCCAGTGGAAGTTCCGCGACGAGGTGCGCCCCCGCTTCGGCGTGATGCGCGGCCGCGAGTTCCTGATGAAGGACGCCTACAGCTTCGACCTCGACGAAGCGGGGCTGCGCCGCAGCTACGAGGCGATGTTCGTCGCCTATCTGCAGGACCTTCGCGCGGCTCGGGCTGCAGGCGGTGCCGGTGCGGCGCGCCGACCGGCCCGATCGGCGGCGACCTCAGCCACGAATTCCACATCCTCGCCGACACCGGCGAGAGCGCGCTCTTTTACGACGTCGGCGATCGAGGAGATTTCGCGCGAGGAGCTGCTCGCCGCCGACGCCTCGACCATCGCGCGCCTCACCGGCCTCTATGCAATGCGAGGAGGAGAAGCATGCGAAGGTCGCGAACTGTCCGGTGCCGGCGGAGCGGCTGCGCACCCGCCGCGGCATCGAGGTCGGCCACATCTTCGCCTTCGGCACCAAATATTCAGCGCGTCGATGGGGCTGAGGATCCAGGACGCAGGACGGCGGCCAGGTCCATGCCGCAGATGGGCAGCTACGGCATCGGCGTCGTCCGCCTCGTCGGCGGCATCATCGAGGCGAGCCACGACGAGAACGGCATCATCTGGCCGGAGAGCGTCGCGCCCTATCAGGTCGGCCTGATCAACATGCGCGCCGACGACGAGGCATGCGCGGCGGCGGCGGATCGATCTCTACCACGAGCTCGCAGGCGGCCGGCGTCGAGACGCTTTATGACGACCGCGACGAACGCGGCGGCGCCAAGTTCGCGACCGATGGACCTGATCGGCCTGCCCTGGCAGCTGATCGTCGGCCCCAAGGGGCTGGAGCGCGGCATCGTCGAGCTCAAGCGCCGCGCCACCGGCGAGCGGCGGAACTCCTCGAAGCGCGCTGGCGAGGCTGACGGGATGGAGAAGGACCCTCATCCAATCCCGCAAGCGGGAGAAGGGCCGCTGTGCGGTCTCATCCTGACCCTCTCCCGCTGCGGAGATTGGGTGAGGGCCTTCCTTGATCCTCACCCGCTACGAGCGGATGATCGCCCGCCGCTATTTGCTGCCGGGCAAGGGCGAGGGGATCATCTTCCTCGTCGCCGTCGATCAGCCTGGTCGCGGTCACGCTCGGCGTGCGGCGCTGATCATGGTGATGAGCGTGATGAACGGCTTCCGCGCCGAGCTGTTCGACAAGATCATCGGCCTCAACGGCCATGCCGTCGTCCAGGGCTATGAGGGCGGCTGCCGGATTGGCGCGCATCCTCGACGACGCGCGGCAGCACGCCCGGCGTCACCTCGGCCATCCCGATGATCGAGCAGCCCCTGATGGCGAGCTCGAAGGGCCGCGTCGAAGGCGTGGTCGTGCGCGGCATGCGCATCGCCGACATCCTCGGCAACCCGACGATCGACGGCAAGGTCGTCGCCGGGCGATTCACCGAGCTGAAGCCGGGATCGGGCAATGTCGCGATCGGCTCGCGAGCTTGCCGAGCAGCTCGGCGTCACGCGTCGGCGCCAGATCAGCCTGATCAGCGCCCGACGGCCAGACGACGCCGTTCGGTACCGTGCCGCGCATCGTCTCCTACCGCGTCGCCGCAATCTTCGAGGTCGGCGTCTACGATTATGACAAGGCGTTCGTGATCATGCCGATCGAGGATGCGCAGAATCTGCTGATGATGGGCGAGCGAGTCGGCATGATCGAGATCCAGACCGCCGATCCCGACCGGGTGCAGCAGATCCTCGCCCCGCTCGCGCGGGCCGTCGCCGGCGAGGCGGTGGTGACGACTGGCGGCAGATGAACGCCTCGCTGTTCCAGGCGCTGCAGGTGGAGCGGGTGACGATGTTCGTCATCCTTTCGCTGCATCATCATCGTCGCGGCTTTCAACATCCTCTCCTCGCTGATCATGCTGGTGCGCGCCAAGACGCGCGACATCGCCGATGCTGCGGACGATGGGCGCGACGCGCGGCGTCGCTGCTGCGCATCTTCATGACGGTCGGCGCTGACGATCGGCGTGCTCGGCACGATCGTCGGGATGATCCTGGCGCGCCATCCTGCTCTATTTCCGCCAGGGGATCGTGAACGGCATCCAGCGTCTCACCGGCCAGAATCTCTGGGATCCGTCGATCCGCTTCCTCACCGATCTGCCGTCGAAGACGTCGACCGGTCGAGACGGCCGCGATCGTCGCCATCGCGCTCGGCTGCGAGCTTCCTGTTCACCCTCTACCCCGCCTGGCGCGCGGCGAGCACCGACCCGGTCCAGGTGCTGCGCTATGAGTGACATCCTCGAAGTCCGGGGGCTGCGACGCAGCTTCACCCAGGCGGGCGTCACCATCGACGTGCTTCGCGGCGTCGACCTGAAGGTCACGCCGGGCGAGATCGTCGCCTTGCTCGGGCCTTCCGGCTCCGGCAAGTCGACCATGCTCCAGGCGATCGGGCTGCTCGAGGGCGGCTTCGAGGGTTCGATCCGGATCGAAGGTAAGGAAGCGGCGACGCTCGACAGCGATCAGCGCACCCGCCTGCGTCGCGATGCGCTCGGCTTCGTCTATCAATTCCACCATCTCCTCCCGGATTTCACCGCCGAGGAAAATGTGGTCATTCCGCAGCTCATCCGCGGCGCCACCCGCGACACGGCGCACGAGCGGGCAGTATCGCTGCTTGGCGCGCTTGGGCTCAGCTGACCGACTTACCCACCGGCCGAGCAAGCTCTCCGGCGGCGAGCAGCAACGCGTCGCCGTCGCCCGCGCGCTCGCCAACCGCCCCGTCCTCGTCCTCGCCGACGAGCCCACCGGCAATCTCGACGAGGGTACGGCCGACGTCGTGTTCGCCGAATTCCTGAAGCTGGTCCGCGACGAAGGCAGCGCCGCCCTCGTCGCCACCCACAATGAGCGCATCGCCGCCAAGATGGACCGCATCCTGCGGCTCCACGAGGGGCATCTGGACCCGGGGACGGTTGTCGCCTAGCCTCCCATTCCGGGGAGGGGTGGATGGGGGACGAAGCGACAGGTGCGGTGCAGGACGGCGGCCGATCGGTCGCCGCCCGTCTCGGCATTGCTGCCTTGAACGTGCTGACGCCGGGCCTCGGCCTCTTGCGGCTGGAACGGCCGCGTCAGGCTCTGTTCTGGTGGTTCGCGGGCGTTGTCCCGCTCGGCACGATCATTCTCATCTGGGCAGTGAGTCCGTTGCTGGACTTTCCGGCACTCATGCTTTGCGTCGGGATCATCACGATCGCCGGGCTGGCCGCGCTGTTCGGCTCGATTCGCGCGAGCTGGCGCTGGAGCAAGCCGGCGGCCCCCACCGTCCGCTCGATCTGGTCGCGGTGGTACGTGCTTCTCCTCGCTTTAATCGCTTCAGATGTGGTCGCGCAGCTGCTCGTGCTCGGAGCCCACGCTTCGTACAAACCCTTCTACGCTCCCTCCGAAGGCATGATGCCAACCCTGCTCAAGAGCGACCGCTTCGTGGCGTCGATGCGTGTGCCGAAGACGCTGCGGCGCGGCGATGTCATCCTGTTCCGGGTCGGCAATTCCATTTACACCAAGCGGATCGCCGCCCTGCCGGGAGATACGATCGCGCTCCGCAAAGGCATCGTGTTCCTGAACGGCCATCCCATTGCGCAGACGCCGGTGCCCGTGAACAATATTACGATCATCGATCGGAGCTCTGCGCCCTTGCCGCAGCCGCCAGCGGGCGACGCCGCGCCGCAGGAGCGGGTGCTCCTCAGCGAACAATTTCCGGGCGAGCCCCAATCCCATAACATCTATGATTCCGGCCCCTCGCCCGAAGACGATTATCCCGAGACTCGGATTCTTCCTGGGCATGTCTTCGTGCTTGGCGACAATCGCGATGAATCGGCCGACAGTCGCGTGCCGCGCGCCGAGGAGGGTGTCGAGCAGTTGCCGATCACCGACATCACCGGTTTGGCGGCGATCTACACTTGGGGTCCGAGCCACAAGTTCGGGCAGAAGATCCACTAGCGACGCTGCGCCAGGGCGCGGAAAACCCCGAGCATTGACTTCGGCCCGGTCGCCCCGCACCTTCGCCCAGGGAGGGGGCTGGATGACCAAGCATCGGCTGGAACTGTTCAGCGATGGCGTTTTCGCCATCATCCTGACCCTGCTCGTCCTCGATCTCAGGGTGCCTCCAGCGCACGGCCTCGCCGGTCTTGGCCAGATCGCCCCCGGCCTGCTCGTCCATGCCGCCACCTTCTTCATCGTCGGCATCTTGTGGATGACGCATCACGGCGCTCTCGCGAACGTCGACAAGATGAACAGCCGCGCGCTGTTTCTCAATCTGGTGGCGCTGTTCTGGGCGACCCTGCTGCCCTTCGCCGCCAGGAACGCCGCCGAGCGCCCGCTGGAGCCGCTCGGCGCCAGCCTCATGGCGGCAAGCTGCGGCGCCTATTTCCTCTCCTTCGTTGCGATGCGCCTGTCGCTGCACTCGACGGTCGACGACAATGTCGCGATGACTGTCTGGCGCCGACGCCGGATGGCGATTGCGGCGAGCCTGATCCTCATCGACTTTTGCGGCGCGTTTCTGGCGTGGCTCACGCCCTGGGCCGGCTATGCCGCAGCCGTGATCACCGTCAGCGTGCTGCTGTTGCTGCCCAGCCCGCCGGAAGTGGCGGAGCGGTTCGAGCGCCAGGCGCTGGAGGAGGCCGCTTAGTCCTTCTCCGCGCGATTTCGCGCCAGCACCCGATCGAAGGCGATGTTTCCAGCGATCACGATGGCGCCGCCGGCGAGGGTCGCGGCCAGTCGATCGCCGAGCAGGCCGAGCGGGACCTGCCGTCCCAGGTCCAGCACCAGCAGGATGAGCGGCGTCACGACGACCGAATAGAGCAGATAGGAGCGCGCGCGGGCGATCGGCACCGCGATGGCGAGAAGACAGGCGAGGACGGCCAGAGCCCAATAGGACGGAATTCCGACGAGGATGATCGCCGCCAATGTGACGCCCGCGACGGTGCCGATCAGGCGCTGCATCGTCTTGACCGGCATATGCTCGATCGGCCGCTGGGTCAGCAGCGCGACGGTGAGCAGGATCCAGTAATAATGGTGGGCCGGCCAGGCATGCCGGATCGCGCTGGCGATGCCGAGGCCCACGCCAGCCGCAGGGGGAATTGCCAGCCGTCCAGCGTGCGCAAGCGTCTTGCGGAAATGGGCGCGGCGCTGCGCGGTCGTCGGCGTCCGCCGCTCTTCCGGAACCTCCGAGGGCTCGCTCGTCCGTTCGGCGAACAGCAGGCGCAGGACGATATTCCACAGCGCGCCAAGCCCGAAGATCAGGGCGGCGAGGCCGCGGTGCGGGCCCATGCCGTCCAGAAAGCCCGCGCTCAGCACGAGGTAGATGCTGAACCGGATCGAAGCGACGCCGAGCGGTCGGCTATAGCCGGAGAGCAGGCCGGCGATGGCGACGAGCAGGGTCACGGGTGCGTCCGACCACGCTCTGCCGCCGACGAGCGTCGCCAGGACCACGGCGAGCAACGCGGGAAGCACCGCCAAGCCCGGTTTCGCGCCTTCCTGAGGCGGTCCCTTCGCAGTGGGTGCCCCGGCGAGCAGGATCGCGCCGAGGCCGATCGTGAAGCCCGCCTCGCGATAGCCGAGCATCAGACCCGCCAGTACGGGGACGCCCATTCCGAGCGCGGCGACGAGGATCGTTCGCCGCCGGATCGGCTCTCCGCCGTCCATGGCGAAGATCTCCCGGGCGAGACCGGCGCGGAGGCGCAAGGTGGCCATGGGGCTTCGTAACGGCTCCGTAAGGCTGTCGCAAATGGAGGCCCGAATAGGTGTGGAAAAGCCGAAGAGGGCGCTTTTCCTGCCCGGCCAATGCAGACCCATAACAGGGCGATGGCCGCCCCCTATGTCCCGCTGCGCATCTTCTCCAGCTACACGATGCTGGAGGGGGCGATCGAGCCGAAGGCGATCGCCAAGCAGGCGAAAAAGCTCGATTTTCCTGCTGCGGCAGTGACGGACCGCAACGGCCTTTACGCGGCCATGGCCTTCACCGAAGCCTGCCGCGACGCGGGGGTGCAGCCGATCATCGGGACGATGCTCGCGATCGCGCGGCCGGGGCCGCAGCGCGACGCTCGACTGGCTTGCGCTCTACGCGCAGAACGACACGGGCTATGACAATCTCTGCGCTTTGGTGTCGGAGGCGCATCTTGGTCGGCCGGTCGAGGACCCGGCCCATGTCCGGCTGGACGCGCTGGAGGGGCGGACCGACGGCTTGATCGCGCTCAGCGGAGGCGGGGAAGGCGCGCTCGCCCGCTTGCTGGCAGCCGAACAGACCAGCGCCGCCGAGGACTATGCTGCGGCGCCTCGTCGAACTCTTCCCGAACCGGCTCTATATCGAGCTCAGCCGCCGCGGCGATCCGTCGAGCAGGCGGCCGAGGCGGATCTCGTCGACCTTGCCTATGCCGATCACCTGCCGCTGGTCGCGACCAATCCGGCCTGCTTCGCCGAGCCGCATTTCCACGCCGCCCACGACGCGATGCTGTGCATCGCCCAATCGAGCCAGATCGACCGCGACGACCGCATCCGCTCCTCGCCCGAAGCCTGGATGAAGCCGGCGGCGGACATGCGGGCTCTGTTCGCCGACCTGCCCGAGGCGATCGAGAACAGCGCCGTCGTCGCCCGCCGCTGCGCCTTCGGAGCGCCGAAGCGCAAGCCGATCCTGCCCGAGCATCGCCGGCGACAAGGAAGCCGAGGCCGAACAGCTCCGCCGCGACGCGCGCGCGGGGCTGGAGAAACGGCTCGACCAATTATCCGGAGCTCGACGGCCGATGAGCGCCACGCCTATCGTCGTCCGCCTTGAATATCGAGATCGACGTCATCGTCGGCATGGGCTTCCCCGGCTATTTCCTGATCGTCGCCGACTTCATCAAATGGGCGAAGGAGCAATGACATCCCGGTCGGCCCGGGCCGCGGCTCGGGCGCCGGCTCGGTGGTCGCCTGGGCGCTGACCATCACCGATCTCGATCCGCTCCGGCTCGGCCTGCTGTTCGAGCGCTTCCTCAATCCCGAGCGCGTGTCGATGCCCGACTTCGACATCGATTTCTGCGAAACGCGGCGCGGCGAGGTGATCCGCTACGTCCAGCAGCAATACGGCCGCGACAAGGTCGCGCAGATCATCACCTTCGGAAAGCTGAAGGCGCGCGCGGTGCTGAAGGATACCGGCCGCGTCCTCCAGATGAGCTACGGCCAGGTCGACCGGCTGGCGAAGCTGATCCCCAACCATCCGACCGATCCCTGGACGCTGGAGCGCGCGCTGAACGGCGTCTCCGAGCTCGCCGCCGAATATAAGAACGACGCCGACGTTCGGCGCCTGTTCGACCTCGCCATGCAGCTTGAGGGCTTGCCGCGCCACAGCTCGACCCATGCCGCCGGCGTCGTCATCGGCGACCGCCCGCTCGACCAGCTCGTCCCGCTCTACCGCGATCCGCGGTCGGACATGCCGGTCACCCAGTTCGACATGAAATATGTCGAGGCGGCCGGGCTGGTGAAGTTCGACTTTCTCGGCCTGAAGACGCTCTCCGTCCTCCAGAAGGCGGTGCAGATGCTCGCCAGGCGCGGCGTCGAGGTCGACCTGGACAAGCTCGCATGGGACGATGCTGCCGTCTATCGCTCTGCTCCAGCGCGGCGAGACGGTCGGCGTGTTCCAGCTCGAATCCGAAGGCATGCGCCGTACGCTCGCGGCGGTGAAGCCGACCTGCTTCGAGGACATCATCGCCCTCAATGCGCTCTACCGGCCCGGGCCGATGGACAACATCCCGATGTTCGGCGCGCGCAAGAACGGCCGCGAGACGATCGACTATCCGCACCCGTTGCTCGGCGACGTGCTGAAGGAAACCTACGGCATCTTCGTCTATCAGGAGCAGGTAATGGAGGCGGCGAAGGTGCTCGCCGGCTTCAGCCTCGGCGAGGCCGATCTGCTCCGCCGCGCCATGGGCAAGAAGATCAAGGCCGAGATGGACGCGCAGCGCGCCGGCTTCGTCGCCGGCTGCGAAAGGGTGAACGGCATTCCGGCCGGGAAGGCGAACGAATTGTTCGACTTGATCGACAAGTTCGCCGGCTACGGCTTCAACAAGAGCCACGCCGCGGCCTACGCGCTGCTCGCCTATCAGACGGCGTGGCTGAAGGCGCATTATCCGGTCGAATTCTACGCCGCTTCGATGTGCTTCGACATGCATCAGACGGACAAGCTCGCCATCTTCGTCGACGACATGCGGCGGATGGGGATCGCCTGCCTGCCGCCCTCCATCAACGCCAGCGAAGCGGAGTTCGCGGTGGAAGAGGCAGGGGAGGGGCTTGCCGTCCGCTACGCCCTCGGCGCGCTCAAGGGCGTCGGCGAGAAAGCGATGGAGCAGCTGGTTGAAGAGCGAAGGGCAAATGGCCATTTCCGCTCGCTGGACGATTTCGCCGAACGGATCGACCCGCGTCTGCTCAACCGGCGCCAGCTTGAAAGCCTCGCCGGCGGCGGTGCGTTCGATGAATTATCACCGAACCGCGCCTCAGTCTTCGCCGCGGCCGAGACGATCCTCGCCCATGCCGCAAGCGCCGCCGAAGCGCGGAGCAGCGGGCAGGGCGGGCTGTTCGGCGGCGGCGAGAGCAATGTCGTGCCCATCCGCATGCCGACCGCCGCCGCCTGGACCTTGGTCCAGTCGATGGCGGCGGAGAAGGAGGCGTTCGGCTTCTATTTCTCGGCCCATCCGGTTGATCGCTACCGCCATCTCGCCGAAGCGCACGGTGCGAAGAGCTTCGCCGCTTTGAGCGCGTTGCCGGCGTCCGCGGAGGGCGGGCGGACGCCCGGCGTCATGGCGGGCCTGATCGAGGAAACGCGCTGGCGCACCTCGGCGCGCGGCCGGCGCTATCTGATGGCGACCTGCTCCGATTCCTCCGGCCAGTTCGTCGCCACCGTCTTCGACGACGATGCCGCGGCGCGGGTCGAGGAAGGCGCGAAGAATGGCGGCTGCGCGTTGCTCAATGTCGAGCTCGACCGTCGCCCGGGCGAGGAGGCGCCGCGAGTCACGATCAGGTCGCTGCAGCCGTTCGAGAGCCTCTCGAAGCGTGCGCGCCTCCAGCTCGAGGTAGAGGTGGCGGATACCGAGGCGGTCGGCCGCCTCGCCGTCGCTCTCGCGAACGATCGCGGCGGCAGCGGCGAGCTGCGCCTGCGCGTGCAGCTCGCGCAGGGCGAAGCCGAGCTCGTCCTCGGCCGCGACTTCCTCCTCGACGCCGAGCTCGCCGCGCGCCTCGAGCGGGTGGAAGGCGTCACCGCCGTGCGCCTCGCGGTCTCACCGGCGCCACGCCTGGCATTGGTTTCCTGAGCCGGCCGGGGGCACTCCAAACCCTCTTGCGTCATTCGCGCGAAAGCGGGAACCCATAGGCCGTCTGGTTCCCCGCCTGCGTGGGGATCATGGGAAGGGAAGGCGCCGATGTTTGGTGGGATGCAGGACTGGCCGCTTCGGGTGATGCGCATTCTCGACCATGCGGAGCGAGAGCATGGCACGCGCGAGATCGTCTCGCTTCACGCCGGCATCAAGACGCGCAGCAACTGGGCCGGTATTGCCCGCGATGCGCGCCGGCTCGCGCGGGCGTTGGAGCGGCTGGGCGTCAAGCGCGGCGACCGCATCGGCACGCTGGCGATGAATCATATAAGCCACCTCGTCGCTTGGTACGGCGCGATCGGGGTCGGCGGCGTGCTCCATACGATCAACACGCGGCTGTTCGACGATCAGCTCGTCTATATCGGCAACCATGCCGAGGACCGGGTTCTCTTCTACGATGGCATTTTTGCGCCCCTGGTCGAACGGCTGAAACAGCGCTGGACCAGCATCGATCATTACGTCTGCTTCGATAATGGCGAGTTCGACGCGCTGATCGCCGGCGAGGACGACGATTATGTCTGGGTCGAGGGCGACGAGCGCGAGCCGATGATGCTCTGCTATACGAGCGGAACCACCGGCAATCCCAAGGGTGTGCTCTACGAGCACCGCTCGACCATTCTCCACGCGATGATGCAGGTCTCGCCGGACGCGTTCGACCTTTCCGCCCGCGCGGTCGTGCTGCCGGTCGTGCCGATGTTCCACGCGGCCGGCTGGGCCATGCCGTTTTCGACGGCGATGGTCGGCGCCAAGCTGGTCTATTCGACCGACAACATGCCGCACAGGATATGCGATCTGATGCATGAAGAGGGCGTGACGCACACCGCCGGCGTGCCGACCGTCTGGCTTGGGCTGATGAACCATGTCGAGGCCACGGGCGCGGATCTCGGCGCGCTCTCCGCCGTGCTGATCGGCGGTTCGGCGGCGCCCCGGGCGATGATCGACTATTTCACCGAGCGGGGGATCCGCGTCGGCCATGCCTGGGGCATGACCGAGATGTCGCCGATCGGCACGATCGGGGCTCCAACCGGCGACTGGGACCGGCTCGATGAAGAGCAAAGGCTCGACCATATGTGCCGGCAGGGCAGGGTCCCCTTCGGCGTCGAGCTGCGCACCGTCGACGATGACGGCAACGTGCTGCCCCGCGACGGCCTCAGCGCCGGCCGGCTGCAGACGCGAGGCCCCTGGATCGTCCGCCAATATTTCCAGGACGAGCGGGGGCCGGTGGTGGATGAGGAGGGCTGGTTCGACACCGGCGACATCGCCATTCTGCATCCGAATGGTGTCCTCCAGATCACCGACCGCGCCAAGGACGTGATCAAATCGGGCGGAGAGTGGATCAGCTCGATCGATCTGGAGAACGCAGCTGTCGGCTGCCCCGGCGTGGCCGAGGCCGCGGCGGTGGGCGTACGGCACCCCAAGTGGGACGAGCGGCCGTTGCTGCTGGTGGTGAAGAAGGAAGGGGCGGAGGTGACGGCTGACCGGATCATCGACCACCTCTCCAACCACGTCGCCAAATGGTGGCTCCCGGACAAGATCCTGTTCGTCGAAAGCCTCCCCCATACGGCGTCCGGCAAGCTGCTCAAGACGGCGCTCAGAGAGCAGTATCGCGACTACCAGCTAAGCAGCGCGGCCTGAAAATCCTCCCGTTCCGCTCAATGCGCGGCACTTTGTGCGATCGCGGCGATCGGCTGGTTGGTCCGGGCGACCGACGCCCGCAACTGCGCGCTCAGTTGCGCGGCGCCCTTGAAATCGCCCTTGGCGATGCTCGCCGCGACATTCTGCTGCAGCGCCCTGGACTGACCGGCGCTGGCGGCTAGATTCTGCTGCACTGGGGCGGGCGCGGCGGCGGCGGCGGGGAGCCGGGTCGCAAGCAGGTCCCGCTGCGTCTGGACATCGGCGACACTGTTCGCGAGTTGGGCACTCGTCGTCCGCAGGCTCGCCACTTCGGCCAGCGTCGCGTCCATGCCGACGGTGAGCACGGTGATTGGAGCAGGGGTAATTTCAAAGGCCTTGTCGGGATCGCTCTGGCTGCCGTCGGGCAGCAGAACCTTGGGCGGGCTAAGCTTCTCGGTCGAGAAATCGGGAGAAAAAGCCAAGCGCAACTTGATCGGACCGCCGACCGGCGCCGGCTGGAGAAGCGGGGCCACCACCGTCATCACGCCACAGAAGACGGCGAAGATGAAGCCGTAGAGCAGGAATCGTCCCTGGAGCCGCGCGCTCGCGCCATCCACCGGTTTGCCACGCATCAGCATGATGAAGACCATCAGAAAGACGGCGATTCCGACGCCCGCAAAACCGAGCGCGACGAGAGACTGTATCGTCGAGAATAATTTGTCCATGGCCGCTCCCCCCAACGCCCTCTTTTAATCGAAAATGCGAAGCGGCGACAGCGGGTGTTTGAGCGGTGGTCTCGTTTGCTTCAGCCGCTTCTCCGGCAACGTGCTGCGTGGCCTACAACAGACGCAATTGCGGCCCCGCCGGGGGCACGAACAGATCCGTCCGCAGCTTGCGCCGCTCCCGGTTCAGTCCGTGCTTTTTCGCGGCAACCTCGAAGCGCACGCGCATCAGTTCGGCCCAGGGGCCGGAGCCTTGAAAGCGGGTGAACCAGTTCGGATCGTTGTCGTGGCCGCCGCGCATGTCGCGGATGATGTTCATCACCTTCTGCGCGCGGTCGGGGAAATGCTCGTCGAGCCACGCGCGGAACAGAGGCGCTACTTCATAGGGCAGGCGGACAGGCAGGAAGAAAGCCGCCTTCGCCCCCGCTTCGGCCGCGGCCTCGACGATCGCCTCCACCTCATGGTCGGTGATGCCGGGCACGACCGGCGCGATTGCCACCATCGCCGGCACGCCCGCCGCGTTGAGCGCCTTGACCGCCTCCAGCCTTTTGCGCGCGGCCGGCGCGCGCGGCTCGAGCGTCCGCGAGATTTCCGGAGTCAGCGAGGTGACTGACAGCGCGACCGCCGCCAGCTGCTCCGCCGCCATCGCCGAGAGGATGTCGAGATCACGCAGCACCCGGTCCGACTTGGTGGTGATGGTGACCGGATGCTTCGCCTCGGCGAGCACCTCCAGCACCGAACGGGTGATCCGCCATTTGCTCTCGATCGGCTGGTAAGGATCGGTGTTGGTCCCCATCGCCATCGGCCGCACTTGGTAGCCAGGTTTGGCCAGCTCCGCGCGCAGCAATACAGCCGCGTCCGGCTTGGCGAACAATTTCGTCTCGAAATCGAGCCCGGGCGAGAGATCGTGAAAGGCATGGGTCGGCCGCGCGAAGCAATAAATGCAGCCATGCTCGCAGCCGCGATACGGGTTGATCGAGCGGTCGAAGCCGATGTCGGGCGAGGCATTGCGGGTGATGATCGTCTTCGGCTTCTCCACCGTCACCGTCGTGCGCAACGGCGGTAATTCACCGTCGACGCCCTCCCGCGCATCCAGCCAATCCCCATCCGCCTCCCGTTCGGGCAGGTTGAAGCGCGTCGGCGTCCGGTTCTCAGGCGCGCCGCGCCCGACACGGGCATCGGGGCGAGTCATATAGTCAGCTTACACCATGTGTGGGAACATATCAAGAACATCAGGGTCAAAAGAAAGAGGGACAGCCTTTCGACCGCCCCTCTCTCAAGTGTCAGATGCGGAGGCCGGCCCTACCAGCTCAGGCCCGCGCGCACGTAGAGCATGCGGCCGTTGAACCCGAAGGGCGAGTAATAAGGGAAGCCGAGCGTTCCCGTGGTATTGATCCCCGCCGGCACCGCCTTCGGATAGACGTCGAACAGATTGTCCACGCCAAGCCCGAGCTGCATGCCCTTGCGCATGCGGTAGCGGAATTCGAAATCGGTGATCGCACGATTGCCGGTATAGAGATCGCTGGCCGCCAGCGTCCCCGGCTCGATCACATTGCCATAGTAGGTGACGCGGGCGGTGGCACCGAGCGGGCCGTCGGACCAGTCGATCGTGCCGGTCACCTTTTCGCCCGGCGTACCTTCATCCAGCGTCAGGATGCGCGTGCGGGCGAACAAGGTGATACCGCTGAGGGCCGAGGTCGAGGTCGGCACGTGCGTCACCTTTATCTGGTTGATATTGGCGGCGACGGTGAAGTCGAACGTGCCTGCATCGGCGGTGCGGGCGCGATAATGGCCGACCGCGTCGATGCCCTTGGTCGTCGAGGCGAGGCCGTTGATGAAGAAGCGCGCCTGCGTGACGTTGAACGGCGCCAGCAGGGCCGTGATTTGCGCGTTGGTGATCGGATTGCTGGTCGTGGCGGCGATATTCTCGGAGAGGCCGAGCTGGTCGCGGATGTGGATCCAGTAGCCGTCGACGGTAAGGTCGAAACCGCCGACGCGGACGACGGCGCCGCCCGACAGGTTGGTCGACTTCTCGGGCTGCAGCGCCTTGCCGCCAAGCGCCTCCGCGACAGGGCTGGTCGACGGGAAGGTGCCGGTCAGGATCGGAATGCCGTTGGTGATCACCGAGGCGATCGAGGTGAAATAGGATTGCTGCAGCGCCGGCGCGCGGAAGCCGGTCGACGCGGTGGCGCGAAGCGCGAAGGCGTGGCTGAAATCGTAACGAGCCGAAATCTTGCCGTTCGCGGTGGCACCGAAGTCCGAATAATCCTCGGCGCGGCCGGCGATGCCGAGCAGGAACTTGTCAGTCACCTGGGCTTCGAGATCGACATAGGCGCTGCCGTTGCTGCGGTGCTTGTCGATCTCGTTGTTCGGCGTGAAGCCGGGGAAGCCCTGCGCTCCGCTCCCGGTATAGGAGCTGGTCTCGCCCTGCTTGATCTCGAAGCCCTCGCGCCGGCCTTCGACGCCGAAGGCGAGGTTCAGCGACTGGAACACGTCAAACTTGCGCGAAACGTCGATGCCGCCGACGAGCTGGTCGTAGATCAGTGCGCCGTCATAGAAACTGTGCGGGGTTGCCGCCCCGAGCGAGAAATTGGCGCTGTTCTCGGTGCGGAAGTCGATCCGGTTGCGGCCGTAGCTGATCTTCGCGTCGATATGCCATTGGCCGGCATCGCCCTTGATGCCGAGGCGCCGAATTCAGATCCTTGCGAATGGGTGTTGATGTAGGGCAGGAAGCCGTTTGGATCGGCTGCGGCGGCCGAGTTGGCCGTCGGGAGGCGGAAGAAGGCGGCGCTGGTGCTGCTGCGATACTGATAGCCGGCCCAGCCGTAGAGCTGCCAATTGTCGGCGATCGAAGTGCCGGCATTCAGGAAGCCGGTATATTGCTTGACCTCCGGATCGCCGAAGCGGCCGACGAGACGTGGATTTGCCAGCGCGGGTCGAAATCGGCGCGGTTGGTCGGCTGGCGGTCGAGATATTCGCCGGAAATGGTGACATAGCCGTCGCTGACCGAAGCCGAGACCCTGCCAGGCCGAGGCGGTGAGCTCCGGCTCGCCATTGACGTGGCGGCTGCTGCGCGCTGCATCCACATCCGTGTCGTAGAAGCCGTAATTGACAGTCGCCCCCCCGCCGGAGCGGGCCTGGCGCAGGATGAGGTTGATCACGCCGGCGATCGCATCCGAGCCGTATTGGGCGGAGGCGCCGTCGCGAAGCACCTCGATGCGGTCGAGCGCGATGGTCGGGATGGTGTTGAGGTCGACGGCGGCGGCGCCGCGGCCGACGGAGCTGTTGATGTTGAGCAAGGCCGAGGTGTGGGCGCGGACGCCGTTGATCAGCACGAGGGTCTCGTCCGGCGAGAGGCCCCGCAGCGTGGCGGGGCGGATCGCGTCGGTGCCGTCGACCGCCGAAACGCGCGGGAAGTCGATCGAAGGCGCGACGTTGGCGAGCGTTCTGGGCCAGCTCCGTGCTGCCCTGCTGCTGGAGGGCGGCGCCGCTCAGAACGTCAACCGGAGAGACGGTGTCGAGCCGCGAACGGCCGGCGACGCGAGTGCCGGTGACGACGATCTCGGCATTGCTCTCGGTGCTGGTACCCGCCTGGTCGGCCGGCGGCAGCTGCGTCGTGTCGCCGCCCGTGGCGGGCGTGGCGGGACCCTGCTGGGTCTGGCCAGGCGCGGGAGTCGCCTGCCCGAAGGCGGCGGAGCCGAGCGTCAGGGCGGCGACGGAAACGGAGGCGCGAACCAGGAACGAAACGTTGCGCATGCGAAATTTCCCTTTCAATAGAATATGTTTTCGCACTGCAACATAGGGTTGGGATCCCATGGGGGAATGCCTCCGCAACCCCCACGGGTGCTTTGTTTGGTCGTGTGACACTTGGGCAACAATGGCTGCGGGCCGGGCGCACCAGCCAGGCCGCCGGCCCGGAACGGTCAGACCAGTTGCAGGTCCGCAGGCGAGGCACCGGGGAAGACCTTGCCCAAGGCAGCGTCGCCGATCCCATATTTGCGTTTGACGACGCCGCCGATCAGCGCGCGATAGTCGGTCAGCACCGGCAAGTCGCGGTTCTGGTTGAGCGTCGCCTGGCGCGAGCGCGACCTGCTGGCCCGGCCAGCCGGCCGCCGTTCACGCCGCCGCCCAGCACCCAATAGACGCTGCCATGGCCGTGGTCGGTGCCCCGGTCGCCGTTCTCGCGGAAGGTGCGGCCGAACTCGGAGACCACGACCACGGTGGTCGTTGCGCCACGCCTCCGGGCCCGATCTCGTCGGCGAAGCCGGCCAGGCCGCGGCCCAGCTCGCCGATCCGCGTCGGCGAGATAGCCCTGGCGCGCCGCCCTGGTTCACGTGGGTGTCCCAGCCGCCGACATCGACAAAGGCGAGGTTGAACTGGTCGCGCATCAGCCGGCCGATGCGCCGCGCCGACAGCTCGAAGCCCTTGGGCGCTGACCGCGCCGCGGTTGGCGGCCGCCATCTCGGCGGCAGATCGTCTTGTAGACCTCGTCGCGCACCTGCGAAGCCCTCGGCGACCGAGCCGGCGCTCAGCGCCGGCTGTCGCCCTGGTACATCGCCTCGATCAGCGCGCGCCTGCGCGGCGATCGATGGCCGGCTTGCCGACCGCGTTGAGCGCGATGTTGGGGATCGGTCGGCGCCGCCGCGGAAGCTCAGCGGCAGCTGGTCGGTGAAGGCGATCGGCTCGTCGCCCGCCAGCGCCGCCGCGAGCCGCGCCATGAACCCCGAGCCGTAGTCGCGCGTGCCGCCGAGCGGCTGGCCGAGCTCGATCGTGTCCTGCGTCTCGAAATGGCTGCGGGTCAGGTCGTCGGTGCCGGCGAACGGCACGAAGGCGACCTGCTTCTTCTGCCACAGCGGAGTAGATGCGTGTCCTTCAGCGCCGGGATGCAGGCCCCAGTCGGCGTCGAGCGGCAAGCGGCGCATCGGGATTGGCCGGATCGGGCTTGGCGAGCGCGATCGTCGGCCGCGACTGCGTGGTAGAAGTCGCTCGCCGGCCGGCGCGACCACGTTGGCGGCGTCATAGGCGCCGCGCAGGAACACGACCAGCAGCCGCGCTGCCGGCCTGGCGGCGCGGCGAAGGCGCGGCCCGGCGACGACGAGCGGGCGGCGGCAGCGTCCGGCGGTCGCAGAGAGGTTACGGCGGTCCATCGCGTCTCTCCGTCAGCGGCGCATGAATTCGGGCGAGGAGAGGAACAGGGTGTTCCAGTCCTGCGGCGAGCGCCGCCTGCGCCGAGCGCCGTGCCCGTCGCCGGCTGCAGCCTCGGCGCCAAGGCGGCTCGAGAAGGCGTTGCGCAGTAGCAGCGGGCCGGTCTGAAGGCTGGACGCGGAAGGCTGCGCCGGCGTGGCATCATGGGCGACGCGGCGCGCCGGCGCATCGGCGGCTGGAACAGGCCGGCCGCTCCGGCGCCGATCTGGCGCGCGATCTCGAAGCGCGTCGTCCATCTGGCCCGGCCCCGTCCAGGCGGCGGCGGTCAGCGGATAGCCGTCGGGCGTCTCGTGGCTGTAGAGGCCCTCGCCCATGCGGTTGAGCCAGCTGATCATCGGCTGCGGTGTTGAGATCGACGCGGTCGCCATAGGCGAGCCGCACCGCCGAGACCGCGTAATGCATCGGATCCTTGAAGCCTTGCCGAGCGAGGCCTTGAACTCCGGCGAGCGGAACATGGTCCGCAGCACCTGCGGCGATGTCGCCGTCGGCTGCGCTGGAAGGTCGCCGCCATGCGGTCGACCAGCGCCGGCGGCGGGTTGTCGCCGACGAAATAGGTCGCGAGCTGCTGCGAGACATGGTGCGCGGTCGCCGGCGAGGCGGCGAGGATGTCCAGCGCCTGCTCGACCTCGGCGAAGCCCGAGCCCTTGATCGTGTGGCCGAGGAAGACCTTGTCGCCGAAGTCGTGGCGGTTGGGATTGAACTCGAACAGGCCCGTCGCGGATGTAGAGCTGCTGCCATTGCGGGCCTGAGCCTCGGCGGCTCGGGCTTCGGGTCTGATGCCGACGCCGGTCAGGATGCGCGCCAGCTCCTGCACGTCCTTCTGGGTGTAGCCGGAGCCCACGCCCATCGTGTGCAGCTCCATGATCTCGCGCGCGTAGTTCTCGTTGATGTGGCCGGCCGCGTTCTGGTCGTTGTCGAGATAGCGCAGCATCGCCGGATGGCGCAGCGTCGCCTCGAGCAGGTCGCGGAACTTGCCGAGCGCGTGCGGCCGGATCGCCTGGTCCTCGTAGTCGCCGACCATCGCGCGGATGTCGCGCTTGCTGCGCCTGGACGTTGAAGTGGTTGAACCAGAACCAGGTCATCTGCTCCCGCAGCTGGTCGGGCGAATAGAGGTCGCGCAGCAGCGAGCGTTCCGCGCCTCGCGGGCAAGGTCGTTCATCGCCTGCTGATAGGCCTGCGCGCGCCGCCTTCTTCGCGTCCGGATCGGTAAGCGATGTTGGCGGCGCGGTTGTGCGCGATCTTCCTCGACGACGAGCTCCGCCATCGGCTCGCGGCTGATCCGCATCGACGCGATCTCCGCCTGCGCCGCCTCCGGCAATGGCGTATCGCCCTGCCAGTGAAGCTGCCGGTCGATCCAGTGGGAGATGCCGATTTGCCGCACCTCGTCGAGCGTCCCGGCATCGGCGCCCCAGCTCAGCCGATTGACGACGAGAAGGTCCTCGGGCGGGCGCGATGCGGCCCGCGCCGCGGGGGCGGCAAGGGCGAGCAACGAGGCGGCGGCAATCAAAGGACGCATAGGCATCAGACGACTCATATGGCACCTCTGGCGAAGGCTTGCTGAACGGGGGCTGATTCCGCTAGGTTGCGAATGAGCCTGCCGCGTCGTTCGCTCGTTCTGTTCGATCATTCACTGAGGGGAGGAGTCCCAATGAAGACCTTGATCGTTGCTGCCAGCCTGGTTCTCGGCATCGCGGTGCTTCCGGCCGCCGCGAGCGCGCAGGATTATCCGCCCTGCTCGCATGGTGTAACCGACAAGTGCACCCAGACCCATGAGGGCGGCGGGGACATGATGATGGGCGATCACCACATGCGCCATCATCATACGCGGCATCATCACATGATGCGGCATCATCATCACATGCGGCATCACGCGCGACATCACCATCACGCCAAGAAGAAGGGCTGATCGCCCTTCCTGACCGGGTATCGGGGCGCGTCGCCCGCTCCAGTGTGAGCGGCGGCGCCCCCCGTTGCCGTCATGCGCGCCGGGCCATGCGATCCGCGTCATGAATGCGGATGGCAGCGCACGTTCGCCGAGGAGCGTCGCCGCTCAGTCTCGACCGTCTGAAGAGCCCGAAGTGACAATTCTGAACCGGTTGCCGGGCGGATCGTTTCGGACCCGATGAGCGACGTCGAGATCGTCTACCCGCAGGGCCGCGAGGTCGTCGTGCGCCGATTGCACGACGCCCTTGCCGAGGCCGGCTATGATGTCGGCAGCCGCGCGGTAGCGGAGGATGATCGCGCGCCACCGGCGAGCGGCACCGGCGCCGCCCTGATCCTCTGGGACCGGTCGACCATGGCGCATCAGGGGCTCGAGTCCGTGGCCTCCGCGGCCCGCAATCGGGGCTGTGCGATCGACGTGTCGGCCGACGGCATCACACCGCTGAGCATGAACGACGACCGCGCGCTGATCCATCTCTCCGGCTGGCGCGGCGATCCGCACCATCCCGGCTGGCGGAAAATCCTCGCGCGGCTGGAACAGCTCGGCCACGCGCGCCCGCAGCCCAAGGCGACGCGGGTGGCTGCGCCTCCGATACCCGCCGTGGCGTCAGGCGGCTCGGCACCGCGCCGCGCGGGTCGCGCCATCTGGGCCGCGGTGGCCGGGATCCTGATCCTCGTCGTGGTCGCGGCGGCGCTGCTGCTGCTCCCGAATCATTCTCCCCCGTCGAGTGCGTCCGCGTCGGAGACCGAAGCCGCCATCCCACCGCCTGCCGCCGCGCCCGCGCCGCCGGAGCAGGTGGCGTCAGGCGCGGGCGCCCAACCCCAGCCGGAGGTCGCCGGGCCTTCCGCGCAAAATACGTCGGTGCCCGCGGCAGCGGTTCCTCAGGCAACGCGGCAGGTTGCGTCCGGGCTGCCTGTGGCCAGCTCGCCCGCCCATCGTAAAGCGCGTCCCAGCAGCGCGAACCGTCCCGCAGTCCGTTACACCCGTTATTCCGGCACCATGCGCCTGTTCTGCGCGAGGGCTGGGCGCGGTACGCCCCAATGCCGCGTGTTCAAGGCTGCGACGGGCCGATAGGGCGCCATTGAAGGCACGGCGCGCCAGGGCCATCTGCGCGGGGTCGCTCGTTTTCCGGAGAGTGTGAGGATGACCAACCATTCGGCCGCCGCTTCGGTGCCGACCCATCATGCGAGCCGCTATCTTCAGCAATTGTGCAAGCATTGGTCGCATAATCTGACAGTCGAGTTCACGCCGGAGCATGGCACGGTCGTCTTTCCCCGTGATGCGCGCGGCGCCGATTTCCTCGGCGACGGCAAAGCGACCTTCGATGCGCGCGAGGGGGGCCTGGATGTCCGTGTTGATGCGACGTCCGAGGAGCAGCTCGAAGCGCTCAAAGGCGCCGTGGCCCGACATCTCGATCGCTTCGCCTTTCGCGAAGCGCCGCTTACTTTCGACTGGCGCGAAGCCTAGGCTGCGTCGGCCTGCCGTCCGTCCCAGCGAGCGACGATGCGGCCGCCTACCATGATCTCGACGAGGCCGTCGAAACCATGATGGCGCCAGTCGGCGATGACCGCGGCGTCATTCGGATAGGGCAGCCACCGGCGCGTCCGGACGCCATCCCCTGTTTCGATCAGGATTCCATATTCGGTCATAGTCCCGCTCCCCGGTCTTCTTTTGCCACGGGTGCGGCTTTTGATCCATATAAATAACGACGAATGGTGACGTTCCGGCGGTGCATGAGGCGCTTGCGCGGGCGTGGGGGGCGATCATGACGGCGCGATTCGCGGGACGGGAGGCGGCATTCCATGCACGTGTCGAGATCAGTCGTTCGCCTTCTGGCATGGTTGTTTGCGATCGTTGTCGGCGGTCGCGCGATTGCGGCGGTCGCGCCGACGCCGCCCATGGGCTGGAACAGCTGGGATGCCTATGGCTTCACCATCGACGAGGCGCAGTTCCGGGCCAATGCGAGCGTCCTCGCCGGGATGAAGGGCGCACGGCTGGTCCTACGCCGTGATCGACGAGGGCTGGTACATGGCCAATCCGCTCGGCGACAAGCTGGCGGACCGCGCCTACCGTCTCGACGCCAACGGCCGGCTCGAGCCGGTCATCAGCCGCTTCCCCTCCGCCGCCGACGGTCACGGCCTCAAGGCGCTTGCCGACTGGACGCATCGCCAAGGGCTGAAGTTCGGCATCCATATCGTGCGCGGCATTCCCCGAGCAGGCGGTCGAGGCGAACCTGCCCATCGCCGGCTCGCGCTTCCACGCCGCCGACGCCGCGGACCGTGCCGCCACCTGTCCGTGGGACGACGGCAATTACGGCGTCGCCGACAACGCCGCAGGTCAGGCCTGGTACGATAGCCTGCTCAAGGAATATGCCGCCTGGGGCGTCGATTTCCTCAAGGTCGACTGCATCGCCGACCATCCCTACCGGCCAAGCGAGATCCGCGCAGATCGGCCGAGCGATCCACAAGGCGCGGCGGCCGATGGTGCTGAGCCTGTCGCCGGGGCCGGCACGGCTCGCCAACGCCAAGGAGATGGCCCGCTGGGCGCAGATGTGGCGCATCTCCGACGATCTGTGGGATCGGCTGGACCTTCCCGCATCCCGACCCGTCAACCGAATTCCCCAACGGAATCCTCTCCGCCTTCGACCGGCTGGCCTTGTGGAACCCGGTCGTGGGACCGGACCGCTGGCCCGATGCCGACATGCTGCCCTTCGGTTCGCTGCGGCCGCATCCCGGCTGGGGCGAGCCGCGCCAGGCGCGGCTGACGCCGGACGAGACGCGGACCGCCTTCACCCTCTGGGCAATCGCCCGCTCGCCGCTCATCCTCGGCGGCAACCTCACCGAGATGGACCCTCGGCTGCGGGCGCAGCTGACAAACCGGGACGTGATTGCCCTCGATCAAGACGACCGCATCAGCCGCTCCGTCTCGCCGGCGAATGCACCGACCGGTCTGCGCGTGTGGCTGTCCGGGCCCAGACGTGGCGCGGTCGATACCGTGGCGCTCTTCAACGTCTCTGACGCCCCGCTGCGGGTCGACGTGCCCTGGACCATGCTAGGCCTGTCCGCGGGCGCCTTCGCGGCCTGCGATCTCTGGACGCGCGCCGTCTCGCCGCCTTCCGAACAGGTGTCGCTGCCTGTCGCGCCGCATGGCGTGGTCTTGCTGCGCGTCAGATCCGGCGACGCGCCTTCGATCTGCGGTTAGCGTTTGTCCCCATAAACCTGCTGCCGGCAGACCTGTTCGGCGGCATGGATCTTGTCGTCATTGACCTTGTCGCCGTCGCTCGCCTTGAGGCCGCTCGCGCGGATCTTCTCGGTCGCGCAGGTGCAGAGCTGCTTGTGAAGCTGCGCCGCCTTTCCGGCGCCAGTCTGTGCCTGCAGGCAATCGGCTTCGAAGGTACTCGCAATCGTGTCCGCGAAGGACTTGCCGGCGCTGTCATGCCTGCCGCAGCCCGCCAGCGCGACCGCCAGCAGCAGCGCTATCGACATCGTCCGGAATCCGCTCGAGGCCTGTCTCATCCGCAATCACTCCCTCGCCGGATCGGTATAGTGCATTTCGCCGGTCAGGTCGTTAAGCCCCGGCGCGTACCATGAGCGAAAAGGTTCGGATCGCCAGCTGCCGTTGCGGAGCGCTTCAGGCCGTGTGCACGGGCGAGCCGGCGCGCGTCTCGGTCTGCCATTGCCTCGAATGCCAGAAGCGGAGCGGCAGCGCTTTCGCCGCCCAGGCGCGGTGGCCGGAGGACAAGGTCGTGGTTTCCGGCTCCTCCAGACTGTGGGGCCGCACTGCCGACAGCGGCGGCCGCTGCGACTATCGTTTCTGCCCCGATTGCGGCTCGACCATCGTCTATTCGAACGATGGCTGGCCGGGCGTGCTCGCCGTCCCGCTCGGGGCCTTCGCCGATCCGGATTTCCCGGCGCCCGCTTTCTCCGTCTATGAGCATCGCAAGCATGGCTGGGTCGAGATCCTCGGGAAAGGCGTGGAGCACAGCGCATCGCCGAGCATTGCCCGCGCGCCCGGCCACCAGCATTAGACTTTTCCGGACTTCACTTTCTACGCGCTGGCGGCAGGCCATAAGATGCGGAGCCGAAACCATCGACCGGCGTTGACCGGAAAGCGCGATGACCGAACCGGACACGCACAGACCAGCCCGCGAAGGGAGAATCCGGCCGCCGCGCGGCCCCGCGGCTTATGCCTTGGCCGCAATGGCGGCCGTCATCGCGCTCTGGTTTCTCCAGAAGACGGCGCTCGCCTTCCTCCTCATCTTCCTCGCGATCGTGACCGCGATCCCGCTCGAGGGAGCGGTAAGATGGCTGCGGCGGCACGGCGTGCCGCGACGGCTGGCGTTGTTCATCACGCTCGTCCTGTTCGTCGCCTGCTTCGTCGCGGTGTTCATCCTCGTCGTGCCGCCGCTCGTGCAGCAGGCCTCGGAGCTGTTGCCCAAGGTCCCGGAATTCCTGTCCGACGCCGAAAAGCGGATCGCCTCGGAGCTGACCGATTTTCCGCAGCTGCAAAGCGCGCTCGGCGCACAATCGCTGGCGTCAGGCCAATTGCCCTCGATGTGGGATGTGATCGGGCGATTGGGCGGCGCGTCGCTGTCGCTGCTCGGCTTCGCGACCTTGCTCGTCCTCTATCTATCCGCCGTCCTCTACATCACGGTCAATCCATTCCCGCTGATGCGCGGCTATGTCGAGGCGCTGCCAGTGCGGTGTCGCGGTCCGGGCGTCCGCGCCTATCGCAGCGCCTCGACGGCGGTGCGCGGCTGGATCCGCGCCAATGCCATCGTCGGCCCGATCGAATCTGTGGCGAGCGGCATCTTCCTCTCCTTCATGCACGTGCCGGGGGCGATCGTCTGGGCCTCGCTCGCCTTCTTCGCCGAGTTCGTGCCGCGGATCGGCGGTTACATCATGGCCGTGCCGCCGGTGATCGTGGCGCTCGCGGTCGATGTGCGCACGGCGATCTGGACTGCGCTTTTCTATCTGGTGATGACCGAGGCGCTCGGCACCTTCCTCGCGCCCGCGATCCGCGGCCAGACGATGCGCATCCATCCGGTCGTCATCCTGTTCGCGACTTTGGCCGGAGCGCTCGCTTTCGGCCTGATCGGCGCGCTCGTCGGCACCCCGGCCGCCGCTTTCGTCACCGCTTATTATCGCGAATTCTACCTTCGCGGAGGCAATGGCGCTGGACTTCCGCGTCGCCGTTGATCGGCCTTTCGCTCGGCGGGTCCTCAGTTTAGCACCGCGCGATGGACGGGATGCGGGGCTATCGCGGCGATATCGAAGGGCTGCGCGCGGTCGCGGTCCTCGCCGTCCTCTTCTTCCATGCCGAGATCCCGCCCTTCGGCGGCGGGTTCCTTGGGGTCGATATCTTCTTCACCCTATCAGGGTTCCTGATCACGGGCATCCTGTTGCGCGAGATGGAGGGGGGACGCTTCTCCGTCTGGGCCTTCTGGCGGCGGCGGGTGGCGCGGATCGTGCCGGCCTTGCTCTTCGTCACCCTCGCCGTGCTCGCGGCGTGGTTGATCATGGCCTTTCCGCAGGAGCTTGCCACCTTGCGCGGATCCTCTGTGGCGACCCCGCTCTTTCTTTCCAACCTCTTTTTCTGGCGCAACAATCCCTATTTCGCCCCGCTGTCCGAGGTCCAGCCGCTGCTCCACACCTGGTCGCTGGGGGTCGAGGAGCAATTCTATTTCCTCTATCCATTGCTGCTTCTCGTTCCGCTGAGGGGGAGGCGCGGCCGGACGGCGCTGATCGCCGGGGCCACCCTGGCGTCGCTGGCCCTCGCCGCAGCCGTCGCGGTGATCAGGCCGAGCGCCGCTTTCTACCTGCTGCCCGCGCGCTTCTGGGAGCTCGGCCTCGGCGGCCTTGCCGCGATCGGCCTGGTTCCGGCATCGCGCGAGGGGCGGGTGCGCGAGATCCTCGCCGCGCTCGCGCTCGGCATTTTGCTCCTGTCTGTCATCTTCGGCGGCGCGTTGACTTCACCCTTTCCCGCCGCCTTGCCGCCGACGACCGCGACGGTGATCCTGCTCGTTCCAGCCGAAGGGAGCGCCATCAACCGGCTGCTCGCCGTCGCGCCGATGCGGGCGATCGGCCGGCTCTCTTATTCCCTCTATCTGTGGCACTGGCCGCTCCTCGCCTTCTGGCGCCTGTTCGTCCGTTTCGAGCTGACCCCCATGGCGCAGGTCTTGCTGATCGCTTCGTCCTTCGCGCTCGCCACCTTTTCCTATTTCGCTGTCGAGCGTCCGCTCCGTCGGGGGCTGCGTAAAGGACGGCCGTTGCCGGTGCTGGCCGGAGGGGCGCTTGCCTGCCTGGCGACAGCGGGCCTCGCCTTTGCGGCGACCGACCATCCCCCGCATCTGCGCCGGCTGCCCCCCTCGATCCTGCGCATCCTCGCCGTCCCACACAAGCTGACGATTCCAATCGATTCCTATGATCCTTCTTGCCGGCCGGGCACCATCCCCAGTCAGACGGTCTGCCTTCGCATCGTTCCCGGCCGTCGCAACGTCCTTCTCACCGGCGACAGCCATGCCGCGCAATATTGGGCAGCCCTGATCGAACGCTTTCCCGACATCCATTTTCTCGTGTCGATGGAGGCGGCGTGCCGGCCGAAGAGCGGAAGCATCGGCGGCGGGGGGCGCTGCGACCGACGGGCACTCGAGGCGCTGGCGCTGGCCAAACGTATGCATGTCGACGGAGTCATCCTCGCCTCGCGCTGGTGGCCCGACGAAGCGGAGAAATTGCGGCCGGTGGTCGCAGGGCTTCGCGCCGCCGGGATCGGCGTGCTGGTGGTCGGTCCGGTCGCCGAATATCAACCGTCCGTACCCGAATTGCTCGCCCGCGCCGAGCTTGCGCACGACCGCCGCGTCTATGACGATGGCCGCGTGCCGGCACGCGAGCGGCTCGATCGCAAGATGGGCCCGATCGTACGTGGCGCCGGCGGCCGCTATTTCTCCGCCTACCGCGCCGAATGCCCGCTGCCGCAACCCTGCCGAATGTTCACCCGCACCGGCCAGCCCTTCCACTTCGACTATGGCCATCTGACGCCAGATGGCGCGAAGGAAATTGTCGCCGCCATGCCGCGGCCCTGAGCGCGGCTTCGAATTCCTCAGCGCATCAGTGCACGCAGGCGCTTTGCGGTCCAGACGGGATTGAGCAGGTTGATCAAAGCCAGCGGCTGAACGCGGAGCAGCCCCACCGCGCGATGTGAGCCGATTGCGAGTGCCTGGGCCGGCTTCGAGGGAGGGCGGCGGAGCCGTGATGCCGCCGCCGTGGCCTCGCCTTCGAAGCGGGCGGGCACCGGCGCCCCCAGCCATGAGTGCGCGAGCGCGGTCACGCGCACGAAGGCGTCGCGCCATTTGCCGGCGGGAAAAACATTCTCCGCTCCCGACCAGTCGAGCCTCTCGGACCGGGCGAGCAAGGCCACTTCCAGGATCAAGCGCATCGCGATCCGGCCGCGCAAAGCACCACGGTCGCTGATCTGGTCGTGGGCGATGGCGTGGATCAGCCGATCGGTGGGCGCCGGAATTCGCGCAGGAAGCCCTGCGAAGCTGAGCACCACCGCCCGCTCCCGCAACGCCTGCGGAGCCAGGATGACGGGATCGCCGATGCCGGCGATCCGCGCGTGGAGCTCGACCCCGGCCTCCGTCTCGAGGTCCCGCTGCATCGGCGCGTGGTGGTGCCGAAGCCGGATCCAGGGCCGGGGCGGTTGGTCGGGTGGCCCGAACCCTGCCCCGGTGAGAGCGGCGGCGGCCTCTTTCGTATCGCCGACCAGAAGGTCGAGATCGCCCATCAGACGCGCGCCGGGCCGCTGATAGAGACGCCCGATCAAATTCGCCGCCCCCTTGAGCGCTACCGGCTTCATTGGCTTGAGCGCCGCCAGCGCCCGCGACAGCGTCGTGGCCATCGCAGCTTCGCGCTCGGCGTTGAGGAACAAGGCCGCTTCGAAATAATCGCGCACCGTTTCGGGTATGGCGGGGGCGCGCGCCGTCCAGAGGGGAAGGGCGGCGAGGGTCGGGGTCAGCTGCTCGTCCGCAGCGAGCGCGATCAGGGCCGGCCAGTTGGCGACTTCTGGCGCCGGCGCCTCCGTATCGATAAGCGCGCGCAGCAGGGCCGCGAGTGTCTCGCGATTTCGCCAAGCCGAATCCGGCTCGTCGGGCAAGCTGCGAGGCCGCATAAATTTCCGTCCGAAAGTTGTTCCGGAAAAAGATTATCCGGACAAATGTTCAGTTGCTTTATGAGCTTCGGCCGTGCTCTGCCAGAATTTGCTGCGAATTTTCGATTCGCATATCATCGGGGAAAAGCCATGGACGAGCCTGAGCGGGAACAAGCCACGAACGACCGCACGGTCAAGCGGCGCGAGGCGCTGGCCCGAATGGGTCAGTTCGGCGCTTATACCGCCCCGCTGGTTCTCGGCATGCTGACCGCGACCAAGGCGGTTGCTGCAACCACCGGTGGGGCCTCGCCGCCGCCGCCAGGACCGACGCCACCGCCGCCGCCCACCGGCTGTTGCTGGGTCGATGCCGTGCTCGCCAGCGGCCAGAAAGTGGGCGAGGCGCGCGAGGGCGATGCCTTGCTCATGATGGAAACGGACGGGAGCGGGCTTTACGAGGGCGCTGTCGAACGGACGCGGCCCTCGCTTCAGCCGTGCCTCTTCTTCCGCACCCAATCGGGCATCGGCCTTACGCTCAGCGAATCGACGCCAATCCCCGTGCATCGCGGCGGCGTGGTCGACTATCTGGCGGCGCGCGACGTGCTTATGGGTGACGTGCTTCCGGTGCAGGACGCGGCAGGTTTCCGATGGGAGGCGCTGGACGTGATCGAAGAACGTGGCGCGCTACCGGTCAGCCTGCTCTCGGCCGACAACGGCGTGTACGCGGCGGGTGACGAAGCGGGGCGGCTGATCTTCACGCACAACACCAAAGTCAAAGTTTGATATCCATTCCGTTCGCTGGCGGGCTGGTCCTGTTTGACGAGGCCGGCCAGCTGCTCCGCATCCTCAATTCCGGTGCCGCCGCGATCTGGACTCTTGTCGAGTCTGGATTGTCCAGGGCCGAGGCGGCCGACGCGATTGCCGCCCATGCCGGCCTGCCGCCGGAAGAGGCGGAGATGCACGTCGACATCATCAGCTGGCTGTGGAACCCGCCGCCGGCGTCGGCTGCCGTGAATTTGCCGGTTGTCACGTCCGCGCGGGCGACCTCCGATGCCGGTGCGCCGCGTCTCTATTCGATCGGCCGCACTGGCTTCGCTTTCTCGAGCGATGACGACGAGACGCGGCTTCGCGTCGAATGCGCGCTCGCCGACTGCGCCGATCCGGATGCCGAACCCGGCTTCCAGCTCCACGTCGCGGCCGAAGCGCAGGGCGAGATGCAATTGCTGAAAGACGGCGCACCCCTTCTCGGCTCTGCCGACGGCGGCGAAATGGCGGGCGCGGTGTTCCAGGCGGTGCTGGAGGGCGTTCATGCGGGCATCGACTGGCTCGGCCTGATGCACGGCGCTGCGTTGGCCGATGAGGAGGGCGCGATCCTCATCCCCGGCGCGTCGGGAGCGGGCAAGAGCACGCTTGCCGCATTTCTGACGGCGCGCGGTTATTCCTACCTCACCGACGACCTCATCGCGCTGCGCGCGGATGGACGCGTCATTCCCTGGCCGACGCCGTTCAGCATCAAGCGGGGCAGCTGGCCGGTGCTGCGCCCGCTTTATCCCGAGCTCGATCATCTCGACGAGATCGAGCTGCTCAAGCGTCGGATCAAGTTCGTGCCGGTCGGCCGCGCGCCCTGGGCGACCGCGCCGCAGCCGGTCAGAGCAGTTGTTTTTCCCGATTACGGGCAGACAAAAACGCCGGCTGTCGAGTCGATGACGTCGCTCGATGCGCTGGCCCGTCTTGCCGTGGAACGCCTCTGGCTGGGCCATCCAGTGACCGAGGCGCGCGTGCGCCGCTTCCTCAAGTGGTTCGAGACGATTCCGGCCTGGCGCATCGCCTATCCGGATCTCGAGACGGCAGAACGGCAGATCGGCGAAATCCGCGACGGATTGAAAGCGGCCGCCTGACCGCAGCGCTTTTCCGCCTACGCCGGCACCGGCGACGAGCTTCTCAGTCAACGAAGTGATGATTCACTTCAACACCGCGAGCGCCTTGTCATACGCCCCCAGCAAATGCTGGCCGGACGCGATCAGGGATGCCTGATAGCCCTGGTTCAGGGCCATCTCGCGCGCCGCTGCCTCAAGCTGGTCGCGCGGCAGCGAACCGGGATCGTCAGGCAGCACGGCAAGCTCCATCCAGTGGCGCGTCGCGTCGGCTTCATACTCGTTGAACACGCGCGTGCCCGCATAGACGACGCCGAGCGCGTGTGCCTGGTCGTAAGGCATGTGAACGAGCGCCTGGGTCGACACGGCGCTCTCCCAGGCTGCGGTGTTCATCGGGATGAAGGTCATGTTGAGCTGAAGATCGGGCGAAAGCCGGGCTTGCCGGCCCTGCAGCCGATCGCGAGTATAGCGGAGGAGCGTGGCGAGCGGCGGCCCCGCCTTCTTCTCCTGTGCAATCGTGGAGGCGAGCGTCGCGCGGTTGCTCTCCAGCTCGGCGCGAAGGTCGATCCGCGCACGCTCAACCAGCTGGTGGTTGTGATAGGCCTCGACCGTGGATTCGAGCCCGAGCGCGATCAGGATGCCGATCGTGATCGTCCCGATCTCGACAAGGAACTCGCGCAGCGAGTGCGGAACCTTTGGCTTGTGAATGTCCATGCCGTCTTGTCGCCGAAAACGGCCGCTCCGACAACGCCGACCAAGGTTGTTCGGCGTGCGATGGCGGCGCGTCAGTGCCGCAGCGGCCACACGTCCGCGGATTAGGGTTCGTAACGACCTCGCTGCCGTGTCGCGCGACGTCGCTTGAACCGCTGCACGGGTGCGCTACACTCGGCGGTCTCGATTTGGGGGAAGTCGACATGGCCACTCTCGCTGAAAACCCGCTCGCACCTACGCCCGCTCCCGCAATCGGCGACGAGCGCTTCTTCCTGCGCGCCGCCATCGTCATGGCGCTGATCGTCGTCGCCGGATTCTCGTTCAACCTGTGGATGGGGCGGTCGACCTTCGCCTCGCCGCTGCGCGTCCATGCTCATGCGATCGCATTCATGGGCTGGGTGACGATCTACCTGACCCAGAACGTCCTTGCCGCGACCGACCGGATGGCGCTCCACCGGCACCTCGGCTGGATCGCGGCCGTCTGGATGGTGCCGATGATCGTCCTCGGTTGCCTGGTGACGGCGGGGATGGTGCGGGCGGGGCGCGTGCCCTTCTTCTTCCGGCCGCTGCAATTCCTCGTCTTCGATCCGATGATCCTGTTCACCTTCGTCGGCCTGACGACTGCTGCGATCCTGATGCGCCGCCGCACGGAGTGGCACCGGCGCTTGCATTTCTGCGGCATGTCGATCCTGCTCCTGCCGGCCGTCTCGCGGCTGCTGCCCGGGCCGCTGCTTCAGCCATGGGCGTGGGAGGTCCCCTTCGCGCTCTGCCTGATCTTCCCCTTCGTCGGGTTGTGGTCGGATGTCCGGCGCAGCGGTCGCGCGCACCCCGCCTGGCGCTGGGGAATCGCGGCGATGCTCGTCGGGGGGCTTCTCACCGAGACAATCACCTACAGCCCGGTCGGCATGGCGCTCTATCGCGCGGTCACGGCCGGCTCGCCCGGCGCCAAGATCGCCCCGCTCGCCTTCGCGCCGCCGCCAGGCGGCCCGCCCGTCACCGGACGCAACTGAGGTCGAACCTTATGCTTGACGCGCCGCCAGCGCGTCGGCGGCGTGGCGCTGGATGATCTGCCAGACGGCCGCGATGTCCGCTTCTTCGGTGGCAAGCGCGCCGACTGAAACGCGCACCGTCCAGCGGTCGCCGATGATCGCGGGCGTCAGATAGGCCTCGCCGGAGCGGTTGATCGAATCCGCCCAGGCGCGTGTGTAATCGTCCAGTGCGTTGCCAGTGAGACCTTCGGGCTCGTGGCGGATGCAGATTGTCTGGAGCTGGACTGGAACGACGACTCGCCAGTCCGGCGTTGCTGCGACCATTTCTGCCAGCTTCCGCGCGTTGCGAAGGTCCCGCCGCAGCCGTTCCTGCAGGCCGGAGACGCCCTGTTCGCGGATCACGAACCAGAGCTTGAGCGCCCGGAACCGGCGGCCGAGCGGGATTCCGGTATCCCGCAAATTGCGCACATGCTCGTCGACGCTGGAGCGAAGGTAACTCGGATGGGTCGACATCACTCGACGCAGATGCTGCTCGTCGCGCACGTAATAGAGCGAGCAGTCGAACGGCACGCCGAGCCATTTATGGGCGTTGATGACGAGGCTATCGGCCCCTTCGACCCCGTCCCACATCCGCCGGCATTCCGGCAGGATCATCGCACTCCCCGCCATCGCGGCATCGACATGCAGCCACAGGCCGTGATGCTTGGCAAGGTCCGCGATCGGCGCGATCGGATCGATCGAAGTGGTTGCGGTGCCGCCCACAGCGGCGACGATCGCGCAGGGCCGCCGGCCGCCCTCCAGGTCGGCCCTGATCGCTTCCTCCAGCGCGTCCGGCCGCATCGCGAACATCTCGTCCATCGCGACCATCCGCACATTGTCGCGGCCGAAGCCGGCGAGCAAAGCGCCTTTTTCGACCGAGCTGTGGTTAGCGCTCGTCGTGTAGACGATCGGCGGCCGCGCCTCCGCCTGGAGGCCGCCGCGATCGAGGCCATAATCCGTGGTCCGCTCGCGCGCCGAGATCAGGGACACGAGGGTGCTGGTCGACGCGGTGTCGTTGATCACGCCCACCCAGGCGTCCGACAGGCCGACCATCTGCCGGAACCAGTCGGTTACCACCTCCTCGACCTCGGTCAAGGCCGGCGACGCCTGCCACGAAAGGCCGAGCACGCCGAGCCCGGTGCTGACGAGATCGCCGAGTACGCCGGCGGCGAGCGAATTGGCCGGAAAATAGCCGAAGAAACGCGGATGTTGCCAAAGCGTGAGATTGGGAGCGATCACCTCATCGAGATCGGCGATGGCGTTCGCGAACGGCTCCGGCTGCAGGGGCGGTGAGATCGGCAATAAAGCGCGCACCGCCCCCGGCTCCGTGACGGCCTGGACCGGCCGGTTCGGGAGGTCGCGTTGATAATCGGCCAGCCAGTCGATCAGCTGGTGGCCGTAGGTGCGGAATTCTTCCGGGCTCATTCGGTGGGCCATTCCTCGGGTTGGACGCGCTCCTATAGGCGCATTGCCGTAGCCCTGCGAATGGACCAATGGCGCGACATGTTCACGTTCGTCAGGATGGCCGCCGCCCTGGTGCTCGCTTCGTTCGCGCTCGCCGGATGTCAGCGGCACGGAGAATGGCATGCCGCGGATGTTTCCGGTGCGGCTCCGGCGCTCGATCTGTCGATGACGCGGGCGAATGACGGCAAGGCGGTCAGCGCGGCCGACTATCGCGGCAAGGTGACCCTGCTCTATTTCGGCTACACCTTCTGTCCAGACGTCTGCCCGCTGACTCTGTCGAACGTCACGCGGGTGCTGAAGACGCTGGGCCCGGACGCCGATGGCGTGCGGGTGCTGTTCGTGACGGTCGATCCCAATCGCGATACGCCAGCCGTTCTCCAGCGCTATGTCGCGGCGTTTGATCCGCGTATCGACGGGCTGCGCGGCGACCCGAACCAGCTGGCGGCGCTCGCACGGCGCTATCGCGTCGCCTATTCGGTCGATCCTCACGGCGCCGGCGGCCGCTACGAGGTGACCCATAGTTCGGCCATCTATGTGTTCGATCGGAGCGGCAAGGCACGCCTGCTGGTCAGCTCCCTCTCCACCGACCATCCCGACATCGACGGCACCGCCGCCGATCTGCGGGCCCTGCTCGATTAGCGCCCCGTCCAGGGCGCCGGCATCAGCTCTTCCGCGCCCGCCGGCTGGCGCTCCTCGTTCAGGCGCAAGGCATTGAGGACCAGGAGGAGCGCGATCACGCTCATCATCGCCGGTGGGATCCAGACGATCAGCCCGCCATAATCCTGGTCGTCGAGCGGGCCGATCGACGGGTAGATTCGCCCGCACCAGGCGTAGAAAGTGTAGAGATCGTGGCGTGCGAAGGTGATGAGCGCGCCCATCAGGATTTGCGGAAACATGATCGCGACCGCCAGCAAGGCGCGCATCCCGAAGGAGATTTCGGCCTCGGTACGCCCGCGAGGATCGAGGACGAGCGCCCAAAAGAGCAGGCCGTCGCCGACCATCGTCCAGTTCATCGCCAGATAGAGGTCCGGATCGATCATCGCCCGGAAATGGACCGGCGGCGTCAGCCACAAAGCGATCAGGCCCACGAACAGGAAGGCGGCGATGAACGGCTGCCGGGTGACGTGCAATATCCGCAGCGACGTCGGCGCGAGCGCTACCCGCCGGGTGCCGGCCGGCGCGCCGGCGAGGATCGCCTCCCACGGCCAGGCGAGCGCGATCAGGAAGGGGCCGAGGTGGTGCATGACCACATGCTGGATGCGGTTCAGGAAGAACATGTGCTGGGCGAGATATTCGAGCCGCGTCTGAACGACGGCGTAGACGAGCGCCACGCCGAGAAAGAAGCAGATGCTGCGCCAGAGCGCCGGCCGCCGGTCCTCGTCCAGGCGCCGCAACCCGCGACCGTACCAGAGGATCGAAAAGGCGGTGGCGTAGAACCAGGAGAAGGAGAAGTCCCACGGCGCCCAGGCCGGCATCTGGGCGGCATGGTCGCGGCTGAGCCACCACAAGAGGACGCTCGCAATGAGAATGACCAGGTCGCCGGACGCATGGACCGGAAGAGGCGCCGGAACCGCCGTGAAACGGCCCCGACGGGCCTCCGAAAGCTGGTCAAACATCGAGGGGCGCGTTAACGCGCCGCCATGGTTGTTCCAAGCGTTGGATTCTTCGTGGCGGGCGGCGTTCCGCCCCTGTTGATCGGAGTGATCTACGCGTTGGGCGCGCGGCGCAGGGCGGGAGTGGAACGGCCCGTCTCGCTCCGCCGACACAGCTTGTTCGCCGCCGGGCTGATCCTGTTCCTGCTGTCGATGGAATGGCCTTTCGCCAGTTGGGCGCACGAATTGTTCTCGGTTCACCAGATCGGAATCATGGTGGCGCGGATCGTCGCCCCGATCCTGATCGTCGCCTCCCGTCCGGCCGGACTGCTGATCGCCGGCCTGCCGCCGCGACGCGGCGGCGGTTGCTCAAGCCGGGCCTTTCGGCGCCGGTCGTCCGCGATGCATGGCGAGTCGGTCGCGCATCCGCTGGTGGCGACCGGCGCTCTATGTCCTCATCCTTTATTTCTGGGAATTTCCGGCGATGCAGGCCGAGGTCGCTGGCCGCGTCGGCGATCGGGCTCGCCATGCATTTCAGCCTGCTGGCGACCGGCCTCCTGTTCTGGAGCCGGGTCTTCGAGCGGCGGCCGGCGCCGCATGCGCCGGGCCACGGGTGGCGCACTGATGATGATCTGGATCGCGGTGCTCGGTCAGATCCTGATCGGCGCCTATCTGACCGCCAAGGAGGGCATCTATTATCCCTTCTATGCGCCGACCCAGCGGCTGCTCGGCGTGCCGGGGATTGGTCGACGAGGTGACCGGCGGCTTCCTGATCTGGGTGCCGTGCAGCTTCCTGTCGCTGCTGGCTTTGATCGTCGTCATCGACCAGTTCGGCCGCCACGAGACGAGGATGGACGAGAAGCGCAAGCGCTGGACGCCCTCCAACTCCGCCATCCTGCTCTATCCCACCACCGCCGCGGCCCTGCGCGCGATGACCCGGGTCAAGAACAACCGCATGCGGATCGGCCTGCATCGCCTTCGCGCTGACGGTCTTCTACCTCGTCATCGGCAGCGCGATCACGAGCCATCATTTGAGCCGGGACGCGAACATCCGGCAATATGAGCTGTCGCGCTTCTGATCCTCGATGCCGCGATGTGCGGCCGCGAGCGCTTGCCGGACGGGCGGGATGACCCGAAGCGAGCCGCGTCTGCGCGTCGTCGCCCTGGCCCTTTCAACGCTGGCCGGTTTCGTCGACGGCAGCGGCTTCGTCCTCAGCCGCGGGCTTTTCGTTTCCTTCATGAGCGGAAATCTGACGCATCTTGGGGTCAGCCTCGCCGTCGCGCCGGCTGAATGGCTGGCCGCGGTGCTGATCGCGGCTTTCGTGGCTGGCGTGATCGCTGGCTCGCTGGCTGCGGCTGCCGTCGGGCGGCGCCGCAAGTTCGTGGTGAGCTGCCTCGCCGCCGCCTTGCTCGCCAGCGCCGCCTGTTTCGAGACCTTCGCGCTGCCCCGCGCCGCCACGACCCTGCTTGCCGTGGCGATGGGGGCGCTCAACAACGTCTTCCTTCGCGAAGGCGAGGTCAGCATCCCGGTGACCTATATGACTGGCACGCTGGTCCATCTCGGCCAGCGCCTCGCTGCCCGCCTGCGAGGCGAAAAGCGCGCATGGCTGCCCTATTTCGCCCTATGGATGGGCCTGGTCGTTGGAGCGATCGGCGGCGGCCTCTTCGCGACCCGCTCCGCAGGAGCCTGTCTCTGGGTGGCCGCTGCGGCCTGCATGGCGATCGCCCTCTTCCTGATCGGGGTGGAGGCGGAGCCGCATGGCGCGCAACGTGCCTCCGGTCGTGAGGCGGAACCGGACTGACCTCGTCAGCCAGTGCGCGCCGGCCGGGCCCCCCGCGCCGCAAAATCCTTCATCAGCCCCTCCCATTCGGGCAGGTCGGGCGAGGTGGCAAAGCTGTGCAGGGCGGGGCTTTCGGCCCAGGGCAGCTTTTCGCTCGTCCACAATTGGACGAAGGGGACGAACCAGCCATGATCGTCGAGCATCGTCGCGCGGATGTTGACGAACCAGTCCATCCCCTCGACGCGGGTGAACAGCCAGCTCTTGCACCAGGCGCAGTGGTGATGGTGCGCCGGCGCCTGCTGGATGCCGCCGCGGACGAGCTCGCCCGAAAGCACCTCCAAGCCGTCGCCGGGGAGGGTGATCGTAGTCGAAAAGGCGCTCGCGCTCATCTTCTGGCAGCCGCTGCAATGGCAGATACCGGTCAGCAAGGGCGGCTTCACGATCCGGAGCCGCACCCGCCCGCACCGGCAGCCGCCCTCCCACGGCAGGCGCCATTCGTCTGGCGGCCCCTCCCGCTCCAAAGACGCGTCAGTGGGCATTTTGCTTTTCCATCCGGGTGCCGTTCGTTTGCCCCGGGATCGCGATCATGCCTTGCTGCCGCATCGGGCGCGTTGGAGGGAAGATCGGGCTGATGAAGCCAGGCAGGGGATAGCGGCGGAAGAGTTGCTCGGCCAGCATGGCGCGCAGCATGGGACGTTGCAGCGCAAGCGTTTGCCCGTGGGCGAAGCAACGCGACATTGCCGGCATGAGCGCCTCGAACGCCGCCTGCTCGGCATCCGAGGACGAAAGGGTCCTCAGCAGCGCATCGACCGCTTCCGAATTGATCGTCGCGACGCACCAGGCGAACCGATAGGTGTCGCGCAGGCCCGGCGTTGCGTCGAAGCCCTTTTCGAAGTCCATCTTGTTCGAGTTGTAGTCGATGGAGCGTGAGGTCCCGACGCGGAAGACGGTCGTGAGCCAGAGCTGCTCCGCGATGAGCCCGCGAAGCATCGCATGCTCGGGTTCGGTGGGGCCATGCAGGAGGTGCCGGTCGCAATAGCTGAGCGCTGGCGTCAGCGCGACGAAAGCGGTTTTCTCGTCGTCAGTGCCCGGCTCGGCCAGAACGAAACGAGAGCTTCCCATTCGGTCTTTCTCGATGACGCAGGCGGCATATTTCTGGGCGGGCGTCGTTGCGGTCGGGAGCAGCTTAAAGGGCGACCCGCCGGCGGCTGGCGCTGCCGCTGCGGTCAAGATCAGGGACGAGGCGGCAAGCAGAAACGTGCGAATGCCCATCGGTTCCTTGCTCCGCACCGTGTCCAACGGTTGGGACAGGATCGCGTTCGCAATAACAGGAATTTGCCGGAAGCCAATTCATCCGACGACTGGACGTGAACCGCCGGACCGGATTAGCCTCGGCCTCGCGAGAGGGAGTGAGGATCATGGGCGTCTGGGGCGCGATCATCATGAGCTTCTTCGGCGCTTTGTTCGCCGCGCTGACCATTGCGCTGGTATCGCGCGTCTTGGGCCTCTGGCTCGCGGGTTCCGTTCGTCGTCTTCGCCCTCATCGCCTTCGCCGCTCACAGGGTGATCCGCATTCGGGCGAGGGGCTCGCGCGGTCCGAGCGGGCGGGGCGCGTCATCATGTGGAGCAGCATCGGCGAAGGCATCGGCCTGCTCGTCGCCTCCACCATCGTGACGAAATCTTCATCATCGCGACCTCCTGCTGCCGGCCATGGCGTTGGTCGTCGGGTTGCATTTCCTGCCCATGGCCTGGGCGATTCCGTTCCGTCCCTTCGCTGTCCTCGGCGGCGCCCTGCTGCTGGCGGCGGCGTTCGGCTTCGGGCTCGCCCAGCCGCTCGGCGGCGCGGTCGCCGGATTCGCGGCGGCGCTCGCGCTGACCGCTGCGGCTTTGCTCGCGCTGCATCGAGACAGGCGGGCCAAGGCGGGCACGGCCGCGACCTGACCGAGTAACTCTTTGGACCTTCGCGGAATCCCGCTAGGGCGACGTCACACCAACCAGGGGAATCCGCGCTTGAGGGCGCTTGTCAGTCTGTCGCTAGCGACTTTGTCCGCGCCGGTATTTGCTCAGGCCGCCAGCGGGACCCAGGGGGAGATCGTGATCACCGCGCCGGCCAGCCGGCCCGGCCTCGACGTCTCCGCCGACCGGTTGCCAGCCGGGAGCGAGACGCTCGACGCCGCGTCGCTTCGCCGCGGCGGCGCGACCGACCTGCTACATGCGCTCGACGCGCAGGCGGCGGGGGTCACGCTCGACGAGGCGCAAGGCAACAGCTTCCAGCCCAATCTCCTCTATCGCGGCTATGAGGCGAGCCCGCTCGGCGGCAATGCGCAGGGTCTCGCCGTCTATGTCGACGGCGCGCGGTTCAATTCCTCATTCGGCGACACGATGAACTGGGATCTGATCCCGGACATCGCGATCGACCGGATTGCACTCGAAGGCTCCAACCCGGTGTTCGGCCTCAACGCGCTCGGCGGCGCGATCTCGATCGACCTCAAGAGCGGCCGCGATTTCCACGGAATCGGCGCCGAAGCCTCGACCGGGCGTTATGGCCGCCGCGCCCTCAGTGCCGAGGCGGGCGTCGAAAAGGGGGCGGTGTCCGCCTATCTCGCCGCCGACATCGAGCATGACGACGGCTGGCGACAGCATTCGCCGTCTACGGTGCGTCGCATTTACGGTCAGATCGGAACCCAGGGCGATTGGGGCCATGTCGATCTGCGGCTGATGGGGGCGGACACGAGCCTCACCGGCAACGGCACGGCGCCGGTCGAGTTGCTGGACGCCCGCTACGATGCCGTCTTCACCTATCCGGACCTTACTGAGAATCGCTACGGCCGCGCCGAGTTGTCGGCCGATCTCACCCTCGGCGGAGATCTGCGGCTGAAGCCGATCCTCTACGTGAGCCGCCTCGACCAACGCACCGAGAACGGCGATCTCTCCGACGCACAGCCGTGCGACGGCGACGATACGATCCTTTGCCTAGACGGCGACGACACGCAGGTGGTGACGAATGCTGCGGGGACGCCGTTTCCTACCTTCATCGGCGACGGCACTTATGCCCAGCTCAACGAGACAAGAACCCGAACGACGGGCTATGGCGGCTCGATCGAGCTGTTAAGCGACGCGGCGCTTGGCCGCTTTGCCAACCATGTCGCACTCGGCGCGAGCTTCGACGGCGGCCGCACGCATTTCTCGGCCAATTCCATCCTCGGCGCACTGCCGCCGGATCGCGGCTTCGTCGATGCGCAGGGCATGATCGACATGGCAAATGGGCCCATCCGCTCTGTCGATGTGATCGCCGATCGGGGCGATTTTGGGCTGTTCGCGACCGAGATGTTCTCACCCACGCCGGACATCGATCTCACTTTGTCGGCCCGCTACAACCATTCGAGCGTGCGGCTGGCCGACCGGATCGGCACCGATCTCAACGGACGGCATGATTATGAGCGGCTCAACCCGGCGTTCGGCGCGGTATGGCGGCTCGGCGGCGGCCTGTCGCTCTACGGGGGCTATTCGAAGGCGAACCGCGCGCCGACGCCGGCCGAGCTCTCCTGCGCCGACGCAAATGCGCCTTGCTCGCTCAGCGCCTTCTTCGTCGACGATCCCGATCTCAAGCAGGTCGTCGCGCGCACTTGGGAGGCGGGGCTGCGCGGCCGCCAGGCGCTGGGCGGCGCCAGGATCGCCTGGCGCGCCGGCGGCTGGCGCTCGACCAATGACGACGACATCCTCTTCACCTCCAGCCCGACCTTCGGCCGGGCCTTCTTCCGCAATGTCGGCCGCACGCGCCGCCAGGGGATCGAGGCCGAGCTTCAGGTCGAGGCGAAATCATGGTCGGCGCGGGCAAGCTATGTGCTGACCGACGCTACCTTCCGCACCGGCTTCATCGAAGATTCCCTCAACAACCCCGCCGCCGACGCAAACGGGGAGATCGCCGTCGTTCCGGGCGACGCCATCCCCGGCGTCCCGCGCCACCGCCTCAAGGCCAGCGTGACGCGCCGCTTCGGCGAGCGGGCCTGGCTGACCGTCGAAAGCCAATATTCGAGCGGCCGCTGGCTGCTCGGCGACGAGGCCAATCTGACCGTACCCACCGCCGGCTATTGGCTCGCCAACCTCTCGGCCGGTGTCCGGCCGGCGAAGGGGATCGAGCTGTTCGGGCAGATCGACAACCTCTTCGACCGCAAATATGCGACGTTCGGCGGTTTCACCGAGACCGACGAGGTGAATTTCGTCGAAGCGCCCGGCATCGCCAATCCCCGCGCGCTCAGCCCCGGCACGCCGCGCACCTGGCTGGTCGGCGCCCGCGTCCGGTTCTGACGGCCGTCCGGGTTCAGCTTGGCCGTCCTCGTTTCAGCCGGCCACCGGCCTCGCGCGCCTATCCGTTCGAAGGCTGCAATGCGGCTTTGACGGAACATGAAGGCATGGCGCGCGAGAATCGGGAGAGCGCGTCAGTAGGGGATGTAGGTGGAGTCGGCGGGCTGCTTTGGAGTGTCTTCGGACTTGTCTTCGTCTTCCGGATGCGAGTGATAGGTGATTTTGATCGCGACCCACGTGCCGACAAGCTCTTTTCCGCCGCGCCGCGGCGCCCGAACGAGAAATTGCCATGCGGCTTGCCGGACGGCGCTGGCGAAATGGCTTCCGGGAGGAAAACTGCCCAGCTCGATGCAATCGTCGACGTGGTGATGGTCGATCGTTTTGCATGCGATGATACCGACACCCGACAGGTGCTGGTTCTTGGGAAGATAGAAGCCGAGCTCGGCGTCGGTCGGCTCCCGATACCATTCCGCCTTGTAGAGCGGCGAGCCGTCGGGGGCGTTGCCGATCGGCTTTGAATCGCCGGGCCCCCCGGTCGAGGCTTCCTGCGCGCCGCTGCGCAGGCCAGCATGGGGAAGCCTGCCGATATCGGCGGAATCGTTCTCGTCCTTGGTCAGCGGAATGTAATAAGGATGCACGACCGGCAGCGGCGAGGGCCGCGGTGGCGGCGGCACCGGGGTGGGCGGCGTCGGCGTGTTCGGCCGGGGTTGCGCCTCGCGCGGCTGCACGTTGGTCTGAACCTGCTTGGCGCTGGTGTCCGCTTTGTCCTCGTCCGACTTGAGATCGAGCACGAGCGTGCCCTTGAAGCGCGGCTTTTGCGGCGTTCGGACATTGATGCTCCACATCGCCAGGATGATCAGCAACGTGACCATGATCGCCCCGACGAGCGAGGTGCCGCGCTGGTAGAAAGGCGGGCGGGGCGCATCGGGCGGCAAGGGGGCGGCGAAGGCCAGACGCAATGGGACACCCGGAGCAAGCGGAAAGGAATGGATTGCGGCCGGAGCGCGGCGCCCCCGCGGCCGGCTCCCCTGCATCCCCATTATGTCTTTGATATGTCCGCGGCGCAACGCCCGAAAAGGGCGGCCCGGGCGCGAATTGGACCAGCCCGTCGGAAAACGCCCCCTGTGCCGTCCGCACGGAGCGCGGGGGCCAGGGTTAACGGACGCTAAAGCCGGTATAAGCGGGATGTTAAGGCGCCAGGGCGTTAAGCGGAGGGCATTCGGTCAGTTCCTCCTGCCGGCGACCCGAAAGGAGCGGGAAGATGAGCGCAGTCCAGAGCAATCGGGAGCAGGACCGGGACTCCGTCCCGCCGGGGTCGGCCGATCGGCGCGGCGGCCCGCGCTTCCACACCATCCACCGCCTTGCCCGGGTAACTCGCGGGGACGATGCGGGGCTCTGGCAGGTCTGCAACATCTCCAACCAGGGCGCCATGCTGCTCACCAGCCTGCCCGTCCACGCCGGCGAGAAGCTGACCATCATTTTTTCCGACGCCTTCGCCATCCCCGCCAGGGTGATCTGGGCGAAGGACGGACGCTGCGGCGCGGCGTTCGAGCGGCCGATCGAGTGCGAGACCGTCCTCCAGCGCCTGGCGCTGGAGCAGCGCAGGGCCGATTATCGCCCGCTTCGGCTCGACGTGGACGCGCGCGCCATCGCCTGCTGCCAGGGCACGATGCACAAGGTGCGGGTGCTCAACGTCTCCCGCCAGGGCGTCGGCGTGGCGCATCGAGGCTTTCTCAAATCGGGAACGCCGACCCGATTGCTCTTCCCCGGCGGGAGCGAGCATCGCGGCGTCGTCCGCTGGTCCGACAAGGGGCGCGCTGGCATCTACCTGATCGATCCCTTGCCCGGCGACCAGCTGGAGAGCGGTGGGCGGGTGTAGGGGCGAGGGTTGCCACCACGGGGGGGATTGTCGGGAGACTTCAGAAAGACAGGACGACCCCGAGCCGCAAGTTGGAATTGCGAAGGCCGATGCGTCGGTCGTTCCATTCCACTCCGTCGCCCGAATAGAGCTGATGCCCGAAATCGTCGAAAACATATTCGGCGCGCATCAGGACATGGTGGTTGAACCGATGCTCGATGCCGGCGCCGACATTGAACCCGGACACCGTCTTCTTGCGGGTGAAGTTGAAGATCAGGGGCGTGTTGGGATCGCCGGGATTGAAGCAATTGCCGACCAGATCGAGCCGGGTCTTCGCCATGCTGTAGCCGCCCGCCGCGTAGAAGAGGGTGTTTCCGCTCGCGATGCCGACGCGGGCGCGCGCATGCCCGGTGAGCGTCTGCTTCAGATGGTTGAACGTGGTGAACGAATTGTGCGTCGGCGTCCAGCATCCGTCGGGCGTCGTGCAGGCCGTCACCTGCGTCCGCGCATTGCCGCCGACAAGGTCGGCCTCTATGCCCAGGACGACGCCGCCGGTCTGGACGTTGAAACCGGCCAGGCCCCCGCCGAACCAGTTGCTCTTGGTCGCATGATCGGACACCAGGATGTCGGCATTGTCCCCCGGAAGGGCATAATGGTCATTGGTCCAGCGGACGCCGGTCACGGCGCCGACATAGACTCCGCTCCAGTCGTGCGGCGCGTCGGCCGCGCCGGCCGCGGAAGCGATTCCGAGCGCCGGCAAGGCGGCGGCGGCGATCCGGAAAAAACGTGCCAGAGACATTCCAAACCCTCCTCAGATGTGCGTGTCGCGTGGGCCCGGCCTGCTCTTGCCGTCCAAGGAAGCCGGCGCCGGCGCGAGAGGAGAGGGTGCCATGCGACGCTCCCTTCCTCCTGCGCCTGACGCGCGTCCTCAGTCGCCGCAAACATGATGAAGGGCGTTGCTCCGCTTCACTTTCTCGAACCCGGCGGTGCTAGCGGGACGTCCGGCATTTTGGTAGTTCGGGCCGTCGACCGCATTGTTCGAGGCCGGTGAACAATGGAAAACCCATTCGACGGGATGGCGATGTTCACGGGGGTCGTCGAGGCCGGCAGCTTCAGTCGGGCCGCCGCCGAGCTCGGGATCGCCAAGTCGAGCATCAGCCAGGCCGTGCGGCGGCTGGAGGACCGCCTCGGCATCCGCCTGCTCAACCGCACGACCAGGCGCGTCGTGCCGACGGAGGCGGGGCATCTCTTCTACGCCCATGCCCGCAAGGCGCTCGACGAAGCGGGCGCCGCCGCCGCCGAAGCCGTCGCGCTGCAGGCGGCGCCGGTCGGCAAGCTGCGCATCGCCTCGCCCGAAGTCTTCACGCGCATGCACATCGTTCCGCTGCTGCCGGATTTCGTGAAGGCCTGCCCCGGCCTGCAGCTTGATTTCGTCGAAGGCGTGCCACTGGTCGATTTGCTGGAGGCCAGGGTCGATCTCGCCATCCGGGTCAGTCAGGACACGGCCGACAACCTCATCGTCCGCCGGCTGGCGACCTCGCACGTCGTCGTCGTCGGTTCGCCCGATTATCTTGCCGACCACCGCGCGCCCGAGCATCCCGCGGACGTCGCCGAGCATCGCATCATCGGCTTCAGCCCATTATGCTGGGGCCATGAATGGCGTTTCGAGCGCGCCGGCGAGGCGGTGAACGTGCCGGTCCGCCCGATGGTGCTCACCGATGCGGCGGAGACGCTCCGAAGCGCCGCCTTGTGCGGCGTCGGCCTCACGGCGTTGCCGGACTGGATGGTCTCGAAAGAGCTGGCGACGGGCGAGCTCGTCCAGCTGCTGCCGGCCTGGAAGACGGCGGAATTGGCCATCTACACCGTCTACCCCTCCAACCGCCTGATGGCGGCGAAGGTAAAGGCGTTCGCGGAATTCGTCGCGGTGCGGATCCGCCGCCTCGCCGCCGCGCAATGGCGGCCCGCCGGTTGAAGGCGGCGGCGTGGCTGTCAAAGACCGGCGGCGGGATTCCGTATCTGCGTTCCGCAACCAGATGAATTTCGCGCGTCGCACCCGCTCGGTGCACCAGCGGCGCCGCGGAAACGCGATTAGGCGGTAGGCGTCGGGCCGACGATCAGGGTGTAGCTGTTGTCGGAATTCTGGGCGAGCCAGGCACCGAAGCCACCTGAAGGCTGGATGGGCGCCATTCCTCCGCCCCCATCGAAGTTCATGAACACGCTATTGTTGCCGTTCAAGGACATGGTGAACTGTCCCTGGCGCCCGTTGCAGCCATGGCCGTCGGTACGAACATAGAACATTGCCGCCGTGCCGCCCGGCTGAATCAAGCCGATATTATTACCGGGCTTGGGTGCGTCGCAGCAGTTAAAATTCGTGTCAGAGATCGTCGCGTCGACCGCAACCGGAAAATAATTCACGATGTGCAAGGTGTTGCCGTCTGCCACGATAACCTCTCCATTTGTTGATCGAAATACAGTACGTGAATGGCTACTCCTAATATTTTTGTGAAGCAAGCGCTCTCGTGACCTAGATTCTTTTCAGAGAGAATAATACAACCGATTTGGGAATATACTCTGCATAACCGAAATAATAACAAAAGCTTGGGGACGGCAATCGACAGAAATAATGGTTTTTACATGTGCCGATTTTGGCTGTGCGGGATCATTTCATGGCAAATGGATTCTCGTTTCCGCGGAGACCATATCGATGTCCTGCCGCCGACTCTGGCCGCCGGGAACGAAGGCCGCGCTCGTCATGGCCTGGCACGAAATATGCGCCGTCGGGAGGCGCGGAGGCCGAACCGCTGCCTGCAGAGATGACAGGCGTGCCGGGGATCTGAGCGTCGCCGGAAGTCGCTTTGCAGGGTAAAGCGCCGGACGCTAAGATCCCGGGCGCCGGCGACTCCGCCGGCAGGCACAATGGGGGGACGGAACCATGGAGAAGAAGTGGATCGGAGTGGCGGTCGCCGCCGCCATGCTGGCCGTCGCCGCGCACGGGCAGGAGCCGGGGCACATTACCGGCATCGGCGGCGTGTTCATCAAGAGCCCCAATCCCAAGGCGCTCGCTTCCTGGTATCGCGACGTGCTCGGGATCAAGCTGGAGATCCTGGGGCGGCGCGATCCTGAAATATGATGCGCCGGGCCACCCGGCCGAGATCGTGTGGAGCGCCTTCCCGGCCCAGAGCGGCTATTTCGCGCCGTCGACGCGGGACGTCATGCTCGATTTCGCGGTCGACGATCTCGACGCTTTCCTGGCGCGGCTCAAGGCCAAGGGCGTTCCGATCCTGAAGCAGACCGACGACGCCACCGGCCGCTTCGCCTGGATCATGGACCCGGACGGCACGAAGATCGAGCTGAGGGAGCCGAAGCGGAAGTAGGTTTCGGCCCCGCGCTCCGGCGCGCGACGCAGCACCTATTTCCGTCGAAATGCGTCCGGCAATAAAGGAGGATTCATTTGCGTTTGCCGGACGTTCCCGAGATAATTCAGTCGGTCGAAAGCCGGCCACGTCGATCTTCGACCGTGACCGTGAAGCGCCTGGAAAATCCGCGGCCGGAAAATGCGGGCGGTGAGTTGCCGGAAATCGGATATCTCGGCGCCGTGCCGCACGCAAAGCGCCGGCAACGCCTTTCGTATGGAGCTTCACCGCCCCTGCGAGGTCCGAAGAACGCGCTTCCACCCGACGTGGTGCCTATCGCAGGACAATCCACCTCGATATAGCCTTCCGGGGCTGTGGCAGCTATCGTCGAAGATGTTTATCTGATAACAGCCGATCATCAGCCCCATCCCGCTCGGCAAGCGAGTCCGCGACGTTGTGGCCGATCGACTTTACAGAATGCCGAGCTTCATGCCGGCAGCTTAGCGATTTCGCTATGGTAGCCGCCAATAATTCTAGTTCGGAATACAGTCGCCGAATAGCGAGCGCTGGTCGGCACCCAGTCCTCAGGCAATGCGTCGACGCCAAGGCAGCTATCGGCGAACGTGCAGCCATTTCTTCCTTGATCGGCCTTTCTCGAGATGGGGCCGCCCACATGCCATTTGCGCCGGCTCGGCGCCGAGGGAATCCGCCGTGAGCCGTGCAGGCAAGTGTGCTTCAGCGATCCCATACCTGCATCAAATTCGGCATGGCAATTCCGGGGACACAATATCTAATTCGATGCGTGCGCCGGTGCGACACTCGGTTAACTCAATCCCGCCCCATCGCCAGCTCGCTCCCGCTCGTCAGCCGCACCGCCCGCGCGCCCGGCAAGCCCGGATAGCTCGGCCATAGCCCCTGCACCAACGCCTCCCGGCTGCCGTCGGTCTTGCCGGCTTCCTGTTCGTAGATCCAGTAATTGCGCAGGATGATCGGCACGTAGCCGCGCGTTTCCCAATAGGGGATGCTCTCGATGTAGAGCAGGGGATCGCCCTTGCCGAAATCGCGGGCGTTCCATTCCTGCACCGGCAGCGGGCCGGCATCGTAGGCGGCGATCACCTTGGGGAGCAGGCCGCCGGTCGCGCTCATGTCGCGCAGCGCCTCCATCCGGTCCTGGCCGAACTCCATGTTGAAGGCGGGATTGTCGAGCTCGGCGCGCTCGAACGGCTCGCCGCGCTGGCGGGCGATGTCGCTCGGCGGTGCCCGGCGTCACCTGGAGCAGGCCGACCGCGCCGGCCTTGCTGACGACATCGGTGTGGAAGGCGGATTCCTGGAGCGCATGGGCGAAGACGAGCGACTGGTCGACGCGCCAGCCGCGCGCCGGCCGCCAGTCGGGCCGCGGGTAGCGGGCGGCGACGTTCACCGTCGTCCCCGACCGGCGCATTGTGGGCGAGCCACAATTGCGTCGCGGGCAGATTGAGGTCGCAGGCGAGGTGGATGAGCGCATCGTGGTCGCCCGGGCCGCCGATCTTCGCCTGGTAGCGGATGAACTGGTCGGCAAGCGTCGTATCTCGCCGATCTCGGTCAGCGCGATGGCGGCGCGGACGTCCGGCTGGTCGGCGACGCTGCGCCATTCGGCGTCGCGAAAATCGTGGAGGCCCGTATAATTGGCATTGCGGATGCCGAGCGCGGTCGCGGCGAGCAGGCCGTAGAAGGTCTCCTTGAAGCGGGCGGCGCTGCGCAGCTTGGTCTCGACCCGCTCGGGATGGCCGCACGGCCGTGTCGGCGCGCGCGCCCCAATAATCGGCGGCGGCGGCGAGCTCGTAATCGCTGGTGCGCGCGGCGACGGTGGCGAAGGCGTCGGAGGCATCGTCGCAGCGGCGCGTGCGCCAGGCGGCGAGGCCGGCGGTCCAGGCCGCCTGCGTCGCCCAGTCGCCGGTGCCGTTGCGGGCGATCTGCGGCGAGCCGCGCGGCGGAGGCATCGTCGCCGATAATGTAATAGGACCAGGCGATGCGCTGCTGGAATTCGGTCTGCGCGTCGGGAGTCAGCTCGGCGATGCGGGCGGTGAAGATCGCCTCGGCATCGGCCGGCTTGTTGGCGTTGATCAGCGGCGTGATCTGGCGGTCGACGTCGCCGCTCACCGCGTCGCGCGGCACCGGCTGCGGGCGGCCGAACGGCGCGGCTGGCTCGCCGGCGAAGACGAGCGCGCGCGGCTGCGGCAGAGGCGGCAGGCGTGGCGGCGCCGCGGGTCGATGGCGAGGCGCGGCGAGCTGGTCGGCCTTGGGCAGGTCGGGCGCCTTGGCGAGCAGGGCCGAGGAGCGGATCGAGCTCCACCTTGGGCGAGTCCTTGGCGAGGTAGATCTCCTCGCGCGCGGCGGCGTGGAGCGGGCCTTCGCGGCATCGCGTCGAGCCTGGCCGAGCGCGCCGAGCCAGTCGCCGGCGCGGATGGCGGTGAAGATGTCGCGATAGGCGGTGCGCTGCTCGGCGCGTAAGCATCGGCGGGACGCGCGTCGGCCGCCGGCGCGGCATACGTCCTGCGCCGGCGCCGGGGCGGCGGCGAGCGGCGGGCGGCAGCGAGCGCCGCGGCGAGCAGACAGGAGCGCGAAGCGCGGATCATTCTTTCGACCTCTTCGATCAGCATCTGCAGATCCTCCCAGGCCAGCCGTCTTCAGCCGCGGGGCTTCGAGCAGCTGTTTGGGGGAAATGGTTACCAAAGCTTTAACCATGCCGTGATGCGTGGCGATTTCGTGCCAGCGCCCCCGCGCCTGGGCGACCGAGAGGCCGAGCAGGGCCGCGCGGTGGCGTCGCCGAACAGGAGCACCGCCTTCGGCGCGACGAGCGCCGATCTGGTGGCGCGCGAGCAGGGCGCATTGCTTCGCCGTCTCGGCGGTGAAGCTGCCGGTCGGCGAGCGCAGGCAGGACAGAGCGGCGAGATAGACGGGTCGCGGTCGCGGCCGATCGCGGCGAGCATGCGGTCGAACAGCCGCCCGGCCTCGCCGGAGAGCGAGGCGCCGGCCGCGCAATCCTCGCCGCTCGGCATGTCGACGCATGACCATCAGGCCGGAGGCGGGATCGCCCGAAGGGCAGATGCGGGGCGCCGCCGGCGCGGCGAAGGGGAGCTTGTCGCTGTCCTTCAGATACGCCTGGAACAGGTCGAGCTGGCCCGGGAGCAGCTTCCGTCGGCGCGTCGGCCGGAGGAGCGGGGCCGGCGCGAGCAGGCCGGCCGCGGCCGGGAGCGGTTCGGCCTTCGGCGTCGGGCGCAACCAGTCGCGCGGCGCCTCGTCGATCAGCGTATCGACGCCGGCATCGGCCCACCATTGCAGCACGCTCGCGGCGGCCGCCGCTGTCCAAGGGGTCGTGTCCCCGCTCCATGCCCCGTCCACTCCCGCGCTACAGAGTCAGGCCCGGCGGGGCTGGTCAACCGCAAAATAGGTGCGTATCCGCCAGCCGTTGGCTGCGTGCGGCGAGAGGAGTCCGCCGGCCGCCCGACGGAGTGCGAGAATGGCCGAACGCGAGTCGATGCCTTATGACGTGGTGATCGTCGGCGCCGGCCCGGCCGGCCTCGCCGCCGGCGATCCGCCTGAAGCAGCTCGCCGAGGAGCGGGGCGCGAGCTTTCCGTCTGCATCCTCGAAAAGGGCTCCGAGGTCGGCGCGCACATCCTGTCCGGGCGCGGTGATCGATCCGCGCGCGCTCGACGAGCTGCTGCCCGACTGGCGCGAGCTCGACAGCCCGCTGACCGTGCCGGTGACCGAAAACCATCATTGGGTGCTGACCGAGCGGAAGCAAGTACGCGCATGCCGCATCTGCTGATGCCGCCCTTCATGAGCAACAAGGGCACCTATACGGTCAGCCTCGGCAATCTCTGCCGCTGGCTGGCGGGGCAGGCCGAGGCGCTCGGCGTCGAGATCTTCCCCGGCTTCGCGGCGGCGGAGATCCTGTTCAACGAGGACGGCATCGGTGAAGGGCGTCGCCACCGGCGACATGGGCGTGGCGCGCGACGGCACGCCACAAGCCCGAATACCAGCCGGGGATGGAGCTGCACGGCCGATACACCTTCTTCGCCGAAGGCGCGCGCGGCAGCCTCACCAAGGAGCTGAAGCGGATCTTCGACGCTCGACGCGGACAGCCAGCCGCAGGTCTACGGCATCGGCCTCAAGGAATTGTGGGACATCGATCCGGCCAAGCACGTCGCCCGGCCGCGTCATCCACACCCAGGGCTGGCCGCTCGACGACGCCTGGGGCGGCGGCTTCCTCTACCACCAGGCGAACAATCAGGTGGCGCTCGGGCTTCGTCGTCGCGCTCAACTATCGCAACCCGTATCTCTCGCCCTTCGAGGAATTCCAGCGCTGGAAGCAGCATCCGGCGATCCGCGAGCTGCTGGAGGGCGGCCGGCGCGTCTCCTACGGCGCGCGCGCGATCAACGAGGGCGGCTGGCAGTCGGTGCCGAAGCTCGCTTTCCCCGGCGGCGCGCTGATCGGCTGCTCGGCGGGCTTCGTGAACGTGCCGCGGATCAAGGGCACGCCACACGGCGATGAAGTCGGCCATGCTCGCCGCCGAGGCCGCGTTCGCGGCGATCGCCGGCGGATCGCGAGCGGCGACGAGCTCGGCGACTACGAGCCGGCGGTCGCGATCGAGCTGGATCGCCGACGAGCTGAAGCTGGTCCGCAACGTCGAGCCGCTGGTCGCCCAGCTTCGGCGGCACCGCCGGCACGCTGCTCGCCGGCATCGACATGTGGATGCGCACGCTCGGGATCGGGCTGCCCTTCACGATGAAGCACCATGCCGACAATGAGAGCCTCTGTCGCAAGGATCTGGCGAAGCCGATCGCCTATCCGAAGCCCGACGGCGTGATCAGCTTCGACCGTCTCTCCTCGGTGTTCATGTCGAACACCAATCACGAGGAGGATCAGCCCGTTCACCTCACGCTCAAGGACGCCGTCGATACCCGACCGAGGTGAACTTGCCGCTCTATGCGGGGCCGGAGCAGCGTTATTGTCCGGCGGGCGTCTACGAGTTCGTCGAGGAGGCCGGCCGGACCCGGCTGCAGATCAACGCGCAGAATTGCGTCCACTGCAAGACATGCGACATCAAGGACCCGACCCAGAACATCAACTGGGTCGTCCCGGAAGGCGGAGGAGGCCCCAATTACCCGAACATGTAGGCTGCTGATCGCCGCCGCCCTGCTTGCCGGCCTGTCGTCGCCCGCTCTCGCCGCCGCGACCGACGACGAGGCTTTGCTCGCCTATGTCCGCGCCCGCGCCGCCGACGTCACCGGCACCCCGGACGAAGCCAACCGCCGCTACGCCGCGGCGCTCGCCATGGAGCCCGGCAACGACATCCTTGCCGGCCGCGCACTGGCCCATGGCGTCGCTTCGGGCGACGAGGCGCTGGCGCTACGCGCCGCCCATGCGCTTCCCGCCGCCACGCTGCCGCCTGAGGCCAAGATCCTGCTCGCCGCCGATGCGCTGAAGCATCGCAACTGGGCCGAGGCCGAGACCGCCATCGCCCGGCTCGACGGCGACGACGTCTTTTCCTTCGCCGCGCCGATCCTGCGCGCCTGGCTCGCGTTCGGTTCGGGCAAGGGCGACCCGATCGCCCTCCTCGACGCCGCCAAGCCGGAGGCGCCGGGCGCCCTCTACGCGCCGGAGCAGAGGGCGCTGATCCTGCTCGCCTCTGGACGCACCGCAGGAGGGCGTTGCCGCGCTCCAGCCTTTGCTCAAGGAGACCGGGCTCCATTCCGCGCGGCTGCGCATCGCCGCCGCCTCGCTGCTCGCGGCGCAAAGGCGACCGCGCCGGCGCCGAGGCGATGCTGCAGGGCGACAATGTCATCCTGCTCCGCGCCCGCCAGACGCTGGCGGCGAAAGGACGGCTCGGGGACGCGATCGACACGCCCGCGGCGGGCGTCGCCAATTTCCTGCACCCGCATCGCCGTCGACCTCAATGCGCAGCAGGTGCCGCAGGTCGCGCTGAGCTTCGGCCGTATCGCGACCTTCCTCGATCCCGGCAACGGCGAGGCCTGGCTGCTCACCGCCGAATTGCTCGACGCCGCCCATGAGCCGGATGCTGCGCTTGCGGCGCTCGCGCATATCGATGCCGGCGATCCGTTCGCGGACAATGCGGCCGACCGGCGGCTCGCCATCCTCGGCGATGCCGGGCGCAAGGACGAGGCGATCGCCTTCGCCCGCGCCGGGACGGCGAGGGACCCGCAATCGCTCGAAGCCTGGCTGCGCCTCGGCGACGCATTGACCCAGGCCGAGCGTTATGCCGAGGCGGGCGACGCCTTCGGCCACGCGCTGACGCTGAACGGCGACGGCAGCAGCACCGGCCATCCGCGCTGGACGCTGCTGTTGCTCCAGGGCAACGCGCTGACCCAGGCGCAGAGAATGGCCGGAGGCGAAGGCGGCGCTGGAGGAGGCCTATCAGCTCGCGCCGCACGAGGCGGTGGTGCTCAACTATCTCGGCTATTCCGAGCTCGAGCGGCGGCAGAACATTCGCCGAGGCGGAGAAGCTGATCCGCGAAGCGAGCGCGCTCCAGCCCGACGACAGCGCGATCACCGACAGCCTTGGCTGGGCGCTCTACGTGAAGGGCGACTTAGCGCAGGCGATCGACCTGCTCGAGAAAGCGGCGCAGGGCCAGCCGGCCGACGCCTCGATCAACGAGCATCTCGGCGACGCTTATTATACCGCCGGCCGCCATTACGAGGCGCGCTACGCCTGGCGCGCGGCTTTGCTCTATGCCGACGGCAAGGGGCAGGCGCGGATCAAGGCGAAGCTCGACACGGGATTGAGGCCGCGACCTCTCCGCGCCCTGACTCGTGGAGGAGACCGCCTACGCCAAGATCAATCTCGCGCTGCACGTGCGGGAGCGGCGGCCGGATGGCTACCATCGGATCGAGACGATCTTCGCCTTCGCGGAAGATGGCGATGTGCTGCGCGTGGAGGGACCGAAAAACCCCTCACCCTTGTGGGGAGGGGCCGGGGTGAGGGTGCAGGCCGAAGGCCGGCGCGGGGCTTCGCCGCGCTCCCCTCATCCGGCCCTGCAGGCCATCTTCTTCCACAAGGGGAGAAGGAATTCTGCGCCGTCCGAGGTAGATGGACAGGCGCTGAGCCTGAACATCACAGGCCCGTTCGCCGGGGCGCTGGCCGGGGAGAGAGACAATCTCGTCTTGCGCGCGGCGCGCGCGCTCGCCAGCCGCTATGGCGTGACGAAAGGCGCAAGCCTGACGCTCGACAAGAGGCTGCCCGTCGCCTCCGGAATCGGAGGCGGCTCGGCGGATGCGGCGGCGGCCCTGCGCTTGCTGGTCCGCTTCTGGGGCTTGGAGGCGAATGAAGCGGAGCTGCTCGATCATCGCCGCTGGTCTCGGCGCCGACGTTCCCGCCTGCCTGCTCTCGCGAAAGATGCGCGGCGAGGGCAGGGGTGACGTGTTGACGCCGTGGGAAAGCGAGACGCTCGCCGGAATGCCGCTGCTGCTGGTCAATCCGGGCGTCGCGGTCTCGACCGCTTCCGTGTTCGCCCGCTGGGACGGCGTCGACCGCGGACCGTTGCCGCAGGATCCCGCGGACGGCCGCAACGATCTTCAGCCACCTGCCGTCGCCATCGCTCCCGTGATCGAGCGAGGTTCTGGGCGCACTGCGCGGCTGCGGCGGGGTGCGGCTCGCGCGCATGTCCGGCTCCGGCGCCACCTGCTTCGCCCTCTTCGACAGCTTCGATGCGCGCGATGCTGCCGCGGCGGCGATCGCCCGTGCCAATCCCGGCTGGTGGCAGCTCGCGACGCGCTTGCGGGAGGTGCGACGCGCACGTTGAACCGAAACTGGCAAACTGGAGACACAGAGGGGTCGCAAGGGGCCCCGTCAATGCAGATCCTGCCGGCCTTCATCCTGATGATCGGCCTGTTCTCCGGCTGGACGGGCTCGCGCGCGCTGCGTGTCCAGCGTCCGGTGCTCGGCTGGCTGATGCTGACCGTCGCTCTGGCCTTTGTCGCCGCGGCTATTTTCCTCTTCTGGGCTCTGCAAAGGGTGGCGGCAATGGAGGCTCTGGCGCGATGACGCGGAACGCCCGCAAACGTCCCCACTGACCCGCGCGTCCCAAGGCGGCACGGCTCCGGCGGTCCCTTAACCATTGCACGCCGCGGTTTTGCGTTCTGGCACGATGCTTGCTCCTCTGATCCGCGACGGGTCGAAACGCGGGCCGAGGCTTCGCGTGGACATTCGCAACATGGTCCCTGCCGGCGAGAGCGTGGCAGGCGCCGTGGCTCCCTCTGAGGCCGGTCGTCCGATGTGCTGGGCGGCCGGCTTCTTTTGTCTCTGCCCGCCGATGATCTGGCTTTTCCCACCGCCACAAAGATCGCTTTTTTGCGAGACAAAGGCGGGCGGTGGGGGCAATCACGCGGCGATGTTCGATCTCGCGCATGACGGCGATGTCGCCCGGCTGACGCTGAACCGGCCGGAGGCGCGCAACGCCATTCCGGCTTCGGGCTGGACGGCCCTGGAGGAAGCGCTGGGCCAGGCGGAGCAATCGGACGCGGCGGTGCTGATCGTGCGGGGCGCGGGCACCGCCTTCTGCGCAGGGGCTGATCTCGACGATTTCGCGGCCATGCGCGCGGATGCCGACGCGCGGAGGCGCTTTCGCGCCGAGATGTGCTCGGCGCTGAGCCGGTTGGCGGCGCTGCCGCTTGCCACCATCGCGGCGATCGACGGCGCCTGCTTCGGTGCGGGCGTGGCGCTGGCGATGGCCTGCGACATCCGCTTGGCGGGCTTCGGCGCGACGTTCGCGATCACGCCGGCCAAGTTCGGCATTTCCTATCCGCAAGAGGATGTCGCCCGGCTCACCGCGCTCGTCGGCCCCGGGCAGGCGGCGCGGCTGTTGCTGAGCGCCGGCGGCATCGACGCGGCGGAGGCAGCGCGGATCGGGCTTGTCGAGACCATCGGCGAAAGCACCCATGCGGAAGCGGAGACGCTCGCCCGCGTCATTGCCGCCGGCAGCGCGGCGAGCCATCGTACGCTGAAGCGGGGCATCGCCCTGGCGGCGCGGGGCATTGCCCGCGATGACGAGCAGGACAAGGAATTCGACGATCTGCTCGGCTCGGAGGACTTCGCCGAGCGGCTGGCGGCGGCGAGACGACGGTGAGAACGGCGTCCGGTCTCGCCTTGCTCCTGCTCGCGGCCTGCGGCTCCCCGGGTGCGGAGCAGCAGGCGCAGGTGGGCGCGGCCGAGCCGGGGCTTGAATGCGCTATGGATGGCGCGAGCGAATACGCCGCGGGCTGCACGGTGGAGCGCAATGGAACGGTCCTCACCCTCCGCAGCCCCACGGGCAGCTTTCGTCGGCTGCGCGTCGCGAATGGTAAGGTCGAGGCGGCCGATGGCGCGGAGCCGGCGCGGCGGCTCGGCGACGACGGCAAAAGGGTCTCGGTCGCGGTCGGCGGCGACCGTTATCTGATCCCGAAAGCGGATCTGCGATGACGCGCCCAATTCTCACCGCGGACGAAATGCGCGCGGCGGAAGCGGCGGCAGTCGCCGCCGGCACCAGCGTCGAAACTTTGATGGACCGCGCCGGAACGGCAGCGGCCGAGGCGATCTGGCGCTTCGCCGGACCGGTGCCGGCGCTCGTCCTCTGCGGGCCCGGCAATAATGGCGGCGACGGCTATGTCGTTGCGCGTCGGCTGAAGGAGCGGGGGGTGAAGGTGCGGGTCGCCGCGATCGGCGAGCCGAAGAGCGACGCCGCCCGCGCTGCCCGCGCGGCGTGGGATGGGCCCGTCGCCACGCTCGCCAACGCCGTGCCGGCGCCTTTGCTGATCGACGCCCTGTTCGGCACCGGCCTCAGCCGCGGCCTCGACGCCCCGGTGGCGCAGCGCCTCGCCGACCTCGCGGCAGCGGCGCGGACAAAGGCGACGATCGATCTGCCGAGCGGCGTCGCGACGGACGATGGCTGCGTTCTTTCGCCAGTGCCCGATTTTGACCTCACAGTGACCTTCGCGACCTTGAAGCCTTCGCACCTGCTCCAGCCCGCGGCGCGGTACATGGGACGCCTGGTGATCGCCGACATCGGCCTCAACCCCGGAAGCCGACTGGTCGAGATCGCGCGGCCGCACCTCGCCGCACCCGGGCCCGACGGCTATAAATATAGCCGCGGCTATGTCGCCGTGATCGCGGGAGAGATGCCCGGCGCATGTGCGCTGGCGGCGTCCGCCGCGGCGCGCTCGGGCGCGGGTTACGTCCGCATCTTCGGTGATGCGCATGTCGCCGGCGTGCCCTTGTCGGTTGTACAGGGCGGTAGGGGCAAACTGGACGATCCGCGCATCGGCGCCTTCGTCATCGGTCCCGGCCTCGGCGCGTCCGACGATGCGGCTCGGCGGCTGGGCGAAGTGCTCACCTGCGACGCGCCCGCGGTAATCGACGCCGACGCGCTCAATCTGCTCGCCCGCCTCGGCCCGGATCGCCTGCACACAGCAAAAAAAGTGCCGATCCTGACGCCCCATGCGGGCGAGTTCGCGCGCCTGTTCCCCAAACGAAACGGCAGCAAGGTGGAGCAGGCCCGTGCGGCTGCCGCGGAGACCGGCGCGGTGATTGTGTTCAAGGGGCCGGACACGGTGGTCGCCGCGCCGGACGGGCAGGCGGCCATCGCTCCGCCCGCGCCGGCTTGGCTTTCGACGGCCGGCACAGGCGACGTCCTTTCCGGCATTATCGCCGCGATGCGCGCGCGCGGGCTCGACAACTTCGAGGCCGCCTGCGCGGGCGTGTGGCTGCATGGCCGCGCTGCCGAGCACGCCGGCCGCGCTCTCATCGCCGACGATCTGCTCGCGCCGCTACCCGATCTCGTCGGCGGATGTCGCTAATGGAGGAGGTCCTCCGCGTCGCCGCGCGCGGCGACGGCGTGACGGCGAGCGGGCGCTATGTGCCGCTCGCCGCGCCCGGCGATTTCGTGACGGAGGACGGCGTAATCGAGCCCGGCCCGCACCACCAGGTGCCGCCCTGCCGCCATTTTCCGGAATGCGGCGGCTGCCAGCTCCAGCATCTCGATGATGCCACCTATATCGCCTATCTCGCCGACCGCATCGTCTCTGCGTTGGTGGCGCAGGGGTTGCAGGCGCCGGAGCTTCGCCCCGTCCACCTTTCGCCGCCGAACAGCCGCCGCCGCGCCTCGCTGCGGGCGGAAAGGCTGGGCCGAAACGTGCGGATCGGCTTCAATGCCGAGGCGAGCCACCGCATCGTCGACATGCGCGAATGCCATATCCTGCGGCCGGAGCTGTTCGCGCTCGTCGCGCCCTTGCGCGGGCTGCTCGGCAACCTGCTGCGGGAGCGCCGCTCGGGTGGCGTCCGCATGACGCTGACCGACCAGGGGGTCGACCTGTTGCTCGAGAAGGTGGCGGCGGACGGGCTCGAAGCCGCCGAGGCCCTCACCGACTTCTCCCGCACACGCGGCCTCGCCCGAATGGCGATCGACGACGGCTATGGCGCGCAGACACGCTGGGAGCCGGAGCCGGTGACCGTCACGCTCGGCGGTGTGCCCGTGCCTTTGCCCCACGCTGCCTTCCTCCAGGCGACGGCGGAAGGGGAGGCGGCGCTCGTTGCCGCGGTCCGCGAGGCGGTGGGAGAGGCGCGGACGATCGCCGATCTCTTCGCCGGCCTCGGTACCTTCGCCTTTTCGCTGCCGGGCCGCGTCTATGCCGCCGAAGGCGCGCGTGACGCGTTGCTGGCGCTCAAGTCCACCGCCCACCGGACCGGCCGGGCGATCTTCGCCGACCATCGCGACCTGTTCCGCCGCCCGCTCGATGCCGCCGAGCTCAACCGTTTCGAGGCAGTGGTGCTCGATCCGCCCCGCGCCGGCGCGCGCGAGCAGGCAATGGCGCTCGCTGCTTCATCCGTTCCGCGTATCGCCTACGTCTCGTGTAACCCGGCCACTTTCGCCCGCGACGCGAAGATTCTGGGGGACGGCGGATACCGGCTCGATTGGGTGAAGCCCGTCGGCCAGTTCCGCTGGTCAACCCATGTCGAGTTGGTCGGAGGATTCAGGCGCTAGCGCTCACCCGTGCATATGCACGTGCAGCAACGCCATCGCAGCGTGGAGCGTCAGCGCCACGAGGCAGATCGAGCCACCGACGAACAGCAGGAAGCGCCAGCGCACCACGTTCACCGTCGCCTGCACCAGGCTGTGGGCGACGCGGAAGGCGACATAGGCCCAGCCGATCCACAGGTTCAGCCCGCCGCCGGCACCGACGAAAGCGAGGGTCAGCGCGATCGCGTAGAAGAGCGTCGGCTGCTCCAGCAGATGGTTGTAATTATGGGCTTTCCACTGGACGTTGGGCTCGACGACACCATCGAGGTCGCCGCCCTTGCTGCCGACCCGACCCCGGAGCGAGATGCCCTTCCGCTTCATCGCCGGGAAGCGGACGCAATACATCCAGACCATCATGATCAAGGTCCAGGCGACGAGCGCCACGATTGGTGCGAGAATCCCCTGATGGTGCATGTTTCGGCCTCCCCGGTTCCGCCGGAAGATGGATCGGAAAGGCCCACCGAGTCAAAAAACCGTTACGCCGTTGAACTGCCCCCGCTTTTCGGGGCAGAACGCGCGAAGGGAGTGTTTGCGATGAAATTGTCGATGTTCATCCTCGGCCTTGCCGCCTTGGTGTCCGGACCGGCCACCGCCCAGACCCGGCGCGCGCCGGCGCCGACGCCCAGCCAAGCTCCGGCGGTCCAGCCGAAGCCGGCGCCTGCGCCGACGGGAACGCCGATGCCGGTGCGGGCGACGGCGCGCGCCCTCCTCGGGATCTGCAACGAGAATCAGGGTGCTTGCCTCACCTACGTGATGGGCGCGGTCAATTCCTATGTCGGGACCAGCATCGTCAATTTCGGCCGGGCCTATGTCTGTATCCCGCCCGAGGTGACGAACCAGCAGATCGCGAATGTGGCTGTCGCCTATCTGCGCACGCACCCCCAGATGCTGGACGTCAATGCAGCGCTGGTCGTGGTCCAGGGAATTTCCGCTTCTTACCCCTGCCGGTAGCGGGTGGCCGGGACCTTGACGGATCCCACGCCGGCGGCCCCGGCGCTTTCGAGACGGCAGATCGCCGCCGTTACGGCGGGCAATGCGCTCGAATTCTACGATTTCGTCACCTACAGCTTCTTCGCTCCGCAGATCGGCCGGACCCTGTTCCCGGGCGATGCCGATCACCAGCTGATCTTCTCGCTCGCGACCTTCGGCGTCGGCTTCGTGACCCGGCCGCTCGGCGGCTTCGTCATCGGCCGCTTCGCCGACCGGGGCGGCCGCAAGCCGGCGATGATCCTTTCGTTCGGCCTGATGGGGACCGGCCTTGTCGGGCTGGCCCTGACCCCCTCCTACGCCGCGGCAGGCCTCATCGCGCCGGTGCTCGCCGTCTTTTTCCGCCTGTTGCAGGGCTTCGCGCTCGGCGGCGAAGTGGGGCCGAACGTCGCTTTCCTGATCGAGGCGGCGCCACCAACGCGGCGCGGCTTCATCATCTCGCTCTACGCGGCGTCGTCGGATCTGGGTGTGCTGGTCGCCGGCCTGATCGGCCTCGCGCTCTCCTCGGCCCTGTCGCCGGCGCAGCTCGATTCTTATGGCTGGCGCGTCGCTTTCCTGGCCGGAGCGACGATCGTGCCCTTCGGCCTCGCCTTACGGCGGACGCTCGTCGAAACGCTGCCCGCGGAGGAGGAGCAGGCGCCGGGAACAAGGGACCGCGCCTTTCTCGTCACCGCCCGCGCCGGCCTGGCGATCCTCGCCGCCGCGACCATCGCCAATTACACGCTCGATTATCTCACCACCTATGCGCAGGCGACCCTGCACATGGCGGTGAACGTGGCGTTCGGCTCGACGGTGCTGCTCGGCCTCGTCGGCGTCGCAGGCGACCTTGCCTCGGGCTGGCTGGTCGACCGGATCGGGCGCAAACGGCTGATCTGGCCGTGCTGGGCTTTGCTGATGCTGCTCGCCGTGCCTGCTTTCCTCGTCCTCAGCGACTGGCCGACGGCGGGCACGCTTTACGGCGTCACCATCTTCCTAACCACGCTCCACATTTTCGCGTCGACGCCGGCCCTGCTGCTGTTCGCCGAAGCCTTGCCCGCCCGCAGCCGCGCCGGCGGCTTCGGCATTGTCTACGCGCTCGCCATCGGCCTGTTCGGCGGCACCGCCCAGCTGATCGACAAGACGCTCACCGACTTGACGGGCAGCGCGCTGGCGCCGGGCTGGTACATGAGCGCGGCGGTGCTGTGCGGGCTGGTGGGTACCTTCTTCATTCGGGAGACGAAGCGAGCGTAAATCCTCTCCGGAATGGGGAAGATTTTTAGTCGAACAGCTTGGCGAAGCGCCGCTTCTCGCGATCCTTCCAGCGGCCGCGGTGATAGGCGTCGCGACGCGAGCAGCGGCACCACGGTGGTCGCCTCGGCGAACACCATCTGCTCGAGCGCGGTCGTCGACCTTGCCCCAGCGCGCGGCCTCCTTCAGCGTCGAGGAGGAGCAGGCGCCGTCGCGCACGTCGGCGACGGTGATCTGCACGGCGTATTTGTGCATCTCGACTCGTCGTGGCCGAGGATCTCGGCGCAGACCACCGTGTCCTGGGCGAAGTTCTTCGGCACGCCGCCGCCGACCATGAACAGGCCGGTGGTGCCGGCCTCGATCTTGATGTCGGTCAGCTCGCGGAAGTCGGCGATGGAGTCGAGCGTCAGGTAGGGCTTGCCCGCCTTGATCGCCTCGACCTGGTGCTTGACCAGCCCGAAGCCGGCCGAGCTGTCGGTGAAGGCCGGGCAGAAGATCGGCACGTCATGCTCGTAGGCGATCTGGACGAGGCTGTTCTCCTTCTTGGCGTTGCCTCGACAGCCACTTGCCCATCTCGCGGATGAACTCGCGCGAGGAATAGGGGCGCGGCTCCAGCGTGTCGGCGATCTCGCCGATCGTGTGGTCGCAGGCTCTGGAGCTCCTCCTCGTCGATATAGGTGTCGTAGATGCGGTCGATGTAGAGCGCGCGCAGCGTGTCGTCGTCGGGGATTTCCAGCGCCTGGTAGTGCTTGAAGCCGAGCGCCTCGAAGAAATCCATGTCGACGATCGAGGCGCCGGTGGCGACGATCGCGTCGACCATGTTGTTGCGCACCAGCTCGCCATAGACGTCCATGCAGCCGCCGGCCGAGGTCGAGCCGGCGATGATGAGGCAGACCGAGCAGTCCTTGTCGTCGAGCATCTGGTTGTAGATGTCGGCGGCGCGGCCGGGGTCGCGGCTGGTGAAGCTCATCTTGCGCATCGCGTCGATGATCGGCCGCGCGTCGAAGCTGCTGATGTCGACATGCTCGACGGTGGTGGAGAGCAGCTCGGCCTTGCGGGTGTCGTTGATCGGGCATGGGTCGTTCATGGATCTCCAGTCTCGCAAATAGCCGGCGTCGTCGCCGGCGGACGCGGAAACTCCGCGGCCGGGCTGCTCAGCCTGCGCCGGCATGACATGCTCTAATAATCGATGCCGCTACAGCGTGACGACGTGCGACGGCGCGCCGCTGCTCCGTCGGTCGCATCGATACAGCGCTCGCCATCGGCTCGTCGCTGACGATCACGACGTCTCGCCGCTGCCGAAGCCGTTGAAGCGCGGTGCGCATCGCGCAGCCATAGGCGCCGAGCATGCCGATCTCGATATAGTCGCCCGGCCCGATGTCTGCCGGCAGCAGGAACGGCCCGGCCATATGGTCGAGATCGTCGCAGGTCGGCCCATAGAAGCTGAACGGCATGTCCGCGCGCTTCCGACTCGGGCTCGCGCACCAGCTTCACCGGGAAGCGCCAGCCGATATGCGCCGCATCGAACAGCGCGCCATAGGCGCCGTCGTTGATGTAGAGCTCGTCGCCGCGGCGCTGCTCGACGCGGACCAGCAGGCTCGCATATTCGGCGCACAGCGCGCGGCCCGGCTCGCACCACAGCTCGGCCGAATAGCTGATCGGCAGGCTCTCGAACGCGCGCGTGGATCGCGTCGAAATAGGCCTCGAGCGGCGGCGGCTCCATGCCGGGATAGATCGACGGGAAGCCGCCGCCGACGTCGACGACGTCGACCGTGACCGCCGCCGCGACGATCGCCGCGCGGACGCGCTCCAGCGCCTCGGCATAGGCGTGCGGGCGTCATCGCCTGGCTGCCGACGTGGAAGCAGATGCCGAGCGCGTCCGCCGCCTGGCGGGCGGCGAACAGCAGCGCCTTCGTCTCGTCCGGCTCGGCGCCGAACTTCGCGGCGAGGCTGAGCTTGGCGTGGTCGGACGAGACGCGCAGGCGGACGCAGAGCGTTAGGTCGCTCGCGCCGCCGCGTGGCGCGCACGATCTTCTCGAGCTCCTCCATCGATGTCGAGCGAGAAGGTGCGCACGCCGTGCTTGAAATAGGCTTCGCGCGATCGCCTCCTCGGCCTTGACCGGGTGCATGAAGCACAGGGTCGCGCTCGGGCAGCGTCGCGCGCGACCAGCCGCACCTCGGCGATCGAGGCGACGTCGTAATGCGTGACGCCGCTTCCCACAGAGATGCGGAGCAGGTCCGGCGACGGGTTCGCCTTCACCGCATAGAGCGAGCGGCCCGGAAACTTCTCGACGAAGAAGCGGGCGGCCCGACGTGCGGCGTGCGGGCGAACCAGCGTGACCGGCTGGACCGGCCGCGTGCCGTGCGATGTCGGCAATCGGCGGTATCGGCCGGTCGAGGGGCGGCAGCTAGCCCCAGCGCGCTATGATGCTTGTGCAACTCAAGGGACCTCCAAGTGCCTGCGGCTACGTTGACGAAAAAGCTGCCTTGCGGTTGGAAGTCCCATGGGGCAGCGGCGCGCGATATATGGCCGCCGCCTACCCATGTAAAGACCTGCTGTTTTCCCTGATTTCCCAGAGGTTATGAATGAGCGATTGACGACAGCCGACACGGGCGGACGGTGTGCGACGCTGCGGCGAAACGTGTCGCCGGCCATCGTGACTCGACACGCCTTTGCTGCCGCTGGAATGCGAGGGCGTGACCCGTCTGGGTGAAGGCGGAATGGCTGCAGCAGGGCGGCAGCTTCAAGCTGCGCGGCGCGACGGCACGGCTGCTCCAGCTCAGCGCCGAGGAAAGCGCAGAGGGGCGTCGTCGCTTTCTCGTCCGGCAACCATGCCCAGGGCGTCGCCTGGGCGGCGAAGCGGCTCGGCATGCCCGCCGCCATCGTCATGCCGTCCGACGCGCCGGCGGTGAAGCGGGATGCGACGCTGGCGCTAGGCGCGGAGATGGTCTGCTATGACCGCGTGACCGAGAGCCGCGAGGCGATCGGCGCGCGGCTGGCGAAGGCGCGAGGCGCGGTGCTGGTGCCGAGCTTCGACGATGTCGACGTGATCGAAGGGCAGGGGACCGCCGGCGTCGAGATCGGGGAGCAGCTGCGGTCGCTCGCCGGACAAGGTGCTGGTGCCCTGCGGCGGCGGCGGCCTTTCCGCCGGGATCGCGCTGGCGCTGCCGGAAGCGAAGATCGTCACCGTCGAGCCGCGAGGGCTGGGACGACATGGCACGCTCGATCGAGGCGGGTCGGCCGGTGCCGGTCGAAGAGCCTGCGCCGCCGACGCGCTGCGATGCGCTGCAGACCAAGCTGGTGTCGCCGCTGACCTTCGGCGTGCTCAACGCGCAAGGCGCGCGCGGGGTGTCGGTCAGCGAGGCGGAGATCGAGCAAGCCATGGCCTTGGCGCCCGCGGCCTGCGAGCTGGTGGTCGAGCCGGGCGGCGCGGTGGCGCTCGCGGCGCTGCTTGCCGGCAAAGCGGGGCCGGTCAGTGAGCGGACGGTGGTGGTGATTTCGGGCGGCAATGTCGATCCGCTGCTTTACGCGCGGATCCTTGAGAATCAGGCTGCGGCGCGCTGACGGCGTTTCGGATGTTTCTGCTGGGCGGAGAGGGCTTCGACCTGCCGAGTCAGCGATTCGAGCTCGGCGCCGATCGTCCGCAACTCGGCTGCATAGATTTCGGCATCGGCGCCGGGACGCGCTAGCGCCGCCGCGTCGAGAAGCGAATCGATAATGAGCGACAAGCTCGGGAGGATTTCCTCCTCGATCCGCTCGAAAGCTTGGTCGAGCACGTGCTGCCGTTGGGCGCTGGACATGGCGCGCATGCTATGGGAGGCCGATTAACCGACCGTAAACTCCACGATATTCGATGACTGGTTTCGTCTCCGCAATGATTTCCATCGCTGTCCTCGCCGCCTTCGTGTTGGCGATGGGCGGCGTGTATCTGTTCGTGAAGCGCGGCGAGCGCAAGCAGGGCGCCCTCATGGTCGCGGCTGCGCTGGTGCTCTTCGCGAACGTCCTGATCTGGACGGTCTGACGAAGAGCCACAACCGAACGGAATGGTGTCTCCCCACAGCCGCTGTCGAAGCGAACAGTCCTGCGTGTAGGGTTCGCGGTAAGAACCGTCCCTCGGACGGTTCTTAAGCGCTCACCGGATCGGGCAGCTCGGATCGAGCCGCAAGTCGAGATAATCGTCCACCGACTTCATCAGCTCGGGCATCTCGTTGGCGAAGAAGTGGTTCGCGCCGGGGATCGTGTCGTGGTGGATGGTGATGTGCTTCTGGGTGCGCAGCTTGTCGACCAGCTTCTGGACCGCGCCCGGGGTCACCACCTCGTCCGCCTCGCCCTGGATGATGATGCCCGAGGAGGGGCAGGGGGCGAGGAAGGTGAAATCGTACATGTTGGCCGGCGGCGCGATCGAGATGAAGCCGCGCACCTCGGGCCGGCGCATCAGCAGCTGCATGCCGATCCAGGCGCCGAAGCTGAAGCCGCGCGATCCAGGTCGGTCTCCGCCTCGGGATGGATCTCTGCACCCAGTCGAGCGCGCTGGCGGCATCGGACAATTCGCCGATGCCGTTGTCGAACACGCCCTGGCTCTTGCCGACGCCGCGGAAATTGAAGCGCAGGGTCGCGAAGCCGCGGCGGACGAAGGTCTTGTACAGCGCCTGCACGATGCGGTTGTTCATCGTGCCGCCGCGCCTGCGGGATGCGGGTGGAGGATCATCGCGACGGGCGCGCGCGGGCGCGGGGCCCGGGCTGAAACGGCCTTCGAGACGGCCTTCGGGGCCGGGAAAGATGACTTCGGGCATTGCACCTGCAAAAGCTTTGGGTGAAGGGCGGCGCGCGGGGTGACCCGCGCCAGGACGCGTCCTATATAGGGCGCGAACGCCGCCGCGCAATCTGAAAGGCTGATCGCGATGCGCCAGCGCATCTATCTCGACCATGCCGCGACGACGCCGATCCTGCCGGAGGCGCGCGGCGGCGGTCGCCGAAGCGTGCGCGAGCTGGGCCAACCCCTCCTCGCCCATGCCGAGGGGCGGGCGGTGCGCGCGCGATGGAGGAGGCGCGGCGGCGGATGGCCGCGGCTTTGGGCTGGGACGGCACCCTGATCTTCACCATGCGGCGCGACGCGAGGCGATCGCGCTCGTCTTCGCGCGGGCGAAGGCGAGGCGACTTCATCGTCTCGGCGGTCGAGCATCCGGCGGTGATGCGCAGCGCGCCGGATGCGCGCCGGATCGCGGTCCGGAAGCGATGGCACGCTCGATCTCGACGATCTCGACCGCGCGCTTGCCGAGGTCGAGGCGCCGCTGGTGGCGGTGCAGGCGGTGAACAACGAGACGGGCGTGATCCAGCCCGCTCGCGGAGATTTTCGCGAAGGTGACAGGCGACGGGCGGCCTGCTGCTCGCCGATTGCGCGCAGAGCGCCGGCAAGCTGGCGCTGCCGGACGCCGATTTTCTCGTCATCGCCGCCCACAAGCTCGGCGGGCCGCCGGGGATCGGCGCGTTGCTGGTGCAGCGATCTCGGCGACGCTGGCGGCGATCGGCGGTCAGGAGCGGGGCTATCGGCCCGGGACACCGAGATCGTGCCGCTGCATCATGGGCTTCGCCGCCGCCGTCGAGGCAGATCATGGATGGCTTGCGCGAAGCAAAGCGGCTTCGCGCGAAGCTGGATGGCGGGATCGTGGAGGCGGGCGGAGAGATCATTGCCGCCCAAGCACCACGCATCGCCGACCATCGCCTGCTACCGCATGCCGGGCGTGCCCGCCGCGGCGCAGATGATGCAGCTCGATCTCGCCGGCATCGCCGTGTCGGCGGGCAGCGCCTGCTCGTCGGGCAGCCTCAAGACCAGCCACGTCCTCGCCGCCATGGGCTGGCGCGAGGAGGAGGCGCGCGAGGTCATCCGCGTCAGCTTCGGGCCGCACCACGAGCGACAGCGACATCGACGCCTTGCTCGCCGAATGGCGGGCCCTGTTCGCGGAAGCGCCGGGCGGCGTGAGCGCGCCAGATCTATCTCGACTATCAGGCGACCACGCCGCTCGCCCCCGAAGCGCGCGCCGCGATGCGGCCGTGGCTGGAAGATCGCTTCGCCAACCCGCACGCCGCCATCGGCTGGGCCGCGAGGCGGCGGCGGCTGTGGGAGTAGCGCGGATCGCGTTTTGAACGCTCTCCAGCATCGCTCGTCCCGAGCGAAGCCGAGGGCCGCTGGCACCGAGTTCGAGGATGCGCCCCTCGACGACGCTCGGGACGAGCGGCGGGGGGCGGCTTTACTTCACCTCCGGCGCCACCGAGGCCGCGAACTGGGCGCTGAAGGGCGCGGCGGCGCGGCTTCCGGCGAGCAGAAGGCGGATCGTCACGCTCGCGACCGAACATGCCTGCGTGCTCGACACAGTGGAATGGCTTGGGCGGCAGGGCTTCGAGGTGGAAGTGCTGCCGGTCCAGCCGGACGGGCTCGTCGATCTCGCCCTGCTCGAAGCGCGCGATGGACGAGCGCACCGGTCTGGTCGCGGCAATGCTGGTCAACAACGAGATCGGCGTGATCCAGCCCATCGCACGAGATTGGCGCGCTCGCGCACGCAGCCGCGGCGCGCTGTTCCTCTGCGATGCAGTGCAGGGCTTCGGCCGCGTGTCGGTGCCGCTCGAAAGTTGCGACATGGTCGCGCTCTCTGCGCACAAGATCCACGGGCCGAAGGGCATCGGCGCCCTCTGGGTGCGCGAAGGCGCGCCACTCGACCCGCTGCTCCACGGCGGCGGGCAGGAAGGCGGCCTGCGCTCGGGCACCCTTTCGCCCGCGCTCTGCGCCGGCTTCGGGGCAGCGGCGCACCTGTTGGCCGAACGTGCCGAGGTGGATGACGGTCATATCGAATCTCTCTGGCAGGCCGCCCGCGCCGCGCTGCCGGACTGGACACTGAACGGCTCGGCCGACCATCGCTACCACGGCAATCTCAATCTCCGCCGCGAAGGCGTCGATGCCGCGCGGCTGATCTCCGAGGTGCGCGAGGTCGCCTTCTCCGCCGGCTCCGCCTGCGCCAGCGGCTCCGGCCGCCCGAGCCATGTCCTCGCGCGCTCGGCCTGTCGGGGCGGCAGGCGCGCTCCTCCATCCGCCTTGGCTTCGGCCGCTACACCAGCGAAGAGGAACTGCTCCGCGCCTTAGCGCTCATCGATGCGGCCGCGAACCGCCAGCTGAGCTTCGCTGCATGACTCGCGTCCGCTTCGTCTCCGCCGACGGCAGCCGGGTCAGCGAGGTCGATGCGCCTCCCGGCGAGCGGCTGCTCGACGTCGCCCAGGCCGACGACCAGCCGCTCGAAGGCACGTGCGAGGGGCAGATGGCGTGTTCGACCTGCCACGTCATCGTCGATCCGGACGATTTCGCGAAGCTGCCACGGGCCAGCGAGGAGGAGGAGGATTTGCTCGACCTGGCCATGCATGTCACCCGCACCTCGCGCCTCGCCTGCCAGATCGTGCTCACTGACGCGCTGGAGACCCTGACGGTGCGAATGCCCGGCGGCGCGTATAACATGCAGGGGCGGTAAGCCGAAGTGCACCGCCTTGCGCCCACCGCCCGGATCGCCCATATGCGCCGCGGGAGTCGGGCGGACGGAATTGTCGCCAACCCGGTCAGGTCCGGAAGGAAGCAGCCGTAACGATTTCGTTCCGGGTCGTTCCGGCTCCCACCTCTCCTCCAGCTGATAGAACCGTTCGGGCTGAGCCTGTCGAAGCCTTCCTTCTCTTTGATGAAAAGGGGGAGAGGGACAGGCTTCGACAGGCTCAGCCCGAACGGTTAGTGTGCGCCGATGCCCGCTGATTCCCCCGAACCCCGACTCCTTCGGCCTTGGCCTGGACGGGCCGCCGCAGCCCCAGAAAGCGCAGGCTTATCGCGTCCTCGCGCGCAAATATCGGCCGCAGCGTTTTTCGGAGCTGATCGGGCAGGATGCGATGGTGCAGACGCTCGGCAACGCGATCAAGCGCGATCGGCTCGCCCACGCCTTCCTGCTGACCGGCGTCCGCGGCGTCGGCAAGACGTCGACCGCCCGCCTGATCGCCAAGGCGCTCAACTGCATCGGCCCGGACGGGCAGGGCGGCCCGACGATCGATCCCTGCGGCGTGTGCGAGCCCTGCCTCGCGATCGCCGAAGGCCGCCATATCGACGTGGTCGAGATGGACGCCGCGTCAGCCATACCGGCGTCGACGACATGCGCGAGATCATCGAGGCGGTGCGCTATTCCGCGGTCTCGGCGCGCTACAAGGTCTACATCATCGACGAAGTCCACATGCTGTCGAAGAATGCGTTCAATGCGCTTCTGAAGACCCTCGAGGAACCGCCTGCGCACGTGAAGTTTCTCTTCGCCACGACCGAGGTGAACAAGGTGCCGGTCACGGTGCTGTCGCGCTGCCAGCGCTTCGATCTGAGGCGCATTCCGGCTGAGCTGCTTGCCGCCCATTTCGGCGAAGTGGCGCGCAAGCGAAAAGGTGGACGTGGAGCCCGAGGCGCTGGCGCTGATCGCGCGCGCGGCGGAAGGGTCGGCGCGCGACGGCCTCTCGATCCTCGACCAGGCGATCGCCCATGCCGATGGAGGGCGGTGACGGCGGAGCAGGTGCGCGACGATGCTCGGCCTTTCCGACCGCGGCGCGATCCGCCGGCTGCTTGGCCTGCTGCTCGCCGGCGACGCCGCGGGCGTGCTTGCATCGCTGCGCGACCAGTACGATCTCGGCGTCGAGCCGTCGGCAGTGCTTCGCGGGCTGCTGGAGAGCGTCCACGGCATCACCCGCGCCAAGGTCGGCGGCGCGCGGGATCCCGCCCAGTCTGCCGAGGAGCGCGATGCTTATGCCGATTGGGCGAGCCGCCTATCCTACGCCGCCGTCCACCGGCTGTGGCAGCTGCTGCTGAAGGGGCTGCAGGAGGTCCAGCAGGCGCCGGCACCGCTCGAGGCCGCCGAAATGGCGCTGCTGCGCGTCGTCCATGCCTCCGAAATTCCTGATCCCGGCGCCTTGCTGGAGCGGCTGGCCAATGGCGAGGCCGTCGCTGCGCCATCCGGCGCTCCGGCTGCTTCGCCTACCCCAACGCCACCCCGCGCGGAGAAGCAGGCGCCAGCAGACTTCCGCGCCTTGGTCGAATGGCTGGAGGGCGGCGGCAAGCATTCGCTCGCCCAGCAGCTTCACGATTATTGCGGCCTCATCCGCTATGCGCCGCCGGAACTGGTCATCCGCCCGACCAAGCCGCTGTCAGGCGATTTCACCCGCGATCTGGCCGTAGCGCTGAAGAGCCTCACCGGCGACAGCTGGCTGGTGCGCGCGTCCGACGAGCCGGCTCAGCCGACCCTGCTGGATCAGGAGAAGATGGCCAAGGACGCGCTCCGCCAGTCGGTGCTCGACGCGCCTCTGGTGCAGGCTGCCTTCGAGGCCTTTCCCGGCGCCGAGCTTGCCGGCTACACGATCGACGAACAACGGAGCGCGTGATGGCTGATTTCGAAGAGATGATGAAAATGGCCCAGAAGATGGCCGAGGAAGCGCAGACGAAGCTGCTGGCGGCCAATGAGAGCCTCGACACGATCGAGGTGGACGGCGTGTCCGGCGGCGGCCTGGTCAAGATCCGCGCCACCGCCAAGGGCCGGATTGTCGCGGTGGAGATCGACGAGAGCCTGCTCTCTCCGTCCGAAAAGGCGATGGCCGAGGATCTTGTCGCCGCCGCCATAAACGACGCCCGCGGCAAGGCCGATGAGGCGGCGCAGGACGCGATGAAGGATGTGACCGGCGGGCTGCAATTGCCGCCGGGCTTCAAGATGCCGTTTTAGGGAGCTGGGCTCACAGACTCGCCTTCCCAACGTCGAACGTTCGGCATGCCGGCTTCGGGTCAGGCCGCGATAGCCCGGCGCAGGCGCGGCAGCAGCAGATAATCGGGGTCGAACTCCGCAAGAAAGGCGAGCCCCTCCCGGTCCGCGATGCGGATCGTCCTGTCTTCGGTGCGCACCATGCCGCTTCTGCGAAGCGCCTGAAGCGTCCGGTTAACGTGAACCGAGGTCAGCCCTAACGCGTCGGCGACGTGGCTCTGCGTTGCCTCGAACGGAAAGTCGGTCCGGGTGCCGAGGCCGGCCTGCTCGGAGCGGATGCCCATCTCGCACAGGAGATGGGCGAGGCGCGACTGCGCGTCCCTCCGGCCGAGATTGGCCGCCCATTTCGCAAGGATCGAGCCGTCGGCCGTCGTGTCGCGCCAGAAGGCGAGGGCGATGGCAGGCCAGGTCGTGGCGAGGTTCCAGAGATCGACGTGGGGGATGTGAAGCAAGGTCGTGGTGGTGATCGCCTCGAGGCCCCACCCCGCGATCGGCACCGGAACGGAATGGAGATCGCACATGTCGCCGCGAAGATGGAAGGCGACGATCTGTCGCCGGCCGTCTCTCATTTGGTCGAAGCGGGCGATGAGCCCCTCGACGACCAGGCAGGCATGCGCCACCTCCTGGCCGGGGGAGACGACGTCGCGATGCGCCCGCACCTGCACGGCGTGGCTCCGAAGGCCGAGGATGGCCTGTTGTTCCTCCGGGGCGAGCGGCGAGCGGCGCAGGAGACGATCGACAAATTGCTGGAGCGCCGCAAGGTTCGAGGCGGTCATCAGGTGCGTCCCGGTTGGAAGAGCGGGAGCACCTCTGTCTCTCAGCCACCGATGCCCGAACTACTGATCGGCGATAAGACGATTCTAACACCGATTATTCATTCGGCCAAATTGCGGAATTTGTGGGCGATCGTTTCGCTACCGTCCGGACACATCGTGGCCGGCCATCGCGGAAGACGAAGGCTGAGTTGGGGTTAGACAAGCGCGCCAAGGCTTTGAAGCCAGATCAGGCCACCGCCGGCTCGAGGACCTGGATCGTGCCCGCCGTCGCGTCGATCTCCGCGCGCACGTCTTCGGGGATGGCGAACTGATTGGCAACGTGGCCGATATTGGCGCCGGCAAAGACCGGCACGCCGAGCGGCGCGAAATGCTGGGCGAGCAAAGCCGCCACGGTAAAGCCGCTATAATCGGCGGCTCCGGTCGTGCAGCGCGTGCACTGGCCGAAGACGATGCCGGACACCTTGTGCAGGATTCCGGCCTGGCCGAGCTGGGTCAGCAGCCGGTCGATCCGGTATTCCGCCTCGCCCGTATCTTCGAGGAACAGGATCCTGCCCTCGAAGGACGGCAGCCACGGCGTGCCGACGAGGGAAGCGAGCACCGAGAGATTGCCGCCGATCAGGATGCCGGTCGCCTTGCCGGGCCGGATCGTCATGGTGCGCCAGCGCTCCTGCGCGGCGGGATCGAGCGTGGACGGGTCCGGATTGCGGAAGGTCGGCGTCGCGCCGTCGAAGGCGAGCTGGCGCAAGCTGCTCTGGCTCATCTCTTGCCAGCCATTGCCCGCATTGGGCGCGTGGATGGTCGGGAAGCCGGCCTTCGCGGCGAAGGCGAGGTGGAGCGCGGTGATGTCGCTGAAGCCGATCAGCAGCTTCGGATTGCGGCGGATCAGGTCCCAGTCGAGGAAGGGGAGGAGCCGCGCCGACCCCCAGCCGCCCTCGGTCGCGAACACGGCGCGCACCGTGGGATCGGCATACATGGCGTTGATATCGTCCGCCCGCATGCGGTCGTTGCCGGCGAGATAGCCGAAGCGCGCGGTGACGTGCGGCGCGACCTTCGCCACCAGCCCCATGCCGGCGATCGTCGCCTGGATCGCCGCGACCTGGACGAGATCGTCACTGAACCGGGCCGGCGCGACCAGCCCGACCGTGTCGCCGGGGCGCAGCCGCGGCGGCTTGCGCGGCGCATCGGCGGAGGCCGCGGGCCAGGCCCGAGCACAGGCGAAGAGCGCGCTCATTCCAGCAAGGACGGATCGCCGGTCAGGCATGTATCCTCATAGCAAAGCGCGGCGTTGGAACCAGCGTGTCGTGCTCAGGCCGCCCAGAGGCCCACCAGCACCGCTAGCGTGACGAGGAGAAGGAAGCCGTTGACGGCGACCAGCAGCACGCGCGGCATTGGTCTGAGGTCCGGCCGCGGCGGCGGGACCGCCTCGCGTAACTGGCGCCAGACCGCGGCGACGAAGCAGAAGGCGGCGAAGAGGACCAGCACCGTGCCGGTCACCTGCGCCATCCATACCGGCACCGTCTTTTCGAGTAGGGCCCGCGCCCCGACACCGCTCGCCAGCGCCGCCAGCGCGGTGCGGACCCAGGCGGCATAGGTCCGCTCGGCGGCGAGCAAAGTGCGGTCCGCGGCAAGCTCGGTGCTGCGGTCCGAGCTCTCGCTGACCGCCTGGGCGCTCGATGCGACCGCGGCGGCGCTCTTGCGCAGCTCCTGCGGAGCATTGGCGGGATCGCTCATGCCGTTTCAACGGCGAAACGGCTTTATGGCTCCCTGTCGATTGCGCCGACCAGCACGCCAGAACTCCCGCGCGACGACCGGCGCACCGAGCAACTCCTTGCGACGGCCGGCGTCGCCGGCTTCCTCCTCGCGGCAGAGCGGCCCCACCGGGTCGGCGACGTCGCCGGCGGTGGTGAGGGAAAGGCCTTCGCCGCCGGTCAGATAATCCGGCAGCTTGGCGCGATCGAGCCGGCCCTCCGGCCGGCCGCGTTGGTCGATCACGAAGACCGGGCCCTTGCCATGGAGCAGGATGGGGATCGCGCCCGACAATTTCTCCGCGGCCGAGACCACCGAATAATCGTGCGACACCCCCGGCTGGTCCCGGTCGCGCGTCGCCGACAGGGCCCGCTTTGCCCGCTCCTCGACCGTTGCCGAATAGATGCTCGGCAGACCGACGATCCGCGCGGTGAGGCAGGCGCCGATCACCGCCAGCCCCATCGGCACGATCAGCAGGTCGATATGCCGGCCGAGCTCCAGCATGATCACGATCGCCGACAGCGGCGCTGCCGTGCAGGCCGCAAGGAAGGCGCCTGCCGCTATCACCGCATAGCCGCCATTGGCGGGCGCTGCCGACGGCACGAAAGCTGCCCAGCTGCGCCCGAGCAGGTCGCCAAGCAAGGCGCCGAGCGTCATGGTCGGCGTGAACAGGCCGCCGGGCGCCCCGGCCTTCAGGCACAAAGCGGTGGCGACCGGACGCGCCGCAAGCAGGATCGCCGCGAACCAGAGCGGCGGGAAGGCGCCGGAGATCGTCCTTTGCACTACGTCGCGTCCGTTGCCGAGCACTTGCGGCACAACCAGCGAGGCGACGCCAAGCGCCGCGAAAACGCCGAGCAAGGCGGCAGCCGTCTTCCACCAAAGTTGCGGCCGGTTCGTCCGTGCCCAGGTGATGAGCCGGATGTAGGGGATGGCGAGCAGCCCGGCGATGGGGCCGACCAGCGCCGCCCAGGCGAGTTGGTCGAGGTGGAGGACGTAGGGCGGCGTTCGATAGGTCGGCCCGGACGGCAGCAGCAGCCATGAAGTGAGCGCGCCGACGATCGAGCAGGCGATGGCGGGGATGGCGAAGGGCAGCTCGAGCGTTCCCAGCAGCACCTCCAGCGCGAACAGGCCGCCGCCGATCGGGAGGTCGTAGGCCGCCGCGAGGCCCGCGCCCGCCCCGCAGGCGGTGATCAGCCGGCAGGTCGGCGCGTCGAGCTTGCCCCAGGAAGCGAAGCGATAGGCGATCGCCGCGCCCGCCTGTTTCAGCGCGCCCTCGCGCCCCACCGCCGCGCCGAGCCCGACGATGACGATCGAGAGGAGGCCGCGGCCGATCGTTCGGAAGAATGGCGTCGCGCCGGCCCGGAACCAGATGGCGACCGAAATCTCCTGCCCGTGGCCGCGCCGGCCCAGACGCAGGACGAGGAGTCCGATCGCGGTGAGCGCGCCCGCGCCGAGGGGGATTGCGATCCTGCGAAGGGTGGGGGTCCCGGCGACGGCGTCAATGAAAGTGCCGCTCTGATAGGACCAGGCGAAATGCTGAACGAAATGGAGCAGGCGCATGAGCAGACCGCCGACGAGGCCGCCGCTCACTCCGGTCGCGGCAATGATGATCCAGAAGAGGAAGGAGCTGTCGATCCGTCCCGGCGCGACCACGTTCGGCTGCGGCGAGATCGGGCTTGCCCGTCCTGGCCCCGCATTGGCGCGGTCTGCATCCTGCGCCATCCGTCAGTCCTTCCGGACAGGCGCGGGGTCAGCCGGGATTTCCGGCATGGTCCTTGCCCTGGGCGGCTTCGTCGCCCGCCTCGCTCGGCGGTCCCTTCAGCGCCCATTCGAGCGCCACGCCGGCGAGCGCGCCGATCAGCGGCCCGGCCACGTAGAGCCAAGTCTCGGAGAAATGCGTCCAGACGACGTCCGGCCCGATCGACCGCGCCGGGTTCATCGAGGCGCCGGTCAGCGAGCCCGCCCAGAGGCCGGCCAGGGCGATATAGGCACCGACCGGGATCGCGGCGTTCGGGCCCAGGAATCCCGTCTCCGAAGCGGTGCCGAGAATGGTGTTCACCAGCACCGTCGTCAGCAGCGCCTCGACCGCCAGCGCCTGGAGCAGGGAAAGATGATGCGTCGTCGAAGTCGTGCCGAGGCTGCCCGACGGTCCGAGGATTGTCAGCAGGAAAGCGGCGGCGGCAATGGCGCCGGCAAGTTGCACGACAATATAACCCGGCACGCGGATCCACGGGAAATTGCCGCGGAGCGCGAAGGCGAGGGTCACTGCCGGATTGATATGCGCGCCGCTGACCCCGCCGAGGAAATAGATGGCCGTCATCACCATCGCACCGGGTGCAACCATGGCGGCGGCGGCCGACACCTCGGCGAGGTCGATCTTGTGCAGCGCGCCAGCGCCGGTCGCGACGAGGGTCAGCAGGAACGTGCCCCAGAATTCCGCGATCAGCCGGCGGCCCTCGACCCTGCCGCCCTGCCAATGCGACGTGTCGGCGTCGTCACGGCCGCTGTCGGCCTTCTTTTCATCCCGGCGATGACGGCTCGGTCGCTTCATTCGCTGCTGTGCGTTGTTGCGGATTCGAGAACCGCCAATCGCGGATTTGGTTCAGTGGGGACGCCGAGTCATGTCCGCTGCGATGGGCAGCTTATGGCATATCGCCCGAAGAGTTACCCGCGCGGCTCCCGCGCAATCGTCTCAGCGTCGATATCTGCCGGCCCGCGCATCTGCCAGCCGCCCGGTCGGCGCATCAGGACGAAGCGGTAATAGCACCAACCGAGCGCATAGATCCCGCTGCAGATAAGGAGCGACTTGCGGCCGGAATCCTTGTCCAGCCACAGCACCACCACCTCCCCGCAGACGATCAGGATGCCGATCAGCGGAATGAGTGGAAAGACGGGGCTCTTGTAGGCCTCGCCGCGGCCCGTCCGTCCGCTGCGGCGCCCGGCGAGCACGCCCCAGACGTAGAAGATGGTGAGGATCGTGTAGTTGCCCGAGAGCAAAAGCACTTTGAAATAGAGCGGAATGTAGGTGACGAGGCCGGTGGTGACGCAGATCAGCGTGATCGCCACCCACGGCGCGTCGGT